>JBCBRM010000019.1:0-134870 GCA_039819665.1 Bacteroidota bacterium
TCCAAAACTTTCCGCGCATCTTCAGGCTGATTATTCAATGCCAATAAAGCTGCAGCATTGATACGTGCATAGGGAAATTCGATCAAACGAGTTGCATCCTGATAATACCTGACAGCATCAGCCACTTTATAAGGGTTTGCTACGAGAATGGAAGCCAAATTATAGTTGGCTTTCGGACTAATTCCGCTATTTCCCCTGGCAAGATTATAGGCAGTCGTAGCTTTATCTGCATCTCCTTTAAGTAATGCCTGATCACCCGCCTGTGTATAATAGCTGTGTTGGAAAAGGTCCCAGCTTTTCCAGTTTTCATATCCTCCAGCAGAAATAATGGAAACGATTCCTGCTGTCCAGATAATCCAATATTCAAATCTTCCCCTCCCATTTGCCATCAAATAGTATAGATTAACTTTTCCTTTGAGAAGGGGCAGGTGATTGACAAAAACAAAAAGGGTATGAAGGATGCCCATGCTTAGGAAAAAGATAACTGCAGCTCTTTCCAGGGTAAAGTTTATAAGCGGATCTCCCAGTGAGTATTGATATCCCATGAAACTCATGACAATCAAAGCCCAGCTTAATAGAATAAAACTGAAATTGGATTGTGTACCAAAAATCTCTTTCACCTGATGATAATGATTCTGGGAAGTAAATACCATCAGTATGGCTGAAAGGACGATCAAATAAATGGGCCTGAATTCTATGTTGTAATCAGAAAGAAAACCGAAGTTCACATATTCAAATAGCCAAAGAAATTCTACAATCAAAAGGATCACGCAGGCAGCGAGGATCAAACGGTAGTCCAGGCGAGCGTTTTTAACAGGCCTGTTAGTTGTTGCGGCAAAAAGGATCTTCGTTGGCTCTTTCCCTATAAAGAAAAAGAAGAGTAGCGCCAGGGCAACATTATAGGTATATCCATTTATTGCTACCTGATGCAGAGCCTGCCATTCTCCTTGTGCATAGGGAAAGGCAAATAGTATAAGGTTCCAGGCAAGAAAAATGAGTAGTCTCAAGGGTCTTGTCCATCTGAGAATATTCATTTGTAAGCATAGCGCCAGGATAATCGGAGGAGCTGCCAGAAGGAATTTGAGGGTTCTGGCTAGAAAGTCAAGATTTCCTACTGCATTGAGCAGACTTTCATCCGAAATGAGATAGGTAAACACATCCGAACCAAAAATGAAAAGAGCATACAGGATGTAAAACAAATAAGCCCAACGAGATTTGATTTCCGAGGCAGATGCGAGAAATACAGACCAGGCCAGAATCTGCAATAAGGTAAAGGCGTATACAATTCCTGCTTTGGGCAGAATGGGGCCTGCAGAAAAACTCACCCAACTTCTGTAAGCATTGAGGGAAAGGTCGAAACTCCGATAATTGTGCTCGATTTCCTGAATCAGCACTTTCTCCACTTCATTCTCCGCCAACTCCAATACTTCCAGCGAAAAGAATTCTGGCCACACGGAACCTGCCAGGGTCCATAAACCGACTCCAACTAAGCAAGCGAATAAGATCAGGAAAAGGCCTTTCTGGAATTTCTCAAACAGCACATAAAAATAATGCAGTGGAAGGAAAGGCAATTTCTTCAAATCCATGTATCAGCTATTTCTAACTTATTTGTTAAGCACTTTCGGCACGTGGAAATGGGCATCATCACTTGCAGGTGCATTTTTGAGTACGAGCTTTTGAGGAAGGGGTTCTGTTGCTTCGTCCGGGATCAGTCGATTTACCTCATCCGTCATATGAATGAGCGGCTCTACACCCGTCGTATCCAGCTCTTGCAGTTTGGCGACAAAGTCCAGCATGCGTTGAAAACCTTCCTTGGTTTTCTCGCGCTCTTCCGGCTTGAAACTGAGCATACTCAAGGCTTCAATTCGATCCAGCAATTCATCTGTAATCTGCATAGCGCGAAGGTACGCAATAATTTGTAAATGGGTAGGTGGGTAATTTGAGAGAATGTCAGTTTTGTCATGGTGAGCGAAGGCGAACCATCTACATGCAATTTAGCTATTATGGCTTTTGTGATTTCTGTTTATTATTGGGGCAAATTGGGGCAAGTAATTAAGGTCCCTCCGCAAGGTCGAGATGACAGGCTTGTCTTATCCTCTATTCCCCATAAGCCTCAAGCATCACCTTCTTCAACTCTTCCTTTTCTTCCTCCGAAATAAAGGCATGCTGAATTGCCTCCAAATTGCATTTCAGGAAGTGCGTCTTTTCCCAGCCAAAAGTATTTTCCAAGGTCTGGTATTCATCCGCCAGACTTACATCAGAAATGCTACGTGCATCGGTATTGATGCTCATTGATATTCCGGTATTGTAAATCTGATTACAGCTATGGTTTTGGATCGCAGGGAATACATCGGTTTGCACATTGCTGGTCGGACAAACCTCCAGATGGATATTTTTTTCTTTCAGGTAAGTCAATAGCTTTTCATCTTCTACACTTCTCACCCCGTGACCGATTCGTAGGGGATGAAAATTTTCTAGCGTTTCCCATACACTCTCTGCTCCTTTTGCCTCACCTGCATGAGCGGTGCAATTGATTCCTTTCTCTTTGGCGTATTGAAAAGCCTTGATGTGATTATCTATAGGAAAGCCAGCTTCATCTGCAGCCAAGTCAAAGCCAACTACCTTTGTGCCTCTAAATTTATCAACCAAACCAACCGTTTTCATTCCATCCTTTTCGCTGAAATGCCGTAAGGTGCAGAGAATGAGTCCTGCTTTTACGCCCGTTTTCTCTATACCCTCACCTATTGCATCATTCACAATTTGAACTACCTCATCTGCGCCAAGTCCTTCTTGTGTATGGAGCAAAGGAGCGAAACGAATCTCTGCATAGATGACCTTATCTGCTTTTAGCTGATCAAGCAAATCGAGGGTAACCAGCCTCAATTGCTCTTCACTTTGCATGAGCTCCACCCCACTAATAGCTCGGCTTATGTAATCGGCGAGGTCGGTACATTTTGGGGGGGCAATAAAGGAAGCTTCATATTCCTCATAAGTCGTCTCTGGACGGAATTTTTTTACGACTTCATAGCTTAAAGAGCAATCCAGATGCAGATGTAATTCGACTTTGGGCAATTGGGTATAGTCCATACTTATTCTACTAATGAATTTTTCAGCATTTCCAGAAATTTTTCACGGGAAGCTTCTAGCACCACATCCATATTCATCGGCCTTTTTGAAATATCTGTATGATCAACAACGGTCTGACCTCGGGTACTTCCTTCATGACAAATGACTTCAACATTGTGCTTTTCGATCCGGGTAGCTACTGAGGGGTCAAGTGCGACAGCCATAGCAATGGGATCAGGAAGATCAAAACCGGCCAGTTTGCTTACTTTTTTCGAAAATTCTACCAGGGTCTTTTGAATGTCTACAGTGAAGTGCGCGTATTTCGTCCCTAAGCTTCTTAATTCAGCTGATTGCTCCTCGTCGAAAGTGGCGTATTTCCTCGAAATGTCCCATCCTACCATCCGCATATTCATTCCAGAATCAAAGACAATTTTGGCAGCTTCTGGGTCTACCCAGATATTGAATTCTGAAACGGGTGTAATATTGCCTACCCCCTCTCCTATTCCTCCCATGATGGTGCATTTCTTTACTTTCCCCACTATAGAAGGATCTTTCAAAATGGCCAGGGCAATATTTGTAAGTGGACCTAGGGTAACTAATTCCAGTTCTCCTTCAAATTTGTGGATAGTATCGATAATAACATCCACAGCATTTCCTTCATCTTCTTTTCTCCCTTGCAGATCCAGGCCAATATCTCCCATTCCATCTTCTCCATGTACAAACTGCGCTGTTTCCAATTCCCGCATCAGAGGCTTTGCAGCACCTCGATAAAGAGGTACTTTCACACCACATAATTCGCAGGTATAGAGGGCATTCTGTAAGCCCATCTCAACCGGAACATTACCTGCCACCAGGGTTATGGCTTCTACTTTTACTTCCGGATTTCTCAATGCTATAATGAGGGCGATCGCATCATCAGAAGCTGTATCCGTATCTATTAAAATGTGTCGCATCTTTTCGAAAATCATTTTGAATGAACACCGACAATATAATAGCTTGTCAAGGTCATTTGTCCCAAAACTAATCTTTCATGATTAAAACAAATCAGCAGCTACTTGAATTTTTTGAACGCTGGCAGGAAAAACATCCGTATCAAAGAGAAATTAAGCTTCAGAAATTTCGGCCTGATGAGAGCCTGATCTGGCAGGGAGATGATGCAGGGGATTTGTTTCTTTTAATCGAAGGTATTGCCAAGTGTTTTATTCGGGAGGAAAATGGAAGGGAGTACGTCCTGGCTTTTTTGGGAAAGGGAGAAATCGTCGGTGAAGTGGAGGCGGTTCTGGGTTCAGAAAATCTCAGCAATATTTCTGCTTTGACTTCCATTCAGGCATTTAGGATAAAGCGTGATTTCTTTGAAAGGCTTTTGGAAGAAAATGCCGACTTCAATCGTTTAATCCTTCGGGAATTTGCAACCCGTTTACAAAATACTGCAAAAAGAGCTTCCTACCAGCAGACCTTTCCGGCGGAATATAAAGTCCTCAAGATTTTACTTTTATGGGAGAAAGAAGAGAGTTTTCTTAGTAAAGCAGATTTAGCTGATTACCTGGCTTTGCCTATCCGGAGCTTAAATCGAGTACTCAAAGACCTCAAGGAGAAAGGCTTATTGGAAAGTAAGGGAAACCAATTAAAAATTCTGTCAAAAGAAGGTATTGAGGGCTTGATGTCCCAGCATTTTTAAGTATCATTATTCTGCAAAATTTTACTTCTTATGAAAGCTCCTGCTCTAGTCCTCACCCAGGGATACTTCATGACCGAAAATGCCAAAACGGCTCATGGATTGATTCGTGGAACCGACCGATTTGATATTAAGTCCGTGATTGACCACAAACATGCCTCCTCAGATGCAGGAGAATTGTTAGATGGAAAAGGCCGAAACATTCCCATTCTGGCTGATCTAAAAGAAGCAGTTGAGCAATACCCGGAGGTCGAATATTTAATTATAGGTGTCGCGACAGTTGGAGGAGTTTTACCAGATGAAATGCTGCCCATCATTGAAGAGGCTTTACGAAAAGGCATTTCGATTGTAAATGGGCTGCATGATTATTTGAGCGATAGAGAACAGTTAAAACAGTTGGCAGAGGAAAATGGGGCAGAACTCCTGGATATCCGAAGGCCTAAAAAGCCCTTTGAACTGAATTTCTGGACGGGAGAGATTTTCAAGGTTGAGGTACCTATCATTGCGGTGATGGGGATGGATTGTGCTTTGGGGAAAAGGACCACTTGTCGGATGATTATGGAAGCCGGACAAGACGTGGGCCTGAATATTCAGATGATTTACACCGGACAAACCGGTTGGTTGCAAGGAGGAAAATACGGATTCATTCTTGACTCTACCCTCAATGATTTTGTCTCGGGAGAATTGGAGCATGCTATTCTCGCTTGCTGGAAAGAAACGAATCCGGATATCATTCTCATTGAAGGACAGTCAGCACTCAGAAATCCCAGTGGTCCTTGTGGTCTGGAATTTCTCATTTCAGGTATGGCAAAAAAAGTGGTGCTTGTTCACGCACCCAAAAGAAAATACTATGAAGACGAAGCGCATTGGGGAGAAATTCCTACGGTAGCATCTGAAAAAGAGATTCTCAAGAAATTTGGAGCTGATTTAATTGCTCTTGCGCTCAATACCCAGGACTGCTCAGAATTAGAGGCAAAAAACTTCCAAAAGCAATACAAAGAGGAACTAGAACTTCCTGTTTTACTCCCGATCATAGAAGGAGTAGATGATATACTTCCTACTCTCAAGCGACTCATAGCAACATGAAACAATATGATTTTCTCGTAATAGGTGCAGGTATTTTTGGAATCAGCGCCGCTTTGGAACTTTGTAAAGCCGGTCATAGCGTTTGCGTATTGAATCCAAGTTTAGAGCCAGATCCACTTGCTGCAGGAACTGATATCAGTAAGGTAGTTCGTATGGAATATGGTTCAGATGAGGAGTATATGGACATGACACGGGAGAGTATGGAAATATGGCGAGTATGGAACGAGCTTTTTGGAGAAACTTTTTATCATGAAGGCTTTTATATCCTCCTAAGTGCAAAGGCGTTGGATACAGAAGAGGATACTTATGAAAAATTGAGTTACCAGAATGTGATCAAGCGGGGTATTTCTCTGGAAAAGATTGGCAATGAAGAATTTAAATCTCGTTTCCCGGCCTACAATCCTACAGCTTTTGTAGAGGGCGCATTTAATAAGCAGGGAGGTTATGTGGAGTCAGGGAGGGTGGTTCATCGCCTAAATTTATACGCGCATGAAATCGGAATTGAAATCATTGCCGAAGAAGTAGAAAGCATTTGGATTGAAAATAATCAGGCCTACGGAGCAGTAACTGTAAAAGGAAATAAAATCTCAGCAGCGCATACCATTGTTTGTGCAGGAAATTTTACTCCACTCCTCGTCCCTGATCTCAAACCCTATATGAGAATCACGGGCCATCCGGTTTTTCACCTAAAACCAACCCATCCAGAGCTTTATCAAATGGAACGATTCCCGGTTTTTGCAGCTGACATTGCAAATACGGGTTGGTATGGATTTCCTTTGCATCCTATTGAAAAGGTTGTAAAACTCGCCAAACATGGAATCGGCCTGGAGCTTGATCCGTCAAAAGACGAACGGAAAGTCTACGATGCTGATATACAAGAATTGAGAGAATTCCTCTCCTTTGCTTTTCCGGATTTGGCGAATGATCCCATTGTTTATACGCGTCGTTGCTGTTATACGGATACTCTGGATGGACATTTCTGGATTGATCAACATCCAGAAATTAAAGCCTTGTCGGTTGGATCTGGAGGAAGTGGGCATGGGATGAAAATGGGGCCAGTGGTTGGACAAATCATTGCAGCGGTGGCTCAGGGGAATGATCACAAATGGGCGGCTCGATATCGTTGGCGAGATTTAAACGAAGCTACTGCACAAATGGAGGAAGCCCGCTATCTGCAAAAGAGGAATTTATCACAGTAAGTGAAAGCCAAACACACTGTCATGACACAGTTATTTTCTTTACTCAAAATGCTTACCATGCCAAGGAGTTTGCTTTTCCTAAATTTCGGGATCACAATGACTACGTTTGAGTGTTATTCCCAGCCAATATAAAAAAAGGGCCGGAATAAAAATCCCGACCCTCTCAGTGATTCTGATATATTCTACCTCAACAAGGTAACATTCCCTGTAAAGGTTTTCTTTCCTATATTGATGGAGTAATAATAAACCCCATCACTTGCATCCTGTCCATTGCTAGCTTTTCCATTCCATCCATTGACAGGTGAATTCTCATCTTCAAACATCAACCTTCCCCAGCGGTCGTAAACCTTGATAGTAAAGACCTCTTTGCCATCATAGGTAATACGGAAATTATCATTGATTCCATCTCCATTTGGTGAGAATACGTTAGGAATTAAGAGACCTGGAATGAAGATTTTGTAAGGACCATACTGAATGACATCGGTACATCCTCCTGCATCTGTGATGGTAAGAGTAACCGTATATTCGCCTGCCTCATTGTAGACATGTAGGGGATTTTCTTCCGTAGAAAAGTTTCCATCCCCAAAGTCCCAAAGGAAGCTAAAGGCATCTGTAGATTGATTGGTGAATTGAATCTCCACGTTTGGCAGTGGCAATTCTGCCCCTAAATCCGGACTAGAGACAAAGTCTGCCATTCCTGCGGGGAAGACTGTAATTTCCTTGGTCTGAATATCCGAAATACAACCTCCCATTCCGATTGCCTGGAAGCTGGCGGTATAAACCCCTGGACTAGTATAGGTATGTTCTGGATTTGATTCATTACTAATCGGCGAGCCATCCCCAAAGTCCCAAATGTAATTGGTTCCACTGGTAGAGTTCTCCAGGAATGCTATAGTTAGATCGTTACACCCTGAGTCCTGACTAGCAAAGAAATCACCTCCAGGAGCCGGATTTACATCAATTTGCACCGAATCCATGCCACTACAAGTACCTTGTGTTACAGTTACATAATAAACCGTAGTTTGATTAGGCGCTACCCTTGGATTCTCCTCGCTCGGATTTCCGATAGTTGTGCCGGGGGTCCAGGTATACGTAGAAGCTGGTGTTCCTCCGCTTACAAAGAGCTGTACAGAATCACCTTCACAAATACGACTGGTATCTGCAGAAGCCACTGCAATGACTTCGTCAAAGACATCTATTTTGACTTCATCTGTAGTTGAGCAAGATCCTGTAGAAACTGTTAGCGTGTAGACCGTAGTTGCGGTTGGTCCAGCATTCGGTCCTGGAATAGTCGGTAAACTCAATGTGGGAGATGGATCCCAATTATAGAACACAGGTCCTGTAGGTGGTCCACCGATTATAGTATGACTTCCTTGCAATGCAATGCTATCTCCTCTACAGAGAAAGCTATCAACCCCGGCAAAAGCCTGAGGAGCAGGAAGCACATTTACATCGATATTATACTCTGGACTTTCACATCCAAAGTTAGAGGTAGCAACCAGGGTATAGGTTGTTGTAATAGATGGACTGGCCATAGGAGTCGCACTGCTCGCATCATTCAAACCAATAGCAGGTGTCCACTGATAGGTATGGGTTGCCCCTGGTTCACTACTGGCAATTCCATTTAACTGAACGGAATCTCCTCCGCATATTTCTGCTACAAGACCGGGATCAGTTGTTGGTAGGGTATGAACCACAACCGTTAACTGCTCAGCATCACTTTGACAACCATTTGACCAGGCAACTAATGAGTAGGTCGTCGTCTGTGGGGGCGAAGCCATAGGCGTCTGAGAAGTTGAATCATCCAGTCCTGTTGATGGTGTCCAGACAAATTGATAATCAGGGCCTCCCTGACTGGCAAAACCTCTCAACATGGTGGTATCCCCGAAGCAAATATCTACAGTGGGACCTGTACTTACAACCGGCTTATCATTTACATTGACTGTGATAGTACTCAGCGTATCCAAAGTCGTATTATCACTGGTACATCCATTGGCTGAGCTGACTACTACAGTATAGATAGTGGTTTGTGTAGGATTGGCTCTAGGGTTGACCAGACTAGGATCATTAAGTGTGGCTGCGGGAGACCAGGTGTACACATAGGGCCCCGGAGCTTCAATCGGATTGAGAATACTAACATTTAAATTGGTCCCGATACCATCTTCACAGAGGAATTGATCGGGGCCTGCATCGGCAATCGGAAGTTTTTTTACATTGACCTGAACTCCATCAATTTCAGAAGTACATCCATTTCTGTCGGTTACCTGAACGAAATAAGTGGTTGTATCAGTAGGATTGACAATGGGATTTGAAATAGCCGGACTACTCAATCCACAAGCTCCATTAGGATCATCACATCCCCATTCGAAGAAATAAGGAGCTGTACCACCGATAGGCGTAACATTGAGTTGGACTCCACCGGTACCTTCACAAAAAGCTAGATCATTTCCAGCAAAGGAACGGAAGTCAGTATTTACTTTGATAAATACCGTATCACTATTCGACGCGAAAGGAGGACAGGTTTCTTTATCACTACCCGTTATTACACTTCGGAACACACTACCTCCATTTGAACAATCAGAAGCAAAACAGACCGTTCCTATTATGGAGTCATTTCGTTGAACGAAATCCAGACTTGTGAGAGTCAGGTTTGTACCTGCCAGGGTAGCAAAATCAAAATCGTGTACAAAATCAACACCATTTTCAGGGGTATTATCAGCTACAAAAAAATCATAGCACATCCCTGATCCAATTTCTATGAATACTGTATCTCCTGCAACATTCGGATTCATCGAAAGGTCATGTCCTACATCAGGGGCAATGGTATTCGGATCACTAAGTTTTACAAATACTGTATCAAAGTCTTCAAGGATATTATCGCAATCCCCATTATCCTCAACTCGGAATACCAATTCTATTAGCTGTCCTTCATAATCACAAGAAGGTGTCCAGCAAACCTGAGCAGAAGCAGGATTTACCCCCTGGAAGGTGAAACTAGGACCGTCTGGCTGACTAAATATTGGACTGATAGCAAATGCAGTCAGCGTATCAGCAATATTGGGGTCAGTGAAATTGAGATTGAAACAGAATGATTCCTGAGGATCAACAAATATGGTATCTCCATCTGTAGTAAGGTTTGCCAGATTGGCAAAAGTTTCTGGCGGATCATTTGGAGGAAAGGCTATATCGATATAAACCGTATCAAAGGCCTGTGCATTAGAGGTACAAGGAGCATCATCCCCCACCCCTATAATGAGTTCTATAGTTTGGTTTACGAAATCACAGGAAGGTGTCCAACAAATCTGACCCGTAACAGGATTATTTCCATTTAAGCTAAAGGAAGGTCCATCTGGGTCATTGAAAATCGTACTGACTGTAAAGGCATTCAGATTATCTCCCAAATTCAAATCACTGGCCACATAGTCATAACAGAAAGCATCATTGGCATTGACGAAGATGGTATCATTGCTAAAAGAGTTTCCGCTGAGGTCAGCAACTATATCGGGTGGATCATTGGGGGGAACGGCTACAGAAACATAGACTGTATCAAAAGCTTCTCCTATACTGGAACAAACCCCAGGATCATTTACCTTGAAAATGAAGGGAACCACTTGATTTTCATAATCACAAGAAGGTGTCCAACATACCTGCCCTTGAAGTGGATTATTTCCGGTAGTAGTTAATGTCGGAGGATTAGGATCATTGAAAATTGGACTCAGGGTTGATAGCGTAATGATGTCCCCCAAATTGGGATCAGTTGCAACAAAATCGAAGCAAAGGTTATCTAGTGCTGATACAAAGATGGTGTCATTGCTGAATACGTTTGCACTCAGATCAGTAACAATACTCGGCGGCGCATTAGGTGGGGATTCAATTCTTACGAAAAGGGTATTATTGGCGGGCTGCGAATTGGTACAAGTTGTGATATCCGAAGCAGCGATAGAAAGCTCCACCGTTTGACCTTCAAAATCACAACCGGGTGTCCAACATATTTCACCTACCAGAGGATCCTGAGTCAGAATATTGAAGCTAGGTCCATTCGGACTATTAAAGATGGCACTATTTGCAAAGGCAAATAGTATATCATCCGGATTAGGATCCGTTACATCGAATTGGTAACAGAAACTGTTTCCTGCATTGATAATTATGGTGTCATTACTGACTTGCAAACCTGATAAATCAGGCGTGATTGTCGGAGGTTGGTTGGGAGGAACGTCTATGATCACCCAAACGGTATCAAAAACATCCCCCACATTCTGACAATCTCCAATATCAAATCCACCTACAATAAGCGGGATGGTATCACCATCATATCCACAGGAAGGATTCCAACAAACCTGACCTGTGATAGGATTGACCCCGCTGAAGTTAAAAGTTGCTGCTGGCGGGAAGAAGTTTCCATTTCCAAAAGCAGCACTTACTGTATAGGCTGAAAGAACATCTCCTGGAATAGTATCTTGTAAAGTCACATCATAACAGAAAGGGACTCCAGCTGTCGCAAAAATGGTGTCCCCATCATTGGAGGTTGTCAAGCCTGCAGTATTATGAGTAATCTGTGGGGGTACTCCCTGAGGCAAACAATTGATAATATGTATCTGGAAGTCTCGGCGGTTTTCACTGAGCAGAACTCCATTTCTATATTCAAATACTGATATCGCAAAAACAAATATCCCCGTCTGATTGGGGGTTACGGTCATAAAGCCTGATTGTGCATCAATCACAAAATCACCTGAGCCAAAAGGATCATCGAAGCTAAATCCGGGCAAGAAAGGTACTGTAGCATAAGGAGGAGGCCCCATAGGGTTGTTGAAAGGATCAACGGTTGGGTCAGGCCCACCTTGCATGGGATTTCCGGTTCCTCTTCCTGCTGTATTCAAACCTGAATAAGGATCTACAATTCTGTAAACAAGGCTATCTCCATCTATATCTGTTGCCGAGTGGTCAAAACTAAATTGCTGATTTACACAGAGGAAAATCGGCGGTACCTCATCAAAGGTCGGCATATTGTTACAGTTGGCATCATTCGGATCGGGTACATGGGCGAGGTAGGTAATCCCCTGCCCTAGCGGATTCGCCAAATTATCGATGGCCTGATTCCTACAACATCGAGACCACCCCAGATCATATCCCCCTGCTCGAGGAGGTAAGGTTACTATCTCCTCATAAATCCCTTCTTCAACACATATTCGAGGGGTTTGAGCCACACAGTCCGGTAAATCATCTGGAACGATTTGTGGGGTGTTTGGGGGAGCGGTTATAGTTACCGTTTGAATGTGAGTACCATTAGGTCCTGCATTTGCGGGAAAGACAAATAAGGTAATCGAGGCGTCAAAAGGTGCCTGGCCGTTTATACAATCCCGGTAAAGTTTGAGGGTGACTTTGTATTCGTGGTTCACAGAATCTATACATTCATAGAAAAGTTCAGAGCCCACGATGTGAGTCGCTTTTCCGTTGAAAGTGAGAAATGTGAGGCACACTAACGTTGCGAATAGTCGCTTCATTGTTGGAAAGTTAGCTTGTTCTCAGAGGTCAAAATGTGAGTTAAGAAACGAACAGCGAGCTACTTGTCAGATTATGGACAAAGGCTTGTGTTTTCTTATACTTTAACGTCTTTGGCTGTTATTTCGCTGCTCTGTCTCCTTATCCTGAGACAAATGAAACTGAATTGCCCCTAACGTTGTTTTTGAAAAAGTAAACATTATTAAATTACAAATTTTCCCAAGAATAATCATAAACATTAAATGCCGGATAATTCTTTTACATATATGGTAAAAGCTGAGGATGAGGAGGGTAAATAAAAGGTATAGAAAATACCAAAACTTTCAGTAACTTTTGAAAGTTTATGTATAAATTGTAAGCACAAGCGAAGAAAATAATGTACTTTTACAGCTAATATGTCAGAAGCTCTAAAAAGCATACAGGCTCCTATAGCACAGGAATTGGTTTACTTTGATAAGTACTTCAAGTCAGCTATGAAAACCGATGTGGCTTTGATGGATAGAGTAATGCGCTATCTTATCAAGACCAAAGGAAAGCAAATGAGACCTATGATGGTCTTGTTTAGTGCAAATATCTGTGGAGGGATTAATCCTTCTACTTATAGAGGGGCTGCTCTGGTGGAGCTTTTTCATACCGCAAGTTTGATTCACGACGATGTGGTAGATGATTCAGATCGGAGAAGAGGGTTCTTTTCTCTAAATGCCCTTTGGAAAAATAAGATCGCTGTTCTCGTCGGCGACTTTTTACTTTCCAGAGGTATGTTGATGTCTTTGGAGCACAATGATTATGACCTTCTCAAAATCTTTTCAAATGCTGTAAAACTGATTACCGAAGGGGAATTGTTGCAAATGGAAAAAGCCCGAAAGCTAAATATAGATGAAGCCGTTTACTTGAAAATCATCAAACATAAGACTGCTTCTCTCTTTGCCTGCTGTTGTGAAACGGGAGCGGCCAGCGCTACTGATGATGATGAGAAGATCAAAAAAATGCGCGACTTTGGGCTAAAAGTTGGAATCGCCTACCAAATCAAAGATGATTTGTTTGATTATGGTACTGATGATGTCGGAAAACCTCTTGCAATAGATATAAAGGAGCGAAAAATGACCCTCCCTCTGATCCATGTACTTAATAAATCCAGCTGGAAGGAGCGCCGCAAGGTGATCAATATTGTTCGCAATCATAATACCGATCCCAAGAAGGTTGGATACGTAATAAACTTCGTCAAAGAGAACAATGGTATCAGCTATTCGGAGGAAGTCATGCACCAATATGTGGAGGAGGCTCGTGAGATTCTCAACACCTTTGATGACACTCCTGCCCGCCGGTCCCTTCATGAATTGATTAACTACGCCATCATGAGAAAGAAATAGCTTTTTCTCTGGCTATCAGCTAGATATCTCGATTATAATCGGCTGTTGATATTTTCTACATTTGATCTAATTATGGGTTTAAATATTTGCAATAGTCGAATTAATTGGGTTTATTTGGCTCGAACCAAATTAATTAAACAAATGAAAGCAAAGTTTTTAAACTTTTTAGCTATTTCCCTCATGTTCAGCTTGTTTGCTTTTGGATGTCAAGAGACTAAGAAAGCAGCAAACGATGCCGCAGATGCAGTAGAAAATGTTGCAGAAGATGCAGCTGATGCTGCCGGCGATGCAATGGACGCAGCTGGTGATGCTGTTGAGAATGCAGCAGAAGCTGCTGGCGATGCCATGGAAGATGCTGCTGAAGCAGTTGATTCAACTATGGAAGAAGCCAAAGAAGCCAAAGAAGCTGTTAAAGAAGCGGTAGAGGGAGAAGGAAATTAATCTCAATCCCGTTACACACACAAAAAGGCTCATCTCCGGATGAGCCTTTTTTTATGTAATACCCGATAGTTTATAGATTAAAATTTACAATCTATTGTAATTAATTTTAAGCCGCTTATGATAAACGAATACAGGGTATTGCATGAAAAAAGCCGGGGAAGAAAAAATCAGGTCTGCAACTAGTACGGGCCTTTTATCAAATATCACCCATAAACTAAAGCTTTCTACTGGCATCATCTCAAGTGCGGGCATTATTATGGCCGCAATCCTATATAGTGTTGATTTTTCCTGGATCTCCGTAGGGAAGACTTACCAACTTAAGGGTACTGTCGTTCGGGATCTCAATAAAAATGGGAGCAAAGAGGCTGAGGATTTGCCGATTAGTAATGTAAACATTCGGGTTTATAGTGATCTCAATAAAAATGGGAGCGTAGATCCTTATGATTTGTATTTAGGGCAAAGCTTTACAGGCACAAAAGGAGATTTTTCTTTTGAACTTCCAGAGACAAACACCTTTTATGTACGGCCCAAAGTTTTTGGACAGTATGGGGGCTGGGATACAAATAACAGCTTTAGCCTAACTTTTGAGAATGCTGAACTTCAACATATCAGGAAGATCAAAAGTATTTGGCTGGAAGTTTATCCGTATGAATCCAATTCAGATTTCGCCATCACAGAAATTAGGCTAAAAGGGGGAAAGAAAAAGCTTAGGTGGAACCACCAACCCTGGAAAGTTGGGGAAAACTACCAGAGTCCTGATATCAAAAAACTGTTGAAGCCTCTCCTGAATTCCAGGAAGTCTGTGGATAAATTTCAACTGGAATTTAAGTTTATGGAGGGAATCTCAGCCCGAAAAATTAAAGCAGATGTATATCTCCACATAAAATTTGAGAATACAGATACGCCCTACTTACTGGCCTTCGAAAATGGTCTGGATAAAAAAGGAACTCCCATCCATGCGGTTCAGTGCCTTAGCAATCAAACGCATGAAAATCTAATACTTTCCTATACAGGAAAACCATCTCAATGCCTGCTTCAAAATACTCAGGGACAATTGATCCTGTTCAATCGAAATACCGAGGTAGGAGTTTCCTTAAATAGCCAACTGGACTTGGATAGGTATCCCCTGATTGCAGATCCTCAAAGTGCATCCTGGTGGAGGATAGAAGGAGAATATTTTCAATGGATAGACAGTCGAAATGATCTCATCAGAGAAGAAAAACTTGGGTTGGCATTTTGTACTGCGGAAATTAGTTGTCTTAAAGCCTATGCTTATCATGCTTTGGCAGATGAAATCTGGCTTTGGGATCAGGAGGATAAATTGTGGAAATTTCCTCTATACAGAGAAGCCCAATTCCTTAAGGCAGGCATACCAATACTTGTCACGGATTGGAGAGAAAAAATGCCTTCTTTTCCGGGTGAAATTTATCGTATGGCGATCAATCCTGAAACAGATGAAATCTATTTCCTGACAAGAAATAAAGGCAGTCTCATCGCTTTAAATAAAATTAAGATAAACGGTTCTTCCTACCGTCCATTAGGTCCCATACTTGATGCTGGAAAAGCCCTTGAAAACATTACCGGATTTGAAGTTCGTCCGGGAGGGGATATTTGGATCATGAATAACCATGTAGAAGAAGAGAGCCATGAGATTTTCAAGATTGATCCAGACTATCAGTTATTGACCTTAATCAGCAAGCAGAAAACGCTGGAAAAAATCAGCAATTGTTCCTGTATGTCAGAGGCTCCTTATCAGATTCGTACGCGTGTATATGATGATAAAAATCTCAATGAAAAACTTGATTCAGATGAAAGATACCTTCAGAACGTAGGTATGAAGGTTAAATCGCATAATGCGAAGGAGGATCAAGGGGTAAAAATACATCCTAATGAGCAAGGGGATTACATTTACAGGACCTATAAAAAGGGTATGACGGAATTTCAACTAGATGAAGAAAGTTTACCCGATGGATATGTGAGCAGTAGTTACAGCTCGATCATCGTATCCCACATGGCAACTCTGAGTGGAACTCGATATCAACCTGCAAATTTTGCGGTAAGTCATATTTCCAATAGCCCCAACATCAGGTGGGCAGGAATTAGAGGGAAATTGTCAGCAGGAGGAGTTCAATTGGAATGGGCCACTTCCAAAGAGGTGAATGCAAAAGTCTTTGAAGTTCTACGATCTGAAGATGGGATCCATTACGAATCGATTGGAGGAGTAGAACCCATAGGTAATCATGAAGAGATGCAGGAGTATCAATACAAAGATTACCTGATAGATGATGTGGAAACTTCCATCCTTGCCTATAGAATAAAAATGAAAGGCGGGTTGGGAAAGAGTGCCTTTAGTCCGGTAACAAAAATTGTGGTGAGTCAAGCGGATGAAGGACTCGATCTGGATGTACGTGTTCATCCCTCAAATGAATCCATCAAGCTGAGTTATCAGGTCTTGAAACCGGGACCCTCTGAAATCAGAATTTTGAATCTCACCGGGAATGTGATGCAGACGATTCCCGTTCAATTGAGTCGGAATGGAGCGGAGGAAAATGTAGAGGTAAAAGGATGGGCGAAAGGCATGTATTATGCCCAATTACGGAATGGCAAGAATTCCATTATGCGGAGGTGGGTATTGAAATAAGACTCATAGACTATTATAGATATTTTCCAGTTGTTTTGTGAGGGTTTTGCCGTGGAAGCGTTTTACATAGTCAGCTCCTTTTTCTATCATTTGGGAAGCTAGTTTCTCATCCGTCAAAACTTTCCCTATCGCTGCAGAAATCTCCTCAATTTTCTTCGGGTCAATATAAAGAGAGTTTGGACCACCAGCTTCGGGAAGGGAAGAAGTTTGAGAAGTAATTACAGGGGTGTGGCTCCATAAAGCTTCAATAACTGGAATTCCGAAGCCTTCAAAGTGGGAAGGATAGATCAAGGCTTTCGCTTCCTGATAAAGGGCTGGGAAATCAGCGAAAGGAACTCCTTCGCAAAATACGAATAGCTTCTCAAGCTTCTTTTGAGCAATATATTCCTGCACTTTCTGCTTGTAGGACTTTCCTTCCCCCACAATCAATAAGGGAATCTTAAGATCAGCTGGAAGCATCTCTATAGCTTGTACCAGGCCCAGTAAATTCTTCCTCTCAATAATTGAACCCACATATAGGAGGTAGTCTTTGGGAAGCTGATGCTTATCGAGGATCAGCTGATTTTCTGCCCTTGAATTCAACCGATAAAATTGCTCATCACAGGCTTGATACAGAACCTCTATCTTTTCCTCAGGTGTTTGGTAGAAATGAATGAGATCAGCTTTGGTGCTCTCGCTTATGGCCAGAATTTTATCTGCATGTTCGGCTGCATACTTAAACTTCCAATTATAGATTTTGCGGTCGATGAAAGGATACAAGTGAGGATGATGGAGAAAGATCAGGTCATGCATGCTCACGACGCTTTTAATTCCCTTCTCCCCTAGCCCTATCGGAATTTCATGACTCAGTCCATGATAGATATCGATCCCATCTCTTTGGAGATCTTTGCAAATGCCTCGACTTCTCCAAAGCATTCCCTTTCCATTGTGTTGATGATAGGGTTCTGTCAAAAATTCCTGAACACGGACATGAGAAGGTAGCTTGGGAGAATACAAATGCAGCTCCCATTCCTTATTCGCATATTGCGAAAGGTTGCTTAGCAGACTTCTGCTGTAGTTTCCCAGGCCGGTAAAATTGTGAAAGAGTCGTTTTGCGTCGAATCCTACTTTCATAAATTAGTTCAGCTTCCTCGCTAATCTTCGAATCAGATTCCCTGTGATGGTAAGGAAATCAGATTCTGTAATCATACCTACAAGGTTACCATTTTTCAGCACAGGTAAGCAACCGATCTGGTGTTCCTGCATAATCTCCATGGCTTTGTGGATGTTATCCTCTGGAGAAATTCCTTTCGGACTTTTGAACATGACAGACTTTACGGTTGGAACATTCTCGGCATCATTCTCGTGGTTTCTTTCCAAATAGGAGCGTAATAATCTACGCATAGTCAATACACCCACCAGCTTTCCTTTTTTATCCTCAACGGGCACATGTCTGATTTTTCGCCAGTCCATCAAACTTGCTGCAAAATCTATGAGGTCATCTTCTTTCACTGTAATCAAATCCGTACTCATGAATTCTTCTACCAAAAGAGCGGTAGGTTCATAATCGGTATCATCCGATTTCGCCAGCTCCCATTCATGAACCGGTTTGCCTTGATGTTGCTGACGGTAAATGGATGCGGTAATGGCCGAAATTGTTTCATCTCTCGTTACCCCCTCTTTACGAAGATTAGAGAATGAAGTAAGTATCCAGTGGGAACCTGTCATACCCGACTTGCAGCGAGCTTCGATAATTCCCAGATAGTAGTCAATATCTTTAGGAGAAATGCTGGCTTTTTCCAGACCTGATTTTGCAATCGGTAGAAGTTCTTCCAGGATAAGTTGAGCTGGCGAAATCTTTCTCCCTTTCGTCCAACAGAATTGTGTATCCATCCCAAATCGGGCTGCCTTGAAGAAGTTGGCTTTCACATCTGCAAAGTCCAACTCAGCTGAAATATCTGGATAAGTCTCTTCCATTCCATTCATTAGGCCCAGCCAGAAAGTAGCATTTGCCATGGTATCAGGAAGGCTTGGACCCGCTGGAAGGATGCGGTTCTCAATTCGCAAATGAGGTTTGCCATTAGGAGAAATTCCGTAACAAGGACGGTTCCAGCGATATACAGTAGAATTGTGAATATTGAGGGCTCGAAGCTTAGGCGTAATTCCCTTATTTAGTTTATCAAATACATCCTCATCTACGTCTGTGGAAAGTAGGACTTGAAAGCGTGCGAGGTCTTCCTGGTAAATCTCCATGATGGAGTTTTTCAACCAGTCGCTCCCAAACGTAACTCTTGGACTTCGGTCTCTAAAGTGCTCGGTCAGCGTACGGATATCAATGGATTGCTGGAACAAAGCGATGCGGGTTTCTTTCCACAGCCTTCTCCCAAATAGCATGGGAGAATTTACGGAAATCGCCATGACCGGACCTGCCAGTGTCTGCGCATAATTGTATTTGCGCACGAAATCATTGGGCGCAACCTGCAAGTGGACCTGGAAGCTCGTATTGCAAGCCTCTAACATAGCTGTATCTTGCTTGAGGTTCAATTCGTCTATTCCTTCTATTCTCAATTCAAAAGCTTCTCCCCTCAATTCCTTCAAACCATCCATCAAAGCACGATAGCGATCCAGCGGAGTAATATTTTCTATTTCAACATCTGCTTTACGTATGGTGGGTAAAATCCCTGAAAGCAAAATAGTTGCTCCCAATGCTTCAACCTTTTCCTGCGCTGCATCCAGGGTCTTTTTTAAAGAGGTATGCATATCAGAAATGCTATTACCCGTAAACTCCAGCGGCATCATATTGGCTTCCAGATTGAAGTTGGCCAATTCGGATGTGAAAAGATCATTATCTATGGTCTTCAGCGCTTGCAGGTTTATGTGCATAGGTTTCCAAAATCTGTCCACCAGGCACATCTCCTGTTCTGCCCCGATTCGTGTGATATCGTCTTCAAACCATTCTTCTTTCAACATGCGCTCCAATGCATGTGTGTCTTGAAGTAAATACCGAACGAATCTTTGCTGTTCTTCCTGCGTGCGTACAGATTTTACATTGAGGTCTCCCATGGGCTGTAAGATTTAATGATCCTATCTTTCAATATATACAATTTTCCAGATAAGTAGGGAGAGAATGTGTTCAGGTTTTCTCGTGTTCATGTATTCTTGTGTTGAGCTAAGCTCAACTACCAGAACACAAGAATACAGGTGCTCAAAAACACCCTACGCTAACTCCCTAACAGACTAAAACTCCAACACCTTTAAATCAAGGTTAACTTCTGATTTACCTCAAGTGCCATAGCCTCCTGACGGAGTTCTTTCTTGAGGATTTTGATATAATCTACCACTTCATCTAAGTGGCTGTTCATATCTGCCTGAGTAATATAAGAATGGACGATGTAAACCACCTCCCCAATCAGGCCCAGTTTTTCACTATGCCAGACACCATTGGCAGTTTTGCAGGTGGCGCCTCCAAACCTTTCGGCCATAAAGTTCATGGCCTGATCCATGTATTGTGAAGTGTCAGCTTCCTGATCAGCATCTAAGGTTGTCGGTATAAATATGCCGATGCTATTTGTACGTTCCAGTCTTTCGATACAGTTGGTCAGTAGATTGGAAAATGATTCAGGTACTTCTTCTACCTCTCGATTGGGAAGTTGAAACCTTGGGAAGGTTTCTTCAAAAGGAAGGGTATAATCGGCCCAGGCAATGGGTTCCAGGTCTTTGAATTCCGGGCGACCGTGATTGGAGATAGTGATTACCGAAGTTTCATTTGGTTTGATTTTTCCTTTAAGTTGTTTCAGGATTCTTTCCCCATTTTTGACTCCTTTAGCTGTCGGTGAAACCATCACTACGATTTGATCTGCCTGTTCCACCATGATGCCTACCCCTTCGTCCACATGGTTCCGGACATGAATGACAATGTTGTCATAATTGCTCCGAATATTGTCAAGCATCAGCGTTACCCGGGTATTTACGGGTAAGTACCTTTCGCCAGTGGGAAAGAGAATGTCATATCCTTCGTGATGGTGATAAACATTGGTCCCTTTCGCTAGCTCATATCCTCTCAATATCCGCCAGGGGTTGGGGTATTCAAAAAGGGCCGTAGGCGTATGCAAGGTATGGGCCATTTTCTCCGCAAGCAAAGCCGAGAAACTGGTACTTCCATTATTCTTGTCTTCCGGATGAAAAACGAGTATTAGTTTACTTTCCTTAAAGGCTTTGCTATGCCGGCGATTGGAATCAACCAGGTAACGTCCTAGTATCCTCGCTAACTCAATAGCCACACTGGGATGGCTGTTCATAATATCCAGAAAATCCTTTCGCTGAATCACCAAGACATCGACCTCACTGAGTGCATCGACGGTCGCCGAACGGGGAGCATTCTCCAAAATCCCTACCTCGCCAAAAGTAGTACCCGGCATAAGATATGCCAGGAGGCGTTCCCGATCAGAGGAAACCTGCTTTACTGCTACGATCCCATTTACAACAATAAAAAGTGTCGTACTGGGTTGACCCTGCCATACAATCACATCTCCTGCAAAAAATTGACGAAACTTGGCTCTGTGAGCCACCCGTTCTAGTTCTTCTTCTGTCAATTTTGAAAAAAGAGAGGAGAGCTTAAGGTTTTCTTTGATTTTACTTAACTCCATATAGTCCCTCGAAAGAAATTCGGCGCCTAAAGATAATAGGTTTTTACTTCTTTCTTTCGCATTTTTGTTCAGGTACGATTCTTCTCCCCCTAAATATATTTTGTGCCATACAAAATTATTGCTCCTTTAAACAGAATTGATTCCTTGTCCTACGCCTGATGCGTATTTTTGTACTCATTCGAAAGACAGCCTTTCCACATGAATTTCAGATCCCTTTTTGTTTCCATTTTCTTCCTTGCAATCAGCTTTATACAAGTTCAGGCGCAAAGTGTAGAAGAGCTTCGCAATGAATTAGCTGCTGCTCCTGATGATTTTAAAAAGGTAAAAATGTATCTGGATGCTGCTCGAAAGGTATCTTCAAAAGACCCAGATGCTGCACTTGAGTTTGCGCAGGGAGCCCTTGATCTTTCGCAAAAAAGAAGGAGTAAAGATGGAGTCGTTCAGGCCCATAGTTATTTGGGGCTCCTTCATATAAATAAAAAAGATTGTGTAAAAGCCCTGGATAATCTCAACAAGGCGGTAAGTTTCAAAAAGCAGCTTATTCCTAAAAAAGCATCCTACAAGAGCAGTATAGCAAAGGATTATCGTCTGATCGGACATTGCGAAGAACAAAATGGAAAGGATCAGGATGCTTTGAAGTCCTATCAAACCGGAGTTCGCTATTCTATCGAAAGTAAGAATCGTCATGAATATGCATGGGGGATGTTTCAGGTGGGGCAATTGCAAAATAAAATGGGAGACCATGCGACTGCGGTTGGAGCTTTAGATAAAAGCATCGAGCAGGCCAATAAACTGGGCATGAGAACGCTTTCCAGAAATGCCGATCGAATCAAAAATGCCAGTATGGCTGTTCTGGAAACTCGATTGGAAAAAGAAGAAGCTGAAAATGAGGTAAAAGCCGCCCAACAAGAAATAGAAAATGCTCAGCAAAAAATAGAAGAACAGGAGGAATTTGCCGAAGCTTTGGTAACGGAAAAAGAGTTGGCAGAAATGGAGCGGGATGCGAAAATCGCAGAAATTGAATTGAAGGCTCAGGAATTGGATAAGCTGGAGCTCAAAAATGCGATGATTGAAGCTGAGAAAAACAAGATCGAAGCGGAGCAGGAGGCTCAATTAGAACGCCAGAAAAGAGAAGAGGAACGCTACCAATTACTAGGAATAGGTGGAGGCCTAGTTTTTCTCCTGACCGTTCTCTTTATGTTTGGAAGGATTCGTTCTAGAAGAAAGCATGCCAAAGCCATTGAAAAGGAGAAGTTGAAATCGGAAAGACTTTTATATGATGTGCTCCCCGAAACCATTGCCAAGGAGATTATGGTAAATGGGAAAGCGAAGCCTCAAAAATATAAGGAAGTCAGCATTTTGTTTACTGACTTCAAAGGCTTTACCAAAATAGCAGCCAGCCTTTCTCCGGATAAATTAGTTGCTGATCTGGATTATGCTTTCGAAACCTTTGACCAGATCACCCAGAAATACGGCCTGGAAAAAATCAAAACGATCGGTGATGCCTATATGGCTGCTGCTGGAATTCCAAAGCCAAGTAAAGATCACGCGCTAGATGCAGTTGGGGTAGCTTTGGAAATGCAGGCTTTTATGAATAAATGGAGGGCCGAAAAGCTCCGCAAAGGAGAGACGCCCTGGGAACTTCGAATAGGGATCAACTCAGGGCCCGTTGTTGCAGGAGTAATTGGCCAGCATAAATTTGCCTACGACATCTGGGGCGATGCTGTGAATATGGCAAGTAGAATGGAATCCAGTGGAGAGCCCGGAAAAATCAATATTTCCGCAAGGACCAAACAGCTCATCGAAAAAGTTGCCAGCACTACCCCAAGAGGAAAAATTGAGGTAAAAAATGCAGGAGCAGTGGATATGTACTTCGTAAATGACTTATTTGTCAAGAAGAACTTTCAAGCTACTACTCCTAAGCCTCAGAAAAAGCCATGGTGGCGAAAATAAAACTTAGTCGTATCATCTTCTGGTCGGTAATCTCGGCCGCATTTATTGGACCCGGTACCGTAACAACAGCAGCTTCATCAGGAGCAGAATATGGCCTAAGCCTTTTGTGGGCCTTGACCTTTTCGACTTTTGCCTGCTTTTTGTTACAGGAAGCTGCTGCCAGAATTCCGCTTGCTTCCGGATTAAATTTGGGACAGGCTCTGGTGAAACGCTATGGACAGGGCCACTTCATTCCAGTAGCCATGGCTGTCGCAATTATCTCGGGGGGAATTGCTTATCAGGCAGGAAATATTCTGGGTTCTGTTTCAGGAGCGATTTTATTGGTGGGCGAAAGTCAGTCAATGAATTGGCAACTTATCTTTACAATTGTGATTGCTCTGCTTGCAGCTGGAGTTTTACTGTTGGCAAATATTCAACGCATTTCTCGTATTTTGGGATTGGTCGTCGCTACGATGGGATTTGCCTTTATCATAGTTGCTTTGAGTTCTGAGATTAGTTGGGGAAATGCTATAGTGAGTAGTGTGATACCCAGTTTTCCAGAAGGATCAGGAATTTTGATTATTGGACTGATCGGTACCACGATCGTTCCCTATAATCTCTTTTTAGGCTCAGGTATGAGCAAAAACCAGAATATTCGCGAAATGCGATGGGGCTTGGGAATTGCAATCGTTGTGGGTGGATTGATTTCTATGGCCATTTTATTGGTGGGAAGTACTATGCAGGCGCCTTTTAGTTTTGAGGGAATGGCTCAGGCTATGCAAAGTGGTTTAGGAAATTGGGCGGCGGTTTTATTTGGGATCGGACTCTTTGCTGCCGGCTTTACTTCTTCGGTTACTGCACCTCTAGCTGCTGCTGTTACTGCTCAGAGTATCTTCGCGAAAGAAGGAAATGATTGGAGTGAGAAATCCCAATCTTATATAGGCGTATGGGGAATTGTTTTATTGAGTGGAATGGCCTTTGGCGTAATGGGAGTTAAGCCTATTCCTATCATCATTTTGGCTCAGGCACTTAATGGTCTGCTCCTACCCTTCGTAGCATCTTTCCTTTTACTAGTGGTAAATGATAAAAAACTAATGCCCGCAGAATTTAGAAATTCTACGGGCTTGAATCTTGTATCCTTGTTAGTCGTGGGGGTGAGCATTGTCCTCGGCTTGAATCAAGTGATGAAAGCTTCTTTCTCCGCTTTATCCCTTGAATTACCTGCCTTGGGTACCTACCTTTTTATCTTGATCGGACTTTCGGTCCTGATCTCGGCTTATTTGGCTTACCGGATCTTCAAATAAACCTTTATTCGAGGATCACACCGGTTTCCCAGCCGTCGTATTCTCCCTGACAAGCTTCTGCTGCCTGAATAAGGTAGAATACAGCTTCGTCTATGGTGGAGGTCTCCATTTGCTCCAATCTACTAATGATCAAAGAATAAGGAAGTCCATTTCGCACAGGATCGAATCCTTTTTTCATGATGCGAAAATTTTCCGGCTTTACTTCCTGGATGAATTCTTCTCTATCTCTTTCTGATTCAAAGTGCACATAGTGATCAACATTTCTGGCTTCAGTCATGGGATCTCCGTGCTGTCCAATCTTATCTAATACTCTTCGATTGAGAATAGATTGGTACTCTAATCTGGAAGGATAAATGAATTGGAGATAGAAGGCCCACTCTGTATCGAGATGCGCTTTAATTTTGTATGAATAATCTCCAAAGCTCTCCATTACTTCTTCTATAATGGCTTCATGTCCGATAGAAGAATTGCAATAGAAGTAAAAAATTCTTTGTCCATTGGTTGTGTTTCGAGCAGCATAAATGCCTCCAAGTGATTCGGCCATATGTTCTGAAAGTCTGTCTTCCATTACATATAATACCTCAGCTTCGCCTGGCATGGTAAGACCGTGTTCATTTGGATTTTTTAGATCGACAGCAACCTGAATAAAATCTATTTTTCCTATAATCGGTGCTTGATCTATAAGAGCAAGGTCCAACATTATAGATGCTGGCTTATCTTCTACTGTACAAAAGTAGAAGTCCCACTCTGTATGAGAGTGATCAATTACAGTATGGTTCATGAAATAAGAAAGATCTGTTTATACCCAAACGGAATGTTCTCATAAATCTAGGTCTCTCCCCCCTATCTTTCCAGCCTTTATGATTCAATGGTTATTTTCAAAGGGTATTCAGTTATAAAATACCAGAAGGATTAGAGCTTTTGCATATATGATCAAATCTGGTGAGTTGGCTTTCAGCTTTTGTCAAATAAGGAAGAAAGTATTAAAAAATGGATCGAAAATTGAGGAATTACGCATAAGGAGGAGAAATAAAATAATTTAAAGCAACGAACTATGTGGAGCTGGATATATTCCTGATAGTCAGATTTTTGAAAATTTTCATCTGAAGCATTGCTCCTGAAAAAATTAAATAAAATGCTTTCGGAAATTCCAGTCTTCAGATTTTTTATTCTCTTTCTGATTGGCTAATTTTGATCAAACAGGATTTGCAAAAATACTTCTATGAGTGTAATCTCAATTGCTAATCATAAAGGCGGCGTAGGCAAAACAACCACAACCGTTAACCTGGCAGCAGCACTGGCGCGTACAGGTGCCCGTGTGTTGATCCTGGATTTGGATCCCCAGGCAAATGCGACTTTCTCCGTAGGCCTTAAAAAGCAGGACCAAACCATTTACCAGGTTTTGGCATTTGGTGAGGATATCGGAAAAATGATTCGACCGATTTCTGATATGTTCATTGTTCCAGCCTCTGTTCATTTGGCTGGCTTTGAAAAGAATACAGAAGTAGGGAAAGAATTTATACTGCAGGAAAGCTTGTCTTCTATCAAGGATGAGTTTGATTTTATCCTGATTGACTGTCCCCCTTCTTTGGGCGCTTTGACTATCTCGGCGCTCACGGCGAGTGATGTAGTTTTGATTGCTTTGCAGCCAGAGTTTCTTGCCTTGCAAGGGATGACAGATTTTATCAAGATTCTTCGTACGGTAAAAACTCGGATGAATAGCGAGTTGGAATTATTGGGGATTGTAACTACCCAATTTGATCACCGTAAAGTTTTACATAGAGATATCCTTGAGCATGCAATTCAACAATATGATGAAGTAGTGTTCAAGACGAAGATAAGAGGGAATGTAGCCTTAGCAGAATCACAGAGTTTGGGGCAGCACATTTTTCAGTATGATCCAGACTGCAATGGGGCACAGGACTATACCAGTCTTGCAGAAGAAGTTCTTCACAGATTACAGGTAGAAGTAGCTCTTTAATAAGAAGCATAATAGATAGATGGCAAAAAAATTCTTGGAAACTTTGGGAGATGTGTTTGAAGATGATATGCTTCAAGACGTGATTCCTATGCGCAAAGGTCAAAAGCCGGCAAAAAGGAAAAGCGTTCTCAGAGATTTGCAGGAAGAAAAGGCCTCAAATAAAAAAGAATTTACACCCTCGAAAAAGCAGGATAGTAAAAAGCGAAGGAAAAGTTTCTTGGAGTCCATTGAAGATGCTCTGGAAAACAATGCCTTTGACGATATCATTCCCAATAACCCCTCCTGGAGTCATAAAAGGAAGCATACTTCAAAAACCAATAAGGAGTTTGAAACTCGTCTGAGCACCAGCATACCCACCAATGTCCTTGACCGTGCTAAGGAAATAGCAAAGTTGAAACAACTCAATCTTAAAGAGGTGATCAATATTGCATTGAAATGGTACGTGGAAAACGAAGGTAAAATCTAATCGATAAAAGAGTTTTTTAATTGAGGAGTACAGCTATTTAATAGGGATAGCTACTTTTCCATTTGCCCCTGCATTAGAAAAACGGGATCATCATCGTCGAGACTTTGCTCGTCGGTGTAATTTTCTTCATGCTTTCGATATTCATTAATAACCCCCAGGACAGTAGCTAAGAAAAAGGTAGACCAAAATAGAACAATTACTACATCTAAAACTGAGTTCATTAAGCTTTGATTTTAAAATTCCCTATTGAATATTGTACAAGACTTGAATAATCTTTTAAAGACAACAATCAGGCCATATCGGGTGTGATTTATCGGTTTCATATAAATTTATTTTTAGCTACATATTTGTCCGAAAAATCGAAGTATATACTTGGAAAATAAAATTTGTAGCTATGGACAATTTAGCCCACCGATAGTAGAAAGTCGTAGTTTTTGATCATCGTTTCTTGCTTTATTACTATTTAGACGTAAAGCATTGGTACGAAGTCACGGAATTTAAAAGTAAGGGCCAATAAGGGAGGGAATGTGCTCATTGAGCTACAAAGGTGGGTAAAATATTTCGAACTTTCGATTTAATATTTTGATGTTTTTAACATCAGCTGGGGACGTGTTCTGGTGTTCTTGTATTTATGTGTTCTGGAATAGTATAACTTGAACACCAGAACACGTATTCTACTCAGCGTATTTCTCAATCATATAGGCTGTCGGATGAAGTCTTTTCAAATGCTTGTCGATGTCAGAAACATTGACTCTGCCATCCTTGTCTTCGTCCAGGCCGGAATTTTGAGTATAGGCTCTGGAGGGTTTTGCATACAGGGTGTAGCAATAGTCCTGCTTTCTGGCCCTGGGATATAATATGGAAAGGTAGAGATCAGTTAGGCTATCGTATTCTCCATAACGTTCCCGGTTTCTCTGGAGGTAGATAAATACATACTCCATTTGTTGAATAGGGGTCATGTGCTTCAGGCGATCCACTGAGATGCCCATATCAGATGCCGTTGCTGGCATAAACTGAATTAGGCCTACTGCCCCACTCCCTTTAAAGTTTGCGACTCCTGCGTCAAAGCGAGACTCGGCATACATGACTGTCATCAGCCATTCTGCGGGTACTTCTAACATACCAGCAATTTCTTCTACTCTGCGCGTGAAGCTACGGGTGTCATCTATGTACATGCCCGCTTTCTCTGTCAGATACAATTCATTTGAGGTAGCACCTATTATATCAGTCTGGATACTACTTCCATCATTCCACATTTTGTGTGTGAGGTAATTGCTTCCCAATACCAAAAGGATGATCCAAAGATATTTGCTGTTTCTACCGGAAAGGAAAGAAGGTAAAGATAATACAAGGTAACGCCTCTGCCCTCTCATAGCGGGCTTTTGTCCATAAGTACTCATGCCATCAAAGATTGAAGGTCCAATTCATGCGAATAAAAATAATGCTTAGCACAAATATACTAATAAATTTAGTATTAATGCAAACAAAATTATCAAACAGGATGCCAAGAATAAATGTTCGGATATAATATTCTAGTTATCAGGTGCTTGTGGGGCATTTTGTTTTACATTTAAAATTAGCAAATAAAATGATTTTGCTAAAAAACGTGGAATGTAAATACAAATCTGTATAATTATGGATAGGCAAAAGTTCGTTTTTATATAGTTCTTTGACTATTCATCCTCATATTTATTTTGTAGATTCGTACATCTGTATAAGATCTTCGATCTACCTACCAAATGAAACTACTGATTGCTACGGACTTCTCGGAGGGTTCTGATCAAGCCGGAAGGTATGCTATACAATTGGCGGCTCAGATAGGAGCGACACTGTCTTTTATACATGCCTATAAATTGGGTCGGGGTAAATCCAAACTTATCCCCGATGATATTCACAATTCTCTGGAAAATGAGGGCGAGTTTACGGCTCAAAAGTATTTCCTTAAATACCTCAAACATCTTCGAGCAGATTTGAAGGAGGTGGTTTCAATCCATCCGGTCTTGAAAGCAGGAAAAGCGGAAGATGTCATATCTGAATATGCGGATTATTCAGATGTAGACCTCATCATCATGAGTTCAGGTAATACCCAGAGTTTCAAAAAGAAAATGTTGGGAAATACAGCTACGGCCATTCTAAAAAAGGCCCCCTGCCCTATTTTAATTATCCCGCCTGATGCAGAATGGAAACCTATCAATCATTTGGTTTATGGGACCACTTTTCAGGAAGAAGATACCCGCGTTCCCTGTAAGGTCGAACAACTGGCTATGGAGGCAGATGCCCATGTTTCCTGCGTCTACGTAAAGACAGAAGATGATGTACACGGCAAGATTAAAGGCTCAAAGCTGGAGCGTATCTTTCGCCTACAAGAAGACCCAAGCAGCAAAATCTTCTTCTACACCCTGATTAACAAAAACGTACTCAATGGTATCAGGGAGTTTTCGAATATGTATAAGGCTGACTTGATCTCCTTGCTCCTGCCCCGTAAAGCAAGCTATAAGCATTGGATCAATGGGTCATTAGCGAGAAGTTTGATTTTTAGGACGCAGGTGCCTCTATTGGTGGCGGTTCAGTAGAGAAAGTATTGTAGTGTTTTAGTGTTGTAGTTAAAGTGATATACAACAACCGCACTATAACACTACAAAACTATAACACTTCCTCAAGCCTTCGGCTTACTCCAAATCCTTCGCAACCATCTCAGCCAAATCCAACACTTCTACTTCTTCTTCCTTTTCAAAGTGCTTGACGCCATCTGTCATCATCGTCATGCAGAAAGGACAGCCAGCAGCGATGATCTTGGCTCCGGTTTCGAGGGCTTCTTCTGCGCGTTCTACATTGATTTCTTTTTTGCCCTTTTCGGCTTCTTTAAACATCTGCGCTCCACCCGCTCCACAGCAAAGGCCTGTTGTACGGCAACGCTTCATTTCTGCCAGGTCGGCATCAAGGGCTTCGAGCACCTTTCTGGGAGCTTCGTAAATGCCATTTGCACGACCCAGATAGCAAGAGTCATGAAAGGTGATCTTCTTTCCTTTGAATGAACCACCGCCTTTGAGGCTAACCTTACCGGCATCGATCAATTCCTGCAGGAAAGTCGAGTGGTGAATAACCTCATATTCTCCTCCAAGTGCAGGATATTCATTTTTGAGGGTATTGAAACAATGCGGGCAGGCAGTGATGATCTTTTTCACCCCATACATGTTCATCGTTTCAATGTTCTGTATGGCCTGCATTTGGAACAAGAACTCATTGCCTGAACGTTTGGCCGGATCACCGTTGCAGGTTTCTTCCGGTCCCAAAACGGCATAGTCAACTTCTACGTGATTGAGGATTTTTACGAAAGCACGAGTTACTCTCTGGTAGCGTGCATCATAAGAACCAGCACAACCTACCCAAAAAAGGTATTCAGGAGTTTTGTCTTGAGCGGCCATATCGGCCATTACAGGTACTTGCATATCTTTTTAGTCAATAGTCAAATTTAAATCCTACCTCTTAGTCCTCATTTGCCCAATTAAACCTGTCTGCTGCAGGGAAGGCCCATGGAGCTCCATTATTCTCTATATTATTAGACATCGCTGCCCACTCATCTGGCATAGAAGATTCTTCCATGACGAGGTAGCGGCGAAGCTCTACGATAATGTCTACCGGATTGATCATCACAGGACAAGCTTCTACACAGGCATTGCAGGTAGTACAAGCCCGGAGTTCTTCTTCTGTGATGTACTTCTCTCCCAAGAGTGTATTTTTTGCTGCCTCTTCCGACCCTTCTACTCCATTGCCTGGAACCATCATACCCGTGTCATCCGGCTTCAATTTGAATTGCTGAATTTCCTGCATGCGGTCTCTTGTATCCATCATGACTTTACGGGGAGAAAGTTTCTTCCCAGTAATATTAGCCGGACAAACAGAAGTACATCTTCCACACTCGGTACAGGTATAGGCATCCAATAAACTTTTCCAACTCAAGTCCGTTACATCCTTGGCTCCAAAACGATTGGGCGCGTTGGGATCTTCGGCTGGTTGGTAGCTGGGATCAAATATGGCTTTAATTTCTTCTTGTATGTTTTTGGGGGAAGTTAATTCTCCAGCTGGCTCCAATCTCGCAAAGTAAGTATTGGGGAAAGCCAGCATGATGTGGAAGTGCTTGGAAATGGGCAGGTAGTTGAGGAAGGTAAATACCACAAGGATATGGCCCCACCATCCGATTCTTTCAATGAGATTGAGGCTGGCCTCACTCATTCCCCCAAACAAAGCAGGTCCTAATATGCTACTGATCGTAAAGCCAAAGGAACCTGTTTCTCCTTCTAATCCTACTGCATGTGTTTTTGCTATGTTATACAATGCTTCATCTCCTCCATTCATCATAAAAATGAAGATGATCAGCAAAATCTCCAGATACAGAATAATATTACCATCCAGTTTCGGCCAACCACTCATTTCATCCATTTGAAAGCGGGGTACTTTGAGGAGATTCCTTCTTGCCAAAAATGCGAGAGTTGCTACAAATGCGAGAACAGAGAGAATTTCAATAAAACTGATGGTAAACGTATAAAAACCACCCAATAGAGGCCTGAATATCCTGTGGCTACCACTGATCCCGTCTACAATGATTTCAACCAACTCTATCTGTGTAATGATAAAGGCTACGTAGATAGCGAGGTGAAGAATGGCAGGAATGGGTCTTTTGAACATCTTTTGCTGCCCAAACGCAACCAATATCATATTCTTCCAGCGTTCGCTGGGGCGGTCGCTGCGATCCTCAGGCCTGCCGAGTTTGACATTGTTGATGATTGATTTAAGCTGGTATCCAAAAAAGCCGAAGCCGGCGATCAGAAGTAGTAGAAAAAGGATGCTTTGTATCATGGGTCGAGATATATTCCTTCAAAATAGAGGCGATATTCTGCTTTTGCAAGAATAAAGCGGCTAATCCATTACAATAAATGGTATGCAAGCATAACAAATCAAAACTAAGGCTTGTTTGAAGGGGCTCAAATAAACGGGTTTAATTTATAGCTACGTGTTGGGGTGTCGACGCGTAAGTGTGTTGGAGTTGAATGGAATATTAACGCCAATACACCAACACGTCAATACGTTTCAAATTTTCTCCACTTTTATTTGGAATAAAACATCCAATTATGCTACATTTGCAGCACTCTAAACTAGAGCGGTCGGTGCGGTAGCTCAGTTGGTAGAGCACAGGACTGAAAATCCTGGTGTCGCCAGTTCGATTCTGGCCCGCACCACAAAGCGAAAACCCTGTAAGCTTAGCTTTCAGGGTTTTTTGTTTTTAGGAGCATTTTATACATAAACTTCAAGTATGAAATTCCTCTCATAAATTCCCCTAGCCCCTGATAAAATGGGCCTTCCGAATCATATCATCTTCCACCTCATAGATTGCCACAAATAACATTTCCTCGATACCTTTTCGGCCTCGAACTGTTTCGTAGTCAATCACCCGATTTCCGATGACAATTCTTTGCATGACTTCTGTATGGAGATTGGGAGAATGCTCAAATACATCGTCATAAATTTCTCGCACTTTTTCTCTGCCGGTAGCAAATGCTTGGGTTTCGGAGAAAGTATATAGCTCTACCTGCGGATGGTGACAATCGACAAAGGCATCTATGTCTCGCTGATTATAGGCTTCTACTTGTTGCTGGATAATATGTTCTGGATTCATTTTATTAAGGTGAGGCGGTTCTTGAGTTCCATTCAAACTTTAATCTAATTAGCACGCCCAAAAAATGAAAGCCTCTTTAGATTTCTAAAGAGGCTTTCATTTCTGGTAAATTTTTTCTGTGTCTTAACAACCCTGCATTCCAAAGAAAAATACCAACTCCTGCTCAACAGCTTCGCCTTGTGCATTCTTGGCGGGTTCCCATTTGCCGGGCAGGTTTTCCATCAGCTCCTGCATTCTTTCATCCACAGCAGGATAGCCAGAACTGGAATCCAGTTTCACATTCGCTACCTCTCCTTCTTTTGTAATGGTAAACCAGAGTCTCCCGGGTTTTAGCTGATTTTTTTCCACTCCCGCTTTTGCTGATATACTTTCAGTTTTGAGATATTGAATCAAGGCATCCATACCGTCGATGTATTGGGCTTCTTGTTCGGGAACGACGGTCATATGGTAGCTGATGTAGTTGAGTTGTGTTTGATCATTAAAGCCTGTAGGGATTTCGTTGTTGGCTTCGACTACGATGTTTTGAGAATATTCGGTCGATTGCATCAGCTTGATTTGGGCTTCACTTAAAAGCGCATTTCCCCCAAATTGACTGATCTTTTCTTTTTCAAAGATGGAAACCTTTACATCCTGGTAATGAACATTGGGACCCGTTGTTTTCTCGGGAAGGATTTCTCGAATGGAGCTGGCTGCGTGTAGGTTCTCTTTTGTGATGGTTGCGATGAAACGTGTATCAATATTGTAGACGAAATCATCCTCGATGGGATTGATCACACTCCCTACCAAATCATTGACAAAGAAGGCGGATCCTTCGTCCAGGGCAGGGGGGGTAGGGGCTTTTGTTTTTTCGCCCCAATTCATAAAACCAAAAGCAGTGAGGCTGAAACAAATAAGGGCAGAGCAAATGATAAAAATGATCTTTTTCATATCAGGTTTTTTAGGTGATCGACTTTTATCAAATGTAGTCTGTTCCATTTCTAGAAAATATAAATCAATGTAAAATGATGTAAACCAAAGGTAAAATAATGAATAATGCGCAGGTTTTACCTTCAATTTCTAATGGAAAAGTTGAGAACGGTTCTTCTATCGTCATTTGGATTTCCATTCAAGGGCTCTGATTCACCCTTACTATAAATGTTCAGTTCAGTATTCTTATCATCCTTGAGGCTCTCTAAAAGAACTCTGGCTACTTGTGCAGCCCTTTCTAAACTCACTCCTCCATTTACACTATAATCTCCTGCACTATTTGTATGAACTTCCAGGTCAACTTCATAGTAGTTGCTAGAGTCATTCTTCACAACATCCATGATATTTTTGAAATATTCTTTTTGTTCGGGATTGAGTATAGGGTTTGTTTTACTAAAGATGTGGGAGATCAACTGAAGTTCTTTTTTTGCTGTCCATCCCCATTTATAACGAATCCCCTCTGTATTCAAATTTTCCAAGCTTGCTTCCAAACGGCCTTTTAGCCTTTGTAGTTTGGGAATATTCCTTGCAGAGGTGGAAAGTACTTTCTCTGGTCCAAGGGCAACCTCAAGTGCTTCTTCAACAAGCGAATCCTTTTTTGTTATTTCATTTTTCAACTCTTTTTCTGTGTTTTCTTTCTCCTTTTCAAGTTCTATTTTCTCCTTTACGGCTTTGTCTCGAGCATCAATGGCATCTTTTATTCTGGGAAAAAGGGTTATTGAGCCGTAGGCTATGAGACCGGTTAATACTACTCCTAATAGAACATTGAATCTTCTGGCCGTTTGTCTCTGTTTCTCTCGCAAAGCAATTTCATCCTTCAGTCGTTTTTTCTCCGCCTCTTCGGCTTCCTGTACAGCTTCCTCACTTTTTTCCAGATAAGCCACCATTTTGGGCTCTGGTTGAATGTCTTTGATGTAGGAGGAAAGAAAGATGAGTTCTTCCCGATTTAAGAGTCGACTTTTTCCTTCTTCCGACAAACTTGTATGGAGTTCGTAGCTATCCTTGAGCATGCGGGCAGCTTTCCGTATCGCCTTTTCATCCGCAGAAAGACGAGCATATACTTGTTTACCAATCAGGTCATGTGATAATTCTATCCGCATAGGCTCATTTAAGTGGGTAACATTCGAATGACTTTGAGTTCGTTCAATCGATTGACACAGAACTCCGTGATTTCCGGATCAATGTCTCGCTTTTGAAACAAGCGTCCCTTCAAGGCATCTACCTCTACATTGAGTTTAGTTCCATCATCTGTGACCAATTCGAAAAGTATGTTCCAGGGTAGCTGCATATCCTCTATGCCTTTTTCCAACAATTCTGCTTGCAGGACTTTCATCTGCTCATCAATGAAATCCGAGATCACCCCTTCTAGCTGCTTTCCCTTTCCTACCAAATAGGAATCAAATCGAATCTGGCGATCTTCTTTTTTCCGCTTCCTTCTCCGCACATCCTTTTTATACAGCTTATCCATATAAATCTGAAGGTGGGCCAATTCAACCCCAAAGCCCGGGATGCGGATATTCTTAATGATGGTCGGTACCGTTTTTCGAGGAGTCGCAATTTTAATATTAGCTTCTTTGGCCGTACCGCTCACTACCCGATAAAGATTGACATCATTCATGCGCTCGATCCTTATTCGATTATCGAAAAGCGAAGGCACCATTTTCTCCATTTCGGATAAATAAGCGATGTACTCCTCTCGTATGCTGATCAGGATTTTGCAGGGAAGACCTGCCTTCAGCAATTTGGCGATGGCTTTATTGAAAGTCTTTTGTTCTTTTTGTGTCCCCAGTACATGCAATTCTTCAAACTGATCAAAAATGAGGTAAATGGGCCGATAATGTTCTTTGTAAAGTGTCTGAATTTGATCAGATAGATCGTCAATCCCTTTTAAGCTATCTTCCCCAGCTACCTTCTCCAACTCTCTATAAATCGATCCCATAATTCCGTCTCCTCTGCGAATGAAAATGGGCAGCCAATCCGTATCGTAAAATTTATTGGCCAGGCCACAATTGATCAGGCTGGTTTTGCCTGTTCCCGATGCACCATATAGCATGACGATATTGGAAGCATGGAGCGCATTATACAGGCGAGCGATTTCCCTTGTCCTACCGAAAAAGCGATCCTTATCGTCTTTTTCGTATGCATCCAAAAATTTAAAAGGAGAGTCCATGCAATATGATTTCTACTAGATCTTTTTATTGTAAGTCGGCCAGGAACATATCAAACTGATGCTTTAATGCCTCAAATACTTTAGGTGAATGTTCTTCCTCCTCTTCTTCCTCAAAACCAAAGTCATCCTCCCAAAAGTCATCATCCCCCAAATTCAGGCCTTCGCTGAAATCGCTTTGTTTCATTTCTGTATGAATCTGATCTGTACCTTTTTCATTTTCATGAGCGACAAAGGTGCTGTGATTTACGGTGAGGTAAATCAGTTTGTCTTTATCCTGCCAACCCAGCATGAAAATATGGGCCACATCTTCTGTATCCATTTCGGTGGTCTGACTCTTCTTGACCTGAACGAAGGTATTTTTATCCATGACAAAGGGAGAAAGATTCAGTCCCTGGTGCATCAAATCTTCATCTGCTACCAGAATCACAGAATGGGTATTCCCAAAACTACTTTTTCTTTTTCGTGCGCTATCCTGATACAATCGCAGGTGTACCGCTTCCGATGCATTGAGCGGTCCCATTTCCAATTGGTATTTCCGCTGAGAGAACCGAGGCTTTTCGATGCTGATATTGCGAACAGTCATCATGCGGAATCTTGCCATGAACCCGATGTGCTTTAGCAAAATCGCCAATGCCTGTTCGGTGCGTATGCAAGTCTTTTCCACATCCTCCCTTACTTTCCCTTTCAGGAATGCTTGCTGTTGCTTTTGTAGAAAGGCATGGGCCTGTGAAAGTTTGCTGCTTCCGTCCACCAAAGTCTCATGAAATTCTTTGAGCTCCTGAACATAGAGAATCGCATCCTCTGACAGAACTTTCATCGCCTCACTGAATTGCCCCAGAAAATCCAGGGATAAGTAATCCTTTTTCTTCAGGTCCAATGAGATTTTCCCTTCCAACTTGATTTCCCCCGAACGATATTGCTCCCAAATATCTGAGAGTAAAATGAAATAAAGTGTCTGGGAGGTAATGATATATGTGCTGATGAGGGTTTGTAGGCGTTCCTTGTTAGGATTTGACTGGATTCGCAAAAGGCGAATCTGTGAGCCAATCGGCCAGGGAAAGTTTTTGATGATCAATTCCGGATAGTCTTTGGAATCTCTTTTTATGATCTCCTTTCCTTTCTGCTCAAACATCTGGGTGGAAATGTCCGGATTAAATCGAACCATTTCATCAAGAGCTGAGATGATGTATTTATTGCTGCTAAAACTGCTACCGATGTATTGAAGAATCTCTTTGGGCAAGCCTACTTGCTGTGCCTGAGGAATTTGATAGCTGAGTGCGCTATCATCTTTTACATAAAGTGCCCAGGGGATTTCTTCTTTTTCCTCTATTTTGTCTCCGAAATCTAGACTTCTTAAGGAGACAATATCCGCCTGTGCCGAAGGTCCGTATTTGGCTGAGAGAAATCCGATTCCCATTTTAAATGCCTGAGCAATGCTTCGCTTATTGGCAAGTGCCTCATAAAATGCGATGCTAAATTCGCAGGCTTTTCGATCCTGAACGGGAGTGGAAGTTGCTATCACGGCCTTAACCCCTGCATCAAAGAGATGCCTGACTTGTTTTTTGGTAGAGCAGCCGTTGAGAAAAACCAATTGCAAAGATTTTTGCTCTCCCAGCAATTTGGCAATGCCTGATATTTCTCCTTTTTCCTCTTCCAGAAAAAGTCCCTCCCCATCCGCATGACCGGCATAATGAAATATGCTGACCCGATCCTGATAAGCCAATAAGGTTTCGTAAAGATCTTTGATTTCTGTGCTTTCTTCCCGAATTACTTTGATAAAGCCCTTTCTATCCGCCTCTCTTAGCGCACGGTAGGTATCGCGGCTTTCTTTTTTTAAGAGGTTAAGGTGAGAACTATTATCATTGGCAAAGGCCAAAAAAACAATGGGGGCTTTAGGCATATTGGTGTGTGATAATTTCCAATATATAAAATAAAATATACATGCCAAATATTTAGGATTTCGGCTAAAAGGAAGGAAAATCAGCATGAAAATTATTCCGCGAATACCCTTCTAATTACTGATAGAATTGATGTGAGTAGTTTAAATCAATACAAATGTATTTTATTTGTTTCATTTTGTTGTAAAAAGCTATATTTTGTGCTGAAATAATTACAAGTGTGGTTATTTATTACCAACCTAAACACAATTACAATGAATCCAGCTATTAAAGCCCTGGTACTGAAATCCATTTCTATTTTGAATGCTCCCAATCACCTTCAACTCATGGAGCCTCAAATTGAACAGGCTTGGCGTGAGTTTTTTACCAATCGACCGCTTTTGCGTACTATTTCCTTTGAAGAAAATGCCAACAAGATTAATGCAGAGGAAAAGCTTGAAATCAAAAGAAATAAGGATGCTGTCTATTTGAGTGTTTCTCGGGACGAAACAAAGATTTATCTGGAAAGCTGTGATTTTCGTATTTCTCCGGAGGCCAGACCGGTGATTTGGAGTATTTCTATCCAGGGGAAAGGCATCGGTTGATAAAAATTAGTCCTTATTATGAGGAAGCTCATTTCGGTTAGCTATGAAAGCTAATAGTTTGCTTTTATCCTTCAAAAAGGAGGTTTATGTAAGAAGTAATAAAAGGAAATCATGGATAAATCTGTTATCAAACAAAGTATCATAGCTCAGCAGGAAGAAGCAGTAGAAACCCTCCGTAAAGCTGTAGAGCAGTACCAGGAAGAGGCCGATATCGACGAGCAGGAAGGACAGGATCCGCAAGACTACTCTCATCAGGAGGAGGCCACCGATCTTTGGAGAAGAATGGAAACACAATTAAAAATAGCGGAAAGTGATTTGGCGAGGATTCAATCTATTCCAGTAGATAGATATGAGAAAGTGAAGGTTGGCTCTCTAGTTGAAACTGATTACCTCAACTTCTTTGTGGGTATATCTTCTTTACCCTTTCAGGTAAATGATAGAAAAGTAATCGGGATATCTACTCATGCCCCTATTTACTTTCAATTAAAAGGAAAGAAAGAAGGTGACAGAATTTCCATTGGAAAAAAAGAATACAGAATCCGGGCGGTAAGCTAGAATCAGGATTCAAAAAGTTCTGCCATCGCATATTGCAAACGGTTCTGCACATTGGCCATAGAGCCCCATATAGAGCGAATTACGCGTCCTTCTTTGTCAAGGAGAACCCAATGAGGAGTTCCTTCTGCATGATAGCGTTCGTAAGTTTCTTTACCCCTATCTTTGTACAGGTGATAAGGTAGTTTAAAGTAAAGCTTTACTTCTTCTATCTGTCGGTTCGAGTATTCAGGTCCTTCGAAGCGAGTATGAATAGCGATGGTTTGAAGCTCTGGGTAGTTTTTTTTGAGTTCCAATGAAAAAGGAATCGCCCTTCCCATACATCCCGGACAGCCGCGACTAAATATGAGGATCAATACAAATTTCCCCCGAAAAGATTCCAGACTGGGTACTTCTGATCCATCCAGACTTTCAAGGGCCCATTCAGGTGCTATGTGGGATTCGATAGACATTGGGTAAAAATATGCAGGGTCAGATTATAATCTGGCCCTGCTACCTTTGGCAATATTTTATGTTTTTTACTTTTTCTTCACTCGTTTTTTCGCCAGAATCTCCACACTCCGATGGATAAATTCTGTCAAATCCTTTCCTTCCAGCATGTGCTGAGAAAGCAAGGCGAGGTCGATCAATTGACGAGCAGTGTCTTTACGTACACGACTTTCCACCATTCCCTGTACCAATGGATGCTGCGTATTTACAACAAGATTGAAGTTGTCCGGCATTTCTCCCATCATGGTCATACCACCTCCGCCAACAGCTGCCATTTCCTTCATCCTCCTCATAAATTCAGGACGCGTGATTTGAACCGGTAAAGAATCGCTGCTAAGCTTTTCAAGCACGACTACCATACCAGGCTTTTCGACCGCTTCTTCAAAAACACCTTTGATCTTTTGCTCATCTTCTTCACTCAATACTAAAGCTCCATCTTCCTCAGATTTTTCTTCTTCTGCTTTAGGTATGAGTTTTTCAAGCGTATCAGAATCCACACGTACCCAACGAGACTTTTCTGTATCTCTTTCCAATAAGCCAATAAAGTGGCTATCTAAAACGCCGCTCATATGGAGAACGTCATAGTCTTTGCTATCAGCTGAAGAGATGTACATATCCTGGCTTGCTTTATCTGTGGCATAGAGATAAACAACGTTCTCATCTTTATCCGTCTGCTTCTTGGCAATTTTCTCCCGGTAGTCTTCCAGAGTGTAGAAATTGTTATCAACATTTTCTAGTAATACAAAGCTGGTCGCTTTCTCTTTGAATTTATCATCAGTCAACATCCCGTATTTCACAAATACAGAAATGTCCTGCCATTTTTCTTCAAACTTCCCTCTGTCATCTTTAAATATCTCGTTGAGCTTATCAGCTACCTTACGGGTGATATAGCTGCTGATCTTTTTCACGTTAGCGTCTCCCTGAAGGTAACTTCTGGAAACATTGAGCGGAATGTCTGGAGAATCAATCACCCCTTGCAACAACATCAGATAATCAGGAACGATTTGATTTACCTCATCAGTAATGAAAACCTGACGTGAGTAAAGCTGAATATTATTCTTTCTAGGGTCGATGTCCTGACGTATTTTCGGGAAATAAAGAATCCCAGTCAGGTTGAAAGGATAATCTACATTGAGGTGAATCCAGAAAAGTGGCTCCTCAGAAAACGGATAAAGCTCTTTAAAGAATTCCTGATAATCTTCATCCTTCAATTCTGAAGGAGTTTTTTTCCAAAGAGGATTGGGGTTATTGATTACCTCCTCATTGAAACTGATCTCAACCGGCAGGAATTTGCAATATTTGTTGAGAATATTTTTGATTCTGGCATCTTCGAGATACTCAAGTGCGTCTTCTGAGAGATGAAGAACGATTTCCGTTCCCCTACTCTCTTTTTCTCCTTTATCAATACTGTAAGACGTCGTACCATCACAGGTCCATTTTACTGGCTCACTACCTTCTTTGAAGGATAAGCTGATTACATCTACTGTATCAGCAACCATAAATGCGGAATAGAAGCCCAGTCCAAATCGACCGATAATATCTTCCTGTTTGTCTGCATCTTTGTACTTTTTGAGGAATTCTTCTGCTCCGGAAAATGCGACTACATTGAGGTATTTTTTTACTTCTTCTTCCGTCATACCAATCCCGGCATCACTTATGTGAAGGGTTTTGGCTTCTGTATCGATTTTGATCTGTATTGTGAGGTCTCCTTCTTCTCCCGTAAATTCGCCTTTTGAGGAAAGGTACTTTAATTTTTGGGTAGCATCGACAGCATTTGAAACCAGTTCGCGCAAGAATATTTCCTGTTCTGAATAGAGCGATTGTTTAATAATAGGAAATATATTCTCCGTACTGACTGAAATGTTACCTTTTTCCATATCCGTTGTCAATATTTATATATAGGTTAAATTCAATGGAATTAGAATTATCCAAGGAAGTTTTTGAGTAAAATTCGGTTTAATTAGCGCGAAATTAAAAAAGTTCTATTATCGAGGGTAGGGATTCTCAAATAAACTTTGCTCTTTATGGGATATTTCATGTCCTGCGTGTATTTTGTAGGGAAAAATTTTTTTGCAATTGCTTCAAGTTCAATCCAAAAAAGAGGCTGAAGGCCTGTTAAATGAGTTGAGGAGCTTACTCCGATTCGATAATTCCGAAGAAAAATCGGAATTTATCGCACGCATTGACTCATTGCAGGAAGAAATTCGAGATGAAGAGCTATTTGAAGAAAAAATTAAACCTCATTTCGAAAAGAATATTGCCTATTTACAGGAGAACTTTCCCGATTTGTTTTCCAAATACCTTGCCACAGCGATCAAGGCTCAGATAAGAGATTCGCAAGATGAGATTATCGATGCTTTGTATCCCATAATAGGAAAACTCATAGCTAAATACATTCGAGCAGAAATCGACCGAATCAGCCAGAGAGTAGATGATAGATTGGAAGACCCTTTTGCAAATTTCCGATTACGGGTAAAGGCCTTTTTCTCCGGTGTTTCTTATCAGGAGATGCTGATGAGAGAGGGAGCTCTGGCTATTTTGGAGGAGATTTTTGTGATCAGAAAAGAGGATGGATTGCTGATGGGACATTTTTCCCTAAATGATGTATCTCATCCGGATATGATTGCCGGTATGTTGACCGGGATCAAAAGTTTTATCGAGCATGCCTTTGAAAAAACTTCACAGGAGTTAGAAACCCTGGAATATGAATCATATACCATATTGATTTTCAATTTTAAGACTTTTTATTTCGCAGCAGTAGAGAAAGGACCTATCAAATCAGAGTTTAAAGAAAAACTTCAAAACAGCATATTCGCATTTTGCGAAAAGAATGATGTGATCACCGATCAATCCCTCAATAAAGCCGTTATAGACTCCCTTTCCCTTGAGCTAAAGGAACACTTCTATGGATTCAACCAATTGGATAAGTAAAAAGATCGCTCTTCTGGGCTATCATGCAGTAGGAAAAACTTCATTGATTAGTCAGTTTGTCGAACAAAAATTCCCTGAAAGTTATTTATCAACTATCGGTTTGAAAGTTGATAAGAAGACCGTAGAATTGGGAGATCACAGACTGGAGTTGATCATCTGGGATATCGCGGGTCAGGAAAATATGGCACACATTCCTCAGTATTACCTCAATGGATGTGGAGGCTTTATTTATGTGATTGATGTGAGCAGACCCTCTACCTACGAGGATCTAAAGACTAAATTGCACATGATCCAAAGTATGGTTCCCGGAGCTGAAATGGTAATTGCTGCGAATAAGAAAGACCTCCTTTCAGAAAGTGAATTGGAAGAAGTGCTTTCCTCCTGTGAAATCAGGCCTGACATAAGCACCAGTGCCAAAGAGAATGATAATGTAGAAGATCTGTTTCATATGCTTGCTAGCAAATTATTAGCTGCCCATGAATCTTGATGAGTTGAAATTGAGCCTGATCCAACCCAAAACCCAGGTAATTGTATTTGGGAAGGATGGCCCTATGTTAAACTCTTGCCAGAGCATGGAAGATATGAGTTCTTTCATCAACAGTTCTCTTTACGATCTGGATCCTTTGTTCAAAAGTATGGAGCCGCTCATTGAGGGAATGCATGCAGACTCTGATCCTATTTTTATTCCTTGTGTTGAATTTGATTTTTTTGGCAGAAAGGGATTTTTCGATTTCCAAATCAGTGTACATCCCGACTACCCAGAGTTGAGAGCCTGGCTGGCGGTTGATAATAGCTCTGTCTACCGCTATTACCAAAAAATCCAGCAGCAGCGAAACGAATTGCTCATGGAAAAAGAGACCCGAAGCAAGAAAGTCGGCTGATTCAAAAGATCGTTATCTTGTGGCACATCCATTTGAAAGATTGTGCGAGTACCTACTTTCCTCTCCATTTTACTCCTCCCCCTTTCCCTCCTTTACGGAGCGATACTTGCCATCCGGAATCTTTGCTACAAGCAGAATATCTTCAATATTTATAAAGCCCCTGTGCCCGTAATTTCCGTGGGGAATATTTCCATGGGTGGAACCGGTAAGACTCCCATGGCCGAATTTCTCCTGAGGAAGATGGAAGAGAATGGAATTAAAGCTGCTTATTTGAGTAGAGGATATGGAAGGAAAACCAAAGGTTATCTTCGAGTCGATCCTTATTCAGGAGATTCGGATGATTATGGAGATGAAGCCTTTCAAGTCGCACATAAGTTTCCCAAAATACCTGTGGCGGTTTCCGAAAACAGAGAAAAAGGAATCCGGGAATTATTGAAAGAAAATGTCGAACTCATCATCTTGGATGATGCCTTTCAGCATCGAAAAGTAGCCCGTGATCTGGACCTCGTTTTGATAGACGCAAACCGATTGCCTGCCGAGGACCGGGTGGTACCTGCGGGGACCTTAAGAGAAAGCGTTGGGGGATTAAAGCGAGGCGATATGCTGTTGATCAATAAGATCAGCTATGATTCGCAAATTGAGAATATATCTCAAGAGCTGTCCAAATGGCAGAAAGACCTGGCTTTTATGCGAGTCGAGCAAATGGAAGTAAAAGCTTTTGATCCTACTCAGGAATTTACGGAAATGAATTTGAAGGAAGAGAAAGAGGTAATTCTTTTTTCAGGAATCGGGAATCCAGACTTTTTCCAAGCTCAAATTCAAGCTGCTGGATGGAAGATAAGAAAGCACATCAAATTTGGGGATCATTATGATTTTAAGGGAAAAGATATAGGTCGCCTATTGAAGGAGAAGGGAGAACGCAGCATCTTCCTTTGCACCGAAAAAGATTTTTACCGCTTGCTCAATAAAAGCTTTTCCGAAAAACTAAGAGGGGAAGCTTTCTACTATATTCCCATTCAGCTTAGGATTTTGCAGGGAGAGGAATTTTTGTTAGAAAAGCTGGAGGAACTTAACTTGAAAACACACAGAGACAACTCAACACAAAATTAGTTTGGACATAAAGAAGCGCATAGCCTACTTACTGAAACAACTCAACGAAGGCCTCTTTGAAAAAGAAAAGGTCGTTGGACTGGCTTTCCTCTCAGCAATTGCAGGGGAAAGTATTTTCCTTTTGGGTCCTCCGGGAGTAGCGAAAAGTATGGCAGCCCGAAGGTTGAAATACGCCTTTAAGGATGCCAAATCCTTTGAGTATCTGATGGGAAAATTCAGCACACCTGATGAAGTATTCGGACCGGTTTCCATCAGCAAGCTCAAGGACGAAGATAAATACGAGCGCCTCACCGAAAATTACCTGCCCGGTGCCAACATTGTATTCCTGGATGAAATTTGGAAATCCAGCCCACCGATTCAAAACTCTCTGCTGACAGTACTCAATGAAAAAATATACCGCAACGGAGATCAGGTGTTCAAAGTAAACATCCGAGGCTTGATTTCGGCTTCCAACGAACTTCCGCTCAAGGGAGAAGGGCTGGAGGCAATTTATGACCGTTTTTTAATCCGTTTGATGGTTGGGGGAATTGAAGATGAAGACTTATTCAATCGCATGATTACCATGAAAGGGAAGATGGATGAAGATTCCTTGATTGATAAGGAAATGCGAATTACTGATGAGGAGTATGAAAGCTGGGAAGATCTGATAGATGAGGTAGAGGTGCCGGATCATATTTTGGGCTTGATTCACCATGTCAGGAAGATACTCGCTCAGAGAAATGTGACGGCTGACGAAAGTAGACAAATCTATGTATCAGATCGTAGGTGGAGAAAGATCACCCGCCTGCTTAGAAGTTCGGCTTTTCTGAATGGGCGGAAAAAGGTCATGGTTATGGACTGCTTTCTCATTCAGGATTGTATCTGGGATCGGGAAGATGAAATCAAAGAATCTTATGACCTGGTGCTGGGATGTATCGCGAGTTTCGGCTACCGCAAGCTGGTCAATCTATCTATGCTGACTGATGAGCTGGATACCTTAAAGGAAGAGATTCGTAGCGAAACACAGGAAGTGTTGATTGAGCAAGTAGAGGTCAAAAAAGTAACCAAGGATGATAAAGGGCAGGACTATTATAAGCTCATGGATTTCTGGGGGGAAAGTGCGGTCTTTATTCGTACCTCTGATTTCGGAAAGGTAAAGAAAGAGGAGAAGGCCTTCATTCCCATTTTTGAGGAAGCCGCCAGAAGCTTTCGTCCATTCCAGACAGCTGAGATCGAATTTAAGACTGATTTGCAAATTGAGAATAAAGGAAAAGAATCTTCATTCGATACCGAGCAGACGGAAGTTGAAAAAGTTATTTCCAAAGAGCCCAGTCAGGCCATGATTCGGATTTGGGATACACAGATAAAACTGCTGCTGGATACTTGTGAGAAACAGGTAGAAGCGCTCGAAAAACAAAAACAGGAAGATGAAATTCATATGGACGATCACCTCTTCCTTTCAGAAGAATATAGCCAACATGTTTTCCAGGGCCTGGACCAAACCATGCATGACTTGTTGGACATGAAACTGGAGATAGAAAAGACCCGCCATGCCTACGAATCGATGGTTAAGGATTGAGGAAGAACTTAGTGATTTCATCAAGAAGTCCAAGTTGATGACGGAAGCCTTGCGAAGGTTTGCGGCAGAACTTCTGTATTTCCACTTGCTTGATCCCGGTTTTGATGCCATTCCCAAAATCAGACATTCTGAGATTCCCAACTCCTATCCCAATTGGGCTCGACTTTTCATTCGTATTCTGGAAGATAAATCCTTGCGCGACCTCACCTTGAACAATGAGGATCTTGCTTTGAGCATTGCGCGGGAAACCCTTTCATGGATCGGTCAAACCAATCAGGATTATGGCTCTGTAAATGAGTATGTTAAAGAGGAGAAGGACTTCGATCGCTTAAATCGCGTTTTGCGAAGTAGGGATTTGAGTAGCTGGCAGGGGCAATTGAGCACTCTCAAGGAACTTTACCCCAAGCAATCCACCAATTGGGATTTTTACCAGAAAGCCCTCTCTCGTGAAAATGCTGGAATAGAAGGCGAAGCTTCCAGAAACAATCGTACAGAGCAAAATCTGCTCATCATTCGCCAAAACATCCTCAATGACTGGTCCGAATTATTGGGTCGAAAAAAGAGTCGACATGAAGAGGATTATCTGGAAGAAAGTCTCAATAATTATTTCAAGGATCTTAAGGGCAAAGTCTCCAAATTGGAAGAACTGGGGGAATTGCTAGCGCCTTTCTATAATTTCCTCGGGCAAATTTGGAACGACTCCATTAAAAACTGGAACAAGATCGACTGGGATGAAATGGAGGAATATGCGAAAAGCCTGGAGCGAGATTCTCAGCTTAGAGAATTGGCGGATATTCTGGGGCGTTGGCAAAAGCAGGCAAAAGTAGTCGAGGAGAAAAAAGTCATGAAGGCCATTCCCCGACAAAAATGGAAGCCTAGTCCCTATGGAAAATCAGAGATCGTCGGCATTCATCACAGCGATCATTTGTCTGCCATGCTTCCTTCGGAAATCACCTATTTGAGCTCTCCGCAAATGGAACTCATTTGGTCCAAAAAATACATCGAAAAGAAGCTGCTCACTTTCAAATATAGATCGATAGAGGAAAGCGGTACGGAAGAGATACAGGAAGAAGTCATTCAAAAATCTGAGACAAAGAAGCAAGGACCGATGATCCTATGCATCGATACCAGCGGTTCGATGTTTGGCCGCCCTGAACGCATCGCAAAAGCTCTCGCTCTCGCTTTGCTCAACATCGCGCTTCCCCAAAAACGGAAAGCTTACCTCATTTCCTTTTCTACAGGATTTCATGCACTTGAAATGACCGGGATGAAAAACGATCATAGCCGGATGATCGACTTCCTGCGCATGAGTTTTCATGGCGGTACAGATATCCAGCCGGCTTTAGACGAGACCCTAAAGATTCTCGAGCAAGAAAGTTACCATACAGCAGATGTCCTGGTCATTTCGGATTTCGTCATTCCCCGCATCGATAGGAAGATGTTCGAAGCCATTCAGGATACACGACGAAAAAGAGGTACCCGCTTCCATAGCCTCTTCATCACCCGCCGTCCCGATCCCGACCTCCCTCCCCTACCCATCTTCGACAATCACTGGGTTTACGACATCGACAATCCGGCAGTCATGCGCCAGACCATCGACCACTTTCAGAGTTTTGAAAGGATTCAGGAGATGGATATTTGATCTTCTTGAACCCCTCCGCGCAGGCAAGCCTCCCCCTTTTTTGCAAAAAATGGGAGGGGCGCAGTTCCATTTCTTTCCCAATTGCCGTATGCGTGTTGTTTCCATTTTTCTGCGCAAAAGGGGAAACGGGCCTTGCGTGGAAGGGTTCAAATCTCTCCAGAACAGAGTATCTCTGCTAAAAAAATCTTAGGTAGAAATTGGTATCTTGCTGTATGATTATAGAATTGCTTGGAAGGGTAAGTTCAATTCTTGAAAAGCAGGCGATTCCCTATATGCTTTCTGGAAGTGTCGCGCTTGGTCTGTATACAGTTGCAAGGACAACAAGAGATATTGACATAGTTGTAGAATTGAATAAGGAAGATGTAGATAAATTTATTGAAGGATTTGAGGAGTTTTTTGTAGATGAAATTGGAATAGCCGAAGAGGTAAGAAGAAGGGGCATGTTTAATTTAATTGATAAAAAGACGGCCTTCAAAATAGATTTTATCATTCGCTCCAACTCAGAATACGGTCAACTGGAGTTTTCCCGACGCAGATTCTTATCTATGGGAGATATTGAATTCTGGGTAGTTAGCCTGGAAGACCTAATCATTGCCAAGCTAAGATGGATTCAGGATTATCAGAGTGATAGACAGATCAATGATATCAAAAGTCTTTTACTCAACCCCAGCATTGATTGGGATTATTTAACTCATTGGATTCAGAAGTTAAAACTCAATACCTTTAATATATTTGATAATGCTTGATTCGACTCCTAAGATACTTCAAAAGCAATTTGAGATTTATCAATCCAAAAGCCAGGAGGATAAAATCAGCATGCTTGTAGATATGATGGAATATAGCATTAATCAAACCATGGATGTACTTAGGAAATGGTATCCTGAAAAATCTCCGATAGAATTAAAAGTAGAGTTTTTTAAGCATTACTATAAGGATGATTTTGGTCAGAAAGCAATGGATCGGATGCTTGAAAAGATTAGAAATGAGGAATAAAATGCGAAATAATTCTCATGAGAATTATTCAGTGCCCTATTCCTTTCAAATCTGCAAAGGAAAGTATATAAACTAAATCTGAAATTGCCGTATGCGGCTTTCTTCTTGAACCCCTCCGCGCAGAGCAAACCTCCCCTTTTTTTGTAAAAAATGGGAGGGGCGCATTCCAGGGCCATATAAATTGCCGTATGCGGGTCGTTTCCATTTTTCTACGCAAACAGGGAAACGGGCCTTGCGTGGAAGGGTTCTCAACACTCTGCCGCAAGCGGCTAAGGCAAAGCTCCCCTTTTTCATCGAAAAATGGGAGGCGCTCAATCCAGAGCCATATAAATTGCCGTATGCGTGTTGTTTCCATTTTTCTGCGCAAAAAGGGAAACGAGGACTGAGCGGAAGGGTCCCACTACTCCAAATGCGAATGCAAAACAGTTTCTACTTTCTCCCAATCACTTAACACCTCCTCATTTGTAAATCGAATCACTCGAAATGCCATTCCTCGCAATATTTCTTCTCTTCTTTGATCATATGCTTGTTGATTTAAATGATACTTCCCATCTATTTCTACAATTAGCTTTGCTTTTGCACAATAAAAATCTGCTATGAAGTAAGCTTTTTGTTTCAAGGGCTTATCATAGGAAATGACATATTGTCTAAGGAATTTATGCCCATCAAAACTTCGATTTCTAACTTTATACCAAAAGAATTTTTCTGCTACGGTAGGTTCTTTTCGCATCCTTCTGGCAAAGGAAACGACCTTTTTGTGTTTCATGTTGGTTATGTTTTGAATGAAGATACAGATTGTATAGGGCTAGGTCAACCCCTCTGCGCAGGCAAACCTCCCCTTTTTCGCGGGGAAAAATGGGAGGGGCGCAATCCAGGGCCATATAAATTGCCGTATGCTCGTTGTTTCCATTTTTCTACGCAAAAAGGGAAACGGGCCTTGCGTGGAAGGGTTCTCAACACTCTGCTGCAAGCGGCTAAGGCAAACCTCCCCTTTTTCGTCGAAAAATGAGAGGGGCGCAATTCCAGGGCTATATAAATTGGCTTATGCGCGTGGTTTCCATTTTTTATAAAAAGGGAAAAGGGGCTTCGCGTGGAAGGGTTCTCAACACTCTGCCGCAAGCGGCTAAGGCAAATCTCCCCTTTTTCGTCGAAAAATGGGAGGCGCTCAATCCAGGGCCATATAAATTGCCGTATGCGCGTTGTTTCCATTTTTCTACGCAAAAAGGGAAACGGGGCCTTGTGGGGAAGGGTTTACTACACTCTGCCGTAAGCGGAAGGGCTTTCTAAGGGTTTCCCGTAGTCCAGTTCTACTCATTTATATAGCTTTATTTTATTCTCGACCGGAATTGAGGGGACATAATTTGATCACGATCAGCTATTTCATATCTTCAAAATGAGCCTTGAAACCTAAGACATGACCCATCAAGCTGTTGTATTCCTGGCATTTGCCAATAGTAGCACTGCTCCCTTAGAAAAACTTTCGGAAGAAGATGATGCTCTCTATAAAATTTTACAGGAAAGAAGTGTCAAGGAAGGACATTTTCATATTCATAGAGAATCTCACCTTGATCTAAATTCCCTGCGATACTATTTAACGGAATACAAAAATCAGATTTATATATTTCATTATGCAGGGCATGCAGATAGTCAGGAGCTCTTTCTGAGTGATGGAGAAGCCCATGCTGGAGGATTAGCAGAAATGCTGGCGGAACAGGAAAATCTGCAATTAGTGTTTCTAAATGGCTGTTCTAGCAAAGGCCAGGTCGAGTATCTTCTTGAATTAGGAATTCCCGCTGTCATTGCTACCCGTTGTTCTATCGATGATAATATGGCGATGAACTTTGCAAAGCATTTTTATCATGCTTTGGAACTGGGCGCCCATATAGAGAAAGCGTTTAATCACGCTGCTGCTTTTGCCAGAGCTAGTGGAAAAGAAACTCAGGTTTTTCGAAAGTTTCAATTTAAGGGACCCGGCCATGAAGATGTTTCTGATAAAGAGATTTGGTCCCTTTATAGTCGCTCCGATAGGGAAAATGCCCTAAGATATACCCTGCCAAGAGGGGGAAATTATTTTTCAGAAGAAGATTATGAGCCCAATGAAGAACTGTTGAAGCGGCTCTGGAATACCCTTTTAAATGAAGGAATTGTCCTACAAAAGAGAAAGATCAAGCCTTCTAGAAAGCGAATGGCTATCCTAAATAATTTCCCCGCTCCTATAGCCGAAAACCTAAGAAAACTTTTAGTTCCTTTAGGAGATGAAGAAGAAGGATATGATGTAATAGGGCTTCCCAGAATAAAGCAATTGGCCAAAACCTATCAGGTATTGTTTGAGTTTCTCAGCTTTACCTTACTGGCTCAGCTTTGGGAGGCAAAATACAAAGATGTTAAGCTTCAGCTCAATCAAGAACTCCAGGCAAAAATCCGCAACTTTCTGTACCAGAGTATAGAGGATCGGAAAAAGTTCAAATTCCTTCCTTTCATTCATTTACTTCTGAATTTATTAGAAGAAACTGAGGTAAAATACTTTGTAGAGGAATTGAAAGCCCTGTCCTTGCTTTCTGATGAGGGGAGCCCTTACAAAAAAGCGTGCGAGTATTTTGATTTATTGAGAGACAGAATCCATGCTGAGGAAATACTACCTGTTAATTATATAGAGGAATGTAAGCGGGCTGAAGAAGCTTTGGCCGAATTGTTTAGTGAGCATGGGTATCTGACCCGCTATACGCTGGCAACCATCAAAAATATAGATGTGCAAAAGTTTCGACATACTCCCGAGGCTAGCTTTAAGCATGTCGTAATTCGTTTGATAGATCTGCTAGGGGGGATGGAAGAAGAGGATGAAACCCTGGATCGCTTTTTAGACAATCAATCTGTGCTCCTACTTAAGGAAAATGAAGACGAAGATATCACTGGATTTTTGAATTTATCCCCTTTTATTATTGATGAAAATGCTTTTGTAGACAGAAGCGATAAATCCAAGATTTATTTTCTCAATCACTACGAAAGCCAGGCGAAAAGCTGGTGCTATGAATATGTCCATGAACCAGACGATCCTCACCTAAGGGTTCCAGGGAGGGCGTTCAAAATTATTCAGGAGCAATTTGATGCTTTTGTTGACATCTTCTTAAATGGTTCTGGCGTATGAAATCTCCCTTCAAATTTTTGGATGCATATACCCGAAAGGACAGGGATGTGTTTTTTGGTCGGGAAACGGAAATCGAAATCCTGTATGATTTGGTTAGCCAGAACCGCCTGGTTTTGGTGTATGGTCAGTCTGGTGCAGGGAAAACCAGTTTAATACAGTGTGGGCTAAGCAATAGATTTAAGCCTACGAATTGGTTCCCGATTTTTATTCGACGAGGAAATAATCTCAATGATTCTATCAGGCATGAACTCGAGGAGGCATTGGGCTATAAATCTGAAGCAAGTTTACCCGAAATTATTGAAGAACTCTATGAAGAATATCTAAGGCCTATTTACCTGATTCTGGATCAATTAGAAGAGGTTTTTATTCTGGGAGATGAGGAAGAAAGAGAGCTTTTTATTCGGGATATCGCGGATATTAATAAATCCAAACTTCCTTGCCAGATTATCTTTAGTCTCAGGGAAGAATATTTAGCCAATCTTTATTCTTTTGAACAAACCATTCCAAGTTTATTTGACCGAAGATTAAGGGTCGAACCCATGAGTGTTCAAAATGCAACAAAGGTGATTATATCTTCTTGCAAAAAATTTAACGTAGAGCTTTCTGAGCCTCAAAATAATGCCCGTCAGATCATTGAAAAAATAAGTGCAGGGCGTTCAGGGGTATCTTTGCCCTATTTGCAGGTATATTTAGATCGTTTATACAAAGATGATCTTTATAGAACCTATGCAGATAAAATTCCAGATAAGATTTATCCTCCTCTTACCTTTACCACAGAGGAAATTGAGGATTTGGGAGAATTGGGAGACGTATTGAATATTTTTTTAGACGAACAACTCAATACCATACAAGAAGCATTTAAGCTAGAATCCCCTCATGGACCCAAAGAGGCTGTAAAAAAAATAGTAAATGAGTTTGCTTCTTTAGAAGGGACAAAGATTCCGAGAAGAAAAGAAGAGATAGAACTGCCCGGCCTAAGTCCCGAGGATATTAATTTTATCCTTTCAAGTCTGTTGCAAAGCAGAATTTTACGGGAGGAAGAAGGCATATATGAGTTGGCTCATGATACCTTATCTCAAAGAATCTCTGAGCAAAGGAGTGCTTCGGAGGTTGCCTTATTAGAAATTGTAGACCTGATCAAAAATCGAGAAGCAGCCTCAAAGAAAAGTAAAGCTTTTCTAAATGGGGAAGAGTTACAGTTGATCGATAATTATAAAGATCAGCTAAGAGATGAAAAGAAACTAAGTCCTGAGCTTTTGGAGTTTGTAGATAAAAGCCGACAGGAAATTAAGAATCAACGAAAGCAAAGGACAAGAATAGTGAGTAGCATTATTGCCATTCTACTTTTTTTACTTGCTGTTTCCGCCTATCAATGGAGATTGGCAGATGCTCGTCTTGAGAACTTAGTCATTTCCCAGAAAGAAATTCTTCACAAAGAGTTACAAAAGCAGGAAGAATTGTTGTTTAATCTTCAATATGGGAAATCCTACCAAATGCTGTTAGAACTCAGTGACTGGGAAGTTTATGATCCTCAGATACGAACGCATTTATTGGAACTCGCCTATTATTACAATGCAATCTCAAATATTTCTCGTGCTGATAGTTTGCTTGAACGTGTATTTGAAATAGAAAAAGTCCCTCAGAAAAAATTTAACGAACAGTTTGCGCAGAAGAAAATAATCGCTGATTTAGCTGGGGAAAAATTATTTAATCTTTTAGAGGAAAGATACTACCCCACCATGATAGAGATTGAAGGGAGTAGGTTTAAAATGGGAGGCCAGAAAGAGAATACTAAAAAGATTTTTCCTGAAGTGATGCTCAAGGATTTTAAAATTGGAAAATATGAGATTACAGAATTTCAGTATGAGTTGTTTTTAAAGAATAATGGAAAGACGCTGGAGGATCATCCTAAACCTTCCTGGCAGTGGTACGGTCAAAGTCCTATCACAAATGTTGATTGGTTTGATGCGGTAGAGTACAGTAACTGGCTTAGTCTGGAAAAAGGCCTAAGCCCTGCTTATACCCTTGATAAGGATAAACCTGATCCCAATTATCTAAGAGATGATGTAGAGAAAAATTGGTTGGTTATCCTGGATACAAGTGCCTACGCTTACAGACTACCGACAGAGAGAGAGTGGGAATTTGCAGCTGGAGGGGGCAAAGATGGACATGATGAATCGGGACACTCAATCTATAAATATTCCGGTAGTGATTCTATGGAGGAAGTTGCCTGGTATTGGCTAAATGGAACAGAGGCAACGGGTTACCATCAGGCTTTACCTGTAGGCCTAAAAAAACCTAATCAATTAGGAATTCATGATATGAGTGGAAATGCAATGGAATGGGTTAATGATTGGTATGAAAAAGATTATTATCATAAAGCAAGGGTGAATTACAGCACCTATGGGCCTTCATCTGGAGCACACAGAATCTTGAGAGGAGGAGGTTGGGGTTCTAAAGATAGATCCTTGATGCAAGTAAATACCCGTGATTACACCCTACCCTATCATTGGCAATATGTGACCCATGTAGGTTTCAGGGTAGCTCTTCAAATTCCGTAAAGAAAGCCTAAATCAGAGGAGATTTCAAATTTCTAAAATACTCCTCCCAGCCCACATGCTCCCTTCCGGCCGCCTGTTCATAATCCGAAGGCTTATCAAAATCTCCACGATTAATGCTCCCATAAATCGCAGCGATTATTCCCCCTAAAAATTCCCCTAATTCAGCTTTTCTTTCCTTTTCATACTCCTCAACACGCATAGGCTCATAAACGAGATTTGTTCCAAAGGCTTTATTCAGATAATCCGCCAATTGGTATTGAGTAATCGCTTCTCCCGTCAGCGAATAGGTTTTCCCATTATGTTTATCTTCTAATAACATCTTCGCATAAGCCGCTCCCAATTCATCCCGACTCGTATAGGCGCATTTTCCATATCCAGCACTATTGGTGATCTTTCCTTCTCGCTTATAGGTCTCTATATAGTCTACATCCGGCTCGATATAAATGCCATTGCGCCCAATCGCATATTGCAAACCGCAGGTCTTGATGTCTTCTTCTGTCTGCCGATTACTTTCTACCACCGGACCAAAGTCTCCGCCGACACTTGTATAGACAATCTTTTTTACTCCGGCTTCTTTGGCGGCGTGGATCACATTTCTATGCTGAGGAATACGACCCAGAGGTTCTCCATTTGCAGAGAGTAACAAAACCGCATCAATATCTTTGAGCGCTTCATCGAAATCAGCCTTAATTGTATAATCTCCTTTCCGCACCTCAACTCCATGATGAGCAGCCTTTTCGGGCGTTCGGGCTAAGGCAACAATTTGGCTCAGATCAACTTCTTTTTTCAAGGCTCTGATAATGGCTGAGCCTAATTGTCCACTAGCGGCGCATACAGCGATTTTCATAATAAGGGTGTTGGAGTGTTGGTGTTTTAGCGTGTTAGGGTTGATTGTCTTTTATGAAATAGAAAATAATCTTTCTCTCCTCCAAATGGAAGGATGAATGCTAAGCTGGGTAATTTACTAATGCCTTTTGTTCATTTCGTATCAGCATCCTTACATATAACCCGTTTAAAATATAGTTACGGATATTAGGATATTCCTCCTAACAATGCTACTCTTGCTGCCGATGAATACGAATAAGCAGAATGAAGAAACGCTCAAGCACAGAAATGAGATCATTAGCCGCTACCAAAAGCCCGATGTATTTAGTAAAGTATTATGCGATAGAGCGGATGCATATTTTGAAGAAAAAGGTGTTGCTAAACATGATGGTGGAGCAGTCGTCTTTATTAATCTTACCCTTGCTCTTCTATTTTACCTCGTACCCTATTTCCTATTGCTGGCAGGGACGTTACCCAATATTTGGTGGGTCTTACTGTTGGGAGTAATACAAAGCAATGGCTTTGTTATGATTGGCACCAATATGCATCATGGAAGTCATGGCTCCTTTCATCAAAATAAACACATCAATAGGTTTGTGAAGAAATTGGTCTGGATAATTGGGGCAGCAGATGACATCTGGTTTGTTCAACATGTTACCCTTCATCATTCCCACACAAATATTCACAGAGTGGATGGGGATCTACATTCAGGAGAAGGCTCTCTTTATTTTTCCAAGTTTGCCAAGACACCCTGGATTAACCAATACCAGCATATTTATGGAATGGCGCTCTATGGCTTGAGTTTTCTGTCTCGGATCCTCATTGCCGATTTTAAGCAGCTCCACATCTACTGCGAAAAAGGCTACATGAATACCCGAAAAAAGTCCTATCGTCATCAGCTTCTTCAACTTATTATTTCCAAGATTATCTTTTTCTCGGTGGTACTACTGCTGCCCCTACTTATGGGGGTTCCCTTTGTACATGCTCTGGTTTTATGGCTTAGCTGCGTAATTGTTGCCGGCTTTAAATTGACCCCCATATTCCAACTTGCTCATATTAACGAGTGGGCACCCCAGCAACTGGATGAAGCATGCGGCAAAGACACCTTTGTGCGTCATCAAATGAAAAGCTCGGTAGATTTTTATTGGGGAAAGAATCCAACGGTTGATTGGCTGGCAACTATGTACTGGGGAGGTTTAAACTACCAATGTATTCATCATATTTGGCCCAGAATTTCCTATGTTCATTATCCCGCTCTGGCAAAAATCCTGGGCGAGGTATGCGATATGCAGCAATTCAAAGATGAAACCTACCATCGCCTGCCCTATCATCAGGTCTTAACATCACATATCCGTACCCTTAAAAAGATAGGGTTTCAAATAGGGCCGGAACTCATGGAAGGATAATTAAGGCATCGAAATTTCTTAAGCTCTTCATTCGACTTATTCGCAAAAGCAAAGCAACACACATGGAAGTAAGAGCAAGGAACAAAGCATGGAAAATTGAGAAGCCCTCTTCAGCTCCGATACACAAATACCTTTCTTCCTTTTCCCCTATCTTCGTGCCATGAATGTCCTCATTATCGATCCCTATCACGAATCCCTGCTGGAAGAACTGGATAAACTTCCTGTGAGCTATAGCTATGAGCCGGCTTTGAGCCGTACTGAAATACTCGAACGCCTGCCTGAAGCCGAGATTCTCATCATGAATAGCCGCATCAACATTGATAAGGAGGCGGCAGATGCAGCACGCAAATTGAAGCTCCTGATCCGCGGAGCTGTGGGCATGGATCACATCGATATGGAATACCTGGCAAGTAAAGGAGTACGTGCACAAAATTGTCCGGGGGTAAATGCCGATTCTGTAGGAGAACAGAGTGTAGCTATGTTGCTAGCTCTTCGTCATCATTTATATAGAGCCAATCGTCAGGTGAAAAATTTCGTCTGGAGTCGAGAGGAAAATCGAGGCCATGAAATGGGGAAAAAGACCCTGGGGATTATTGGCTATGGAAATACAGGTAAAGCGACGGCTCGAAAAATCAGCGGATTTGGTGCTCGCGTGATTGCCTACGATAAATATCTTCAGAATTATGGGGATGAGTATGCTGAGGCTGTTGGGATGGAGGAAATTTTTCGAGAAACAGATGCATTGAGTTTGCACATTCCCCTTACGGATGAAACCCATCATTTAGCTAATGCTGATTTCTTCAACTCTTTTACTAAGCCCATCTACTTCCTCAATCTGGCAAGAGGACCGATTACGAATTTAGAGGATTTGATGAAGGCGATTGATGAGGAGAAAGTAATTGCTGCTGCAATTGATGTGCTGCCCAATGAGAATTTCAAGAAGCTAAGTGAGGAAGAAAGGGATTTGTACAGCCGACTTTTCGCTTATGAAAACATCGTCTTCTCTCCTCATATCGGAGGCTGGTCGGTGGAGTCCAGAAGGAATACAGTGGATCGGATCATTGGGCATGTGAAGGAAGTGCTCTAAACTAGGTGTCACAAGAGCTTGCGAAGTGGCTATGGCTTACTTCTCCGCTTTTCCTCAACTCAATTTTGGAAAGGGAAAAATTGGTTTCTAGGGAATGAGGTCCTTCACTTCGTTCAGAATGACACAGGTGGCACTATACAAACTCCTAAGCAGGCGTTATCACCCCAACCAAAGCGGAGGGGCCTAACATACGTGCTTCAGGCTTTGCCAAATATTATGATAAATGCTTATAGGGGCTATTGATTTAGTTCCCTCGACTTTGCTCAGGATGAAATGTCATCTCATTCCCAAATCCGTCTCCAAACATCCCCCAAATACATTTGCATCAGTTCAGATTGGGATTTCCCTTTTACATTTCTCGTCGGCTCCAACTGTTCAATCTCAACATACTCTCCTTCTTTTTCCAGAATTTTATAGCTGAAGGTATATACAGGATCATTTTCTCCTTCCCAGCCTTCCAGCAAGCCGAACCTCATATCATTCCAGATCAGGCTGCTATCTTCTTCTGTGATTATAAATTGACCTTTGGAAGTCCAAAGCAATCGGTCAATGACATAATTGCTACTATCGGATTTTATCAAATGGCTGTTTTTGGGAATTTTGCGAAATTCTATCTCTTTAGGATCACCTAAAATGGAATAAGTTCCGGTATAAATATTTCGACCATAACTATCCTCTTTCACCGCATACCAGAGTAAACTATTGAAAGGGGTAGGATAAGTAGAGAATCCATAGCCTCCGACTCCTTGTTGATGTAAAGCATTGGAAAAGACTTCATGCACAACCAATTTATTGGTCAGTGTGAGAATGAGATAGAAGCTACTGATTCCTATTCCCATCCAGTTCCATAAATAGCGCCATTTGGCAGTACGAGGTAGCCTGAGTGCCAAAATGAGACAAATGAGAAAAGGGATGGTATAAAGGGGGTCGACTACGAAGATATTGTTGAAGGCGACCCGATAATCCGAGAAGGGATAAAAAAGTTGAGTTCCCCAGGTAGTAAATGCATCCAGGATGGGATGAGTAAAAAATACCCAGAAGGCCAACCAGGTCCAGGATTTCTGATCTCCCCATTTTCCTCGGTAAAAACGATTAAGCAACCATCCCATAACGGGAGCTGCTAAAACAGAAAATAATAAGGAATGAGAAGCCGCACGATGATTTACAAGAGAGGCCAATTCTCCTGTAAATGCTCCTCCTATTACATCCAGGTCAGGAATCGTCCCACATATAGCTCCCCATAAAGCTGCACGATTACCGACTTCTTTCCCTAAAACAGCTTCTCCAACTGCTGCTCCAAGTACGATCTGTGTTAGTGAATCCATTGAGATGCTAAATATATATAATGATACTTTAGTAATTGTTGAATTAGTATTTTGTTCATATTAAATATTGTTAGGCTACGATTCTACTATAAGTTTCGTAATAAGGAATAGTGGCTCGCATCAAACGTAGAAATCATTAAGGCAAAGAGGTGAACCCTGGTTCACTAAACAACCCTTGCGACCATGTTAAAACATACACACATCTATCTACTCTACACTTTCCTGTTGGGATCTTTTTCCTCCCTATACAGTCAAGTCGATTTTTCTGCCAGCATTACCCAGGGATGTAGTCCTCAGGTTATTGTATTTACCCCTAATGCTCCGGGTGCCACATCCTATGAATGGGATTTAGGTAACGGAACTAACTCTAATGCTATTAGTCCGGGGGTTACCTATATAAATCCGGGATTCTACACCGTTCGGATGCGGGCTATTTATCCTGGGGGAGGGACGCGAGAAATCACTAAAACCAACTACATTGAAATATTCGATAATCCCATTGCGGATTTTGCTGCGAATCCAATACAGATTTGTGAGGGGGAATCGGTTCAGTTTACGGATCAAAGTCAGCCTGGCAGCAATCCCATAACTTCCTGGCTTTGGGATTTTGGGGATGGAGATACTGGCAGCGTTCAGAATGTAAATCATACCTATACCAGTCCCGGGACTTTTAGTGTAAGTTTGATTGTTACAGATGTTAGAGGCTGTGAGGATACTGAGCAAAAGCAGTCCCTTATTGTGGTGAATCCCAGCCCGGATGCCTCTTTCATTGCAGATAATGCTTTAGGCTGTGCGGCCCCTTTTCCTGTCAATTTTTTCAGTACAGGATCAGGTTCGGCTTTTACACATAACTGGAATTTGGGAAATGGACAAACCTCCAACCAGGTCAATCCTTCTACGACTTACAATGGAAATGGGAGCTTTGATGTTACCCATATTGTCAGCAGTCCTTTGGGATGTTCGGATACGGTGGTGAAAACCGGATTGATCAATGTGGGGAATGTTCAGGTCAATATTCAGGTCAGTGACTCAGTCGCCTGTGTCGGTCAGGAAGTCGATTTCTTGTGTGGAGGCGGTTTTGGAAGTGTGGTGAATTGGGATTTTGGTGTGCCGGGAGGAACAAGTACAGATTGCAATTCGGTTTTTACCTACCGGACTCCCGGACTTTATACTGTAAACGTAACAATTCTCGATCCCAGTGGATGTAGTTTTCAATCCAGCCAGCAAATCAGAGTAAGTACTCCGCCTATTCCTGATTTTACGGTAGCAGATACCTTACTTTGCGAAGCTCCTCATACAACCACTTTCACCAATACCAGTACTTCTGCCCTTTCTTTTTTGTGGGAATTTGGAGATGGAACTACCTCTACCGATCCCAATCCTACGCATACCTATCCGACCTTGCCCATCAGTTCTCCTACCGGGCAGCCCTATTTGTATGACGTGAGATTGACCGCTTATAATGCCGATGGATGCCCAGCTACCATCATTCGCCCCAACCGAATTGTAACCGGGCAAACTCAGGCAGCCTTTGCTGCTTTTCCTCCGGAAGGTTGTGCGCCTCTATCCGTAACTTTTCTGGAAGTCAGTCCAACTCCCTCGACGGTCAATAGCTGGTTTTGGGATTTTGGGGATGGGAATACTTCAACGGATTCTATGCCTTCCCATGTCTACCCGGATACGGGAGTTTATACCATTACCTTAATTGTTGGGACAGAACATGGATGCATGGATACCCTGGTTAGAAGCAGAGGGGTACAAGTAGGTGAAAAGCCCATTGCTGATTTTGTGGCAAATACTTTTCTGGTCTGTGCAAGTGAATCGGTAGAGTTTACCAACCTATCCATAGGTGCAGATAGTGCCTTTTGGATTTTTGGAGATGGGCAGGACTCCAGGGCCTATGAACCCACTCATGTTTTTCGAGATACAGGCCTCATGGACGTTACCCTCATTGCTTATCATAATGGTTGTCCGGATACCCTGACGCGACCTCAATACATTGATGTACTTTCTCCTGTCGCCGGCTTTCGAACTTCACCCAGTGGATGTGAGATTCCTTATGTTCCCTTAATTGAGAATGAATCTATAGATGCTCATCGCTATTTATGGGATATGGGAGATGGGACAACTTATACGGATACCGTTCCAGTCCATATTTATACACAGGAAGGAAGCTACCAGATAAAACTCTATGCCTTCAATGACAGCACGGGATGTGTGGATTCTGTGACGCTTCCTCTTAATATAGAGACCATCGATCCCCAATTGAGATTCACTTCTCAAGGGGGATGTAATCCAGTAATTCTTCAATTGGATGACTCTACTTCAAATTCCGTCGGGCGGATATGGTACTTTGGAGATGGTGATTCTTCTTTTCTGAGGAATCCTATCCATGTTTATACCGATCCGGGAGTTTATGATTTGACTTTGATTGCCTTCAATAGCGCAGGATGTAATGAACAGGTCACGGTTCCTATTCCCGTTTCTGAACCGGTGGTCGATTTCCAGGCCTTACCGGATGAAAGGGGATGTGCGCCTTATACTGTGCAGTTCAACAATCTTACAACTTCCGTCTCAAACGTAGCGAGCTGGCAATGGACCTTTGGTCCAGCAGGTGCAAGTTCGACAGATGAGAATCCCATTTTTACCTATCAAAATCCGGGAACTTATACTGTAAGTTTGATTGCAAGCGATACCCTGGGTTGTACCGACACGTTAAGCCGACGGAACTATGTGTCTGTCTTTCAGGCCATAGCCAATTTCAATGCGGACGAACCTATCAACTGCGTCAATAATCCCATTACTTTTTTCAATACCTCTATTGGAAATGGTTTGAGCTATTTATGGGACTTTGGAGATGGAACCACTTCGACTGTGACTAATCCTATTCACAGCTATACAGCAAATGGCGTTTATGATGTAAGTCTTACGGTTACGGACTTTAATGGCTGTGATAGCACGCTATTTTTGCCCGGATACATAATAATAGCGGATCCTCTGGTCTCTATTATCGCAGACACGACTTCTGCCGCCTGCCCTCCCCTATTAGTAAACTTTACTGCGAATGCTCTTTCTCCACACAGCTTTACTGCCTGGAATTGGGACTTTGGAGATGGAGGAAGTTCGACTGGAATCAATCCTTCTCATTTGTATTTGCAAAGTGGGGCCTTTGATGTGGACTTAATCGGTACTACGACCGCAGGCTGCGTGGCGAATATTATTGAGCCTGATTTTATCCAAATCGGTGGTCCACAGGTGGATTTTTCTTTCACGCCGGGAACTGCCTGTCCGGGCGAGACCATTTCCTTCACTACCCAAAATGTGGTGAATGTATCCAGCTTTACCTGGGATTTTCAGAACGGAACCCTCGATAGCGGAGCCAATGTTATCTATGCATATCCGGATTCAGGTATTTATTATCCAATTCTGATAGCGGAAGATAATGCAGGATGCCAGGTCGTTTTGCAGTCTCCTGACAGTATTTTGATTTACCCTAAACCTACTGCTGATTTCCTGATAAGTGCAGGTCAATTATGTGGAGGAGATACCCTGACTTTTACAGACCAAAGTAGCTCTGATAATCAAATTGTCCTTTGGGAATGGGATTTTGGCTTTACTAATTCTAATCTTCAAAATCCGACGATCATTTTCTCTAATCCCGGTTCATACAATATTCAATTGATTGTAACCAATCAATCGGGATGCAGGGATACCATGATTCAAGCTGCAGGAGTTATTGTAGAACCCAATATCGATCCTACCGCTCCTGAAATTCGTTTTGTTAGTGTTTTGAGTGATTCGGAGATTGAAATCGAATACAATCCTTTCCCCAATAACTTTGACGATTTCCAGAGCTATATTTTGTATCGGGAGGATGCCGGAGGAAATTACATTCCGATCCAGACCATCAACAATCTTCAAACTACCCGCTTCGTGGATCGGGGCTTGAATACTCGAAATAATAGCTATTGCTATAGGCTTCAAGTAGCAAATGAATGTGGCAAAGTTTCGAATATAAATGCTGCGAATGAACATTGTAGTATCCTGTTAGAAACCCAGGCCGATCTGGCACATGTTAATCTGAACTGGTCAGAGTATGTGGGATGGCAGGAAGTGGAAAGTTATCGTTTATACAAAGTTCAAAACTATAGCACGGCTAATATTCAACTGATTGCAGAATTGCCGGGTACAGTGACATCTTATGAGGATATGGATGTCTTTTGTGAGGAAGAAGAAACTTATCGAGTGGAAGCAATAAAGGCAAATGATACCCTCATTTCCTGGAGTAATATTCAATCAGAACGACCACTTCATGAGGCGCCTACACAGCCCAAAGATCTTTGTTTAGCTACAGTATTTGAAGATACTTTCGTCCTAATCCAATGGAGTCTTATTCCTGATATTCCCTATGCCCGCGAACTTATCATCGAAAAAGATGCTGGTAATGGATATACTCCTGTTTATCGCCAGGCAGCTTCTGATGCTACTTTAAGTTGGACAGATGAAAGTGTAAAAGTCCATGATCAATCTTATCGCTATCGTGCCTTTGTAACTGATAGCTGTGGGGAGCAAACACCTATCGGAAGGATTGCACAGAGTATTCATTTAGCGGCGAGTCGACAGGTTGGAAATGTCTTTTTCAATTGGAATCCTTATGCGGACTGGGCAGGGGGAATCCGAAATTATCGATTGGAGGTTTTCAATGAAGCCACTCAAAACTTTGAGTCGGTGAGTGATATCGGAGCATCTTTTACCGAATTTATTGATCGGGAGACTAACCTTTCGCAAAGAGAGTATTGTTATCGATTATTCGCGGATGAAAGTGGAGGAAAGGAATTAAGCAGTGTCTCGAATATCGTTTGCGTACCCATCGGCCCACAGATTTTTTACCCTAATGCCTTTACCCCAAATGGCGATCAGCACAATGAGCGCTTTACGATTACCAGTCTTTTTGTGGAGGAAGCGAGGATTATGATTTTTAATCGTTGGGGTGAAAAACTATTCGAGAGTTCCGACCTGAATTCAGGTTGGGACGGTTTGTACAAAGGTAAGCCGGTTCAGGAAGGCGTTTACGTTTTTCGGGTGGAAGGAGTCGGCTATGATGGAACTCTTTTCAGCCAGGCAGGAACCCTTACCTTGATCAGGTAAACAGCACTTGAAATTGGGTATTGCCTTCAGGGGTTTCTGTATGGCAAATTTGAGCGCCCAGCATATTAGCAGCTCTTTGTGCCATAGAAAGTCCGATGCCAATGCTCTGCTGCTTACGAGGAAAGCCATCGTCTGCCTGCTGAAACAACTTTATCAAACGTTCCAGCTTCTGCGTTCCCAGACCTATTCCGTTGTCTTCAATAAAAATGGATGTAAAGCTTCCTTCTTGCTCTCCCCAGACTTTTACACGGGGAGATTCTTCTTGAGAACAAAAATGAAAAGCATTTTCCAGAAGCTCTGTCAGGAGCATCTTCAAGAGTTCTTTATCTATCTCCATCTCTGGAAGATTCTCTAGTTTTGTTGCAATCTTTGCTTTACTGGGATCCAGTCGAATTTTAGCGATGATGTTTTGTACCAATGATTCAGTAGAAACAGAAGCTATCTTAAATTCGTGCTGGGAGAGCCGAGAATATTTCAGAATTGCATTAATTCTCTTTTCCAATACTTCCCCGGAATTCTGAACAAATTCTGCATACTTCTGAACCTCATCATCATTGTAGTCCTGGATTTTCCTCCCTAAAAGTTTGCTAAAAGCCATGATATGCCGTAACGGTTGCTCAAGATCATGAGAGACCGCATAAGCAAGCATATTCAGCTCTTTTTCTAGAGACTCATTGGTTCTTTTGAGTTGCTCCAATTCTGATTGAAGATTATTTTCTTTAGGGGCTGGAAAAGAATTCATGGGATTCTGAAGAGCATGTTCGAAACTAGCGGGAAAATTTTTAGACATTAGTATTAGTGCAGACAGTATTCTGGTATTGCAAGGTCTGTTATTTTTTCATGAAAAGATGTTCAATCTTTTAACTTAAGTTACATCTTTCCCATTTTCTTTCATCTCTTCTTTGTCCGGATCATAGGGAACAAATACAAAAAATGCTTCTCCTCCTTTGATCACAAAGATGCAGGCTTTCTCAGAAGGATCTCCAAAAGTTCGGGTAAAGTTGGCGGCTCTATCCGGGGTGATCAATCTTTTCTGGGTGAAATCCTCCAGAATGGATGCATTAAAAAACCAATTTAGCTGAACACTATCCCGATCAAATACCGGTTTCCCAATGTCTACATACTCTTGTGAAGCGATGAACAAAGGATATTCAGAAATTCCTTCTTCAACTACTTTTTCAGATATGGTTTTCAATGCTTTGCCAACCAGTGCTACATCATTTCGGATAGATTCCAGGATCAATTCCTTTTCCTCGTCTGTCATTTTGATAAAAATTCTCTCAAATTGAGACAAAATTAGGGATTTCCCGAGGATTTTCCAGTATATGCAAAAGGCCTGTCTCAAAGACAGGCCCTGGCAAATGATATTTTGTTAAGCACTTTCGATCAAATCAGACAAATGCTGCCTGATATTCGGAGGGACTTTTTCCCGTCCATTTCTTAAAGGTTCTGGAGAAAACGCTTATTTCAGAGAATCCGAGCATGTGGGCAATCTCTCCTTTGCTAACCTTTCTCTCGCGCAGGTATGCAATCGCGAAGTTTTTACGCACAGCATTCAGCAGTTTCTGATAGCTAGTTCCCTCTTCCTTTAACTTCATCTGTAAGCTGCGAACGCTCATAGACAAGTGATCAGCTACGACCTCAATTCCAGGTGCGTCGTTTTTCAACTGATTTACTAATAGACGATTAACCTTAGAAGTATAGGTATCGTTCTCGGTTTGTGAAACGAGGAAATTCTGGGCGTGTCTGTCAAATATCTGGAGCAATCGCGGGTTATCAGGAGAAAATTGGATTTTCATACGTTACATTAATTAACCAACCAAACATGAAATATTAAATTTCACTCTCCATTATTCTGTAAAGAATGAGAATAAGAATGAGAATGAGTATCAACAAGGCACACTTGCGTCCAAGTGTAGTCTATAGACTTATCAAATACATTTTGAAATAAACCCCAAAAATAAAAGGTGAATCTAGATTGTGTTGTAATTTAATTCTGACCCTTTATTTTGAAACAATTATATAACAAATATTTCGCAAAGGAAACAATATGTAAGATTTAGAGCATTTTTTTAGATTTTTTACGAGATTAAAAAATAAAATATTACCCTTTATAAATGGTTAATTTATTACGAATTTGTAATTATAGATGGGTGAAATGGCCTGTATGGAGGGGGGAAGTCGGCCAGAAGAGAAAGATTACTGCTTTTTAGGAACAAATTTCGTTCCACTTCCGCAAAAAATTTATTTTGTTTAAGCTTCGTTTGTTTCTCAATTGTGGATATCAAATAAATATTCGATTTTTGTTCGACTCGATTTAGACTAAAAATTCTCTACGAAACATGTCAAATACAAAACCATCAGATTTTGTGAAACATAAGTTCAAAGCTTTGAAGACTTATGCATCAACTGAATGGCTTGCTGAGAGTAAAAAGAAATATCGACAGGTATTTGATAAAAATGAGATCACCTATATATATGCAGAGCTTTCGTTCTTCAATAAACTTTTTGATGAAGAAGACTGGGATGCTCAGATTCAGCTAAAGGCATTCTCTCAACCTTCAGACAGAAGAAAGAAAGGAACTGAGATGTGTTCTATCGACATTCCTAAAGCCGTATCCAAAGATCTCAACATAGTGTACATCCGCGAAGGTTGGGGGATGGAGAAGAAAGGGATGTTTTGGAAAGAAGGAACTTACTATTGGGAAGCTTATATAGATGGTACAAAAGTGGGCTCCCAACAGTTCTATATATATAATGCTGGAACAGTAAGTTCTCACAGCAATCCTTACCTGGAAATCGAACACGTAAAACTCTACGAAGGTTCCAATCAGGACAGCAAAAAGAGAAATCCCCTTTACCTCAAGGAATTCAGCAGTGATGAATCTCGTTTCGTCTGGATCGAATTCAAAGCAAAAAATAAGTTCAAGACCAAATGGATGGCGGAGTTGGTCTTCAATTTCTACAATGACGCCCGCCAATTGAAAGGAAGAACGGTAGAATTGTATCCGGTCAAAGAAAAACAGGACGAACTCGTCATTACTTCTGGATGGGGGTCAGACCATAAGGGGACCTGGTTTCCGGATAATTATACAGTTGAGATTGTCTTCATGGACAATCTGATAGGCATCGTTCCTTTCAAAGTAGATAAGACCAGCATAGAGGGAGATAACCAACTCTTACTTCCAGATGAAACTGGTCAGGCAGTGCTTGGGATGCCTTCGCTCTCCGAACTGGATGAAATGACGCTGGAGGAAGTCCTGAAAGAATTAGATGAATTGATTGGCTTGGAGACGGTCAAAACTCGTATTCGCGAATATGCTCAGTACCTGAACTTCCTGCAACTCCGAAAAGAAAAAGGATTTGATGATCAGCAAGGAGTAAATCTCCACGTAGTCTTTACAGGGAATCCCGGTACAGGAAAGACCACCGTTGCCAGAATGCTGGGACGGATCTATAAGAAGTTGGGATTGCTGACAAAAGGCCATGTGCATGAAGTGGATCGTGCAGACATCATTGGAGAGTACATCGGCCAAACGGCTCCCAAAGTCAAAGACGCCATTGAAAAAGCCCGTGGCGGGATTTTGTTTATAGATGAGGCATATGCCCTGGCCCGTGGGGGAGATGACACCAAAGACTATGGGCGTGAGGTGATTGAGTTATTGATAAAGGAGATGACCAGTGGAAAGGATGATCTTGCCATAGTCGTTGCGGGTTATCCTAAAGAAATGGATCATTTTCTCCATTCGAATCCCGGTCTCAAATCTCGTTTTAATATGAGGTTTGAATTTGAGGACTATACCCCTCAGGAGTTAGAAGAGATCGCTCTCCTTTCGTCAAGAAAAAGTCTGGTATCTCTTTCGCCTGAGGCCCTCGAAGTACTCAACAAAAAACTTACTGAAGCATACAGGGGAAGAGACAGCAGTTTTGGAAATGCTCGCTACGCGATTTCCCTGATTACAGAAGCCAAAATGAACCTCGGCTTGAGGATTATGGCACAAAAAGATAAAGAGGATTTGACCAAAGAAGATCTTTCGATCATTCAGAAGGATGATGTCGAAGCGATCTTTGAGACCAAATCTCAAAAGATGGCTCGTATACCGGTAGATGAAACGTTGCTTGCCGAGGCTTTAGATGAATTGAACCGCCTCATTGGTTTGGAAAATGTAAAGACAGAGGTACAGGATTTAGTGAAACTGGTTCGCTTTTATAAAGAGGTGGGTAAAGATGTCCTCAATCGTTTCTCCCTGCATACAGTATTTACTGGAAATCCTGGTACTGGTAAAACAACAGTAGCTCGTATTCTGGGTAAAATATATAAGGCCCTGGGAATTTTGGAAAGAGGAAGTTTAGTAGAATGTGATCGTCAGCATTTGGTGGCAGGACATGTCGGGCAAACTGCTATCAAAACTGCGGAAGTGATAGAAAAGGCTCGTGGAGGAGTCTTATTTATAGATGAAGCTTATGCCTTGAGTCAGGGAGCCGGGGATCATTTTGGCAAGGAAGCCATTGAGGCTATTCTAAAGCGGATGGAGGATATGAGAGGTGAACTAGTGGTGATTGCAGTAGGCTATCCCGATAACATGAAAAAATTCCTGGATGCTAATCCGGGGTTGCGTTCGCGTTTTGATCGCAAATTTGAATTTCAGGACTACAGTCCGGAACAATTGGTCGAAATTGCAAAATTGAGCTTCAAGCAAGAAGAAATTCAGCCTACAAAAGAAGCTATGGATCATCTGGAAAAATATTTCTTACATCTCCATAGCCAAAAGAATAAATTTTTCGGAAATGCTCGCGCGGTAAGAAAGGTAGTCGAAGAGTCCATCAAGAATCAACACCTGAGACTTGCGCAGATGGATTCGAAAAAACGGACGGATGCTATGCTAAAAGAGCTTACGTTAGTGGATGTTGAAGAATTTACTCCGGGCGTAGACAAATTGCTGGAAGGCGGCGGCCAAAGTCGTGTCGGATTCTAGCCGGCATCTCTGAGGAACATATCTTTCATGCGACCCGAAATCGGAACAGCATGTCCTTTTTCTAAATCTTTTACTACAAAAGTTACTTCGCCTTCGAGAATGAGCTTTTTACTATTGCGCATGAGAATTTTATGCTCAAGGGTAATGCTCTTTTCTCCAAATCGCTTGATACTCGTTTCGATATCCAGGATATCTCCCAAACGGGCTGCTCCGCTATAATTGAGGTTTACATTCACCAAAACAAAAGCCAGCCCCAGATCCATAAACATTCCTGATTCAAAGAATCCCTGAAAATGATTCCAACGAGCTTCTTCCAAAAACTCCAAAAATTTGGAATTGCTAACCTGACCATATAGGTCAAGCGTCCAGCTTCTGACTGTTATTTCAGTATAAGATTTTCTCATGCTAAGAAAGATTTCCTCGTGATTTAGCTACATGGAGACACAATTAAATAGTTTTTTCTAATAATCTAAAGATTTCTGATACTCTATCGTTTTTTAATTGTCTAAACTAAAAGCTTTCGCACAGTTTTAGCGTATATGGAAATATATAATTATGTACATTAGCAGGATTATTTCCGTCAACCTATTAGCAAAGGAAAAAAGAAGAAGTAATGTCGGACAATTTGTCATTTTTAAGCAACAGCAACCCAGAATTTGTAGAAAACCTCTACAAAGATTACCAAGCTGATCCCGCATCCGTAGACCCTTCCTGGAAGAGATTTTTTGATGGTTTTACATTTGCCCAGCAAAACTATTCCAATGGAAGTTCAAATGGACAAGCGACAAGTGATGTATTAGGAAGTAAAGAACTAGCAGTATTGAATCTTATCAATGCTTACCGAACCAGAGGACACTTATTTACCAAAACCAATCCAGTTAGAGATAGAAGAAAATACACCCCTACCCTGGAATTGAAAAATTTCGGTCTTGATGCGGGGGATTTGGATAGTGTTTTCCAAGCGGGAAAAGACGTTGGATTTCCTGGCCCGACTAAATTGAAAGACATAATTGCCCTGCTCGAACAAACCTATTGCCAATCTATAGGAGCAGAGTATAGGTACATTCGCCACCCGGAAAGAATCGAATGGATGCAGGAGCGAATGGAAAGAAGTAGAAATACGCCGAAATTTTCCATAGAGAAAAAGAAGCATCTACTGCAAATGCTTAATAAGGCAGTTTTCTTCGAAAAGTTTCTGGGTACCAAATTTGTAGGACAGAAACGCTTTTCACTTGAAGGAGCTGAGTCTCTGATCCCCGCCCTGGATGCGATTATTGAAAAAGGTGCGGAATTAGGAATAAAAGAGTTCATCATTGGGATGGCTCATAGAGGTAGGTTGAATGTTCTGACCAATATTCTTCGCAAAGAATACGACGAAGTCTTTTCTGAATTTGAAGGGAAAGAATATGAAGGCGGACTATTTCAGGGAGATGTAAAATATCACATGGGCTTTTCTGCGGATATCAAAACTTCCGTGGGAAATGAGGTACATCTTAGCCTAATGCCCAATCCTTCACACCTGGAAACCGTAAATCCCGTTGTTGAAGGAGTTTCTCGTGCGAAGATCGACCATAAATATGGAGAAGACCATGAGAAGTTGGCACCTATCCTGATTCATGGAGATGCAGCAGTTGCAGCTCAGGGAATAGTTTATGAGGTAATCCAAATGTCTCGATTGGAGGGATACCAGACGGGGGGCACCATCCATATGGTGATTAATAACCAGATTGGATTTACTACCAATTATACCGACGCCAGATCCAGTACCTATTGTACAGATATCGCCAAAATCACAGGCTCTCCAGTTTTTCATGTAAATGGAGATGATGTGGAAGCTTTGGTATTTGCGATTGAGTTGGCGATGGAGTTTCGTCAGACGTTTCATAGAGATGTGTTTATCGATCTGCTTTGTTATCGTCGTCATGGACATAATGAGGCAGATGAACCCAGCTTCACTCAGCCACTTCTATACAAAACCATCAAAAAGCACCCGGACCCTCGCCAGATTTATGTAAATAAACTGGTAGAAGCCGGAGCCCTCGAGGGGGAAATGGCTAAACAATTAGAGCGAGAGTTTAAGAAAATGCTGCAGGAAGAACTGGAGCAGTCTCGCGCAACTGAAAAACTGGAGCATGCTCCTTTTCTAAAAGGGACCTGGGATGGTATACGGAGACCTGAAAAAGAAGATTTTGAAAAACCCTCACCTGATACGGGTCTGACCAAGAAGCAGGTCAAGGAAATCATTGAAAAGTTGCATGATATTCCTGCTGACTTCAAGGCGCACAAAAAGATTGTAAAACTCTTTGGGGATCGCCTGAAGATGTTAAAAGAAGATAGATTGGATTGGGCTTTAGGCGAATTGCTGGCTTATGCCTCATTACTGCTGGAAGGACATCCGGTCAGATTGAGTGGACAGGATTGTAGAAGAGGAACTTTCTCACATAGACATGCAGTCATTGTGAGTGAAGATGCAGAGCAAGATTACATTCCCCTAAACCACCTGAAGGAAGGCCAGGCAGAATTTATCGCATACAATTCCCTGCTCTCCGAATATGGAGTATTGGGATTTGAATATGGATACTCTATAACCAATCCCAATAATATGGTGATATGGGAGGCCCAATTCGGTGATTTTGCCAATGGAGCCCAGATCATCATGGACCAGTATATCTCTAGTGCTGAAACCAAGTGGCAAAGAATGAGTGGACTGATTCAGTTGTTGCCACATGGATTTGAAGGACAGGGGCCTGAGCACTCTTCAGCCAGAATCGAAAGATACCTTGAGCTTTGTGCTAGAAAAAACATGCAGATTGTCAACTGTACCACTCCTGCCAATTTTTTCCATGTAATGCGGCGACAGTTGAAGCGAGATTTCAGAATTCCATTGGTGGTATTTACTCCGAAAAAATTGCTTCGCTATCCCCTCTGTGTGAGTAAGGTAGATGATTTTGCCAGAGGAACCCGCTTCCAGGAAGTAATAGATGATACGTATGCAGATCCCAAAAAGGTAAAACGCGTATTATTCTGTAGTGGAAAGATCTACTATGATTTGCTCAATAGACAGCAGGAAGAAAAACGGAAAGATGTAGCCATCGTCAGAATTGAACAACTTTATCCGTTACCTGTAGTACAGTTAAGAGAAGTTATAAAAAAATATACAGGTGTTGAATATGTTTGGGTACAGGAAGAGCCAAGAAATATGGGACCATGGAACTTTATTCTGAGGGTAATGACAGATGTAAAACTTCATTATATCGGAAGAAAACCAAGCCCTAGTCCTGCGACCGGATTTTATAAGCAACATGCCATTCAGGAAAAAGCGATTATAGACGCTGCTTTTGCCAAATCACTCTAGGAAAAGCAGGCTTTGAGAATATAATCGAAAAACCATATATGTATAACAATTCATAGATGGTCTAGGTTATGCTCTCATAAGAAAACTCAAATAACACGGACACATGAGTGCAATTGAAGCTGGTAAGCTCCTACAACAGGTAAATATCCCTGAGGACCTAAGAAAACTAAAGCCAGAAGAGCTTTACGATTTTTGTAAGGAATTGAGAGACTACATCATTTCTACTGTTTCTGTAAACGGTGGGCACTTTGGTGCAAGTCTCGGTGTAGTAGAAATAACTGCTGCCATCCATTATGTTTTCAATACCCCTTACGATCAGTTGGTTTGGGATGTAGGACACCAGGCTTATGGACATAAGCTTATTACAGGACGTAGAGATCGTTTCCACACAAATAGAAAATTTGGTGGTATCTCCGGTTTCCCAAAAAGATCAGAATCAGAATACGATACTTTTGGGGTTGGACACTCTTCTACTTCTGTATCCGCTGCGGTAGGCATGGCAGTTGCCAAAGCCTATAAAGGGGAGGATAAAAGAAAAGTGATCGCCGTGATAGGTGATGGAGCCATGACAGGAGGAATTGCCTTTGAAGGATTGAATCATGGGGGATGGGAAGATGCGGATCTGCTGGTGATCCTCAATGACAACTGCATGTCCATTGATCCTAACGTAGGCGCACTCAAAGAATACCTGACAGACATTACCACTTCTCATACTTACAATAAAATTCGTGATGAGCTGTGGAAACTTCTGGGTAAGCTTGAAAAGTTTGGCCCCAAAGCAAGAGGTGTAGCTCGGAAATTAGAGCAAACCCTGACAGCTGCAACTAAACCAGGTATGCTTTTCGAAGCACTAGGTTTCCGTTATTTCGGTCCTATTGATGGGCATGATATCAATCATTTGGTTCGTGTAATGAGTGATCTTAAGGATATCCCCGGTCCAAAATTGCTTCACTGTGTTACGGTAAAAGGAAAAGGCTTTGACCTTGCTGAGCAAGATCAAACTAAATGGCATGCTCCCGGTCTTTTCGATAAAGGAACCGGAGAAATTGTTAAAAAGACATTTGATGCTCCCCAGCCTCCCAAATACCAGGATGTGTTTGGACATACCATCATTGAATTGGCGAAAGAGGACGAGCGAATCATGGGAGTTACTCCTGCAATGCCAAGTGGGTGTAGCTTGAAATATATGCTCAAAGAAATGCCAGATCGTTCTTTTGATGTGGGTATTGCTGAGCAACATGCAGTTACTTTCTCTGCCGGTCTTGCGACTCAAGGAATGAAAGTATTCTGTAATATCTATTCTACCTTCATGCAAAGGGCATATGACCAGGTGGTTCATGATGTAGCCCTGCAAAAACTTCCTGTAGTCTTCTGCCTCGATCGTGGAGGATTAGCAGGCGCTGATGGTGCTACTCACCATGGGGTTTTTGATTTGGCTTACTTCCGTTGTATTCCAAATATGGTGATCTCCGCTCCAATGAATGAGTCCGAACTCAGAAATCTCATGTACACTTCCACTAAGTGGGAAGAAGGTCCGTTCTCTATCCGTTATCCACGTGGACAAGGTGTAATGCCTGAATGGAGAACTCCTTTGGAACTGCTGGAAGTGGGGAAAGGTCGTCAACTAACTGAAGGTGAAGATATCGCTATCCTTACCATCGGTCATCCTGGCAACTTTGCACAAGCTGCTATCGCCGAATTGAATAAAGAAGGAATTTATCCTGCTCACTATGACATGCGCTTTGTAAAACCTATTGATGAAGAGATGCTTCATGAGGTTTTCTCAAAGTACAGTAAAGTGATTACTGTTGAGGATGGAGCCATCAAAGGAGGCTTTGGTTCTGCTGTAGTTGAATTCATGGCTGATGAAGGCTATTCCGTCCAAATCAAGCGTTTGGGTGTACCGGATAAATTCATCGATCATGGTACGCAGCAGGAGTTATGGAATCTTTGTAAATTTGATACAACTGCTATCATTGAAGCAGCCAAATCATTTGAAAAGATCTCCATATGACTTTCACGCAGCTATCCGATTTAAACTCAGTAATAGGAAAAGAATTAGGCCCCTCTGAATGGGTTACGGTTACCCAGGAAATGATCAACAGTTTTGCTGTTGCTACCCTCGATGATCAGTGGATTCATACAGACATTGAAAGAGCCAAGGCGCATTCTCCCTTTGGGGGACCTATAGCTCATGGTTTTCTTTCGCTTTCTCTGATCTCTCATTTTGTAGGCGAATTGATTCATGTGGAATCGGCAAAAATGGGGGTAAACTACGGACTGAATAAAGTGCGCTTTACTTCTCATGTTCCTTCCGGAGCAAGACTAAGGATGAAAGCTACCTTGGTTCAGGTTGATCCTTATGGAGAAAATGGCGTGAAGATGGTCATTGATGGGATTACAGAAATGGAGGGCTCTGAGAAGCCTGTTTGTATTGCTCAATTTGTAGCCCTGACATTCGAATAAGGGATGCATCCCAAAATTGCGGAATTACTTTCCCCCTACCCTGTCATCAGCCATGTCCCCGTTCAATGGGCAGACATGGACCAGAATCAGCATGTCAATAATGTGATATACCTCAAGTACATTGAGGTATCTCGTCTCGACTTTTTCCAAAAGATCGACTTCTTTGATTTTAGTGGTAAAAAGGCGGGACCTATTCTGGCCGAAACCGAATGTAAATACATTTATCCCATGAGCTATCCGGATACAGCATGGATGGGCTCTCGAATCAAAGAGATTTCGGAGACGGATTTTATTTTGGAGACTTTATTGCTAAGCGAAAAGCATCTGCGAGTTTCAGCCAAAAATGAATCTCGTATTGTCGTTTACGATTATGCCCAAAAGAAAAAGGTCCCGATGTCTGTGGAAATGCTTGATCGAATACAGCAGCTCTAAAAAGTTTGTAAACAAATTTTTTGTACTTCGGAAGCTACATTAACCATAATTTGCAGGAGGTAATTGCCAGCCTGAATATTACCCAGCTCTAGAAACTTCTTATAGTCGCCTGCTCTCGGATCGAGATTTTCCCACTGCCCTACCCTTCTTCCCATATAATCCAACAGGTAAACATCTACTTCGGTGTCTACTGCAAAATTTCTTTCGATCCAAAGCCCATAGCTAACAGGAACTAGATAGATTTCCCAAGTATTCAGGTCTAAGGGATCTACACAGCTATATTCTCCAAAATTAAAATTCATCGATGGAGCAACGATGGGTTCCTGAATTACCTCAATGAGTTGGTCAGGATTGTACACATACAGCTCGCGGAAAGCGACGGTCCAAATATTTCCGTAGGCATCCAATTGCAATTTGCTTAGTACGGGAAATTCAGCTTGAGAAGGCTTGGGTACAATTTAAACCCGCATCAGTTGCGGCCCATAGTTGCCCTTCTGTATCGAAGAGAATGTCATGAATCTCATCACCGCTTAATCCATTTTCCGAATCGAAATAGGTTTTGTCATAAAGTTCTGCATCCATACGAATGAGTCCTGTATTGGTAGCGATCCAGAGGTAATCCTGATCAGAAATAATTTCATTTATTTCGGTTATGGGGAGGAAACGTTCCCATTCACCGTTTTGCCAAATGAGTAAGAAGGGCAAACATAAAGTAAAGAGTAGTAAGCGAGTTTTCATGTGAACAGATATAGCTTATAAAATATACCGATTTAATACAGGAAGGCATAAACGCTCTTTAATTAGACGATGAGAAATTAGCTATATCAACTCTGCCTCGTCCTGAGACGCATGTAATTGTTGGATCATTTGTTCACGTTTGGGCCAGCGAAACAGGGAGAAACCTATGATTCCTAACATAATCAGGAAGGTGTACATATTGCCACTGATGATGAAGGCAACTCCAGCAACGGTTGCACTGATCTGAAGAAGTAGATATCGAATGATGAGTGCGACACGTAGATTCTTTGATCTGAATTCCCAGCTTGAATGAGGGTCCAGTCTATTGCTCAACCAGGAAAAAGCAAAATCACTACTAAGTATTCCCATCAATCCAAAAGCTGCAGATATCCAAATCCATATGCCAAAAGGAGGATCACCCAGGGCGCCGTTTTCCAGATTGAGAAAATAGGTAACCAGGGCGAAAATAAGCATACCGCTTAGGCAGGCCAGATAAAAAACCAGGGTCTGCGGATAGAATTTCCGGCTGTCAAACATCATGGCTAATCAAAAGTGTTTGAGGAGATCTTTTTTCCTCGAAGGGGCAACATCGACCATATCGCCATTCTTCATGGAGACCTGTCCTCCTTTTCCTTTTTTATACCCTACAATATACTCCATGTTTACCAGATGTGATTTATGAATTCTAATAAATCCCAACTCGGACAGCAATTCGTCATAAAATTTCAGGGTGCGACAGATCATTCTTTTACTTCCGTCTTTCAGGAGAAAGTCGGTGAAGTTTCCATTTGCCTGGCAGCGGATGATTTCGTGAACTTCTACTACTTCGAAGCCATCCAAAACGGGCAGGACGACTTTTTTATTTTGGCGATTGAGGGTGCGGAGGTTGTCAATCAGGATACGGGTATGGAGTTGGTGTTCGCCTGATTCTAAATTTTGCTTTACCTTATCTACGGCTGCGATCAACTCCTCTATGTCGATGGGTTTCAACAAATAATAGGAGGCCGAATAATTCAATGCTTTAATGGCATAGTGGCTATAGGCTGTTACAAAAATGGTTTGGAAATTAACCTCTCCAATTTCTTCCAGCAAATCAAAAGCATTTCCATAGGGCATCTCAACATCCAAAAAGACAAGATCAGGCTTATGTTCGCGAATTGCGATTACCCCACTTTTTACGCTGTCGGCCATTGTCACCACCTCTATATCTGCACAGTATTTCCCCAGGTAACTTTGCAAGGTTTCGCGACTGGCGCGTTCGTCTTCTACTATGATTGCTTTTAGTGTCAAAGCCTGATGGTTATATCGGTAATTGTATTTCTACCCGGGTACCCACATCTTTCGCCGATGAATCAAGATCTTCTATGGAGACTTTCACCTCTTTTTTATACAGTTCATTGATGATCTTCAAACGCTCTTCTGTGTTCTTAAGGCCGGTAGATTTCTGCGCCTTTTGGTGTTTGGTCTTTAATAATTGCGAACGCTCCCTACCAATGCCATTATCTTCGATTTCGATCAATAAATATCCTGCTAGCTGACTCATTTTCAATTTCAGAAAGCCTTTTTCCTCCTTATACCTCAAGCCATGCCAGACAGCATTTTCAACATAGGGCTGAATGAGCATAGGAGGAATGTCGATCTGATCTTTATTGACAGATTCATCTACGATGAACTCATATTCAAATTTATCCAGGAAGCGAAAATGCTCCAGGCTCAGGTACCTTTCTAGTACTTCAATTTCTGTACTAAGGGGAACGAAATCCTGTTGAGAATTTTCTAGTACTGTCCTCATGAGGCGAGAGAAAGAAGACAAATATTTATTTGCGGATCTTTCGTCCTGTTTGGCGATAAAGCTATTGATAGAATTGAGTGAGTTGAAAATGAAGTGAGGATTCATCTGACTTCTTAAGGATTTCAACATCAATAACTGATTGGCCTTTCGTCTGGCTCGATAACTCCTCAGAATAAATAGACCTGAAATCAGAACGACAATCAAACCAGCGATCAAGGCATACATGATCGTGTTTTGGCGAGTGATCCTTAAATTCTGCAATTCCTGCATGGCTAGAAATTTTTCCTCATTCAACTCCTGATCCTTTCGGAGCATGGCGATCTTCAGGTCTTTTTGCGCCAATTGTTTTTCAAGAGAAAAACTATCTGCGATTGCTTCAAGCTCCTTCGCCTGGATTTTATCCGTAAGTTCCATGGCCCCCCGATAATTCAAAATCGCCTCATCAATATTACCTGCTTTTTCATAGGCTCCTGCAAGGGCCTCATAAGCCTCTTGCTGAGACCTCAGCTCTCCTAGTTCTGCTGCAAGATTGATACTATTCTTGAAATAGGGAATGGCCTCTGAGATTTGATTTTGTTCTACATAGATATCGCCGATTCGTTTACTCACTTTCCCTTCTCTGGAACTATATCCAAAACTCCGATTGCTGGTGAGGGCTCTTTGTTGAACCTGCAACTCATTATCGAGGTCTTGTTCATTTCGATACAATTCACTCAGGTATTCCAGAGAATTTGAAGCTGTGAGAGAGTCTCCCAAATTAGTAGCAACTGAACTTGCATTTTCAAAATACTCTATGGCTTTTTCTGAATTTCCGATCTGTTGATTTACTCTGCCGAGGTGGAGGAAAGATTGGATGATGCCACTACTGTCCTGAGAGCTTTCTTGTAAGGCCAGGGTTTTATGGAATCCCTCAAGCGCTTGCTCGTAGTTTTGATTGTTAAACTGGATTCGTGAAATGCGATTGTTAGCTTCAATCATATCTTTAACCCGGTTTTTCTTCTCTGCCTCTGTCTGGAAGAGGGAATAGGTCATAAGCGCTTTCTTTGAATCCCCCATTCCATCCTGAGACATTCCCAGGTATTTCAGAGAATTATATCTGCCCTGTTCGTCTCCTATTTTATCAAAAATCCCAACTGCTTTCTCATAATTTTGGGTAGCTATTTCATAGCGACTCAATTCATAATTAATGGCACCCAGGGTATTGTAAGCATAAGCCTCTGCTCTTGGACTATCCATTTTATAACTCATGGTCAGGGCTTCTTCAACTTTGCCCAAGGCTTTCTGGGGATCACTTTTCGCCAATTTATTTGCCTCATTGATCTTTGAGAAGATCATTGCATCCGTCCGCTTTGTATCCACCTTTCTTTTGGCAAGAGGAATTTTCATTTCCTTCTTAGACTCCTTTTGTGCCGGGAGCACAAGAGGCAGTAATAAGCAAAGAAGTAGACATGACACTTTTAGTCGCATAGGATGGCGATTCTTTTCCTAACATACGGAGGCAAAGTGAAAAAGTAAAACGGCAATTGTTAAGCGAGCGCGAATGCAGCCTGATATTAATCGGTCTTTCTCCGCTTTACTCAGTCAAAAGGTCTTTTCATCAAGTGAGGCTGTATCCAGGAATAGTGTAGATATTTTTTCAAAAAAGATAGGGATAGCTTGAGCCAGTCTTTAGGAAATAAAGATCACATAAAAGCTACAATCCACTTATCCTAATTAAAATCGTAATCATGAAAAGAATCCTAAGCTATCTCGCCTATTTACCTTTTATACTTGCCATTCTTTGGGCTGCAAAAGTATATGGGGAAAAATTATTTGAAAATAATACAAACCAAAAGCTTCACTTAATTGAAGTTCTCGCTCGGGAAGAAGCACAAGATAATTTCCAGCCAGAAAACACTCTTCCCGTTGAACCTGTCAGTTCTTCTCCAACCCATCGTGTGAGTACCGACTTGTCTCAGATTCAGGTGGCTTTGCTCCTGGATATTAGTGGAAGTATGGACGGATTGATCGATCAGGCCAAGTCTAAATTATGGCAGGTGGTCAATGATTTGAGTGATGCACATAAAGAGGGCTCAAATGCTAATTTGGAAATTGCACTTTATGTATATGGAGGCGATCACTTAGGTGCAGAAAAGGGCTATGTAAAGCAACTAGCACCTTTGAGTACAGATCTTGACTTCATTTCTGAAAAACTCTTTGCCCTGAAAACAAATGGTGGAGAAGAATATTGTGGACAGGTAATCCAAAGTGCTCAATTTGAACTGGATTGGAGCGAAAGGGAAAATGATCTGCGTATGATTTTTATTGCGGGTAACGAGCCTTTCAACCAGGGCAATGTACAGTATCAACAAGTGTGTAAGTTGGCTAAGCAGAAAGACATTCTGGTGAATACGATTTTCTGCGGAAACTATATGGATGGCATCAATACCTTCTGGAAGCATGGAGCTGATCTGACGGACGGAGCTTATATGAATATCGATCATAATGTGCAGTCAGTACATGTTGCCACTCCTTATGATTCAGAAATTTCTACTCTAAATGCAGAGCTTAATAATACTTATTATTCTTATAGTCGTAGTGGAGCAGCTATGAAGGAAAGACAAATTGCTCAGGACAATAATGCGGCTGGATACGGAAGTGCCAATATGGCCAAGCGTGCAATTTCCAAAAGCAAGGGAGCCTACAAAAATAGCAGTTGGGATTTGGTAGATGCAGTGAAGGAAAAGAAGGTAAAAGTAGAAGAGTTGAAGAAGGAGGAATTGGCGCCTGAATTTCAGAGTCTTGACAGTATTCAGTTAAGGAAAAAGATAGAAGAACTTTCTACCAAAAGAGGAAATATCCAAAAAAAGATCGTGGAGTTGGATAAGAAAAGAAAAGCCTATGTGGCTGAGCAAAAGAAAAATAAATCTGAGGATCAAACCCTTGATGCGGCTATGAGTAAAGCCATCCGCGATCAGGCCAAATCCAAGAACTATAAATTTAAGAATTAAGGATAGCTGAATCTTGATTAGATCAATCATCAATCACTCTAAGGCGCCGTGTGCACACGGCGCTTTTTTTGTCTACATAATGAGCTCGTCATCCTGGCCTTAGTGCAAGAGATCCCAGATATTTGATAGATTCCGGGATGTCAGATGGTTTCTTTATTTTCGTAGGGGCGGAAAGAAAGTTGGGAAATCCTTAGGCCCCTCGACAGAGCTCAAGTTGACACCTTCGATTATAACTTATATTATACAATCTGTGTCACACTGAGCTTGCGAAGTGCCTAAGCCTTACACCACCGCTTTTCCCATACCTCTTTTGTGAGAGGGAAAATAGGTGGCGGAAAGAATGAGGCCCCTCGATGGGACTCGGGGTGACACCCGTGGTTTAACCCAAATCTTCCACCCACTCCCCAACCGTCTTTACAAAAAAGCCAGGCTCTTTCGCCCAATTGAAATGCGTCAATTTCTCCATACCCGCTTCCTGGGCGCTAATATGCCGGTACTTCTTATTTTGCGAATCGGGTCCTAATTTTGATACTAGCCGGCCTACGGCATTTTGCGGAGCGAAGCTATCGCCCTCAAGGGACATAGCAAGTACAGGAGTCGAAAACTTCTTAAGGGCCTCTTCATAATCGAATGTACTTCCTGTTGGCTGGTAAATTCCTTTTGTTCCATTTATGCCCCAATCTCTCATAACAGTACGAGCTTCTCTTCCTCCAAATCCTACTTGTTTACCAGGGAAATACCCGACAAGTTTTGCGATTATGGGGAAAAGATTTACCACCAATTTTACCCGTCCTGAGCCCGCATCTTCCCAGCCTTTCCAATACACCATACAAGAGGCAATAAGTACAAGACCGTCAAGCATACCAGGATAACGACTTAAAGCGACACCTCCAATTTGTCCTCCTAAGCTATGGCCAAGGAGGACCATTTTGTTGCTGGGAAATTCTTCTCGAAGCTTTGCCACCACTTCTTTCAGATCTCTTATCAAATCCTCATAACCAAAATTCACTTTGCGGGATGCACGCAAGCTGGATGCACCGGTCCCTCTGTAATCAATCGTGCAAGCATTGAAGCCCTGATCAGCAAATTGCTTGGCGAGAACTTCATAGTAAGAAGCCCTTACACCCATAGCTGGAGAAATAATAATGAGGGGAGCTTCCTTATCTTTTGTTGGGAAAAGACTGATTTCGTTTGCGGCGCCGTCTGTGTGGATGATGGATAGTTTCATGAGGACTAGTATGGTTCTAATCCTAAGATAAGCGCCTTGGAGCTATTTTCGATTAAACAGGTTTATGATTTAGAAGACCAGTATTCCCAGACCTGCATGAAGGTTTATTCCAAAAAATCCTCTCAGTCTGCGTATACCTCTTTCTTTGATGTAGGTAAATTCTGGTACTGACTTATCTGGAAATAAGAAAAATGGTAAAGCACTTTGGACCCCAAAATGATAAGAGAAACGATTGCCAATCATACGTTGGCTCCCTAGAGCGAGTGAGATAGCTGCTGCTGCATAGTTGGCGAGAAAGCGACGGCCATTAGGGAAAAAACGGCGATCCAGGTCCTGCATCTGAAAGCGCACATAATGCAAAGCTGGCTGAATATAAATGCCCAAAGGAGCAATATTTCCTCGTCTGAAAAAAGTATAAGCCCGCAAACCTATACCTGCCTTCCATCCCTGGATGCGGAAGCGTCCCATCTGGTTGTTATAGTCGTATTCCTGATTAGTGAAAAAGCGATCTCCTAAAAATTTTACTGAAAGTCTTCTATTTAAAACGTGCTCACTACCGATGCCGGAACGTACATTTAATTCGAGACTTTTTTCCTGGAGGATAAATCGACTGGCAGTGGGAAAGATGTAGCCATCAATTTGGAGGATATGATGCTTACCCGCATAACCGGGAGTTTGGGCAGGAGAGGAAAAACTAATAAGGACAAGGCAAAAGGAAACGATCCACTTGCTCATGAAAATGATGGTTTGCTTGGGGTTGTATTTATTTTCCTGATCCCGGTCCTCCTCCCTGAACACCACGGATGAGGTAATAACTTCTAAAGGTTCGGCGAAGACATTCTCCATCCCGATTGACATAATAATCAGGACAGTTCTTCTCAATTTCACTCATGGTATTGGAGTCCTGCATGCCAAGCTTCAATCCCCAGCCTTGTGCAGATGCCCGATAGGTATATATCAGTGAGCCTAAAAAGCAAGCAATAATTATGAGTCTCCAGATAGTTCGCATATTGAGATCGGATCAGAAACCTCCTCTGGATTTACCAAATGCATAGATGGTAAATATGAGAAAGGCGATGAATAAAAGTACAAAATATCGAGTCAAAATGATACCCTGATTAACTTTAACCTCAAGTGTATTTGAGAAAACCGACTCACGATTTTTATACAATTGAAGGTAATAGGTACCCGGTTCCTTGAGTTTAAAGATCTTGTCCGTATTGGTTCGGGACTCCGTCCATGATCCATCAGAATCTGTGCCGGAATAGTAATAGAAGGTTTCCTGTATTTGGTTTATGGCCTGTTTGTCTTTGTCCAGGATATAGGCAAATATGAAAAATTCAGATTGAGGAGTAATCTGCGAAGCATTCAATTCGAGCTTGAAGATTCCTGGTTCGGTGATTTCTATGGGTTGACTTTCAAATCCTGTTTCTTCTGCCAATTGCTGAGTATCCAGGCTTTGATAGAAAATTTGCTCCCCGTCCTCCCCTATTGATACAAACATGAAGAAGAGTGCGAGAAAGCTGGCGATACTTCCCATGATGGCAACAAATCTCCATTGACCTTCTCTTTTATAAAGATCTTCAATGGCCTGATTTCCTTGAAAAGCTTCGAGGACTTTGCGACGGGAGATGGGAGTTTCTTTGAAAAATTCGATCTCTTTGATCTGATCCTTATGCTCCGGATGCATGCGCCATTCAGACTCATAGTTTATCCCACGATGCTTAAACATCGCAAATTTCTTCTGTTCGTTTTTTGCGATTCGGTAATTGCTTTCCCCTTCAAAATAGATCAGTTCAGAATCACCATACTCTCTGACAATGCTGTTGGGCTGATCGTCAAAAAATTTCATACGGAGATTGTTAGGAAGTAAAGTAGGATGCTGTGGAATAATCTCATCAGAGATATAGTATCCTTCTTTATCCTCTATCAGATAAAAATAGGTTTTCCTTTCATCTATCAGCAACCACTCGTCATAAATCCAAACTTCCCGGCTATATCCAGACTCACCTTCTTCTGACCAGTATTCATTGTATTTACTTCTCCATCTGCTCCGGGAAATAACCTGATAATTTCTTCCATAGAAATTGGCTATTTGCCCCAATTCGATGAAAGACATAGGTTTATGCTTGGTTGGCTTATCCAGCTTTTGGAGGATCTGATGTGTTTCTGATGCTGCGTCCAAGACAGAGCCACAGTATTGACAGCAAATGTATTGTGCACGAGGATTGTGCACGTACAAGCCGTTTCCGCAATTTTGACAGTTAAATTGCTTGACTGAAGCGAGTTCACTCTGTGTCTTGATCATATTAGTTGCGTAATTTTAATTCGTCCAGATCCACAGGCTGCCCTACGTAAATAATGTTGTCTGAGGGCAAAAATTCAGCACTCACTACTTTCCCCTCCATAACTCCATCTATGAAATCTGCCTGACTACCAGGAATAACCCGGAAGGGTAATTCGCCTTCACCTCCTTGTATAGAAGCTTTACTTTTTGAGGTAATGAATACAGAATGGATCTTCTCATTAAACTTAACTTTACTACCAACCCTAACTGCATCATAATCCATTCTATAGCTTAGTTCCTCTTCATAGTAAAATATAACAAAGGAACCGTCATCTTCCTGTACCCAAAGTTCGGAGCCATCATCAAAACAATTGAGGTACCATTCATCCCAGAAGCCGTCTTCGTAGCTATATCTCAGGCGACCAAGTACCATAAACTCTTTGTCCTTCCATTTTCCCATCTTTCCGATTTCGAAGGAAGAACCGTAATCGATCAGGGGAGCTTTCTCACCAACTGCATCCAGGCTATCCGCATCGACGAAGCTGGTTTGTCCGCAATAGGTGCACCCCAACATCCTGGATCCGGGCTTTTTTTGCTCGATAGGTGCTCCGCAGGATGGACAGGTGTACGTTTTTAAAAACATGCCGGACTCTTTTCATGAATCTTTCCTAAGGACGACACGCCCTGGGGAAAGGTTGTTAAAAATAGGACTTGGGAAGCAGAAAATCCACTTATCAGGAATCCTGCTTCATTAAAAGTGCCACAGCTTGGGCGACCATACTCTCTTCACGACCTGTGGCATCTGTTTTTTCGTGAGTAGTTGCTTTGATTGAAATGCGATCTGTTTCTACTCCGAGTATACCAGCAATGACTTCCTGCATGGCAGGAATATGAGGATTAATCTTGGGTTTCTCAGCTATAACAGTACAGTCAAGATTCCCCAACTCATATCCTTTTTCTCTGATTAGTTTATTGGCATCTTCCAGAAAGATACGGCTGTCCGCATTTTTATAGCGAGGGTCTGTATCGGGGAAATGAAAACCGATGTCTCTGAGATTGAGTGCACCCAGCATCGCATCACAAATGGCATGTAATAGTACATCGGCATCTGAATGCCCCAAAAGTCCCAGATGGTGTGAGATTTCCACTCCACCCAGAATGAGTTTTCTGTCGGGAACGAGTCTGTGAGTGTCGTAGCCGAAACCTATGCGAAAGGGTAAGACACTCATGCGCTTTGATCGAGGATATCGCTGATTTCAGTAGGAAGGCTGAAGTGCGCCAGACTTACAAATTGCTGAACGCGCGCATCAATGGCTTCCTGAGACAGATTGATAAGCCTCTCCGGACCAAACTTTTCTACACAGAAGCTGGCCATGGCACTTCCATAAATGACGGCCTGTTTCATATTGTCGAACGAAGCACTACCCAATTTCACCAAATGACCGATAAATCCTCCGGCAAATGTGTCTCCAGCTCCTGTAGGATCAAATACTTCTTCCAGCGGAAGTCCGGGAGCAGAGAAAACAGAAGTTTCATGGAATAGCAAGGCACCATGCTCTCCTTTTTTGATCACCAGGTATTTGGGACCCATATTCATAATGGCCTGAGAAGCTTTCAGGAGAGAATACTCTCCGGAGAGTTGGCGAGCTTCTTCATCATTGATCACTAGTACATCGATCAGCTTCAGGGTTTCTTTCAAACTATCCAAAGCAATATCCATCCAGAAATTCATTGTGTCCATAACAATGAGTTCTGGTCGCTTGGGGAGTCTTTCGATTACTTGTCTCTGAACATCGGGAGAAAGATTGCCCAGCATGAGGAATCTGCAGTCATTGTAGGCTTCTGGAACAACAGGATCAAAGGTCCCCAAAACATTGAGTTCTGTTACCAGGGTATCTCGCGAATTCATATCGTTGTGGTACTTTCCTGACCAGAAAAATGATTTCTCATCCTGCTTGATCTGCACACCATCGAGATTAATTCCATGGTCGCGCATCATCTGCATATCTTCTTCCAGAAAATCATATCCTACAACAGATATAGCATTGACAGGCTTGGTGAAATAAGAGGCTGACAGGGCAATGTACATACCGGCTCCACCCAGGATCTTATCGACTTTACCAAAAGGGGTTTCTATTGCGTCGAAAGCCATAGAACCGACTACTACTAGACTCATAAATTGCTTGTTAAATTTCCGTGCAAGTTAGGAGATTCTTCCTAATAATTCTTCATTCCAGATCAGTTAATAAAAACGCATGTTTGAAACCCTAAACTTTAAGCTAAATATGCCTTGATAAATAAGCTTAAGTCAAAATAAATCAATGAGATAGAGATGCTTTTTTATATTAAAAACTTGATTTGACAGAATATTTTCATTTTATTAAAAATACTCGCCTGTAAAATGATCTATTTTAAAACTCACTAAATACCTAAAAATGAATCTCAAAAACATCTTCACGTTACATGCAGTAATCCTGTTGATCTATGGGATTATGGACCTTTTCCTGACGCAAAATGCACTTGCTATGTTTGCTGAGGGAGTTCAGGCCAGCCCTACTATGATTCTGACAATAAGAATGATGGGCGCAACGTTTTTATCTCTTGCTGTCTTGACCTGGTTTATGCGAGATGCCCATGTTTCCCATGGAAGAAGGGCGGGATTATTCTGTCTTGCAGTGGGACTTATTATCGCTTCGATTTTGCAAATCATGGCCATAACGGATGGGACCATAAATAGCATGAATTGGATTGGTGTATTAATCTCAACAGCTTTTGGGGTTGCATATGCTTATTTTGGAAACAAAGAGCATAAGATGATAATGGAGAGAGAAGCTAAAGAAAGAGCCAAAGCAAAAGCATAAGTTTATTTCTATTATACAGATGAAGAAGGCCTCCCGATTGGGAGGCTTTTTATCTATAAAGCAATTCTTTTTCCATCTTTGGCGGATTGGTAAATGGCTTCGACGATTCTGATGTCTCTCATACCTTCTTCTCCTGGAACCATAACCTCTGTGTTATCTTTAATCGCCATCGCATCCTCATCCATTTGCTTTGCTTGTTGGTTGGGGATTCGCTGATTGAGTTCTTTACCATCACTGGTTCTTCCTCTTACGCCATTGTATGCCTGGAAGGGTTTTAGCTCATACCAGCCTTGTTCGCAGTCTACCCTAAGTACATTCATATTCATCCCAAAACTGGTCTTACCATTTGCTACGAGTCCACCAGGAAACTCTAAAGTAAAAAGAGTGGTTTCATCTACTTCCGTATATACCTTGGGGCGAGTAGTTTCGTGAGATGCCTTGACAACAGCAATAGGCTCTTCTCCACTGGCATAACGGATCGCATTTAGCGGATAGACCCCCATATCGTACATAGCGCCTCCTCCAAGGGCTTTATTTTGCTTCCAATGAGTTGTACGGCCATCATAGTAGCCTGCTTCGGCACGAATATTTTTTAGGTTTCCGTAGGTTTTTTCCTTTCCAAATCGAATAACAGTTTGGGTATTGGGTTCATGCTGCATGCGATATCCAATGCTCAGTTTGACTTTATTTTTCTTACAGGCATCGATGATTTGCTGGCATTCCTTGGCTGTCCGTGCCATCGGTTTTTCACACCAGACATGCTTGCCTGTGTTAGCAGCTTTTACGGCATATTTTGCATGTAAGCCAGTGGGGAGAACAATATAAATCACATCTATATCCGGATTATCCGCGATGCGATGCATGTTTTCATAATTGTAAACATTCTTATCCTCGATCCCATATTTTTTTTGCCATTGTGAGATTTTCTCCGGACTACCGGTAACGATACCTTTTAGCTCACAATGCTGAGTTAGCTGTAAAGCAGGTGCCAATAAATCCCGGCTATAATATCCCAGACCTACTAGTGCAACTCCCAGTTTCTCTTTCCTTTGGGGTAAAAGAATATGAGAGAAAGCTGTTGAAGCTGTCATAATTCCTGCTGTGCCAATGCCGATTTTTTTGAGGAATGATCTTCTTTTTTGTTGGGTGTTGCTCATTGTGTGGAAATTTGGATAATGATTTTCAACTTACGAAAAAGCGAATAAAGCTCAGGAGAAATTCGAGGAATGAATTGCTTTTATCGTTTAGTGGAGAGTTGTATGCTCCAAAGAGGAATTTTTACGAAATTATCCTAAAATCTCTGTCTTGCTCGGTTGAATTAGGGTTTTCTGCAAAAAATCAGTTTTTCGGAGCAAAAATCAGTTTAAGCCTTTAACTTTCATCTCCTAGTTTTAAGCTCAAAGTCATACTCCTCTTTGATGACTACCTAGAGAATGCTTTAAGATGGATCACATACTTTCATATAGAAAAGTGATTCTGGGCCTTATGGTTCTGGCGAGTTTAGTCCTTGCTCCAGGTCTGGCAGATCTCCGTATTTCCCACAATATGGATGATTACTTTTCAGCAAGTGGAGATGAGCTGGGCGTTTATCTGAAGTATCGGGAAATATTTGGGCATGACGATCAGTTTCTACTGATCTCTTTTCGCTCGGATTCCAGTATATATGAAAAGAGTTTTCTCAAGAAATTGAAAGAAGTAAAAAAGGGGATAGGAAGCTTGGAGGAAGTCGAGGCAGTTTTCTGGATTGATGATTGGACTCCGGCTGGTTTTCGAGTTAGAAAAAGATTTGTCGAGAAGATTGATGCTCGAAATCTCTTTGTTAGTGAAGACCATAAACTAGCCTCTTTCCTAATTCTGCATCAGGAATTTATTGAGAAGGAATTGATGGATGATTTTCTTGTGAGGATCAGAGAACAACTCCATCCTTTTCCAAAGAACCAAGTTCAATTGGCTGGCAAGATTTATTTGACACGTTCGCTAGAAGAGTTTATGAAGGAAAATTCAGGCTTCCTTTTCCTTATGTGTCTCCTTCTCATTCTACTTCTTTTATTTACGATTCTTGGTTCTATAAAAGTCCTACTTATTAGTCTATCGGTTCCTTTCTTTTCGATTCTATTTACTATGGGATTGATGGGAAGAATGGGCTTTCACATAAACCTATTTACTACCCTGATACCCACCTTGATCCTAATCATATCCGTATCTGACATCATTCATATTGTAAAAGGGGCCGGTCCAATGGATAGTGTAGGACGATTGAAATACCATTTTCCTGCTTTGTTGCTGACGAGTATTACAACCGCGATAGGATTTGGAAGTTTGATTACAACAGAAATTCCCTCTATTATGGAATTTGGAGGATTTGTAGCTATAGGAGTGCTTTATACCTTTTGCTTTAGCCTACTATTATTTTCAGGTATTTCTCCAGAAAGGTATATAAGAAAGACAGCCGTAGATGAAGTTCTTGAAAAAATGAATACCTGGATTCGGGAGAACTACCGAAACAAATGGATCCTTTGGGGTATAATTTCCTTTTTCTTATTGATTACTGTATCAGGCTTGAGTAAGGTGAGGAAGAATTCCTATATGATCCAGGGTGTTTCTATTGATTCTCCTATCCGCCAGGAAGCTTTACACTTTGACCGAAATTTTGCAGGAATACGACCTCTATCCATTTTAGTTGAGAACACTGACTCGGAAGAATTGCCCGCTCCCGGAGTTTTGCAAAAACTTGATAGCCTAATCAAAAAGCATATGGGCACAAGATTTTTATTAGGTCCTGAAAAGGGGCAAGATACTTATCTTCAACTGATGTCTGAAGATGGGAAATATTTTCGTTTTTATGGATTAATGAGAGATGTGGGGAGTAAAGAAGCCGTAGAAAGATATGATCAATTGAAGCGGATACTTGTGGGAAATTCTTTATTCGACAAGCTCAAAATCCGTCAGACCGGGCAGGCTCGGATGATGGATAAAAATACCGATGATATCACCCGATCTATTGCTATTGGATTGTGTACGGCCTTGTCTATAACCTTCATCTTGCTGGCTATTTATTTTAAAGCTTTGCCTGAAGCGGCTATTTCTATTCTGGTGAATACCATCCCTCTATTGATCCTTGCTTCGGTATATGGATTAATGGGAATTGAACTAAGGGCGGGTACCAGTATTGTATTTACTATAGCCTTTGGGATAGCCATTGACGATACCATGCATATCCTGGCTAGCTATCAAAAACATAAATCTTCGTTTTTATCCTTTGATCCTGTAATCAGAGATGCGGCTAGTCCGATCCTGATGACTAGCCTGGTCTTTGGTTTAAGCTTCTCTGTACTCATTTTTTCTGGTCTGGAAGCTGTGAGTGTATTGGGGCTATCCATGTTGATCGGCTGCTTGTTTGCGTTCCTTTCTGACATATTTATCCTTCCGGCCCTATTAGCTCTAATCCGGAAAAACCCATTGAATTCCCATGAAAAAGAATCCTAGTATCAATTATTCAAGAAACGAGAGCAAGGATTTTACGCTAGCCTTGAAATCTCGGATTAACGCATATTTTGAAGAAAACAATCTCTCCAGAAAAGGAGATTCCTTATTAATGCAGAAGGCCATTCCGATTCTTCTTATTTGGCTTCTCCCCTATTTCCTGATTCTGACAGTGGAAATGAGTGAATGGATGATGCTCCTTCTTTGCGGAGTAATCGGGTTTGGCTTTTTTCTGGCAGGAGGCTCTATCATGCATGAAGGTTGTCATGGAACTTTTTCTTCCAAAGCGTGGCTAAATAAATTGGCTGCAAATAGCATGTATTTATTAGGGGGAGATAAACTCATCTGGTTGGTGGGGCACAATGAATTGCATCATGCCTATACCAATATTCCAGAGCATGACATTGACCTGGAATCCGGAGCGGGCTTGTTGCGCTTTTCTGAAGAAATGGAATGGAAGCCCAAGCATCGTTTTCAGCAGTATTATGCGTTTTTCCTTTACAGCCTCCTGACAATTACCTGGATGTTCCTAACTGATTTTATGAAACTCAATAAATTCAGCAAACTTAATTTGATTAGAAAAAATGCAGACCGGCCAGAAAAGAACTGGATCAAGATGATTTTGATCAAGCTAGGGGTGTGGTTTTTTTGGCTGGGAATTCCGATCCTGGTGCTGAATTTACCGATTTGGAAAATCCTTTTAGGCTTTGCTTTTCTTCATTTGGTAGCAGGGATTGCATTAACTTTGGTATTTCAGTTGGCGCATTTGACAGAAGTATCTGAAATGCCGCTAGCAGATGAAGAGGGGAATATTGATAACAACTGGTTTGTACATCAATTGTATACGACGGCTAACTGGGCTCCTAAATCAAGGATTGCTCATTGGTTGACGGGAGGATTGAATCATCAAATTGAGCATCATCTTTTTCCCGGAATCAGCCATGTCCATTACCCTCAACTTGCACCCATAGTAAAGCGAACGGCAGAGGAATTTGGTATCCCCTATTTTGAATATAAGAGTTTTGGAAAAGCCATAGCTGCTCACTATCAGCACCTCAAGGAAATGGGAAAAAGACCGGATTCTGAAAGCAAAAAAGAAAGTGTAACGTTTGCCTAGATCAATAAAAAATAAGCATGCTGATTCAGACAAATCAAACATATGAATACAGAGGGATGGAAATGGCCTATCACGAAACGGGCCAGGGAAAGGCGATGATCATGCTTCACAATGGGGGCTGCAATCATATAATTTGGAAAAATCAAATTGAAGAATTCTCAGGTAATCATCGGGTGATTGCGTTTGATCTGATTGGCTTTGGTGATTCTGCCCGCCCGAGAGTTCCATTTACTCTCGATCTGTATGTGGATGCATTGGCTCAGTTTATAGAGGATGAGGGGATTGAAAAACCCATACTTATGGGGAATTGTATTGGAGCAGCGATATGTTTGGAATATAGTTTACAACATCCAGAAAAAGTTCATGCTCAAATACTCTGTAATATTTGCGGAGGGGCTTCGATGATGCAATATTTTCATCCCTATATGTTTACTCCACAAGGAAATACTTTTGATGAAAAGTTGTATGCCTTTATGTTTCTCATTTCAAAATTTGCCTTTGTCCGAAAAAAAGTGGTCCGTAGACTTTATGGTGGAAAACCGGAATACCAAAATGAGATTTTTCAACGCATCCTGAACGGCATTTCCCATCCTATGCAAGCTCAGTCCCGGATTATGCTTATCAAAGGACTCTATAGTTTCAATAAGTTTGATCATTTTGAACAAGAAGAACCAGCGCTTCCTCGGACTATGGTTTTTTGGGGGGAGAAAAATCAGGTTTTACCCCTGAAAAGAGGGAAGCGTTTGATAGAGAAACTTCAACCTGAACGAAGCTATTTTTATCCGACTGCCGGTCATCTATTGATGGCTGAGGAACCTCGGCGATTTAACCAGGAAGTAAGCGAATTTATCTATGCCTAATCAGTCTTTAGGTCGTAAAAAGACCTTCAATGAATATATTTATTCCCTGGGTCAGGAGATAAGCCCTTCCTTTAGTCTACAATTTCTGGTTAAAGGAAAAGGTAAAATACAAGCTAAGGAATTAGAGGAGGCGATCGCAATCCTGGCCCAAAAGCTCCCTCAGCTAAGAATTCAATCAAAGGGGATGTATTGGTCTTTTAAGGGAGAATTGCCGGAGGTCATTGTACATGATGAAAAGCTAAGGGAGGATTTGAATCAGGAGTTTTTTCGTAGAAAACTTCCCAACGCAAAAGGGGCTTTAATGGAGTTTCATCTTTTTGCAGAAAGCAGTCTTTTGTTTCGAATTCACCATAGTGTGGTTGATGCTAAAGGAGCTCAAATTATTCTAACAGGACTTTTTTCCCTTCTCCGAAAAGACGAACCCAGCATTTATTCAGGCTTTGATGCTGATGGAAATGTCCGAGATCATCTGCTCTCTGTACCGGTCAAATCGCAAGCTTCTTATCGGTTCGAATGGCCGGGGTTTTTTCTTTCGCCTAACCCCATAGATTACCAAACTCAATTGATAGATCTTCCGCTAAAATTGGAAGCTCCACTCGCAAAGCTGGCTGTTTGGTATGCGCGTATGTTTGGGGATGATAGTCGCATGATGATACCGGTAGATTTGCGGAGACACCAAGGAGTGAAACAGGTAGTCTCCAATCTCAGTTTGCCTATTTATCTTCCAGTGTCCAGGAAAAATAGCTGGCAGGAAGTGCAGGCGAAACTTTTGTATGCCTTGAATGAGAAAGCAGAATTGAAAACAGATCGATGGGAAAAAATAGGAATGGTAATCCCTCGATTTATGCTAATGACTTTGATGAAAATGGGTATCCGAAGGGCGAAGAGTTTCAAATCTTTTCCTATGAGCGGCATCCTCTCAGATAATGGAAGTATAAAATTGGCTGATTACAGCACTCCGAATTTTAGGGCTTCTGAGCTGATCTCCCTACCTGTATTTATTCCATTGGCTCCTTTTTGTGCCAATGTCATTCTGCAAGAGAATAGATGCCTGATCTGCTGTAGCTTCCCCCTTCATTTAGACGGACAACAAATAAGACGGGAAATAATTGAATCCTTGATGGAAGATCAGATGACTGAGGAGAAAGAAGAGGCTTATTTTGAAATAAGCGGAGCTGATTTCGAAGAGTTAAAAAAACTCTGGATAGATATTTTGGAATGCTCACCGGAAGTTGTGGATGCTAATGAAAAGTTCCATAATCTGGGAGGAGATTCGCTCAAATTGCTTTCGATGCTTTCTGAACTGGCAGTTGATTTTCAACTGGAACCCCAAAGCTCTTTTGTAAATCAGGCTCTCAATACGGGTGGGGACCTTAATATCCGTCAACTGATCCAAATTATGGAACCCTTTCGCACTTCAAAACAAAGCCTATGAAAATTTCTTTCTTATACGGAGCAGATGTCTTCACCTTCTTTCGACTTTTCGAGAAACTGGGATTGCGATTTAGAATAGGAGCCATTCCTGATATTTGTCTGCATGCTTTCATGGCTTGTTTCAATACCCTAATTGGATTGCCGGAAAGATTCAGAAAGTATGAGGCAGAAATTAAAAAGCCTATCTACATTTTGGGTCATTGGAGAAGTGGAACGACCCATTTGCACAATCTCCTCAATATTGATGGAAGCTTCCTTTCCCCCAATACTTTTCAAGCAGCTTTTCCTCACAACTTTATGGCGGAAAAATGGCTGGCTCCTATCCTCGATCAGATGGGGCCGGGAGTAAGGCTGATGGACCAAATGAAAATGGTCATGGCGAGTGTACAGGAAGAGGAAATTGCGCTGGCTTCCTTAGGGGCTCCTTCTTCTTATCTGGCGATCCATTTTCCCAGAAATGCAGAAAAATATCGAAGCTTCGTATCCTTCGAAAAGGCTTCTGGAAGAGATAAACAAACATGGATAAAGAAGTACAGTTGGTTCCTCCAGAAATTTCAGAGCTTAAGAGGAGATCATAGGTCTTTGGTACTAAAATCTCCAGCCCATACTGCCAGAATTCCGATGTTATTGAAGCTTTATCCGGATGCCCGTTTTATCCATATTCACCGAAATCCTTACGAAACCATACGATCTACTTTGCATTTGTATGATTCCTGGTTCCAAATGGTCAATTTCCAGTCATTAGAAGAACTAAAACGTAATAGGGATCACTTGGTTCTGGATATGTATGAGAAGGTGCATAAGGCCTGGATACGAGATAAAGCATTGATCCCAGTAGAAAATTTGATGGTGCTTGGCTTTGAACAATTGAAGAAAGCTCCAATGAAAAGTCTAAAAAAAATCTATGCCTTTTTGGGTGAAGAATTGGATGAGGTAGCAATTCGTAATTACCTGGATTCCATTAGTTCTTATCGTCAGAATAGCTATGATGCTTTAGCTCCGGAAATTAGAATTAAGATCAATGAACTCATGGGATTTGTCTTTGAGGAGTTTGGCTATGAAAGGGAGGAAGTATTGATGAAGTGATCTTTTTCTTCATAGGTCGCTACTTCTAAATACCATCGATTATCTTCCATGGGTTTAAATCCCAAGTCCGTGAAGTGATCCTCAACTATTTTATTTTTTGCGGTGGGTAAATATTCTCCTATAATCTTTTTTACTCCTATTTCTCTAGCCTTTTTCACCACATGATTGAGCACATATTTTTCAACCTCCCGCTTTAATACCCGACAACTCATTAGCCAATTTTCAATGAATAAGTGATCTTCTTTTTCTCTTTTAAGAAGAAGAATCGAAATCAATCCATACTTTCCATACGTATCTTCCAGGCTCACTTGAAAACTTAGGTACAAAGGATTTTCCTGAATGCTTTTGATTTCACTTTCCGTATAGCGTATGGTGCGGAGATTAAACTGATTAGATCGCTGGCTAAGTTGTGCGATACGGGGAATATGATGGTCCTGAAAAGGCAGGATTTCGCCTTTCATCTCGAGAGACTTTAGGTAGTCTTCCATATTGCTATAGGAGGATTGCATCGAGCGTCTTTGAGTTTCTTCCTGATATTGCCGAGTGCGATCTTTATCGAGCTTTGAAACAGCAAGGGTTTCAAAGAGTCTGAGCTTTCGGAGAAAGGGAAGGTATTCTGCAGGGTCTTTAGGGAGTTCAGGAACAGTTATATCGGTCAATTCTTTTTGGATCAAGGCTCTTTCGGCTGGATTGTCATCGAGGAAGACCATAGAGTCAAATCCAATGTTCAGGACTTGCTGAATGTAGCGGATATTATCTGCTTTATTGGACCAGTTCGCAACAAATACTGCTATATCGTCCAATCGTAGAATCATTTCCTCATGTTTTTCAAATACTTCTTTGGCAATTGCTTCAGTGTTTTTGCTACAAATGGCGAGGATAATACCGCGCTCTTTCAAGGATTTGGCCCAAAGCTGAAGTTCTGTAAATGCCTTTCCTATGCCCAGGCTTCCGATTTGAATTCCTTCTAGTCCATCGTCCCCTATCACACCTCCCCAGAGCGTATTGTCTAAATCAAGGATCAGGCATTTTTTAATTTTTCCTTTAAATACTGTGAGGAAAGATGAGAAATGCCAGGCGATCTCTGCTTCGAAATCCATGTTAAAGGGAATGTCTGCATTTATATGTAAGCCCGCATCCAACAAATTTTCCAGACCTTTATTCTGGACAATTGAAAGTAAATCGAAGATGTGGACTGCTTGATGTGATTCTGCCAGATCCATCATGGAAACATTTATTCTTCTCAATTGGTTTAGGAAAGCGGCTGAATGCTTATTGGAGAAATGTCCGTATATGCCGTCTGGGATTTCGATGAAATTATTGAGGATCAGCTGGGCGGAGCTGTGTGTCTGAACTTGCTCAGCTAGTCTTTGATATTGTTGGGAAATTACTTTCCCAAAATACTTTTTCTCCGGAGCTTTTTGAAAGCGTTTTTCTAAAAAGGAAGTGGAATTGACTATCCAAATAAAGCCGGGCTTGAAGGCATGAAGTTGGGAGGAAGGATTCATCACTTCCACTTCCACCTGTAAATAATCTCCTTCATAAAGCTCGATTTCAAGGCCCTGAATAGCTCCAGCCTGTTTGAGGAATTTGGAAAGAAATTGAGTGGAACGATAGCCCAGAATGGCTATGCGAATTTTATGTTTGAATTGATCGGATTGAATCTCTCGGGATTGCTGTCTGAGAGCCTTTGCTGTGATGGAGTTTTCCATATTTTAATATAGCAATTGCTGTAATCAGACGAGGATATTTCTTTATACGAAAAACCAGCCTCTGAAGGCTGGTTTTATTCTTGTTTTTTTGTTCTAGTCAATTGAGTACGCTGAATAAGGAATGAGGTCAATAGGCAGAGCTAGAAATGACGCCGTAGGCATGGCCTATATTCACTTCCTGATCACAAGCGGACTAGCTATACGCTCAGACTTCTGATTCAGGATGAGTAACCAGTACATCCCATCTGGCAAAGTATCTAGGTTAATTTGTATTTCTTCTCCTGGATTAATCTGGTGACTCTGCTGATACATATCCTGGCCTTGAGCATTGATAAGTCGGATTTGATAAGCTCCACTTTCCATGCCTCGTAGATTTACCACATTTTTAGCAGGATTTGGGTAAATGTCGATCACCTGATTAGATCCCGGGAATGAGATAGAATTAGCAATACTTTCCTCTTCTTCCCCAAGGGTTACATTCACCTCAGCAGGCAGAATTTGTCTTACACGAATGTAATCAAGAAAAACGGTTGAATTTATAAAGGAGGAAAGGATGAAATGAAAACCTGACATAGGAGACTGAATCACTTGGAACGTATCGGAATCCAAGCTCATGTCATCCAGATTATTGAAACGCGTGGTGGTGAAAATATTTTCTATCACTCCTGCTCGGATATTTCCGTCCCTGTATTCACCTCTTGGAAAGCGGATAATTGGATAGCTCTGGCTAATGGAAAAGCCATTATTGACGGTATCTTTATTGAAGGCGACTTGATTAAGCGTATCGAACCCAAAACCGGATTGACGATAGATCAATCGATCCAATATGGTATCAGCGCTGCTAAATCCAAAGCCATTGGAATTGCTGACTTTTGCTCGAAAATCAAATTCAACTTCTTCACTAAAGATTACTTTTGTCCTGACAAATTTGAATCGCGGACCCGGGTTCATCCCATCGCTGGCATATTCATAAACGCCATTGTTTACTTCGGATTTCGCAAAGCCACCGATGGTTTCCCATTTTTCGGGATCTACAGAGCCGGAAGAAAAGTCATCAAAAAAAATAAAAGTTGCATCCCCATCTATTTCAGAAGTAGCGGTAGAGTTTCCATAGTATAGCTGTAGGTTGACGGTATCATTGGCGGGAAGGGAAGCAAGTTTGACCCAGACTTTTTCTGAACTATCTGCTTGATTTATTCCTAGATAATAAGGGAGGGGATTGCAATTTTCGTCCAGGACTCTCAGGTCTCCTCCATTGATTTGGATTTTTCCATCTGTGAGTAAAGTTTTTGCGTCAATGTCTATGGGGATTTGGATATCAGTGAGGCTCTTTGCGCCAGGATTATTTACCGATACACTTCTATAATAATCCCACCCGACCAAGCAATCCTGCGCGAATACCCATTGGCAGGCAATCACCAATAGGCCAAGTAATAACACTCTCATAAGCTGTCGTTTTGTAATGGTAGTATGTGTGAGAAAGTTCTCATTATTGAGTGACACAGCTTAGAGAAAATGTAACATCAGATGGGCTATTCTTTACCTTAACCTGAGCAAGTAGTAAGTATGTGTCTTTTGTAATTCCATATGAATTTTGTCTTTATTTCTTTAATTTATAATAGGCCAGTATTACAGGCTATTCACATATCTGCCTCGCTTTTTCAAACCCTTAATTTAGTGATTATGAAAAAGTTATTCTTCTTATCGATTATATGTTCGGTTTGTATGCTTCCCATATCCTGTGGGACTGAGGCAAAAACCAGTGATTCCTATGCTGAAGAAAGTTATGATGACGAGAAAGTGATAGTGGAAGATAAAGGCACTGTAAAATTTTTGCTAGATGGTAAATCCTGGACCAATGATGGGCAAAATCCTCATAACGGATTGAATGTAGACGCGATAACAGATCATCGGACGTTTGTTCAACTCAGGGGATTTGCCGCCAATGGGACCAGCATGGATTTGACCCTATACAATGCAGAGGGTGTAGGACCTGGCACCTTTATACTGGGTAAAACTAGTCAGGCTGCCTATGAGTCCGAGACAGAAGCTAAACTTATGTATATCACTGCCGGGATGAAAGAGGAAGCAGGTACTGCTACGATCGAAAAGCTGACAGAAACTCGAGTTTCCGGACACTTTTCATTTAAAATGAGAAATTCTGCAAATCCAGATGATATTAAAGTTGTGACCAATGGTACTTTTGATGTAGAGTTTAATTGAGGTTAGGTACTACAAATGCTGTTCAGAATTTCGGGGATAGAGAATTTGGATATAGAATATTGTGTTTTATGGTTTCATATAGTCCGTAGTCCCAAGAAGTGGGATTTTTTGATAAAGTCTGGAAACAAAAAAAAGCCACACGCTAAATGACGTATGGCTTTTTGCTCCCCCTCTTGGACTCGAACCAAGGACCTATTGATTAACAGTCAACCGCTCTAACCAACTGAGCTAAGGAGGAGTGTATTTTTCAAAGAGTTCACAAAGGAATAAAACCTTCAGAAAAAATGCAAAGAAATCTTCGAAAATATTTTCAATTGTTTATGCAAATACGATGCTAATTCTAAAGGGTTTCGAATTATTTCTCAATCAGCTTTCGTGCAGCCCCTGATTCCTGCACAGGGAACTTACAGCTTTTGTCCTGACAAACATAGATAAAGGTCTCACCCGGAACCAGTTTAAACTTGAGGAGTTCAAGCTTTCCTTCATTATTTCCCCCAAGATAAAGCACATTCGGAAGGAAGTTTGTATCCATTTCTTTACGAAGATTTTCCCAGCCCTCTCCTACTATAGCCACCTCGTAAGGAGGATGCGTGAAATAAGTCAGCAGATGCGCCCAATTGGAATGGAATGCAGGCTCCTTTTTCATCTGCTCCTCCATATTGCTGAGCATCTGACGAGATTTCTCCAGGTATTCCTCTTTATATAAATAGGTTCCCAGGTAGAATAATCCTTTGGCAAGTGAAGAATTAGAACCTGGAATGAATCCATCAGAAACTTCCTTTGTCCGGGTAATCAGTTTTTCATCCAAATCAGAGGTGTAGAAGAACATGCCGGTTTTTTCATCATAAAAATGCTCCAGGCTATAATCCATCAGTTTCTCTGCCTCGAATAACCAGTTTTCATCAAAAGTCGCTTGATACATAGCTACAAAAGCTTCGATGAGAAAACTGTAATCATCCGCAAATCCATTGATTGATGATTTTCCATCTTTATAGGAGCGATTCAATCCCCCATCTTTTCTGATCATATTCTTTTTGAGGAAAGCAGCGTTTTTCAAAGCTTTATCCAGAAATCGTTGTTCTCCAAAAACCCGATAAGCATCTACATATCCCATCAACATGAGGGCATTCCAGGAGGTCAACACTTTATTATCCAATCCCGGCCTTTCGCGCTTATTCCGAACCGCTAATAGCTTCTTTTTTGAAGCTTCTATCTTATTTGCAAATTCCGATTCATCCAAAGAAAAGGAGGCTGCCACCTCTGGGAGTGGTTTGGTGATATAGAGAATATTTTTCTCTTCCCAATTTCCGTTTGCTTTTACATTGTACAAAGCTTTGAAATAGCTGGCATCCTCTCCCAGGATTTCATCAATTTCTGCTTCTGACCAAACATAGAATTTTCCTTCCTCTCCCTCACTATCTGCATCCAAAGAAGAGTAAAATCCTCCCGATTCATCCCCTAATTCCGCTTCTACAAAATCGATAGTTTCATAGACCACTTTTTTGTACAAAGGATCTTTGCTCAATTGATAAGCTTCTGAATATAGACTGACTAATTGGCCATTGTCATAGAGCATTTTTTCGAAATGTGGCACCTTCCAAATGGCATCTGTTGAATAGCGGGCAAAGCCACCTCTGAGGTGATCGTAAATACCTCCATAAGCCATCTCCTTCAAACTTACTTTGAGTGCTTCCAGAGATTCTTCCTTTTCGTTTAGGTAAAAGTCTCGCAGCAAATAGCGATGGATGCTTGGCATAGGAAATTTGGGAGCTTCTTTTAATCCTCCTTTTCTCATATCCATTTTCGAAAGCAACTCATCCATAACCGCATTCATGATGGCAGGTTCCCAATCATTCTTGTTTAGCTCAAGTTTTGCCAGATCGAATTGCTGCATTCCCTCGGTCATTTTGCTAGCCGCATCCAGGAGTTCATCCGGGGCTTCTGCTTTTTTCTTGATGAAAAAATTGAGCATTCTCAGCCAATCCTTTTTGGGGAAATAGGTAGCTGCGAATAAAGGCCTTCCATCTGGGAGGGCAATGGCATTAAGTGGCCAGCCTCCTTTGCCTACGGTCATGTAGGCAGCATTCATATAAATCTGGTCAATGTCCGGCCTTTCTTCTCGGTCCACTTTGATGGAGATGAAGTGTTCATTCATCAGATTGGCTACCGTAGTGTCTTCGAAAGATTCATGTTCCATCACGTGGCACCAATGGCAGGCTGCATAACCAACACTGATAATCAGGAGCTTATCTTCCTCTTTTGCTTTTTTCAAAGCCTCCTCTCCCCAGGGGAACCAATCTACAGGATTATGGGCATGTTGAAGAAGGTAGGGACTAGCGCTATTTACTAGTCTATTAGTATAGGTATGTGAATTCTCAATGGCTTTTTCTGTTTGTCCATTGCAGGAAACAAAGAGAAACAAGAACATTAACAGAACCCAGTGACTTATAATTATTGTCTTCAATTTCATAGATAAAAGATTGTCGGAATAAATTCCTTTTACAAAGATACGAATCAATACTATTACAATTTATGACGCCTTATTTACGTGCTTCGCATTTTGCAAATGGGCTATCTGTCTGGCCACTAAATAGATATATGTCGAGCAAGTGACGCTTGCCCGAATTATCTTAATTCAATTTTAGAAAATGGATTTAGCATAGTATTTTGCTATCTGTTTTTATCCTAACCTATCTGAATTCTTGGGGATTCAGGTACACTCGATTATATCCGTACGACTAACTATCAAGACCCTAAAGATCATGACGAAAGTTAAACTCTCCCTGGTACTGCTATTATGCGTAGTACTGGGCAGCAATGTATTCGGGCAAAATAAGCCCATAGGTTCTGTTTTGCAGGACTTTAAAAACTGGAGTGTCAATCAGGGATTTTCCCAAGCTGACTTACAGGAACTCAAAGTGACGGACGATTATGTGACGAAGCATAATGCCGTACGACATATTTACCTTCAACAATCTCATAAGGGGATAGCCATTGTAAATAGTAATGCCTCTATTCACGTGTGGAAGGGTAAGATGATTGCCAGCCATGAAAAAATGGTTAAAGGCCTTGGGCAAAAGAAACTGGGAAGTTCTCCTTCTCTAACTCCCGGAGAAGCTTTACAGCGTTTAAGTATCTCTCATGGATGGAATCCGCCAGAAGAGATCGACATGTTGAGTATTGCGAAAGGAATTGATCAAAGTGGAATGCTAGGAAGCAACCAAATTGCATATGAGCCGATTCCTTTTAAGTTGGTTTATTTTGCAGATCAAAAAGGAGGATTGAAGCTGGGCTGGAATTTACAGGTTCAAAGTACAGATGGACCTCATTACTACAACTCTATCATTGACGCCAATACAGGAGAGTTGATTTTTGAAGAGGACTGGGTAGTTGAATGTAGCTTCGGAGCAAATCATGTTCATAATCATAGCCATGATTACGGACAGATGGATGCAGATCCTCATATGAACTTCTTTGAGGAGAGTTTTATGTATGCTCCGAGAGCAAACTCATTGGAAGAAGCCAATATGATGACAGGGCAGTACCGAGTTTTGGCCATACCTACGGAAAGTCCCAACCATGGTCCTTATGTGTTGATTCAGGATCCTTCGGATTCTACTGCTTCCCCATTTGGATGGCATGATACAGATGGGGTCCCGGGTCCAGAGTATACTATTACTCGTGGAAATAATGTAAGGGCACTTGAAGATAGAGATGGAAATGATGATAGTGTACCTGGTTACAGTCCAGATGGAGGCCCAAGTCTTGATTTTAATTTTTTTTATAACTCAACCTTAGGGCCAATCCCAAATGAAGATATTGTCATTACAAACCTATTCTATATGAATAATATCATGCATGATGTGTGGTATAACTATGGTTTTGATGAAGTTAGTGGAAACTTTCAGGAAAATATTTATGGCAGAGGAGGAATGGGGGATGATGCTGTGAGAGCTGACGCACAAGATGGATCGGGTTTTAATAATGCAAATTTTGGTACCCCTCCAGATGGGTTTAATCCCACAATGCAGATGTTTATTTTTACTTCTCCTCCGGTTGATTTTACAATAAATAGCCCTCAAAATATTGCTGGATCTTATCAAGTTAGCAGAGCAAACTTTGGAGGGGAGATCCCAACAACTAGCCCTATTACAGGCAACTTGGTCTTTGTAGAAGATGGAACAGGGAATAACGAAGGTTGTGATTCTTTAACGAATGCTGCTCAACTTGATGGAAATATTGCTTTGATTGATAGAGGTAATTGTGAGTTTGGCAGTAAAGCACTTAGAGCAGAAAATGCAGGAGCCACAGCTGTTGTTGTTATCAATAATACCACAGGATTACTTACTATGGCTCCAGGAGTTGATGGGGCTCAAGTAGATATCCCTGTGATAATGATAAGTCAAGCAGATGGAAATAGAATTCGATCAGAGATTGGAAATGGGGTGATCGCTACCGTTGGAGACTCTACAATGCCTGGTTTCAATCCGACGGATAGAGATTCAGACTTAGACAATGGAATTATTGCCCATGAGTATGGACATGGGATTTCCAATAGATTGACTGGAGGGCCGGGAGCAGCAGGTTGTTTAAATAATCTAGAACAACCAGGGGAAGGATGGAGTGATTGGTTTGCGCTTGTAATGCAGGTAAAACCTGGAGATGTGGGAAGTCTTTCAAAAGGAGTTGGTACTTATGCAATAGGTCAGCCGACAAGTGGAGGAGGTATACGAACCTATCCTTATAGTACAGATATGAATATCAGTCCATATACTTATGATGATATAAAAACTCTTTCAATCCCTCATGGCGTAGGTTCTGTTATGTGTGCAATGTTATGGGATTTGTATTGGGCTATGACAGATGAGCATGGCTATGATGCGGATATTTATTATGGTACCGGAGGTAATAATATGGCAATGCAATTAGTGATGGATGGGATGAAGTTACAACCGTGTTCTCCGGGCTTTGTAGATATTCGGAATGCAATTCTACTGGCTGATAGTATCAATTATGGTGGGGCAAATCAAAGATTAATCTGGGAAGTATTTTCCAGAAGAGGTTTAGGGGCTAGTGCTGATCAAGGTTCCCCAACCTCCAGGTCTGATGGGGAGGAAGCTTTTGATCTTCCAGATATCTTTAAAGAGGTGTTAATCACCAAAAATGTAAACAAAAATGTGGTTGAAAATGGAGATACCCTGACTTTCACTTTTTTTGTTAGAAACCAAAAAGCTTCGTCTATGAATAATGTTACCTTGAGGGATACTCTTGCCTCTGAATTCTCCTATGTAAATAATTCTGCAACGGTAGTATTTAGCCTAAGTGGGAGGGAATTAGCCTTTAATCTGGGAACTCTTGTTCCAGGACAGGATACAAGTTTCAGTTTTCAGGCAATTGCAGTTTCAAACCTTGCCGTTGGAGATCCACTCCTTAGTGATAACTTTGAAGGAGATGTTTCTAGCTGGCGTACCAACTCTATTGTTGGTACAGGAGCATGGGATACAACTAATGTGAGATCTTTCTCTCCCAATATTTCTTGGTTTGTACCTAATCTTGGAGAAGATAATGATCAAACGTTGAAAACTCCAGCATTCAGGCCTACAGCTAATACGATTTTATCTTTCTGGCATAATTATGATACCGAGGCAAGTTGGGATGGAGGGGTTATTGAAATATTCTCTGGAGGACAGACAATAGACTTAGGAAGTAGAATGCTTCAAAACCCTTATAACAGCGGAATTGGGTCAAATAACCCATTGGGAGAAAGGCTTGCATTCGGTGGAAATTCGGATGGATGGATCCAAACGAAAATCGACCTTAGCGATTTTGCAGGTGAGCCCTCTCTGGTAACCTTTCGCTTTGCTTCTGACAACAATACCTTTGAAACAGGTTGGTTCATAGATGATGTTGTGATTCAGGAAGAGCTATTAGCTTCGAATTCAGTATGCTTATCTTCGGATGAGGGAGATGCTTTCTGTGCAGAAATTCCGGCTCTTGTAACAATATTAAGTAAAGATATCGCTAGTTCAACCCGCGAACTCCCTAACGAAGTAGAAATCCGACTCTATCCAAATCCTGCTCAGGAACAAGTAAGCCTGGAATACTTCGGTACAAGCACAGAATTGCTTCAAGTTGAGTTTAGAAATACTATCGGACAGATGGTTAAGAGTTTTGAAATGAGACCTTTTGCTAATCAGTCCTCTCGCAAGATCGATATCAGTAGCCTCCCAGCCGGTATTTACAATATCTCTATCAGACAGGGAGATATGAGAACCATCAAGAAACTGCTCGTTGAGTAGTCTTTAATGGATACTAAATGAAAAGCCGAGGCTTAGGCCTCGGCTTTTTTTTGTTACAAGTTAGCTCTTAATGTCAGGATGATATTTCGACCCGGCGCAGAGATACGGGAGGAGAAAGGTCGATAATGCGTGTCCAGCAGATTTTCTATTCCTAGCTGAAGCTTAAGCTTGGGGTTCAAGGCATACGAAGCTTTAAGGTTTAAGGTCATCCAGGCTGGCCAACCTTCTTCGGTTGCAAACTCAGAATTATTCTCATCCCGGGGACTATATCTATCCGGACGCTTCCAACCATTGTAAAAGCTATAAAAAGATGCCTGAAATCTTTTTGTTTTATAGTTGAATTCTGTCTTTCCAAAGAAGGGAGGGATGTGATCCATGGGTACCCCTGTTTCCGTTTCCTGTCCATATGTATAGGTGAGGCTATTGGAAAAAGAAAATTCACCCAGATCGAGGTATATATTGTTATTAATACCCGTGATAAATGCGGCCTTTGCATTTACATTCGCTTGCACCCTACTCAGCGAATCTTCATACAAAACAAACTGCTCACCATTTAAATTAAAATTCCTAATGACAATGGCATTGGTGTACCATGTGTAAAAGCCCGTCAGTTCTATGCGAAGAATATCTCCAAAAGTCTTACTCAAACTCAATTCCCCATTGTAGCTATATTCAGGATTGAGAGTAGGATTGGGAACGACTACATTTCCAGGTTGAGAATCAAAGACTTTTGCTACATCGTCCAGATTAGGCGCCCGGAAGCCTGTTGCGGCTAAGGCGGAGATTCTCCAACCATTTCCAGGCTGGTATACAGCTGCCAGATTTCCACTAAGTGCCTGATTATTATTGCGTATTTCGGAAAAAGGGAAGGGAAAAAAGCTTTTGTCCTCAAATCGTGAACTGAGAGAAACAGCTGTAGCCCTGACACCATTAGTGAGTGTTAGTTTATTATTTACCTCCCATCTATGCGTAAAATAAGCGGCAAAGGTGTTCATCATGCTTCCCCCATCCGGATAGCGAGTATCCAAGGCCGCAGTTTCCCCATTTAAGATATTTTCCTGGAAAGCGGTAGAGGAAACATCATTGATCACTGCTTCAAGTCCATAGGCAAGTTCGTGGTCTTGCCTCACGACCTTATTCGCATCTACATTCAGGCTGAATACTTTTACCTCTTCTATTCGGTTGTTTCGGAAGTCGCTTTGAAAGTTCCGATTGATTCGACTTTCCTCTATGTCCTGATAGCCAGCGATCAAACTTAATTGATCATAATATTTAGTTTGGGCAGAGTGCTTCAACTGATAAGAAGTCAATAACCTTTTCTGAGGACCGTAGTGCCATTCTGCAAAACGGGGAGCTCCATTTACCCATTGGGTGAGTCGGTCAAAACGAGGGACATCAGTAGAAGTAGAATATTGAAAATTGAGCGTGTGGGAAACATTACTGGAAGGCAGGAAAAAGAATTTTTGTAAAATATCGAGCTGACTATAGCCTGTATTTTGCATGACATTGGGATCTTCATTGCTGATCAGAGAATCCCTACCTCCTATCCTATCCACATACCAATCTCTTTTCCCGAAATTGGGATATTCATTCCTTCTATTATTCCCCACACGTAAGTCCCCATAGTCAACGGCAGACACACTAGTAAGAGAACCCCAGTTTTGCCTACCATAACTAAGATCAGCGTGTAGATATTTTTCCTGATTGGCGGAAGAATAGCGGCTGGAGAAATTAGCTTTTACCAATGGACTTCCATTGCTACTTAATTCCGGATTTTTAGTATAAAAATGCATAACTCCTCCAAGGGCATCACTTCCATACATGACTGAGCTTGGGCCAAACATAATCTCTGTCCGGTCGATAATTGAGGGATCAATGGTGATTACGTTTTGTAGATGCCCACTCCGGTAAATGGCATTGTTCATCCGAATACCATCTATAACCAGTAGTACTTTATTTGCTTCAAAACCTCTAAGATTAGGACTGCCACCTCCCATCTGACTCTTTTGCACAAAAACACTCCCCTTTTGCAATAAAAGATCGGCAGATGTCTGAGGATTGTTGAATTGAATGTCCTGGGCTTTTACAACATCAATTTGATAGGGAATGTCTTCTTTATTCTCCTGGTATTTATTTGCCGTAAATACGATCTCATTGAAATTGAAGGTCTTACTTTCCAAATAAATGCGGAACAGGAGAGTTTTTACTTCATCGAAAGCAATCTCTAATTCCTTATAGCCGGGATGGCTGATTCTTAATTTTTTTGTATGCTCTATCCAGGAAGGCTCCAGGTAAATGCGACCCTTCTTATCACTTTCTTTCTCAAACAATTTTTTCCCCTCCTCTCCAAGGCCAATCACTACTGCTTTTTCTACATAGCCCAGGTCCACCTGATCTTGTAAGCTCAGGTAAATATTCTGCGCCAGGCTACCAGATACCAGTAGTAGTAGGAATATGCCCCCTAGGATTGCCTTTTTTAACATAAGCTACTCACAATTGTCTAAAGCCCTCGTAAATAAAACACATTATCAAGTGTTTCTTTACCCATAAATACCTACTGTGTAAAATAATTTATCAAGTGCGTCATGGATTTCCATCAGATGCCTTCCATCCATCATCGTCTTTCAGAGATATCCCTTTCCTCTTTACATCAACCCTCTCCTTAAAAATATAGCTGACCATTTCAATGGCGATTTGTCCTCCATTTTCGGGATCATTGACTATTTGGCAAATGAAATTTCGGGTGCCAATAGGGAAATTAAATTTCCGCCTCATACCATATAGCTTAAATTTCTCCTCAAACAAACGATCAAATTCGGGTCCTAATCGTTTGTAATTGGGATCCTTATGAAATACCTTATGCAACATGGATTTTGCCTCTGCGATCCAAAAATCAGGCTCGTCCATGACAACATCTGAATCGAGCAGAAGATTGAAATTGATGTGATGTCTTTTACAGCCGCTTTGTTTGATGACCAGTAAACGGTATTTACCCATTCTGGCCAATTCTGTATGCTTGCTGGCTTTGTAGGTATGATTTGAGAAATAAGGATTGAAGCGTTCAATCAAAGGTTTGATATTTTCCTTTTTCAGGCGACAGTCTTCTTGCGAAAAACTCTTTATCGGAAAGAAGGATACCATGATCAGGTACAGTATCATAAACTGTAACAGGATTTTTGTAAAGAATGGAAAGGATGGGGGTAAAAATCTACTCATGGACAGCAAAAATAAAGAGAATACGGAAAGATAATATGTCGCTTGCAGAGTAAAAAGCCAGAATTATAGTAGAAAAAGCATCCTCAAAGGGAGGTTCCTATTTTTCTCCAGGATTTTAAGAGGATAGCTAGGTCCATTCCCCAGCTATAAGATTGAGCATAATATTTATCCAGTCCATGGGTATTCATGGGGCCTGTATCTGAAATTGGCTTTACCCGATCCAGCATATTTAGTAGGCCAGGTTTAATTTTTGGGAGCTCAGAATCTTCAGGATGAATGTATCCTACGATATGTTTTTTATGAGCAATGACATCCCAGAGTTTTCGGATTACCTGCGCAGGTTTTTCATATAACCAGAAAAGCAAAGGGAAACTCAACATCAGCAGGCTACTAGCAGCCAAATCAAATGCTCTTTTGCGTACTTTCTCCTCTCGATCCTGAAGGCGGTAATGAATCTGTTCACTATATCGGCTATTCAGAATCACCTGTGGACCGACGATATAATCTGCTTGTGGCGGCACAATTTTATACTCCACTTCTGCTTCCTGTATTTCCCCCATAAGATCGAGGATTTGTTGGGTGGGCATATCTTCATTGCAAAAAATCACTTCATCAATCTGGTAGAAACGTAAGATTTCCTTTAGCTGGTGAAAACTGCCCAATAGTTCGGTTTCTGGATCTGGCTGATATTTTTCTGAAACCGCTCCTACTATTTCAACGGGATAATCCAGCTCACCCTTAATCAGAGAAGAAACCCGTGCGATTCCACCTTTTTTCCCAGCAATCAATATCCGTTTTTGCTTGCTTTCGGTGAAAAAGAAACTCCCTTTCTCCCGCATATTGATAAGCCCTCTATTGCCGATGGCAATGAGCATGGCAAAAATGGAAGATAAACCCACGATAGCTCTGGAGAAATTCAGGATACCCGAAAACATATAGGTCGCCGTAGCTATCGCAATGAAACCCCAGAATGGACCCATGATAAGCGGCTTGATTTTAAAGGGTTTTCTATAAGCCCCTGCTATCCACAGAAAACTGATAAATACCAGGGTATAGATGGGCATGTAGAGAGTAGAAAAAATCTCAGGATAGTACTCTTTACCTCCCTCCAAAAATTTTACATAATGCTCCCAATAAGACTTGACGCCAAACATGGCCCCATAAATCATAACTCCTTCCAGCAATGGGAAGGCTAATCGCTGGTAAAGCCTGTACATCACGGCCATTAGGGCGCGGAGATAAACGGCTACTTTAATAGAACTTATGAAGAGACGTTTTTGGCTTCCCCCAAAATGCTTCTTCGCAAATATGATCATGGCCTGATAAAAGACCCGTACATAGTTAAGGCTTCCTTTCTTAGTACTCTCTCCTTTGTAATGGACGATTTGTGTATCCGAGAGATAATAGTTTTTAAAGCCTTCCAGAATAAACCGATAGGAAAGATCGATGTCCTCACCATACATAAAGAAACTCTCGTCCAGATAGCCGATTTTATCCAGGGCAGATTTACGCATCCACATAAATGCGCCGGAAAGTATTTCGATTTCGTGATTTTCATCCTTATCCAGATAGCCTAGATGGTATTTAGCAAACTTTTTATGTCGGGGGAAAAGGCTGGAAAGCCCAAATATTTTGTAGAAAGAAACCCAGGGTGTGGGAAGAGCTCTTTTTGATTCCGGCAGAAATTTCCCCTGACCATCGATCATTTTTACCCCTAGTGCTCCCCCTTCTGGATGTTGATCCATGAAGTCTTTGCATTTGAGAAAAGTTTCTTCTTCGACGATGGTATCAGGATTGAGAAGTAGCACGTACTCCCCTTTCGCCCGTTTAATGGCCTGGTTATTGGCTTTGGAAAAGCCGGGATTGTCGGTATTCTCGATCAGGGTGATTTGATCGTCAAATTTCTCTTTGAGCATTTGCTGACTTCCATCAACGGAATTATTGTCTACCACAAATATTTCCACTGAAAGCTTTGAACTGGCTTTCAATACCGAATGCAGGCACTGCTCAAGGAAGTGCTTCACATTGTAATTGACAATAATGACAGAGAGATTGAACATTCCTATTCAGCTCCAGGCACCGCAAGCAAGGTTCGATTCATGAGTGATCTTGCCAGGGTAACTTCGTCGGTAAATTCAAGATCCGTTCCGACGGGAATACCTCGAGCAATACTGGAAATTTTGACTCCGCTTTTGGCCAGTTTTTTCTGGATATAGAAAGCGGTGGTATCTCCTTCTATGTTTGCACTAAAGGCCAGAATGACTTCTTTAATTTCTCCTTTATTGATGCGGGACACGAGAGAATCTATATTCAACATAGAAGGACCCACACCTGCCAGTGGATTTATCAAGCCACCCAGGACATGATAGACCCCCTGAAACTGGTGAGTACTCTCCAAAGCGATCACGTCCTTGGAATCTTCCACTACACAAAGCAAATGCTTATTGCGGCGGGGATTTTTGCAGACTCTACATAAAGGATCGTCCGAAATGTTATGACATCTTTCGCAGTATCTAATGTTCTTGCGAAGGTTTATAATTGAGCCTCCGAGGCGTTCGGCATCGTTTTCTGATTGCTTGAGGATGTGCAAGGCTAATCTCAATGCCGTTTTCCTTCCCACGCCCGGAAGGCTGGCCAATTCATTAACAGCTTCTTCAATCGCTTTTGAAGGATATTCCATAAGGTGAAATTACAAAAAATATGGGACTCCTGAGGGGAAATGGGTGAAAATGCTTTTCATTCATTTTGTCATTTTGAAGTTGGTATGTGAGGGGGCTTGATGGGCTGAGAAATCTGTCGTTCCGTAGAGCCTATATACAAGATCTTTCGGCTTACAGTCAAAACGCATCTGAGCCTCAAGGATGACCCTGTCAGGGCTGTCATCCCGGCCTTAATGCAAGAGCCGGGATCTCTCGCAAATGGGAGGAAGCTAGAGGTCTCGGACATCTGATAGATTCCGGGATGTCAGCTTGTTTTGATAAAATGTTAAGAAAGGCTTTTCTCCAGCTTTTTATCTCGCTCTCCTCTTTCCAAAGCCAATTCTATAAGGTGGTCGATCAGATCAGAATAAGAGGTTCCCGCATGCTCCCAGAGTTTAGGATACATGCTGATGCTGGTAAAGCCCGGAAGGGTATTGAGTTCGTTGACGTAGACATGTCCTTCTTCTGTCAGAAACATATCGACACGTGTCATGCCTTCACAGCCGACTACTCGATAGGAGTTCTTAGCAACCAATAAAAGTTTGGCCAGGGTCTGATCATCAATATCGGGAGCAGGAATGAGTGTCTTTGCTGCAGTTGCAGAAACGTATTTACTCTCATAATCATAAAGTCCTGCCGCTTCCGGATCAACAGCCACTTCACCCACATGAGAGGTTTCGACTACCGCATTTCCCATCACTGCACATTCTAGTTCTCTCCCTACTATGGCTTCTTCAACGATCACTTTATGGTCATAGCGGAAAGCCTCCTGAATAGCAGCATCAAATTCTGTTTTGCTTTCAACTTTCTTTACCCCAACAGATGAACCCATATTGGCAGGCTTAATGAAGAGGGGAAGGCCCAACTTATTGACTACACCGATGTAATCGATGGCGTCTTTTTCATAGTATTGAAAGCAAACATATTCAGCTACTTTCAAATCGGCATCTCTTAATAATCTTTTGCAAACATCTTTGTCCATGGCCGCAGAAGAGCCAAGTACACCCGGTCCAACAAATGGTAATCCCAAATGCATCAAAATCCCTTGTAAAGTCCCATCTTCTCCATATGGGCCATGAGTGATTGGAAAGACTACATTCACTTGTGGAAAACTGCCTTCAGTTGTGGATAAGTACACAATCTGATTTTCCTTTGCACCCGGAACTACTGCTAGTGCTTTACCAGCGGTCTTCAAATTCAGATTCTCCTTGCGAAGTTCTCCTTCTCCTATGTGCTTCCAGACTCCCTCCTTATCGACCCCAATCAATACGATTTCGTATTTTTCTGTGGGAATAGCGTCGAAAATGTTGCGAGCAGAACGGATAGATACTTCGTGTTCGGGGGATTGGCCGCCGAATATCAGAGCAAGAGAAGTTTTACTTGGAGACATAGTTTTGTTGTTGCTGTAAAGCTAATAAAAGCTCAATAAGGATGGTGTGATTTTTGAATTTGGACCAAACTTGTGGATAATCTTGTGGAAAAGTCGTGGAAAGCTTGCTAAAAACTAATTTTTGTAAGGACTCAATTGTTTTCCATTCCATGCAATGCTTTGGACTTGCTCCCTGCGAAGGATATTTCCCTCCAGGTCGTATTCGGTTTCCGTATGGATAATTCGTGATCTGTGGCCTACTTCATCCAGAGGAAATTGATATTCATGACGAGGCAATTCCCCATCACAAAATACATTGCTGATAGTCGGGAGCTGACTCAAGCTATCTGAATCACTTTCCAGGAAATTCAATTCATCATTAGAACTGCAACAAGCCAAATGGCTGATATTGATTCGGATAAGATTCTCCACATTTTCAAATCCTTCAATTGCTGTTACAGATAAAGAAATGAATTCCAGTAATTCCAATTCGAGGTGCAAATAATCAATTTGAGCAATCTCTTCTTCTTGTTCTTCTTCCATTTTATACAAAACAAAACGGGCTTTAGGGGTCTCTATATCTCCCCCCTTGCTATGCTTGAGCAGGTAAAGCGTATTTCCTGCATAACTATAAGCGGAGGCCAATAAACCTGACCAGATATACCCATTTCTTTCCTCTCCATTTATTTGATACATCACCTCTACAAATGGGTACGTTCTTCCATTACTGCTTAAGAAGGAATCAGCCATAGCTGTGATAATTACTTCCTGGCCAAAGCTTAACTGATCGATTACTTCAGCACCTATCTCTGGAGATTGACGGACATTTAGGTTCTTCGTACTGACCAAACAAGTGCTACCCGGATTGAAATAAGGTTGAGCAAAAGTGTATCCAAAAGTCAGGATCAGAAGTACGATGCTAAAGCTGGTTCTTAGAGTTTTCATTGTAGCTGATATTTGAATGATTGATGACTCAAATATCCGGGAGTGGGCCCATCTTTATATAGGCTTTCGAGAATTCGCAGGCAGGCATTGAGTAAGTGCGTGGAAACGCTAATTTTGCTAATCAATCAAATTCACTATGTCCATTCCTCAGAAATTACAATCGAGTCTGGAAAAAACACAGGGATTTCGGATCCAGTCTTCCCAGGCGATAGGTGGGGGGTGTATCCATAATGCCCAGGAACTCATTACAGATCGTGGAAGCTATTTTCTCAAATACAATCATCGCTCAGCCTTACATAGTTTTCAGGCAGAGGAAAAAGGAATCGGGATTCTGGCTGATGCGGGAAGTATTCGTACCCCTCGTTTGATAGGTGCTGGCGAAAGTGAAAGCCATGCTTATCTCCTGATGGAGTTTATCCAATCCCGCCCTAAATCATCGGACTACTGGGAGGATTTTGGGCAAAAACTAGCATTGCTTCATCTCAATAGCCAGGACAATTTTGGATTAGATCACGACAATTTTATCGGAGCACTTCCTCAGTCAAATCAGCCAAGAGATAATTGGATTGATTTTTTTATTGAGGAAAGGATAGAACCTATGTTAAAACAAGCGATCAGCAAGGGCCAATTATCCGAAAGCATTAGAGACGACTTCGAACAGCTTTACCAAAACCTCCCTAGTCTCTTTCCTCAAGAATCCCCTTCCCTTTTACATGGGGATTTGTGGGGTGGAAATATACTGGCTGACGAAAAAGGACAAGTCTGTATCATCGATCCGGCCGTTTATTATGGCCATCGGGAAATGGAACTCGCTTTCATGACCCTCTTCGATTCTCAGCCCTTAAAATTTTACGAAGCCTATCATGAGTTATATCCGTTGGAGGAAGGCTTCGGAGATCGATTCGATGTCTACAATCTCTATCCCCTTTTAGTTCATGTAAATTTGTTTGGCGGCAGCTATGTAGGATCGGTGAAGCGGGTATTGGGAAACGTGTTGGGGTCTTAGAATGTTGGGGTATTGGCGTTCTATCGAAGATAAACGCCAACACGCCAACACGTTAACATCATTCTCCCCATTTATCCTTAACTTGCATCTATGAGAAATATATTACTGATCCTCTTTGCGATAAGCAGTCTGATCGCATGTAAAACTCCCGCAACTTCAGATAATTCACAGCAAGCTCAAACACCAGCTACTACACCGGAAGCTGAAGAGCTGGCAGCTGCAACGACGATTCAGAATATAGGAGGTTTACTGGGGGATGATAGTATGTTTCCCTTTGTTTATGTTGATGCTGTCAATAAGCTTCGCTTTGAAGCTTACACTATGAAATTTACCCTCGAACATCCCAATATTCTCATTCCCCTGAACAATACTGATACTCCCTGGATCAATCCAGAAGCTTATTCAGAATTCAATGGGCAGTTCGTAACCTATATTAGAAGTGGAAGGGAAGCTAAGTTGGAGAATCCCTATATCATGGTGCAATACATCGCCAAAAGTTTACCCTTTTGTGGGACGATTGATTCCGTATATATGTGGTTGGATTCAAGATTTCTTACTGAAGGGGTAAAAGGTGAGGTGATAAATGACTTTTACAATCTGGATACCCAATCTGGCAAGAAAGCCGTTTGTCGGGAATACCGCACACCCAAAACGGCTGATGGAAGGGCAGCAAAAAGAATGGGCTATGCCTATTTCGATTACAACGATGAATATATCATTGGAATGAATCTTACAAGCCTGAGTGAAGGAGATTTTGAAGCATCAAAGCCGGACTTCCAGCAATTGGTCAAAAGCTTTAATGTCGTTCCTTAAAATTACTTACTTACCTGAGCAGGGTTTCCGAAGGCTGTAGATCCATCAGGAATATCTGTCATAACTACAGCTCCGGGAGCAATCATAACCTTCTCCCCTATCCGTACGCCTTTTTGGATGATGGCTCCAGCACTTATGTATACCTGTCTTTCAATGATAACCCCTTCGCCAATTCTAGCACCGTCCATGATGTTGCAGTAGTCCCCGATTACCGCATCAGCTCCTATTGATGCATGGCACCCAATCCAGTTGAAATCGCCAATTTCAGCATTTGGCATAATCATAGTACCAGCATTGACGACGTTACCTTTCCCTAATTGAGAAAAGGGGGAAATGCGCGATAGTGGATGAATGAGGTTGATAACCTCTGAGGAATGAGTAGCTAATTGCTCACTTAGGAGTTCACGTTGCTCCAAATCGGCTTCCGCGAGAACCATTTTGATGTTTTCATCCTTAAGCAGCGTATCACCATCCTCACTACCCAATTCTGCCACTACCAGGATATCATTCATCTCTTTCCTTAATTCAGATTCTTCAGAGGTAATAAATCCATAAACCAGAATATCGTGGGCATTGGCAATGTCCAGTGCGATACGGGCCTCAGCACCGGTACCAAGAATCATGATGGGAAGTTTGTAATCTGCCATAGGTGTTATTTTTTTGCCCCGCAAAAATACAGCATCATTTTGACAAAATTGAAGAAATCGAAAGTATTTCCGAATTTGAGTTATGGCCATTTATGAAAAGCAGTCCTTCAAAAAGGGGATGACCTATGCCCTCTTTTGGTCGGATATCTCCCATCCTGAGTTTAAAGCAGCTTTGGATCGCCTCGCTACGACCGCTTGTAATTATGTTGCGTTGGCGCCCGGCTGGTGGCAGGCAGATAAATTTGCGACTGAAATTTATCCCCATCCACATAAAACGCCGGATGACCGACAACTCAAGGATTTAATTGCCTATATCCATGAACTGGGCATGGAGGTTTTATTAAAACCTTTTGTGGACTCAGAGAATCATGAAGAATGGCGAGGACACTTTGACCCCAGTAATACCCTCAAGTGGTTTAAAAGCTATGAGAAGTTTATCAGCCACTACGCTCGTATGGCAAAAGAAATGGAGGTGGCTCTTTTTAGTGTAGGGGTTGAAAATGTATTGGGAAATAAAAAGCGGCAATTGTATTGGGTAGATGTGATTGCGACTGTGAAAATGTTTTATCAGGGGCCTCTGACTTTTTCTTCGAATTTTGAAGGAGATACTTCGTATAAAGAAGTCGACTTTTGGAAGATGCTGGATTATATCGGGATAGATGCCTATTTCCCTGTTGCCAATAAAATGGAAGCAAGTGTAGCTGAAATTGTAGCAGGATGGAAGCCCCAGATTACTGAAATTGAAAAATGGCTCGAAAAGAAGAAACTGGATCTTCCGGTCCTGTTTACCGAATTGGGTACCTGCAGTTATAAAGGTTCTTCCAAAGCGCCTTATTCGTATCCGGATGATGTTGATATCAGTGAAAAGGAGCAGGAGAACTATTATCGGGCTTTTTTTGAGGCCTTCGCGGATCGCGAATGGCTGAATGGGGTATATTGGTGGTGGTGGGATAATCCTTCTACCGGAGACTATATGGGCAACAGAGGCGAAGCAAATAGCCAGTATGCTTACCTATATACGCCCCAAGGTAAGCCTGCGGAAGATGTATTGAAGGAATATTACGGCTAGGCTTTTATTAGCAAGCGTAATGTGCAACCTCACAAACCAAATCTGCTACTATGAGTTAAATAACATGACCAACAAAAACACTAAATCCCATGAAAAAAACACTTTATTTTGCCCTTATTTTTCTTTTCTCTACTTCCCTTTTTTCTCAGGAACTTCAAAAAAAATCTGGCCTGAGTCTGAAATTACAAGGAGGACTTTCAGCTTCTTTTAATTTTGGTACAGACTTAAACTTGTTTGGAGTGCAGCCTGCCATTCAGTTTCGTACCGCTAAGAATCACCTACATCAGTTAGCTGTTTTAAATATGTCCATTGGTAGAGGGTGGAGTAGAATAGGCGATAATAACAACTTTAACCTTAGTTTAGCCTATGAATATGCCTTTCCCATATCTCTCTTCTCTAATAATGAATATTTACGAGCCTATCTTGGCATGGGAATAGAATCTGCGGTTTATTCCTATTCATTTGATCCAGACCTAACTAATGTATTTGACAGAGCCCAGACTGCTTATTTCAATCGAATTTACCTGCTTCCTATGATTCAGAGAAGCATCAATGAGCGTATCTTTTTAGAGTTTGTTTTGCCTATTTACTGGGGGGAGCATCAATTGGTGAAAATCAGAAATGAGGATCCCAGCCTTGCACCCAATATACAACGCAATGAATCCAGTAATACCGAATTCTTTTTTGGGAGATATCTCAATTTCCGAGTGGGATTTGGGGTAAAGCTTTAGGAGAAAATAAGGAAGAAATTTTGGGATAAATAAATGAGTGGAAATCTTCTATCTTGAATTTGACTTAGAAAATCCACTTATTTTTTTTATTCCATGAAAAACACAATTGTAATCCTTTCCTTATTATTTGCAGCCCTTTTTTCTCATGCCCAAAGTGAGGCTCCTCTATTCAAAAATCATCAGGCAGAAATTCGCCTGAAAGTAAGTACCGAAATAGCGGGTGAATTTGAGGACATTTGGAAATTTGACCTGGCTCCCCTGATTCCTGCGATTCAGTACCGTAGTTCAAAAGGCCATCTACATCAATTGGAATTGCTCAATTTATCTGGGAATCTGGATGTAAATACAGCTCCTATTCAAACAGATGGATTTGCGATAGCAGTCCGATACGAGTTTGCTAAGCCTTTGATGAAGAATCAGGAAAGTGCCTGGATGCCCTATTTAGGAGTAGGACTGTTACATTCCCACAATTCCTGGATCTTTACTCCGGTGATTAGTTCGGAATTCCCTCTCCGTTATTCTGAAAACCTGAGCCGAGTGTATATCGTTCCAAGTGCTCAATATGAAATCAATGATCAGGTATTTCTGGATTTTGCACTTCCCTGGGCTCTATTTTCCCTGGAAAGAAATCGTGAAGTAAATGGAAACCCAGGAATTCCGATTGATGATCAAATAACCGTTACGAATACAAGTCATTGGGAGAGTTTCTCTTATCTGAATTTTCGATTTGGAATCGGGATTCGCCTGTGAAAGGAAAAAGTATTCAGTCAGATTTGGTGTAGGGAAGAAAATTTAAATTAGGTGGGATCGAGGCTGTAGAGTTCGATTTCTTCTCCTTTACCTCGTAGGAGAATCTTGGTGATGTACTCTGTAGTATATTCATCATTGAGGTCCAGCATGTCAAGGAGGGTTTTGGAAAGGAGGAGTCGGCGGTTGTAGTGATTGCATTCTACCTGAATGCGGGAGGCGGTATTTACGGTATCTCCATGGAATACAATCTCTCGTTTATAATCTCCGATTTCTCCTACTACCACTTTACCTACATGAAATCCCGCTTTAAAGACCGGCCGGTATCCATACCTTTTTAAGTATCTTTCTCTGGTACGGGGATTTTCCATTCGGTCATAAATCCAGAAAAAGCAATGAATGGCATTTAGCTTCTTCACCCCAAGATCTTTGGGCCAGGAAACGACTACTTCATCTCCAACATATTGATAAATCTCCCCTTTTGTTTTTCTAACTGTTCGGGCAATGTCGAAGAAAAAATCATTGAGGAAGCGATGCCATTTGAAATGTCCTAGTCTTTCGGCGATGGTAGTCGAGCCTCGCAGATCCAAAAACATGAATATACGTTCTTCTTCTTTGGGTTGATGGTAGCGCCCCATCATATAATTGAGTAGGACATTGGGGCCAAGGAGTCGGGAGACAAGGGTTACGATCTGGAGGATAAGGAGAACAACCAGGCTGTAAAATATGGTATAAGCGAAAGAACCTTCTTTCACCCATTCTCCAAAAATCTGCCTGAGCTTAGGAATGTCTGCCGAATCAAATAAGGTGAGATAAAATCCCAGGACTAGGACCATGGAAACAAAAATCACTCCCAGATAAAGCAGCGTTCGTACTCCAAGAACGATAAAGAATTGTTGCCTTCTCAGTCGAGTGGTGGACAACCACCGATCCAGGAGAGCGGTGAAGAAACCAATAGAAAATCCGATGAGCGCACAAGCTACATAGAGTTGCATGCTCCAGTCCAAATTGAGGCTGGCATAAATGAGACCCACAATGATCCCATAAAAACCTCGCTCCAAAAGATTGATCAGACTGTCCTTATTCATTTGATTATACCAAACTCAACATACGCCTTAAAGATATCCTTTCCTAATAAGGATTGGCAATATTACTTCATCTACTCCTCCCTGGCGTTGAGCTACTGTGTTTTGTTGTATTAAAAGATAAATAGTACGGAACTCAGGCTAAAGCGTTTACTCCTCCACAAAAAGTTCCTCCATCAGTTCAATAAGCTCGTCAATCTTCTCATAATCCAGGTATTCTGCATCCTCCCGAAATTCTTCTCCCAGAGCAAACCCCAGCGGATTGGGTCCTTCCTGTTTCAGGTATTCAAACAAGGTATCTGAATTCCTAAAATGGAGATAGCTTTTTTCCAGGATTGCCTGATATTCCCCTACTTCACTGATTTCATCAAGCGATATTTCTACATAAGCCTCATTCCCTGCTTTCTCTATCGCTGACAGACATTTTTTAATTTCCTCCAGATTGCTTCCTTTACCTGCTTTTAGATAAATACCGGAAGCAAGTTGAGAGAGAAAGGCTGCGTCCCATTCTGAAAGGGGCAATTGAACATAATTTGCCTGAAAGCTTTTATTCATTTCTTCCAGCTCCTCCAGGCTAACAGCATTCAACTCCAACAAAATCTCAGGCCCTTGTATCCAGTTTACCATGTTCCAAATCATAGCTGGAGACATCTTTTTCATACTACCTCTCTCTAAACTGAAACTGAGGATATCAAAACCTACAGCAGCGCTGGAGCGAGCATCTTGCAATTGAGTGAGGGGACCTATTTTTAGTTTGGGACGCATAATGTGTGTAAAACTAAAAAGAAAAGGTACGAAGAGCTACCAGCAGTAGTTTCCCTTCGTACCTGATGTTCTGTTTTTGTGTCGATCTAGAAGATCTCTAGCTGTGAAAAGAAGTAAGAAGCTTCAATCAAGGCATTTTCGTCTGAATCAGAGCCATGAATTGCATTGTTCTGAATAGACTCGGCATAAAGCTTACGTACAGTTCCTTCTTCAGCTTGTTCAGGATTGGTAGCTCCGATGAGTTTGCGGAAATCTGCAACGGCATTGTCTTTTTCCAATACCATAGGAACGCAAGGTCCGCTGGTCATAAACTCAACCAGATCGTTAAAGAAAGGACGCTCACGGTGAACGGCATAAAATCCACCAGCTTCACGCTCATTCATGTGGATCATTTTCATTGCTTTTACTTTGAATCCACCAGCGATGATGTGATCGATGATCTTTCCAATATAATCTTTAGAGACTGCGTCGGGCTTAATAATGGTGAGGGTGAGATTACCGGCCATGTTTAAATTTTATTGTCTGTTTAAAAAGTTGCTTCAATTCGGGTGCAAACTTAGGACAAAGACATGGGATAAACCAATTTTACCAAGTGAAATTCTCTTTGTAATTTCGCAATCTTAAAAATCGATACCTATTTAATGTCAGTCATACAAGAATTAACATCTCTCTTGTCTTCGCCGAAGAGAATTGCCATAACCATGCATCGCAAACCTGATGCCGATGCGATCGGTGCATCTCTGGGTTTTTATCACTTTTTGATACAGAAAGGACATCAGGTTTCCGTTGTTTCTCCTACCGATTATCCTGATTTCCTGAAATGGATGCCAGGCTCTGATTCCGTGCTGATCGGACCCTTTGACCCGGACAAAGCTAACTGGGTATTTGATGGTGCAGATATTATTTTCTGCCTCGACTTCAATGCCCTCAATCGTCTGGCAGATTTTGAACAAACCGTAAGAGATTCGGATGCAATGAAAATCATGATCGATCATCATATGGAGCCCGAAGGTTTTGAGGATCTATCTTATTCGGATGAAAAAGCTTCTTCAACCGCAGAGTTGGTTTACAGACTGATTGCAGAAATGGGACAGGAAGATAAGGTGAATCTGTCTTCTGCAGAGGCACTTTATGCGGGGATCATGACTGATACAGGATCTTTCCGCTTCACAAATACTTCTCCCGCTACCCATAGAACGGTTGCTAAATTGATGGAGATCGGAGTAAATGTGAATATGGTTTGGGAAAATATCTTTAATACTGCAACTCCAGAAAGACTCCGCTTTGTAGGACATTGTCTTTCTTCTTGTCTGCATGTCCTGCCAGAGCTTAAAGTAGCTTATTTAAAAGTTGACCGAGAAGTCTTTCGTCAGTTCCCCATCAAAACCGGAGATACAGAAGGCCTTGTCAATTATGCCTTAAGTTTGAAAGGAGTAAATATGGGGGTCTTACTTACAGCCAATGATGAGATCATTAAGTTGAGTTTTAGAAGCCGTGGAAATGTTTCTTCAAAAGAATTTGCCGAGAATTTTGGAGGGGGAGGACACTTCTATGCAGCAGGAGGAAGAAGTACTTCTTCTATGGAAGAAACCGAAAAGAGGTTTTTGGAGTTATTAGAAGAGAACAAGGACAAATTATTAGCGTAATTATTGGGAAAGCCCCCATAATTTTTCGTCCTTGAATATCAGCCCCTGGGATAAACATTAAATCCAAACATCAAAGCCAAAAGCTATGATCAATCGTTTTATCTCCCTACTTCTGGCGTTCACACTATTTATCCCGCTTTCACTCGCACAAGATGACGAAGATGCTCCGGTCATTTATGACCAGGGAATGACATTCTCCATATATAATACAAATCTGGGTTGGGGAGGCTCACTCGCTTATATTTTGGGAGAAAGTCCCAGACAATATGTCATTAGTCTGGATCTACAGCAGATTCGAGATACCCGCGAAGCCCTTACAGCCCCTTTTATTGGAGATCAGGGGAAAAGATATGTTTTCGGGAAGGTGAATAACTTTTGGAACTTAGCGCCTATGGTTGGTGTTTATTATGATGCCATCCCGCGAGGTAGAGGGAATCTCATTAAGATGCGGGTAGGAGGAAAGATCGGCCCTGCAATCGGAATTCTGAATCCTTATCATATAGAATTGTATAAAGCCGTTCCCGGCAGGCCTTTTTCCCCTGAATTTGTGGTTGAACCCTATGATCCTACCGAACATAGTTTCGGAGAAATCGTAGGTAGAGCTAATTTCTGGTCATCAGACTTTAGCCCCACGGTTCAACTGGGAGCCAGCGCACACCTGAATGCCATGGTTGACTTTTCCAGAACTGAAGCGGTCATTCGTGGTATAGAATTGGGGGTAAATGCTGATATATTTTTTAAAGAAGTCCCTATCTTAGCTGAAATAAATGGGATCCAAAATCGGAGAGCGTTTATTTCTGTTTCAGCAGGACTGATTTTTGGAGGGAAATGGTAGAAACAGCAATTTATTTTCCGAAAGGAGTTTTATGTCCATAGCAACAACAGTACTTACAGATAAAAATTTACCCGGCAATGGGCCCAGACCAAAATGGTTGCGTGTTCGCTTACCATATGGCAAGGCTTATACGGAAGTAAGAAAAACCATTGATGAGCATAAGCTTCACACTGTTTGTGAAAGCGCTCGTTGCCCCAATATGGGAGAATGTTGGGGAGCTGGAACGGCTACCTTCATGATCCTGGGAAATACGTGTACCCGTTCTTGTTCTTTTTGCGCTGTTGCAACCGGAAGACCGGATGCCTTAGACATCATGGAGCCTTATCGTGTTGCCAAAGCCGTTGCAAAAATGGGAGTGAAGCATGCGGTTATCACCTCAGTGAATCGCGATGAACAAAAAGACAGTGGCGCCAATATCTGGGCCGAGACTGTAAGGCAGATTCGCAAGCATTCTCCAGGAACAACCCTGGAAACCCTTATCCCCGATGTAAAAGGGCGTTGGGAAATGTTGGAGTTAATTACGGCAGAAAATCCTGAGATTGTTTCTCATAATATGGAGACAGTCAAAAGACTTTATAGAAGGGTGAGGCCTCAGGCGCGCTATGAAAGAAGTCTGGAGCAAATCCAACGTACTAAAGCTGCAGGTTGCCGCACCAAGTCCGGATTCATGGTAGGATTAGGTGAGACACCAGAAGAGGTGTATGAAATCATGGAGGACCTCAAAAAGCATGATTGTGATGTACTGACTATAGGTCAATACCTCCAGCCCACCAAAATGCATTTGCCCGTAGAAGAATTCATTCATCCGGATTTATTTGCTCATTATGAGGAAGTAGGAATGGAAATGGGATTCAGTTATGTGGAAAGTGGACCCCTGGTTCGCTCAAGCTATCACTCTGAAAGACATTTATAGAATTCTGTAAATCAGGGTTTTAAAGGGATATATGAAAAAAAGTTAATTTTTTTATCTGCCAGAGGCATCCTTTTATAAATCCTTCCCGTTATCAGTGCAGGACAAATTTTTGATACGACTATTTAGTCTTTTGACTTAAGTATAAAAGTTTATAACTACATCTAACCTATCTAAAGTGCCACTCATCGAAGTGGCACTTTTTTATTTCTCGCAGGCTTCCCTTTTGTACAAATTTCTTACTCCTATCCATTTCCTTTAAGGGAAATCACTATACTTGCACATATAAACCATCCATATTCGTATCCTTTTATATGAAGACACTGGTTCTGGCAAGACATGCAAAATCTGATTGGCCTGTAGGAGTAGAAGATATCAAGCGACCGCTTAAAGAGCGAGGCCAAAAAGATGCAATATTTCTAGGAAGTTTGCTGGAAAGTAAGTCTTTTATGCCGGATCGTATCCTTTCTTCTCCTGCAAGAAGGGCCCGGGAAACCGCTCAGATAGTAGCCAGTAATCTAGGCTATGAGAAAGAAATTCAAATAGAAAAACGAATCTATTTTCAGGGGACCGAGGCTCTCAAAGAGGTGATTAGAAGCCTTCCAAATGAATGGCGGACAACCATGATTTTTGGACATAATCCCACGATGGAAGATATGGTAGGTTCATTATTGGGGATGCGGGCTAATTTTGTGATGCCTACCTGTGCCATGGCATGTATAGAAATTGCTTCTGACTCCTGGAAGCATATTGATACAGATTACCTAAGTTTGCGTTGGTTTTTGGTACCAAGACTAAGAAGGAAGCGTTAAAAAAGACGCTAAACTTATTTGAAAATAAATTTTCCCAATATTTCTATCACCTAAGCTTTTCCTCCTTTTGATAAGGTGTGGGAATTTTCACTATCTTATAATTTTTAAGGTCAGGTATAGCTCCTGACCCAATTTTTTCTGAAGATTCATATCTTCGGAAGCATTTGCTCTTGTTTTGTCTGCTCACAAACCTGTCATACTACTTTCCTTTGCCAATCCTTCTTCTGTACCGGAGGCCTATTTACCCTGGCTCAATAAAGAAGCTGAGCGGGTGTATAGACATCTCCTTCCCTATCAGATAGATGACAAATGTAACCTGGGGCAGCTCAATAATGCCAAATAGTTACGGCGGGACATGATGGGGTAGCCATACTTTGGGATTTGGATGGAAATGAATTGAGAAAATTCTTGGCTAGCAAGTCATGGCTATCTTCGGTGGGATATGCCCCTAATGGGAGATTCATTGCTACTGGGGGGAGTGATAGCACAGTTAAAATCTGGAACATTGAAGGAGGAGATCTTATTGGAGAATTCAGAACAGAATCAGCGGTACTCTCAATTGCCATTTCTCCTGATAGTAAAAAAATTCTCTACGGCACATCAACCAAGGCAGCCTTAATTGATTTGAATGGAAATAGCCTTGTAGAATATTCAGGGGGAGGTACCTGGGTAAATGGAGTCGCATTTTCTCCAGATGGGAGATGGGTTGCTACAGGAGGCAAGGAAAATTCAGCCAAGATTTGGAGTATAAACGGAAACCTTATGCAAGAACTAGCAGGGCATACCCAACAATTATTTTCACTTCAATTCTCTCCAAATGGAAAGTTCTTATTAACCGGAGCAGAAGATGGCAAAGCAATTGTATGGGACGTATCTGGTAAGCTTTTAAAAGAGATAAAAGGGCATAATTCATGGATAAGAAATGTTGCTTTTTCGCCTGCGGGGAATCTGGTCGCGACAGGAAGTGGGGACAATACAGTTATATTATGGGAAATCAGCTTTAAATAAGCTTAAGGACTTTTCCCATACTCCCTCAAAATCCTCATTACCTTTTTTACAGGTAAGGCCTCAATTTTCCTTCCCTCTTGCCCTGTTGTAGTCTCTGCTGCAAATAAGGAATTAAGAATGGCTTCTTCGGTCGCCTCAATGGTTGCCATAAACAAGGGGGTCATACTGCCATTTCTCAGTACCTTTATTTCCTGGATTCTTTCCTCACTTTGATATGGGATTCGATTTTCTTCAGCGGTGGAAAAAGCAATTACATAATCGCCGCTTCCGTTAGACATTACTCCACCGGTTTTCCCTAAGCCCAATAAGGCCCTCTTAGCCAGTCTTTTCAGGTTTCGGTCATCAAGGGGCGCATCAGTAGCTACGACGATCATGCAGGAGCCATCTGCGCTTTCGATGACGTTCTTGAAGTAGTACTGTCCGAGCTCCTGACCTACAGGCACGCCTGCGACCTCCAGTACCCCTCCGAAATTACTTTGGACGAGTACGCCTACTGTATAGCCCCCCATTTCTTCAGGAAGCTTGCGGGAAGCTGTTCCGATGCCGCCTTTCCAGCCAAAACAAATCGTACCTGTACCTGCCCCTACATTGCCTTCTTCTACCTTTCCGCCTTTTGCATTTGCCAAAGCCTCCAGTACATGGGACTTTTTCACATGCCTTCCTCGGATATCGTTGAGGTAGCCGTCATTGGTTTCACCTACAATCGGATTGACTGATCTGACATCATCATTAGCTTCAAAGGAAAAGGTGTAGTCGATCAGGGCATCTGCGGCTGTGGGAACGCTGAGGGTATTGGTGAGAATAATGGGCGTTTCGATATTGCCGAGTTCTTCTACCTGGCTGAATCCGGTAAGCTTGCCAAAGCCATTGCCCAAATGCATAGCGGCAGGAACTTTCTCCTGAAACACATTGTCTCCATGTGGAATGATAGCTGTTACCCCCGTACGAACTTTTTTCCCTTTCCGGATCGTTGTATGCCCTACTTTTATCCCTGCTACATCCGTGATTGCATTTTGCGGACCGGGAGTCAGGACTCCGATTTCGACTCCTCTTTCACGGAGATTTTGGGCAGAAAGTATGTTGAATAGGAATAGAAGGGCCAGGATATAGCGTAGCATGGGAGTATGGGTTTTATAAAAACAGTAGGGGCAGCTCTAAAGCTGCCCCTACAAGATAATTATTTATTTAAGCGGGTGCTTATGCACCTTGCTCTGCGCGAATCTTGTTAAGTGCACTACCTGCTTTGAACCAGCCAATCTGGGCTTCATTGTAGGTGTGGTTACACATGATCACATCGCTGCTACCGTCGGCGTGGTGAGCAACAACTTTCAGCTGCTTGCCAGGAGCAAATTCTGTAACCATGATGTCGAAAGTGTCATCTTCCTGGATGAGGTCGTAGTCTGAAGGATTGGCGAAAGTCAGTCCCAACATCCCTTGCTTTTTGAGGTTGGTCTCGTGGATACGAGCAAAAGACTTAACGATTACCGCTCTTACACCCATATGGCGGGGCTCCATCGCAGCATGCTCGCGAGAAGATCCTTCTCCGTAGTTTTCATCACCGATGATTACTGACTGGATTCCGGCATTCTTGTAAGCTCTGATCACTTTGGGATTCTCATCATACTCACCTGTCAGCTTATTCTTGCTATTGGCTTTCTTGGTGAAAGCATTGATAGCACCGAGCATGAGGTTATTGGAAATGTTGTCCAGATGGCCACGGTAGCGCAACCAGGGACCTGCCATAGAGATATGGTCAGTAGTACATTTGCCAAAGGCTTTGATCGCAAGGCTAAGGCCTTTAAGGTCTTGTCCATCCCATGCCTGGAAAGGAGTTAAAAGCTCAAGGCGCTCAGAACCATCTTTAACAATAACCTCTACTCCACTACCATCTTCGATAGGAGGAATAAATCCGGCATCTTCCACATCAAACCCTTTTTCAGGCAGCTCGTCTCCTGCTGGAGGGTCAAGCATAACTTCCTGGCCATTTTCATTAACCAGTTTGTCCGTAAGCGGATTGAAGGTAAGATCACCTGCAATGGCGAAAGCCGTAACCAATTCTGGAGATGCTACAAAAGCATTTGTATTGGGGTTCCCGTCGTTTCTTTTGGCAAAGTTACGGTTGAAGGAAGTGATGATAGAGTTTTGCTGCTCAGGATTATCATTGTGGCGAGCCCACTGACCGATACAAGGTCCACAAGCATTTGCCAGTACTACTCCACCGATATCAGTAAAGGCGTCTAATAAGCCATCTCTTTCTACGGTAAATCTCACCTGCTCAGAGCCGGGAGTAACCGTGAATTCTGATTTCGTTTTCAATCCCTTTGCTGTTGCCTGACGAGCTACCGAAGCAGCGCGGTCAAGGTCTTCATAAGAAGAGTTGGTACAAGAACCAATCAATCCTACTTGAAGCTCCTGAGGATAGTTGTTTTCTTTTACTGCATCAGCAAACTTAGAAAGGGGCCAAGCGAGGTCCGGAGTAAAAGGACCGTTGATGTGTGGCTCCAATTCGCTAAGGTTAATTTCGATTACCTGATCGAAATATTTCTCAGGCTCAGCATAGGCTTCGGGATCACCGGTCAGGTGTTCGGCTACGGTATCACAAAGATCAGCAAGCTCTGCACGATCAGTTGCTCTGAGGTAGCGAGCCATGGCTTCATCATATCCGAAAGTAGAAGTGGTTGCACCGATCTCAGCTCCCATATTTCCAATGGTTCCTTTACCGGTACAAGAAAGGCTTTTAGCACCTTCTCCAAAATATTCAACAATTGCTCCGGTTCCTCCTTTTACAGTCAGGATACCGGCAACTTTTAGAATTACATCTTTAGCAGAAGACCATCCATTGAGCGTTCCTGTGAGTTTTACTCCAATAACCTTCGGCATTTTCAACTCCCAGGGCATATCAGCCATCACATCTACGGCATCAGCTCCACCTACTCCTACGGCAACCATTCCGAGTCCACCGGCATTTGGGGTATGTGAGTCAGTACCGATCATCATACCTCCAGGGAAGGCATAGTTTTCAAGAACTACCTGGTGGATAATACCTGCACCAGGCTTCCAGAATCCGATTCCATATTTGTTTGAAACTGCTGCTAGAAAGTCATAGACTTCTTTATTGGTGTCGATCGCGTTTTGCAAATCAGTATCAGCACCGATTTTTGCCTGGATCAAGTGATCACAATGAACGGTAGAAGGAACAGCTACCTTCTTTTTACCAGCCATCATGAATTGGAGCAGGGCCATTTGAGCAGTGGCGTCCTGCATTGCTACCCGGTCGGGAGCAAAATCTACATAATCTTTTCCACGTTCGTAGGCTTTGAGAGGTGTCGACGAATGGAGGTGGGAATAGAGAATTTTTTCTGTGAGGGTCATGGGATGACCCAAAACTTCGCGTGCAGCTTTTATTTTAGCAGGTAGCTGCCCATATACCTGTTTGATCATTTCTAAGTCAAACACCATATGATGTGGGTTTTGCGTTTAATAACAAGATTCTAATTGCCCGCAAAATTCAACATTTTGCGCCTTCTTTCAAAGCGGATGGCGTAAAGAAAATGGCCGATTTGAAATAATATCAGCTTGCGATCATTTTATTGGGGGCAAAGCTTGGTACTTTGTTAAGAGAAAAGTAAAAAATAGCCCCATCTTCCTCATTTCCAGAGGCCCATACCCTTCCACCATGGCGGTGAATGATCTTTTTGACTATGGCCAATCCCACGCCTCCTGAATAGTATTCCACGTCCCCATTCAAACCGTGTGCATTGCGGAACATTTCATCATTTTGACCTGTCTCTAACCCAATGCCATTATCTTTCACAGAATAGACATATTGGGCATTATCCGGATACCCGCGTACCTCTATTTCTGCTTTATCTCTTGACTGGGTAAACTTGAGTGCATTGCTCAGGAGATGTCGAATAACCTGTTCGATCATGATCTTGTCGCCAAAAGCCCCTTCAATTTCTCCTATGTAAAAGCGGATAGTTCTTTTTGGAGCTTCTGTTTGCACTAAATCCTGAAAGATTTCCCGAAACATTTTACGCATATCCAATTCCTGCTTTTGAATGTCCCGATTACCAACTTTAGAATAAGCCAGCATGTCATCAATGATCTCATTCATTTTGAGGGCATTCTGACGAAGGGAAAGCAAATTTTGTTTATCAGTGTCCGAAAAGTATGCGGAGAGCTTATCTCCCATAAGGGTAGCATTCAACAAAATACTTCTCAGCGGATTGCGGAGATCATTGGAAACCGAATCATTATAAGCCTGAAGCTCCTGGTTGACGATCTCCAGTTTTTCTTTTTGAACTTCTAACTCATTTTCACGGGTGTATATTAACTCCTGTTTCTCAAAACTCTTGTAAGAAGCTTTCTCCTGAGACCTTGCAAAAATCATAACCACAATCGCAACGATATATACATTGGAAAGGAAGGACCAGTCGCTCAGGAGCATTTGAGGCGAATTGAGGAGTACAACTGTCAACACCCCCAAAGGAAGAATAATCAGATAAGGTAAATAGGGCCGAGCTCCTTCTGATATAATCAAGGAAATAAAAAGAACGGCTGTATATCCAACTGTTACCCCATATTTTAATTGAAGAGGGGGCGTTGAGCTTAAAAATATACTATAAGCAAGGCCAGCCATCATAATTCCCAGTCCGAGGACATTCAGGGCATTAAAAGGGATTACCCAATTCTTATTTTTTCTGAAAAGGGTAAAGGATAAAAGCAAGAAAATTACGAAGGGGACTAAACCAGCGATCCTCCAGGGGATTCCCTCTCTAAAATTGAATCCAATGACATCAAAAACAGCGAATATGCTGATCACCGGAACGGCGAGTAGAGCAGCTGTGCGACCAGCTTTAAGGGTTTTCTTAGCAGAATCGAGTAAATACTTTGCCCGTATTCGTCCGGTATTAGTCCAGATCATTTAAAAGCATTCCCAAATAAAAATAAAGCACAATTGGACAATTTATTGCTCCGTAATAAAGGTAGCTATATTTTATCAAGCGGCCAAGTTGCGCTGCTTATCAAGCTTAATCTTGCCTTCAATTAGTGCAAAACCTCTGTATTTTCTACCTTTGCCCCAAATTTTCTATCACTAAGGATGAAAGTATCATATAACTGGCTGAAAGAGTACATTGACTTTTCCTATGGACCTAAAGAATTGGCGGATATTCTGACCATGCTTGGCCTGGAAGTCGGGAAGTTCGAACAGATTGGTGGAGCTCCCAATGATCTGGAAGGTGTAATCGTTGGAAAAGTGTTGTCTGCAGAGCAACATCCCAATGCTGACAGGCTTCGCTTGTGTATGGTTGATTTGGGAGGAGATGAGCCTGTGAGCATCGTTTGCGGTGCCCCCAATGTAGCTGCGGGTCAAAAAGTTCCAGTAGCAACTGTAGGAACTACTCTCTATCCTTTTGGAACAGAAGATAAATTCAAAATCAAAAAGCAGAAGGTACGTGGAGAAGTTTCAAATGGGATGATTTGTGCGGAAGATGAACTCGGCATTGGGCCTGAGCATGACGGGATTTTGGTTTTGGGAGAGGATGCTGTGGTAGGAGAAGCAGCCTTAGGTTATCTGCCAATAGATCAGGATTTCGCGCTAGAAATAGACCTTACCCCCAACCGTATTGATGGAGCTTCACATTATGGCGTGGCGAGAGATATTGCGGCCTATATGCGGGACAAAAGCAAGGCCAGGCTTCCCGAAATCAAAACGACTGCGGATGGTGGGGAGAAAGAGAATCCCATTCCTGTTACAGTTCTGGATAAGGATAAGTGTAAAAGATATACTTCCATTTATATAGAAGGAGTTGAGGTAAAAGAAAGTCCGGATTGGATCAAAAAGCGTTTGGCGGCCATTGGTCTCAGACCGATCAATAATATCGTGGACATCACAAATTATGTCCTGCATGAATTGGGGCAGCCTATGCACGCCTTTGATGCAGATAAACTGGAAGGAGGAGAGATTATCGTCAGAACGCTGGAGGAGAAAACCAAATTCATTACTCTGGATGGGGATGAAAGAGAACTCCTCCCCAATTCTGATCTCTTGATTTGCGATGCGAAAAGTCCTCGCTGTATCGCAGGTACAATGGGAGGATTGAATTCAGGAGTTACTTTTGAAACCAAAAATGTCTTTTTGGAAGTAGCTTATTTCGATCCGGGCACTGTCCGTAAGCAAGCGAAAAGATTGGGGATCAATTCTGATTCTTCTTTCCGATATGAAAGGGGAGCTGATCCATTCATGACAGAAATCGCGGCTCGAAGGGCTACTGACCTTATCTTGGAAGTGGCCGGAGGAAAAGCTTCGAAAATGGCGGATCAGATTCATGCTGAATTCCCTCCTTTCGAAATGGATCTCTCTGTGAAAACTGCCCAAAGCAGAATTGGCAAAGAAATCAGCCGCTCAGAAATGATTGAAATCCTCGAATCTCTGGATATTCAACTTGAGGAAGATAATGATCAGGATAAACTCCATCTCAAAGTGCCTGTATTTCGCGTTGATGTACAGAGAGAAATAGATGTAATCGAGGAAATCCTACGGGTGTATGGCTATAATAACATAGACATTCCCGAAAAACTCAATGCTTCTTTGACCTTTAGCCAATACAGAGATGACTTCCGTTTAAGAGAAACCTATTCCAATCATCTTGCTGCCAATGGTTTCTATGAGATCATGACCAACTCACTGGTCTCTCTGAAATTCGGAAATGAAAAGGCAGTACCCATCTTGAATCCTCTGAGCGAAGATTTAGGCATCATGCGCCAATCTATGCTACCGGGTGCGTTGGAGTCTATTCAATACAATCAAAACCGCCAGCAGGAAGATGTCGCTTTCTTTGAATTTGGCAAGACCTACAAAATGGGGGGAGATAAATACCAGGAAAGACAATGGTTGGCCCTGAGTATTAGTGGAAAACAAGCGGGTCCTCATTGGGGAGGAAAAAGTAAGGAAAGCAGCCTATACACCATGGGTAAAGAAGTCGAAAGACTGCAGCGATGGTTCTCCTTCAAAGGAAAGATTAGAGAAATCGAGCATGAAGAATTTGATTATGGACTCGAATTGATCTATGATCGTCAGTCCATTTTGAGATATGGAAAGGTGAAAAGTAGCCTGGCTGAGCATTTTGATTTGAGAAATGAAGTCTTTTATATGCTTATCGACTGGGCCAAATTAATTGAGATCTATCATAGCGATTTCCCCCAATTTGAACCTATACCCCAATTTCCTTCTATTCGTAGAGATATAAGTATGCTATTGGGGAAAGATGCTCAGTTCGCAGACATCCAGGCCCTCATCCAAAAAGCTAATCCCAAGCTCATCCGTTCAGTAGAATTACATGATGTCTACATGGGAGATAAGATTGAAAGTAGTAAGAAAAGCTATTTGATCTCCATTGAATTGAGAGATGATCGTAAGACATTGGATGATTCTACGGCTGATAAAGTGATGACTCATTTGTACAAACAGCTTGAGCGTCAGATGGAAGTGGAGATCAGAAGGTAGCCAATTCGAAAAAATCCAAAATTAAGCGAACTATTTTCTTTCGTTTGTAGTTCTAAACAAGTACGTGTATAGTACCGAACTTTCAGTAATTCTTGAAAATCTAGAGATTTTCCTATATTTGTTTATATGCAACTCGACGACGCAAAGGATAAATTTATACAGGCATGGGGAGCTTTGGGCTCCAATTGGGGCATTAATAGAACGATGGCGCAGGTGCATGCACTTTTGCTCATCTCTCCCGAATCCCTATCTGCTGATGAGATCATGGGCACCCTGAAAATCTCCAGAGGAAATGCCAATATGAATTTGAGAGCTCTCATTGATTGGGGACTTGTACAGAAAGAGCATAAATCAGGAGAACGTCGTGAGTACTTCCTCGCAGAGAAAGATATCTGGCAAGTCGCTCAACAAGTAATTGTAGAACGCCGGAAAAGAGAGCTCAAACCCGTACTCCGTGTACTCGAAGATGTGAAGCAAGTAGAAGGCGATACAAACGATCCTCATGTGGAAGCTTTCGTTACTGCCGTAGAAGAATTGCATTCCACTGTAAATCAGGCAGACAGATTTCTGGAGCTTTTAGTGAAGGCTAAAGGTAATGCATTCTTCGACACCCTATTCAAATTATTTGCCCCTAAAGTAAAATAACCCCCCTCCCATTTTTATGGGAATAAGCTTTTAGAAAAAAACTTTCAAAATTTTTTGAAAGTTGTGAACAAAATGAAAGTAGCTGCGTAAATCCTGATAAATGACCTAATTATTTATCATGGAACACCCACTCGCAGCAAAACTACGCAAGGTCAAATGGCAAGACCTTAGGAAACTGAATAGAAGAGAATCCCTACTCGAAAATACCCTTACACTCCCCTGGTTGATAGGATCTTTAGTACTAGCTGGATTTGAACAATATATTTTTGCCACACTCTGCTCATTCATGTTCTTCTTGACGGCACTTCGCCAATCTCACAATGGATTTCACAATGCTTTAGGATTAAATGCCTCCTGGACCGGGATGGTTTTGCATTTCAATAGCCTTCTGATGTTGAGCTCTATGCATGCGGTCAAATTCAATCATCTCAAGCACCATAGATATTGTCTTGGGGAAGAGGATCATGAAGGTAAAGCAGCAAAAATGCCTGCAATTCGTGCTTTTTTTTATGGTCCGATGCACATTTTCCATATTCACCGTATAGGTATAAAGGAGGGGGGGGAAAAGTTGCGAAGAAAGATTTACATAGACATGGCTCTCGTGGTATTAGTACTCCTTGTGGCAGGGATTTGTAACATTAGGATTTTAAAATACCACGTTCTCGTAATGTTATTTGGGGAATCTTTCTCTGCATTCTTCGCAGTCTGGACAGTTCATCATGATCTAGAAGAGAAACATCTAGCCAGAACCATGCGTAGCGGATGGAAAAACCTACTCACTTATAATATGTTCTACCATTTAGAACATCACCTTTTCCCTGCGGTTCCGACCATCAAATTGCC
>JBCBRM010000020.1:0-132926 GCA_039819665.1 Bacteroidota bacterium
GGGTATTTCGGATGGGCGCAAGGTACATGCTCAGGATGATGGCATTTTCCTCTTCTACTCTTCTAGCTATTTGCCATACAGGAGCCGGGTAGCATCATGGTGCTGGAAATTCCCAGCAAAAGCTTTGTATTATCTGAGATAGCTAGAAGAGTAGAAGAGGAAAATGCCATCATCCTGAGCATGTACCTTGCGCCCATCCGAAATACCCAGGATATGTTGCTGACCCTGAAGATCAATGTGGAAGACCTGGATCGTATCACTGCCAGCATGGAGCGTTTCGGCTACAAGATCATCCAACTCTACCATAGAGGAGCCAGCAGAGACAATTTTAACCAAAACCTTGAAGGTCTTCTTAAATACCTTGATATGTAAGGAGTAATTCCTGTTATTGGCCTGAAAGAAGAAAACCCAAATTCTTTCGCGTGTAAATGCCTAAATGCCACCTTCGTATTTTCCTCCTGATGCTCTTTTGCCTCATGAAGGCTAACATGCTTATGGCCGATAATCCGGTTAAAGTAATGACCCTGGCAATTATAGGTGCTGAGAAAACGAAATCCTGGGTAGTGCTGAGAGAACTCAACTTTAAGCGGGGGGATATAATTGAGTTGGAAGATGTAGAGGCACGCCTGGAAAAGAGCCGTCAGAATATTTATAATCTGGGCCTTTTCAATGATGTGCAAATGAAAGCGCAGGTAATCGGGGATCAACTTCATGTGATCATAGAGGTCAAGGAAAGATGGTTTGTGTTTGGAGCACCGATATTAAGATTAGAGGAAAGAAATTCCTATGACATCGTAAACACCATTAGAGAGCGTAACTTCCGGAGACTTGTGTACGGCATGAATGTCAGTTGGAGAAATATCACCGGTAGAAATGAAACTTTGACATTTTCTGGTCAACTGGGATTTTCAAAACGTCTACGTGTCAACTTTCTCCGTCCAGCTATGTTTCGGAAGAGCAATGTAGACCTCAGGATGGGTTATCGCTTCATCAATGAAAAGGAAATAATTGTGGGTACGGAAGAAGGTCAGGTTCAGTGGAGAGGGACTGAAAGCGAACCTTTTCAGGTTTCACACGAACCATTTATCGCTTTTCAGAAGCGGATCAGCCTCTATGAAAACCTTTACTTCGAATTTAACTATAAATGGCTTAGCTTTTCTGATAGCCTATATGTACTAGAGATAGACCCTTCTCGAAACAATTTTATTACTGAGCTAGATGGGAAAGAAGCCTATCCTTCTTTTATCCTACAATATTCAGTAGATCGCAGGGATATCAGACGTTTTCCTTTAAAGGGATTTCGCTACCAGTTTTTTGGGAGGTTTACAGGAATCAAAGGAATCTCCACTTCTCAATTTGGCAAACTAGGCTTGACATTCGCTCACCACATCCCCCTTAGCAAAAGATGGAACGTTGCCTACGGAACCCATTTGGTCCTTTCTATAGGCGACTCTATCCCATATTTTGAGAAAAACTTTTTGGGAGCAAGAAGGCGAGAATTTAGAGACATAAGTACAACTCTACGAGGATATCAACCCTTTGTGATTGCAGGTTCGACCGTAAATATGAATAAAGTTGAAATAAAGTATGGGATTGTTCCCTATCATATTGCAGATTATAGTGGTGTCGGTTTTCTTCCTAAGAAATGGCAGCAGGCCCCGACAGCTCTTTATGTAACCGCCTTTTATGAAATGGGCTTTATTCGGGACGATAGTTTTAACAATAACGACGATTTTCTGAAAAATCAATTGCTTCACGGCTATGGAGTAGGCCTAAATATTGTAGGATTTTACGATATTCTACTCCGAATAGAATATGCCCGCAATCATTTAAATCAGGGAGGCGTATATTTGCATGGAAGTGTACCAATAAAATGAGAATAGCAATCTTCGGAAGAATCACGGATAATACGGAATTAAATGTTCTAGTACATTTTTTCGATTATCTGGAGGCAGTAGGAATAAAATACAGTTTGTATAAGCCTTATGCTGAAAACTTGCAGAAACACCTGCCAGGCAATAAAGCGCTGAAGAAGGCTGAGATTTTCGATACGCAGGAAGAAGTTATGCCGGCAAAATTTCTTTTTTGTTTTGGAGGAGATGGAACCGTATTGGAGGCTGTGCGTTTTTGCGGGCAATTGGGGAAACCGATTTTGGGAGTAAATTTTGGGAGGATGGGCTACCTGACCAGTATTTCTCAACATGAGCTTATTCCTACTACAGAGGAGTTGATGAAGGATATGTACCGGATAGATAAAAGGAGTCTGCTCAGCGTTATCTCCGATCCTCCTGGCATCTTCAAAGAAAATCCCTACGGCATTAATGACTTATCCATACTAAAAAGTTACTCCAATGAAATGATCACGGTCCATACCTACATCAATGGAGAGTTTCTAAACTCTTATTGGGGGGATGGACTGATTGTTGCCACGCCTACCGGATCGACTGCTTATAGTCTTTCTTGTGGCGGTCCGATAATCTTCCCAAGTTCATCCGCTTTTGTGATCACACCTGTTGCGAGTCATTCCTTGACAGTACGACCGGTAGTGATCCCTGAGGATTGGGTAGTTTCCTTTGAAATTGAATCTCGATCAAAAGGGGCGATGGTGGCTTTGGATACACGTACAGAATTAGTCGAAGCTGGTACTGCAATCGCAGTCAGAAAGGCTAATTTTAAGGTTAAATTGATAAAACTCCCCGGAAGTAAACATGTAGATAATCTTCGTAGAAGCTTGATGTGGGGAAGCGATGTACGCAATTAGGCAACTTTTCGGCTGAAAAATTGTCTTTTCACATGCCGGATTTATCCTTCATTTAGTAGGGTATTCACGAAACTATTACATTCACATGCAAGAAGGCCTGAGGATGTAAGTGAGAATGAAATAGAAACTTTGAAGAGCCAAATAATACCCGTAAATAGCAACTGAATGAAGAAAATTTTACAATTTTTATTTTGATTGACTTGGGGTAATTTTGGCAGGCAAATAATAAACCTGCATTATAATTATTCTTTATTACCGCACGTTAAGAAAAAAGGTTTATAGTTTTAACGTCAAGCTTTAATCATAAGACTCAGCATGAGGGACTTGAGGATTTTCTTCTTTTTGGTACTGGTTCTCTTCTTTGGCACCGACCTTTCTGCGCAATACAGATACGATTATTTCCGTGTAGGTGTATCCGCAGGTACTACGCACTATTTGGGCGACCTGGATGATGACTTTACCTTTAAATTCACCCGTCCGGGTGTGGGTGTTACCGGCTCTTACCGTTTCAATCCTTTTATGACTGCCCGTCTGGGTTTCTTCAAGGGATGGATTAGTGCTACCGATGCTAATTCGACCAATGAAGTTCGCCAAAGAAGGAACTTGAGCTTTCGGAGCCCCATTACAGAATTTAGCGCTACTGTTTCCTTTGACTTCCTTCCTTCTGATAGGAGTTATATATACAGGCCACGCTATACACCTTATGTGTTTGGGGGAGTAGGGGTGTTCACCTTTAGGCCTCAGGCAGAATTGGGTGGGGAACTAATCGATCTTCAACCTCTGGGTACAGAAGGTCAGTTCCTGATTGATCCCAATGATACCAATCCTGCGCCTTATGCGCTGACGCAATTGGCTATACCTATGGGAGCCGGTGTTCGCTTTGCTATCGCAAAACGTTGGGACCTGGAAATCGAAACCGGATTTAGGAAAATATTTACTGATTATCTGGATGATGTGAGTGGTACTTATCCCAATCTGGATGAACTAAGGGCTCAAAACCCGGTAGCCGCATTACTATCAGATAGAATAGATCTTACTCAATTCCCTGATGGTGCAGCTGTAACCAACGGAATCAGAGGAGATAATACTCAGCAAGATTGGTACATCTATACCAATGTCCGGATCAACTTCATCATCGACTGGGTGAAGTGTCCATCCTTCTAAGTAAAGACCTGATGAATTATAAAAAAAAGGCCGCCTTTTAGGTGGCCTTTTTTACATTATGCAACCTGCTTGACAGATTTTTCATCTTGAAGGGTGTATGCTTAAATTTCTCTTTTTAGACAATGGGCTATTTATTACCTTTGTAGCTGCTTTTAAAAAGCAACCAATTATAATGTGTGCCGTTATTAGGCTACATTTTCCGGAGCATACATCAATGAGTCTAGCAGATCAACTAAACCCCAACGAGATTCCCAAACACATTGCGGTCATCATGGACGGAAATGGTAGATGGGCACGTAAGCGTGGGAACATGCGGGTTTTTGGACATAGAAATGCGATTAAGGCTGTAAGAGATACAACTGAGGCGGCGGCTGAGATAGGAGTGAAGAATCTTACTTTGTATGCTTTTTCGACTGAAAACTGGAAAAGACCTAAAGCTGAAGTTGATGCGTTGATGACCTTGTTAGTAGAAACTATAGCAAAAGAGCGTTCTACGCTCATGGACAACAATATTAGACTGAATGCTATAGGAAATATTAAGGATCTGCCGAAAGCCTGTGTAAGGAGTCTCAATGAAACCATGAAGATTACTCAGGAAAATGAACGCATGACACTGACACTGGCCTTGAGTTATGGATCGAGGAGTGATATGATACAAGCCATGAAAAGCATGGGAGAGGCCATCAAAAACGGAGAACTACAAACTGAAGATATAAACGAGGAAACGATTAGCGGCTTCCTGAGTACAGCAACTATCCCTGATCCTGAATTGCTCATCCGTACATCGGGCGAACATAGGATCAGTAACTTTTTGCTCTGGGAGATCGCCTATACGGAGATCTATTTCACACCAAAGCTGTGGCCGGATTTTAGAAGGGATGATCTCTATGAAGCCATACTTGACTATCAGCAACGCGAACGTAGATTTGGTCTGATTAGTGAACAAATTAAATGAAATGAAAAAACTACTAGTTTTTTGCTTAATGCTCGGTATGAGTTTTGGGATCACTCAAGCTCAGCTCGATCGGGAAAATCCTAAAACCTATATACTGAAGGGACTGGAAGTTGAAGGCTCTGAGTATAGCGACAAAAATGCAATTATCTCTATCAGTGGTCTGGTAGTCGGCGAACAAATTACCGTTCCCGGTTTGCAGGTGTCTGAGGTTTTGAAAAGATTGTGGAAAGAAAATCTTTTTGCAGATGTGAAAGTGCGGGTTGATAAGATTGAAGGGCCCAATATTTTCCTGACGATTGAGGTAAAAGAACGTCCGAGAATCTCTCAATTCTCCTTTGAAGGAATCAGCAAAGGACATGCAGAGGATTTGAGGGAAAAAATTAACTTCATTCGAGGTACGATCCTTACAGAGTCCAAAGAAAAGTCTGCTAAAAGAATCATCAGAAACTTTTATGTGGAAAAAGGACACTATAATGTAGCTGTTGATATTATTTCCCAAGCGGATAAGATTCTGAAAAACGGGGTAACGGTTAATATCAAAGTTGACAAAGGCCCTAAAATTAGGATTAAGGAACTTAACTTTGAGAATAATACAGCCTTCGAAGATCCCAAGCTTCGTAAAAAGCTGAAGAAGATTCACCAGAAAACCTGGTGGAGATTCTGGGCGAGATCCAAGTATTTCCCTAAGCAATTTGAAGAATCCAAAGCCGGCCTGATCGAATTTTACAATGAAGGTGGATTCAGAGATGCGATTGTACTTTCAGATACTGTTTACAGAGTAGATGATAAGCATGTAAATGTTACCCTCAATATGTATGAAGGTATCCGGTACTATCACAGAAACATCTCCTGGTCCGGGAACTTCAAATACAATTCAGATATCCTCGGTCAATTCCTCCGAATTAAAAAAGGAGATATATATAGCAAAGCAGCTATCGATCGTCGTCTGTTCGGCGACCCTCAGGGAGGAGACGTAAGTTCCCTTTATCTGGACGATGGATACCTGTTCTTTAACCTCGATCCTGTAGAAGTAGCGATTGTAGGAGACTCGATTGACTTGGAAATGAGGATATCGGAAGGGCCTCAGGCGACCATCCGAAAAGTTCCGATTCACGGTAACAGCAAAACCAGTGATTTTGTGATCCGCCGTGAAATCAGAACAACTCCTGGAGACAAGTTTAGAAGAAGAGACATTATCCGTTCTCAGCGCGAGATTTTGGCCTTGAACTACTTTGACCAGGAAACATTGGGAGTAGATCCTATTCCAAATCAGGCCACCGGAACAGTTGATATTAAATATACAGTTGAGGAAAGACCTTCTGACCAATTACAATTGCAAGGAGGCTGGGGCGGTCAGTTGCGCGACCCACAAACCAACCAAATCATAGCAGGTGGTTTCGTAGGGACGGTACAGCTTGCCTTCAACAACTTCGCTGCTAAGCGAATCCTCCAACCCGGAGCATGGAGACCTGTTCCTTCTGGCGATGGACAAAAGTTGAGTCTTTCTTTCCAAATGAATGGAGTTGGATATAAAAACTTTTCTATTTCCTTCCTGGAGCCCTGGTTAGGAGGTAAAAAGCCAACCTCTTTGGGGGTTAGTACCTCTTACCTCTTATTCCAAAATGTAAGAACCAATTACCGAAACAACATCTTTAATATCTCTGTTGACCTCGGTAAACAGTTGCAGTTTCCAGATGACTTCTTTACTGCAAGATATAGCATCGCATACAAGTATTATGACATTCTTCAGCCTGGCAATGTATTCCGTGCCTTTGTAGGAGAGGATGTCGCCTACGTGAACTCACTCTCTTTCCGCTACTCTCTTGATCGCAGTAGTGTGGATGCTCCTATCTATCCTCGCTCAGGTTCTATCATGAACCTTTCTGTTGAGGCCACTCCACCCTGGTCCATATTTAAAGATGATCAGGACTTTACCGATTTGAGTCCACAGGAGAAGTTTAACCTGCTTGAATTCCACAAATGGCAATTCAATAGTAACTGGTTCTTCAACATCGTTGGCGATATGGTATTGAATGCCAAGATTGAAGCCGGATATCTGGGGGCATATAATGAGAATCTGGGAATCTCTCCTTTCGAGCGATTCTTCCTCGGAGGGTCCGGTATGGTAGGTAACGGATTGTGGGGGCTTGATGGACGTGATATCGTTCCGTTGAGAGGATATGACGATGCGACCATCAATAACGGTAACAATGGATATCCGATCTATAACCGCTTCATCATGGAGCTTCGTTACCCCATCAGCTTGAATCAGTCAGCTCCAATTTGGATGCAGGCCTTCCTCGAAGCTGGAAATGGATATGGCAACTTCCGCGAATACAATCCATTCAAACTCAGAAGAGCGGCGGGTGCTGGTCTACGTGTGATGCTACCAATGGTAGGGCTACTTGGACTTGACTGGGCATATGGATTTGACCTTGATGGAAACAATCAGGAGATTAGTGCAGGACAATTCCACTTCGTGATTGGGCAGCAATTCTAAATGAAAAATCCCCATCATTAGGAACATAGATATTTTGGGCTTTTATTCGACAACTCTGGCGAATAAAAGCCCAAAAAGTTTATGGCAGAGGCCTGAGGGTGTTATTTTTGTGCATATTCGTGTAGCTTCGCTTTTCATATACACAGAATTTCAGCGAAAGAATACGTTTAATTTGTAGACTAATGTGCTAAGCTAGAACAGCACTTCAAAATTGACAAAATACAAGAACATGAAAAAATTATTCACACTCGCCATCATATTGATCAGTGCCATGAGCTTTGCCACAGCTCAAAAAACAGGTTATGTAGATACCGAAAAGATCATGGAAAAAATTCCTGAGTACAAAGAAGCCCAGGAAGATATTGAAAGGATCTCTGAGCGTTGGCAAAAAGAACTGGAGGCCAAATATCAGGAGATCGAAGAATTGTATTCAGAATATCAGGCCCGTGAAGTTTTGCTTTCTGAAGATGTGAAAAGAGAAAAGCAGGAAGAAATCTTCCAGGCAGAGCGCGAAGCCAAAGAGTATCGTGAAAAGAAATTTGGCTACAATGGCGAATTATTTGACTTGCAGGAAAACAAGGTGAAGCCTATTCAGGATAAGGTTTTCCGTGCAGTAGAAACCATTGCTAAAAGAAAAAGAATCGACTTCGTATTTGATAAATCAGGAGAAACCACCTGGTTATACACCAATGCCGTCTATGACCTCTCAGATGATGTTATGGAAGAATTGGGTATAAGTGACGAAAGAAATTAATACCTTTGCGGAAAATTATGAGGGAGGACCTGTAATGACTAATATTTCCTCCCTCCCGTTTTAATCAAACCACCAATGAGACAAATATCCTTTATACTCGTATTCTTTACGTTCTTCTTCAGCCTATCCGGCCTTCAAGCCCAAAAGATCGGCTACATGGATCTGGAAGCTGCGATTGCCCTGATGCCTGAGACGGCCAACGCCAATAAGGCTTTGCAGACTTATAATCAAAAGCTGACCCAAAATCTCCAGAACAAAGATAATTACCTGAGAACTCTGGTAGCAGAATATCAGGAACTAGCCCAGGTAGAGGGAACCACAGAAGCGGACTTGAAGCCAAAAGCTGATAAGATTACTCAGATGCAACAAGAACTTCAGGCAGCTCAGGCTAAGTCTCAGCAGGACTTTCAGGCCAAGCAAGCAGAAATGATGGGACCTATCCTAGGGAAACTTGAAACAGCTATGAAGGAGTATGCAGAGGCAAACGGATATACCTATATCCTCAATACTTCCTCCAATGGTACGAGTATCATCCTTCACGGAACAGAATCAGACAATATAACCAAGGCCGTTTTGACAAAATTAGGAGTCAAGATCCCTGAGGCTAAACAATAGGGATTGCCAACTCATAAAAAATTGTCAAAAAAGTTAACAAAGCGTTAAATACAAGCAAAACTAGCCGTATATGGTTACCTTTGCCTGACGCATCGATCTAAAATGAAAAAGACTAACAATACCATTATGAAATTGAAAGCAACAATTCTGGCCCTGGTGATTTCTCTGGGAATGCTGGCTTCGATACAGGCCCAGAACATAAAAATAGGATATGCCAATATTGAAGCAATCCTGCTTTATATGCCTGAAACTCAGACAATGAACCAAAATTTGAAGACTTTCAGCGATAAGCTGGGACAGGATCTTCAAAATCGTCAGCAGTATTATCAAACGCTGATTCAGGAATATCAGCAACTGGCTTCTGAAACTCAGGATGAGGCTACTTTGAAGCCAAAGCAAGAACAGATCATTGAAGTTGAAAAAGAGCTTCAAACCAAGCAACAGGAGTCTCAGCAAAAGCTTCTGGAAAGACGCCAAACCTTGATGGAGCCTATCATTGAAAAAATGCAGGGAGCGATTAAAGAACTGGCAGCTGAGGAGAACTTTGATGTTATCATCAACTCCGTAGATGGAAACGGTATTTCTATCGTTCTCCATGGTCCTGAAGAAAATGACGTTACTAAGAAACTCATGACAAAACTGGGAGTCAAACTTCCAGAAGCTGAGGGAGGACAGTAACAAAAAATATTTCAAATGATGAAAGCCCAGAGCGATCTGGGCTTTTTTTTGCTCTTTTCAAAATGTATTTTTAGTAAACATTTTAGAAAAGGCAAATATTCATGCTTCGTAAGCTCACAGAAGTTTTATGCTTCTTGCTCTTACCTTCTCTTGTACAGGCTCAATATTTCGGTGAAGAAATTTCCACTCCCTCTTCCTGGTCTATGGGGATCAAAGTGTCAGCCTCCCTTTTAGATGCTGATGTCGATACCCACAACTTTGGGAAACAAGGAAGTCTGTTTTTTGAGAAAACTATTTCTCGCATCATCGATATGCGAATTGAGGCCAATATCGGCCAAACCTTTGGCCAAAATTTATATGCTTCAACTTCCCACTACCGCAACCAGGCACTCAATGGGAGTCTGAATCCCGAAGTACAATACGACAGTGCATCCCTATATTTCCATAATTACCAGCATACTTATGGAAGTCTTGGGATATCCTTTAAGTTAAATATCAACCGAATATTCACTGTGATCGGAGGTGAAAAATGGGACCTCTATCTTTTAGGAGGGCTTGGAGCTTATGGCTACGAAACCCGCATCAATGCACTCAACGAATTCGGGCAAATGTATAATTTTGACCGGGCAAATTCTTCCAGTATTTCAGCACGGCAAGAAAACCTCAATCTTCTTCTGGATGATACCTATGAAAGCATAGGGGATCAAGATCAAATCAATAGTACCTTCGTCGGCCCATACACCTTGAAAACTTTTTTCCAAAGCGGAGGAGGAATCCGTTTCCACTTAACAGATGCATTGGGATTAGGGATGGAAGCCAATTATTTATTTTTTGGAGATGACCTCTTAGACGGTCAGCAATGGAAGGAGGACGGACAACAAAGCCTTACCCGCGATAAACTCCTTTCTATGGGACTCCTTTTGGATGTAGCATTCTGAAACAATGATAAAATAGGTGTTATCTTTGTGCCAAAGATACCCCTATGCCCAATCAGCTGATTTACGAAAGCAGTCCGTATTTACTCCAGCATGCCAACAATCCTGTCGATTGGTATCCTTGGGGAGAGAAGGCGCTAGAGAAAGCTAAAGAAGAGAATAAGCTGATTCTGGTTAGTATTGGCTATGCAGCCTGCCATTGGTGTCATGTGATGGAGCACGAATCTTTTGAAGATGAGGAGGTAGCCAAAATTATGAACAAGCATTTCATTTGTATCAAGGTCGATCGCGAAGAACGTCCTGATATAGATAAGATCTATATGGATGCTGTTCAGTTGATGACTCGTCAGGGCGGATGGCCGTTGAATGCTTTTGCCCTTCCAGACGGGAGACCTATTTATGGGGGCACCTATTTCCGAAAAGATCAGTGGACAGATGTATTAGGGCAATTAGCCGGTCTTTACCAGAATGATCCGCAGCAAGTCTTTGCCTATGCAGATGAAATGGTAGCTGCCATGAAAAATATGGTTCAGCTAAAGCCTCCTATGCCGGGAAACTTTTCGCTGAATTTATTGAAGAGCGTATGGGAAACCTGGAAAGAGCGAATAGATTTTGAATGGGGAGGCAGAAAGGTAGAGCAAAATAAATTCCCGGTCCCTGCGAATATCCGAATGCTGCTAAGAGCAGGAAATTTTCTCGAAAATGAAGAAATGCTTGAGGCTGCTCGGATCACGTTACGCCGAATGGCTTTCGGAGGTATATACGATCAACTAGGCGGAGGTTTCGCCAGATATTCTGTAGATAAATATTGGAAGGTTCCTCACTTTGAAAAAATGCTTTATGATAATGGGCAATTGGTGAGTTTGTATTCTGAAGCCTATGAGCAGGACCCTCAGGATTTATTTAAACAAGTTGTTTATCGAAGTCTTGATTTTGTTGAAAGGGAATTGATGTCTGAGGAAGGCGGGTTTTATTCATCTTTGGACGCTGATAGTGAAGGGATAGAGGGGAAATTTTATGTGTGGTCTCATCAAGAGATAAAGGATATCCTTGAAGAAGATGCTCAACTCTTTTCCGATTATTACAACATCATTCCTCAGGGAAACTGGGAGCACACCAATGTGCTTTTTAGCCTGGAAACGGAGGCCGAATTTGCGAAAAAATGGAACCTGAATCCTGATAGCTTTAGCCGGAAAATGGCTGAAGGAAGAGCAAAGCTTTTAGAAATTAGATCAAAACGAATCCGGCCGGGACTAGATGATAAAATTCTATGTTCCTGGAATGCCTTAATGCTGCAGGGCTATCTGGATGCATATCGAGTATTTGGAGATGAAGCCTTTTTGCAAACCGCTCTGAAAAATGCCCGCTTTATTCGGGAAAAACTGACGGAAGGGCCTCGTTTGTATAGAAATTATAAGAATGGGAAAAGAAGCATCAATGCTTTTCTGGATGACTATGCTATGTTGATAGAGGCTTATATTAGTTTGTATCAACAGACTTTTGAGGAAGAATGGTTGGAGCAGGCGAAAGTGCATATGGAATATGTAGAGGAACATTTTTACGATTCAGAATCAGGTCTATATTTTTATAGCTCGGATGAAGATCCGGTATTAATTCACAGAAAAATAGAAACCCAGGATGATGTGATACCCTCCTCAAATGCTGCTATCGCACATAGCCTTTATAATCTGGGACTCCTGTATCACAAACTGGAATATCAGGATAAAGCACGTAAAATGTTCGCTACGATTAAGGAAGACCTCATGATGTATCCCGCCTGGTTTGCACATTGGGGGCAGCTAATTTTGAAAGATCTTTTCCCTCATTTCGAAGTGGCTATTACCGGAGAAAAAGCCTTAGCTTTCAGAAAGGAAATCGGAAAAAATTACAATCCTAATCGAATTTTTGCAGGAGCGATTTCCGAAAGTAAACTCCCAATTCTTGATCAGCGCTTTGCTGATCAAAGCATGATCTATGTTTGTCAACAAAATACCTGTCAATTACCTGTTTCAGAAGTCGATGCTGCATTGGAACAAATGAAAGCCTAAACGTCAGTTATAAGCCTATGAAATTTGAGAAATTTCACATACAGCCGGAAATCATCCGTAGCCTCAAAAAGCTGAATTTCAAAAAACCTACGGATATTCAGTACAAGGCTATACCTGCCATTCTGAAGGGAGAGGATGTCATGGCGATTGCGCAAACCGGTACGGGAAAGACTGCTGCTTTTGCTATTCCTATCATCGATATGATTCAGGAAAAGAAAAGCTCAAAAAGATCGGAAGGACTGAGGTGTGTAGTTATGGTTCCGACTCATGAATTAGCCATACAAATAAAAGAGGTATTCGAGGAAATAGGGCAGCATACTCATGTAAAGACTTTTGCAATTTTCGGGGGAGTAGAGCAGGATCGACAAATTCAAAAATTACAGGCCGGACTAGATGTATTGATTGCCACTCCGGGAAGATTATTTGATCTCGTAAGTCAGAAACATCTGGACTTGAGAAAAGTAGAAATGCTCGTGCTGGATGAAGCAGATCATATGCTGGACTTAGGCTTTTATAAAGATATTCAGGATCTACTCCGCTTTTTACCCCGAAAAAGGCAAACCCTCTTTTTCTCTGCAACCATCAATGAAAAAATCAAGAAGCTGGCCTATTCTCTGGTGAAAAATGCGATACGTATTCAGATTTCCCCTAAAAATCCAGTTGCTAAAAATATAGACCATGCGCTTATATATGTGGAAATGGATGAAAAACGTTTTGTCCTTGAGCGAATATTGAGGGAGCATGAAAAAAGTAAAATGCTTGTATTTGTACGCACCAAGGTTAGGGCAGAGCGTGTGATGAAAGCGATGGATAGAGTCGGTATAAAGGCCTTAACCTTGCACGGGGATAAAGATCAAAAAGACCGGATGGCAGTGATGAGAACTTTTCAGAAAGGGGAAATTCGTTTACTGATAGCTACAGATGTCAGTGCAAGAGGAATTGATATTTCCGGAATCGCCTATGTTATAAATTATGACCTGCCTGAGCAAGCTGAGAACTATGTACACCGAGTCGGGCGTACAGGAAGAGGGCGTGAAAAGGGGCAAGCCTTATCTTTCTGCTCGGAACATGAAAAAGAGCTTCTGCTGAAAATCGAAGATTTCCTGGGGCATAGGATCAAGGTCTTAGAATATGGTGAAGAAGACCAGCTTGTAACCAAAGACATGAGCCTGGATGCTACTCAGGATTGGCGGGCCGTAATGCAGGAAATAGAGCAGGAAGACAAGAAGCGTAAGAAACGCAAGAAACGGTGACCCTTCCGCTTCAAACCCGTTTCCTTAGCGAAGGAAACGACCCGCGTATGGTAGCTTGTAAATCTCCCTATAGCTTCGCGTGCATTCCCTTTTGCCGCAGGTCCAGGGAGTGTGGGCCTGAGGCAAGGGGTTCCAGTGGGTTTTATCGAGCCCCCATCCCAAATGGCAGAAATATTAACTCTCTCCTCATAGATTTTCTACGAATTCCTTAACTTAAGTTTCCAATCAAGAACTTACTACTAATATCCCTATGCAAAAAAATAAGAACACAAAGAACCGTCGTGAATTCCTTAAGAATTCAGCCCTGGCGGGAGCTGGATTTATGATTGTACCTCGTCATGTCCTTGGCCGAGGATATACGGCACCCAGCGACAAGTTAAACCTGGCTGCTATTGGTGCCGGTGGTAAAGGACGAAGCGATATCGCAAATGCCGCCAATGGTGGAAAAAACAATGTGGTCGCACTTGCGGATGTAGATACCAAGATGGCCAAAGCTTCCATGAAAAGCTTTGGTAAAGCCAAATTCTACAAGGACTGGCGCATTATGCTGGAAGAAATGAAGGACGAAATTGATGCCGTAACGGTATCTACTCCGGATCACCTTCACGGCATCGCTGCCATGAGCGCTATGCAACTAGGCATGCATGTCTATGTCCAAAAACCTTTAACCCACAATATCTACGAGGCTCGCCAACTCACAGAAGGCGCTCGTAAATACAAGGTGGTGAGCCAGATGGGAAATCAAGGTGCTTCTAATCCTGCTCAGGTCCAAATGATGCAATGGTTTGATGAAGGATTGATCGGCAATGTTCATACCCTTTATTGCTGGACGGATAGACCCGTATGGCCGCAGGGGCAGCCTTTGCCAACTGATAAAGTGAAAATGCCAGAGCAGCTTTCTAAAGAAGACTGGGACCTCTTCATCGGACCCGCTGAACCTGTGGATTATCATCCGCTCTTTCACCCATTTAAATGGAGAGGTTGGTGGAACTTTGGAACTGGAGCGCTAGGAGATATGGGCTGTCATATCATTGATCCTCCATTCCGGGTATTGGGTCTCGGATATCCTACTGAAGTAGAATGTAGCGTGGGACAGGTGTTTAAAAGAGATTGGGTGCCTGAGCATAATCCAGAGGGATGTCCTCCTTCTTCACAGGTTCAGGTATCTTTTGGACCCTCTGAGAAAAATAAGATTCCTTGTAAAATGATCTGGTCAGACGGAGGGATTCGTCCTTTCCATCCAGACCTTATTCCTGCTGACCATCCATTAGGAGGAAGTAGCAGCAACAATGGGGTCATTATGATAGGGGAAAAGGGCATTATGACCTGTGATGTTTATGGTAATTCTCCAAGGATTTATCTTCCAGATGGAGAGATCATCGATATGCCCAAAAATTTCAAAACAGACCTCCTCCCTAATGCAGGTATGAGAGAGTTCGGTCATCAGGTTTCTTGGACCGAAGCTTGTAAAGCCGGTTTTGGTAGCCCCGAACATAAAGGATTAACTTCATCCTTTGATTACTCGGGCCCACTTACAGAAACTGTTTTGATGGGTAATCTTGCTATTCGCAGCTACTCTCTGACCAAAAAAGCGGGTAATGGCCGTGATTTCTATGGAAGGAAAAAGCTCATTTGGGATGGAGAGAACACCAAAATCACTAATTTTGATGATGCCAATCAATTTGTCAGTCGTCCATATAGGGATGGGTGGAAATTGATATAGAAATATTGGATAAATGAATTTCTTGTAGGGGTAGCTCATGAGCTGCCCCTACCATATTAAAAACCCCATGGCACAATTCATTGATGACCAGACCTTCGAAAACGAAGATTTTTCTAATCAGGAAATCGAGGCCAAAGAATACAATGGCTGTAGCTTTCTGAATTGCAATTTTGTCGATGCGAATATCTCCGGAATCAGTTTTGAAGAATGCAGATTTGAGGATTGTGATTTTAGCAATATCCGATTAGATGAAACGGCTTTTCGTCAGGTGGAATTGATCAATTGTAAAATGCTGGGGGTGCATTTCAATGAGTGCAATAGCTTTCGCCTGTCCATTAGCTTTGAAAATTCTCAATTGAGCTTTGCCTCTTTTTTTCAGTTGGACCTGAGAGACTCTGTTTTCGATACTTGTACCATAGAGGAGGCTGATTTTACAGAATCTAATCTTGAAAAGGTCCTTTTTGAAAATTGTAAACTGGATCGTTCTGTATTTGAATATTGCAATCTCCAGGGGACGAATTTTAAAACTTCTCAAGGATTTAGTATCGACCCTGATCTCAACAAGATGAAGGGAGCAAAATTTTCTTCACCGGGTTTGAAAGGGCTTTTAGAAAAGTATAAGCTGGAGATTGATTAATTAACGTTTATCCTAAACCCTTTTCTCCGAAATCCCGTATAAAAAAGGGAAGTTTTACTTCAAACAAACACAAACAACACCATCCCGCTATGTCTTGACATAGTTCACCTCTCAGCAAAAAGATATAATTTATCTTCCTTCAGCCGGTTTTAGAACGGGTTGAAGGATTTGCTGTTTTAATTTAGCATATAACCATGAATCCTTCCAGAAAATATTGTAGAAGCTTGCACGCGCATATTAGCCTCGGAACCACTTCCGACGACCGCTTTATGCCTACCGGATATGTTTCTGCCTTTGCGGAAATGGAAGGGCTGGTTTTGACGGAAAAACTGGATGGGCAAAACAATTGCTTCAATAAGAAAGGAGTCTTTGCTCGATCTCATACAGCCCCAACTACACATCCTTGGGATAAGCCGATGCGAGAAAGGTGGGAACTTATCAAAAATGATCTGAATGAGTTGGAGATTTTTGGGGAAAACATGTACGGCATACATTCCATTGCTTATATGAATCTGGAATCCTATTTCTATGTGTTTGCCGTGAGGGAAGGAGATCTATGGCTTTCCTGGGAAGAGGTGAAGTTTTATGCGGCTATGCTGGATTTCCCTACAGTGCCCGAGATAGAAATCAACTTCCCCCTGAAGGAAATCTATAAAACAGATGAGGACGAAAATGAGATGTTGCGCAATTGGTTGATTGCCAACCTTGGTACGAGCTGGGAGGAAAGTGTAGAAACAGCGGGATTGCTCGGAGGATATGATCCCGAAAGCGGAAAGGATTGCTCGGAGGGATTCGTCATTCGAAACAGAGATGCTTTCAAGACTAATCAAGGTCCCATCCCTGTTGCTCCCAATGAATTTAACAATCTCTTTAAACTGGTCAGAAAGAGTCATGTGAAAACGGATGTACACTGGACAAAAACCTGGAAACCTGCATCATTAACCAACTATAATAAGCATCGCTGGTTTGGCTACGAATATTTATCAAAGAAATGAGTTGGAAGTTCCCTACATATGAAATAGGCATTCCTCTGGATTGGGAAAGACTGGGTAAAAGTTTCTCTTGGATCAAGGATATGAAAGGGGTGCCTCAGGACCCAGTATGGCATGCTGAAGGGGATGTCTACGCCCACACCCAAATGGTTGTAGGAGCCCTTTTGGGACAGCCAGAGTTTAAGGTAATGTCTGAGGAGGACAAGCATGTAATGATGGCCGCAGCCTTGCTTCATGATGTGGAGAAGCGTTCTACCACCCAGATAGAAAAAATTGAGGGGGAAGAACGGATTACTTCTCCCGGGCATGCGAAAAAAGGAGAATATACAAGTAGAGATTTTTTATACAGGGCTATTCCCTGTCCTTTTCATTTACGTGAGCAAGTAGCGAAACTTGTCCGTTTACATGGACTCCCTTTATGGGCGATAGATAAGCCCGATCCTCAAAAAGCTGTTATAGAGGCTAGCCTGTTGGTGGATACTCAAAAGCTGGCTGTACTGGCAAGGGCAGATGTGTTGGGAAGGATTTGTCCGGATCATCAGGAGATGCTTTTGAGAATCGAGATGTTTGAGGACTTATGCAGGGAAAATGACTGCTATGGAAAACCTAGGGAATTCAAGTCTGCATACGGACGCTTTCAATACCTAAATAAGGATAATGTCTCTCCGGATTATGAGCCCTATGAAGATCATAAGTCAGAGGTAATTCTTATGTCAGCGCTTCCGGGTAGTGGAAAGGATTACTATATAAATAAGAATTTCGACCTGCCAGTACTTTCCCTGGACGATTTGAGGCGCCAACATAAGGTTGATCCGACTGATAAAAAGAAAAACGGACAGATCATTCAGTTGGGAAAAGAAAAGGCTAAAGAATTTCTGCGAGCCCGACAGGCTTTCGTTTATAATGCGACCAATATCAGTAGCCAAATGAGAGGGCGATGGATAGATCTATTTATCTCATACGGAGCAAGGGTGAAGATTGTCTATGTCGAAGTGCCTTTCCAAAAGCTTCTTTCTCAGAATAAGAACAGAGAATACATGGTTCCCGAAATGGCCATATCAAGGATGATGAGTAAATGGGAGATGCCTTCTTTTAAGGAAGCACATGAGGTTGTTTTTGAGGTGGGGGATTAAAATAGAGTCTGCCAATAAGATCCTCATATAGTATGAATCCAGTACCTTAACATTGAGAGAATCTACACTTCATTCCTCATTCACTAAAAATTAACTCCTTCCTAATCAGTACCTAATCAAGAGCTAATACGGGAATCGGAACTTTGTAATTAATAAAATTTAAAAACGCTTACAGAATTTATCTGGGAGAGCAAGACATAAGTCAATATTCCTTATTGAATGTTCCGAAACTCTCATCCTACCTTTCCTGAAAAAAGCAAGCCATTGCTTTGGACTCTTCAGCTGCTCTTCACGGGCAGCTTATTTTTTTACTAATCACACAAAACTGGACTATAAAATCTCTTGCAATGAAGAAGCATAAAAAACGCAAAATCGATCTTCTGGTTATATCAGATGTACATCTGGGAACTTTTGGGTGTAGAGCCAAGGAGCTTCTTAATTACCTCAAAACGGTCAATCCAAAAACCCTGATCCTGAATGGAGATTTTATTGATATTTGGCAGTTTAACAAGCGTTATTTCCCGAAATCTCATATGAAGGTGATCAAATACATCACCTCTTTGTTAGCATCAGGTACCAAAGTTTATTATATCACTGGAAACCATGATGAGATGCTTCGCAAATTCAAAGGTTTCCAATTGGGTGGCTTTGAGATCGTCAATAAAGTTGTGCTTGAACTGGATGGAAAGAAAGCCTGGTTTTTTCACGGGGATGTTTTTGATGTGACGATGAAGCATTCTAAATGGCTAGCCAAATTGGGGGGAATGGGATATGACTTTCTGATCATGCTAAATACAGCGGTAAACTGGATCAGTGAAACTTTTGGACAAGGTCGTATTTCCCTTTCAAAAAAGATTAAGAATAGCGTGAAAGGTGCCATCAAATTCATCAATGACTTTGAGGAGACTTCTGCAGAGATCGCCATTTCAAATGGATATGACTATGTCGTCTGTGGACACATTCACCAACCTCAAATGAGAGAAATTTTTAATAAAGAGGGCGACAGTGTTATGTATTTGAATTCAGGGGACTGGATTGAAAACCTGACTGCCCTTGAATACAAAGATGGTGTATGGTCCATCTATGAGTATGCTGAGGATGCTGAGGCCCAAAGTTTGAATCCTGCTGAACTTTCTCAAGAAGGAGACCTTGATAAAGCTGATTATAAGACTAAACAGCTTTTTGATGACTTGATCGAAGAATTTCAGGCGGATGCTTTGAAGAATGAAGAGGCGAATAAGAAAATAAAAACCCCCGTATGAAAATCCTCTACGCAATCCAGGGAACAGGAAACGGACACATAAGCCGTTCGAGAGATATAGTCCCGCTATTGAAGCAAATGGCAGATGTGGATGTCCTTGTATCCAGTTTGAAAAAAACACCAGAACTTCCCTTTGAAATAGACTACAATTGTAAGGGCCTGGGTTATACCTTTGGCAAGAAAGGAGGTATCGACTTCTGGGATACCTGGAAGAAGGCTGAATTTCGAAAGGCGAAAAAGGAGATCAGAAACTTACCTATAGATAATTACGATCTCCTGATCAATGATTTTGAACCTATTTCTGCCTGGGCTGCAAGAATCAAAAAGGTTCCTTCAGTTTCATTGAGCCATCAGGCAGCTGTTCTTCATAAAAAAGCTCCAAGACCCAGACATACCGATATCCCAGGGAGAGCTGTTTTGAAGTACTATGCACCCACGGATGAGCAGTATGGATTTCATTTCGAACGCTATGCGAAAAACATCTATACTCCGGTCATTCGGGAGCAAATTAGACAACAAGAAGTACGAGAGTTGGGGCACTACACGGTTTATTTACCGGCCTATAGTAGTCAAAAGCTGATCCACAAACTCTCTCGCTTTTCAGAAGTAAAATGGGAAGTGTTTAGCAAAGATGCTAGTGAGCCATATCGCGAGAAAAACGTGCATGTTTTCCCCGTAAGTAATGAGGCCTTTATCAACAGCATGGCTTCAAGTGAAGGAGTCTTATGTGGAGCAGGCTTTGAAACTCCCGCAGAGGCCTTGTTTCTGAAGAAGAAACTCATGGTGGTCCCTATGAAAGTTCAGTACGAGCAACAATGTAATGCAGCTGCTCTGGCAAAAATGGGAGTTCCAGTAATGAGAAATCTCAAGGAAAAACATTTATACAGGATCAGGGAGTGGATAAACAGCATGCAACGGATAGAAGTGGATTATCCGGATGAAACCCACAAGATTCTGAGAGGGATAATTGAGAAATACGGAGTGATAAAAGAGAGAAAAGATAGAGATCGTAGCCTGGAACTTTTTAGGTAGCGAGGCTTATCCCTGTACCAGTTCGAAAAGAATCGTCCAACTCCAACACATGGGATTCCATAACAGAATGAACTTCTGCCATGAGCGACTCCATGTCATCCATGCTTTTCCCCTTGGTAGAAATGGGATCAAGTACTCGAATATACCCTTTCCCAGGATATAGTCGGAACTCATTGATCGGTTTAATCCGTCTTGTATTGTAGATGACAAGGGGGAGGATGGGAGCCTGCGCTTCGATGGCGGTCCTAAAAGCTCCGGGGTAAAACTTATTGAGTGGAATATTTTCCCGGTTTCGACTTCCTTCTGGGAAGATAAGAATAGAGATACCTTTCTTTAAATGATCTACCATGTCGCCCAGGCTATGAGTTCGACTTTGGGCACTGCTACGATCTACAACGATAGATATATTTCCGATAATCCAACCCAGAAAAGGAATATCCTTGATCTCTTTTTTAGTAAGAGGTTTCCAGGGATGAAAAATCATGGATCCCACCATCGCTACATCCAGCATATTGACGTGATTTCCTACGAAAACATAAGCTAAATCGGGATCAATTTTCTCCTCATTTTCTAAAATAAATTCTGTCCCAATGAAGAACGTCCAAAAACGAATCCAGTAGCTATGGGCTTTATAAATGCGTACAAGACGTTTCTTTTCGGGAAGAGTACTGGCATAAATGTGGAAAAGCAAGATGAGGGGCATGGGTAGGTTGAACACCAGAATGCTATAAGCAGTATAAAGAGCTCCGAAAAGGTCTTTAATCATCTTTTCCATGGTTGTAAATATCGTTATTCTGTTTCAGAAGGTGAAAAATCTTTGAAAGATTTATCTTCTTTTACGATATGTTCATACATGAGTTTTCTTACCCTTGATTTCAAAGCTGGAAGATCGTCTTGAGTCATTCCCTTTGTAACAATTGGCTCCAGAAAATCCATCCTGATCCTGCCAGGTCTGAGGAAAACAGATTTGACAGGTTGTAGATTTCTCGTATTCAACAAGATTGCCGGGATGAGGGGCTTTTGGGATTCAATGGCGAGGCGAAATCCTCCATCATAAAAATTCTTCAGGGGCTTACCAGTTCTGTTTCGGGTACCCTCGGGGAAAATGAGGATAGAAGTACCCAACTCCATTTTTTTTACCATATTCCTCATACTCTCCGCCCGGCTTTCTGGACTTGATCTATCTACTGGAATAGCATTCAAACCAACTAACTGTCCCAGGATAGGAATTTTATATACTTCCTTTTTTGCCAGCGGCATAAAAGGATGTTGAATATGAGAAGCTGTAGTAAAGATGTCCAGGATATTGACGTGATTGGCCATGATGACATAAACTTCTTCCCTTTGGATAAAATCATGCCCATTTATTTCGAAAATAAAACCGGTTAAATACCCCCATGTTTTCATCCAAACTCTATTGTAGGCATACACTGCTCTCAATCGGGTATTATTGGGAAGCGGGGAGATAATCACATAATATAACAGGGTAATTAAACCTGTACTGAAAAAAACAAAGAAGGCATACAGACTGTAAAGGAACTGGATACTTTTTTTCACAAATTGCCACATAGTCCTTAAGGATAATCTTGCGTTTTCACCTATGGCCGCTCAAGAATACACAAATTGAAAAGCCCTTCCCAATTTTAGCTTGCTTTTATTTCCCCTTATTTCTAAGCTATCTTTCTGTTTATGGCTCATCTCAAGCGGTTCTGAATGATAAATGAACCTTTCAGTAATGATATTTATACTTTAGATCATTAATGGAAACAGCTAGCATATTTTTTGCATAGTCCTTGTAAGCTTGACTTCATAAAGCGTTATGCACCCCTTTTTGTTTAGCATAAATTGCAGATAGGCAGTTTATACTCGGGCTTCAATATGTTTAATATTTTAACTGACCTTGCTGATCAACAACCCAACAAGCAACCCAGATTTAAAGCAAGTGACTATCTGGAACCGCATGTTGCCTATTATGACATCTACAGTAAAGAGAAAGAATTATTTATCCTCCCTTTTAAAGTTATTGGCTGGTGTTTACTGGCGTTCACAATAGCAGGTTTCGCTTCTTTTATGATTTGGGGAAATCAACTGATCGCACAAATTTTCTTTTGCCTTCTCGCCATTTTAGGCCCTTTTTACCTCCCGGGTATTTATTATTATTTCAAGTGTTTAAAAAAAGAGCAGGACACCCGCATTGAAGTGGACGCAAAACATGGTCTCATCAAATACGAAAAACCGGGTAGTGATAAAAATATCCTTTTCCATGAGAGCCAGATTGAAAACTGCACCATTCGTCTAAGTCTCCTGTTCCCCTATAAAATCAACTACCTAAATCTCCGCCTGAAAGGAGGATATAATGTTACCGTTTCGAGTTTAATCCTGGAGCCCCAGGATCTTGTGCAACTGTTCAATATCCCTTATACAATAGAGACTTATTGGATCAATAAGATTCCGGTAAAGATGGCCTGACCTACTCCGGATTAAAGCTTGTTTGCTGGTAAGCCAGCGGACATTTTTATTTTAAAAATGTTGTACCTTTGCATCAGATTCTAATTTATATAAAGGAGCATAATGAGTACTGAAAACGGAGAAAACAAGCATGAAAAAGTAATCATCATTGGATCTGGCCCTGCTGGATACACTGCAGCTATCTACGCTTCCCGCGCAGAATTGCATCCTTTGATGTTTAGTGGTATGCAACCTGGCGGTCAGCTTATGATCACCAATGATGTTGAGAACTACCCCGGATATCCGACCGGTATCATGGGACCCGAGATGATGGAAGATTTCAGAAAGCAGGCCGAGCGTTTTGGAACCCGTATGAAGTATGAAAATATTGTGGAGGTGGATCTGCATGCAAATCCCAAAAAGCTCGTTACGGATGGAGGAGATGAATACACGGCCGATGCGGTCATCATTTCTACTGGCGCTTCTGCTAAATGGTTGGGAATAGATGCTGAGGAGCGCTATATGAATAGAGGGGTAAGTGCATGTGCAGTTTGTGATGGATATTTCTTTCGAGGTCAGGAGGTAGCTATTGTGGGAGCTGGAGATACGGCTGCCGAGGAAGCCCTTTACCTGTCCAAAGTTTGTTCTAAAGTTCACATGCTGGTAAGAAGGGATGAAATGCGTGCTTCGAAAATCATGCAGGCAAGGGTTCGGGCCGCTGAAAATATTGAGATTTATTGGAACACAGAGGCGAAGGATTTGAGTGGAGAAGAAAAAGTAGAAGCGGTTCATGTGATCAATAACCAGACGCAGGAAGAATCTGTGATTCCTGTAGGAGCATTCTTTGTAGCAATTGGTCATAAGCCGAGCACAGAGATTTTTGAAGGTCAACTAGACATGGATGAAGCCGGATATATCATCAACAAGGCTGGAACCTCTCTCACCAATATCGAAGGAGTATTTGTTTCCGGAGATGCTGCAGATAATGTATATCGCCAGGCGGTTACGGCTGCAGGAACGGGTTGTATGGCTGCACTAGATGCTGAAAGATGGTTAGCTGCAAAAGAGGCAGCTATAGCATAGCCTTAAAGCGTAAAAAAGGCTGGAAGGAGAATTTTGTATCTCTTTCCAGCCTTTTTGTTTGCCCTAATTTCCTTCCAGTCAGGATTTGTTGCATTTCAGGTGATTTGCTGGAAATTTTTTAGTACGAAACCTTTACCTTCGTCCAATTAATTTAGCTTCATGCACATAAAAGACATAACCTTTTTAAAAGCTCTTACTGATATTTCTCGTATTGCCGGGGAAGAAATCCTCCAGATTTATCACGATGAAAGTCAATTTGATCGGGTAGATTTTAAAGCGGATGATTCTCCCCTTACCCTGGCTGATCAGGCTTCTCATAAAGTAATCGAAGCTCGCCTGACAGAAATGAGTCCTGAAATCCCCATTCTTTCAGAAGAAGGTAGAGATATTTCTTATGAAGAACGTAAAGCCTGGTCTCGCTTTTGGCTAGTTGATCCCCTTGATGGCACTAAAGAATTTATCAAACGCAATGGAGAATTTACTGTTAACATCGCTTTGGTAGAAGGAAATGAAGTCATCATGGGCTGTGTCCATGTGCCTGTTACAAACATAACTTATTTCGCTGCTAAAGGAGAAGGAGCCTATGTGAAAATAGGGGATGCGAGAGCGGAAAAGATTGAAGCAAATAGTTTCAGTATGGAAGATTCCGGATTACGTCTGGTTTGTTCACGTTCTCATATGACGGCTGAAGTAGAGGCGTATGTAAAGCAGTTTGACAAGCCTGAAACCGTTTCTATGGGGAGTTCTCTGAAATTGGTATTGATAGCTGAAGGAAAAGCGGATATTTATCCTCGACTCGGACCTACGATGGAATGGGATACTGCAGCTGCACAAATTATCGTAGAGGAAGCAGGTGGTAGAGTCATCCAGGCTGAAAATGGCGAGCTGATGATTTACAATAAAGAAAATTTGTTAAATCCTTATTTCATTGTATTCGGGCAAGTGAGTGAGTAGGCGAAATCATACACCAGGCCTGTTATTGCGAAGGGGATTGCTTCGTCCTTTACAAGAACTCGAAATAACTGCTATGCTCTGGTTAAGCATGAGCTTTTCTTATTCAAATTAGCTCAATTAAGCCTTAGTTGCCTTTTATAGAGAAAAGCTAATACGTATCTTTAGGAAAAACTACATTTATATTCCTAAGATGCGTATTAGCTTTTTGTATAGGTTTACCCTGGCAATTCTATTCTGTGTACTTTTTTCGGGATTTCTCATGTTTAGGGGAACAGAAGAGCTCCCTCTTAACATGAAACTCTCTGAATACGGATTTTTCCAGGGGAATATTGCTGATCAAAAACCTTCCAGTGGGGTTCTGCCCTATGCCTTAAATACGCCCCTTTTTTCTGATTATGCAGAAAAATTACGCTTCGTAAAGCTGCCAGAAGGAAAACAGGTCCTCTACAACGATAAAGAAGTACTTGATTTTCCTGTGGGTACTACTATAATAAAGACCTTCTATTATCCTGTAGATGCCAGAAATCCCGAAAAAGGTAGAAGGCTGATGGAGACTCGCCTGTTGATCCATGAGGAAAAAGGCTGGAAAGCCCTGGCTTATCATTGGGATGATGATCAGACAGATGCAGTATTAGAAGTAGCTGGTGCACGTAAAAAGATTAGCTGGATCAATGCAGCCGGTAAGAAACAAAAACTGGAGTATGCCATGCCGGATGTTAATCAATGCAAAGGCTGTCATAGTTATGAAGGAGAAATGAGACCCATTGGCCCCTCTGCTCGCCAACTTAATGGTGAATTTCCCTATGAAAGTGGAGCAGCTAATCAACTAGAGAAAATGAATGAAATCGGCTGGCTAGCTGACATGCCAGCCCATGAAGAAATCCCACGCATAGCAGTCTGGGATGATCCTTCCAGTGGTGATCTGGATGCAAGGGCCAGAGCCTGGTTGGATATAAACTGTGCGCATTGCCACAACCCTAAAGGTCCCGCAAGTACCTCTGGTTTTTTTCTAGACGTACATCAGGATGATCCTTCTGTTTATGGTGTTATGAAGACTCCGGTAGCAGCGGGAAGAGGTTCTGGGGAAAGGGATTACGATATCCTGCCCGGTGATGCCAAAGCATCCATTATTTACTATCGGATAAATTCTGAAGACCCGGGCATTATGATGCCTGAACTTGGAAGAAAACTCATCCACAAAGAAGGCGCCCAGCTTATCAAGGATTGGATTAACGCAATGAATTGATTATCAGGATTTGCGCTTTGTTTGAATTTCCTTTACTTTGATACAGGATCGGGATATATACTATTTTCTATATAGGTAAAACATCGCAGGCTTTCCAGGGTTAATATGTTTGTTAAAAAACATCCTTAAAAGCTATGCGAAAATTCAAATCCCGAAATTTCAAAAAGCAGTATGACCTTGGGAAATATTCTGACCTCTACAGGAACAGTATATTTTCTACCCTTAAGCAGACTCCTTATCATCGAGATCGCTTAATGCCTTTTGAGCTTGATTTCGGCCCTGCCAGTTTTCGGATAGCCCGTCACTTTGGGTTTTGTAAAGGGGTAGAAAATGCCATCGAAGTGGCTTATGAAGCTTTATCAACCCATCCTGATAAGCGGGTGTACATGATCAGCGAATTAATTCACAATCCCTTTGTAAATGAAGATCTGAAAGCCAGAGGTTTAGGATTTATTAAGACAGCAAAAGGAAAGCAATTGATTCCCTGGGATGAAATTCATGCGGAAGACATCGTGATCATTCCTGCTTTTGGTACTACCCTGGAGGACATGAGCCAACTCAAAAGTAGGGGAGTATGTCTGGAGAAGTGGAATGCCACCTGCCGCTTTGTCGAGAACGTGTGGTTTAGAGCCAGAGAGTTGGGAGAGCAAGGCTACAGCATCATTATTCATGGGAAGTTTCGCCATGAAGAGACTTTATCGACCTTATCTCATAGCCGTGTGTATGCGCCTACGGTGGTGGTAAAGGATATGAAAGAAGCGGAAGTCCTTAGCGATATCATTAGAGGTAGGAGAAAGATTGAGGAGTTTTACCATTTCTTCGAAGGGAAATTCTCAGAAGGATTTGATCCTACAAAACATCTGGAACGCGTAGCTGTGGTAAATCAAACGACCATGTTGGCGACCGAGACAGCTGCTATATCAGATCACTTTAAACAAATCTTTAGGGAGAAATACGGCGAAGAGGGACTTAATCAACATATTGCCAATACCCGCGATACCCTTTGCTATGCTACAAAGAATAACCAGAGTGCTACCCAAAGATTGCTGGACCATCCGGCAGATCTTGCCATTGTAATCGGAGGGAGAAATAGCTCAAATACTTCTCATTTGGTAGAACTATGCGAAGAGCAGCTTCCTACTTATTTTATTGCATCTGAAAGAGATATTCTTAGCCGAAACAGAATCAGGCATTATGATTTTCGTTTGCAGGAAGAACAGCTGATTTCCAACTTCTTGCCTAAAAAAGAGCAGGTAAATATTCTCCTGACAAGTGGAGCCTCTTGCCCAGACTCGATTGTAGAACGAGTCTTATTGCGTTTGCTTGAGAATTTTAAAGGCTTGAAGACCCTGGAAGAAATCCTTGCAGGATATGGACAAAAAGCGATTCCCGTAAAGTAAATCTAATCGCCGCTGCAGTTCGGACAGATTCCCTGAATCAATATGTTTACCTCCTCCATGTTATAACCATTGGGTAGGTTAAATTCGGGATAATGAACCTCGTTTAAACAGGTTGTTTTTTTACAGCGATTGCATTTAAAGTGCACATGATCATGGTGATGTGCTTTATGCTCTCCACAGGAAGCTTCGCAAAGTGCGTATTTCATTGTACCAGAATCATCCAAGACTTTATGAAGAATGCCTCTATCTATGAAGGTTGATAGGGTACGATAAATCGTAACCCGATCACATTCACCAGCCATATTTTTCTCAATGTTTTTTTGACTTAGTGCCTTTTCCTCCTTTAAGAATACCTCAAGGATGTCTTTCCTACTAGTTGTATTTCTCAAGGAATGGTTGGATAAGATTTGCAACGCACTTCTCATAACACAAAGATAGGAATTTTCATAAAATGCGAGAAAAAGAAAGCCCTCTGTTCCTGCAGAGGGCATCGAAAAAACCAATTAATACTACTATTGTGATCTTTTAATTGTTTTCGAGCGATAAAAAGATCCGTTCCCAGATGGTGTTTAGGGATAAAAATAATGGAAAACGCTGTTTCCAGGGATCAGCCCAAAGTAGACGAGGAGTGTTAGGGGAAATCAGGTAGGTATCTTTATAACGAGGCTTGGCTCAGGATATTTTCTATTTCGATAAATTGAAAAAGTCCCTCCCAAAATGGGAAGGACTTTTTATGGATATTTTCAGGAAATTTGCTGAAAATTATTCTAGTCTAATCCGTTTGTAGACAACAGCTTCATCACTCTGAATTTGTAAGACATAAACGCCTCTGGCCAGAGTAGCAGGAAGTTTGATGGCTTCCGAATAATTACCCATTATCCGCCCTACTTCTTTCGTATATACCTGTTTCCCATCAATAGAAATCAGGCTCAAACGAAGATCTTCCAAATCAAGGTTCTCAAAGGAAACCTCAAATTCTCCACGACTTGGGTTAGGATAAATGCTCACATTATTTAGCATATCTTCCTCAATTCCTACCGTGGTAATGAAGATGGTATCTGTAGCCGTAGAACTTCCACAACCATTTGTTATAGTCAAGCTAACAATGAAAGTATCATTGCTGTTGTAGAAGTGTGCAGGATCGGCAATGCTATCTGTAGCACCATCTCCAAAATCCCATACATATGTCGTATTGTCATCTACACCAGTAGAAGTATTGGTAAATCCAATGATAGAACCTGCAGATTCAAAGGTAAAGGAAGCAACAGGACTACCGGGTGAAGCCATGAGATCAACCGTAGCTTCTACCATACATCCTTCTGCATCTGTAATCATGCCGGTATAGGAACCTGTAGGAATTCCACTCAAATCTTCGGTAGTGTCTCCATTACTCCATACAAAGGTATAAGGAGCGCCATTTCCGCCACTTACAGAAATAAAGATGCCACCAGTAGAGTCACCATCACAAGCAGGATTTATCAGACTATCAACTACAACCATAATTGGCTCAGTTTCTGTGACCGTCAGGTTGGGAGAGGTCAGCATACAGCCTGCAGCATCTGTAATGGTTCCCGTATAATCCCCGGCAGGCAATCCATTGATGTCTTCCATATTGGCTCCATTGCTCCAAAGGAAACTATATGGAGCTACCCCACCACTTACACTGATCGAGATAGCACCCGTAGAATCTCCATTACAAACTACATTAACAATGGTATCAAGAGCAACTATAATTTCTGGTAGCTCAACTACCGTTGCAGTATCCATAGCGGTACAACCCAGGCTATCTGCAACGGTCACAATGTAGGTGCCGCCTGAAAGTCCGACTGCAGAGATAGAATCTTGCGCTGGTGTCGTATTCCACATATAAGAGGCAATCGGCCCATTTACGCTACTTGCATTTGCATTGATTTGTCCGCTTTGCTCTCCAAAACAAAGGCTGTCCACTATAACCATAGCATCAACAGTAGGTAGACCTGCATTGATGGTGAGGGTAACGGTATCTGTGCCGCTCAACCCAAGAGAGTCAGTAACTACTACCCTATAATCCTGAACCAGAACCCTGGCGCTATCATTTTGTACGCTAATCATTCGAGTAGTTTCTCCAGTACTCCATAGGTAAGAAGCTCCAGGGCCTGCATCCAACATAGTACCTATACAGACCGTATCATCTGCTCCCAGAGAAACAGTAGGAGGAACACCAAGGGTGAAGTCGTCAAAGCCAAAGCCTTCGTCAGTTACGCTAAAGTCAGAACCAAAGGCTACTCGGAATAAGACAGACGCTTGTCCGAGGATATTTGAATCCAGCGGCTGTATAGCTCTTAGCCATTGTCCAGAAGAAGAAAGGCCTGTTCCTGTCCACCCTATTTGCTGACCACCAGGGTTTCCGGAAATAGTTCCATCATTGAACCAGTTATTTGGATCGCCCTGATTACCAAGGTTGGTCCAGTTGGTTCCCAGATCTGTAGAGTATTGGATGACTGCTCCGTCAAAGCTAGTCTCTGCATCCCAATAGATACTAAGGGCTGCAACTGTTCCCATTGGGGCATTGCTCAAGTCGAAGCATGGACTGGTAACTTCAGAATTTTCGTTTACATTGTAATTACCATCAAGATTGGTAACCCATGCATTAGTGCCACCTGCTGCTGCATTTATCAAAGTATTAGCAGGCTCACCCAGCTCCCAGCTGTTGTTAATTCCAGAAGTTGTCCAGCCTCCATCTCCGTTTTCAAATCCTTCGGTATAAGGGAAAGTTGATACTGCGGGCACGACAGTTACATCAGCCCTAATTGTATCATTGGTGGCATTATTATTTCCTGTGAAAGCAGCTACTACAGCAGTAAGGCTATAATTGGTACTTCCTTCAAAATTCACTCCTGCAATACTGAGGACAGTAGATTGACCATTTGACAATCCGCCACTATTTAAGGTGCCGGAGAAAGTTTGAGGATTTGTACCTCCTGTTACTTCCAAATCAATACTCACAGGACTTGTTGCCAGATCCAGGCTGTCAGAACCTGCGTTCTCCAGCGTAATATTCACGGTAGCATTGCTGTCAGCGCAGGTAAGGTCATTAGGCGAAATGGCAATCAAAGCCAGATCGATAGGTGCAAAGTCAAATATTTCTATATCGTCAATGGCTATATCTGAAGTAAAGTCAGCCCCTCTGGTAGATTTGAAAATGAGCTGTACCGTACTACCTAATCCTGTAAGCGAAGCTTGGGCCTCGATCCATGGGTCTGTTTCATTGGCTTGTTGCTCTCCGCTAATAGAGAAGAGTAAGCTACGCCCAGCATCTCCATCGGCAAATACTTCAAGTGTACCCATATCCTCTCCGTGCATATGGTACCAAAATCCTAATCTGGGATTGGAAAGGGCACTTAGATCGATACAAGGACTGGTTAATTCGGAAACATCACCTGTGCTACCGCCTGTTGCTTCATAGTAGATATAAAGAGAACCATTGGGGGTATGGTCATCAAGAGGTCCTGTATTTGAAGAATTGGTGGTTCCGTCTGATTCGACAAACCAGTCTCCATCATCATCTGTAGAATTGAGCCATCCATTAAGGATAGTACCCGGACTTCCTGCTGTAAAACTTTCCATATCTTCCAGGATAGGTCCGGCTGCTCCTGTTGGGGTAGTTGCACTTGCTCTAGCCGTATCATTTAATAGATTACCATCATCAGCGATTGATAGGTAAGCCAGAAGATCGTAGGTGCCGGGGGCAGATAAGTCTGCGGCATTGCTTACCTGCACAATCAGGCTGGAATCTACTTCGAGAGTTCCAGAGCTCAAGGTAGTTGAGAAAGAAGGAATACCATTGAGTGAAACATTGATATCCATATTAGTGCCGGCAAAATCTATAGTCGCCAATCCTCTGTTTGTAACTTCTACCGAAACTACTTCAGCTGCACCGTAGCAGGCTGTGCCATTTGGATTTACTATCCGAGTCATTTCCATATTGGTAGTAGGGAGCTCAAAAACAGAAACATCATCAATGGCAATATCTCCGGTAGAGCTGGAGCCTTTGGTTCCTATAAATTTTAACTGGAGGGGACCACTGAAACTGGCCAGATTGGTAACTGATTCTCTCCAGGGCTCTGTGCCAGAGCCTTGCTGAGGTCCCTGGGCTGAGAAAATGAGGGTTTCCGTACCATCTGCTTCGATGATGTAAACATCTAGTGCACCAATCGTGGTACCGTACATATGGTACCAGAAGGATAGACCAGGGTTTATCATTCCACTTACATCCAGGCAAGGACTAAGCAAGGTAGTTTGATCTCCAGTGCTTCCTCTACTTGATTCGGTATACATATAGGTACCAGAACCATTGGTATGATCTGCATCGGGGCCTGTATTAGATGAACTAGTAGAGCCGCCTGTATTAACGGACCAGTTGAAAGCCGTAGTAGGGCCCATAGGATCATTGATCCAACCATTCATCAAACCCGTACCATCACCTGAGAAATTTCCGTCATCTACAAAGGTCTCAAAGTCTTCCAAGGCTGGTCCTGGGAAAACAGGTAAAGAAATGACGTCAGCCGCCAGGGTATCATTAGAAGCCGCGGGATCAACAGGATACTTGGCATAAGCAGTCAGGGTGTATAAACCTGGTGCTGAGAAATCGCCGGTAGATCCCATTACTACCTCCAATATAGAGTCAGGCATCAAAGTTCCTGAAGTAAGAGAGGCTGTGAGACTAAAGCTTCCTACACCACTGACATCTACCGTAACGGGAGTATTATTTGCAGCAAAGTCCAGCATACTAGTGCCTGTATTTTGGATACTTATAGAAACTTGCTCAGCAGCACTTAGGCAGTTGGGACCCGTAGGTGAGTTAATGGAAACAACAGAGAGATCAATGGGGGCATTATTGATGATTTCAATATTGTCAACAAAAACATCATAATCCTCAGGATCATTTACAGTTCCTTCATAGGCGAAAAAAGCAAGGATTATGCTCTGGCCGGTAAACTGGTCGAGGGAAATAATCTCATGCTGCCCAATCGCACTTACTACACTGGTATCGGAATAACTTCTTAAGGCGGAGTAGTTGAGCCCTCCGTCTACAGAAACTCGTACCTCTACCAGGTCATCAGAACCCATTTGACTGGGATTGGTGGTAGCAAAGTCAGTAATGGCAAAATCGTACTCAAGTCTGGCTCCCGATTGTACAGTAAACATCGGGCTTACGATCCAGTCTTCGTCTCCGGTTGTGAATAAGTTAATTTTGGCTGAGGAGCCATTTGCGATAACGTTTGCAAAGTCGTCTTCGGTCCATTGAGAGCTGGTTCCTGTAGGAGCGGTAAATCCTTCTCCTTCACTCCAGCCGGGTGAAATAGTAGAAAGGTTGGATCCTGTGAATCCTGTAAAGTCTACGATCGGTAAACTTTGCCCGAATGCAAAGCTCCCTATCCATAGAAAAGCAATTAGTATGTAAATCTTCTTCATCTTGAAAAGGTTATGGTTGAAGTACCAAAAATCTGAAATAAAAAAGGGGGGATAGCCCAGCTTATAAATAAGTGGAAATAGTATAGTGACAGGCTAAAAAAAGTAAAACACAAAAATGCGATTCTTGTAGTAAGCAGAAGCATGTAGTAGCCTTTTACCAAACTCTCATAAACAATAAGACACGCTGCATTTTCTTGCATCGTGTCTTGTTTGTGTAGGATGTACTGGATTCGAACCAGTGACCTCTGCCCTGTCAAGGCAGCGCTCTAAACCAACTGAGCTAACATCCCAGCGAACCACAAATATAAGCTGAAATTCGGAAAGGGAAAATTTAAAGGATGATTTGATGAAAGTGGAATCGAAGGGGGGGGGAGCCAGAATTTTTCACTGCGAAGGCAAGTATATAATCAGAATGAGGGAAAGCATGCCCCAATTCCCAGCCATAATCATCCAGATGATCAGAATGTGAATATACCTTGGGTGGATCGAAGCCTAACTCAAATTCATTGAAGAGTAACTGAGTTCCAACATTTGCAGCTTTGTAGATGGCTTCTTTCAAAGTCCACCTAAGTAGAAATTCTTCTTTGGCAGCTGTCGCATCTTTGGCTTTCATAGAGGCCTTTTCCTCAGGCATAAATACATGACTGCCGTCTTCCAGGCTAATCTTTCTTTTCCTGTACTCAATATCAACTCCTACTGCATAGTCGGGTGATACAATCAAAGCAAATCCCCCAAAAGAATGGCTAAGATTGAACTGTAGATTTTCTTCCTGTAAATAAGGCCTCTTGTTTTCATTTATTAGAATAGAAACCTCCCTGGGAGATTTATTAATCATTTTCCCAAGTATCTTCCGCATAAATAGTCTTCCAAATAGAAATTCATTTCGTTTACCCAAGGTTCGATAGAGGGTGAGTCGATCGAGTTCGGATCGGCCTAACACTTGCTGAGCATTATAACGCTGTAAACTTTCGCCCATCACACTAAAAAAGACAAATACATCTTCAGAATTTATGGGACTCAGGGAAGGAATACCGCTATGTAACTGGAAGGCATCCATCAAAAGAGACTCAGTTGAAGTTTCCAGTTAAAGCTGCGGCGATGATATTTGCAGGGGCCGTGATCTTGTATGGCGGTTTTATGGGCTTTGGTAGGATAACCTTTATTGCTACTCCAATCATAATAGGGAAATTCTTCTCCGAGCATTTCCATGAGTTCATCCCGGTAAGTTTTTGCGAGAATGGAGGCAGCCGCTATGTTGAGGTATTTTCCATCGCCCTTTACGATACACGCATGGGGAATCTCCGGATAAGGACGAAAACGATTTCCATCAATGCTCAAAAATTCCGGTTGGATGCCCAGGCCTGCTACCGCTTCATGCATGGCCTCATAGGTAGCATTCAGAATATTTACCTGATCTATACGTCCGGCTGATATCATCCCTACATTCCAAGCGAGTGCATGTTCCTGAATAAAAGGTCTGAGTTCCATCCTTTTTTTGTGGCTAAGTTTTTTTGAGTCAGTGAGGTCAGGGTGTTCAAATTCCCGGGGAAGGATAACAGCCGCGGCCACAACCGGGCCTGCCAGACAACCCCTTCCTGCTTCATCAATACCTGCTTCAAGTTTTGACTGAGAATGTTGAAGTAAAAGACTCATAAAGGCTAAGATAAGGTAGCTATCTCGCCAAAAGCAATTGTAAAACAAAAAAGCGGAGCATTTTCTAATGCTCCGCTTTCATCAAATATGAAGCTTATACTTGTTTTTGAAGACTAAATCCAGCATGTGCAAATTGTTTCTCTTTATTGCGTAATGTCTGTGCATTGGCTTTCTTCATCCTATCCTTCCAGTGGAGAACCATCACTGCTGTATAAGCATAGATAAGGATTCCTCCAAGGGCAAGTCCAGGCGAGAAACTCAGGAAGAAAGCTCCCAAACAAACGCTAAAGAAAAAAAGACTGTTACCCCAGAGAACTATAGCTGCCTGCTTGTGACTCAATCCCAATCTCAGCAGAATGTGATGGATATGACCACGATCTGGGTCGAATGGGGAGCGGCCATGTAAAATTCTGTTGATCATCACCTGAGAAACATCTGCTACCGGAATGATAATTAAGGAGAACACAAAGCTCACGAACAGACTATTAATGGATACAAATCCGGAAAGCACTGCAGTTGATTGAACCAACTTTATACACATGATTGCTATGATAAAGCCTAAGCTGAGTGAGCCCGCATCGCCCATAAATATCTTCGCAGGAGAAAAATTATACTTTAAAAAAGCTAATGTTGCTCCTAATCCTGTGAAGGCAAGTAGGCTATAGGTATATAGCCCCAGACTACTAAATATCAATCCAAGACCAAGAAAACAGATAGAGGATAATCCTCCAGCCAGTCCGTCGATTCCATCTATGAGGTTAAAGGCATTGGCCAGGCCTACGATAGCAAATATGCTGATGATATATTGTGCCGGAAGAGAAAGACTTTCCAAGCCGAGTATATTGTGTAAATGGGTGATCCTGATTCCTCCATGTGCGGCAAGTGCTGCCATCGCGATCTGAATTAGGAATTTTTGTGTAGCATCCATTTCCAGGAGATCGTCCTTAAGGCCCATAAAGAATATAATGAGTACTCCAATAAAGCCCAGCTTAAGTTCAGGGCTCTGGCCAAGGTCCGCAAACAGAAAGAACGCAAAAGCAAGTGAGATCAATATAGCGACTCCTCCCAGGGGAGGCACTGGCGTAGTATGTTGCTTTCTATGGTCAGGTAAGTCAAAGAGTTTCTTTTCCCGTGCTACTTCAATGATCACCGGAATGATCTTGTAGCAAAGCACAAAAGCTGTGAGGGTGGAAACAAGAGTAAGGTAAAATTCTGTCATCTGGTATATTTTAATCTCTGTATCAAATATGTGAGATTATTTTGAAGACTCCATACCCATTTTTTTAAAAATTTAACAACCACTTAATTTTTATTTCCGTAGTAAAAAAGGGCTCAAAATGGCCCCAAATGCCGATTTTTTGGTTTTTTGTCAATTCGATTTTTCGAAATAAATCCGAATCCATCCAAAGTTTAACATATTACGATTTTTCGAAATTGTATGAATTCTCTAAGTGCTTCATACTCAATATTTTATATTGAATGAAAATTCAATCTATTTGTGGCTGTATTTCAGGGATTTATAATCATATCATGTGGGAAGAAGAGTTAGTGAGTAAAGCCGTAATAGAAAAAGGGTGGGAAAACTCCCACCCTTTTTTATACAAAGTTTTATGCGAAACTTACTTGAGGATAATCAGATTAGCTCTTCGGTTGAGCGAACGATTTTGTTCTGAACTATTGCTATTTGCAGGCATGATTTCCCCATAGGATATGATTTCCATTTGGGATTCTTTTACCCCTCTGACTCGCAAATAGAATTGTACTGCCTTTGCCCGGTTTTGTCCGAGCACCATATTGTACTGGCTTTGGGCTCTATCATCTGTATGACCTGCGATCAAGGCTCTTTTTTCTGGATGTCGAAGGAGGTAGTCTCCAAATTCATTGAGTCTTTGGAAGAACTCAGGCTTGATGATCGCCTGGTCTGTATCAAAATAAACTACGGCTTCTTTGATGTATTCAACTGTCTTCCCTGCGACTACAGTTTTCTGAGGATCAGGACATCCCATTTTATCTATCGGGCCAAAGATCAATGGACATTTATCATCCAGATCTGATAGACCGTCTCTGTCTGTATCTGGACAGCCCGAAAACTGAGGCAATCCCGGTACATACGGGCATCTATCTTGCAGGTTGGGAATTCCATCTCCATCTACGTCCATATTGCCGCTCGGACATCCCTGGTTCTGGATAGATCCCGGAGTAAGGGGACATTTATCTTCGAAATCGGTGATGCCATCCTTGTCTGAGTCTGGACAACCTTTATGCTGCAGGAGGCCATATACAGTTGGACATGCATCCTGATTATCTGGAATACCATCCTTGTCAGAATCCATCTGAGCCATGGGGCAACCCATTTCCGTTTTCAATCCCGGCAGGTTGGGACAGAGGTCTTCGAAGTCAGCTACTCCATCTTTATCTGAATCCGGACATCCCTGAAAGTCCGCGGGTCCTGCTATGGTAGGGCACATATCTACTTTATTCGGAATGCCATCACCATCTGCATCGATATCTGAGCTCGGGCAACCGCTTCTCACCCGTGGCCCGGGTTCCATGGGACATTTGTCGATTTGATCCGGCAATCCATCACTGTCTGAATCCGGACAACCCATAAAGGCTATCATACCTGGAATTTCCGGGCATTTATCTGCCTGATCTAAGACCCCATCTCCATCTCTGTCATAAGCCGGGCAACCATTTCTATCTATAGGTCCGGGTTGGGTAGGACAAACATCCTCAGCGTCTACCACTCCATCTCCATCTGAATCCGGGCAACCCATATATTTTTTGATGCCGGGTATGTCCGGACATTTATCTACATGATCTTTTATTCCATCACCATCCTGATCGTTGAGGATGCGGGCTTTTCTGGCTTTATAATTTGTCTTGGGGCGTGGTTCTATATCTCCGTCCCAAATGTAGGATAAGGTAATTTCCGGCCCTCCTTTTAGATTACTAAAGTTACTAAGAGAAGAAATATTGACATCATAGCTTAAGCCTATGTCAAAATTGTTGAACTTCAATCCTACATGAGGAATGACTGCATCATTTAGCCTGTACTGAGCGCCTACTACAAAGGAAACTTCCTGATCATATTCATATTCGGCAGATAATCCTAAGGCCATCTGTCTGGCTGTACCCTGAATACTATATCTTCCCATAGGCCTCAAAGACAGCCTTTCCCCTCCAATAAAAGAGAAAGAAGCGTGTAAATTGGTTCGCATGGGTAGAAATGTCTCTCCTGCTATGAAGGTATATTGCGGCTGATTGATATGAGCGAAAGAAGCTCCCAGTTCTATATCCAGTAAGCCCGAATTTTCAGCAGCCAGATATTTATATACTATACCTGACTGAAAGTCTCCCAGGGTGGCTCGGCTAAGAGGAAAGATTTCTCCGCTACCTGTTCCCGGATTAAAGCCGGTACCAGGGTTGTATTGACTGTCAAAGGTAAACTGCGTAGGATCGAAGCTTTTTTGGACGAAACCGGTTTTCAATCCCAAACTTAGATTATGCTTTCCCTCAAAAACTTTATAGCCAAACCCTATTAAAACCTGGGTATGGCGTAAGGCCGTAACTCCCGGATCGTCTCTTAGGATATCCAATCCCAGGCCAAATCTCCCGAAAGAGAAATCCGCAGCTCCGGTACTAGTGGTAAAAGGATCACTGATGCTGGCCCACTGTCTTCTGTAGGAAGTAAATAGACGTACTTTACCCTCAAAGTTTCCAATATTACCTGGATTTAGGAATTGAGGCGCATTGAAATACTGAGAAAAGCCCGGGTCCTGTCCCCTCAGGCTAGCCAGAGGAAGCAGAAGTGCACATATAAATATTTGTAAAGCTTTTTTCATCTCAGGAGGGTAGTTTGTCCTTTAAGTTTTAATTGTTCTCCATTTGCCAGACTTATCAATGCCGTATAGACATAGGTATCTGCCTGGGCGGGTTCGCCACCATAAGTACCGTCCCATCCTTCACTTTGATCGAGGGTCTGGAAGATCATCTCTCCCCATTCATTGTAAACACTAAAATTCAGACTGACGATGTTCTGTCCTCTTACGAAGAGTATATCATTTAGGCCATCTCCATTGGGAGTAAAGGCTGTGGGGATGAATACATTGCTGGGCCTATCTTCGTAAATGATAGAAGCAGGATCACTCAGACTATCCGAACAAAGATTGCCGGAGTAGGCGATCAGTCGAGGAGTATAACTCCCAAATTCCTGATAGTAATGTGTGGGATTTTCCAGACTAGAAAAATTATCACTGCCTGATGTCGGATCTCCGAAATCCCATTCATATCTCATTGCATTGTTAGTAGTTGACAGAAAATCTATCTGCAAGCCCTGAGGAGTGAGACCCATATCTGTGTAGGTGAAATTTACACTGGGTTTGGCAGCTGCATAGAAATAGAAAGGAGGAGAATTACTCACTGCTCCATCATTGTCTATACCTCTGACCCTGATCTCCTGTAACCCCTCAGTTGTAGCTGTGAAATTATAGGTGGAAAGGGGAGAACGCTGTACCATCAGTCCATTGAGGAGGAATTCGTAAACAGGGAAACTGTTATTACTGGCAATAAAGCTGGCTGTATTTCCTACACAGATGGTATCATTGGCAGAGATATCCAATGAATTGAGCAACATTAGCTTTACATATTCTGCCCGACTCAGCGTATCTCTACAAGCACCTGATCCTGTACTGATCAACTGTATATCGTAATTTCCTTCTGATAGATAGAAATGTACCGGATCACGGAGACTGGATTTATTGGAAAGACCGGAAACCGGGTCTCCAAAGTCCCATTCAAAGCTTTGAGCCAAAGGCGCGTTTGCTATAAAACTCACCTCAAATCCTGTAGCCACATCATAGCCATCTACGCTATAGCTGAAATTTGAAACTGGAGCTTCAGCTGCAAATACATTTACTGTTTGAGAATTGATCTCTTCTCCTGATGTACTGGTCGCCCGCACATATATTTCGTAGTCCCCTGCATCTATCAGGTCAATACTGAATGCTCTATCAGTTCCATTTTGGGCCAATTGGCCATTTACATAGAATTGATAATTACTAAAGTTTCCACTGGAAGCCTCCAACAACATATTATCTCCTACGCAAAGGGTATCTCCACTACTAAACCCTAAGGGTTCCTGCACTGCCATTCCCAACAAGGAAACAAAACCGGGCCTATATAAGGTATCTGCACAACCTCCTCCTTCACCACGAGCAATCAAGGTCGCATCATAGGAACCTACAGCCGGATAAATGTGGGTCGGATCTCTTTGGATAGAGCTATTATTAGCCCCGGATCCAGGATCTCCAAAATCCCAAACATAAGCAAAGGCCCCCGAGCTTAAATTGTTGAATTGCACACTAAAGCCTTGCTGACCTTCCCCTAAGAGTGTATAGGAAAAATCTGCCTTGGGAACTTCAGCGATATATAAAATGAAAGGCTCTGTCCTGTAGTTGATCCCCTCTGTTGATATAGCTGCTACCTCTACTTCCAATACTCCTGCCTGAGTAGGATTGTATACCAATACGTTTGAAGCTCCGGTTTGGGTGAAAGCTTCATTTACATAAAAGTCATAATTTGTATAAGTAGTAGGCACCGTGATGTAGGTGATGGCATCCCCCATACAGATGGTATCGCCATTTTGGTATACTATTGAATCTCCATTTGGGAAATAGGTTTTGGCGAACAGATCAATTCCTGATGAAGGCTCTACCTTTCGGATCATTTCATTAAAGGCGTCGCCAATGTAGAGAGTATTTGTACGATGATCCATAGAGATAGCGGTTGCCCCACTAAATGAGGCCTCAATTCCATAGCCATCCTGACCTCCTACATTGCCTGCCTCCCCGGCATAGGTAGTTACAGAATCTCCTTCTATCCGTCGGATCACATAATTGTAGCCATCCATAACATAGATTACCCCATCTTTATCTGAAACCAGATCCCAGGGATAATTAAAGCGAGATTGGGAGGCTTCCCCATCGTCACTCCCTAATAAACCTGAACCAGCTATAGTAGAGGTAAATCCGGTGGGTTGCACCCTGCGGATTCTGTGGTTCCACTCATCTGCTATAAGGATGGATCCATCCCAGTCCATTTCAATCCCATAAGGTCTGAAAAAACGGGCTTGAGCACCGGGGCCATCAACAAATCCATCGATAAATGCCTTCCCTGCTATAGTTGTAACCTGGCCGCCTGTACTGATTCTTCTTATTGTATGGGCTACATGGTCGCATACATAAATGGTTCCATCTGCTGCGATGGCTATACCTGTAGGATCCGCAAATCGTGCCGTACCCGCAGAACCATCTCGAACTCCAAAAGAACCTGTACCCGCAATAGTACTTACGATTCCATTGGTATCAATCTTCCTGATCAATTGATTTTTGGTATCCGCTACATAGACATTTCCTACGGAATCACAGGCGAGCCCCCAGGGAGAATAAAACCTTGCGGTAGCTCCCGGGCCATTATCGGCACCTATATCTCCTGTTCCGGCAAGGGTGGTGACCATTCCGGTATTGGGGTCATATTTCTTGATCTTGTGATTCCACCTATCGGCAATATAAACGATGCCCTGTCCATCAACAGCTATACCGTGAGGGTTATTGAAAAGGGCGTCTTGCAAAGCCAGTCCATCAGCATCACCGGTGGTTTCTACCTGACCTGCTACGGTTGTAACCAGCTGCCCGAAAGCAACTGGTACAAAACTTGCCATAATGGCCAAAATAGAGAATATAATTCTATAGAGATTTCTCATACGATTTATTGGGAAATCGATGCCAAAACTTTTTCATTATTGAGTTCCTCTTGAAAGGCTACCGGATTTCCTAAGGCCTTTTCCAGGGTATTTGAATAGGCTCTTGAAATGGCCTTCCAGGTGTACATGACCTTCGCCAGCTCTTTCATCTTTTTTCCAGTCTCTGCTCTTAATTCTGGAGTTAGATTTTCCAGATGCTCTAATAGCTGCTCTGCATTCTCGAAATAGAGGGCCTGCTTTTCTGTTGTATTTACATTGAATACCGTTCCCCCATATGCCACTACACACAATCCCAGATTCATGGCCTCTACCAAACTCGGATTGGTTCCCCCTGCACTATGGCCGTGGAGGTAGACATAAGCATTGCTGCGAAGCATGTCCAATACACGTGCATCTCTGATAAAGTCGAGGAGATAAATATGATCGTGATGGCCATATTTTTTTCGCATATTCTGGCCGAAAGCACTGTCTTCCCAGTTTCCGAGAATTACTACTGAAATAGAGTTGTTGTGGGAGAACGCATCCAGGATCATTTCAATATTGTTCTCTGGTTCTATTCTACAAGCTTTGACCCCGTATTTCCCATTAAGGAAAGGGTATTTGGCCAGGTCTTCTGGCTGGATAGCAGCTGTTTTGGCATGATCTCCACCATACGCGATCATATCAGATTCCTTTTTGTAAACCGCTTCCACATAATCCTGAATGCCTGCATTATCTGCAATGATCCGATCGGCATATCGTACAGCTATCTTCTCAGCCAGTTTTAGATAAGCACTGGCAAATTTTCCCCACTTGGGACGACGCCATTCCAGCCCGTCTATATTGACGACTATTTTCTTCTTTCTAAAAAGGAGTTTGAGTAAAGGAAGGATGATACAACCCGAAACACCTAAAACCAGCAATACATCATTGCGGGTGATGGCATGCATCATCGAGAGGATATCATAAGGAACACTTTGCGCACCGTTGGGCTTTACCGGAATATATTTAATTTTCGCACCTTCCCATGTGTCGCTTCTTTCTTCCGGTAAATAATTGCGGGTACTATTGTAAACCGTAATATCATATTTATCCCTCAATTCCAGGACGAAATTGTGAGCAAGAGTTTCTAAACCTCCATATCTGGCGGGTACTCCTACCACGCCAATTACGGCAACGCGTGTTTTGTTCTTCATTTAATCTTATTAATCAACATTCAAATATTTGTCAATTTATCGTACTTTCCAATTGATAAAATATACAAATCAAACATTGATTATTAAGATTGAATACTTGTTCAATATGTTTTTGAGGCTAAATGAAGGTATTTTAAAGAAAAAGAAGCCAGCATCTTGCATGGCTTCTGTAGTTAGATTAGACCTTTTTTGTATGTCGTATCCAAATTATTGGATGAAATGTGCTTTGGATTCATAGGTAGTGATATCTAGTACCCAGCGGTCTGATTGGGCTTCAAATCCCAAATCTTTGTAATGCTCTTTCACCAGTGCATTTTTGGGAGTGGGCAGGTATTCTCCTATGATTTTTGATTTGCCAAGTTCCTGAGCCTTTTCTACCACTTTATTCAGGACATATTTTTCTACATCTCTTTTCAGAACCCGGCAACTCATGATCCAGGTATCGATAAAGAGGGCATCTTCTTGCACATCAAGAATCAGGAAACTGATCAATCCATATTCTCCAAATTTATCTTCCAGCTTCACATAATAGCCCAATCGCTCCTCTGACGCTATGATGTCCTTGATTTGCTGCTCGTCATAGCGTACTGTTCGAAGATTGAATTGATTGGAGCGCTGACTTAATTGGGCCAAACGTGGCACATGAAAGCTATCAAAGTCGACAAAGCTTCCTTTCATTTGCAGGCTTTGGAGATAATCGGCTATAGATCCAAAGCTTTGTTTAAGCTTGGCTCTGTCTGCTTCTTCCTGGTATTTTTTTGTTCGGCCGCTATCCTCGCTGGAGAAGGAACTGGTCTCAAAGAGATTGAGTTCTTCAACAAAAGAGAGGTATTGAGCCGGATCTTCGGGTAGTTCGGGAACCGTAACATCTGGTAATTCACTTCTGACCAGATTCCTTTCGAATGGATTATCATCGAGGAAAACCATGGAATCAAATCCGATGTTGAGGACCTGTTGAATGAAACGAATGTTATCTGCTTTATTTTCCCAATTGGCTACGAAAACCGAAATATCATCGAGCCGCAGTACCATCTCTGGATGCTTCTCGAAAGGCTCCTTAGCCACTGATTCTGTATTCTTGCTGCAAATGGCGAGGATGATTCCTCTATCTTTGAGTTGCTTCGCCCACTGCTGCAATTCGTTGAATGCTTTTCCAATTCCTAAATCTCCCACCTGAATCCCTTCCAATCCATCGTCTCCAATGATGCCTCCCCAGGTCGTATTATCCAGATCGAGGATGAGGCATTTCTTAAATCTGCCATAGATACTCAATACAATATCCACCATATTCCTGGCCAAAAGTGGGACAAAGTCCAGGCTTTCGGGCATGCTGGCATTGATGTAGGTTTTGGTATCGTGTGCGAAATTTTGGCCTTTTAGGTGCTGGAGGGATGCAACATCATTGATAAAGACATTGTCATACTCCTGTGCCAGAACCATAAGTTCGAAATTGAGTTTCCTCAACTGATAGGTCCAGGATAGTTGAACTTTATTTCCATAGTTACCAAATACACGATCCTTGATCTCCGGGAAATTGGAGATGATGATGCGTGAAGATGAACGAGCATTTATACTTTCTATATAGTGTTTGAATTGGAAAATGCAATGTTTGGCGAAATCTGCTTTCTTTTCAAGAGGGGTCTTTCCAAACTTGGCCCTAAGCTTATAGCTAGTTTTATGGATACATACATAATCCGATTTGTGCTCATAGAAGTCAGAATTTGGATCATTCACCTGAAGGTCTATTTGGTCATAATCGCCTTCATACAATTGGATATCAATTTTCCTTTCATAGCCATAACCTCTGATGGCCTGTCCCAGTAGTTGGGTAGCAGCATCCCCCAAGAGAGATAGTTTGAGTTGAGGTAATGATCCATGATCTTTTTTCAAGTTTTTCTTGAGGGCCCGAAAGCTATATGTATTTGTCATGTAATGTTCGATTTTCTATTGAGGTAACAAGCTTACTATTAAAGCCTAAAATCAAAAAGTACATTGATTGTAAAATATTACAGAAAAAATAAACACCTGTAATATTTATTTACTTCTTGATTATTAATATCCTCTAAATAGCCTTTGTTTCGAGGCAAAATCATACAAACATGGACAAACAAGCCGTATTACAAGCTCTTAATGAAATTTATGTAGATGTATTGGACAATGAGGAAATCGTTCTTTCTCCGGAAACAGTAGCCGCAGACATTGAAGAATGGGATTCATTGAGCCATATACAGCTAATTGTTTCAGTAGAAAAGCACTTTAAACTACAGTTCAAGACACAAGAAGTGCAGGAATTTGCCAATGTTGGTTCCATTTGTGATGCTATACTAGTAAGAGTAAACGCTGAACTCGGATAATTCTCCCATTCCCCTTTATCCATATCCCTATCATCAACCCATGAGAGTAATCGAACAATTAGTTGAAGAAATCTCGCATCTCGACGCAAAACATGCCAAAAAGCTCAAACGTGAATTGAAGGAGCGTGACGAAGATTTTTTTTTACATGCAGATCGTTTTTATGAGGCCTTTATGGATTTCTGGCGAAGTCAGGAAATCCCGATGGATCATGTAGCCTCCTGCTATGTGAAAATGCGGGAAGATATGAATGAACTGTATAAGGACTTTGTAAAACATGAGCAATATCCCAATACTTCATTCGAAGCGGTAAATGAGGCCATATATAACCAACCGGAGATCATGGATTATCACATGCATGGACTTACGTTGGCGCAATTTCTTTGGCCGGATCAGTATGAGCGTTTCCATTTTTTCTCTCGCTTTTTGGAAAGAGAACAGCTTCCAATCAAAAAATACCTGGAAGTGGGTGCTGGGCATGGACTTTACCTTTTGGAAGCTGTAAGAATCATTGGAAAAGAAACGAAATACGACGTCGTTGATATTAGCCCGACTTCTCTGGAGATGTCCAAGAGCTTGATTCAGGAGGAAGGAATCAATTTTTATTTACAAAATATCTTCGATATGAACCCAGAGGATAAGTACGGACTTATCACGATGGGCGAACTTATCGAGCATTTAGAAGATCCCCTTTCCATGTTGGTGAAAGCGCGTGATCTTCTGACAGAATCGGGATTGATCTATATGACAACCCCAGCAAATGCACCCATGATTGACCATATTTATCTGTTTAGAAATGCGGATGAAATTCGGGATCTGGTTCGTGAAGCAGGTCTTGAAATTGTAGAAGAGACGCATATGTATACAGATAATATGTCGAAAGAGGTAGCAGAGCGATTTAAATTACCCATGATGTATGCGGCCTTTCTGCGCAGGGCATGAGTGTATTAAGATTAGGATGATAGGAATGAAAAAGGCAGCGATGGGTCGCTGCCTTTTTCTGTTTAGAAAGATTTAAATATCTTGCTCATATGAGGGCCGATATTCCCAGCATATCTTTTCGACCAGCTACTGAAAACCTCCAGCTTGAAATTGTAAAAGTAGAGGAGCTGTTTTCTCGAAAGCTTGACCAACTCAAGCATAACCCTCAACAACCGCATCGTCCCAGCTTTAACATTCTCCTCCTGCCTATGGAAGGGAAGGGGAAGCATATGGTCGACTTTCAGGAATATTCTCTGGCAGCTGGTGATGTTTTGATGATAGCGAAAGGCCAGGTGCATGCCTTTGAAAAGAGTCCTCAATACAAAGGCTATCTGCTGCTGTTTACTGAAGATTTTGTTCTGCATTATTTTCCAGAAGAGACTTTAAAACTCTTGAGTCGCCTTTACAATTATCATATCAGTTCACCCTTGTTCAAACAGCTTAGTTTTGGACAAAAATTTATTGATGAGATAAGTCGTGAACTTCTATGTGAATCTGAATTTGGGAAAAATCATCTACTTGCTGCATTGCTTTCTGTTTTTCTCCTTAGGCTGGAGCGAGAAAATCTTCATCCTGAAAAACCTGAGCAAAAGCAGGGGCAATATGAGGTATTTAATTCCTTTCGCTTACTGGTTGAAAAGAATTTTGCCAAAACCCGAAATGGCTTGGATTATGCTGATAAGCTTTCCCTTTCATATAAAAGCCTTAATAAACTCTGCAAGGGATTTACCGGAAAAACCGCCAAGCAATTTATCGATGACTACCTCATGCTGGAGGCGAAAAGAAACCTATTAGCGAGTAGCCTTTCTGTCAAAGAAATCTCTTACAAAATGGGCTTTGATGAGTTGAGTAATTTTGTGAAGTTCTTCAAGAAGCATCTTGCCATTACTCCAAATGCTTTTCGGGAGCAGGATTTGTTCAGGGTACAGAATTGACCTCTTTTTTGCCTAGATTTACCTAGCTATTATTTTGATGATTGCAGACTTTTGTTTCAATCAATAAAATTGAAACAATTAATTATGGGCCAAAAACTCGAAAACGCAAAGAACCTCTATCTCGAAGGGATTAGAGATGGAAATTATAAAGAAGCTGTTTACAAATATACCGGCGACCGCTACACGCAGCACAGTACCGGGGTAAAAGATGGACAGGAAGGTTTTATCGAATTTTTTGGAGAATTTGTGAAAAGGTGTCCAAAGCGAGATATCCAGATTGTACGGGGATGGGAAGATGGAAATAAAGTCTTTCTACAAGCCTACCAGAATATCAATGAGGGAGAAGCAGAATGGGTTACGACGGATTTCTTTGATTATGATGAAAATGATAAAATCGTTGAGCATTGGGATGTGATTTCCGCCTATGCTCCTATGACTCCCTCGGGGCATACCTCTGTTGATGGGCCCACCGAAATAACTGATCTGGATAAAACGGAAGAGAATAAGAAGCTGGTAGAAAACCTCATCAAGGATGCCTTGATGCTGGGAGGAGATCCTTCAAAATTAGATCAGTATATATCCAAGGACACTTATATTCAGCATAATAAAGATGTGCGAGACGGCTTTGAGTCTTTTTATGAACTCGCCAATGCACCCAATCCACCTCTTCGTTACGAGGAGATAGTTTTGCTGCTGGGGAAAGGAAACTTTGTTTCCACTTTATGCAAAGCTCGATGGAAGGATGACAAAATTGATCAGGAATACGCTCAAGTAGATATTTTCCGCATAGAAAACGGAAAAGTAGTGGAGCACTGGGACAATGTAGAGCCCGTGCCCGAGAATCCGGTAAATGGTGGTAAGTTTTAAGTAATCACTTAGGAAACGGACTGAATCTCTCCAGCTGGTTCCACCCAATTCCCGTCCTCACGGATCAAGTCGATAAGTTTATCAACGGCATGTTCTGTGGGGACTCCTTTTTCTATCACTTCTTTTCCTCTGTACAAGGAGATTTTTCCAGGTCCGACTCCGACATAACCGTAATCGGCATCAGCCATTTCTCCGGGGCCGTTTACAATACAACCCATAATACCGATTTTTACTCCTTTGAGGTGTTCGGTGCGCTTACGGATTCTTGCTGTCGTTTCAACCAGATCAAAAAGGGTTCTTCCGCAAGAAGGACAGGAGATATATTCGGTTTTGGTGATTCTAAGTCGGGCCAGTTGCAGCATACCAAAGGCTGTGCGGATGCGGCAGCTGTCAGCCTTCTCCATCCACAATCCTTCAATCAAACCATCTACCAGCAAACTACTGCCATTGCTACTCAAAGCTAATTGGGTTTTCGCCTCCTCATCAATTCTCACAAATTCCTGCAAATCCTCATCTGAATAATAGTCAAAGCTATCAGACAGGCTCATTTTCAGGATAAAAGGTGCCTTTACTCCCGCTTCCATCAATCCATAAATCATTTGCCTCCAGTCGTAGGAAGGCAAAGGAGAATCAGAAGCCAGGACAAAGGAACAGTTTTCATAGTCCTGAACATTTTCGGTTACTTCTTTCCAGTTTTCGAGATGGACTTGGACGAAATTGAGGCTTTCGCTCGCTTCGGACTTTTCATTCCAGGCCTTGGGAGATTCGAAGAAAGGGAAATTCGTATCATTATCTGCCAGCATGCGCCAAGTATCAAAATCGTAGATACGCTTTAATCCACCCGGCAATTCATAAGGAACTACTTGTGAACCCAGATAGGCATAATCCGAAGCAACATCTGAGAAATTATATTTGTCGAGGGCTTCTACATAGCTATATCCGATTTCGGACAGGGCAGAGGCATCTTCGCAATTGTGCCTAATATCCGCAATCACTCTTGGAACTTGTTTGGCTCCCAGATTGAGTACCTCTATACTTTCTCTTCTTTTAAATTCAAAAGGATTGAAAGGAAGCAAAAGGCCACTTTCATCCATATCCCTCTTGCGCAATTCCCGGGCTTGCTCTACAAAATGCTTTACCAGGAAGTTAGCGACCGGCATTTCGTGCTCGGGCTCTTCGGTCAGTGAAACACGAACGGTATCACCGATCCCATCCATCAGTAAAGTTCCGATGCCGAGTGCAGACTTTATTCTCCCATCTTCGCCTTCACCTGCTTCTGTAACTCCAAGGTGCAAAGGATATACGTGGCCGTTTTTCAACATTTCTTCCATCAACAAGCGATAAGCCTGCACCATAACCTGAGGATTGGACGCTTTCATGGAAACACAGAGGTTTCTGAAATTATGGTCCTCGCAGATACGGATAAATTCGAGGGCAGACTCAACCATGCCTAAAGCTGTATCCCCATAGCGACTCATGATGCGATCTGAAAGGGAACCATGATTGGTCCCTATTCGCATAGCCGTTCCTTCTTCTTTGCATATTTTTACCAGAGGAGAAAAACGTTTATAAATACGGTCCAATTCGTTCTGGTAACTGGCATCCGTATAGTCTATCTCAGCAAATTTCTTTTTGTCGGCATAGTTTCCGGGATTGACTCGAACTTTCTCTACAATCCTTGCAGCAATCTCAGCAGCATTTGGGGTAAAATGGATGTCTGCTACTAGCGGGACCTTACAACCTCTGGCTCTGAGTTCTTTTTTTATCTCTGCCAGGTTATGGGCTTCTTTTTTGCTAGGTGCAGTAATGCGGACATATTCACATCCGGCTTCTACCATGCGAATGCTTTGCTCGACTGTACCCAAAGTATCCATAGTGTCTGTCGTGGTCATGGATTGGATACGTATGGGATTATTTCCTCCAACGGGTACATCGCCTATTTGGACTTCTGCGGAAGGAATTCTTTGGTAAGAAAAGTGTTTGTGTGAATATGAATTCTTGCTCTGCATATTTTCGAATTTGGACGGGGATAAATTTCAGGATTCTCCTTCGTTTATCCTAAGAACTATTTACGGCAAAGATGGTTTTTAGATAGTATTTTTTATATGAGCTCCCTTTTTTGTCAGATAAAGAACCGATTTTTTCTCCCGTTTTTAGGAATTTCTCGGTGCAGGTAGAAAAGGTAGCGAAAATGTAATCTGATTACACATTTTTTAGGGTGAAAGAGAAGATACTGGAATCATTCGCTTTTTGATGGTACAAAAGTGAGCAGAAATTGAGTTAAATCGATGATTCTGGATAGTATGGATTGATTAGTAGATGAGTTGCTTCGGAAATAGTATGTTATAATTCTTGTGAAAACGTTTGGTCATTGTGCGGGTATAATGATATTTTTGAAAATCGAATGCAAGAAAACTTAAGTTTGGCTTAAAAAAAGTGGGATTGCGTTCCTAAAAACTGAAAACTCAAACTTGAAAAATCAAAACTGAGAAGTGAAAAATGAAAACGGGGTAATCAAAAAGTAAAATTGCTTATTCCATTTTTGTAAATTGAACCATCAGCTTGAATAAAGATCTATAAAATCCTTTCTCATACTTCGCTTACCGACCTTCATTACACAAAATTACCCAGGAGTTAAAAAACTCAAACCTTATGGATTTATACAAAATAATCAGTCAGCTCACAGATGAAGAATTCGATGAGATTCACGGTAACTTTACCGCGAATAAGGCAGAAAAGAGTGCAGCTTTTCTGAGTATCATTCGTGAGAACCCTGAGACACCTGACAAACAGTTCTTAGACGAATTCGACATTTCCCCCTCTGCTTTCTATGTACTTAAATCTCGTTTAAACCAGAAAATCGAGACCTTCCTCCTTAATAGAGTGGGTGATCCTAACCTGCACGTGATGCGGAGGGTTTTGAATGTGAACGATCTGGTTTTTAACAATCCTCGTGAAATTTCAGTAGCAGCTTTGAGAAAGTTGGAGAAAGAGTTGCTGAAATTTGACTTCCCTTACGGTTTGATGATCGTATATAAGGAACTACAGAATCTACATGCATTTGATGATAACCACACCTATTATAAGAGTCGTTATAATCAGCAGGTTGCCTATGCGGTAGCTATGGACAAGGCAGTAGACCTCGTCGTTTCCTTTTTCCGATCCTTTGATTCCTTCCTATTAAGCCGCAAAGACAAAGATCATGTTGACATGATCCGTACGATGGAGAAGATTGATAATCTTACCAATCTGTATGAATCACACAGATTGTACATCTTTAAGTGCATCGTACACATCTTTGCAAAATTATTCATTGAAATTCCGGAAACGATTCGCTGCGAAGTAGAAGACCTGGAGTCTATGTTCGAAAAATCTTTCGAAATTCTGGGTGAATACAAGGATGATGCTTTCTATTTGAACATCAACATCCTGTTCAACTTCCTGCGTTACGTTTACTATGATAACAACCAGATTCGCGACAAGTCCAAGATCTTCTTTGAAACGCTGGACTTCAAAATTGAAGAGTTGTTGACGCGTTATCACTTCAACGCCAATACTTCTCTTTTCCTATCGCGTAAGCTGCGTTACCACCAGCGCAACAATACCATCGATCAATTGATCAAGGACGTTGAGAATTATATTTCCAAGATTGAGATTGAGCCATATCGTATCTCTTTTTTCGTGAACTACCACATGTTCATGGCTAATTCTTATTTCGTAGCCAAGGACTACAGAAAGGCTTCCCGCATTCTGTATAATATGAGAAATGAGGTAAATCTGAGAAAACTGGTTCACGTAGACCTTGAAGTGAAATTCTTCCTCGCACTTACTTATGTATGCATGGAAGACTTCGATCTGGCCAATCAGTTGATTTTGAGTTTACAGCGTCAGCTTCGTAAGAGCACCATGGCTCGCTATGAGCATGCCAAGGTATTGCTAAAAATACTTAGCGTAGCACTGGGTGGCAAACCTCGTACTCGTACCAAAAACCTCCGAATCAACATTGACAAGTGGAAAGAAATGAATGTTGGTAGATATGCAATGTTGAATGACATTGATTTAGAAGCGGTTTTTTTACGTGAAGAAACCAGTACGCTGGTGATGTAAAACGATACTGAACGAATAGTATATGATAAAGATCCTCCGCCTTTGGCGGGGGACCTTTTTTTGACCCCTCCGGAGTAGGCCACGTTCCCCTCAAGGAATGGAACGCGCAGCAGGCCGATCTGTGATTTGCTACTACTTAGCTCGCTATGTCCCATTTTAAGGGGACGTTTGGCGAAAAGGGGTTGATGATCGAATACACTGAAAGGCGAGCTTAGATTAAAACTCTGGGGCGAGAAATTTCGCTGGGTGTATTGAACCCCTCCGCGCTAGCAAACCTCCCCTTTTTCGTCGAAAAAGGGGAGTGACACAATTCCAGATTCATTCAAATTGCCGTATGTGCGTTGTTTCCCTGATTGAGCACAAAAAGGGAAACGGGGCTGGTGCGGAAGGGTTCCAAGGGTACCAAAAAAACATGCCTCACCTAAGTGAAGCATGTTTCCCAGGAAATTCCTGTTTGTTGTGTGTTATGTTTAAACCGTAATCGCTTCGAGGTAGCGGGCGTTTAGCGGCTTATTCAGATATTTCTTAACGTACTTACTACTTGCAGCACGGTCAATATCCTTAGGACTAATAGAGGAGGAAAGCATAATGATCTTACACTTTTCCAACACGGTCTCAGAGAACTTTTCGAAATCTTCGAGAAATTGGAACCCGTCCATGATAGGCATATTGATGTCTAAAAAGACGATCTCAGGAAGGACATCTTCGTCGTTCTGATTCGTGTTTAGGAAGTCTAACGCTTCCTGACCGGTCTGGAATACAAGGATGTTGTCAGCGAAACTGTTGGCTTCGATGATCTTTTCATTGATAATATTATCAATCTCATTATCATCGATCAACATTACGCTTTTATAGGTGGCCATATTGTCCATAGAATTTGGGTTACTCACAGGGTAAAGTTTGGAAATTCAGGCTAAACATCAAACTTTCTGAGGCAATTCTAAGCTCCCCCTTAGAGCAGCCCATGTAAGAAATTTGCCAATATCGTAAGCAGTTTGAAATACGCAACTTTTTCGTTTGTATTCCTACTAAAACCAATTTAGGTGCCAAAATGTCCCTATTTGGGTGAATCATTCCACATTAGCTGAAATAGGTATAGCCCTTAAAAGGAGATTCCAGCATAGTTCATTTTTATGCTGGAATCTAAGCCTGTAAATTTTTTCGAATAATTGTAGATTTTTGGCTTTCGCAAGAAGCAGACTTTAGCCAAAATATGTCTCAGAATGACGCAGAGGCCTAAAAGGGTAGATCATCATCGTCCTCCATCTGCGTTACATCTAATGCATCAGGTACGGGAGGAGGAGGAGCGTCCGCAGGTGCGCCTGTAGCAGGCTGAGCCGCTTGTACAGGATTTACTCTCCAGGCATCCAGGCTGTTGAAGTATTTTGTTTCGCCTTGGGGGCTAGTCCACTCCCTTCCACGTAGATCAAATTCTATGGTAAGCATGCTTCCTACCTGGTAGGGTTCGATCAAATCACATTTATCCTGTACCAGTTGGAACTGTACGTACTGAGGATACATGGGATTGTCGGCGTACTCGATTACAAACTCACGCTTTCTGAAACGCTCGGATACCTGTTTGGTATCATATTTTACATGAAGTTTACCTTGTATAGTCATGTGGGTGGCTTAAAGATTAGAACTGCAAATCTAGTTCAGAAAATTTAAATTTCAATGAATTATTCTTCAGAAGAATCAAAGGGCTTGAGTTCACCCTTGATCAATTGCTGGATTTCCAATTCTGCTCCATTCAGATATTCCCTACATTCTTTGAGTAATTTGTTCCCTTCTTTAAAGAGAGAGACCTGCTGATCAAAATCCGAAACTCCTTTTTGCATTTTCTCAACGAGAATTCGCAGAGATTCTAGCTTATCTTCTAATGAAAATTTTTCCTGATCCATAGTTTGATGTTCGATTGCAAATATCGCAATTGCCGATTGCTTCTCAAACTTTTCGTTCCTATACCTTTCTCTAAATATTTATGATTGATGTTTTGGGTTTCTTTCCACCTTTTTAGAAAAGGTGGAGCCAAAATCGCAGCGCCAAGAACCAGCCTCACATAGCCGCCCCTTTTCCCGATTGGCGCTGCTGGGCCTGTGCACTTGGGTAGGTGGAAGGGATTTGCTTAGTAAATAACACTAGCACTCTAACACCCACAAACGCTAACACGTTTTCCCCAAACACCCAAAAACAAGAAAATAGCGGTTTGTGAATAAATATCAACGGTTCGAAATCATTTCGTTCCAGTTTCCTGAAACTTTTATACATTCGAACTCCTACCCATGACAAACCGGGTGTTAAACAAAATTGCGTTTTTCATAACATTCTGGTATATCACCGTACATAAATTTATTTAGCCGATTGTAAAACCTTAACTTTGTTCTCATCACAAAGGAGATTTATGCATAACAAAAACCACTATATCATCATCATGGCTGGCGGGATCGGATCGAGATTTTGGCCCATGAGTCGCTCTAGCTTTCCAAAACAATTTCACGACATCCTCGGAAGAGGGAAAACACTGATTCAAGAAACATTTGAAAGGTTTGCAGCCTTCGTTCCCGAAGAAAATATCTATGTAGTTACCAATGAAAAGTATTATGATCTGGTAAAAACTCAGTTACCTTCCATGACTGATAACCAGATACTACTGGAACCCGTGGGAAGGAATACGGCACCTTGTGTTGCTTATGCCTGTTTTAAAATAAATAGCCAAAATCCGGATGCAGTCTTTGTCGTAGCACCTTCAGACCATCTGATCGCTAAGGAAGACGTATTCCAGCAAAATATAAATCTTGGATTGAATGCCTGTGCTGAAGAAGATATCATCATGACCTTAGGCATTACACCTACTCGTCCAGATACCGGCTATGGGTATATTCAGTACCTCGAAGACACAGAAAACAAAGGCTATCATAAAGTGAAAACTTTTACGGAAAAGCCTAATCTGGAAGTTGCCAAATCTTTTCTGGAAAGTGGAGACTTTGTTTGGAATGGAGGAATCTTCCTTTTCTCTGCGAAGACTATTCTCACTGCATTTCGGGAATTTCTGCCCGATATGTCAGATCAATTTACTGAGCTTGGGCCTGCATATTATACAGATAATGAACAGGAGGCAGTAAATGAAACTTATGCTGTTTGTAGAAACATCTCTATTGACTACGGCATTATGGAGAAAGCCGAAAATGTGTATACAGTTCCTACGGACTTTGGTTGGAGTGATCTGGGAACTTGGGGATCGGTTCATGAGAACACAGAAAAAGACTACCACAACAATGCTGTTCAAGGCGAAGCCATCGTCTATGACTCATTGAATAATATGATCAAGACCACACATCCTGATAAACTAGTAGTAGTTAAAGGACTGGAGGGCTACATCATCGTCGATACGGAGGATGCCTTACTGATTTGCAAGAAAGAAGAAGAACAATTCATCAAACAAATAGTAGGAGACCTCAAAGGGGATAAAGATGGGAAGTACGTATAGTAGGGAGCTTTATGCAGGCAAAACTTGAGTTTTTGCAAGCCCTCGCCCGAATGGCCGGTTCGATTATGCTTCGAAACTGGGGGGGAGAAATACATGCTTTTCCCAAACCTGATGGCAGCATAGTAACGGAAGTTGATCTGGAAATTAGTAGAAGGGTCTGCGAGAAAATTCAGAAGCGATTTCCTAATTGCAGCCTGCTCACCGAAGAAACCCGGGGTAAGCTCCTCTATCCTCAACGCTGTGGCTTTATAGTTGATGAATTAGATGGAACCCACGGGTATTTTCGGGGAAAGTCCGGTTTTACCTTTCAATGCGCGTATTATGAACAATTTGACCAACTTAAGATAGGCTTGGTCTATGATCCCCTGAGAGATGTCATGGTTTATGGAGTTAAGGGGGAAGGGGTGTATTGGCAAACACAGAGTCAGAAACATAAGATAGAGTCCCTGCCGTCAAAAGTATGGTCAGAATTGAAATACGCTAACCATCGCCTTTACATGACAAGGACTATAAAGCGGATGTATGAGGGTTTGGGAGCAAAAGAACATCAGATTATTCCTACAGGAGGTATCGGCTCCAAGTGTATTGATTTTGTAGAGGGTAAGGTCGATGTGCTTATCTCTCTCAACAGATCTATTGGAGCTTGGGATTGGGCACCGGGTAAAGTGATTTTGGAGGAATTGGGGTTAAAGCTTTGCCATTTGACAGGCGAAGAATTGCAAATAAACAAGGCTGATGAAGGCTTTGGTTATCTGGTTTGTGCTCCTAAACATTATGAAACTCTCATCGAGAAACTGGATTGGATCATCACTAAGGTAAGGCCTAGAGATAGATCAACATTCCCGCCAACACAGCTGTAATGAATGCAGCTATTGTACCTCCAACCATAGATTTTACCCCCAATTCAGAGAGTGTCTTTCGCTGATTAGGAGCTAGTGCTCCGATACCTCCGATTTGAATTCCTATGGAGGCAAAGTTGGCAAATCCACATAAGGCGTAGGTAGCGATGATCAGAGATTTATAATGAACTATTTGCCCAGCAGCTTTCATTTCTCCTAGGGATGCATAAGCCACAAATTCACTTGCAATGGTCTTTTCCCCAAAAAGTTGGCCAATTACCATAATATCATCAGTAGGTACCCCAACGACCCAGGCAATAGGAGCCAGACAAAGTCCAAATACATACTCGAGGCTAAAAGTTTGGAACTTGCCTTCTGTGGAGGAAGCTACCCATTCATTAAGGCCCGTATAGTAGCCGATTACATCTGCAAATAAAAAGTTGACCGCTTTGATCATGGCAATAAAAACTAGCAACATAACTGCCACATTCACTGCCAACTTCAATCCATCTGTTGCGCCATTAGTAATTGCATCCAGAACGTTATTCCCGATACGATCTTTGGGGATCATGAGATCACGATTGATTTCCTCTGTCTCCGGAACCAGCATTTTTGCAGCAACTAAAGCTGCTGGGGCTGACATTATAGAGGCCGTGAGTAGATGTCGGGCAAATTCCAGTTGTTGTTCTGGATTTGCTCCTCCCAAATAGCCGATGTATGCTCCAAAAACACTACCCGCAATGGTTGCCATTCCCCCCGTCATCAAAGACATGATTTCTGAACGGGTCATTTTAGCGAGATAAGGCTTTACCAGTAAAGGTGCTTCAGTTTGCCCAATGAAAATATTTCCCGCTGCAGCTGTACTTTCTGCCCCGGATAATTTCATCGTCTTACTCATGATAACTGCAAAGAGGTATACGATCCTTTGCAGAATACCCAAATAATAGAGCAAAGAGGTTAAGGCAGAAAAGAAAATGATAATTGGGAGTACCTGGAAGGCAAAGATGTAGCCAGACTTGGGTATGTCAACCAAATCCAGGAATAAAAAACTTGAACCCGCCTGGGTGAAGTTAAGTACAGTTACAAATATATCTGCGATGTAGCGGAAGAGGTCATTTACAAAAGGGACTTTCAATAAAAGGGCAAATATCAATTGAAGGCCGATTCCCGCTGCAACAAGTTTCCAATCGATTTTCTTCCGATTACTACTAAAAAGCCAGCATATTCCCAGTAAAACAAAGATCCCGAAAATTCCTCTTAGAATATCGAGAAATGAAAATTCAGATTGAATAAAGGTTGCTCTTCCTCCCAGTTTAATATTGAGTTGCTTGTTGGTGAGGATGGGATTTGAACGCTCATCAAAACTAAGAGCAAAGTTTTGAGTTCGTCTTTTTGAATTGAGACCAGATACATCTTGTCTTGCGATCTCTTTCCCTTCTTTAAAAAAGATCAGGCTGGGTTCATTGGCCTGAGCCTGATATACAAGAGAGTCTATCCCACTTACTATAGGAATCAATTCAAAATAAAGATGTAGACTATCTCCTCTTAATTCCCAGTTGCCATTTTCGGTAGCACTATCCGCAGCAATTTCCAGACTAAAACTTCCATCTTCCTTTAATCTCAAAAAATCTTCAAGTCCTACAACTTTTGGGGAAGAAGAATTTGCTTCCTCATAGGATATAATTTTCCAGTCAAAGATCAGATCCGGACCGTCCTGAGCCTTGAGATTATTTGAAAAGAGGAAAAGGATAATACCTGTTAGAATATAGATGCAGCGCCTGGGATTCATAGTAGCTTTCAATGTAGAATGCCTTTACAGAAAGAATGGCTATCCACAAGAGGAAAGCCAAAATCTCCTAAAGCTAGTACATTCTAGGCAAATTTCGAATCCTCGCAGTGCTTTCTGGGAAAATATCTTATCAAGACTTTGAATCGTCCGAGGGCTTTTTACCCTTTTTGATATTTTCCTCACGTTCTTTCAGGATTTTCCTGACCTTTTCATGCGAAATTGATTTAATGATTCCCTCTTCCTCAGCCTTTTTGGCGATGGCCCTTAGGCTCAGATTTTGCTCTTTTTCTCGAATCTCCACGATTTTCTGTTTTACCGATTCCGGGATGCTTGCTTTTCGTCCTTTGGGTTTGTGTCCAATTACGGTCTGCTCCCATCCTCTTTGGTGGTACTTATTTCGTACCTGCCAGATTGTTGAGCTGGATACCTTCAATTTCTTCTGAATCTTTCGGGGGCCATGGCCTTCATCCAACAGAAGCAGAATCTGGATTCTGTTTCTGGTACGGATGCCAAGTCCCCGTTTTCGACGCATGGTTAATAAACCAGAGCGTTCTTCCTCCTTGAGTAAATTTCCTTGTAGCGTTTCCGACATGGTGCCTCATTTTTGCCGAGACTGGTTCACCGATTGATTCCTTGAGTCAATAAATAATTCATGCTGGGTTGTGCCCAGTCCGGTTATTTTTAATGATTTCCAATTTTTAGGCAAAATAGGATTTTTCTGGATAAGTCCAGTATCAGAGAGCACTAAACCTGCAAAACCAAACAAGATTACCTGCAACATACCTCCTGCACCCGTCGCAAAATACGGATTATTACTCAGTGCAGACTCCGCTAATGCCCCAAATGGCGCTCTTTTATTGGGTTCGTAGGATTCCTTAAATAATCTAAAAGCATTATCAGCATCTCCAAGACGAGCATAAATAACTGCGAAAACTGACTTTCCCATAGCCGGGCCTTCTTCTGCCAGCCTAGGTTCATAGTATTCTAAGTCTTTAATTATTTTTGATCTTTCCTTGACAATATCAAGTGGATATGCCAACAAATTGACATCAGCTTGTTTAATCCTGTCGCCTGAATACTTGCTGTGTTCCATGGTGGTTCCATCAGGAAACTTGTGTATGAGGAGATTCTCGGCTACTTCAGCCCATGCCGGATTGGCTTTTATTTTGCAAGCTTCTGCTGCTTTGGTCGCATATTGGAGGGCAGTGATTGCAGCTCCATTCGTAAATGCATTATCATCCACATTTGGGGCAAATTCATTCGCCCCAACCACATTCAGGATGGAATAGCTGCCATTTTCGTGTTTTGTTGAACGACTGACCCAATAGTCAGCTATGTCCTTGAGTAGGGGAAAACCTTTTTCTTCCAGCCAAAGCTGGTCCTGACTTACCCGATAATAATTCCAACAGGCTATCCCCACACAAGCAGTAATGTGGTGCTCGAAGGTTCCTGTCAAGGCCCAGGTAGGAGTTGCTTCTTCTCCGGTATCATCACTCTCCCAGGGAAACATGGCTCCTTTATATCCATAGTTGATAGCCTTATTTCTAGCTGCTTCCAGTCGATCAAAACGATAATTCAGGAGAGATTTGGCAATGGAAGGATTCAAAAGTAGTAAAGGAGGGAACATCCAAAGTTCTGTATCCCAAAAAATATGTCCGTTATAGTTTTGGGAGGAAAGTCCCATAGGAGCGATACTCAAATTAGAATCTGCTCGGGAAAAAGCGTAGAGGTGATAAAGAGCCAGGCGAACATCCTGCTGACTTTGGGGATCTCCTTCGATGACAATATCCCCTTCCCATAAGATTTCCCAGGCTACTTTATGTTTGTCCAATAAAGCTTCACGGGGATTTAGCAAGTTAAAAATGACGAAGCGTTCTGATTCGGACTGTGGATCTTCGAAATCAGTAGTACTACATAAAGCCGCTGTCCATGCAAATTCAAAGTTTTCTCCTGCTTTCAGGTCTTTTTCAAAAAATACCCCATGCACAAATTTTGATTCAATTTGGTGGACGAGCTTCGGGCGTTGGTTTTTTCTTGTGGAATTGATGGCGTGCCAGATAAAAGTTCCTGAGCAGGCAAGGGTATGTCTGCCATAAGGGCTTTGACATTCAGTTTGCAGAATAGGCATAGTTGTCTCCAAATCTTCCAGCACTCTGAAGCTTGCTTTCGGAAATAAATAGCTATCGGGACACTCAATCCTTCCCGTTGCCTTAAGTTTGATATCTTTTAATGGCTTTATCTGAATGTCTATGTATCCGGTATAGGGTACATTTCGCAAAGCATAAATGGTATAGCTGATCTCTGCTTTATCTCGGTAAGTGAAATTCGTATTGAAGCCTGCTTCTTTCATATTGAGCGTTTGGCTCCAATTGGAAATATGTATTTCCTGAATTTGCTCTCCATCTATTTCGATATTGAGATTGGCGAAATTCAACCCCAACAGAACTTTGCTTACTCCCTGCGGTGCTTCCTTATCATACACATTGTTCATTAGGATAAACTTGGCCCGAAAGGGTTTGTCTTCGGGTAAGATGCCTATTCTTCCATTTGCAGCTACTACGCCTGCATAAGAATCGGATTTGTGTACTGTAATGAGCCAGGGATTGTGAGGGGTATATTGATTAGTCATTTATGGAATTGGTCTAATTTTTCTGAGGCAGCTTTTTTAGAAAAGCTGCGAGATTCGTAGTCGGCGCATGGTAATCGCAGCCATTGGACTTATATCACCCTTTCTTCTGTTTCAAAATCAAAAAAGCGTAATCTGTCGATATCTACACCTACCGTTAGGAGATCTCCGATTTGATAGGCATGCTGGGAACTGGTGCGCATGCAGAAAGTATTGTCAGGACAGCCTAGGTAGGAGAAATAGAGATAAGTCTCAGAACCTATAGGCTCGACCGTGGTGATTTTGATTTTTACATCTTCGGAAAGCTGTTTATCTGCTTCATGGGCTTTGTCATAAATGTATTCCGGACGGAAACCATAGACGATCTTTTTGTCTACATAAGGAAGCAGCTTGTCTTTGAAAGCTGATGGCAAACTGAAATGCATATCCTCGGAGCGGAATTGAATCTTGTCTCCATCCATATGAATATGTCCATTGAGGAAATTCATGGAGGGGCTGCCGATAAAGCCTGCGACAAATTTATTCTGGGGATTGTTGAAGAGATTGATGGGGGTATCAAACTGCATTACTTCTCCATCTTTGAGTACCACAATACGATCGCCCATCGTCATGGCTTCGATTTGGTCATGGGTTACATAGACCATAGTAGTTGCCAGTTCTCTGTGTAGTTTTCGGATTTCCGTACGCATTTGTACGCGCAGGCTAGCATCCAGATTGGAAAGAGGTTCGTCAAAAAGGAAAACTTTCGGATTTCTCACAATCGCTCGTCCGATAGCCACCCTTTGCCTTTGACCCCCTGACATATCCTTGGGCCGTCTATCTAAAAGGTGTTCGATATTGAGGGTTTTGGCTGCTTCATTGATGGCTACTTCTATTTTTTCTTTCGGAGTACCACGCAGCTTTAATCCAAAAGCCATATTCTCAAAAACTGTCATATGGGGATAAAGCGCATAGTTTTGGAAGACGAAGGCAATGTCCCGGTCTTTGGGCGAAAGATCATTCACTTTGGTCGCATCGATCATCATTTCGCCAGCTGTAATCTCTTCCAATCCCGCAATCATTCGCAACAAGGTCGATTTTCCACAACCCGAAGGACCTACTAGGACGATGAACTCTTTGTCTTTGATGTCCAGGTTTGCATGGGCTATGGTCGCGTTCTCTGCTCCCGGATAAACTTTTCTAATATTTTTTAATTGAATACTTGCCATGATGAAATTAACCTTTGAGTCCTGAGCTTGCGACGCCCTGAACAAAGTACTTTTGGAAATAGATGAAAATAGCGAGGGTCGGCAAGGAAATAAGGATGGTTCCTGCCATCAATAAGGGCCAATCAGTCAGGAGTTCACTCCTCAAACTGGCCATACCCAAAGGAAGCGTATACATATCTTCTGAAACGGTAACGATTACTGGCCATAGGAATTCATTCCACGAACCTTGAAAGGTATAGATAGCAACCGCTGCCAAAGCCGGTTTGGAAATCGGCAAAAAGATCTTCCAGAACATTTTGAAATAGGAACAGCCATCGATAAGGGCAGCCTCGTCCAAATCTTTGGGAATGGTTTCAAAAAACTGCTTCATCAAAAAGATATTGGTTATGCCGACCAAACCGGGTAGAATGATACCCGCATAAGAATTGATCAGGCCAAATTCATTTAGCACAATGAACTTGGGTACCAACAAAATAATACCCGGAATCATAAGGCTGGAGAGCAGTAAATTGAAAATGAAATTTTTTCCTTTAAAACTCAGTCTCGCAAAAGCAAAGCCCGCCAAGGCTGAGAAGAATATATTGGTTACCGTCTGGATCAGGGTGATAAAGACACTGTTGAATAACCAGGTACTAAAGGGTAATTCTTCCCAAACCGCTATATAATTATCTACCGTAGCATTGCTGGGGAAAAACTCGATGGGCCACTCAAAAACATCTTTATCTGCATTGAATGAGATGGAAATCGAGAATAGGAAGGGTCCCAGATAGAGGGCCGTAAAAGCCAGCAGGACCGAATAAAAAGCTATAATCTTTAATTTATCCATGGCTTAATAGGCTTCTGAGGGGAAATACTTTTTCTGCAAATAAGTAGAGGCGAAAATGATACAGGCAAGTACCACCGCCGAAGCAGCTCCAAATCCAAACTTGAAATACTTGAAGGAATTCTGGTAGACAAAGAAGGACATGGTGGTCGATGCATTGTCCGGTCCACCACTACTCATGATGAAGATCTGGTCAAACACTTGAAAGCAGCCAATCAAACTCATAACCATCACAAAAAAGGTAATCGGGCGTACCATAGGAACCGTAATGTTCCAGAACTGCTGCCAGGAATTAGCTCCGTCAATTTTTGCTGCTTCATAGAGGCTTTGCGGTATGCTTTGCAGACCTGCCAGGAAGGAGACCATGAAGAAGCCGGAAGTCGTCCAGATGTTAAGCATCATGATGGAGGGCAATACGGTATTGGGATTGGTCAGCCAGTCAATCTGGGCATCAATGCCGATTCCTGCGAGTAAATAGTTGAGCAAACCGGGCTTGGAGTAAATCCATACGAAAATGATGGAGGTTACTACCGAAGAGGTAATGGCTGGAATGTAAAAGGCGATTCGAAAGAAAGTCCTCCCCTTGATTTTCTGGTTCATGATGAAGGCCAGAAAAAGCGCTGCAAAGGTTTGAGTAGGTACAACTCCTATTGTATAGATGATGGTGTTCTTGATGGAAATGATAAATACCTCATCCTTGAAGAGTTCGGAATAATTGGCCAAGCCGACGAAAGGCTTATCGGGGATGAGGAGATTCCAGTCATAGAAACTCACCACAAAGGCAAAGACTATGGGAAAGAATACAAAGATCCCGAGGAGTAAGAGGGGAGCAAAGAGGAAGATCATTGCCCAGACCTGCTGTTCCTGTTTAACGGAGGAAAAACGAAGTTTCATGAGCTTATTTGAGTTTGTATTTGGATATTTTTTCCTCCAGTTTCTGAAGGGATTCTTTGACGGGAGCATCTCGGTAGAAGAAAGCTTGCATGGTAGCACTCATTTCGTCTGACCATCTTTCCATGAATTTAATCTGGTATAAATGGGCAAATTCCACACTTTCCATAAAGGTTCCGTAGATGGGGTGCTCGTAAAATTTATTCTCTTCGGCTACACTTTTACGGGTGGGTAAAGCAATACCTGATTGGGTCCATTCGGCCATACCTTCCTTTCCTGCCATATAAGAGAGCAGTTTCCAGGCATCATCGGGATAAGGAGCCTCTTTGGCAATCACAAAAGCAGTAGAAAAGGCGAGGGTAGCAGCCTGCTTTCCTTTCGGCAAAACAGCTACTTTATACTTCATCTCCGGATAATTCTCTTTGAAATAAGGAATCGCCCAGGCTCCACTTATGGCCATAGCAGCTTGTTGCCTTCCCATTACGTCTCCATTCCATCCCGCACCTACATCTGTGGGAATAGTAGCGACTCCATCTTTATAAAGTTTAAGGTAAAACTCGGTGGCTTCAATAAATGCTGGTTTTGTAAGCCCAAGATTCCCCGCTTCATCATGAAACTGCCCGCCATTCTGAAAGACGAAAGGCATAAGCATTTCATGGACCGGCTCAATGACCAGACCATATTGATCGACCTTTCCATCTCCATCGGTGTCTTTCGTCAACTGTTTGGAATACGTATATAGTTCCTCCCAGTCCGCAGGCGGCTCTTCCAGTCCCGCTTCCTCAAACATTTCGCTATTGTAGAAAAGCACATATACATTGAAGTCTTTGGCAATTCCATAACACTTTCCATCCTTGAAAAAGGCATTTCGGAAAACCGGAAAGAAGTCCTCATTATCAAAAGAGGCATCCGAAGCAATGTAGTCATCAAGTTCCTTCAGCACATTGAAGGAAAGATAGGAGGGAGAGGTATATCCCTTCAACCAAAATAAATCAGGGGCAGTCCCGGTACCCAGCATCAATTGAATTTTTTCGGAATAATTTCCGGGAATCGGTTGATACAAATAGGGTGTTTCGGGATGTTTAGTATCGAAACCTTTCAGAATCGATCGGATCACTTTCTCTTCAGTTGGGCTGGATTGCCAACTGGTAAATCTCATTTCTTCTGCCTTCTTTTTGCAGGAAGTATTGAGAAGTAGTAGGAGGGAGAGTAGTAGAAAAACATGACTCCCATGGAAAAACCTGGATTTCATATGATAAAAGTATCCAATTCAATGGAGGTCTTTACTCGTGATTTTTGCAAAAACTAATGTAATTTTTGCTCATTTTTAGTTATTGAATTAACTTCTCGTACATTATCGAGCAATTTGAACGCTAATTATCAAAAACTACCTCTGGATCTGAGCAAAAATCTCTTCATGGATTTTTGGGTAAAGAGCGATTTTTTCGGTTTTCACTGGCATTATCATCCTGAAATAGAGATCTGCTATGTAAAACAGGGATTTGGTCAGCGGATTGTAGGGGAAAGTCTAGAAAGGTTTTCTGCGGGCGATTTGGTTTTGCTCGGTTCAAATTTACCCCATTCCTGGATCAGCGACCAGGTTTTCAATGATTCTCCGAATCAAATGGAAGTCTATGTGGTTCATCTGGATATCGGAAAGATGAGTCATTTACTGAAATTACATGAATTTGCTGAGCTGGAAAATTTTCTATTTCAAGCGGGTTCAGGTGTTCATTTTGAGGGAGCTGAGGAGGAAGGCATCCTAAAGGCTCTTTCAGGTTTTGAGCTCAGCCAAGGATTAGAAAAAACCCTTTCCCTACTTTCCCTTTTAGAAAAGATGTTGCGTGCAAATCGGAAACGGCAATTGTGTAAAAGTACTTATGTACCAGAGACGGGGAAACAGGTAGAAAATAGAATTCTTAGTGTCTGTCGCTACATCCATGACAATTATAAAGAGAAAATACGTCTGGAAGACTTAGCTTCCTTGGCCCATATGAATGCTTCAGCTTTTTGTCGATTCTTTAAAAAAGTTATTGGGAAAACGGCTATTGAATACATCAATGAGTTACGGATCAATACAGCGTCACATGAGCTGATAGTTTCTGACAAAGCCATTAATCAGATTGCACTGGACAATGGTTTCCTCAGCCTTTCCCAATTCAATAAACTTTTCAAAACCTATAATCAAAAGACTCCTTCCCAATACAGAAAAAGTTTCCTTAAACCTCAGTCCGGAATATGGAAATAATTGGATTTTTGGAGAATAGGAGGCTTTGGTTTCTAATAAGTCTTAAGGTGTAGACTTGGATAAATTAAGTTTAAGCTTCAAGCGCAAATTCAAAGGAGATTGATAGTTAAGCTTGAAATTTGCACTTGTATGTTAATTCGCCCTGGCACAGCTCCTGCAAATAATTTCCCCTTAAATAAAAAAACCGGTATCCCGAAGAATACCGGTTTCAATTTCAAACATAAGTACTAAATCTCTTTGAGGATCTTGTAAACCTCTCTATGTCTTGGACCGGTGATGGAAAGATAGTATACACCTTCCGCCCAGTCTGTAACGTCAATGTTAAACTCACCTTCTACTTCAGAGCTAGTCGTATCATACATCTTCTGTCCCAAGGCATTTACGATTTCGATGCTCAATGATTGCCTTACTAAACTTGAAAAGCGAATAGAAAGTTCATTATTGAAAGGATTAGGATAACCAATAACAGATAGAGGATTATCACTGGAAATTCCTAGCTCGACTGTTGGACTATATTCAAAAGTTCCGTCATAATCTACCTGACGAAGCCGATAGAATAGCTTATTGAATCCCAAACTTCCTACCCCTCGATCTACATAAGAATAGGTACTGACGGATTGAGTATTTCCTTTACCCGGAGTAGATCCAATAAGTTCGAAAGTTTGCCCATCCACAGATCTTTCAATTTCAAAATTTTTGTTGTTGATCTCAGAAGCAGTTGCCCAATCAAGGAGAGCATCTGCGCCCTCTTGTTCTGCAGTAAAGTCTAACCATTCAACAGGGAAAACTGCCCCACTCCAGTTGTTCATCGTACCCGGATTCAGAAGACTTGATTCATTATCGAGGAAAACGATACTTGCAAATCTCCCGGAAGTAATCCAGGTAAGTTCCATTACCGCACCCAGATCGACAGCAGTAAAGCATATAGTCGCAACTTTTGTATTTGTTGTCCCTATAGGCAGTGAATTTGCGGCGCTATTCAGGACTACATTGAATGCAGCTACTCCATCAGAAGGAGTGGTAAGGGTAGGAGTGGAATAGCCTCCTGCACCTGTGAGTTCTTCCGTACTGATGGTGGGACTGGAAAGATTGGTTTTGTCAAATGTAAAATAAAGGTTACTAGTTCCCAATCCATCTGCCTGATCAAAGGACATAAAAATATCCACACAGAACTGGCCTCCTGCGGTCGTACCGTTAAGGAAGCTGAGGTTGTAAACCGTTTGACCAAAAAGACTACTTGAAGCTAGGAGAAATCCGAATATAAGGGGTAGAATTCGATTCATTATCTTTTTTTTCAAATACCGGGAGGTATCTTACAAGTACCGATTACGTATTATGATTTAAAGGATACCCCGGGTTATCAATTATCCCATATTAACTCTGTAAAACTACTGGGATTTCTTCATTTTTTGGAAAAATCTAACACGAAAGGGCGATATAGATGGATAAACGGTTCTCATTTATACAAAGAGACTTTTCAAAATTTCGAACTAGAATTTTTTCGGAAGAATTTGCCTGTTTCCGAAAGGATATTTAGGCCGAAAGGAAGAGGAGAATTCAAGTATAATAAAAACAAAAATCGCCATCCTGAATTCAGAATGGCGATTTTTGTTCCTATAAATAATCTTTAGGGAAGCTGAGCAACTCTCGAGTTGTTATTCCTCCAAAAGATGTTGATATCAATGGCATTGACCGTACCGCTGAGATTGAAATCAGAGGTGGTAGTACCATAGGTATAAGTGCCTCCATTCTCTGGAATCCAGTAGAGATTCCTATCAATCGCATTGATGCCTCCGCTGCCGTCTGAGTCTCCACTCCACATCACTCTTACCCCGCTTACCGTATTCATTGCATCTCCACCGCTAGTGAATACTGGAGTAGTGGGATTTGAGAAATCGATAGTAGGAGCACTGCTCAGATTAATGGCAGTAGATGTCATAACTCCGAGGTGGTTGTAGTGCTTGATGACGATGAAATAACTTCCACTGGGAACGCCATCAAATACGATCTCACTATTGAGATCTTTATCTACAATGTCTCCATCTTTCTGCAGCAATACTGCTTTTTCCGCAACGATGCTCGTATTATCATTTTCGTCTCTCAACTCTATCTTCAACCAATCTACAATTGCATCATCATTGGTAGCATCGAAAGCGTTGGCTGCAGCATCAGTATTTAATCCATAGGGGTCGGTAGTTCCTAATAGGCTGCCAGATCTCAGATCATCACTCATGGTTCCAGCTCCGGAATTATAAGGACCTTCTAGGAAAATTTTCAGGCTCAATTTGGGAGCTGCCATAGACATAATCCAGTCTCCGATCAATTGAACTCCTTCTTCATGTCTGACATTCTTGGCGAGAGGAGGCATGGCAGTACCGGTATTTACCTGCTTGAGGCGCTGGTACAGTACAGACTTTGCAGTATCTCCCTCAACAATAACTTTCGCTCCACTTATCCCTAAATCTTCAATAACATCTCCATTGATAATATTTGCATTTGCCAGATCCTCTGACAATAAAGCATTCCAATTTGCACGGGTACCTCCATTAGGTCTGTGGCAACTGCTACAGTTAACATCCAGATATCCTCTTGCACGATCTTCCAGGGAAGCCGAGCCATCATCTATAGCAGCCGCAGTCAGGTAACCTGGGATATCTCCTGGATTCAAGGTCTGATCAAACATTCCGATGTGGTTGTATGTCTCAACCTGATTTCCTGTCTGTCCACTTGTCGGATAGAATTGGTCCTTATTGAGGAATCTGGTTTTGGGTCCTAGCACGCGGCTCGATGCTTCTGTATGACAAACGAAACACTCCGAACGACTGGGGTAGTACCAGGTTTGGTTGCGGGTACCGCCACCAGATTCGTTGATGGTGATATTATCCTGGAAAGAGGTTTCTAAGAGATCAGCATCACTTCCATCAGGTCTCCAGCGATAACTCAACATATAGTATCCATTTTCTCCATGGATGCTAAAGCGAGTTTCCAGTTTTCGGATCGCCAATGGATTGGTTTCATCGGTAGGTAATTCGAAATGTTTGATGAAAACTGTCCCTTCAGGGAAATCCCATTCTCCTTCTTCAGACCAAACTACATCTTCAGCCGCTGTGTTGTGCGTACCATCATTGGGCACCGCCAACCATCTGTATTTATCTGAACCGTCCGACCAAAGAGCGGTTGTCATGTCATAAGGAATAATTCCGCTGGCAGGTGTAAGGTTACTCAGGTCTGTAAAGGCACCTGTTGCGGATAGGGTTGCTGGAATTGTAACATTAGGTGTAATTCCATCTGTTGAGCCTACCGGAATAAATTCCCATAGCTGGTTAAAATGCCCGCTGGTTTCACGGTCACCTATTTGAATATTTGCACCATCTGCAGAGGAACTACCTGCCACTTCTATATCCAATCCACTGGCAACCCCTACTAAGCGGAAGAAAGTAGTTTCCTCATGCTCAACGATCCATTTCTGGTTATCACCTGCTCCATATTGCCATTGATGAATATTGGACCCATCTGTTGTCCCATAACCTTGTACATCTGCTACTTTTCCGCTATTGATATTCTCTACTTTAAATTCTCCGCCTCCCAGATGGGTTACATTCCATTGTTGACTAGTTGCTCCCGTAGCAGTTTGTTGCTCAGTATTTACTCCATTTCCTGTTCCCCCTCCTGCAGCTCCTAAGACCTTATTACTATTCCTGTTCCTGATATAGTAATCTCCATCCGGTATGATACCGGATCCGCTGATTCCAGGAACGAGCTTACGAGGGCTATTCGTTCCAACATAAATCTCACCATCCTGATCCTCGCCAAATCCATAGAAAGTTCCAGGGGCATTAGCAATCTCTGTTTTATTAGTGAAAGGAGGAGTGCCACTGATATCCATTGCCCAAATTTTGCGGCTATTTCCATCAGCAAAGATGTAGAAGCCAGAATATTCAGGGAAGGCAGTACCTCTATAAATGAATCCCCCACAAATCCAGGTATTTCCTCCTGTATGATCGTAAATATGGATAGGATCTGTTTCCGTACCTATCAGAGGATTGGGTTTAGTCATCAGGTCCGTACGATCGGTAGCACCCTCTCTATACGGCCAGCCGAAGTTTGCTCCACTGGCTACAACATTTACTTCCTCAAGGATATATCCGCTGTTTGAACCTACATTACCGATATAGATGTTTCCGGTCGCGGCATCCAGCGACATTCTATGAGGATTACGGCAGCCCAGGGTATAATACTCTTCAAAAACTCCGCTTTGCCCAACAAAAGGGTTATCATTGGGGATGTAGTAATTCTGGCTGGTACCTTGTCCGGCATCTGCCAAGGTTCTAACGATTGGATGGCTTACGGAACCTCCCTGCATGTCTACATCAATTCTAAATACTCCTCCCGCAAATCTGTCAGTGATGTTTTGAGATTGTGTCATGTATCCTAAATCACCGATAGCGAGGTATAGGAATCCATCATTTCCAAAAAGTAAACCACCTCCTCTGTGAAGCGTAGGTCCTAATACCTGCTCAATGAGGATTAATTCTGTACTTTCATCTGCTACGTTCGTTCCATCTGTTCTTGTAAAACGTGAAAGACGAATGTATTCATCGCCCCCATATTCGGTAACATAATAAACATAGAAGTAATTTCGGTTAGGATTGCCAGACTTATTGAAATCTGGGTGAAAAGCCATGCCTAAGACTCCTGAGTCTTGACCTGTCCAAACCCTTCCAGAAATATTCATGAAAGTGGTTTGGTCGGACCCATTCCCATCCTTACTCAACCAGTAAAACACACCATTTCTGGTGATAAAGTGCATACGTGTACTGGATGGCTCGGCAGTAATGGCTAGCAGATTACTCATTGAAGCACTGGTAAAGGGCTCCTCGAGTTCTACGCTTGAAGTGAGTTTAGTTGGAAAGGCTCCGTTGAGGTATTGGCCTATAGCTTCAGGATTGTTTAAGCCAGGCGCGAACATCATCGGAGTGAACGCGGAAAGCAAGACTAGAACTCCTAAAAGGGAATATCTTAACAGCGTACTGGTTCTTTGCATCGATTCTTATCTTACAGAAATTTTTTCTGTTTAGTCATGTTGTCGAGTGGGAGAAATATCCTATCAAAAATAATTCCTAAAAGTGGAACAAAAATGTAATTATACCCTAATGGTCAACTTGGGTGTGTTAATTGACATTTTTGTCTTTAAAATGAAAAAATTAACGGCCGGGACGACTAAATTAATAGTCTCCTAGCCGAAGTGTGGTATGTAGATGATGAAATTTTTAGGGGATCTGTTCTGAAAGGGACCAGATGATAGCCCGATAAAAAATCAGATCTTTTGCATTTATTTATTTCCGTGTCTAGTGAAGTCTTTTAATGAACTGGCCTTTTATATCGATACCCTTATTGAGGCAGTTCGTGAAGTTTTCCTTTTAATTATATATTACTTAATACATTTCTCTCATTCATTCGTGCTGCTCTTAATGTTTAATTTCTTAGAAAAGGACAGGGCAAAATTCTGCCCAATAGTCTTATTATTTAACTAATACCCAAAGTATAGTAGTAGGTATGTTTGAAATTAATATAAGTACGAAAATTTGTAATTCTTCGATTTTGGGACTAATGGGGATTTTTTAGGGGTGAATAGGTGAGTAAGCTAAATTTTAGGTAAAAAAACAATCGGGATCCTCCTAAGAAGAATCCCGACCGTTTATTGAAAGTATTAAATTAAATCAATGGCTATGGAATCTGCTCTGATAAGGAGTTGTTGAATCTCCAATAGAAGTTTAGGTCAATCGCATTTATGATTCCGTCCAGGTTGAAGTCTGCGGTCGAGGTACCATAAGTAAATGGATTTCCATTCTGCGGCAGCCAATGCAGGTTTTTATCCAAAGCATTCACATTTCCATCAGAATTTGCATCACCGCCCCATAAAACCATGATTCCATTATCATTTTTCCTCGCTACTCCTCCCAAGGTATAAACAGCGAAGACAGAGGAAGTAAAATCAATGACTGGACTCCCGGATAGATCCAGGGGAGAAGCCGTCATGACTCCGAGGTGATTGCTATGTTTGATGGCAACATAAAAACTATTTCCGGATAGACCGGAGAAAACCAGAGCATTTCCATCCTTATCGATGACATCGCCATCTCGCTGAATAAGGGCCGCTTGTTCTGCAATTATATTGGTTGGGTCTGCTGCATCTCTTAGCTCTACCTTTACCCAATCAACGACAGCATTCTGATCGCTAGGAAGGAGTATATCGGGATTGAGCGTCGTGCCAAGTCCATATGGATCTGTATTGCCTAAAATCCCATCAGTTCTATAGAAATCATCCATTAGCTGATCTGGGGAATAATAAGCACCTTCCAGGAAAGCTTTCATCGCAAAAGTCTTATCGCTATCACACTTTCCATCTCTATTCTCATCTTCATATACTAAAACGTTCCGAAAGAAAGCATCGCCATTTCCAGGAGCCGCATCGTGATCCATAATTAGGAATAAGCGATCCATAGCTCCTGTATAATATTGACCTATTGGAATCTCGTAGTGTCGATACCCTGTAGGGGTATAATTCTCAAAGTCCTCAATATCATTATTGACATTCTGTGTCCCGTACAATTTAAAGGCTTTGTTGGCACCCCATGCATTGTCATCGTCCATCCCAATGGCTACAAATTCTCCCAAAACCTCGCTACGAAAATCAAAAGAAAGGACAGAATTTACTGTGAGGGTGTAAGGGAAATCAATGTATTTCCAGGCATTATTGGTCAGCCTTACGATTTTATCCTCTTCCTGCAATTGTGCCTGGCCAAAATCCTGATTGCTTCCATAGCTTTGGAAATTATAAGCGGTGAAATCAATTGGCGGACAATTCAAATCTGGAGATTGATCTACTGCACACCCCATGATTTCAACTTCAGCCAGATTGAGGTAATTGGTTCCACTTAACTGAACTCGAATGTATCGCCCGCTTCTCCTGACCGGAATCCGCCTTGTATTTGTATCATGAGTAGGATCATGAAAATCGCTTACTCCACTTTGGTTGATACTACTAATTAGGTCTGTGGAACTAAAGGCTTCATCAGAAACGAGCACGTGATAATCATTCAACCTTGCCTGACAGCAATCTGCCCGATTTACGATATTGATATGATCTATATTCTGAACAGATCCCAAATCAATCTGCCACCAGGCATTATTTTCAATTTGTGTATGATTGAAAGTAGCGGCATTTCCATCAATAGCTTGATTAGCAAGATTTCCGGACAAGGTGGAGGATTGCTGACTTGATTTTCCAAGTGCCAGATTACTCAAATTATCGCAGGCCAGTTTATTGGCCGGGAAGAGGTTTGCGTTAGGGATTATCTGCTTTGTGATTCCCGGGCCTGCCCAGAATAATTGAGCAACAGCTCCTCCTCCGATTTCATAATAGTCCAATTCAATTGCTACCCGTTCACCGCCAGTCAAATCTATGGTAGCAGTCCTTTCGGTTGGTGCTTGTGGAACCCAAAAGTCCAGGATCATTTTTCCATTGACCCAAAGCCTTACACCATCATCCGTATTGGTGGTGAAGGTATATGTCCCTGTCGTTGGCACTTCTACAAATCCACTCCATCGAATACTGAAATCATTGACTCCCATATTAGTAGCAGGTGAACCTGCCCCCCAGTTAAAGTCGATAACAGGATCTTCTCTTTCAAATACCGGATTGGTGAAATCATTGTTATCATAATAGTTGCCGGTCAGCCCATTCCCCTGCACTGCACATCCCATCACTTCAGCTTCTGCAATTGTCAGGATACCTGTTCCAGCTAATTGAACCCTTACATACCTCGCATCAGCATTTATATCGATAAAGGTTTCTCTACCTGCCTCTCCACTGAATAAAACTGAACTTACGTCCGCTTGATTCAGGCTTGTATTTAGATTTTGAGAGGTAAAAGGCACAGGAGAGCTGAGGACGTAGAAATTGGATAGGCGATTGGCACAGCAGTCGGTTCGGTTCCAAAGTTTGATTCCACTGAGGGTATAAACGGATCCCAAATCCACTTCCCACCAGGCATTTGCTTCATTATTGGTATGGGTAATGGTATTGTCTGCGTCATCTCCATTATTATTTCCATCGAGGGCATTGGTGGCATCGAAATTATAATTGGTAGATGGATAAGTGGAGGATTGGGTCGCCGATTTACGAAGACCAACATTGGTGGGCTCGCAGTTTTCAGTAGTCTCTGGATCGAGATTCCCTATCCACTCAGCGATTAAGGCAGAGCCTGCTTCGTCAATTTCTCCTTTAGCTAATGGAGGCATCATGATTGCTGGGTCATTGCTATGCAACCTTTGGTACAATACAGAGCGACTGATATCCCCTGCTTTGATGATATGCTCTCCCGGTATACCCAGGCTTTGATTCAACTGTCCTGTAAAAAGATTTGAGAGGTAGAGGGGAGTATTGATTCTCGCATCAAAGACCGCCCTGTTTCCTGTCCCAGGTCTATGACAATACCCGCAATTTAAATCCAAATAAGAACGAGCTCTTGTTTCCAGGTCGGCATTAGGATCATTCTGGCTTGCATTGCTTGGAAGATTGCTAACATCAGTATCAGAGATACTTTCCGGAATAATTCCCAAAGCACTAAAGGTAACCAGTTGATTAGCATTTATCCCTGTGCTGGGATAGGTAATGTTATTGTTGAGGTAACGGGTACGTAACCCCAGGGTTCCCCCTACTGCATCATTATGACAAGTCAAGCATTCTGATCGACTAGGATAATGCCAGGTCTGGGTACGGGTTCCTGTAGGGGTAGTAATGGTAATATCTTCATCCAAACTACTACTTAATAAATCTGCGTCTGAATTATCCGCTCGCCATTTATAAGTGAGACCGTAAACTTCACCGGTATTAGTCATAACGGTAAAACGGGTTTCCAGTCTTTTGGTAATCGAAGGATTATTTTCGTCTGTCGGTAATTCAAAGTGTTTAATCAATACCGCTCCTTCCGGGAACACCCATTCTCCATTTTCATCATAGGCAATCTGTTCATCCGGACTATTATGGCTTCCATTATTTGGAATGGCTAGCCAACGTTTTTTGAGCGCACCATCTGACCAAAAGGATTCATACATGCCATATGGAATGACTCCATCTGAGGGAGTTAAATTTGCCAGATTGGAAAATGCTCCGGTGGCTGAGAGAGTAGTTGGAGGGTTAAATGTACCCCCGTCCTGTCCCAAACGTAGCAATTGACGATTGTTACCTAAACGTAGGACATAGAGTTCTCCATTTTTATCCTCGCCGAAAGAAATCGGATCATTGGTACTTGTCAACTGCGTATAAGCTCCCGTTCCAGTATCTACAGACCAGATTTCATCTCCACTACCATAATCTCCACAAATATATTTTCCATACAAAGAAGGAATCGCACTTCCTCTATAGACATATCCTCCAGTAATTGAATTGGCTACTGAGCGGGGGAAGGAGGTCAGGGGAAGTTCGTGTGTGGTACCAGGATAAAGCTGGTTGGTACAAACATTATGAGCCTGGGCTCCCTCCCAAACTGGCCAACCGTAATTCTTCCCTTTTTGTACGACATTGATTTCTTCGTGCTTATTGGATCCAATCTCACCGATATACATCGTGCCAGTAAGGCGGTCTTTGGTCATTCTATGTGGATTTCTATGCCCTATGGTATAGTACTCTTCAAATACGTTGGTCTGTCCATTGAAGGGATTATCATTGGGGATGAAATAGCCATTTCCACTGGTCTCATCAGGTGCACGTGGCAAATCTTTCGGCATTAAATAGGTAGGAGCATGACTTTTTGTAGGGTCCATATCGACATCCAGTCTAAGCACGCCACCATCCAGATTAGTACTCAAATTCTGTGAGGTGCTATGCTGTGCCTGATCTCCGGTTGTGAGGTACAGGAAACCGTCATTTCCAAAGACCAATCCTCCTCCTCTATGGGTAGAATTGTATAAGCGAACCCGAAACATATCGATGGTCTTAGTCAAATCGACAGTAAGTGTTCCATCAAATACCTCGTATCGTTGTAAAACCAGATAGGCCCCGTCATAAAGGGCATCCTGGGGACATCTTTGAGGAGTAGGGCTATCATTTACCCCGTTTATGTCAGGAGTAGAATAGTAGACGAAAAAGTAGTTTCTGCCGGCAGCTCCGGCTTGCCCAAAATTGGGATGAAAGGCAAAACCCAGGAATCCACCATCCCAGACGATGCCTACTTCAGCACTTAAATCAATAAAGGAGGTCTTGGTCGTTACATTATCATCATCGGTGAAATAGAAGACCTTACCATCTCTTTGGCCAACAAAAATTTTATTGTCATTGGGATGAGTAGCCCAGGTCAATGGACTATCGAAAGTTAGATTAGGAAAGGCAGGAGTTAAATTGACCGCTCCTGAAGGAACATTTGTTGGGAAATTCCCATTGAGGAATTTACCAATGGCCTTAGCCTGGGTCAAACCAGGAGGTGGAATTAGAAGCGGTGTAAAAGCAGAAGCAGAGACAAATAAAAGAACAAAGAGCAGCTTGAGCTTCCCTATTTTAATAAACCCCATCGATAGAATAGTATAACGCTAAAACCTAATTGGTATATGTAATCAGCCTAAAGTAAGTACGAAATATGGTAATTCTTGAAGAAAAGGATTAATGGGGAAAATTCGAGGATGAACAGAAAGATTCGCTTACAAAGGAGACCAGAATGAAAGGAATCAAGGTTTTTAATAAAAAAAGACCGATACTGATAAATCAGCACCGATCCCAGAGACTTAGAAAAATTATGTTTTAGTAGAGGGATGAGACTCTCCGAAGAGAATCTCATCTCATTCTGCTTACTATTTCTTATGAATCTTCTGAATATCGATCACCTTACCTGTGAAATCTGTCACGATAAGCTGATAGAATCCTTCAGGAACGCGATCCATATTTATTTCAAGGCTTCCGCCGGGCGTTAGAATTTGCTCAACCTTCTGTACTTCTCTTCCAGTCAGATCGATAAGCTTGGCATATAAGTCAAGCTCCTTACTGTCATTTCTGCGTACGTTCAATCTTGAAAGTACAGGATTAGGATAAGCACTTATGCTGATAGAGGAAGTCAATTCTACAAAGAGGACTTCTTCAGCAGTTTCAATCGTTTGACCTCTGCTATCGATTACACGTAAGCGATAAGTCGTAAAACCTTCAATAGGATTGTTGTCCATAACCTTATGGCTGGATTCACCCTCCTCTTTGTGTTCATCGATTTTTGCTACTTGCTGGAATACAACTCCGTCCTGGCTTCTTTCGATAATGTAGGTAGCTCCAGGCACCGCATTTTCTGCTGACCAGGAAAGCTCAACTTCTTCAAAGCTATTAAGTGCACTGAAGTGTCCAAAGGAGAAGCTTCTCAAGGCAAAGGTAATGGCACCTCTGACATCCAGACTTGCACAAATTCCATTAGCGTTTATCAGATTCACTACGTCAACTCCGGTTGTCGTTCCAAATTGAACTACACTTAGGTCTAAGAAGTTGGCGGAGTTCGGATCTGCATCGTAGATCAGGGTATGAATTCTGTATAAACCAGGATCTGTGATATCAAAATCAGGTGTAGCGCTTACGGCTTCAATAGTCAGACCCAATCCACGAGTCAATACGTAGAGGGTAGAGTATCCATTTGGAACGTTCGCATTCCCAACAGGAGTCGCACTGATATTTACGGTATCATTTCTTGGAATGAATACAAGCAATTGGTCTGGACGAATAGAACCTGCATCTGCTGTACATTCTTCATTTACATGAACAGGCGCTCCCGCAACATCAAGAGAAGCACAGAGTCCATTGGCACCTACAATTCCCAGAACATCTCCTCCTGTTGTAGTACCTGGTACAACAACGGAAAGATCAAGGAAGTTTGGCGAGCTTGGGTCTCCATCATATACCAGGGTATGGATGGTGTATAAACCTGAAGTATTTACCGCAAAGTCTGGGCTGGTGTTTACCTGCTCAATTACGAGATTTTGTCCAGAAGTAAGTACATACAGTACAGAGTATCCGCTTGGTACATTGATATTGCCATCAGGAGTAGCTGATACTGTTGCCGAACCATTGCTCAGGCTCACTGGGTCCTGATCGATTGTAAGGGTTCCAGCATCAGCTTCACAGTCATTTACATGAACTGGAGCACCATGAGCATCCAGACTTGCACAAAGTCCATTGGCAGTTACGATTCCTAGTACATCTCCACCCGTAGTTGTTCCAGGAACTACTACAGAAAGATCGAGGAAGTTCGGAGAGTTAGGATCGCCATCATATACAAGGGTATGGATGGTATAAAGTCCAGCAGCAGTAACAGTGAACGAAGGATTAGCTCCAACTTGTTCGATTACCAAATTGCTACCAGAAGTCAATACAAAGATGGAAGAGTATCCAGTAGGGATATTGATGTTACCATCAGGGGTAGCTGAGATGGTTGCAGAACCATTCGCCAGAACTACTGGGTCCTGATCAATGGTCAGCGTTCCAGCATCTGCTTCACAGTCATTTACATGAACTGGAGCACCATGAACATCCAAACTGGCACAAAGTCCATTGGCAGTTACAATTCCCAGTACATCCCCACCCGTAGTTGTTCCAGGAACTACTACAGAAAGGTCGAGGAAGTTCGGAGAATTAGGGTCGCCATCATATACAAGGGTATGGATGGTATATAATCCAGCAGCAGTAACAGTGAACGAAGGATTTGCAGATACCTGTTCAATCACTAAGTTAGAACCGCTTGTAAGTACAAAGATGGAAGAGTATCCTGTTGGGATATTGATGTTTCCATCAGGAGTAGCTGAAATGGTTGCAGAACCATTCGCCAGAACAACAGGGTCCTGATCGATAGTCAGCGTTCCAGCGTCTGCAGTACATGCAGCATTTACGTTAACAGGAGCTCCGGCAACGTCTAGAGATGCGCAAATGCCATTTGAATTAATAATTCCCAGTACATCGCCGCCTGTTGTCGTTCCGGGAACTACAACTGAAAGGTCCAGAAAATCTGGGGAATGAGCATCTGCATCATATACAAGGGTATGAATAGTATAAAGTCCGGGAGTTGAAACGCTAAACGAAGGATGAGAATTTACTTGCTCAATCACCAGATTAGGTCCACTCGTGAGCACGTATATAACCGAATATCCATGGGGAACATGGAGGTTCCCATCAGGTGTAGCGCTTATGTGCGCAGAACCATTTATCAGATCAACAGGATTATTATCAATCGTAAGTGTCCCTGCATCTGCAGTACATCCATTTACGTGCACGGGAGCACCCGCTACATCCAATGAAGCGCAAATTCCTGCAGAATTGATGTAATTCAAGGCATCTGCACCCGTTGTAGTTCCAAATTGGATAAGGCTTAGGTCTGCAAAATCAGGAGAATGAGGATCTGCATCATATACAAGGGTATGAATGGTGTAAAGACCGGTTCCTGTGACAGTGAAATCAGGCGTACTATTCGCCTGCTCTAATACCAAATTTTGACCACTGCTCAGTACATAAATGACAGAATAACCATGAGGTACATGAATATTTCCATCAGGAGTAGCTGAAACCGTGGCTGAACCATTTACGAGGCTCACCGGGTTTTGATCAATGCTTAGTGTACCTGCATCAGCAGTACAATTGCTTGAAGTAGCATTTGCGGTAGCATAACTTACTGCCTGATTGAAAAGGGTCCAACCCGCGTTCGTGCTATGTGTACTAGTCCAGGTATCCATGTGCAAGCCTATACGAGCAGCAGGTGCTTGCATGCCTACCATATTATCTCCTGCATCATAAGAGAAGACTGCATAGCGACTTCCATAAACTCCCAAGCGTGCAATCTTATCTGCATCATTGGAAGGTTCTCCCCACCTAAGGTCCGTACGAGCAGTTGTTAATGACTCCAATCCTGATAAAGACTGTGCAATAGGATGATTAGGAGCCATTATTTGCGCCCATCTTGCATTCTGTGCGATTCCATAATCATGCTGGGCAGTATGACCTGTCATTCCCATATCATCATAGATATAAGATTGACTTACGATTACAGGTGTCGCTACATTGGCGAAGGTATTTCCGATTCCAGCTGGATCGGCGGTAGCAGAAATAAATACTAAATCGACTCCATTTGCATCTGCAGCAGAAGTCGGAGTATTTGGGCCACCTTTGACAGTAACTGTGTAGCCTGAGTTTTGAAGAGCAGTAAGGATAGCCTGATCCCCGGGATTGATGGAAGAGGGATCCTGGCCACTTACCAATAGTACTGATTGTTGAGCCAGAAGCCCGCTAAGGCTAAGCCAAAACAAACAACACCAAAGGAAGAAGCGTTTGTTGTTTACCATAATTAATTTTCAGTTGAGGCATGGGAGTCCTACCCCTTAAACCCTCGGGAGGCGAGAATTAAGGACTTGGCCCGTGCATGAATGAGGTTGTAAATATTTTCATTCACATAATCGGTATAATTGTTAAGAGCCTAACAATTTCAGAGCCTATAGAAAATAGGGATTCTGGATGAAGCTTGTGTTAAATAGCTTATTTTCTTCTTGAAAATCAGAAGGTTGTGAAATGTGTTTTTGTAGTATCTGAAACCAAATGAAAAATATAATATGCATGAGGGGCCTTCAACAAGGCGGGAAAAAGTATATAGGTAGGCTAACGTTCAGGGCAAAAAAAGAGCCACCTCTTAAAGGTGGCTCTTTTATAATCTTTTATGATCTGTAGATCTTATTCGAAAAGAATCTTCTTATTTACGACTCCATCAGGAAGACTTACTTGCAGGATATACAATCCAGGAGTTAGTTCATTTCGCTGAAGTTGGAATTCTATCGTATTAAGATCCGTGTAATTTCTTATGGTTCTACCGTTCAGATCAAGCAGTTTAACAGCTTCAATATTTTTGATGCCATCTCTGTACTGGATAGTCAGGAAGCTATTTGCTGGATTCGGGAATACTTCTACATTCTCATCTTCTATTGTTGGATCAACACTTACTGATGTAGGCAAGTCTAATGCTATAGAAAGGTGAGGCGTAAGGTAGTTTACCATAGTATCCATATAAGCTGCAGCTATCACAGGATCATTAGGTCCTCCTCTTTTGTTCACACAAATCGCAGTAGCACCATCGATCTGGGTACCGGCCATGATCTGAGCAGCATAGGTTGCGTTCCAGGCTACCTCTGCAAAAGCTTCATCAAATAGGTTCCACGGACCTCCCCATTCAGCAAGGGTATCTCCAGGAACACCAACTCCCAAGCACATAGCATCTCCAGGGGTAAAAGGGGTATCAAAGGGATAAAGTCCAGGTAATCCTCCACTTTTTGCGTTGGCTATAGTGAAGAGAGTGTCACCCCAATCAATATTTTTGAAAATGTTTTGGTTTCCAAAGGTATCTGCTCTGGATATTACTGCTAGTCCTCCAGCTCCTTCTGGAATTACCGCAAATGGGCTTGGTGGGCTTGTAGTACCATCAACTGCAAGTACGTCTCCTACATTGTAAGGAGCACCAGGATCTCTTTCACAATGAAGCGCAACAAATGGAGCATCTCCTGCTTCAACCCACTGTCTTGAACCTAAAGCACCACCGAAAGCGAATCCCATATTGAAATCAGAACTATAAGTTGGGTAGTTAGGACTATTGAGGGTAGCTGCATCGATTCCATATGGATCTCCAAAGATCAAAGTATCCAGGAAGGGCTCAGGATTATCAGGATCTGTAAAGTCGATGTATTTAGTTTCCAGTGTTTGCTCGTAGCGCTTCAAGTAGGTAGCTCCATAAGACATATATCCACCGGTACCAGTTCCTCCAACTGCAATTTTATCAGGGTCAACTCCAAACTCGTTTACGACACCATCTGGCATTCCATCCAGGTTTCGGTCTGTATTTCCGTCTTGAGATGCTCTAAAAAAACGAACAGCATTACGCATGTCCTGAATTCCACGATAGGCAGCATGAAGGATAGTTCTTTGCTGTACAAGCGCAGATCCAAATGGATTCCACCCACGGCGGTATTGAACAACGGCTACTACAAAGCCTTTTCTTGCCATGCGTTCAGCAAAATCAATTACAGCAGGGTCGCTTCGCTCACCTGTAAATCCACCATTAGCAATGGCTGGGAAGAAAGTTCCTGTGATACCAAATACGAGGAGAGGACGGCTAGTCTCAGTATCTCCCATCGGCTCATAAACATCCATGTACAGAGGAACACGAATTGTGTCAGTAGTAATACCCAAGAATGCAGGTAGAATACTATAGTTGAATCCATATATAACTGAGTCGGTTTTGGTTACATCAGTAAATACGTCATCAACATATCTCTCTTGAGCGATACTTTGTAAGGAAAGTCCTATCATCAAGATAGAACATAGAAAAATAGTCAAAGCTTTTTTCATAATCTTCAATTGAATAGGTTAAGGTTTTAGGTATATAATCTAGATTCCAGAAAAATCGTAAGTTAAAGACAGATATGCCAATCTGCCAATTCTTGGACCTCCATAAACTGTAAATACTTGATTATTTAGAATATTTGAGGCTCCAAGCTTCATAGTTGTGTGGAGTTTTGGAAACTTTTTACTGATTTGGGCATCAAGTAGGTCATAAGTAGGAACAAGGCCGGTAAACTGAGGAGATCCTTCGAATAAGAAGCCTTCTACCCATTTATAGTTGACATTAAATCCGAATTCTTCAATCCCCGCAATAGTAACATTCCTTCCTCCAAAATTTATGTTGAATTTATGCTCCGGTGTATTATATGCCGGAACAATAGGATCATCAGATTGAGTGTTAAGCACATTCCATGAATAGTTACCTCCAATGGTGTATTTAGTATTGATGAAGACGTTGATGCCTAAGGCAGCCCCTTGGGTTGTTACGATATCCTGAGCATTGGCACTGATGCGTAAGACATCGCCAACTGGGAAACCATTGATAATTTCACCCTGAAATCCTAATCGGAAGCCAATAAAGTCTTTGTATCTGCTGTAGTAATAACCTGCATCAACATAAACTTTCTTACCCAGAAGTCCTCGATATCCAAATTCATAGGTAGTGACTTGCTCAGGTTTAATTGCTCCAAGATCGAAAGGAACCAAAGGATCCTGACAAAGGCATTCAAAATAGACTTGAAGGGAATCAAGTTCCAGAAGACTTGAGTAGCCATTTAAGTTGCCTGCAAGTACTGCACCTCCTACATCAAAACTCAGGAACTGGTCGGCCAGGGTCGGGTTTCTAATAGCTGATGATAAGGAGGCTCTCAAGGAGTTGTTTTCATCAAACTTAATCAATCCGGTAAGGGCTGGTGAGAATAGAAAATCAAAGTTCTGATTCTTATCCATCCGCAAGGTTCCTGTCAGGATTACCCTATCCGAAGCGAGATTTTTCTTTACCCCACCATAAACACCATATTCAAAATTGGTGAGTCTCACATCACCCGTGTCAGCAAAAATGCTTCCCTGAGTATAAGGTGTATAATAGCGTCCATTTCCTCCTACGGTAATCTCAGCCCAGGAAGGAGTAAACTTATATTCACCATGTACATGATAAAGTGCAGAACGATCAAAAAATTTCGTTCCACCTTCTTTGGTAATAATTCTGGAAGTAATCGAATCAAATGCTGCCTGGAATTGCTGTGAACCAGGAGTGAGTAATCCTCCTGTGCCATCAAGTCTCCCTCTCAGTTCCTGATGCCAGGTAGTAATTTGTTCTCTATTTGCTTCTATAACTCTGGCTTGCTGATCAAAGTCAAATCTAAAATCCGGGAAAGAAGGGGGAGAAGGATAGCCTTCCAACTGTCTGACTAAGGGAGCATAATCCCTTTGCCAAAGTTCGCGATATGTTTGAATCCAGGCACCATCACTTCTTGCCAGGTTTTGAATACGGTTAGCTGTGAAAACAGGGTCATAAGAATTACCGGCATCTTCATGTGTCACATAAGAACGAATAAAGAATTTCCCTTCTTTTTTGACCTCAACTTTGTGCTGAAAGAATTGTATATCTTTTAAGCTAATCCTGTTAACTCCCTGGAATACGGTTGTTCCATTACTATAATTAGAGGAAGCAATCAACTCTACATCGGGTCTGAGTTTATAATGGAAAGAAACGCCTGCTTTAAGGTTTCGGGTATCATAATCTAAAAGGTCAGCTTCTGCAAAACCCGTCCTGTAATACAAGCCAAGACCGGGTGCCTGCAATCGTGTATTATTATTAGTAGCCCGGCCCAAAACCTCATCTCCATATCTGTTTACCGCATCATATCCACCAGGATTGTCCATGCCTACATAATTGGTAGCTCCTCTGGCAGTTGTATCCCTATAAGCTTCTTCAAAGTTGTCCGCTTCCCAGTCATCGGCTCTTAGATAAAAGAGGTTAAATTTTATCGCAAATTTCTCTTCGTCATTCTTATTCTTAAATACCTTAGCATATCTCACGGCTGATTCAACCCAGTTTCTTTCCCCTACCTTTACAGAAGCAGAAAGTCCTCTATGGATAAAGGGATTCTTAGTTTTCATCGCAATCACCCCATTAAATGCATTGGGCCCATAATATGCGGAAGAGGCTCCCACGATCAAATCTACAGACTCCAAATCCAGCTCGGAAGCTCCCAGGAAGTTACCTAGAGAGAAGTTTAAGCCCGGTGATTGGTTATCAACTCCGTCGATTAACTGAAGAGATCTCACCGGCTGGGTACTGTTAAATCCTCGTGTATTTACCACTTTGAATCCAAAACTCGCTGAATTCATGTCCACCCCTTTCAAATGCCCCAATCCTTCATAGAAGTTGGCGGCAGGAGTTTCCTTAATTGCAGTGATCGACATACTTTCGACAGAAAGTGCAGATTGTTTTTGCCTTTCTACATATGCACTGGCTACAATATCAACTTCATCAAGTTCTACAGGTTTTTCAGAAAGTTTAATGGTGATATTATCGCTGAAATTTTCTACACCTATGGTTAGGGAGTCAAAACCAACATATTTCACAAATAACTCTACAGGAGCAGCTTTAGGTGAATTTAGGTTAAATGATCCATCTTCCTTAGTAAATGCACCAACATTGGTTCCCTTGATCAGAATCGTAGCTCCCTGGAGAGGTTGATTGTTGGCCTGATTTACTACTTTACCCCTGATGACTCCCTGTGCCAACATCACAGATGAGCCCAATCCCAACAGGATAAGGGTCATTAAAACTTTCACAATATTAATAGGAAATTGAGTACTATATCCTTTATAACGGGTGTAGTAGAAGTACATGGTATAATGTCATTAGATCTAGCGCGAGATACGCGGATAACAAATATACAAATAAGATTGTTATGCATGCATCATTTTTCAAATTGTTTGAGGGAAAAATTAGGTACCTGTTTAATTTTACTTTCCAGTTTTCCCATTTCCTCCCTGGGCTCAAAGCATTCTTGAAAATTTGCATACATCATAAATGGAGAAAGAGAATTAGCCTCTTTAAGATAAAAACGCATCTTAATTTGAGTCGATTGTCGTACCAAAGCTCTTATGTCCTCTTCAGAATTGCTAAAGGAATTCTACTTTCAAAAGCATAAAAATTGGGAGAAAATGCGAAAATGGATATGGCTAGCTGTGAATATTATGAATTTATGCAAGAATGATCTACAGCACGGAAAATTATGGGGGTATTAAGTAAATCCTTTTTCAAAGCCATAAAAGGAATTCAGCCCTTTGATCAACCCTCCCTAAAATTAAGGGTCTATTTGAAAGCCAGGAACCTTATTGAAATTAAATAAGGCAACAAATCATGTTAGCAGCATTTTTATTTGCTGAAAATTTTCGAAAACGCTGCAGACTATTGTAATTAGAAAATATTTTGCTCGGGTTTTCGTAATTAGACTACCCTTATTGAATCTTTACATCCCGGATAATGAAGCAGATTCTTATCTTCTTATTGCTTACAACTTTTTTCCTTCCTGAACTTTTAGCCCAATTTAATGTGAGAGGTGATGCAGTAGCCACCACTACCGTGTGTGCAGCTATTACTCCCAATCAAACTAATCGGGAAGGCGCAGTCTGGAGTACTACTCCGATTGATTTTAATCAACCCTTCGAACTATACAATCGTGTTTCTTTTGGTACTAGAAATGGAAATGGTGCAGATGGAATAGCATTGATATTTCAAACGTCTGGTCCGTTAACCAATCCTTCCCCCTTAGGAGGAAGTACATTAGGAACGGCAGGTATTTCTCCATCTTTAATAGTAGAAATGGATACCTGGCAAAATGGAGGCTCTAATGATCCGGGTCCTGACCATTTAGCTATCATGCGTAATGGGGCCAATGACCATAATAGTCCTAATAATCTGGCAGGACCAGTTCCGATTATGCCTGGATCAGCTAATATAGAAGATGGTAACTTTCACGATGTGAAAGTTAGCTGGGATCCTGGTACTCAACTCTTTCAAGTATATATTGATTGTGGGCCGGTGAGCTTGAGTTATACCGGAGATATTGTAAATACGATTTTTGGGGGAACCAATTTGGTTACCTGGGGATTCACAGCAGCAACGGGTTCAGCAGGTAGAAATGCCCACAATATGTGTTTTGAGGATTTGATTATACCTCTAAGAGATACCCTGTTTTTGTGTGAAGGCAATCCTGTTCCCTTGAATGCTAGTCCCGGAGTTTCTTTTAGTTGGGCTCCTACAACAGGACTTTCTGACCCAACTATCCAGAATCCGGTTGCAAGTCCCATTACTACGACAACTTATATAGCGACAGTTACGGACAATTGCGGGCTTACTTTCACCGATACCATTCGAGTGGAAGTTACCCCGGCAGCAGAACTTTTGATTGATTTGGGAGCTGATACTACCCTTTGTCCGGGGCAAAGTATCCTTCTGGATGCGTACAGACCTGGCCCTACCTACCTTTGGCAGGATGGACTTACAGATAGTGCAAGAGTTGTAAATACGGATGGACTATATTGGGTGGAATTGACCAATGGCTGTGGAACTAGCAGAGATTCAATTGTGGTAACAGCCGAAGTGAATCCTTTAGTTGATCTTGGGAATGATACCACTTTATGTGGTGCAGCTACCTTAAGCCTGGACGCAACAAATAGTAATGCTACCTATCAATGGCAGGATGCTTCCACTTTGCCTCAGTTTCAAGTCTCAATAGCAGGAACTTACTGGGCTACAGCCAGTAATTTTTGCGGGACAGATACCGATAGCATTACCGTAGATTATCAACCCATTCCTCCGGCTGACCTTTTCTCTGCAACTGATACTACCCTTTGCGGAACAGCTACCCTGGATCTGGATGTCAGTCTTCAGGGGGCAACTTATAATTGGCAGGACAATTCTACTCAGCCGACTTTTTCCATTAGTTCTTCTGGGCTTTATTGGGTGGAAGTTGCCAATTCCTGTGGGACGGTCAGGGACTCGATCAATGTAAATTATGATTTACGTCCGGATATATTTTTGGGGAATGATACCACCCTTTGTACCGGAAATACCCGCGTCCTGGATGCAAGTTGGACTCCTGCCTCGACCTATCAATGGCAGGATGGTTCTACCAACTCTACTTTCACAGTCAATGCCTCTGGGGAGTACTGGGTAAGAGTCAGTAACTTTTGTGGTACCGATATAGATACAGTCGAAATCAATTTTGTAGATCCACCACCTTTAGTGAGTCTTGGGAATGATACCACCCTCTGTCAGGGCGATACCCTGGATTTGGCAACAAATATTACAGGAATTGATCATGTGTGGCAGGATGGTACTAAGCTTACCACTTTCAGGGTGCTAACATCAGGGACCTATTGGGTAGAAGTTAGCAATAGTTGCGGAGCAAATGCAGATACCCTCGAAGCTATTTTCAATCCTCTGCCTCAGGTTTTTTTAGGGAATGATACCTTGCTATGTGAGGGGGAAACGATTACCCTTGATGCCACCTGGCCGGGCGCAACCTATATCTGGGATGATGGGTTTGTTGGACCCATTAGGACCATTACGCAGCCAGCCGGTTATGTAGTTACTGTGAACAATGCTTGTGGGGCTGTAGATGCTGGAATTGTGGTTGACTTTCAAGCTGTACCTCAGCCGTTTGATTTTGGACCAGATATAATTTTGTGTGCAGGAGATAGTCTCTTACTTGAAACCAATCAGGCCGGATTTAATTATTTCTGGCAAGATGGATCAGATTCTATGAGTTTTGTGGTCCGTTCTCCCGGAGCCTATTCTTTACAAGTATTCAATGATTGTGCGGTAGAAACGGACGAGATCGTTGTGGCATATCAGGATTTACCAGTGGTAGACCTGGGACCGGACCAATTATTATGTGAAGAAGATTTGGGACAATTGAGGTTGGAAGTAAAACCTTCGCCTGATCAAACCTACATGTGGCAGGACGGAAGTACCGATCCCTTTTATCTGGTGCAGCAAGGAGGCCTCATTACTTTGGATGTCGCCAATACATGTGGGGTGAGTTCAGACTCAGTACTCGTGTTTACCGAAATCTGTAATTGTATCATACATGTACCCTCTGCATTTAGTCCAAATTTTGATGGGGTAAATGATCTCTTCAAGGCAGAAACCTTCTGTAATCTTCAAGAAGCTCGTTTAAAGGTTTTTGATCGATGGGGAGTCCTCGTCTTTGAAACGGACAATCCAGATCAGGCCTGGGATGGTCGCTGTGATAATGGACTATGTATGGAAGGCGTTTATGTGTGGGTGTATGAATACGTTTTCCCCGATAGAAATAATGAACCGGTCAGAACCACCAAATCCGGAACTCTGACCCTGATCAAATAATTTTTTCAGATGAAGCTGAAATTTGGGATTGTTTATCGCTTTCCCTTATTTCAGCTTTATGAATGTTAAACCTCTCCTCTACGGAATATTTCTTTCCACTGCCTTATCCGCATGTTTTAGTGTAAATCGTCCAGAAGAAAAACTGGACGTTCTCCCCTTGGATCAAATCAATCTCCCCGATGGATTTGAGATTTCCATTTTTGCAGAAGGGGTAGAAAATGCTCGTTCTATGGTGAGAAGTGAAAGTGGAACCCTGTATGTAGGAAGTAGGGGGGCAGGAAAGGTATATGCCATCAAAGATACAGATGGAGATTATAAAGCTGATGAGGTAATTGTTCTGGCAGAAGGATTAAATACTCCTAATGGAGTCGCTTATAAAGATGGAAATCTTTATGTAGCTGAGATCGATAAAATCTGGCGCTTCGACGATATTGAAAATAATCTTTCTGCTCCCAATAAAACCCTGGTAGACGACCAATTCCCCGATGATGCCTGGCATGGTTGGAAGTACATTGCTTTCGGACCGGATGATAAATTATATGTCCCGGTTGGGGCTCCTTGCAATGTATGTGAGAAGGAGGATGAAAGATATGCTACTATCATGCGCATGAATGTGGACGGCTCCGAAAAAGAGGTGTTTGCACAGGGCGTGAGGAATTCGGTTGGCTTTGACTGGCATCCGGAAAATGCTGAACTCTGGTTTACAAACAATGGCCGAGATATGCTGGGAGATGATATTCCTCATGATGAACTGAATCACGCACCTGAAAAAGGAATGCACTTTGGATTTCCCTATTGCCATGAGGGGAGTTTGCCAGATCCTCGTTTCGGCAAAAAACGAGATTGTAATGAATTTACAGCCCCGGCTCAAAGGCTATTGCCACATACTGCCGCTTTAGGTATGAAGTTTTATACTGGTGCTCAATTCCCAGAAAGCTTTACTCATGACATCCTAATTGCGGAGCACGGATCCTGGAATCGAACTCAGCCTCAGGGATATCGAATCTCGCGTGTGAAACTTGAAGGAGATCGGGCAGTAAGTTATGAGGCTTTTGCTGAAGGGTGGTTAGGGGAAAGTAAAGCCTGGGGGAGACCTGTAGATATTATTCAGTTGCCAGATGGATCTTTGTTGGTTTCTGATGATTTTGCCGATGTGATTTATCGGATTAGTTATCAGGCTGCTTAGGTTCCTGAGGTGTTTTAGGTTTTTTCTTTTTCTTGTTAAAGTCATTCATTGTCCGACCTATTCCTATACTGGCAAATGAAAGAATTCCTTGGCAGGCCTTATCTATAAGGTCTGGAAGCTCCTCAAACTCCTCATCAGTGAAAGGAGAAAGTACGTAATCAACCTGCTGACCTTTGAGGTATTCATTTCCAATTCCCATTCGGATTCTCGCATAATTATTGGTACCCAACACCTGGTCTATGTGCTTAAATCCGTTATGACCGCCATGAGAGCCTTTCGCCCGCATCCGCATCGTCCCAAAAGGGAGATTGAGATCATCGGTGACAATCATGATTCTCTCCAAAGGAATCTTTTCCTGGTCCATATAGTATTTTACAGCCTTCCCACTCAAATTCATATAAGTAGTCGGCATGACTAAGACCAATCTCCTTCCTCTGTATTTAGCGGTCACGGTATAGGCGAGACGATTTAACTCAGGGCTTGCTTTGAGCATTTCAGCTAGCCGATCCAAGACCATAAAGCCAATATTGTGGCGCGTGTCGACATACTCGCTACCAATATTTCCCAATCCGGCGATGAGGTATTTCATATCTTATTAAATAAAAATTTGCCAATTCCTTTTGGGGAATTGGCAAATGTATATGTTCTGATATTGAATTCTTATTCTGCTGCAGCTGCTTCTTCTTCTCCACCTTCTGCTTCATCTCCTCCCGCTGCTGCTCCCGCACTTCTGAGTGCACGTGGAATCTCAACACTTGCTACTCCCGCTGATTGTGGGGTAACAATATTAAGATCTGTGATATTTGCATCAGCAATCTTAATGGTTTGTCCCAGTTCAAGAGAACTTACGTCGATCTCAACTTTGTCTGGAAGCTGAGTTGGTATTCCTTTAACCTGAATTTTTCTAAGCTTAGTAAGCAATTTACCCCCTTTTCCAACTCCGACAGGCTTACCTACAAGAGAAACGGGAAGAGAAACAATTACTGGCTTATCGTCAGATACGCTAAGCATCTCAACGTGAAGGATTCTTTCAGTTACTGGATGGTAATCTGCATCCCTTACGATAGTGCTTACTTTATCTCCATCTACATCAAGATTAACAATGTATGTTTCAGGAGTGTAGAGAACGGTTTTGAGTTCTTTGTAGTCAAAGAAAACGTGAGTGGCCTCACTGTTGTTGTATACAACACCAGGTACTTTGCCTTCTCTACGCATATGCTTTGAATTAGCTTTACCTGTATCAGGTCTTTTAAATGCTTTTAGCTCCGTGCTTTTCATCACTTTTACTTTAGGAACAATGAACTGATAGATTCATTGTTATGTATTTTTCTGAAAGCTTTGCCGAAGATTGGAGCAACGCTCAAAACCCTCAGTTTGCTTATGTTTTTCTCTTTATCCAAAGGAATGGTATCTGTGACAGCCAGTTCCTTTAATTTTGAGTTTTGTATTCTTTCGTAGGCAGGACCCGAAAGTACTGCATGGGTGGCAATTGCTCTTACTGAAAGTGCTCCTTCATCAAGCAATACTTCTGCTGCCTTGCAAAGGGTGCCAGCCGTATCTACTAGGTCATCGATCAGGATAATATTTTTTCCCTTTGCATCACCGATTACCTGCATAGAAGCAACTTCATTAGGCTTGAGCCTGTGCTTATCACAAATGATCAGTTCTGCAGAAAGATGCTTTGCATATCTTCTTGCCCTTGCTGAGCCCCCAATATCAGGAGAAGCAATACAAAGATTCTCTAAATTGAGACTCTCTATATATGGGATGAAAACAGCAGTGCCATCCAAATGATCAACCGGAATATCAAAGAAGCCCTGTATCTGTCCAGCATGTAAATCCATCGTCACTACTCTATCTGCTCCTACAGCCGTCAATACATTGGCCACTAGTTTCGCCCCCACCGATACACGGGACTTAAACTTTCTATCCTGCCTCGCATAACCATAATAGGGTATGACTACTACAATTTGATTTGCCGAGGCACGCTTAGCTGCATCTATCAGGAGAAACAACTCCATGAGATTATCAGCGGGTGCGAAGGTAGACTGCACAATAAAAATATCAGACCCTCTGATAGACTCCTCATAGTAAACTTGCATCTCTCCATCACTGAAGGTCAGTAGCTCAATTTCACCGAGAGGAGATCCAAAAAAGTCTGATATTTTCTCTGCTAAATCTTTTGATGCAGAGCCCGAAAATATTTTAATCGGTGATGACATAGTGTCTTGTTGACCCGGGAGGACTCGAACCCCCAATATCTGGACCAAAACCAGGTGTGTTACCAATTACACCACGGGTCATTGTCAAATATCTCTCAATTGGCTTGCAAAGGTATACTATTCTTTTTTTTCTATCAAATGTCTGCCAACTTTTTTTTACATTTTGTCCTGATTTTCTTCAAATCCTCTGTTAAAAAGGAATATGCGATATAAAACACCTTCTTCTGAGCTCTTTATTAGAAATCGAAAAGCCTTTGCTGGCCAAATGGAGTCTCACTGCATTGCTGTCTTTCATGCCAATGATCTTTACCCCAGTAATGGCGATGCGACCTATAAATTTGTGCAGAATAACAATCTTTTTTACCTCACAGGCCTGGATCAGGAGGAAGTGATTCTTGTGCTTTTCCCAGATGCCCCAGAAGAACGCTTCAGGGAAATGCTATTTATTAAAGCTACCAACAAGCATATACAGGTGTGGGAAGGTTGGAAATACTCAAAGCAGGAAGCCCGCGATGTGTCTGGCATCAAGACGGTTTATTACTATAAAGATTTTGAAAATGTGATTGCTCGTCTTTTGTATCATTTTTCAGGAATCTACCTGGATATAAATGAGCATAATAGACTCCATACCTTTGTTCCAACAGCTGCTCACCGACTGGCTGAAAAATTTCGTCAGACCTATCCTACTCACCGTCTTTATAGAGCTGCACCTATTATGGAAGATTTGCGGGTGATAAAACAGGAATCAGAGATAGAAATGTTGGGAAAAGCGATTGCGATTACCGGGGATGCTTTTCACCGGATTCTGGGATTTGTAGAAGCAGGTAAATACGAATATGAGATTGAATCAGAAATTTTGCACGAATTTATCCGCCAAGGGGCATCGGGGACGGCCTTTGATACCATAGTCGCTTCTGGCAAGGATTCCTGTGTCTTGCATTATGTCCACAATGATAAGGAGCTAAAGGACGGAGACCTTATTCTGATTGATATGGGCGCTCGCTATGGCAACTACTGTGCAGATATGACCCGGACTATTCCAGTAAGTGGTCGTTTTTCCTCCCGCCAGAGAGATATCTACAAAGGGACTCTTGCGATTTTAAAATTTGCAACTTCTCAATTGGTGGTAGGAAATACCTTTGAGAACTACAATAAGGAAGTAGGGAAGTTTATTACTGAGCAATGCCTTGAGTTGGGCTTATTGAAAAAAGAGGACTTGGAGAAAGATGATTCCAATGATCCGCAAGCCTATCGCAAATATTGTATGCATGGAATCTCTCATTTTTTGGGTCTAGATACCCATGATGTCGGAAACAAATATCAGCCTTTCAAAGCTGGGATGGTCCTGACCTGTGAGCCGGGACTGTATATTCCAGAGGAAAATATAGGGATCAGGTTGGAAAATGATATTCTGATAAGTGAGGAAGGGCCCGTAAACCTGATGAAAGATATCCTCCTGGAAGCAGAAGAAGTGGAAGAGGCGATGGCAAAGAATCGAGCCTTAAAGTGATTTTTATACAAAAAAATTACCCTGTTAGACAAGAATGTGCTTTTCTTGCGTTAATAAAGACATTATTCCTATTTTACCACACATAAATACAAGCCAATCTTTATGAATCATCTCCGCAAACTTTTACTTGGGGTTCTTTTCCTATCTCCTCTATTCATGGGCTTCGCTTCCAGTGAGTTACGTATGCCTGCTGAAACTCCTCCCGAATATTGCAAATTGATGGGAGCTGTTTATGTTGAAAATGTAGCTGCTTTTGCCAATTATCGCGTTTTTGTTGAGGATATCGAATCTTTTGCGGACATGGTAGTATTCAAAGAAGATTCTGAGGGTTTTGCAAATGAGCCTGGTCACTGGTTTTTTACAGATGTCAGGGGCTTTGCGGATTTTACAATTTATGTAGAAGATGTAAAAGGGTTTGCAGACTTCAGTATTGCCTATACCGAATTTCGTACTACAGTAGGTTGCCAGTAACATTTCTTTATTTTCCTTTCATCCCATAAATACCATTGCCTATAGTCAGAGCTTTACCCCATATTTAATTGATAAAGATTAAAGCTCGAATTTGAAGACGAATTTAACAGAAGTCACCATCGAGATCGATCCCGCTCAGGTTGAAGTGGTGATTGCGTGGCTTTCTATGGTGGGGTTTCAGGCTTTTGAGGAAACTCAAAAAGGGGTGAAGTCCTATATTGATAGCCCTAATTTTGATCAGCAGGCTATGTTGGAGGCTCTATCCTCATTGGATCGGGAGTCTTTTTCTTTTTCAATAAAGGAAATAGCTCCCCGAAACTGGAACGAAGAATGGGAAGCATCCTGGGAAGATGTAGAGATAGATGATTTCTGCCAAATCATTCCTTCCTTCAGACAAGCTGATGACTCCTTTTTACACACAGTTGTAGTTGATCCTAAAATGGCCTTTGGAACCGGACACCACGAAACTACCCGATCAGTGATTAGATTGATGAAAGCGGAAGAAATGAACGGAAAATATATTCTAGATATGGGCTGCGGAACGGGTATACTGGGCATTCTTGCTCTAAAAATGGGAGCTAGCTCTGTTTTTGCCATAGATATTGATCCCTGGAGTGTGGAAAATACCCAACAAAACACTCAACTGAATGAAGTCAAGGGAATCCAGGTGATAGAAGGAATTGTAAAAGATATTCCCTCTGAAGAGTTCGATCTCATTTTCGCCAATATCAATAAAAATGTCTTGCTGCAAGATATCCCTGCCTATGCGGGGCATTTGAAAGAAAATGGAAAACTTTTCCTGAGTGGGTTTTTGACTCAGGATGAAATAGAAATAAAAGAATTATCAGAAGAGCAGGGCCTTCGCTTTTCTTCTCGAGTGGAGGAAAATAATTGGGTCGCTGCAGCCTTTACAAAATAGTTGCTTTTTTAGAAAGATTGATATGAAAGTATTTGCTAAGATCAGCACTTTTGTCAGCCTTGTACTCCTGAGCCATGGGCTATTTGCTCAGGGAGTTGATTTTTTCTCTACGGATCCAGATGAGTTTCTGAAAGAGTTTACCAAAACCCTGAATCAGGAAAATACTGATGTTTCCCTCAGAGCCAGTACAGAAGTTAGTAATCTCTGGGCTGAAGGTCAGATGTCGGATTTGGAAAAACCTAAATTTATTGAGGTTATCAATAAATTAGTAGATAAGCGGATGAGAACTTCGCCCGATTTGGCCAATTTTACCCTTTTGTATGGTCATTTTAAGCGGCAAGATACCCGAATTAAAATTCCGCTGGATAATTTCCTTGAAATCACCGAGGAATCAACTAAAACCATTAAAAAAGATCAGCTAAGCAAATTTTTAAGAGGACTTTTGGAATTTATTCCAGAAGGATATATGCTAAAGAAGGGTATTTTCCATTGGCAGGTAAGTCAGGAAGATCCTTTGCTGACAATTATTAATGTTGCTGACGAAACCGGAAACTACACCTTCCCAGTGGTTCGCTTTTCGGAAACAGATCTTATCTATCAATCTTTTAGACCCAAGGATAGCACTCATATTTATGCTACAAAAGGGGATTACAATCTTTTGGGTAAAACCTTTATTGGAGAGAAAGGGCGTGTAGACTGGTCAAAATTGGGGCTTGATAAAGAAGACGTTTACTGTGAGTTTGGCAAATACAAGATCAATGCAAACTTTGGCTTGGTCAAAGTAGATACCGTCCAGTTTTATTATAAAAGCATGATCGATGGCTATCTGGTTGGGAAGTTTGAAGATAGAAATGTAGGATTCAAGAGTTTGAAAAAGGCAAACTATCCTTATTTCAAAAGCCATGGAGGAGGGGTAGTCATTGATAAACTCATTCCTAACCTTCGCTACGAGGGAGGCTTCTCTCTTCAGGGAGTCAGGAGGTTGGGTACTTCATATGATATGCTGGAAGAAGTACCCATCAAAAAAAGCAATTCCGGCAATCCTGAAATAGATAGTTGGTACAATGGTATTTCATCTTCAGAATTGAGTGAGGACGAAAAGAAAGATGACGAATGGGGAGAGGAGCAATGGGATTATGAAGAAGCGCAGACCTCTTCTTTCGAATCTGATGATGCCAATTGGGATACTGATGAATGGGGAACCGAGGATGAAGAGTTGCAACCAACGACAGAGATGGTCCTAAATCATATCAAGGCCAAAATGGATATTCTTCGTCAAGGTAATCCTGTGATCATGCTTCAGGGAGAGACCTTTGTATTGGATGAGGAAAGAATGGTTGGGAAAAACCTGGAAACCATCATCAAAACTTCAGACCAGGATAGTATATACCATCCGGGTATGGATGCACTGTATTCAGCTAAAGATACTCTGGTCACCCTTAAGAAGTCAAATGTAGGAACTTATCGAAGTGTACCTTTCGCCAGCTCCTACCATGAATACTTCCTCTACTTTGAAACCATCGTCTGGGACCTGAACACTGACGAACTTCAGTTTACCGCTTTTATTGACCGGGAAAACAAAGTCTCAGCCATTGAGTCTTTCGACTATTTTACCCGATCTCGCTTCAATCAGTTCAAAAACATCCTGAAATTCAATCCGATAGGAGCTATTCATAGGTATAAAAGTAAAAATCCGGATATGCCGATCTTTCCGCAGGCCATCTTATCCGATCCTGCTTATCGCTCGGCTAAAGCAGATCTGACAGCATTTACGCGATCTCTTCCAGGTTTGGAAGGTTCCGGTTTCATCAAATACAATAAGAAGACGCAAGAAATCACGCCTTTGCCCAAATTAACCAACTGGGCCTTGGCAGCGAGAAAGAAGAAAGACTTTGATGCTATCCAGATCATCTCTAAAGTAGATAGTGGTGCTCATGCTTCGATGAACCTCGAGGATATGGACATTCGAATGAGAGGGGTTAATATATTTTCCTTGAGTGATTCAGTCTTTCTGCGGGTGCTTCCGCTAGAAGGCGAAGTGGCAGTACAGAAAGATAGAAATCTTCAATTTGGAGGTCTGGTAGCAAGTGGAAACATCAATTTCTATTCGAGCGATGTAGACCGCCCGAGTTTTACCTTTGACTACGAAAGTTATAAGATAGCGTGTGATTCGATCGATTCGCTTCGATTCGTTCTGGTGCGAAATCCTCCTCCGGGCTATGAGCCTACACCTTTTGAAAAGGCCCTGGACAATACCGTCTTTGAGGGGATCACAGGAGCCATTCATGTAGACGACCCGAACAATAAATCCGGAGAAAAAGATTACAAACAGTTCCCGGTATTTGACTCCTATTCCCGCTCATATTTGTATTGGGAAAAGCCTAATATCGAAGGGGGAGTTTACAAAAAAGATAAAATGAACTTTTCTCTTGACCCCTTTGTCTTGCCGGGGATAGAGAATTTACAGGCGGAGGACCTCATATTTGAAGGAGAGTTTTTCTCCTCGGAGATTTTCCCCAAGTTTCGGCAGACCTTACAGGTGATGCCCGACTTTACCCTGGGCTTTAAGGCGGAAACACCGCCAAGGGGCTATCGAATATATGAGGACAAAGGAAAATTCACCAATGAGATAAGCCTGGATGGAAATGGATTGCAGGGAAATGGAACCATAGAGTTTTTGGGAACCGTTGCTCAAAGTGATTCTTTCGTCTTCCATTTTGATTCGGTAATGGCTGTAGTGAATAATTTCGATATGAGAAGGGGATTTCGAGGAGGGGTCTATTTCCCCAAAGTAGGGGCACAAAAAGCCATCTATACCTGGTATACCAAAGAAAATGCCCTGGGCATTACTTCTCAGGAAGAAGCCATTTCTGTTTTTGATGGGCAGGCGGAGTTCACGGGAACCCTTAAGATTACCGATCAGGGTATGATTGGAAATGGAGAGATTGTGCTGGGAGAAATCAAAGTCAGAGGTGATAGCATTATATTCAATGATATGGACTTCAGTGTCGAAGGGGATTTCATTGTACAGGATATTGACGATCCCGAATACGTCCACTTTATCGCTGAAGATGTATTTGTGAAGTATGATGTTTACCGACACAAGTCTGGTTTCGAAGCTAAGAAAGTGGGTAAGCTGGCAGAATTCCCGGGACATGAATATGCAACTTCTCTTGCAAAAGGAGAATACCAACGTTCTACCCGCGACCTGAAACTCGTAGGATTGAGTTCTTACCTCAAGGACAATTACTTTGTAGCTACCTCTGCGGAGAAGGACAGCCTTAAATTTAAGGGAGAAGATGCGCTGTACGATATCGAAGATGGCAGAATAGACATCAATGGAGTCCCATACATCTTTGTAGCTGATGCCATGATTACCCCAGAAGACAAGAAAGTTGTACTGGAAGAAGGGGGAGATATGAAAATCCTGACAAATGCATTGGTTGAAGCCGACCAGGAATCCAAATACCATAAAATCTACGAAGCCAATGTGCGGATTATGAGCCGCAACAAATACACGGGTGGAGGTAAATATGATTACATCGAAGTCAATGGAAAGAAACAGTACATAGACTTTAGTAATATCGATGTAAACTCAGATACTACCACAACAGCATCTGGTGATATCACAGAAAGTGATGGTTTCTACCTCACCGAAAGAATCTTCTTTAAAGGGAAAGCCTCCCTGGATGCTTCTCAGAAATTCCTGACCTTCGAAGGAGAGGTTAAGATTGAATCAGAGAATCCAGTATTCAAAGGTGCCTGGTTTACCTTCGAAAAGACCCTTGTGAATCCAGACTCAGTCTTTATCCCGATTGCGGATGATCTGACCAATGATCTGGATGAGGTCTTGACAGTAGGTCTTAACTTTGTTCCTGAAAACAGAATCTTTTACTCAAACTTCCTGCAGGCCAAAGAAGCTGAGGATGACGTTGAGGTTCTTACCGCTTCTGGAGGCTTGACTTTCGATAGAAGAAAGAAAGAATTTAAAATTGGTCAGGAAGAGAAGTTGAAAAACCAGACCTACAAAGGTTCGACGGTCAGCTTCAATGATGCTCAGAACACCATTACTTCTCAGGGCTTCCTGAATTTCCCCTTTGATTTTGCAGATAAAACGATCTCTGTGAAAATGGCCGGTCTATGGAAAGAGGATATGAAGAAGCGTCAGCTTTCGACAGATATCATTATGGGGGTCGACTTCAATGATCTGATCCCGAAAGAACAGCTGGAGCATTTAGCCACCAATTTCCAGTTCCTGACAACTTCAAGTAAGAATATCGATTTCCGTCAGCGTGCATTTATTCAAAATATTTCAGAATTACTGGATGAAGGTAAGGCTGGCGAAAGAGAAACAACTAAGTTCATTGCCAATACCCAAAATTCTTTGGTTTACACCGATATTAAGCTCGCCCAGCAATTGCCTTACACTTTGTTGATGTCTGGCATTGACTTCAACTACAGCAGGGAATACAAAGCCTTATTTAGTGATGCTGAAGTTGGTCTAATAGGTATAAATGGAGAGGTCGTGAATAAAAAGGTCGGTGCCAAGATTGTGTACAAATTTGGCCGCATCGATGGAGTAGGCGACAAGGAGCCGGATCGTTTGACCATTTACCTCGAAGTAGACGAATTCAGCTGGGTATACTTCCATTTCGAAGATCAGGTATTGTATACGGTAGGTAGCGATTACGAAAAATACAATCGTCCACTTCAGGAAATGATTGATAAATCAAAGAGCAATGACGGTTTCCGTCTTGAGGTTGCTCCGGAAGACGAGGTAAGTCGTTTCCGTCAGGACTTTGTCGTGAAATATATTAAGTAGGCAAAACATTGCCTTATGGAGACCGCCCTTTGTTTATGCAAAGGGCGGTCTGCTTTTAGATGTAATAATGGGGAAGGGAGTATCTTAATTAAAAAATTCTCTTTATACCTTTGAACTTCTCGAAAGGAAGCATTATATTTGCCAACCGATTAAGAAAACAGGTTTCAAATAGAAATATGGCACATCATAAGTCAGCAATCAAGCGTATCCGTCAAAGTGCGAAAAGAAGGTTGAGAAACCGCTACAAGAAGACGACTATGCGCTCCATGATCAAGAAATTGCGTGCTACCGAGCAGAAAGCGGAGGCTGAAAAAATGCTGCCCTCTGTTTTGAGTAACATCGATAGAGTAGCGAAAGCAAACATCATTCATAAGAAAACCGCCTCTAACTATAAGAGCAAACTGACCAAGTACGTAAACGGACTCGCTTAGTCTGCTTTTACCATGCGGTTTTGGTTTTCTATTGAATACCAAAGAGATATAGCAAATGCCTGGCCTTATGGTCGGGCATTTTGCGTTACCTTCCCCTTTATTTTTCCATAACATCGAAAACTGCATATCCTAACTTGTGTTTTATTAGAAAACACAAATATGCAGACCTACCAACACCAACCAATCACTAGCTGGGCCCTGGAGGATCGTCCAAGAGAGAAACTTATGCAAAGAGGGATCTCTGCCCTCACGGATGCTGAATTGCTTGCGCTTATCCTTCGTACTGGAAATCAGCGCCAATCTGCTATTCAATTAGGGAGAAATATGCTATCTGAATTCGGAGGCCTGCAGGGGCTTGCAAGAGCTTCTCTGGAGGATTTGATGAAAGTAAAAGGAGTTGGCAGGGCAAAGGCCGTAAGTATAGCCTCCGCTTTTGAAATGGGCAGGAGAAAAGCCCTTGAGTCTGGTAAGCTACTCAAACTCAATTCTGCTGAAGCCGTTCATCAATACCTGGGGCCTCAGTTGGCTGATTTGGACCATGAAGTTTTTTACGTTCTCTTCCTCAACCGTAATCACGAACTGAAATCCGAAAAGCAATTATTCGAAGGAGGTGTAAATGCAACGGTAATTGATACCCGGATTATTTTTCGGGAAGCAGTCAATCAATTGGCGAGTTCTTTGATTCTCGTCCACAATCACCCTTCAGGCAATCTTAAACCCAGCCAGGCCGACAAGAATATCACCTTGAAGTGCAAAGAAGCTGGGAAGCTCTTTGATATTCCCGTTCTGGATCATGTGATCATTTCTTCCAGAGGGTATTACTCCTTTGCCAATTCGGGTGAGATCTAATATGTAGAATAGGATTAAACATCCATTTTATCCCGAGCGAAAAGGAGGAGAGGAATCTCGGCCGCTATTTCTGTTTCTTTTTGGGAACCTTATAGGTATTATTTCGCGAAGTCTTATCTGGAATCCAGTTTTCCCCTAATTTGATCGATTTGATTTTCTGGTCAAACTTTCGATTGATGGAAAAGCTTTTTACTCCATTTTTCCAGACCGCTGCAGTTTCACGGATAATCTCTGTAGAATTATCTTCAAATCTCACGCTAAGGTAAATGGGAAGTGGTAAATCTCCTACATTTTCAATCACCACATTCATTCTCTTTTTCTTAATGCTTTTTACATTGAGCTTTAGGTCTGGCTTACCAGTCTCAAAAAACCAGGGCTTCCAAAACCAATCCAGGTTTTGCCCCGAAAGATCATTGAAGCTGTAGAAAAAGTCATAAGGATTGGGATGTTTGCCATTCCAGCGATTCATGTAGCCGCGCAGAGTTTTTAGAAATAGCTCCTCACCCAGTAGATCGCGAAGCAGGTAGTATGCCGTTGCAGGATGGAAATAGGAATTGACTCCATACGACATACCCTGAAGGTCTACCGATTCGGCCATGAGGGGTTTTGCATTAGCACCTCCTGCGAAAGAAGTAAATCCCTGAATATTCATGCCCATAGGTTTTCGGCTAAATCCTCTGCTTACCATCATATCCTCAGGAAAAAATGAGGCCCAACCTTCATCCATCCAGGCATATCGTCTTTCATTGATTCCCATATAAAAAGGGAAATAGGTATGGGCAATCTCATGATAGGTGAGGCTAAAGGCAAAACCCGGACTGAAGGTCGAGGCATCATTCACCATCATAGGGTACTCCATTCCGCCTCCTCCAAAATCTCCTTGATAAATGGTCATTTTTGGATAAGGATAAGCCACACCTGGACTACGCATAGAAAGATCATGTATGATGTCTCTCGCATAACCAGCGACCTCCGGAAAGTCCTTGGCCCTAGGTTTATAACAGGCATCCACATATACCCTTCGCCCACTTTCATCCACGACAGAACTTGCAGCATCCCAGTGGTAAAAATTGGCAGCTGCAAAAGCAAAATCCGGAACAAAATCAGCCTTGAATATCCAGCTATTGTATCCATCCATTCCCTTTTGGGTGATTTGTCTTCCTGCCTCATAATCTTCTTTCCCAACAATACGAATCACCTCGTCAGAAGTATGTGCATCTTTATATTTCTGGTAATATTCTTTGGTCAGTAAGTCCTCCGCATTTTGTAGCACACCGGTAGCCCAGACTACATAATCGTCGGGAATACTGATCTCTACCTCAAAATCTCCAAAGTCATTGTAAAACTCCTGAGTTCCCGTATAATCAAGGACATCCCAACCAAATAGATCATCATAAACAGCTACCTGTGGAAACCAATAGGCAATGAAGTAAGAGCCTTCTCCATATTCTCCCATACGAACATGGGTCTTGAAGGGAATGTGGAAACTCCAATCAATTTCGAGATTGAGGGAGGCTCTACTTTGAAGGGGCTTATTCAGTTTGATGAACATATTGGTCCCTTTTCTCCTAATTGGAGAGTTATCGTTTTTCAGTTCCAAAGCTTGTCCATTGAGTAAAACGCGAGAGATAGCTACCCCATCTGTCTGGTCTTCTTCAGCAATCCTATCATCACTTTCAAAGCCCCTTTTATACATATCCTGATAAAGGCGTAGCACGATTTGGTCCAGGGTATCTGGACTATTGTTTTGATACTGGATCTTTACTGTTCCGGATAAGGTTCGAGTTGAAGGCTCAAGGCGAGCATTGATTTGATAGTCTGAGCGATTTTGAAAGTATTTAGAGCCCGGTTTGCCTTCTTTGGTGCGGCTGCCCTTTTCTATGGCTTGCTTATAAACATCCGCGATAGGTAGTCCACTTTCCTGAGCCTGTATGTGCATTCCCGAAAGAAGTGCAATACATGCCAGGAGCATTATATTACGTAGCATGAATTAGAATTGCTTGAATGTAGAATGTCCAATAAAAACCAAATGTACAAATATACCGACTTCGGTAGCAATAGGATCTGCGAACAGTCATTTTATATAGGCGAGAAAATGCCTGATTTTAAGCTGTATTTGCGAATTCTCATCTGTATCACGAAATTGTAGGCGGAATAAGATGGATACCAATTAAGCGGATTACTACTTTCTGGGATAATTTTTAGACCCTTCCGATTTTTTCCCGTCTTTTCTGATAAGCTGTAACGAAAGCTGCTGGAATAGTGTTAAGAATTTGGGTAATTTGTACATCCAGCAGATCAGCGCTGAATTTTGATTTAAATACAAACCTAATTATAGATAATAGAAATTAAATTTATCGATCATGAATAAATCTAGAGTCGTGTCAACGGCAGTATTGGTATTCTTTGGATTCATGCTGCTATTGTTCCTAACCTCGGGAGCATTTGTAACTATCGAAGCAGGTGAAAGAGGCGTCCTGTTTAAGAAATTTGGAGGGGGATTGGATAAGGAAACTGTGTACGATCAGGGCTTCCATGTCATAGCTCCCTGGAATACTATGTACGTGTATGATGTAAGGGAGATGATCAAGGAAGAGGAAATGAATGTTCTTTCTGCAGATGGTCTTGCCATTGATATCGATGTATCTGTTCGTTTCCGTCCGGTTCAGGATAAAATTGGATACCTGCATGAAGAAATAGGTAGAAATTATGGACAAACCATTATTGCTGACCTTACCCGCTCTACGGTTCGTAGGGTTGTAGGACGGTATACCCCAGAAGAGCTTTATAGAAATAAGCGTGAAGAGATTGAAGATCTGATCAAAACAAATCTTTCCACTTCACTTGCTGAGAAAAACATCATTCTGGAATCAGCTCTTTTGAGAAATATTGATCTGCCTGAGCAAATAAAAAATGCCATTCAGGATAAACTGAAGGCAAAAGAGATGGCTGATAAGATCGACTTTGAGATCGAACGTCAAAAGAAAGAATCAGAAAGGATTTTGATTGAGGCGCAAGCTAAGTCTGATGCAAACCGTATTCTAAGTGCGAGTTTGACAGATAAGATCCTGAGAGAAAAAGGAATCCAGGCTACCCTGGAATTGGCTAAGTCTCAAGGAGCCAAAACCATCATCGTTGGAAGCGGCGACAATGGCCTTCCCTTGATTTTGGGTGGAAATTAAGAAATAGCTCTTTTGAGCAAAGCGGGACAGGAACGTATCCTGTCCCGCTTTTTTTCGTCCAAAAATCGACAAAGAAATCCTGATCCCAATTTGTGCAAGTTCTGGAAAGAAATTGAGGCTGTATTTCCATTAGGGATAATATTCTTTGTCAGGCAAAATAGACTTTTTAAGAAGGAAAAATTACCACTCATACTTTTGTAAGATTTTCCGCCAAACTGAAAAGCTAATTTGCCAAAAGTTTGGACGGAATAGATGGTACCTTTTAACACCCCACATTGGATCGCTAAGCATAACCTTGCGGCTACATTGCCGGAAGATTTAAGTTATGATCGCCTTTCCCACATTCGGAAAGGTTTAGAGCGTTATCAAGTTAAAAATCCTAAAGCCTCTATCGTCATTCCTGCATATAATGAAGAACGTTTCCTTCTGAAAACGCTCTCTTCCCTCTCCGAACTAAAACTCCCGGATCAAGTTCCTACGGAATTGCTGGTCGTCAATGATGCCAGCAAAGATAAGACTTCTCAAATCCTTGAAGACATGGGAGTCAATGAGTTGATGTTGCCTTTCAATATGAGGCCTAAAGGTGCTCGTCAAAAAGGGTTAGAGGTAGCAAGGGGCGATTATATTCTTCAAGCAGATGCTGATACCCTTTACCCTATTGATTGGGGTCTTTCTTATGTCCATCAACTCAAAGACCCTTCAAATGCAGTTGCTTATGGTTCGCATTCTTTTGTGTCAGAATATGGTCGCTCTCGATTGAGTTTTTGCTTACATGAGAGTTTGGGTAAAATTCTGTATGCCATTCGCAGGAGAAAAAGGGCCTATATCAATGTGCATGGATTCAACTCTGCCTTTCGGAGAAAAGATGGACTGGAGCATGGGAGCTACGAACATACGCCAACAGGTAGTGAAGATGGCCATATGGCCTTGATGCTGATGAAAATTGGTCGTTTAAAGTACCTGTCCGGAAAAGACTCCAGAGCCTGGACTAGTGATCGTAGGCTACATGCAGATGGAGGGCTCAAATGGGCATTTGCCAAGCGGATTAAAAAGGAAGGCTCCCGCCTTGCTGAGTATCTCAGTCCCTGATAATTTATTCTTTAGTTTTCACGTAGTGTCATGCTGAACGAAGTGAAGTACCTAAGCCTTTACCTACTTCCTTCCTATAATTCTTCATAGGTTTTGGAGAAAAAGTGGGAGGGGAATAAAGTCCCTCTCGGGGCTCGGGATGACACCTACGTTAAACAGAAAATCTGTCATCCCGGCCTTAGCACAAGAGCCGGGATCTCTAGCTATTCCCATTAATATAAAACCTCTGCCCCTTCAAAATGCTTAATCAAAGATTGTATGACCGATCCTTCCAAAGCCGTATCCCTTATATCTAGTTTCTTCAGTTTAGGCAACTCAAAAAGTGAGTCTGCAGATGTTAGCGGATTTTGCCTAAGGTCAACCGATTCAAGTTGATACAGGCCATTTAGATCAGGTACTGCTTCCAATTGATTTTGAGCAAGATTTAGCTGCATCAATCCTTTCAACTGCTCAATTCCCCTCAGTCTTCGCAAATGCTTGCCTTTGACGATACTTAGTTCCTTTAAATGGGGGAAATAAGGCATCGAGCCCTCTTCGCCTACTTTATTTACGCTCAAATGCAAAGTCTCCAATTTCGGAAGCATATCGAAACTCGCCAGGCTTTCAAAAGAAAAAAGACTTATATAAAGGGCCTCAAGCGAAGATAATTTATTCACAGGTCCCCACTCCATGAGATTCAATTGTTTGGCATAAAAAAGAGTCAGGTTTTTCATACCCTCAACAAAAGAAAGATCCTTTATTCGTCGGTTCCCGGAAATAGCAAGTATTTGAAGATTTTTCAGGCTGTGAAGAGGAGATAGGTCTTTGAGAAAATTGTGTGCAAGATTCAACTGCCTAAGCTTGGTACAGTCAGCAAGTTCTTCTACCTCCTCTACTTCATTGAAAGAAAGGTCCAGTTCTTTAAGAGAAGCCTGAGCCGCTAAGCCTTTGCTTTGTCGAAGAAGATTATAAGAAAGATCAAGATGAGTGAGAGAAGGCTGTAGGTCAAGAATTTCCTTGATTTCATGGCCGGCAAGACTTAGCTTTTTTAGTTGGGTAAATTCAGATAAATCTGGTATCTCTTCCCATTTCTTGTTTAAATGCGAAGAAATAAGCTCCCAATCCAGTGCCAAATCGATGATTTTTGCTGGATGATCGAGTTTTAAGAGAATATTATCTGAAATCTTCAACCTTCGCACTAATTGTTGTATCTTTATTCGGAAGGAGTAATTCCTTCGCGATCAAATTTACATGCCCTATGAGTTTCTCCAAAGAAGAAAACAAGTTTGATATCGTAGAACACGAAATTCTGGAAGGAGACCAGAACCTTGCCGTTGAAAAACGCCTTAATCCTGAGGCTGAGATTTATGTTCCTGTAGAGGTTACAGAAACACGCAGTAGAAGAAAAAATAAAAAGCCAAAGGTTAAAAAAGTAAGGAAGAACAAATTTGGATGGGCTTTTTTTCTTTGTTCTATGTTTATGGGGGTTGCACTCACAGCTACCTTTGAAACCCCTTTCTTTATCATGGCGGGTATGGGACTTGGATTTCTCTTTTTTGTAGACCCTATCTACAATAAGGTCATGGAGAAAATAGATAATCTCTGATCCTGATCGCAAAATCCTCACACATAATCCTATTTTTTGTATTGACTGCTCTGTAAAAGTCTGAACTTTTGTATAGCATATGATCGAGCTTATCGAATGAAGCCTTAATATTTCGATGAAAGGCGTATATTCGCAGGTCAATTAGAATCAAGTCAATATGAAGTTACTCGAAGGAAAAATTGCACTCGTAACTGGTGCCACAAGAGGAATAGGAAGAGCCATAGCGGAAGAATTTGCTGCACAGGGCGCACAGGTAGCATTTACCTTTCGCTCCTCAGTAGAAAAAGCCCAGGCCCTCGAGGCGGAATTGAAGGCAAAAGGTGTCGAGGCAAAAGGCTATCAAGTCGATGCTGGTGATTTTGAAGGCATTCAAAAAACACTGGACGATGTTTTGGCAACTTTTGGCCGCATAGATGTAGTGGTAAATAATGCAGGTATTACGAAAGATAACCTGCTTTTGAGAATGAATGAAGAACAATGGAACCAGGTTATCACCACAAACCTGAATTCTGTTTTCTATACGACCAAAGCTTTGCTAAGACCTATGCTGAAGCAGCGTAGCGGTTCTTTTATAAATATCAGTTCTGTAGTGGGACTTACAGGAAATGCCGGACAGGCAAATTATGCTGCCTCTAAATCTGGCATGATTGGATTTACAAAATCAGTCGCCAAAGAAATTGGTTCTCGTGGTATTCGTGCCAATGTGGTTGCTCCTGGTTTTATTGCTACAGAAATGACTGCTGAACTACCAGAAAAAGAATTGGCTAACTGGTTGGAAGGTATTCCCCTCAAAAGAGCTGGGGAGCCTAAAGATGTAGCTGATTTATGTGTGTTTCTGGCTTCTGATATGTCCTCTTATATTACCGGGCAAGTATTCAATGTCGATGGTGGTATGGTGATGATGTAGGAAGTCTGATAAGATTTTATTCATGGACATAAGCTTTAGTAATTCCCCTCTCTTTATATTCCTGATCATGGCCCTGGCAGCAGGTCTGTCTTATTTTATGTATCGGGGAACCTCGGAAATACTTTCCCGAAGGTGGAGAATATTTTTAGGGGTATTCCGCTTTGTAGCCCTCTGCCTTATGGCTATTCTGCTGCTAAAGCCTATGATGGTTATGAGAAGCTCGGTAGAGTATCCGCCTGTCATAGCTTTTGTCCAGGATAATTCTGAAAGTTTGCTAGTGCAGAAAGATTCTGCTTTTGTCAGAAATGAATATCCTGACTTATTAAAAGAGCTCGAAAGCCAATTCAGTGGAGATAATTTTGATTTCCAAATGTTTGGTTTTGGTACTTCCCTAGAAAGTAAAGTGGAAATAGATTCCCTGAGCTTTACAAAGACGGGTACCAATATTTCGCAGGCCCTAAAGGACCTGAAAAAACTATATCAGAATCAGAATTTGCAAGCGGTTGTATTGGCATCGGATGGGATTTTGACCTCTGGGATCAACCCTCTATATGGCCTGGAAGGAAATAAGGTTCCTATCTATACGGTCCTTCTGGGAGATACCTCTGATCAAAAGGATATCATCATCAAAGAGGTACTTTTTAACGAAATCGCCTATCTGAATAATGATATGCCGATTCGTGTGAAAATTCAAAGCAATGGCTTTGATAGGGCTTCCTTGCAGGTGCGCTTGAGAAATCGGGATAAGGTATTGGATACGCAGAGCTTAAATCTCAACAATTCTAAGAATCAGGGAGAAGTTACTTTTCTGGTTAAACCGGAAGAAGTAGGCTTGCAACAATTTCGGGTGGAGGTTAGCAGGCTGGAAAATGAAATAAGCTATAGAAACAACAGCCGAAATTTCTTTGTCAACGTGCTGGAGACCCGTGTGAAAATTGCTCTCTTTGCAGGATCACCACATCCAGATCTGGGGGCTTTGCGAATTGCTTTGAAACGAGAGAAAAGTTATGAGCTGGACGAGTTTATCCTCAAGCAATCGGGGACTTATTATGTAAATCCCAATACGGTTAATCTTGAGGACTACGACCTCTTTATTCTACATAATTGGCCAGGAAGCTCTGGAGACAAGGCCATGGTGGATAAGCTGACTGAGCAAATCAAAGAGCAGAACAAACCTGTGATGTATTTCTCCGGGATCTTTACAGATTTAAGGAATATGCAGCCACTTTTTGAATACATGGCTATCAGCCCTAAAAGCTATAGTCCAAGGGCAGAGGAGGTAATTCCTGATTTCAAAAAGAAGTACAGCAATCATTCTACCTTTACTTTCGCAGACAATTGGTTACAATGGGCCAATAGTGTACCTCCGGTATATCGTAACAATTCAGCCTGGGAAGCTAAGAAGACAGCAGAGGTATATGCTACAGCTAAGATCAAAAATGTCCAACTGGATTATCCCGTTTATGCCCTGCAAAATCACCTGGGTAGGAAAAATATGGTCTTTCTGGGAGAAAACTTCTGGAGGATGCGTGCCCATAGCTATACCGAATCAGGAGATTTCGAGCAATTTGATGCCTGGTTGTTCAATAATATCAAATGGCTGATTGTATCTGATGATAAACGCAAATTTAAAGTAACTCCTTCAAAGCGGATTTTTACTGGATCGGATCCCATTCTTTTTAGTGGGCAGGCCTATGATGACAGTTACAATCCCTTACCTAAAGTCGCTATAAAATTGAGCATTAAGTCTCCGGATGGTAGTTCGACGGATTATTTTCTCAATGAAACACAAGATGCTCAATACTTCATCGAAATTCCTAAGTTGGAAGAAGGTACCTATTCTTATACTGCTGAGGGGCGTAAAGATAATGCCATGATTGGTACAGATCGGGGACAGTTTTCTGTAGGCCGATCCAATATTGAGCACTTTCAATTACAAGCGGATAAGGATTTGATGGAACAAATATCCCTGCGGACGGACGGAGAATTTCTTCTTGCCAGAGATTTAGGGCAACTTTCCTCAAAGCTAAAGTCCCTGCCAGGAATGAAACCTCAGTTAGATACCCGTAGGAGCCGAACTCCTTTTCACAATTTTCCCTGGATTTTGGGCATTTTATTATCTCTGCTTTCAGTAGAGTGGGTAGTGCGTAAGCTCAATAGTTTGCTATAGCAACATTCCCAGCCTTTCCTAACAGAGGTAATATTACTCCCGTTTTCCCAATTGTTTTGGGTGTTGATAATATTATGTTTGGGTAGTAATCCAATCATTGAATCAAGTAATGGGTCTTTTGCAAGCAGGGTACCAAAGTATAGTTAGACGAGGAATTGACCTTAGTCTTGATGCCATGCGGAGTGTGAGTAAGATCACCAATACAGTATTGCTGTACATATTGGTTGGTGGGCTAGCTACTTTTTGCATTTCATGGAAGACCCAGATGTTTTTACTGAGTATCAAATTGGTCACTCTGGGATTATTCGCACTTTCATTTTTCCTGATTTACCTTCGAAAATTTGGCTTGCTGGATGTAGTGCGCTTTAGTGCGTTGGGAGGGCTAAATATTGCCCTGTACATCGTTTGCATCTTTTTTGAAGATAGAGGAGGCTTACAAAACGGCTTTTACATATTTGCCTTACTTCCCTTTCTGATCTTTTCACATGCAGAAGTTATAAAAAGAGCTATATCCATCACATTCGCAGTTATGATGTATGGTTTTGTTCTGTTCAACATCTTTCCCTTTGTGCCGGAAAGCATGGGAACTCCTCAGGATGTTTTCCTTTTTAATACGCTTTTAAATGTTTTCGTATTTATCAGCCTGGTTGCGATCATTCAACACTACTATGAGAGCAAACAAATGAACACCAACAGGATAAAGGCGGATCAGTACATTTTAAAGGAGGCACAGGGAATAGCTAATCTTGGCAACTGGAGTTGGGATCCTTCCAGCAATTATTGGGAATGGTCCAATGCGGTATTTGATATCCTGGGTTTGGAACATGATATCAATTTAACCATAGGAGATTTTTATGGCTTGATCCACCCTGTGGACAGGCTCAAAGTACAGAATACCTTAAGGAATGTAATAGAGGAAACAGAGCAGGTACGTCTGGAGTTCAAAATATTTACAGCTGAGCAAGAGGAAAGGGATTTGTCTATGATTTTTAAGCCCATCACGAATGAACGGGGAAAGCTGATTTGTGTGAGGGGTATCATGCAGGATATTAGTATTCAAAAAGAAATAGAGGAAAATTTGATTAAGGCTAAAGATGCCGCAGAGGCAGCAACCAGAGCAAAATCAGAGTTCCTCTCTACCATGAGCCATGAGATCAGGACTCCACTAAATGCAGTGATAGGTATGGCTGGCCTTCTTGCTGAAACTCACTTGAATGATACACAGGAAGACTATTTAAATACCATAAAGATTGGAGGAAATAATCTTCTTTCAGTCATTAACGATATCCTTGACTATTCTAAGATCGAATCCGGCAATATGGAGCTGGAGTTTATCGATTTTAATTTTAGTGATCCCATTGATAACGCACTTGATTTGCTAGGTTCTAAGGCAAGAGAGAAAGGCCTAGAATTATTAGCAATGTTTGGAAGTGATATCCCTACATTCATCAAAGGGGATATAGTCCGAATTCAGCAAATACTCGTAAATCTTATCAATAATGCGATCAAGTTCACAGAAAAAGGGGAAATACTGGTACGTGTAGAGAGCAAAGGGAAATGGGAAGAAGGACATATTCTACAATTTTCTGTGAAAGACACGGGGGTAGGAATTCCTGAAAATAAAATCCATCGTTTATTCCGATCCTTTTCACAAGTTGACGCCTCAACCAATAGAAAATATGGCGGTTCTGGTTTGGGATTGGCTATCTGTAAACGTTTGGTAGAATTAATGCAGGGAGAAATATGGGTGGAAAGTGTGGAAGGAGAGGGGACGGAGTTCTTTTTCAACATCAGAACCTACACAAGCGAAAAGAAAGAAGAAAAAAAGGACGGGCTTCCCACTAATAATAAAGGTGCAAGGCAGATCGAAATTCTTTTGGTTGATGATAATACTACGAACCTTAGAATACTGGAAACACACTGTAGAGCTCTTGGGGTTCATCCTATTTCCTGTACAAGTGCAGAAGAGGCCTGGGAGCATTTAGAGACAGCTCATGAGGTAAAACTTGTAATTACGGATTTGCATATGCCAGGGATGAATGGGATCGATCTGGCTGTCAAAAGCCGGAATGAATTGAAGGAACAGGGGCCTCCCTTTATCCTGCTTAGTTCAGTAGCACAGTTACCTCCTGAGGCTAAGAATGGATTATTTAAGGCCCTATTAACCAAGCCCTGTAGAAAGACCCAACTAGAAAAGGTGATTAAAGAGTGCCTTTCCAATAAGGCTCCGGAAAGGAAGGAAAAAACGAGAGAGAAATCAGATATTCTGCTTGATCTTGCCCGGCCGATAGAAATTCTGATTGCAGAAGATAACTCCATTAATCAGAAAGTCATAAGGAAAATAATGGGAAAGTTGGGGCTAAATGCAGATATTGCCGCAAATGGGCTTGAAGTTCTTCAAGCTATACGCGAAAAAAGCTACGACCTTATCCTAATGGATATGCAAATGCCCGAGATGGATGGTCTGCAAGCGACGCGTGAAGTAAGGAAAATCGATAGCAGCGTATTGGCACAGCAACCTCTTATTATTGCCCTTACAGCTAATGCTATGGAGTCTGAGAAAAGGGACTGTTTTGACGCAGGAATGGACGATTTTTTGGCAAAGCCTGTTCGCTGGGAGCTGCTGGCGCAAACCCTTGAAAAGTGGTTTGGAAAGGATGCTAAACTATTGACTATGTCAAAGCAAGAGTAATAGAGCTTTTTATCTAGCGCATTTATCCTTAAATTGTTCACTATAAACAATTAGATCTTTTCTGCAGTTATTTAGGGTATTAAGCCCGAAATTTGTCATGTATTCATCCGAGCAAAGCCTGAATTGTTTAATCTCTAGTAAATTCAGTCTAAAATTAACAATTATTAGTTTGGATATGTGTCCTAAATCTACGTAATTGCCGAGCCAAAAATTTATATTTATTTCATTTTTGAGAGATTTTCAAACAATAGATTATTGGAGTAATTTTTGCTAAAATAAAGTCCTTCGGACAGCGGCCACTATTTTAGTATTATACTCAACTTGACTAATACAAATTCGAAAGCAAAGACAATAGAGAGCACAATATCTGCCGCATTAACTCAGGGAAATTCTAAATAAGCACAGTTATGAGTCACAACGTGAACATGTACCCGTGTACCACAGATTAGCGTGGCATGGAACCGTAATTCAGGAATAAGAATGCGTTTGTTTATTATCGTTAACTATTAAGAAAGAATAGAATAGAAATAAGGAATCATGTACGAAAATGCTTTTCCCTACCAGTTTCTCCTCGATTTGAACAGTTTGTCACGAGGGCAAACCCTACCCAATGCGTTAAAAGAGCTATTAAAGCAACTTGACATTAAAGATTGTCGCAAGCTCGAAGAAGCTTTGGCACTGGATCTTCAAAATGCCCCTTTAGGCAACCAGAAGGATCAGGATTATTATATGTTTATTGCTAAACAAGCACTTTTATACAGTTTTTATCGCCGAGATACGGAGGGATTTAAATTTGTCATGGACATCGTGCGCCATCGTAGCAATTCACTTAAGAATGTTCAGCATGCGAGCATGAACCATGAAGGCTGGGAAGCCTATTTGGATTTGATCATGATCTCATTTGATCGTCAGATTCGAAAAACTTCTATAGATAATTTTGAAAAACACATCAGCGCCATCGAATGGCAAAAAATAGATGAAGCACTGATCTCGGATGTATCTTCTTTGATCGGTTATGTATATCTGAATGAAAATAACAAAGATCAGGTAAATAAGAGTAAAATTTGGCTGGATAAAGCACTTAGAGAAAGCAATCCCGAGCACAAACTTTCCGTTTATTTTTTCTTGATCGCATTTCATATCCAGCAGGAAGGGACTGATATTCCTCAAAAACTTCAGGATCTTATTCATGAACTCCCAGAAATAAGGGATAGTATGGATACCCCTATTGGTCAGAAGATATATGATTACGCTATTTATGAATTGGAGACCAGTGTAGTAAATGGAACATTCTCCAAAAACTATGATAGTAAACAATTGATGCTTGAAGACCGTCAGCAAAGGTTGAGAGAAGTAGAATCTCAATTTCACCAGGTTCGAGAAAATCTTCCCTCTTTTACCCAGGCCAGAATCCTGAGTTTTGTTGGAAGTCTTTACCGTCAGCTTTACGGCATGACTAATGATAATTTGGAGCAAGCGAGCTTCTCCAAACATGCAGTTGAAAAAATTGAGAAAGCCATAGAAATTTCTGAGGAAAGAAAGGATGAGAATGCAGCCATGAAGTATAAGCTACAAAAATCTGTAGCTATGTATGAAACTGGTCGAAACCTCACAGAAAAAGACCTTAAGGAAACAGTCCAGTTTTACCGTAGAAATCAGGATTATCCTCTCTACATTGAAGCTGCTAAAAGCTATGTAGATCATGTTCGTTTGAATGGTAATCCTCAAAAATCCTACGATTTAATCTCCAATATTCTCAAACAAGGCAGCAAAAAGATAGAAGAAGGAGGAGCAAACCTGATTATCTCCGGATTGAAATTAGCAAATCAGGTATTCTTGATTGAGGCAAAAGAACCCGGTGTCTCCTGGATGGTTGAAATTCTGGATGAATTTTTTGACAAGGTGGCCGAGATTATTGACAGCATTGAAGAAAATCTGGAATTCTACAGTAAATCTCAGATCGATGAACTCCTTTCCATCTATACAGACTTGGAACCTGCCTCTCACTTTAGCATCAGAGCCTACTTCAAATATCAGCTTTATGAATTAAAATCTTTGAGAGTTACTGCCCTGGTAAATAAAGATGCAATTGCCCTAAGGTTGAGTGAGCAATTACTGAAAACCTTCCAAAATAAGGACAATCCTTTGAGCTTTATTCAAGGGGATTGGAAAGAAGGTGAATTCAAAGATGTACCCAATTCCGTTCGAAATAAGACTATCAATAAATGTATAAATATCAGCAAAGGCGATCTTCCTTTAGCTGCTGAACATCTGAATTTCTCTTACAGAAACCTCAGGTCCTACATCACTTTCAAAGAAGTAAATCGTCTTGGATTCTTCCTTAGTATGCAATTGACTAATAACAAGCAATTGGAGCAGGGGATCAGGTATATGTTCTATGATCTCTACAAAGCGGGAACTATTTTTGAAGTTGTGTTTGATATGCCAAAGTTCCTCGTAGAAAATGCGCAGGATGGATTTTTTGCACAAGACCTGGAGCAAAAACTCAACATCAAAGGTACCACTGCGAAGAAGTATATCAAGATCATGATTGAGAAAGGAATTATCCGTCAGGACAAAGCAACAGGTCGTAAACATTTCTATCGACTGATCAGAGAGAATGTAATGAACAGACTCGGAAAAGAACAGGCGATGATGATTAGAAGTGTTTAATAAGCCTACAAAATAAAGAGAGCCCGGCCTTTGGCTGGGCTTTTTTTATGAAAACTTTTCGGCAAAACCCATCAATCCGCTTCCTCCTCCGGAATGCACTATGCAAATATTACCTTTTAGCTCTTGCTCTTCAATCTGAAACAAAGCAGTTTGAAAAAGTTTGGCATTATAGACTGGATCTAAAAGAAGCCCTTCTTTTATTGCCATCTTCCTGATGGTTTTCAATACTTCCTGATTGATAGATCCAAATGATTTGCCACTTTGAGGAAAGTAAAGATAGAGGTGGGAGAAATCGAGGATTTCTTCTCCGAAAATTTCCTTCCAATCCTGAGCATAAGCCTGCAATTGCAAGAGGAATTCCTCTTTTTCCCCTGCCATAAGAACGACATGGATGTTAGCCGGATGTTTGAGCTGACTTTGTGCGAGGATCATTCCTGCAGCACTCATCCCTGTACCTGCATCAAGAAATAGATGAGAGAAAGGGTTTTGTAGACCTTCCTCATTTCTTCGAAGGTCAAGGCCTAGACTTCCCGCACCTGCTAATGAAGCGCTGCAGGAAGCCCCTTCCGGTAGGATGAAAATCTCCGATCCATATTTATTCCCCAGGTAAGATTCTGCGTTTTTCCACTGATCCGAATCCAGGTATTCAATTTCTTCCTCTTTAATCAGGAGATGGAGCAAAAATCTATTGCCTTTCTTAGAGAATTGATGAGATTTTTTTACAAAAACCCTAAATCTTATCCCTCGCTCCCGCAAAAGCTGGATGATGGCAGGTAAATGGTTAGAATGTTCTCCTCCCAAAAGAATCACCTCTTTAAACTCATGTTTTTCTATATAGGGAAGTAGAGAGGCGTACTTCCTCCTCTTTGTCCCTGAAACAGAAAAGCCTGTCTCATCCTCTCGTTTTACATATACTTTGCGGGAAGCTGAGGAAAAGGAGTGGAGGAGCTGAACTCTGCTTTCACCCAATAGCTCTGGATCACATAATTCGAGGATTTTCTTCTTCAGATTTTCGTATGTAGCGATTGATCCCAAAGCATTAATATTATAGTTGGCGGATCAATTTACGCAATTCAAATAAAGCCTTGACCTTGCCCCTTAAATTTCTCTATATTTGGCACTCGACTAAGACATCCTTTTATGACATTAATTTCCTCTATTTCTGGAATCCGTGGTACTATTGGGGGACAGGTTGGACAGAACCTTACTCCTATTGATATCGTGAACTTTGCTTCTGCTTTTGGTACCTGGCTTTCCTTGAAAAGAGCTCAGAGTAAAACAGTCGTAATTGGACGGGATGCCAGGCCTTCTGGTGCTATGGTGCAGGGCCTTGTCTCCAACACCCTGATTAGTCTGGGGTTTGATGTTATAGACCTGGGACTTTCTACTACTCCAACCGTAGAAGTCGCCGTACCAGAATTCGATGCTGCGGGTGGGATTATCCTCACAGCCTCTCATAATCCAGTGGAGTGGAATGCGCTCAAGCTCCTCAATTATAAAGGGGAATTTGTTACACATAAGGATGGATTGGAAATTTTGGAGATTCTAGAAAATAAACTCTATCCTTTCAAAGAGGTGCGTGAGTTAGGGGTGATTAAAGAAGTTAATGATTTTTCTGCTACTCATATCAAGCAGATCAAAGAAGTAAACCTGGTGGATTCTTTTGCTATCGAGAAAGCCAATCTGAAAGTTGTAGTTGACGGAGTAAATAGCACGGGTGGTATTTATGTGCCGGAATTGTTGGAAGCTTTGGGGGTTAAAAATATCGTGAAGCTGAACTGCGAACCTACGGGTTGGTTTAGTCATAATCCGGAGCCAGTAAAAAAGAATCTGACTGAGATTTGCGACTTGATCAAAAAAGAGGGAGCAGATGTTGGAATTGCAGTGGATCCAGATGTAGATCGTTTGGTCTTGGTAGATGAAAATGGGGAATTATTTGGCGAAGAGTATACCCTGGTTGCAGTAGCGGATTACGTTTTGCAGCACAATAAAAGTGCAGTTGTTTCCAATCTATCCTCCAGTCGTGCCTTGAGGGATCTGGCTGAAAGGCATGGTTGCAGATACTATGCTTCAGCGGTAGGGGAGGTTAATGTGGTTGAGATCATGAAGCGTACTGATGCCTTGATAGGGGGAGAGGGAAATGGAGGGATCATCTTCCCTGAGCTTCATTATGGAAGAGATGCCTTGATCGGGATCGCTTTATTCCTTTCTCATTTGGTGAAAAGCGGGATGAAGTGTAGTGAATTGAGAGCTAGCTATCCGAATTATTATATGTCCAAGCAGAAGCTACAATTGGAAGCAGGTATGGACGTGGATGGCATTCTAGCTACTTTCAAGGAAAAGTATTTAGACCAGAATCCCAATGACATTGATGGAGTAAAGGTTGATTTTGAAGAATCCTGGGTTCACCTCCGCAAATCAAATACAGAACCTATCATCCGAATTTATACTGAAGCCAAAAGTCAGGATGCTGCTGATGAACTTGCCAATCAGACCATTGAAGAGTTGAAAGCTACTCTCTAAGCACTGATTCTCAGGATGATTTTGCCCGTATTTTTATTTGCCCCTATATAGCGGTGTGCATCGGCTACCTCGCTCCAATCAAATACACTATCAATCACGGGCTTTATTTCAGCAGAAGAAAAAGCTGAACCAAAGTCCTTTTGCAAATCCTGGGCAAGCGTAATTTTATAGCTTAAATCTCTTGCACGTAAGGTTGATCCCTGTACCCTGAGTCGCTTTATAAGCACTTTCGCCAGATTAATTTCACTCAACATCCCTCCCATAAAAGCCAGGACCACTAATTTCCCATCCGGTAACATTACATCCAGGTTCTTAGGGAAATACGCGCCTCCGATGGGATCGACAATAAGATTTACTCCTTTTTGGTGATGATTCTTTTGGATGAAAGCTGCGAAATCCTCTGTCTTATAGTCTATGCATTGGTCGGCTCCAAGGTTTAGACAGGCTTTATGTTTCCCCGCTGATGCTGTTACCCAAACTTTTGCTCCTTTTGCTTTTGCCATTTGGATGCCTGCTGTGCCTACTCCACTTGCACCCGCATGCAAGAGTACTGTTTCTCCTTCTTTCAATTCCCCCAGCCAGAACATTGCCTGATAAGCCGTCATGAAAACTTCGGGCAATCCCGCAGCCATTTTCAGATCCATATTTGCAGGAACTGGCATAGCTAAATCTTCATGAATGACCGCATATTCGGCATAACCACCTCCCGGCAGCAAACCACAAACCTGATCCCCTTCTTTCCATTTGCTTGCATCCGATCCTGCACTTACTACCGTTCCAGCCATTTCCAGGCCCATAATAGGGCTTGCTCCCGGAGGAGGAGGATAGCGACCTTCCCTTTGCATGGTATCAGCTCTATTTAAAGCTGTCGCGGCAACTTTTACGAGAATTTCATGGCTTGCTGGCTCAGGGGTCGGATACTCGCCAATATATAGCCCTTCCGGGCCTCCAGGCTTGTCAATTAGGATGGCTTTCATTCAGGAGTATTAGAGTGTTGAGGTGTTATAGTGTTATAGTTGCAATATCTCTTTTTCAGGATCTTAATTAAAATAATATTTCTATATCCTGAACTCCAACGCTACAATACAAGGCAACTACAACACTTCCCTCAGCATTTTCAATGCTATCCTCTTTGCTTCCTTCCAACTTCTTCCCGATATTTGAAAAATTATCTACCTCCGTAAAAGAATGCTATGATCATCTATTTGGACAATGCTGCCTCAACTCCTATGGATCCTGAAGTATTCGAGGCAATGAAGCCTTATTTTCTGGATCATTTTGGAAATCCTTCTTCCACCCATGCCCATGGGAGAACCCTGCGAAATGCAATCGAAGACTCTCGTAGGACGGTTGCCAAACATTTGGGAGTAAGTCCTGGTGAAATTTGCTTTACCAGTGGAGGAACCGAAGCCGATAATATGGCTATAAAAAGCAGTCTGGATGCATTTGACATTAAGCACGTAATCTCTACTCGTATCGAGCATCATGCGGTAAGCCATACCCTTGAGCATTTGGAAGAGATGGGGAAGATTAAAGTTACCTGGCTAGGGGTAGATGGAAAAGGTCATATTGATCATGAAGAGCTTCGTGAGGTATTGGCTACAAATTCCAGATCTCTGGTTTCTCTTATGCATGCCAATAATGAGTTAGGGACCTTGCATGATATCCATGCCATCGGAGAGATTTGCCGTGAGTATAATGCTATTTTTCATTCGGATACAGTTCAGTCCATGTGCAATGTCAAATATGACCTTGCCAATACTCCTGTGGATTTTGTAACAGCCTCCGCGCACAAATTTTATGGGCCTAAAGGTGTCGGTTTCCTCTATATTAGGAAAGGTTTGAATGTACCGGGATTTATTTCTGGAGGAGGGCAGGAAAGAAATCGTAGAGCGGGTACGGAAAATGCCGCTTTCATCGTGGGACTTGCCCACGCTTTCAACAAATGCTATAGCAGCTTTGATAGTAAATCCGATAAACTCTGGGATTTGAAAAACTACATGAAGCAGCGTTTGATGGAAACTTTCCCGGGAGTGAGTTTCAATGGAGAAACTGAGCCCGGAAAATCTTTGCCAACCGTTCTAAACGTTTCTTTGCCCTGCAATGAGAAAGACTGCATGCTACTCTTTAACCTAGATCTGGCAGGCATCTGTGCTTCTGGAGGATCTGCTTGTAGTAGTGGTGCTGTAATGGGTTCTTTTGTACTTCGTGAAATTGGAGTTGAGGGTGCGCAACTCCTGAATGCCATTCGCTTTTCATTTGGGGTCCAAAACACCCGGGAAGAAATCGATATTACCATCGAGAAACTCAAGGATTACGTTCCGATGCCCGTTTAAGTATAATCCATGACCCTGGAAGAACAAGCAGCTATTCTCAGATTAAGCTTTCCTTTTCTGGTCAAAGAAGATGTGGAGGTATTTCTTTCTTTTGCTGACTATCAGGTATTACAAAATAAAGAAAGCCTTATTCAGGCAGGTAAAATCAGTCGGAAAGCCTTTTTCATTTTGAAAGGTATGATGAGGGGCTTTTTTATCAATGAAAAAGGGGAGGAGAAGAATATTTTTTTGCGTCCTGAACATACCATCACAGGTGCACCGGATTCTCTTTTTAACCAAAGCCCTACCAAGTATACCTTTGAATCAGTTACCGAAACCCATTTGCTCGTTTTTGATTATGAAGAGGTATTGACATTGGGATACGAGAATTCTCGTATCATCCAGATCTTTCTACGTTCTTATCAGGAAAACATTCAGACTCTCATCTATCGAGTCGAATCCATGATAGATAAGGCTCCAGAACAACGCTATGAAGCATTGTTGGAAAGAAGTCCTCAGTTTTTCGAAACGGCTTATAATAAACACGTAGCGAATTATCTGGGAATTACGCCGGTATCTTTATCCCGTATCATAAAAAGGCGCTCAGAAGCTTGATTTTTTTTCTCTGATTAACATATGTAAAGTGGCTTTGCCAGAATCTTGTGTACCTTGAGCTAAATTACTACTCGCAATTTAATCTCATGGACGACGCACTTTTCGGAATTGAAAATCTAGATACGTACATAGTGGTCGGCATCCTCGTCTTTTTTGGTACGCTGGAAATTATCGCCGGTTATCTTCACAGAACCCAACGCACTTTCTCAGACTGGATACAAGAAGCAGGGGGCTGGCTTGCATTGGCTCTGATAATCAAGCCCCTGATTGTTATCTGGGCAGTACCTTCAATTGGGGGCTTGATTGCTCCTGATGTAAAAGATATATTGGAAGGCTATAGTATGTGGCTGATACTGCCTCTCTATCTATTGATAGATGATGTACTTCAATATTGGTATCACCGCTCTGCACATGAATATGAATGGCTGTGGAAACTTCATCGGGCTCATCATCAGGCAGAGGAAATGGGCTTTTTCATCTCTTACCGCAATGCCGCACTCTACTATCTGCTTATGCCCAATATCTGGTGGCTATCGATTGTTATGTTTTTGGGGGGGACCCAGGCTGTCGCGCTGGGCCTGATCCTGAAACAACTGGTAATTATCGGTTCTCATAGTACTGTACATTGGGATGAACCTTTGTATAAAAGCAAACTTTTTCGCCCGCTGGTAAACTTCCTTCAACGCATTATCATTACCCCTGCCTTTCACCATGCCCATCACGGAAAGTCCATGGTAGATGGAGTCAGTGATCCCAATGGAAATTATGGCAATATGTTTTCGCTTTGGGACCAAATGTTTGGAACAGCAACTTTCACCCAAAAATTCCCTACAGAATTGGGACTGATGAATGATCCCAAGGAATCCTGGGCGGCTGCTTATTTCTATCCCTTGGTAAAATCTAATGACCCCAAAAGTGAATTATCCAAAGGCTTTGTAAAAGAAAGTACCAAAAGCCTGGAGCCTGCCATGGTAAAGCTTGAAAAAGGGAAAAACTACCTTTGGTGTCAATGTGGAAAAAGTAAGGATCAACCTTTCTGTGATGGATCTCATCATGGCAGCAAGCATAAACCCCTTTTATTTACGGCGAAACGAGATGGGGCCGTAAAACTCTGTAACTGTAAAGCGACCCAAAAAGGACCTTTCTGCGACAATTCTCATATCAAACTCAAGGAGGAAGATTTGAATTAGTATCTTCCAGACATAATTCAAGATTATGTCTGTAAAAGAGCACTACGATTCTCATCTGGGGAACTTTTATGAATGGATGGCTGGCGATTTTGATAGTGGCCGGGACTCTCAGGAACAGTATTTCCGGGCTAAAGGAATCAAAACGGAGAATGGAATAGCAATCGATCTCGGGTCCGGACATGGATTTCAGAGTATTGCCCTGGCTAATCTGGGCTATTCCGTCAAGGCAGTGGACTTCAATCAGCAGTTGTTGGACAGCCTTGGTGAAAGAAAAGCTAATCTTCCCATTGAGCTTTTTCAAAGTGATATCCTTTCCTACCTAAAAGATGCTCCATCTGCAGATTTGATTGTATGTATGGGAGATACTTTGGCCCATCTTTTGAGCTTTGAGGAATTAGAACAATTATTCCGAATACTTTACCAGAAGCTAGTTTATGGGGGTCAATTTATCTGCTCTTTCAGGGACTATCAGTTTGAACTAAAGGAAGAGCAAAGGTTCATTCCCGTACGAGCGGATGAAAACCGCATACACACCTGCTTTTTAGAATACCAAGAAGATAAGGTGATCGTAAGCGATCTTTTACACGAAAAAGAGGGAGGTATCTGGAAACAGAAAGTAAGTAGTTATCCAAAATTACGCTTAAGTAAGGAAGGGGTGATTGACCTATTGAATTCTTGTGGTTTTCAGGTGCTGGATACGGATGAAATCCGCAGAATGCATTATGTACGTTCGGCGAAATAAATAGATCCTTTGCGCAAAAAATCTTGCTCCATGTAAGATAGGGCTATCAATTCCTTCTCATTGAAGAAATTTTTAGCTGCTTTTAACTAAATTTGTATACTCATACGTTATAGCATCAAGAATACGCTCATTCTAGAGGATTACTCCCGGGTGCTATACACACCTTCCTTGCTACTTGTCCTGTTACTTTATTAATAAAACCCTTTAGCCCAGGACCTAAATTGAATGGAAGGATCATCCATAGCTGTCTATTTAGACTTTGAAAATCTTGCGATTTCTGCAGATACAGTTTATCCGTCGAAACGCAAGCCCTTGTTGATTGAACCCATACTGGATTTTGCTGCCAGTAAGGGGGTGATATGTCTGAAAAAAGCCTATGCAGATTGGTCAAAGGATATATTTTCCCAGTACCAAACTCGCTTGATGGAACAAGGCTTTGAATTGGTGCATTTGCCTGAAACCAATTCACAAGGGAAAAACGGATCAGATGTAAGATTGGCGATAGATGTCATGGACTACCTGGGCGTTTATGCAGAAGTTTCTACTTTTATCATTGGATCTGGTGACACTGATTTTATTCCCCTCATCCAGCGTTTGCGAGCAAGGGGGAAGAAAGTCATCGTTTTGGGATTTGAGCATAGTGTAGGGAAGTTGGTGAAAAGAAATAGCGGGGAATTTAAATCCCTTGAAGAACTAATTGGTGAACCGGAAGAAGAGTCACCCTCCTCGGATATGGTAGAGGAAATAGATAAGAATGCTGGAAGAGATCTCATCATTCGTTTTCTGAAGAGTCGTACAGATGAAGGGCCGGTTTTGATGGCCAGACTCAAACAGCAATTGTTGAGGCTGGATTCTTCTTTCTCCGAAAAAGATTTAGGATTTTCTTCTTTTAAAGCTTTTATAAACTCTCTTCAGGGAGACTTAGTGGAAAAAGTTGATACGACTGAAGATACCCTGCCGAAAGTATATTTTTTGGAAGGGAAAATTGATATTCCACCTAGAAAAGAAATTTGCTCTCAGGATCAGGCATCTCAATTTCTTACTAAAAAACTCAAGTACAATCCCCGTCCGAAGCATCGATTTAAAATCTCTAAGGCCCTTTGGCTTTCTTACCAAAAGCAAGCGGTGATGTCAATGAATGAAATGTTTGATTTTATTCAGGATTCAGTACCGGAAAAAATCGCACGGACAGAGATTAAAAAGTATATCAATACCCTTTTCACAGGAGGCGCATTTAAGCAACATGAGAAAAAGGCAAGTGGTCCTTTATTATCCCGCAAGTTTGAACTTAAAACGACGGTTTTGAATGCGGAAGAACTGGATCAGATATATATTCAGCGAATCAGCGAAATCCTCCAAAGTAAATATCCGGATCTCGAAGATACCAGCATTTTGGAGCTTCTCTTCGAAAATTGATAAGTCGCGCAATTTCATCTTTTGCATGGTTTTTGTTCTAGCATTAGTCTTGGATTCTTTGACTAAAAGTTGTCCTTGAAAAAAGCTATACACTTCAAACGGTAAATCTGCCAGTTGGGGATATTATGGCTTTCGAGCTAAGTCGAAAGAATTATATTGATTTGAAAATTTGGGGTATCTAGGGAATTCGAAGGATAGGAAATTCCTGTATCCCAGCCTTACATAAATTATTTGTACCCTGGCGCAATGGCTGGACCCGTGAATGCTAAAACCAACCCCGCAACGGAAACTACGATTCCGTTTGAACTACCGGAAGAAAAAACTTTCGTCCGGGGTAAAGAAGTTGGCAATTCTACAAAAAGTACCATTCTGGAAGAAAAACTCCGCAATGAAAAAGAACCTGTTCGAGCAAGGGCCAAAAAAGCAAAGCGGACCAAAAAAACTACCCGCCGGAAGAGTGTAAAGTGGGAATGCCAGGAGTGCGGTACACGAAATCATAAGAAAGATAATCAGTGTAGATCCTGTGGAGGTGTCTTACCTACCATTGCCCTCTTCAAGGCATCTCGCAGAGCTATAAAATTTGGTAATCCCATCCGTTTGACCTGGGAGGTGGAAAATGCTAACAAGGTCATCATCAATCCTGGAAATGAGCTGGTAGAAAATACGGGTGTCCTTGATGTTGAGCCGATGGAGACTACTGAATATGTTCTCACCGCTTACAATGATACTGGTAGCAAGCAACTGAGCACAAAAGTAACCCTTGCCCCCCCTAAAATAAATCAGTTTAAAGCTGCTGAAAAAGAGGTAACCGTGGGTTTTCCTACTATTCTGAGCTGGAAAGCTGTAAATGCCGAGCATCTAGAAATCAATATGGATATCGGAGATGTTTCGGGCAAAGAATTTACAGAAGCCTATCTTACAAAACCCGGTACCTGTACTCTAATAGCCAAAAACAGAAGCGGACAGGTTGAGACATCCATTGAGTTAACCATGCGGCGTCCGGAGATCATGAGCCTGACAGCCGATACACAAACAATTAAACTCGGTAGAGCAAACCTCCTCATGTGGGAAGTGCACAATACTGAATTTGTCGAAGTTTATCCATCACCCGGCAAAGTTGAAGACAACAAAGTAGAGGTGTTCCCGGATCGGACCACTACCTATACTTTGCGCGCGATCAATCATGTCGGACTGATTGAAAAACGAATCAAACTGGAACTTCCTCCCCCTAAAATCCAGCATTTTGCAGGTGATTCTGAGCTTTCAACAGAAGGAGCACCTGTAACCCTTAGTTGGGACGTTGAAAATGCATTTGAGGTCTATATAGACCAGGAAGTTGGGGAGGTAGACATTACCGGAGAAGTTAAAGTGAAACCTGAAGCCGCCTTCACTACTTACACTTTATATGCCAAAGGGCATTCGGGTGAGTCGAAAAAGAGCTTTAACATCACGCGATTTCCAATCCCACTTGATGATGGCCTCGTTAAGAACGGGCAGGAAATTGATGAATCTCCGGATTTAAGAAACAATGATTTAGCTATGCATTTAGAAGACTTCGAGGAAATGGAGAAGCAGTTGCGCAAGGATCTCAAGCAGCGCAAACGCGATGTCCATATTCAACGGGCCCAGAAAATGGACCTTACTGAAGACTTGCTGTCCCTGGAAAAAGCCACACTAAGACAAGAACTTTCGGGCTTGTTTAAAAAACTCTTTGGAAAACGTAACAAAAAGTCAAATACCTGAGAAAATGAGCGATTTTTCTACTTATTATGCGGATGACGACAGGATCATAAATGAGAAGCAGGTGCCTGGAAAAGTTAAGCGATTTTTCTTTGCATGTGCCGGAGCTTATGTTCGTATCCTTGAAGTTACTCCCTCCGAACACACAAAATATGTGGGGATCGGTGCTACGATCTTCCTGACTGCCTGTATGGCGGTAATCTCCGGATCCTTTGCGATCTATACCCTGGTTGAGAATGCAGTAGTATCTTTCTTCTTTGGTCTCCTTTGGGGAGCCCTGATTTTTAACCTTGATAGATATATCGTATCCAGTATCAGAAAAGAAGGAAGACCCTGGTTTGAGATTGGATTGGCTTTGCCACGTATGATCCTTGCCATCCTGATCTCTGTTGTAATTACCAAGCCGATTGAAGTTGAGCTTTTCAACAATCAGATCAATTCTGAGCTATTTGCCTATACTGCTGATCTCGAACGAGAAGCAGAAGGTAAACTAGATCAAAAACTGGGATTGGATTCTTTATATAAGGAATTGCATGCCGTAGATAGTATCAGACAAGGATACAAAAAACTTAAAGAAGGTAAGCCTACTTCCTTTGATTTTGGAGAAGTAAGTAATGAATATTACGAAGCACAGACGACTTATGATAGTCTTTATCGCATTCATGCACCTCGTATGGAGGCCAATGAAAAGCGACGTACCTGGCTTTGGAATAAATATGCAACCAAGGTTTATGAAACGGATGCAAATGGTGAGAAAAAATTTGTAAGATGGGATTTCCCACGCAAATGGCTGGAACAAAGCAATCGTTTGTATAACATAAATAAAGATCTCAAGAAGCAGTTGAGTGATGCCAAGAAGAATGCTACCGCACTTGAAGCTAAACGTAAAGACGTAAGAGAAGCTTTTGCAGAAAGTGTTTCTGAGGAAATTACCATGCTTCAACGGCAACGGACTGTGATTGCTGATCAGATCGCGGTGAAAGAACAGCAAAGGGAAAAAGAATTGCCAGGAGCGCTGGATAAAGCACAGAAATACGGCAAAGGTTTTCCTGCAAGAATTCAGGTACTGGAGAAAATGAAAGATGATGATTCTTCTATCTGGTGGATGAGTAACCTCATTGTTCTTCTCTTTATCATGCTGGAAACTTCTCCGGTTTTCGTAAAATTGATAACCAAGAGAGGACCTTATGACTATTTACTTAGTCGTATTGAACACCATAAGAAAGTGGAAGCGCTGCGTCATATCTCCGACATGAATTATGACCTCAATGCTAGTATGCAATTACAGGCCAGAAATAGTAGTACGGCTGAGGAAGTAGCGACTAGCAGCAAACCTGCTCCGATAAATGGACATTCCAAAAAGGAAGAAGCCATTTCCAAATAAAAAATAAGTTCTAAACGATATTTGTCCTCTTTGCCTTTATGGCAAAGAGGACATCTTTTTGCCTCTTATCCTGGCAAATTCAGCATTCAGAACTTCCAGATGTTGTATTTTTGAAAAATTAGACTGATTTTGAAGGAGAATTTCTAATTGGTGACAACAAGTTTTTTTCTGCAAACTTATTTGTCTTCCTGTTGGATGTTGATACACAGACATTTATCGACCCATTTGCTCATTTCCTAAGACAAATTAAAAGGAAATAAATTTCCTGTTCCGTCGTTTTAGGTGATGTTAGAAATTATGTCGCTTTACTGTTTAACCTAAGTATCAAGCAATGGGAACTACAACCACCAAGGAAAAACTACTTACTTTTCCCGCTTACAGGAGCTGTGAAATTGCACGAATACCTACTTTTACACAACGTTCTGTAAAGCCATTTTACTTTCTACTTTTCTTCCTGATTTTCTCACTAAATCTTCCTGCAAAGACAGCTGAATATTTGCTGACTTGCACTGCAAATGCCGGCTCTATGAGTCCAGATTGTGCTAATGGTGACTTTTGTCTGATTGCCGGGCAAGTGGAAATAAGTACCAGTCCAAATGGAAATGCCGTAATCCCTACAGGTTTTAAGAGTTTATATATACTTACCAAGGGGAATGGTTTTGCTTATGTCGATTCATCTTCTACGCCTGTTTTCAGAGTGAGCCAGGCAGGTGTATACCATATGCACCATTTGGTCTATGATGATAATCCCTCCAGTCCTGATTATCTGGATTTATCCTCTTTTAATCCTGGCCAGGATGACCTCAACGATCTCGTCAGCTTGCTCAATAGCTCTGGGGTATGTGCTGACCTCGATCAGCAAGGAGTGTTTATGCGCGTTCGGAAGTGTTTCATTTTCTTTCTCATTCAGGCAAGGGATGATTTCCTCAATACCCTGACAGACCAGCCCGTAATGGGAAATATTTTTAATAATGATCTCCTACAAGCAGGTCAAAACTATGACCTGACCGTTCTGGGGGGGCCATTCAATGGGAGTCTGGCTTTAAATCCGGATGGAAGTCTGGCTTATGTGCCCAATCCAGGCTTTAGTGGAGAAGATGAATTTACCTACCAAATATGTGATGATGCCTATTGTCCTCCCAGATGTGTGCAGGCAACAGTATATATAGAAGTCATTGACGCCCAGCCCTTCAATAATCCTCCGGTAGCTAATCTTGATGCGGTTTGTATCCCGGAAGGAACTAGTATAGAAGTGGATGTCCGCTTTAATGATATTGATCAGGATGGAGATGCTTTACTTTCACCGACTGCACATACTGCTCCTTTTTATGGAAGTGTAGTGTATGAAACCAATGGAAATATTACCTATACCCCCAATTCTGGTTTTACAGGTTATGATATCTTTTCCTATCAGGTTTGTGATGCTGCAAGCCCCTCTCTTTGTGATGTTGGACTGGTTACTATTCGGGTAAAAGCCAATTCAAATTCCGGGAATCCTCCTATTCCTATGGACGATGCTATCACAATGCCAAGAAATACGGGGCGTTTTGGGCAGACAGTAATTATCAATGATTTTGAGCCGGATGGAGATGTCATTAGCTATAGTTTGGATACCCCGCCCATGCATGGAAATGTGGTCTTCTATTCCAATGGAGATTACGATTATATACCCAATACAGATTATGTAGGTCCTGATTTTTTTGTCTACAATATGAGTGATGTGGATGGTTCGGCTAAAGCAAGTGTGATTATTACAGTTCATGGAAATGGAAATAGTTTCCCGGTAGAATGGTTGGATTTTACAGCTAGAAAAGGAGAGCTGGGAGTAGCGTTGGATTGGGCAACGGCATCAGAATTGAATGCCAGTCATTTTGAGGTGGAAAGATCTCAGGACGGTGGACAGGAATTTATCAAAATCGGCGCAGTAGATGCTGCTGGAATCAGTAGGGAAGTGAATTTCTACGAATTTACAGATACAGATCTTCCGTTGACTGATAGAGGAATACTGGTATATCGCTTAAAGCAAATAGATCTGGATGGAGCTTTTGAGTATAGCAAAAGCCTCGAAATAGAAGTTGAATCCCTTCCCGGAATTCATTTAGAACTTTATCCCAATCCTGCTCGGGATCAGTTAAACCTGAGCTGGGCGGGAGATGTACGTCTTTCAAACATTCGCATCCTCAGTTTGCTTGGGAAAGTCGCCTATGAAAAGGATTGGGAGTTGGCTAGTGAAAATGGAAATGTACAAATAGATGTAAGCGACCTCAGTCCCGGTATGTATTTCTTTTACTTTGAGGGGGATCGGGAGTCTGGAATACGAAAAATTCAAATAGAATAATTACAAAAGCCTCTGAGATGCTCGGAGGATTTTGTAGTTCTACTAAGTTTAGGTATTGAAGGATTGCAAAGTTCTTCTTTTTGAAGTCAATGCTGTAAAAATAAAGACCTTGCTAACCTCAATCATAGAGTGCAATCTTTCCTTTTTCAATAAGGAGGGTACAAAATGAGAGTTTTTCCGCACGACAATATAAATCTGCCTTTTTGCATCCTGGCTCGCATCATGCAGCATGCATTCGATTAAGTGTGTAAAACTTGATTGCCCAGTTTGACATTCTCTGACGTAGAAATCATGGAAAATAAATGCCCCTGCCGGAATATGTGTTTCAAACATGGTCGAAGCATCTTTGGTTTGCTTCAACCAGGCATATGAAAGTAGTACTCCATCATCAGAAAGACTGTATAGCTTTTCCTGTGCTTTAAATTTATCCATTGCTTCTATAAGCAAACTTCTTCTGCTTAGATGAGGAAATTTATCATCATATAGCATTAAGTCTCGATAGCATTGTTTTTTTACGGCTTCAGAGAAATTTGGCCCCTTTTCTATAGAAAGATTATTTATTCGATATATCTGGAAAACCATTTTCCTGAAAAACCTCGAACTAATAATAGAAATGAGATTTGAAGGCCTGATTTCTTTAAGTCTTGCAAGATGATCCTGGCTTATCTTTTTTAAATGAGGAAGCCCTACGATCTTAGGAAAGTAACGGTCAAGAACGGTTTCGACTATGCCTTTGATTTGTTTCGATACCTGAGCTTTGAGGTAGGCAGATCGACTAAAATAAATCAACGGTTTTCGAAGAGAAGTATACTGATTTGCATACCGATTTTTATAGCCATCTTTGCCGGGAGTTATATCGAAGGTTTGATAGCCAGTTTCAGAAAGATTTCGTGCAAGTTCTGCAATCAGAATGGTTCCCGGAGATGATTTAAATTCTGTAGGGTCAAAACAGATCATCCCAAGACATACTCTTTCGCCATCAGTTGTTCCACTATGAAAAGCCAGCAATTGATCATCTAACCAGAGAGCGCTGTTGTGGAGGCCAGCAGAGCGCTCCATAATGGTTTGTGAAAAGTCTATATTTCTGGGATCATCGGCAAACGGGCGTACATTGTTTACAGCCTCTTTACGAAAATCGCATTGATATTGAGCAATCTGAAGCACCTCATATAATCTTTGAGGATCCTCAATAAGCTCAAATTTATATTCACCTCTCTTCTTCAATCTGCGAATTTTTGATTTCAAAGAGGAACTTTTCCAGGTTTTTTTGAGTTTGGCTTCATCTAGTAAATTCCATTCCGGAGTTTCCTGATTTACAAAATCCAGGTAAATCCCCATATCTTTTAAGTCAAGGCTAAGCAATTCCTTGAAAGAGATGTGAGGCGGTATCCACTGCCATTCCCATTTTTTTAAGGGAAATTCAGCTTTAAGTTGAGGTAAAAACTTCGAAAAAAATTCTTGCGTGTCTTCAGGTCGAGCAAGCCAGCCGTGATATTCAGCATAGTAGGAGCCTGCATGAGTGAGGTATCCATCAGCCTTATGAAGGGCGAGTGGGACAAGTGCTCTGAGAACCCCTTCTTCATCTTTGGAAAAGGCCAGTACCACTTGAAATAAATCTGAATATTGCTTGTACCAGCTTAGAACAAAATCAGGTTCTTGCAGCGTACTAAATCCTGGTGTATGATCTGCTAACTCGTGCCATTCCTCCAGGAAATTTGAGTCTCCTATGAGTTGAAGGGCATGAGAACCGTGAATAATATGAACTGTTTGCATGCTTGGCGTTTTGGCTAGTTCAAAAAGGGGTTCAGTACTGAAAAGCTTGTTTTAGTACCTGATTCTTCACGATGAATGTATGGGGGGGAGGAATTTATGCGTGTATTACCTTCCTCATGCTACCAAGAATATTGGTTTTTATCTGTAGTGCCAAACACATTAGTCTGGATGGTTACTTTGTCTGGGTGAAATCCCCTTTATTTGTTGGAAATGGGTTTATTGATTCGGCTATGCTAATATTTCGAAAGTGGTAATTTACTTTTGGCTCTTCTGAACTCTTATAGGTGCTTATTTTCTAATAGATAAGGGCTGCCGGAGGATTTGTCCATTTTCTGCCCTAAGAATCACCATGTAGAAACCAGCAGGTAAGGCTTCCAGATTTAGCTCCAATTCCCTTTCAGAGAATACCTGTACGTCTTTCTGCTGATACACTCTTGCCTGAAAATCCATGAAGGATAAGATATAGTCTCCCGCTTTTAGTCCACTCAGTTCGATTTTTAATTTATTTCTGGCAGGATTAGGGTAAATGAGCATCTCTCCCTCAGGCAAAATTGGATCAGTAGATACATTCCAGATATCAAAACAACTTCCTAAGGTATCAGTACCATTGTGTTTACAAAGAATTTCACTGTAAAACTTATTTGGGAAAATTCCCCGAAAGCGTTTTTGATTTCCAATACCACTGAAATACACTCGATGCTCGAAGTATTCAAAATTTGAATAAGCATCATCGGTGGAATCGTATAAGTTGTGATAATTGAAGCCAAAAGTGGGTTGACTTCCCCAATCTTCATCGAATTGAATCCCAGTAAACAGGCGAAAAGAACCATAGCCTCCTCCGACTTGAGGTTGATAGTCTTCTACATCGATTTCATAGGTCATTTGCTTTTCAAACCATTCTCTCCGTAAAAAATACCTGTCTACGGTATCCGGACTACCATTAGGCAAATAACGCGGACTTGTTTGACTCTGGTCCAAATCTAGGCGCTGAATTTCCATGAGGTAATGAATGCTATCCAGATTGGGACCATCGAAACGCTCAAAAATTCTCCAGCTCTCAAACCCAGGATTACCTCCATCTGATTGCCACTTAAATATGAAGGTATCACTTAAGCTGAAATCAAAAATTTCCTCAAACCAGGGCATATTTTCTCCTACTAGCCCATCAATCCCCCATAAATTTAGGGTGCTCACCAGTCTATCATAAGGATAGTCAATGGCATTAGGTCCGTTTAAGATTGGTAAAAAGGGAGGGATTTCGAGTGCGCCATAATTCTGAGAAATACGAATACTATCTCCATTGGAAAGGCTGATAGTTATTACCGAATCCTGAACACCCAAAAATCTTTCTAAGGTTCTTTTACTTATCTGAGCACTTATTCCATTCTTCAAATCGAAGGTCCAGGCAGTATTTAACGGAAGCTGAGTTTGGATCAGGAAGGTATCATTATAAGAACCCACAAACATGAATTCTCCTCCTGGTCTTTTTAGCATGCTTTTCCCAAAAATATTATCCTGAACCAAAGAACTTGGAGCTATTTCATTAAAGAGAAAGAGGCTGTCATTTCCACTGAGTAATACCGAGTCTATTCTTAAGGTATATAAGTTTCTGATTGAATCTGTTC
>JBCBRM010000021.1:0-129269 GCA_039819665.1 Bacteroidota bacterium
TTTCAAAAAGAGGGCATTATAAATCATAGAAGGTATACAAATATCTGTGGTACTTACCAATCCTCCTACTATTATGAGACTGGCTCCAAGTATATAGGCTGCAGTATTCATGTGGAAGATGAATAGGCTTATGATTCCTGCAAGCCAGAAGCTGGCCATCGTACAAGCAAATCTCAATTGTGGAGGTCTTGGAGGAACCGGAGGCTTTTTTATGACTGGGCTTATGAGATGGTTGAAAATATAATCGAACGGATGCCTGGACATAATAGCGCCCCCGATTGCCGCGATATTTGTCAGGATTAGTAGTTCATATGACTTTATAAGTAATCCAATCAAAACAAGGGACACACACAATTGAAAGGCAAAGCGAATCCCATATTTAAGTTCACTAAGGGTCTCAATGCTATAGCCTGTAATTCCCTGGACTTCAAATCTTTTTTTTCTGACTGCTGAAATTACATGTTTCTCCATATTTAGCTTTTCGTTAATGGTTTTAAGCTAAAATAGAAGAGGATAGGGGGGAGATGCTTGTTAATTAAGCTATTGGCGCTTAAAGATGAGTACTTGGTAGGATATTTTTAGTCGAAGTAAAAATGATAATGTTTTGCACAGCCCGGATTAAATGGACTTTGGCATGTGGGGCACTGATTATTTGAGTTTAGGTAGGTTTGAATCTTCATGACAGTTCCACAATTACCGCAGAGTATAGCTTCGGCTTCATCCAATTCTTCTTTTTTCCATCTGGGTGGTAGTTTATGATGAATGGCTTCGTAGCATTCGTAGCAGGCATAGAAGACCTCATCTCCCGGCATACGAAGCGCAACAATGTCTAAGTCGCTATGCCAGTGTGCGCATCTACTATGAGGATCAAGATTGAGACCTTGAACCCTTTGGCCTCCTATATTTATCTCTGTAAAAGTATTTGTCGACTTTTTAGACATCTTGCATCAAATTTGGAACAGACTGAAAATAAATCACCACAGATATGGATCCCCGAGATCTGAATTACAGAAAAATACCCATTTATAAATAGAATCAGTACGAAGGGGAAAATATTTCGGACTTTGGCACGAATGTTGTTCCTGTTTTTGTACACAAGATCTATTTGTAGGGGTAAACCAAATAGATTGTACCACCTCTGAAGTATATTTTCTGATTTCAGGAGATTGCTAAAGAGAAATGAAACGTTAAGCGTGCAGTCCCGAGGAGTCGGGACTGTTTTTTTATGCAGAAGTTTTTCCCGATTCTCTCCACAAGTAGCCTATCGCAAGTAAGCCGATAAATAAGCCTCCGCATTCTCTAGCTTCCTCTATATAAGGATAATCATTGTTCATAGTCTGAGCCAAGCCGATTCCATCATCATTGGTAAAAAACTCAATCATGCTGGGAAGTAGATAAACTACTCCTCCCAGCAAGCCCAGCATACAGGCCGCCAAGACAATACGATTGTATTTGCCAAAGGCTGCAAATCCATATAATGCTGCTAGCATAAGGTAAATAGCGATCCATAGGGTCGAATCTCCGGGATCATTCAATTGGAAGTAGGCAAAAAGAACAAAGAGTCCAGAGAGAACTAATTTGATGATATTACGAGGTTTCTTCATAGCAATTTATATGAAGCAGCAAGTTAGTCGGCTTCAAAAGGCAAGTCAAATGATTTAACTCAATTAGAATTCCATACGATAACTCAGCAGGGGTAGCAAGCCAAAACTGGTCTTATCTACTACACTATTGCTTACCAAATCATATCGTCTGAAAGCTACATTGGAGCGGTTGGTAAGGTTGAGGACATCGAGGGCGAAAGTTCGGGTGAACCCGGCTTTATTTCGCTTGAAAATCAGACGTAAATCCGTACGGAAAAAATCTGGAAACCTCTCACTGAAAGGACTACTAAGGTCAAAAACTGTTCTTTGGGCAGCTTGAGAGGCCTGGACGTCAATGGGAGAATTTCTGAAACCTCCCTGATAAGTCAGGCTAATATTTATTCCAAAAGTCTTATTTTTTCCTTTAGAAGTTACTCTTTCAAATTCTTTCCCTGCAGCTGCATTGAAGAGATAATTTCCATTAAAACGACTATCCCTTTCAATTCCGTCAGCAGCTGTATATTTAGACTCATATAATGAACCGCTGATCAGGTAATAGAAACCATTTTTCAAATCCTGATCCAGACTTAATTCAACACCATAATTTCTCCCGCTTCCATCATTCACCAAAGAATCCGTTACATAGCCTTCGAAGAGGTTAAGGGCCGAGAAGTTACTCAAAGGATCTTGTGAAATAGGTACATTGAATAGCGCTTGATAATAAGTTTCTACGCTTAAAGAAAGCCCTTCGGACAAACTTTGGAGGAAACGAATTACCCCATGGTGAGCTTTGGTGAAGTCCAACTCTTTATTGGGGGATCTTCCTTCAAATTCGGTGAAATAGGTCCCGTAAAGCTGCAACTGACTATGCAGTCCATAAGCAGCGGTAATCCTTGACTTAGGGGAAACCTGATAATCAAGATTCAATCGGGGTTCTACAGCAGTACTTCCATTTAACCCAAAATAAACTCCATGAAGACCGGCATTTAGGCGAAGTTTGCTGTTAGGCGAATAAATGGCTGCAACATATGGCTGGAATAATAGGGAAGTCCCTTCTGCTCTGGCAAGGAGCTGAGCTGACGAAGTCGGATTTTCCAAAGAATACTGCTCACTATTCATGGAATATCCCAAACGAGTTAGGAAAAATCCTTCTTCTAGATTGAAACGGGAATTGATCCGATGCGAAAGACTGGAAGTAAAAGAAAGTTTTTCCTGCTTGATCTCATCAAATGTCGAAGGATCTGTGTCGGTAAAAGTGCGAACAAAATTTTCTTCCCGCCTACTATCTATCGCTGATGCTGCGAGGACACTTTTCCAAAGGGTTTTTTCTCCGATATTCAATCGATGGGTCATACCGATTGCTCCCATATTGGAAAAGAAGTCGACATCAAAACGGTCGCGATTTTCTTCTATTAGACTATCTTCTCTCGGAGCATCAAACTTATTACTACTTAATCCTCCCATGCCGAAGAAGGTGAATGTACCGGCTTTCTTCGTAGGTACACTCACATTGAAGGCTAAATCCTGGTAAGTAATGTTCTCGGGAGTGACTTCCAGTCCCATAAGGGCAAATAAGCCAATGGTAGAATAGCGATAATTGACCAGATAAGAGCTTCCACTTTTGCCGAGGGGGCCTTCCGCTGAAAGATCTAATCCAATCAAGCTCGGTTGAATAATAAATTCGTGGTTTTTATTATTCCCTTTCCTCAGACGCATATCAAAAACACCCGCGAGGGCATTTCCATATTGAGGATCAAAAGCTCCGGTTTGTATGCGAGAATCAGAAAGTAATTGATTACTGAGGATAATGGTACCTCCGCCACTTTGAGTAAGTCGATCGGTGAAGGTACCAGCATTGGTGAGATGGTTGGGGTTGACGATATCGACACCCTCCAGGCGCCAAAGCACTCCATTTGGTGAATTTCCCCGAATGATCAGGTTATTAGACTCATCTGAAGTAACGGCTATCCCTGGATAATTTGCTGCCAGGCGAGCCGGATCATAATAAGTTGCTGCGAATCTTTGAGATTCTTCCACCGTAAATACGCGGGTGCTAACACTACTTAAATTATACTTTCTGGAATTGTATTGAGAAATTTCAACCTCATCAGAACTATAGCTGACAAAACTTAAGCTTATTTCGAGGCTGATCTCCTTACCTGCTTCAAGCAAGAGGTCTGGAATTTGATAGATCGCATATCCTTCTTTGATAACTTGCAGCTTGTATCTGCCGAGAGGGATATTATCAAACTCAAATCTACCATCATTCTCTGTAGAAGCTGTAAATTCCTGTTCAGCCTGAATCAGTTTTACACTTGCTTCCCCAAGTCCTAGCTTGCTAAGTTCATCAAAAACTCTGCCCCTGACTTGCTGGCGGAAATCCTGAGACTTTGATTCAGTCTGGAATCCAAAAGTTAGTACAAGTAGTAAGTATATATAGCCAGCCCTCAACTGTAAGTTCATATTCTCGAACGGATTAGGACACAAAACAACTCATTTTTTATGAGAAATTTGAAGTATTTCGAGAATATTACTGAAAGACTTTCCTTTGTTTATAATCTATAAATGCGAGATTCCCAGCCGTGAAGTTCACTAGGGTCTCCTGCTACGTCATAGTTACCAATAAGCAATTCTGCCTCCGTCAAATCGAGGGAAAGGCTATGGGTTTCAGACGAAAAATTTAGCAAAACTAAAAAGCGACTGTCTCCATCTTTTCGGTAATATCCATAGAGCGGAGCTTCTAGCTCTTTGAGGACTTCTGTTTGGCCATATATCCAGCATAAATGTTCTTTCCTCAATTCCATCAACCGCTTGTAGAAATTAAAGACAGAATTCTGGTCGTGTATGCTTTTTTGAACATTAATTTCCGGATAATCATCAGATACCTTTATCCAGGGTTTTGATTTGCTAAAGCCTCCAAAAGGTCCATCCTCCCAAAGGATAGGAGTTCTTGCATGATCTCGTCCGTGAGTTCTCGAAGCTTTCAGGAATGTCTCTTTCGACATATCTCCTTCGAGCACCAACTCTTTATATGCATTAAAAGCTTCGACATCCCTGTATTCTTCCAACTCTTTGAAGTCCGTATTCTGCATACCTATCTCATCTCCCTGGTAGATGGTTGGAGTTCCTTTTCTTGTCATGAGAAGGCTTGCCAGCATTTTTGCCGAAAGCTCACGGTATTCTCCTTCCTGCCCAAATCGAGAGACAGCTCGGGGGAAATCGTGATTCCCTAAATAGATAGTTCCCCAGCCCTGATCTCCCAGAGCTTCTTCCCAATCTTCAAATACTCCCATAAATTCGTGGAGTGCATAATTTTTGGGATAATACCTACCTAATTCCCCATGGTCGATAAACATATGACCAAAATGAAAGACCATGCTCAATTCATTTCGATCTTCCCCTACGTACATATTTGCATTATCTGCTCTCACACCGATTCCTTCCCCGATACTTACCACATCGTATTTGGAAAGAACCTCTCGATTCATTTCCTGAAGGAATTCGTGTACCCTCGGTCCGCTAGCATAAGCTTCTCCAAAATCTGCTCCCAGGCTTTCCCAATCCTTGTCTTTATATTCCGGATCCTTACTAATGAGGGGAATGACATCCATTCGGAAACCGTCGATTCCCTTGTCTAGCCAAAATCGCATGAGTTGATAGATTTCCTCACGAACTTTTGGGTTTTCCCAATTAAGATCAGGCTGTTTGCGGGTAAAAAGATGTAGGTAGTATTCTCCTGTTTGTTCATCTAATTCCCACGCGCTCCCAGAAAAGAAAGATTTCCAATTATTAGGAGGGCCACCATCTGCAGCTGGAGATTTCCATATATAATAATCTCTGTATGGATTATCTTTTGATTTACGAGATTCCTGAAACCACTGATGTTCATCTGAACTATGATTTACTACCAAATCCATGACAAGCTTCAAACCCGCCTCCTTCATTTTCGCTAGCATTTCATCAAAATCCTCCATGGTGCCGTATTCGGGGAGGATATTGTAGTAATCACTGATATCATAGCCATTATCATCATTGGGAGATTGATAAATGGGACTTAGCCAGATGATATCTACTCCCAATTCCTTGAGGTAAGGAATTTTCTCGATGATTCCTCTCAAGTCTCCAATTCCATCATTGTTATTGTCTTTGAAGCTTCGAGGATAGATTTGGTAAATAACACTTTCTTTCCACCAGGTTCTCATAGCTAAGTTCTTAGTTAGGAATTTGCTTGTATGGATTTTAGGCTGTGATGCTATCGAAAGAAAAATCAAAGTGATTTCTGATTATCCTTTCCTGATCATTTGAACTAAAGCGTAATTGGAATTCGTATGCTTGCAGGTTGATGAATAATTCAGCAAAGTCCTCATCTTTATCCCAGCGAAGATATAAGCTCTTATTATCAGATACTTTCAATTCAAATTCCCCCTCGAAAGCAGGATGAGCATTTCTAAAACGAATGAGTTGAGAAAGATTTTTTACTACATCTTTCTCCAAATGCTCCAGAAGTGCATCCCTACTAAAGTATTCTCGGTTAATGTCTCTCCCCACACCCGTTTTTTCCAATAGGTCTATATCATTTTCACCAGCCAGAAACCCTACATAATAAACCTGTGGTATTCCCGGACAGAAAAACTGGATTAGTCTAGCCAATAGATATAGATGTTCGTCGCCTCCTAATGCATCAAAAAAAGTACAATTAACCTGATATAAGTCTAGATTGGATGCGGCAGCCCCAGTTGCTAGTCTCGATTTCCCCCCACTCTTTTCGTGGATACTTTCTACCAAATCGTCAATGTCTTCTGGCGCGATCAAACCTTCCTCTTCACCGGGAAGCGCTCCTGCTCCAATATCTACTATCCCAATTCCATCATGTGTATCCAAAACCGTTATGGCATTTCGCGGGCTGATATTGAGCCACTTCTTTAAGCCAGCGGAGTCTTGCTTGAAAAGACTATGCAGGATGAGGGGAGGCAAAGCAAAATCATAGACTCTGTCTACTTTTTTTGCAATTTCTATTTGCTGCTTATAATAAGAATGAATTTCTACAAGCACTTCTATGCCTAATCGACCAGCAGATGCACTCAGCTCTTCGATAAACTCATAGGTGTGCGGAGTCATAAAACAGCTTGTGCCCGGAGTCTTTATGGCATATCCGACAGCATCGATTCGAATCATCCCAATTCCTGCTTGTTGAAACTTTTGAAGGATGCTTTCCAAATATGCTTTACCTGTTGGATGCTTTACATTAATATCTATTTGTTTAGAAGTAAAGGTAGTCCAGTACAGTTTCTGTTCTCCGTTTTGGGATTTCATTTTTGTAAAAGGAAATCCTGGGCGCGGACGATAGATCTGAACCAATTCTTCTTCACTTGCTCCCTGAGGAAAAATATTGGAATAAGTTAGGAAAAGGTCTGAAAAAAGTGAATCAGAACCCTTTGCCATCACATCCTGAAACTGTTGAGAGTCGGCAGACATATGGTTTACAATCAGATCTGCCATGATCTCTACTTCTTGAGATAAGGAGCGAATCGATTCCCAGTCTCCCAATTGGGGATCGACCTGAGTATGATCAATAGGATCAAATCCGGCATCTTCACCATCAATGGGGTAGTAAAAAGGTAAAATATGAACACCGCCGAAAAGCCCTTCCAAAGGACCTCTCAACAAGTCCTCTAAATCGGAAAGTTTCTTTCCTCCGAATCGATTTACGTATGCAATAAGCTGAACTTTATTCTTCATGCTAGGCAGGAAAAGGGTTCAATTTCGAATAAAAAATCTATACGTCCAGGCTAGAATTCGGAGGGAGCAATCTACTGTTTTTGGCAAAAAAATAGTATGAGGAAGTATTTTTTTCCACACGAATAATAACCTTTTGATTTTCTATATACAGGATTTTCGGGCATCCAGTCAAGCCTATTTAGAATTAAATTTCCGAAATCGATTGCGTTATCGTTTTCGAGCTAATTGCTTGATTATGAATCATATTAAATAGAAAGAGAGTAGGTCAGGATTTCCTGACCCATGCCTTTAACCTGATGTTAAAAATGCCGTAAAAATAAGCTTAAGACTTTTCGTATTTTTACAGGAAGTCAGCTATTGAAAAATAAGTTTATTTATATGATCAATAAGGAAGAAGAACTCACCAAAGCAAGAGAGGCCCGGGCAGCAATCGAGAAACTGTATATTGAGATGCGTCATCTCGCCAATAGAGGTTGGTACAAGCAGTTGGGTGCTTCGGGAGAGGTTTTGACAGATGCGCTTCTTACCTTAAGTCCGGAAATCTATGGAGACATGGGAGATCCGAATAAAGTGGAATTAGAAGGATTGGTTTATGTGATTGATCGCCTTCCAAAAGGAATAGAAGAGTGTCGGTACATAAAACTTATTTCTGAGGAAGGATTTAGTACTACCGGATTTGAAGTTATCGTACCGAGTAAGCGAAGAAGAAATTGCTATCGGGTAGACAAAGAGCAGATGTTTATAGAAATCACGCGTGGAAGAAGTGAAATTTATGATATCCTGACTCACCTGACTTTTATGTATGTGGAGGCGGAAAAAATTAAGCGCAATGCCCGAGATGATGATGGAACCTTTACGCTGGAATGGAAAAAATTAGGGAAAATTGTCAAGGGAGAAACCAATATTGATGCGAAAAACGAAGAGCTGGCTCTGATTTACCTCAGCACCCTTTTAGGTAGAAGCTTCAATGAAACCCGAGCGGCTTATGAGAAACTCCAGCCTAAAACGGGCATGAATAGCCGACTATTTCATGTAGTTTATTGGTTGGGATATGTGGCGATGGAAGATGAGGATAAGAATAAATCTCGTATGGTAAGTTTCAGTCCTACCCTGAGGGAAAGAATTGGGCATCACATTTATGGGGAGAGATGGGCCAATCAAATCAAAGGTTTCTTACATAAAGAAAATTTACTCGACAGGCCGCTGCACATCATAAGCGCCAATTTACATAGTGTCCTAAATAGCCTATATGCTTTTCCGGCTTTGAGAAAGAGCTTAAGTGCAAAGCATAGCATCGAAGAGATGGCGCTTGAACTTTCCAAACCCGAACAAGCAGCTATGATGGCCAAGGTAAAAAAGTATGCGCTGGCACATGGTATGTATGAGTTGGATGACCCTTTTGGAACAAATATTACGGTTCAAATTTTCGATACAGCAAAACTTGACCTCGATAAGCTCTCTCCAGAATTACATCTTGATCCTCAAGCTTTAAAAGAAGACAAACCCATTATTCTGGTAATGGATTATGCCTTTGGGGAACAAGCCTATGAGACCATGGATGAGTTGCTGAAACCCTATGATATTGAGGAGGAAAAAATCGCCATGACGGTAGAATCTATTTCTATCATGGGTAAAGCAGGTATTCTTACAGGCGGCAAGGGGGATATTATGATTCCCAATGCACATGTTTTTGAGGGTACAGCGGACAACTATCCTTTCGATAATGACCTCACATGCGATGATTTTACCTCTGAAGAAACCCATGTCTGCGAAGGCCCTATGATTACCGTATTGGGAACTTCTCTACAAAATAAAGATGTGCTGTCTTATTTCAAGAAATCCAGCTGGCAAGCTATTGGTTTGGAAATGGAAGGTGCGCATTATCAAAAGGCCATACAGGCGGCTGCATGGATCAGAAAAAATATCAGTAAAGAGGTAATCCTGAGATATGCCTACTATGCCTCTGATAATCCATTGGAAACAGGAAGTACGCTGGCATCAGGTAGCCTGGGGGCGATAGGAGTAAGACCTACTTATCTAATTACCCGAAAAATTCTGGATAAGATATTGGGCCCCCCAATGTCGATAAAAAAGGAGATAGGAGAGCCTGAAAAAGTAATTTAGGAAATTAGTTTTGATGTATCTCAAGCTGGATATTTCTTAAATGAATCTCTTGCTTTTCAGTATTTGTTCCTCTCAGGTGAATCTTTTGTATGCAACAGGCAGCTGCATCACTGGTTGACTTTAGCAGAATGTATTGATTGTTCAGGAAAAAAGATGCCTTTGGTTCTTTGGCCTCTCTGCCAATCTGAGGCGTAGTATCCAGAAAGCGAAGGAATGACTGGAAATGCTTATCCCAGTTCTGGACGACTATATCCAATTGATGGATCCCCTGAACTCCATTTTTATGCTTTCGTTTTTCCTTTGGAACTTCCTGGGAGGGCTGATAAGGACTCATCAGAAAAGGGAGATTTAGTTCTACGGGAAATGCCAGCTTCCAACTGATCTCGCTACCATCAGGTCTGATACGAGAAAAAGGGAGTGCAGGTCCTATTTCCTCAAAAGATATTTTTTCCTTATATGCGTCTATATCCTCAACTAGCATGGCGAAATCCATAATGCCTTCTTTTCCATGCAGACATTTCATAAATCGAGGCATATGCCCCATTTTTTCCCTGGCTTTCATTTTTGTAAGGAAGCCCAGCCTATCAGCCAATCTTAATAGAAAAACTTTAAAGGTTTTCCGGAAAGCGAAGAGTTCCAGAAAACTTCCATCTTCAAAATGAATGAGTGCATTGTGCGAGAATCCTCCCTGATGCTTTCCTCCGGGACTAATGGTAAATCCTTGAGATTCAAACTCTTTGATTGCCATCGAAAGGTCATTTACGCCTAATACGATATGGTGTATGGGAAGGATGATAGAGCAGATGCCTAAGAGTATGTCGAAATTCTTTGAAATGATAAGGAAATAGGCCGAAGAAACAAAATATAATGGGCCTGATATGTGAAATCAAATTCTTGGCTTTGATGAGACATTTATCAGTAAGGATTGGATACAAGGGTTTCAATTTATAGCATACTTACTTATTTTAGATGATATAATTCTAAGGGAGGAAAATGAAATCGTTTTTATAGTTTCCTTAGGATAAGAAATATTAACTCTAACTACTTTCTACATCATGCTACTTGCATCAGATTTTGGTCTGTTTCTCGGCCGCTTTCATCCATTGATTGTACACTTCCCAATTGGGATTTTGTTGTTGGCGGTTTTCCTGAAATGGAGAAACAGTAAATCTCCATCCGAGGGCTTAAGCAGAGCCATTAGCTACAGCTTTTTTTGGGGAGCCTTGTCCGCGATATTTGCGGCCTTTTTCGGTTGGCAATTGGCCGATGGGGGAGGATATAATGATGATGCTATCTTTTGGCATAGATGGACGGGCGTAGGACTTGCGGTTCTGGCTTCTGTGTTATGGTGGTTTCACCGTCCAAATAAAAGTTTCGATAAAAAGATCCTTACAGGCATGAGTGCTGCGATGGTGGTCTTACTGACTATAGCAGGTCATTTGGGAGGAAATATTACCCATGGAGAAGGTTATCTGCTTGCATATGCCCCTGCGTTCCTGAAAGGTGGAGATACATCAGAGGAAGAAGAAAATCGCAATTTGCCATTGCGTCCCGATTCAGTTATGTTGTATCAGCATTTGGTAGAACCCATACTGGAAGAAAACTGCTTTAGTTGCCACAATGAGAATAAAACCAAAGGAAAGCTTCTGATGACTACTCCCGAAGCTTTGGCAGAAGGAGGGAGTCATGGTCCAATTTACGTAGCCGGTAAATCCTGGGAAAGCGAGATGGTTCGGAGATTGACCCTTCCTAATAGCAGCGAGAAAAGAATGCCTCCCGAAGGAGATCCTCTTTCATTTCAGGAAATAAAAGTAATTGAATGGTGGATCAATAATGGGGCAAAATTTGATAATTCAATTACCTCACAGGAAGTGTCTGAAGATATGAAGTCTCTCCTGATGGCAGAATATAAGCTGGACACCAAACCCAGACCTTTTGTTGAATTGATTAACGTTGATCCATTGGATGATGCGATTATTGCTGAAATAGAAAGCAATGGTTTCAAGGTGAGTGCTTTAGCCGAAACAAATAATTTATTGAGCGTTAGTCCTAAATCCGGGGTTGAATTAAGCCTTGAAAATATAGCCAGCCTGGAAAAAGCGCAAAATCACATTACCTGGCTGAATTTAGCCAAAATGAATATCAGTGATGAAATGCTGACAGCCATTGGGAAACTGGAAAACCTGAGTCGTCTTAGACTGGAGAAAAATCCCATTACAGATGAGGGAGTAAAAGCTCTTTCAGGACTCAAAAACCTTGAATCCCTAAATCTCTATGCAACAGAAGTTTCAGACGCCAGTCTGGAACCGATAGCTTCCTTATCCAGCTTGAAAAATCTTTACCTCTGGCAAAGCAAAGTGAGCAAAGAGGCCGCAATTAAGTTCAGAGAAGATCATCCCAAAGTAGAAGTAAATATAGGATTTGAACTGGCTTCTGCTGATAGCGGAGAAGAAGAAACCCAATCAGAATAATTATGAAGCACTGGTCCCTGAGTCTAATCCCTATTCTTTGTATACTCTTAGCTTGTTCAAAAGGAGGAGAGGAAAGAATTGCGACCGCCAGTATACCCAATGAGATAGATTTTAATTTCCACGTAAAACCTATTTTATCAGATAGATGCTTTAAGTGTCATGGTCCGGATGAGAAAACCAGAGAAGCAAATCTGAGGCTGGACATCAAAGAAGGGGCATTTGCTATGTTGGATAGCTCCGAAGCTTCCTACGCCATAGTTGCCGGCGATTTGAGTGCCAGTAGCCTATATCAGAGAATAGAAAGTAATAATCCCGAAACCATGATGCCTCCTCCAGAGTCAAATCTGGCTTTGGAGAAGCATGAAATTGAAATTCTGAAAAAATGGATAGAGCAAGGCGCTGAATGGAAAGAGCACTGGGCCTTTATTCCCCCGGAAAAACAAGAAGTACCTAAGAAGAGAAAATGGGGGCAAAATGAAATCGACCAATTTACCCTGGCGAAAATGGAGGAGCATGGACTTGAACCCTCCCCCGAAGCTAGTAAGGAAAAGTTGATCCGTCGACTTTCTTTTGACCTGAGAGGATTACCCCCGGATATAGGGGAAATTGATGCTTTTTTGAAAGATGATTCTCCCGAGGCTTATGAGAAGATTATTGATGACTTTATGGCTTCTGAAAATTTTGGAGAAAGGTTAGCTATGGAATGGTTGGATGTAGCACGTTATGCCGATTCTCATGGATATCAGGATGATATTGAAAGGAGTATGTGGCCCTGGAGAGATTGGGTGATAAAGGCTTTCAATGAAAACATGCCCTATGACCAGTTTGCTAGCTGGCAATTGGCGGGAGATTTGATGCCTGACCCTAGCTACGAACAGAAACTGGCAACAGGCTTCAACCGAAACCATAAGATTACCCAGGAAGTAGGGGTAGTGGATGAAGAATATAGGGTAGAATATGTGTTGGATCGGGTACATACGGTTTCTACTTCTTTCCTCGGACTTACCATAGCCTGTGCCCAATGCCATGATCATAAATTTGATCCCATTTCTCAAAAGGAATTCTACCAAATGTTCAGCTTCTTTAATTCTGTACCCGAAGCAGGACGGGTAGAATATAATGTGGAGGTAGCTGAGCCAAGTCTGCCATTGCCTGAAGAAACAGTTGAGTCCTATAAGGCTTACACAAAAAAATTGGTTCAGGATCAAAGTCGGGAGTTAGCAGAATATGAAGCCCAATTTTTTAGTGAGGGATTTGAGGAGGAAAAAATAAAGTATGAGCCTGAACAAAAGGGCGAACTACCTTCGGGATTAGTAGCCTATTTTCCGCTTGATTATTTAGAAGATGATGGGGTTATGGAGGAAAAGGGCCGTATGAAGCCCGGAAAAGCTTTTAATCAGCCCGTTCCGGTATCCGGTTTTGCTTCAGGAGGCTTAGAATTCAATAGTAAAAACTTCCTTGAACTAGGGAAGATTCCGTCATTTAGTCCTAATAAAGCCTTTAGTTTTTCCTGCTGGGTATATAGTGTTCATGGAGGAGCGGGTGGTGCAATACTTGCTCCGATATTTGGAGAAGATGATAAAGCTAGAGGCCTCGATTTTTATGTATCCTGGGATAGACATCTGGAATTTTCCCTCAAGGGGCAAGCAGGAAAGCAATCGCTGAAAATTAGGAGCCGGGAAGAAGTGCCTCCGGATAGATGGGTGCATGTAATGCTTACCTACGATGGATCAAAAAGCTCAAAAGGTGTGAGCATTTATCAGGATGGAAAAAAACTGGAAGGAATTGCACTATCAGACAATCTGAAGTCTTCGGTAAAAACGCATTCGAGTATGCGCATAGCTCGACGAGGCAATGAAAGAGGCATGATTAGCGGAAGATTAGATGAATTGATGTTTTTCAATCGCTCACTGGACCAGGAAGAAGTACAGAAACTTCAACATTATAACCCTTTGGCGGAACTTGAAAAGAGAAATATTCAGGATGCAGAAAAACGCCTTGCCTATCAGTACCTTCATTTTCAGGATGAAGCTTATCAGCGTCATGCCCGACTGCTGAAAGAATATAAGATAAGGGAAATGAGAACAGAGGATATTATCCTCAAACCAACCATGATTATGGCGGATATGGATTCTCTTCGTCCTACCTATATGCTGGATCGGGGTTCCTATGAAGCTCCTAATGAAAGGGTTTATCCTGCAACCCCTAGCCATATTCTTGATTTTCCGGCTGATCTTCCTAAAAATCGATGGGGCTTCGCTCAATGGCTTTTTCACAAGGATAATCCCCTTACAGCCCGTGTGGCGGTAAATCGATATTGGCAAATGATCTTTGGAAGGGGAATTGTTGGTACGCCAGAGGATTTTGGTAGCCAGGGAGATTTACCCAGTCATCCTGAACTTCTGGACTGGCTTGCGATTGATTTTAGGGAATCCGGCTGGGATGTTAAAAAGCTGCTTAAGAAAATGTTGATGTCTGCGACTTATCGTCAAAGTGTCGCTTCAACCCAAAAACTTCAGGAAATCGATCCTCAGAATATTTACCTGGCTAGAGGACCTATAGTACGACTGCAAGCAGAAATGGTCAGAGATCATGCACTGGCGGTTTCAGGCCTACTAAGTCCCAAAATAGGGGGACCCAGCGTAAAGCCATATCATCCTGATGGACTATGGTTGGAGGCTTCCTCCGGAAATCAGCCTTTGCGGAAATATATACAGGATCATGGTCAAGACCTGTACAGAAAAAGTATGTACACCTTTTGGAAACGGACCATTCCTCCTCCCTCCATGATCATTTTCGATGCACCGCCTCGAGAAGAATGTACTGTCAGGCGACAATCAACCAGTACACCCATGCAGGCACTGGTCATGCTCAATGATCCACAATTCATTGAAGCTTCCCGTCTCATTGCAGAAAGAATGCTTCGAGAAGGGGGGGGAAATGATCGGGATCGGATTAGTTTTGCCTTTAGACTGGCGACTTCACGTAGTGCATCAGAAAAAGAAATACAATTACTTCAGGACTTACTTGCAGAGCATAGACAAGCCTTTGAGAATGAGCCAAAGAAGGCAGAGGCATACCTGAATATTGGGGAATACCCGGATACTGCAGAGTTTGAAAAAACGGAACTTGCAGCCTATGCCCAAGTTGCAAATGCCATTTTAAACCTTACTGAAAGCATCCAGAAAGCCTGATCAATAGCATCCAAAGAAATGAAACATAAGGAACTTCCAGAAGATACTTCTCCTTTGCAGATGAGCCGTAGACACTTTTTAAGTGGGGCAAGTGCAGGTATAGGGATTGCAGCATTGAGTAGTCTGCTTCCCGGATGTAGTAATGATCCCCTCCAAAACGTAACTCAAGGAATTGGTGGTCTTATTCAGCCCCATCATTTCGCCCGAGCCAAAAGGGTGATCTACTTGTTCCAAAGTGGTGGACCTGCTCAAATGGAGCTCTTTGATTATAAGCCTCTGTTAAAAGATCGGGAAGGAGAAGAATTGCCGGATTCTATCCGTATGGGGCAAAGGTTGACAGGAATGACTGCCAATCAGGCGGCCTTTCCCCTGAAAGGCGCCTTTAGTGAATTTAAACAAAGAGGACAGTCGGGAGCCTGGGTAAGTGATTTGGTTCCGCATATAGCCAGTATAGCCGATGATCTTTGTTTTGTAAAAAGCCTTCACACAGAAGCCATCAATCACGACCCGGCTATGACCTTTTTCCAGACGGGTTCGCAAAGAAGTGGCCGACCGAGTATGGGTTCCTGGTTGAGTTATGGTTTGGGAAGTAGCAATGAGAATTTGCCTGCCTTTTGTGTATTGCTGTCGAAAGGATCCGGTCGGATAGCAGCCGCTCAACCGCTTTCTTCCCGACTTTGGGGAACGGGCTTCTTACCCTCCTTGCATCAAGGCGTTCAGTTTCGTTCGGGCAAAGATCCCGTGCTCTTTCTCAGCAATCCCGAAGGCGTATCCGACATCAGTCGCAGGCAAAGCCTGGATTTCATCAAACAACTCAATCAGCTATACCACCAGGAAGTTCGTGATCCGGAGGTTCGTTCCCGTATTGCTCAGTACGAAATGGCCTACCGTATGCAATCTTCGGTTCCGGAAGTCATGGATGTCTCTCAGGAGCCTGACTACATCTACGAGATGTATGGGGAAGAATCCCGCATTCCCGGCACTTATGCCGCCAATTGCCTGCTTGCCCGCCGCCTGATCGAAAGAGACGTAAAATTCGTCCAGCTCTACCACCAGGGCTGGGACCACCATAACGACCTCCCGGAACACCTCCGAGCTCAATGCCGTGATACCGATCAGGCATCAGCTGCCCTGGTCAAAGACCTCAAACAAAGAGGTTTACTGGAAGATACCCTCGTCATTTGGGGCGGAGAGTTTGGCCGCACCAATTATTCTCAGGGTCTCAAAAGGGGCGATCGTTATGGACGTGATCACCATCCCCGTTGCTTCACTGCCTGGATGGCCGGAGGAGGTGTCAAAGCTGGCACCAGCTATGGAGAAACGGATGAATTTGGTTATAACGTAGCTAAAGACCCGGTTCATGTTCATGATTTTCAAGCAACTATTTTACATCTCCTTGGTGTAGACCACGAAAAACTTGTTTTCAAACATCAGGGTAGGAGGTACCGTCTGACCGATGTGCATGGTAAGGTTGTGAAGGGCCTACTGGTGTAGGCCGTATTAGGGTGTTAGCGTGTTAGAGTAGAAAACTAATCCTCAAATGCTAATACCCTAAAACCCAAACACACTAACACATCCTCTATAACCTTCTCCTCATTCTCCCGTAAGCAAACTATTCCCCAACCAAATATTATCCGAAGAGCTGTAGCATCAGCAGTACATGTAACAAAATCGAATTCAAAAGCTCCTTTAAAAATTCACTCATAAACAGCGAGTAATTTGATAAGACAAGCACAAAGAGACCGATATTTGTTCCTGAACAAGAAACAAGACAAGGTTTCCTATCTACCCCAGGGAAAAACGCGCAAACTCAGCAATCCCGAAGAATCTGTACAAATCCAGGCTTATTTGAGCCTGATTTACAAATTTGGCTATCCCGCCGAACACATACGTGTATGTGAAAAGGTTAAAATTGGGTCCTCTTCCCGAGAGGCAGATATTATCGTCTATGAAGATGCTTCTTGCAAAGTCCCCTTGATCGTGGTTGAATGCAAAAAGGCAGGGATATCTTCCTCTGAATTTTATGAAGCCATTGATCAGGGCTTTTCCTATGCCGCTGCTACCCATGCAAAATATGTTTGGACCATTGCCGGGAAGAAATCGGCGGCCTTTAAAGTAATCTCTGGAAAGATTAAAGAGCGGCACAAAAATCGTATTCGACGCATTCCCACCTATAAGCAAAGTCGTAAGTCCAAGACGGTTGTTCGCAGAAAATGGGAATGGATAAGAAATCATGCGATCCTGGGAGATACCCTTTTGTTTTCGATAGTGCTTATCATATCTACTTTGCTATTAAGTAAAGCAGCTGCAGAGTATCACGATTGGATTTACGAGCGGACGACTTTCTTATGGGAGGATTATGGAATGAATGAATTGTGGATTTACAACCTCATCATTTCATTGGCAAGTTTATTTAGCCTCTTTTTCGGAGCCTTATTTATGCGCTCACATCGAATGTTTGGTGTCCAAAAAGGTAAGAAACGGATCATGTTATTCATCATAGGTATGATCCTGTTGATTCCAGCCTGGTATGTCGGTACCTCAGAACCTGATGCCCTTTGGTGGACGCTGGATAGTTTTAGAAGCCGTGAGTACCCCATTTGGACCTATCTTTGGCCTTATATCAAATCTATTCCCTTTCAATTCTTCGCAGTTTATGCATTGATCTGGTTGGCGAGTAAGGCGGAAGGTAGGTAAAACGTGCACCTGTGTTCTGGTGTTCAGGAATAATCACAAAAGCACGAGAACGCCTGAACCCAAGAACACCTTCAGTAAATTCCTTACATCCCTTCCCCAAAAGCCTAAAAGCTTCTAACTTGCTTATATGCTATCCTTGCGCAAGGCCAGATTGCTTACACAAACCCTCAATCCAAGAAAAGTGGCAAATTTTGCCGCTCTCTGGTTTTCCTTTCACTATTCAAGATTATTGGGAGAAAGTAGACATTGGGGAAATCCAACGAAAATAGGCTTTGAGCCTACCACCCACTGTAACCTGCGTTGCCCGGAATGCCCTTCGGGTTTACGATCCTTTACCCGACCCACGGGAATGAGTGATTTGGAACTCTTCAAATCGACCATGGATCAGCTACACAAAGACCTAATCTATCTGCTGCTATACTTTCAGGGAGAGCCTTACCTCAATCCCAATTTTTTGGAAATGGCTGCTTATTCGAAAGAGAAAGGCATTTACAGCGCGACCAGTACCAATGGGCATTACCTTTCCCCAACCAAAGCAGAAGAAACCATCAAGAGTGGACTTTCGGAGATCATCATTTCCATTGACGGGACTACCCAGGAAACCTATCAATCCTATAGGGTAGGAGGGAGTTTGGAGAAAGTTAGGCAAGGAGTCCGAAATCTGGTTGAAGCCAGAAAGAGATTGAATAGCCTGCATCCCTACATCATGATCCAATTTCTGGTGGTGAAACCCAATCAGCATCAAATCGAGGATATCAGGCAAATGGGTAAGGAGCTAGGAGTGGATAAAGTAATGTTTAAAACAGCTCAAATCTATGATTACAAACAAGGCAGTGAGTTAATTCCGACCATCGATCGATATAGTCGATACAAAAAACAGGCAGACGGGACTTATCAAATTAAAAATTCGTTGGAAAATCAGTGCTGGAAGCTCTGGCACGGCGCAGAAATTACCTGGGATGGAAAAGTACTGCCTTGCTGTTTTGATAAGGATGCTGATTACGAAATGGGGAGTTTGCAGGAAAAGAGCTTCGAGGAGATTTGGCGAAATCCAGTCTATGAATCTTTCCGTGGAAGTTTACTCAAGTCCCGGGCAGAAATCGAGATTTGTAAAAATTGTTCGGAGGGAACTAAGGTGTGGGGTTAACTCCCTCGCGCAGGCACCACCCTCTTGGAAAAGGGCTCCCGATTGGCCAATCCTTTGGATTATTTTACCTCGCCATGTCCCTTTTTAAGGGGACGGCAGGCGAAAAGGGGTTAAAGACGCTTAAAACCCCCGCGTATACGGAACTGCATACAAATCCGTAAACTCCTCTTTCAAAAATTTATAGTATCCTGCAATCCCAATCATGGCTGCATTATCGGTGCAGAATTCAAAGGGAGGAATATGAGCAATCCAGTCTTTTTCTTCACACATCTTTTGAAAACTGCTTCTCAATTCTGAGTTGGCAGAGACTCCACCTGCTATTGCTAGGTGTTTGACTTCGTATTTTTTAGCTGCTTTAGCCAGTTTATCTAGCAGAATATCTACTATTCTCCTTTGGTAACTGGCAGCCAAATCCGCCATATTTTCTTTGAGGAAATTGGGATCTGCTTTCATCCCATCCCGAATTTTGTAAAGAATAGAGGTTTTTAGTCCACTAAAGCTGAACTCAAATTCACCTATATCAGGCTTTGGGAACTGAAAAGCTTTAGGATTACCAATTTTGGCCAATTTATCAATCTCTGGTCCTCCAGGATAGGGTAGATCCATAATTTTAGCGGCTTTATCAAAAGCCTCACCTGCAGCATCATCAATACTTTGGCCAATAATCTCCATGTCCAAATAATCTCGAACCAACACCAGCTGAGTATGCCCCCCGGACACCGTCAAACAAATAAAAGGAAATTCAGGAGGGCTCTCGGTCAGGAAATTTGCCAATACGTGGGCTTGCATGTGGTTAACTTCTATAAGCGGAATTCCCAGGCCATAGGCAAAGGCTTTGGCAAAAGAGGTTCCTACCAGTAGTGCACCCAATAAACCCGGCCCTCGGGTAAAGGCAATTGCATCCAACTCTTTTTTGGTGATTTTTGCTTTATTCAGGGCTACCTCGATCACACGCATGATCGCTTGTTGATGTAGGCGCGAAGCCAATTCGGGAATTACTCCTCCATACTCACTATGATCCAATTGAGAAGAAATAATATTGGCCAGAACCTCATTATTTTTCAAAATTGATGCAGCGGTTTCGTCGCAAGAAGACTCTATTGCTAATAAATAAGACACGAAGTCATACTTTATGGTAAAATTCCCGTAAAATTAAGAAAATCAGGCAATTTGGATAGATAATTGCTGCGTATATTTGCCCATTCAAGCTCTTAATGAAACAGCGCGTCAATAAAATCGGCAGAAGATTAGGTATTGGCTTAATAATCTTATTAGGCACGGTATCGCTGTTGGGGTACTCGCTGACGTTCTCTCCAGTTCAAAACTGGCTGGTCTATAAGATTAAAGGAGTTTTGGAAAAAGACCTGGGAACTGAGGTGCGATTGAGTGGGGTAGATGCGGGACTTCCGACTTATGCAATTCTGGAAGGACTGGAGATACCGGATAAAAATGGTGAGGATTTTCTTAAAATCAATGCGGTAAAAATAGATTTGCTTAATTTCTCCTTGTGGGAATATCTCTTGAACAGTGAACCCGTGCACAAGGTGAGCATTACAGATGTTCAGGTTTTTAATCCGGAAATCAGCTTGGTTCGAAGTCGGGTGGACAGTACTTACAACATTCCCATTGATCTTTCCATCTTTAGCAATTCCGATACCAGTAGTTCGAAAAGACCCCTTCGATTTGTCCTGCAAGATATTTCCCTACACAAAGCTAAGTTTCGGCATATAGACTCCCTGAGCCAAACCCTCGATTCATTGGTCGAAGGTAGACTTAACTTTAATAATCTTGACTTAAAAGAGATCAGTACAAATCTTGCGATGACTTTCAATCCCGGGATTAGCCTGGATGCAAGGATTGATCAATTATCATTAATCGAAGCCCATAGTGGGTTTGAACTGGACAGTTTACAGACGCAGCTTTCCTCCATTTTCCCTGACACAACAAAAGGGATAGGAGCTGAAGTACATTTTGAAAACTTTCTTCTTAAAATGGATGAGAGTCGTTTGGCAGGAAGTGTCTCTTTTCCATATTCGGATTTGCAAAAGGTGTTCGACGCAGACCTTTCTGATGATTTTGAACTAGACCTAAGGGAGAGTACATTGGATATCAATTCATTGTATCATTTTCTGCCTGATAGCCTTCCCCTTAAAGGGAATTTAGGCTTAAAAGGAAAACTTGTAGGAAATATTGAAAGGTTAAATAGTGATGCATTTTATGTGGAACTCAGTGATTCCAGTTCAATCTATTCCACTTTTATTCTGGAAAATGCACTTAAAAAGGAAGAAGCCCATATAAATGTTCTTTTCCGAACAGCAAGGATTTCGGCATTTGATATCAGAAAAACGCTGCCTGAAGTAGGCCTGCCTGCATTTTTAGATAAATTGAGAAATACCTCCCTCAACGGAAAATTGGTTGGGAACTATTTTGATTTTGACCTAAACGCAACGGCTAAAGATACGAGTGCTGGAAGTCTGATAGCCGATTTACATATTCAGCTTCCTCCCAAAGCAGCTCAGACAAAATACTCTGGGAAAATTCTGACAAATAAATTAAACCTAAATGCCATGGGGTTCAAGGAGGTCCTGGACTCCCGCAATCTGAATGTGGATGTTCTACTAGATGGTTCAGGTACTTCAACTTCAACTGCTCAAATGAAGGTTAAGGGGTCGATGGTGGACTCTGAAATTATGGGGAGAAAAGTTGACTCAATTTATACCGACATAAGTGTTGAAAAAGATGCACTAGTGGGAAAAGTATATGGCGAAGATGAAGAAGGTATACTCAACCTTAACCTGAATATAGATCAAAGCAAAAAAGTTCCTCTCTATGCAGCGACAGGAAGAATAGATGGCTTCAATCTGAAACGCTATGGGCTTTATGAAAAAGATATTTCCCTTAGTACAGAAGTAAATGGAAGCCTGATGGGGAACTTTCCGGATGACATTACCGGAGAGCTAAACTTGAAAAATACAAAGCTTGTTGAGAAAACTGAGAAACAAAATTTGGAAATATCTGATCTCTGGTTTCGGGCAGATAGGCTTCCCAATAAGAGCAAATATTATAATTTGAAAAGTTCCGTAGTTGATGCGGATATCACGGGTACTCTAAATCTCAGCCAGGGGTTCTCTCTTATATCGACCCTCGCGAAGGAAACCCAATTATTCTTTGAGAACAATGACAGCTTAAGTCAGGTTTATTATGCGCAGAAGGTGGTAGATAGTACGGAAGTAAGTGGCCAATTTGCCATGGCGCCCAAACAAGACCTGAACAAATTACTTTCCTTACTGGGCATGCCTTTTCAGCCTGGGACAAGAGGATTGATGACCGGAAGCTTCCAGTTTGGTCATTACGAGCAGGTTACCCTAAATATGAGTTTGGATAGCTTACGCTACAAAGACTTCAATTTGATGGGGAATCAGATAGATATTGAATTGTTCAAACTGGCAAAAAATGATCAGCTGGGTATTGTGGGTGCTTTATTGATGGACAGCCTTATGCTTCCTCAAAATGGTAAACTTGAAAGAATAAGCCTCAACCTTGATGGATTGGAGAAGAACTATGAGAGCACCTTCATAGCGGTTCAGGAAAAGTATAACAACCGGGTTCAATTGCAGATGAAGACCTATTTTGCCAAAGATGGTAGCATTCGATCTGCGGTCAATCCTAGCAACTCTCTTCTGGTTATGAGAGGCGATACTCTCCCCGTGAGCCAGGAAGACTCTATCATTTATTCATATGAGGCGCGTCAATTGGAAATCCAAAATCTCATGCTTTCCAATGGCAACACTTATATCAGGGCTGAAGGTATGCTTTCTCCCGATCCTGAGGATTTACTGACCTTGGATATGAGTAAATTGGACCTCAAACTGTTTCGAGACCTTTATCCAGCTGAGTATTTCCCCAATGGAAAACTCAATGCTTCCATTTCCCTTCAAAATCTCCTCAATGATCCTTTTGTCGAGAGCAATGTCCGAATCGATTCTTTCGGCCTGGACAATTTTAATTATGGGGATATGTTTGGGAGTTTGAGCTGGAAGGAGTCGGAGAATGTATTTCGGGTGAAAAGCCAGCTTTACGAAAATCAAAAAGATACGACCCTCGTTTTATCGGGTACTTATGCTACCGAAAATAAAAATTCTCCACTATACCTCGAACTGCAAACCAATAATCCCATTCCTCTTGAGTACGCTTATCCTTTTGTGAAGAAGCAACTGTATGGAATTAAGGGAAATGTAGAATTGGATAGCTTCGTAGTGCAGGGTCAACTCGACAATTTTAAGGTGAATGGAATTGGACATTTTACGGATGCAGGCTTTGGGGTAGATTATTTTAAAACCGAATACACCTTCAACGGAGAAATTACCTTTAATAATGATAAGATTGAGTTTGAAGAAATCAGGCTGTACGACAAATATCAAAACCATGCGGACTTCAAAGGCTATATCTATCATGAAGGCTTACAGCGATTTATTTTCAACCTCGAATTAGATAAAATCTCAAACTTTCTCGTCATGGACACTGATAAAGGGGACAATGAACTCTTTTATGGGAAAGTCTTTGTGAAAGATGGAGTTGCAGATATAACCGGCAGTCTGGATAAGTTGGTTGTAAATGCATTTGCTTCATCTGGTGCAGGAAGCTCCCTCAAGGTTCCTGTTACTTATGATTCAGAATTTGGGCGTCCGGATTATATTCGGTTTAAGGGAGATAAAGAGGACGATGGGAAGGTCAATACCGGTTTGAAGGATGTGGAAATCAATCTGACTGCTTATGTTTCAGAGGAAAGTGATGTTGAACTTATTTTTGACGAAAGGGTAGGAGATATCATGCAGGGGCGGGGTTCAGGTAATCTGAACATGGTTATCAATACTGATGGAGAATTCAAGATGTACGGTAATTATGAAATCACGGAAGGAAATTACCTTTTTACTGCGCAGAATGTCTTCAATAAGAAATTTGAAGTAAAGCAAGGAGGTCGTATTACCTGGTCAGGAGATCCCTATGAAGCTGAACTTAATCTTGAAGCCATCTATCCCCTTTATGCCGATATACGTGAAGTAATCAATGAGGAAAATGCTGTGCGAGTGCCTGTACATGTGTTGATGAAAATGCAGGGATCGCTGCTCGAACCTAATATTGCACTTGAGATCGAGTTGCCAAGTATGAGTAATGATGACATCCCCCAGGTAGCTTCTTATTTGAAAACCATCACCTATGATGAGCAGGAGCTCAATAAGCAGGTCTTCAGTCTTATGGTATTTAATCGATTTGCACCGACAGGAGGCTTTATCACTGGGCAGGATGCTGCTGCATTAGGTGTAACGACCAGTGTTTCTGAGATGCTGAGTAATCAGTTGAATTATTGGTTGTCTCAAGCTGTCGATGATAAGCTAAGCCTGAACGTTGGAACGACCAATTTTAAAGACGTAAACCTCCTTGTATCCTATAAACTTTTCAACGATAGAGTAATTATAGAAAGAGATGGAAATCTGGTTAGTCAGGATTCAAACCTAACGATCGGTAACCTTTCTGTAATCATTAAACTTCTTCCCAGAGCTAATAACAATCTTGGCACCTTGAACCGAGGTAATGAGCTGGTGCTGGAAGTATTTAATCGCGAAGGCATAGACAGTGAGCTCTACAATAATACCTCCCAAACCGGCCTCGGGATTTTCTACAAAAAAGATTTCGACAAGTTGGGGAATATTTTTAAGAGCAAGAAGAAGCGGTAAAGACTCCTCTGTGCAAACCTCCTGGTTACTTACAAGCAAAAGGAGGAGCACATATCCCAAAATTCTTTGTTTTTGTAGGAACTCCAATGTGTATGGGACTCTAAATTATAGAGTACTAGTCCTTGAATTGTAATTGAGATATCAAAAGAAATGACATTCCTGCCTTAAGCTAAGAGCCGGGATCTATAGCAGACTAATGGTGAGGCTAGAGATCCCGGATACCTAACAGGTTCCGGGATCTCAGCTTTTGAGGACAGAACAAAAGTCGATTTTTATAGTCTCCACTTATGTCAAACGGCATCGCGCAGTGAAGGGGGACTGAAGCGGTAGGTTCCCTAGTACCTTTTCTGACCAGAAAACTCCATAGCTTCACCTTTACCAAATCCGTAGCTAAATCCGACTGTTACAAAGCGACCTCTTCTCCTCCAATTATAAAGGTAAAAATCGGGTTGGAAAGTGTTTATTTCCATGATTCGCGACTTGAATATATCTCGTACACTTAGGTTGATGACAGCCTTACCCTTAAGGAGTTTCTTTCTGATACCCAGATCAGCAAAGATATTTTCAGACATTTCTCCCTGCACCATTTGCACACGAGATCTGTATTGCCCAACAACTTCCAGATCAATATCAGCTGGTAATTTAAATTTACTCATGACCTTAGCGGAGTATTGATCCGCATTGAAATCGAAAACAGTATTTTCAAAAGTCCCTTCCCGATTGAAGTAGAGGTAATTTAGGTCTGTTAAAACCGTGAACCATCTCACCGGATTGTATTTAGCATTAAACTCAAGTCCAGTGGCTCTATTTGTTCCAATATTGACAGGCTTACTGGTACTTACTTCATTTTCGAAAGTTGCGATTCTTTCTACTACATCAGTAGTGAATCTATGGTAGGTACTGAAATTGAGAGATAAATTCTCAAAGACGTAGATACCTGTGATCTCATAAGAATCTGTAAATTCTGGTTGCAGCGCTGGATTTCCGGTACGAATGGCAAAATTGTTTCGAATATTCAGGAAAGGATTGAGGTCCCAAAGTCCAGGCCTCCAAATTCGGCGAGAGTAGCCCGCTTGCATGGAGAACTGTTCATTGATTTTATAGGAACTATGGATACTGGGGAAAAGATTGGCAAAATCCTGATTATTGACCTCTCCGGTATTTACCAGCAAGGTTTGCAAATCCGTAGTCTCTAATCTCAATCCCAATTTCAAACCCCATTTATTTCCTTCATATGCGCCGGTACCATATACGCCCAGTACCTTTTGGTCATATTCAAAAAGGTTTGTCAAATTGGCAATTGGGGTCCATTCTCCGTTAACCCAATCATTTACTGCAAAATCATTGCTCACATCTGTGATTACATATTGTGAGCCCGTTTCAATTGTAAAGGTCTTAGAAAGGGGCTTGGTATAATCTAGTTTAAAGGTGTATTCATCTTCTCTGAAATCCGTTATCGTTTCCTGATTGCCAAAGAGGTCTTCTCCCAATAGGGTGGTATTCAAAAATTGAGATTGCTGGTCTTTGGCAAAAGAATTTCCCAATGCACTAAAAAGAAGATCATGGTCTTTATGGTCTTTGAAATCTCGTTTGTACTGAAGTTCATATTGCCATTTAGGATTGGTAGCGGATGTAATCTCTTCCCTTTCCCATTGAGAAATCAATTCTCCTGCTCCATCCAAAAACTGAAAATCAGCGATTGAGGGTTGGTCCTCAAATTCGTATGCAAAGTTACCAGCTAAAGTGATCACATTATTGGGATCGAAATAATAGTCAACTCCCAAATTCAGATTTAGGAAAGTCTCAAATTTTTCCTCGTCTCCCTGACTAATAACCTGGCTATTATCACCAAGGTCTTCATTGATACTTTCTGAATCATTTGGGAGGTTCCTATATCCTGCACCAAGCTGAGCAAAAAGATTGAATTTTTCTGTTCTTCTATTTAGGCTCAAACCCAAACTATGATTGTGCGGAACGCCCGTATTGAGGGTTACAGAGCCATTGATCCCTTTCCGCTCATCTTTCTTCAAAACAATATTGATAATACCAGAGGTCCCTTCTGCATCGTATTTAGCAGAGGGATTGGTGATGACTTCAACCCGGTCAATCATTTCAGCTGTAATAGAACCCAACGCATTACCTTCTTCACTTGTCAAGACAGAAGGTTTACCATTGATCAAAACCTGCACCCCGGCGCTTCCACGGAGGCTTATCACCCCTTCAATGTTTACATTGACGGAGGGAACATTATTCAGTACTTCCAATGCACTGGCTCCCGTACTACTCAAATCTTTACCTACCCTGAATACCCGCTTATCCAATTTGAATTCCAATTGAGATTTCTCAGCCTGGATAACTACTTCATCGGTTGTCGTGATGACTTCTGTTAATTGAATGACTCCCAGGTCTATACTGGGCGTACTAAAATCGATATCTTTGATATACTGAGTTTCAAACCCGATGAAACTTATTTTCAGTTGAAACTCCTTTGCTGAAGTTTTAATCTCAAATAAACCAGCCGCATCTGTAGTAGTTCCTCCAATGGCCTTATCTGTATCCTTTTCCAGAAGTAGAATAGTTGCAAATTCTATGGGGCTTTGCTCCTGACTTTCTACAATTTTACCCTTTAGCGTAAAGCCAGCGTTCTGAGCATACAGACTTTGGGCCAGTAAGAAAAATACAAAGTATACTACTTTGCTACTTTTCAAGAAGTTCATATAGATATTTTTTTGAGGTGTATTGATGACTTAAAATTGACACATACTTAATTCCTTGTCAAAAAATATCTGTAAACTACAAGTATTAGAGGCTAAACGACCGAATTGATTTATTGACTTCTTCCAAACGTTTTGCAGCTAAAAATTTGAAGTTGATCGGCCTTGTTTTTATCTGCGGAAAAAAGTGCTTAGTATTCAGCTTAAAATAAAACCTACAATTCTCTGATATGAAAAAGCTGCTACTTATTGTTTATCTGCTGTTGGTAAGTTTTTCCTTTATTCTCGCCTGCGATTCTCCTTCAGCCTTTACAAATATCAATCAGATCGCAAGTGCAGAATATACCCTCGTCGTTGAAGGATTTGACTGGGGAGCTGCAGCTAGTAAGGTGATCTTACCGATGTCGAAAAATCTTTCCGCTGCTGATGGAAGTAATTTCGAAGTGGAGGTGAAAAGGTCTACAGAATGCGGTAAGTTATCCCCCGCTGAGGCAAGTGGGAAATTGCGGGTTTTGTATGCATATGTTTCAGATGCCAAAGGGAATAGAGTGGCCAAAGGAGAATTTATTTCTTTGGTACTTTATGCTGCTCCCTTTGAACAAATCGGTTCTCCCATCAAATACTTTCCCGGAAATCAAAAATGTAGTGGAAATCAATGGATTGATTTCCAACTAACCATTACGGATAAAAAAAGCAAGCAGGTATGGAATAAAGAGAAGAACCGAATTATGCCCCTGATCGATGAATTTGATCTGACAGGGAAGTTTACCCATAAGGATATAAGCCTTACCTACGCCTCTTATTCGCCTATTGCTAAAACTGGCAAACGCCCGCTGATTATTTGGTTGCATGGAGGGGGAGAAGGAGGTACTGATCCTAGCATTCCCTTAATTGCCAACAGAGCCGCGAATTATGCCTCAGTTGAGATGCAATCATATTTTGGAGGGGCTTATATTTTGGTCCCTCAGACGCCCAGCTTTTGGATGGATAATGGTAAAGGACAATATACTCGTGGAGAAGTCAATGATGCCTACAATGAAAGTCTGATGGCTTTGATTAAGGACTATGTTGATCGTACGCCTGAAATTGATAAGGATCGCATTTATGTAGGAGGCTGTTCCAATGGAGGCTATATGAGCTTGAAATTGCTCTTACTTCATCCAGACTATTTTGCAGCTGCCTTTCCCAGTGCTTTGGCTTATCATGCTAAACACCTTAAAGCAGAGGATGTACAACGGATCAAGCACCTTCCCATCTGGTTTATCCATAGTAAAGATGATCCAGTAACCCGAGCAGATGATACAGCCGTACCTGTTTACAAAAAACTCATGGCGGCAGGTGCTGAGAATGTCCACTTTTCATTATATGAGCATGTGGTAGACATCACAAATCAATTTGGAGGAGATAATTTTCATTATCTGGGACACTTCTCCTGGATTTATTCCCATGCAAATAAGTGCCAGTTGGATTATGATGGGAAGCCTGTGGAGGTAGAGGGACAGCCTGTAACCCTGATGGGTTGGATGGCGAGGCAAAAGAGAGCTTCAAATTAGTTTTGATTGTACAAAAAATCCCATTTGAACTTCTGGAGTCAAATGGGATTTTTTAAGTAACCTTATGTTCTATCTGGCTTTTTTAATACCACATCCTATTGATTTGGTTGTGGTAGGACTGGGTTCTTGCCCATTTTCAATAGCCTCGATCGCTTTTTCTACAAATTTCGTTTCCACTCCTTCCTCATCTCTTACACTGTCATCAATAGCCCCGTGATAGCGAAGGATACGATTCTCATCTAGAAGAAATACCTCGGGGGTTTTGGTAGCTCCGTATTGAGGGAAAACGCTTTGTTCTTCGTCGATCAGGTAAAGGAAATTAAAGTCTTTTTCCTCAGCATTAGCTTTCATTGCTTCAAAACTATCTCCAGGCTTTAGTGTAGGATCATTGGGTTGTATTGCAACTACCGGATAGCCTTTGGGGCCATAGGTTTCCTGAAGTTGGATGAGTCTGGTCTCATTTGCTTTTGCATATGGACAGGTATTGCAGGTGAATACAATGATGTATCCTTTGGGAGTCTCGCCATTTGCATCCTTGATGTTTTCGAAGGAATACATGTTACCATCAATGTTTTTCAAGTTGAAAGCAGGTGCAAGTTCTCCGATTTCTACTCCACCTTCCGGAGTGTATGGGGTAAAGGCTAATAAGGCAATGAGGGTTGCAAAGAAAAGAATGTTTTTCATATGTGAATAAGGTTTATTGTTCAATAATTAAGGGAGAGATGCTTCTAGTACATCATAATTTGGAAAGGACTCTTCAAAGAATTTCCTTTCACCTTTTTTATAAATAAGGGTAGCGGGTATAGCTCCTGACCATTTCGTAGAAATTTTATCGATCCAATCATTATAGGATCCATCCAAAAGAACCAGGACGGTTGATGCAAATTGATGCTTATCCAAAAAAGGGAGGAGTTTGCTTTCCAGATGTCGTGGGAAGTCAAGGCTTACCAGCACAACTCTGATTTTTTCATCCTGATACTTTTTATGTAGACTTTCGAAATAAGGTAATTCCTCAATACAAGGTTTACACCAGGTAGCCCAGAAATTAATTACATAGGTGGTATCATTCTCAAACTGAAAGAGAGATTCAAGATCAGAGAATTTTTCATAAATGGGGACACCCTCCAGATATCTGGATGCTTTGGGCCAGCTTTTTTTTTCTGTCAAAAGCTCTTTCTCAGGTTGAAACCCAGAGAATATCACTGAAAAGCAATAAATTGGAACGAGCACCCATAATTTATTAAGGTTCATTTTACCTCATTAGTGGTTATTTTAGTAGTGATGGTGTGGGGGATTTGTCCTTTAGACAGAGCTAATTTCTTTTTCATTCCCTACTTCTACAAAATCAATCTATCAAGTATTCATAATGCCCGATGAACAGCCTTACTTAGCTGATCTTTTAAAAATAGTTGTCGATTGTAGGGGAAAAATAGTCGTTCAGAGACTTGATTTTTAGCTTAATGCTGGGATTGCTAAGTTTAGTATATGCAAGAGCGGGTATCGAATATATTAAGCCCCTATAGAGAATTAATATTTCAGCTGGTCCTTCACCTGCTGTTGTTTTCATTTTACTCCTTTGATGAGGATAATCCTCGATTTGAATATGTGCATGTTATTTTCTTCTTGAATAATGCACTACCCGCTTTTGTCATCAATTATGTTTTACTCGGAGCCTATTTCTACAAAAAAAAATACCTCGAGTTTTTCTTTTTTACTTCTCTGCTAGTTTTCTATGTGATACTCAGTGAGGAGCTATTGCTTGAACAGATTTTTTATGCAGATAGCAGAGGTAAAAACTTCCCGGGAGTCTTCTTTTCCTTATGGGAAATCTTACCAGTTATTGTCATTCTGGTAGGCTTTAAATTCGCATGGGATGCCATTGAGAAACAGAAGGAAGTCGAGGACCTGAAGGAAGCGATTAAAGAAAGTGAATTGCAATTCCTGAGCTCACAGATAAATCCTCACTTTCTTTTCAATAACCTCAATAATCTGTATTCCTATGCTATTGAGGCTTCTCCAAAAACTCCGGAGATCATTTTAGAACTCAGTTCGGTATTGCGATATATGCTCTATGAGTGTCGATCCAATTTTGTACCCCTCAAGAAAGAAATAGAGCATTTGAAAAATTTCACCCAACTGAGTCAGTTACAAATAGAAGAAAGAGGTACAGTCAATTTTCATTGTGGTGATTTTTCCTCATCCTTTGTGATAGCTCCTCTAATTCTCATTGTTTTTATAGAAAATGCATTTAAGCATAGTCAGGCAAGTCAGACAGACAAGATTTTGATTGATATCAAGGTCGATATTTCTCCTACTGGCTACCTGGAGTTTTATTGTAGCAATAATTTCCTTCCCATTTCCAATACAGAAAATCTCTCTAAAGGCATTGGCTTGGAAAATGTCCGCAAACGTCTGGATTTACTTTATTCCAATGAGTATGAATTAATAGTTCTGGAAGGAGAAAAGCAGTTTGATGTGTACCTTTCTCTAAATCTTCACCAGGCAGAGTTAGTATGAAATGCATCATTATAGAAGATCAGCCACCTGCGCAAAGAATTCTGAAAAAATTCATTGAGGATTTGGGTAACCTGGAGATAAGGGCTAGTTTTTCTGATGCAATCCAGGCAATCAAATTTTTGCAGACCGAAAAAGTTGATCTCATCTTTCTGGATATTCACTTGCCCAAACTCTCTGGATTGGATTTTCTGAAAAGCATGGCTCATCCACCGCATATTATCCTGACCACAGCTTTTCCTGATTATGCCCTGGAAAGTTATGATTTGAATGTCGTAGACTATTTACTCAAACCATTCTCCTTTCAGCGTTTTGTAAAAGCGGTTGCAAAAGTTCCTACTGCTCAAGTTGGGAAGGACCAGACTGATGAGCCCAATTTGCTCAGGGAAATATTTATCAAATCTGGCTATGAGCATATAAAAGTATCGATTTCGGATATTATATTTATTAAATCAGATTCAGATTATACCGAGATCTATCTTGACCAAAGGAAACTGCTTTCTCAGGAAAGTTTACGGTATTGGGGGGAAAAGCTGGGAGAAAGTCAATTTTCCCGGGTGCACAAATCTTTTTTGATCAATACTTCCTGGGTAGAAAAGGTCGCTGGGAATCAGATCTATTTAAAAGGGGGAAATATTGTACCAATTGGAAGGGCGTACAAAGAAAGTTTTACAAACAGATTCCTAAAATGATTAACTATTACTCATCCATTATAAAGTAAATCAACATAAACAATACCGCTATGAAAGAACTACGAAAAGAAGACATCGATCAGGAAGTATTTGACCTATACGATGACTATGCGCATAATCGCCTGGATCGGAGGCAATTTATGGACAGGCTCTCGCTCTATGCAGTTGGAGGTATTACGGTGAGTTCGCTCTTGGGATTTATTATGCCGGATTATGAAACTAAAATTCAGCTTAAGCAAGACGATCCTCGCTTGAAGACTGAATATATCATGTATAATTCGGAGAAAGGTGGAGGAGAAATTCGGGCTCAATTGTCGAGGCCTGTTGATGCCAAGGGAAAGTTGCCAGGAATAGTAGTTGTACACGAAAATAGAGGGCTAAATCCCCATATAGCTGATGTAGGACGAAGGGCTGCTTTGGCGGGATTTATTTCTGTATCTCCGGATGCACTTTGGCCATTGGGCGGATACCCTGGTACGGATGATGAAGGACGTACCATGCAGAGGAAAAGAGATAGAAACGAAATGCTGGAGGATTTTGTAGCTGCTTTTGAATACCTGAAATCTCATCCTGAATGTAGTGGTAAAGTAGGGGTAGTAGGCTTTTGCTTTGGCGGATGGATATGCAATATGATGGCTGCGAAGCTTCCAGATCTTTCGGCTTCTGTTCCTTTTTATGGAGGTCCCGCTCCGGTGGATATGGTGCCCGATATTCAAGCTCCTTTACTCTTACACTTTGGGGAACTGGATAAGCGAGTAAATGCACGTTGGCCAGAGTATGAAGCTGCTTTGAAAGCAAATAAGAAGGAATACAAAGCTTTTGTGTATGAGGCAGCCAATCATGGTTTTCACAATGATACCACTGCTCGTTACGATAAAGAATCTGCTGAACTGGCCTGGAAACGGACTGTTGAATTCTTTGAAAAGCATTTGAAATAAGGCAGGCGGGAATGAAAAGAGGGAAAGGCTTGTCTTACTCATAACAATTGAAAGCTATTATAACTCAACATTCAGTTAAAGATGAGAAACATGAAAAAGATCACTATCCTCCTATTATTCGCACTCGCTTCTTTCAACTTTTTACTCGCTCAAAGTAGTTGGACCATTGACAAGAACCACTCAGATATCCGCTTTACGGCAGTACATATGGTAATTAGTGAGGTGGATGGAGAGTTTAAGGAATTTGCAGGAACGGTCAGCAATGCTTCAGAAGATTTTGATGGGGCAGATGTAGAATTTACAGCTCAGGTAGCTTCTATCGATACGGACAACGAACGTAGAGACGGACACTTAAAATCGGATGACTTTTTCAATGCTGAAGCCTATCCCGAAGTTAAATTCAAAGGAAAAATTGAAAAGGAGGGCGATCAGTACCATTTGGTAGGAGATTTTACCATGAGAGACGTTACCAAGCAGGTGAAATTTGATGTCAAATACAATGGTACTGTTTCTCTTGGCCAAAGAGGGAAAAAGGCGGGCTTTAAGGTTATGGGATCTGTAGATCGCTTCGAATATGGAATGAAATTCAATAGAGCTTTGGAAACAGGTGGCTTGGTCGTGAGCCAGGAGATAGGTATTACCTGCAATATTGAATTGAACGAAGCAAAATAAGAAAAAATACTGGCTACAAGTAAGAGGGTCTGTTGGAATTGTCTGGCAGACTCTTCTCCTTTTTTAACAGTTTAACTGCTCAATAGTTGTAACTTTTTAGTCTACCTGGAATCTAATAATAGCTTTACCTTAAAAGGGAATTCCCATTAGTATGGCACAAAAATGATGAACAATATTTTACATCGTCTGCTTATTCTGCTCTTGTTCCTGATTTGTTTTGGAATACTTCCGATAAATAAGCTTGCTACAAGCGCTTTTTCCCAAAGCACCTTGATGCTTAGCGCCTCGCAAGACAACACCCTTTATGAAAACATGAATGGAAATACCAGTAATGGAAAAGGAGAGTTTCTTTTTATTGGAAGGAACAATAGGCCTACAAATAGTATCCGGCGAGCGTTAATTCAATTTGATTTGACAGGCCTTCGGGGAATGGGCCATCCAGATAGCGTAGCCTTAGAATTATCAATTAACAGAACCGCTGATACAGCAATTGCTCCTATTTCTCTTCACCTGATTCAAAAGGCCTGGGGAGAAGGAAATTCAGATGCTCCTGCCAGTGAATCCGAAGGAGATAGTGCACTGGCAGATGATGCGACCTGGATTTATGCTAAATATGATACCGCATCCTGGGATACCCCCGGAGGTGATTTTGTAGCAGCTACCAGCGCTTTGGATACCCTGAATGAAAACAGTACCAATATCCTGTTTAGCAGTCAGGAAATGTTGGCAGAAGTCTTGAATGCACTACAAAATGGCGATAGCAGTATCAGTTGGATTATTATTGGGGATGAATCCCGAAACCAAAGTGCCCGAAAAATTAATTCAAGAGAAAGCCCTATGGAAGAAAAGAGGCCTTCTTTATTTGTACGAACTGCACCCGCCACTTCAATCACAGACGAGATAAAGGAAGAAATTCAGGTTTTTCCTAATCCTCTTTCCTCTAATCAACTATTTATAGAGTCAGAAAAGCTAAGGGGAGAAGAGGTTTCTATTCGCCTTTTAACTATGACAGGAGAAATAATTTACAGGGGGAATCTACATCTCTTTGTGGGAAAAGAGAGAATATCACTTTCAAAGGAGGGCTTATCGAAGGGAGTGTACATCCTATCGATTCGTTTTTCAGCTGACAACTTTATTCAAAAACTAATAATTAACTAGTGGTATAAAAACTAGCTAGTCCAATTTTATTCAAATTAAACAAGCTAGCTTATTTAGGGTTTTTTAAGTAATAGTAAGTTTAGCTTTAGACACTAGAGAATATTCGTATGAAACACAAATTACATTTCGCCCTTATTCTATCGTTAATTATTGGGTTTAGTCCTGCATTTGCTCAGGATACATTATCGATAGTTGCTGATAGAGACAATAGCTTATATGAAAGTGGCACCGGAGATGTCAGTAATGGCAGTGGAGGAGAATTGTTTATTGGTAGAATTGACAGGAGTTCTAATTTCCTGAGAAGAGCGCTCATTCATTTCGACCTTAGTGCAATTCCTGCTGGGGCAACTATAGATTCGGTATCCCTAAGTCTGTTTGTATCAAGATCAGCTCCTGGTTCTGGAAATCAGCCAGCATCCTTACATAAAATGCTTAGCGATTGGGGAGAAGGAGCCTCTAATGCTGGCTTAAATGGAGGATTAGGAGACGAAGCAGAAAATGATGATGCTACCTGGGTACATACTTTTTCTCCTTCATCAACCTGGAATACTCCGGGAGGAGACTTTGAGGCAACCGCTACTGTGAACACTACCTTGGGTCTGGTTGGCGCCTATACCGTAAGTGGAGGTACCATGGTAGATGACATACAGGGCTGGGTAGATGATTCTACCACTAATTTTGGTTGGGTAATCCTGGGGAATGAAAATATGAGGAAGTCCGCCAAAAAGTTGGATTCTCGAGAAGGAAATTTTGAAGAGAGAAAACCTACCCTAACAGTCTTTTACACTGAGAATACCACTAATATTGAAGACCTGGAAGCTGTAAGCCTGAAGGTTTATCCCAACCCCAGTTCGGATGGAAAGATCAGCATTGAGATTGAAGGCCTTACCGTAGGAAGTTTAACAATGAATATTGTCAACATCATAGGTAAGGAACTTCTGGAAGAGGAACTGACGGTTTCCGGGGGAAGAATTGATAGAAATATTGATTTATCTAGCTGGGGACCCGGCCTTTATTTTCTGCAGTTTCAGACAAAATCCGGTACCCGAACTCATAAAATAGTTGTGAAATAGAATATAAACTTTTTCACCAAAAAACAGGCCATCCCGGATTTGAAGGGATGGCTTTGTTTTTATCTCTTTTCCCTGGTATTTTTTGCTAATTTTTTTCCTGTGAAAGAAGCTGTTTTCTTAAAACTTGTTGAACTATCAGAGCAATCCCGATAAGTAGGACGAAGATCAAGTTTGGACTCATCCCAAACATCAAAATAAGGGATGCTGACCAAAAGGTGGCAGCTATACCCGCACCAAATCGAAAATCAAAATTTAGAAAATAGAACAGAAGAGTCAGGAAGAGAAAAGATGTTTTGGACCAATAAACCTTATTGGCATCTATCAGCATTTCAGCAGGATTGGAAGCATCGCTATAGCTCGTAAATATATTAACTCCGCCCCCAAACCATAGGCGAATGGTCATACTGATGATGAGATATGAGTATCCCAGAATTAATAGGTAGAATGCCCAATCATGGCGGAGATTGTATCGTAGATTTTGCATGTAATTTTTTTCGGGTTAAATGAATTTCAAGCCGGATTGCAATAATCCATAGAGTTCATTGGGAAGATATAGAGGGAAATGAATAGCTGCTATAAATCTCAATTCGCATGAAATCTGCCAATTGAGACTTATAAGCAGGTTCAGACGTTATTCGGGCTTACTATGCCACTCATAAAAAAGTCCATCAGGATCTCTTTCGGCACGAATCTTTTGCACTTTTTCCAGATGTTCTTCTTTCATAAAAGAATCGGTTCGCTTATGCAGCCCCTCATCTGCCAGCTGAATTCCGGATGAAAGGTGTTGCATCTTTTTGAGCATATCACTGGCCCAGTTGCCATATTTGGATGTGTCTGCAGGGTTTTTCCAGCAACTATAGAGGGAGAGATAGACATTGTCTTCCTTGCTATAGGCCATATCTTCAGACAGTTCTCCCGGATGCCAGTTAAGCCATAGAAAATGTGCAGGTGCTGGAGGTAAGGTTTTAGAAATCTCCTTGATGTAAGGTAGTAATTCATCTATGGAGGCATGGGTCCATATATTGTCCACCCCCCAGCAATAATCTTCTGGATAATGAGACATCACAGCATTGTAGAGCATGTCAATTCCCCAGTTCATTACAGGAGTTCTGATGGTCGCTTTGTGGGCAATGGGGCTGTTTTTCATGAAGAGCTTGGCCTCTTCAAATTCATCCTTGGTATCGGCAAAAATAGGAGCTACTGCTTCAATACCAGGCCCGAGGATCCCCATCATATTTCTGTTCATTGCCATCTGAAACTCTACCGCCTTGGGAATTTCGGGGCCTATATCATGAGCCCAGCGATACACATCCTCCAGGTGTTTCATCTTAAAATCATGTGTGATGACGGCTCGGTATTTGGGTAAGTCGTATACATTGAGATAAAATTTGACCACAATCCCAAAGAAACCAGGCCCTGCACCTCGAGCAGCCCAAAACAAATCTGGATTTGTATTTTTATCCGTATATACCAGTTCGCCGTCCGCAGTTATGATTTCTAGCCCTCTTACACTTTCGCAAGCAATCCCCAGTTTTCTTCCATTCCAACCATAGCCTCCTTGTAAGAGATAGCCTCCCAAACAAACTCCCTGGCAGTGACCCGCAGGAAAGAACAGGTCTTTTTTATAAAGTGCTTTCATGAGTGTGCTCCCTCCAACAGCAGGACCTGCCTCTGCCGTTTTATCTTCGACATTGACACTGAATTGATTGAAATGCTTCATATCAATCAACAGGCAGTCTTCCCGTAGAAAATTTGCACTGAAACTATGGCCCCCTGAAGTAATGGTGATTCTTCTTCCAACTTTTTTTGCATATCGCACAATGTTGATGATATCCTCTACCGTCTTGGGCTCATAGATACTTGCAGGTCTAGGAGATATAGGAGCTTTATTGAAAAGAGTTGCCATGACTGTGTCTTCAAAATGAGCATCACCTTTATGGATCGTCTCACCGCTAATTGCTAGTTCTTGATCCTTCGCGTACATCTGATACAATTCAGGAAGAATAGAAGCCAAATGACTCATTTCTTCGGCACAATGGAGTAGCAAATCTCTTCCGAAATCCTCGGGTAAGGTTTTGAACTTCTGCAAAATCTTTACGGCAGCTTTGTTTACGATATTCTCATTACGCGCAGAAACATACTTACCACTCATCCAAAATCGAGAGCGCATTTCTGTTCCGGTAGGAGTTTGCCTTATTTGATGTACCAAGTATCCATAATCAACAGGGAAATTGGGATGACCTATTTTGGCACAGATATATACGGCTTTTTCTGCCTCGTTGACCGATTCAAAGGAAAAGCCAAAATCCAGGGGGGATTTGAACTGGATGGCTGCCTCTAATAAATTATCACCTATATACTCCTTGATAATGGAAGTCCTGCCAATATAGCAATTGTCATTTCTTCCATCTTCCCATTCAGCACTCAGGTGTGCCTTGGGGTGCCACAATTTGTAACGTTCGTTTTCAGAACCATGCCATCCAAACCACCAATCCCACATCTTTGGGCTAGTATGAGGCATAGGTGTTTTTACAGCAACTGCAATGCTTCCATCTTCATCAACCGAATAGCCTGTTTCTACAGGCATTTCCCCTGTGTTTTCTAAAAGATTCATTTCTTCGATATCAGCCAAGCTACCCCAGGGGAGGGAAGTCTCTGCTTGCTTTACTGCCTCCTCATGTATTTCTACCATGTCTTCATGATAAAATGGGAGGTAGTCTGATTGTAAATCTTTTTCTTTGAATCCTAGATATGACTTTGCCATTTTGTTCAATTATTTGTTGAATAATGTCAAAACTAGGAGGGGCACTTGGAGAAAATCTTGAATTAATTCAAAATTTTCTCCACCAAGAAAAAAAGGAATGATAGATTAAGCCTGCTTTTTGAGTTTGCTGAGCCATTCTTGAGAGATCCCACAAAACTCAGCAATATACTTGGAGGGGACGGCCTGAATTACAGAAGGCATTTCCTGCATGATGAAGTCATATTTCTCTTTGGACGAATAGGCTATGAGCTTCGTTTTTACTTCATTTTCTTCTACGATAGCTGTGATCACAACTTCATAATGAAATTTTGTAAACTGCGGATCTTTTTGGTTTAGCTCATCTACTATGCTTTTAGGTAAAGCCAAAACTACCGAATCCGAGACAGCCTTTAACTCACAATTAGTGGGGGTTTGTGTAAAATAACTGTCTAAACAGGCCATAAACGGATGAAGATCTTTGAGGTAAAAATTTATCGTCTTTGCCTCCCCACTTTTTTCATGGATGTAACGACAAACAAAGCCTCCTTCTGCTACGAGATAGATGTTTCTGCAAACCTCTCCGGAAATGATCAGGGTATCTTTCGATTTTATTCGTATGACTTTTAAGGCATGTCTAATTTGGTGTATTGTATCCACATCAAATTTTAGCTCCTCAAAACTTTTTAAAAATTCATTGATAAAGCTTTTTACTTGTTCCTGGTTCATATACTTAAAGGAGTTTTCCTAAAATTAATCCTATTGAGAAGGAAAGATATTATCAAAGGCTTTTATGTTTAAAATACGATCTCCACACTCCAGTTTGATAGTAGCATTATGTATGCACTTATCCCCATTTCATCTTGTTAACATGCTAGACATGGACACATGGCGGGATTCAATATCGTCAAATTTCATGATACCTGCTTTGAAATCATTCAAAGCAATACGGAAAGTATTTTAGCTTTCTTCTTCAGTTGGTATTTCTTTCTTTGGTCGAAAAAAAGGTATGTGCCTTAGTTTTAATTGAGCTTTCATGAAAAAGCTTGAAAACAAGAATGGGTAATTATTTCCTTATCTATTTCCTCACCAAAAGCCTGGTAAAAGTTTAGAAATTAAACACCCCTTAACTCTTGCTTTTATAGTATCCTGATGGCCTTGCCTATTTGCCCAGATTCATACAGGTTTTCTGAGAGGGGTTCTCATTGGGTATGAGCGCTACAATCAGCCATAATGTTAACTCCTCAAACAAGGGTAATAAATCAATAAATGGATTTGAAGTTTGCGTTGGAGGCATGTTTGTCCTGTCTCCCTATTCCATTACGTGTGAATTGTTAAAATCATCCATTTGTTCCTTCCTCCTTATTCCCTAATTTTACCTACATGGCAAAGAAAAGAAATAAAAAATCTGGCATCGTTTTCTCTACAGATCCGGATTACGAATATGGATACGATGAGGATATTGTAGTTGAAACCTTGCCTCCTCAACAGCAGGATCTAAGGATTAGTCGTCAACGCCTCAAGGGAAATAAAATGGTAACCAAAGTTTATCAGTTTGTGGGAACGGATGATGACTTGAAAGACCTGGGCAAGACCCTCAAGCAAAAATGTGGATGTGGAGGATCTGTAAAGGAAGGAGAAATTTTATTGCAGGGTGATTTTGTGGAGAAAGTAAAGAATGAGCTTAGCAAGATGGGGTACAAAAGCAAACAGTCTGGCGGTTGAATTTCTGCGAAAAAAGAAATTAAGTACTTAATTCCGCGAAAGCGAAAATTCGAACCAATACTTTTCCTGTACATATATAATTCTCATTAAGGACTGATTGTCAGTGAGGGTTTGTATTCTTGGGATAGCATACACCTAATAATATAAACAAGAATGCGAGTCAATCTATTCTAATGCGCCGGGTCTGTGTGGGTATAGACTTAATTGTAATCACCTATGACCACTTTCTCCTCATGAGTGGTATTTCTCAGGAGACTGTCGATTCATACGCTATGCTAAGAAGTCTGGTATTTAATTGCATTGGCGGAATGATGAGGGGATTTTTAGGAGGGATTGCTTTACCTGAATTTAATAAACGACTCCGAACCAGACCTTACTACAAATCCGCCCTCGCTCCACCGGGCTTTTTCCTACTAATTGCTTCTGGCATTACCCTCATTACCGCTATTTTTGTACTTGCTAGCTCTCAGAAAACCCCTTTAGAAATCCAGGAGCCCGGCGCTATTTCCTAGATCAAATCATGACAACCGAGCACCTCGAAAATATAGTCTTTTTGGGAGTGCTTGTAGTGATTACTCAATTTTCGCATCAAATCAGTAATAAATTTTGCCTATGAAAAAATGGATGAGTAAGTAATAGGAAAGGAAGTGGAGGATTTGATTGAAGATGCCTGGCAAGGAGCTGATGTAGAGCATGCCTCATCCAGAATAAAACAAAATTATGGGCAGTTTAATTTTAAGCTATCCCATTTTCTTTCTCCTGAATCCTGCCTATCTTAAATGTGATTTAAGTCCTTAATCCCTAACTATGACTACTATCGTAAAATATTCCATCAGTTTATTGATTGCCGTTTTATTTGTGCTTCCTATTGGAAAAGCACAAGACAGCTATATGAGCAGCCCCGAAGAAGTGGGTATGTCTGCAGAAAGGCTAAGCCGGATTGGAAGCCATTTCCAAAGCTATCTCGATGAAGATAAGTTTGCGGGTATGCAAACCCTGGTCGCCCGTAAAGGAAAGATCATTCATTTTGAGTCCATGGGCTTTGCAGATAAAGAAAGTGGGAAAAAAATGGATGAGTCCTCCATCTTTCGGATTTACTCAATGAGTAAACCTATTACCTCCGTTGCTATTATGATGCTTTATGAAGAAGGAAAATTAAACCTGGATGATCCTGTACATAAATATATCCCGTCCTTCAAAAAAATGAAAGCGGTCTTAAAAGATGATAAAAGCGGAGAAACTGAGCCTGTAAAAAATCCCATGCGCATTGTGGATTTACTTACCCATACTTCCGGTTTAGGATACGGATGGGGAAAGGGAACCTATGTTGATTCGGTGTATCGTGCAACAGGTTTTTGGTTTGAACAATCTATGATGGGTTTTGCTGATAAGGTAGCTACTATGCCCCTATATTTCCAGCCGGGTACTGCCTGGAGATATGGAATTTCTACCGATATATTAGGGATTATTGTTGAGGTTGCTTCTGGTCAATCCTTTGATGCTTATCTGAAAGAAAATGTTTTTGGACCTTTGGGAATGGACGATACATTTTTTGAAGTTCCAGGAGAGAAAGTGGATCGTTTTACGACTTGTTACAAACCCAAATTAATGGGGGGAATAGATGTACAGGACCACCCTTCTAAAAGTAGATTCGCCAAAACCGTTACCATGTTTAGCGGTGGTGGAGGTCTTCTTTCAACTTCAGAAGATTACTTCAAATTTTGTCAGATGTTACTAAATGGCGGAGAATTGAATGGAAAGAGACTTTTGAGTCCCAAAAGTATTGAATTGATGACTGAGGTTCATACGGAAGGAATTAAACATGCAGGTGGACCTGTGGTTCATCCTACTGATGCCTTTGGTTTTGGCTTAGGATTCTCCGTGACCAAAAACCTCGCTGCTACCAATAATCTGGGCTCTGAAGGAACTTATGGTTGGGGGGGCGCTGCTGGAACATACTTCCGCATAGATCCCAAAGAAGAACTCATTATCATCCAGATGATCCAGTTGATGCCTTATGCGCATCTCAATCATCAGCGCGAATTTCATTCGCTGGTTTATCAGGCGATTGTGGAGTAAGGAAATAGTGTTTGAGTGTTAGGGTGTCAAGGTGATCGGCGAACTCAAACACCCTAATACCTAAACACCCTTAAACGTATTTATCACCGATAAAACAAAAGCCCATATACCTCTCCTGCCTCATACACATCCTTTCCTTGCGGCAGCTGAATAAATGCATCGGCATCTACCAAATTGGCCAGATCGCCGGAGCCATTTCCCTCGACAGGATGGGCCATGACTTTTCCATCGGCCGTGTAAGTTAATTTTACCTGGGCAAAATAGGTGAGATTGGGTTTGAAGTTAATAGGTGCTGCTAAAGCGGCTTGTGGGATGGCGGGTGTCTCCATTTGGAGACTTTCTCGCAACCAACTTAGGAAATATCTGTGCATACAGAGGAAAGAGGAAACAGGATTTCCGGGTAAGGCAAATACAAAGGTATCCTTGGGGGCTCTTCCAAACCACATAGGCTTACCAGGCCTTTGTTGAATTTTATGATATAGTTTTTGGACACCCACGGCTTCTAGGGCTTCGGGCAGATAGTCAAATTTTCCTTTACTAACCCCACCACTAAGAAGAATTACGTCATATCTTTCAATCATCTGCTGAAGTTTATGCTTGATTTCTTCGAAATCATCATCAAAATGATGACTATCTGCTTCTATGCCATAATTCCTGAGTGTGGATTTGAGTCGGTGAATATTGCTTCTTCGAATCTGATGGGGCAGGGGGGCTTCCTGAATTTCTACCAATTCATCACCGGTAGAAATGATGAGAGTTCTGGGTAGACGGCTCACTTGAACATTTACCTTCCCAATTGTAGCTCCCACCCCAATTTCTGCAGAGGATATTTTCTTTCCCTGTTTTACGATAACTGAACCTTGCGCCCTATCCTCTCCTTTGTTATGAACGTTTTGTCCATGGATCATACTCTCCAACTGAATCGTAGCCTTTCCCTCTCCTTCTTCTATGTCTTCGTATCGAATCACCGTATCGCAGCCTCGAGGAAGAATAGCACCGGTCATCACTTCCAAACAGTTTGCAGGATCAGAAAGGCTTTGTTGAGGGGCACCTGCCGCAGCAACACCTTCAATCTTGAATCTCCTTTGGCCTGAAGCAAAACTGGCCTGAGCTATGGCTATTCCGTCCATTGTCACTCGATCGTAAGGAGGGAAGTCTCTATCAGCATAAAAGTGTTCACGGAGGATTCTTCCCAGACTTTGGTCAAGATGAACTTCTTCGGTTCCAAAGTCAAAGGTGTTTTCTGAGATTAATCGGAGGGCTTCTTCTACGGGTATCATATTTCGTGTTTGTAAAAAATGCATCCTGTCATACCAGTATCTATCAGATTTCCGGGATCTCTAGCTACTAAATGCTTTCTAGAGATCCGGGCTCTTAGATTAAGGCCGAGATGACAGCAATATTCATTTTTGTCAATAATCTTCATTAGTCTTATATCGGGCAAATTTAAAACTTATCTTTCCTAAATTTGTTAGCTCTTCAAGATTTATTCTTTTTCAGCTTAGAGACAAATATGCGGTCCGTAATAGATATCCGAAGAGATTTTCCAATTTTTAAGCAGCATCCTGGGCTGGCATATCTAGATAGTGCAGCTACCAGCCATAAACCTGAAGCTGTTATTGAGGGAATAGCCAATTTCTATCGATCTGAGAATTCGAATATCCATCGCGGCATTTATGATTTAGCGGCTCAAACCAGCGCCAAATACGAGGCGGTACGAAAAAACGTGGCTGATTTAATTGGGGCTGAGTCTGAGAAAGAAATTATCTATACAAGCGGTACGACAGATAGTATAAATCTGGTAGCACATGGCTTTTTGGCAGAGAGACTTAATCCCGGAGATGAAGTTTTAATCACTGCCATGGAACATCATGCCAATCTGATTCCCTGGCAGATGGTCTGTAAATGGAGGGGAGCAAAACTTCGCATCATTCCTCTAAATGAAAAGGGAGAAATAGACATGGCTGTTTATAAAGATATGTTGAGTGAGCGGGTGAAAATGCTAGCTGTTGTGCATATATCCAATAGCCTGGGATGCATTAATCCGGTTGAGGAGATGATAGCAGAAGCGCATAAGTTTGATATTCCAGTATTACTGGACGGAGCCCAGAGTATAACCCATCTTCCCGTAGATGTAAGATCCCTGGATTGTGATTTTCTGGCCTTTTCCGGGCATAAAATGTTTGGCCCAACAGGCATAGGGGTTTTGTATGGGAAAGCAGCTTATTTGGAGGAAATGCAGCCTGTGCGCTTTGGGGGCGATATGATTCGCCTGGTCAGTTATGAGGAAACGACTTTTGCTCCCTTTCCTCAGAAATTTGAAGCAGGAACTACCAATATCGCGGGAGTAATTGGATTGGGATATGCAGTTGATTATCTGTCGAATTTTGATCGAGTGGAAATTCATAAACGAATGAAGGAGTTGCGGTCCTATGCGCTGGATAAATTGGCCGATGTTCCTGATATTAGAATCATTGGGCAGTCAGATCATAGTAGTGGGATCGTTTCTTTTATGTTGGGGAATGTTCATCCGCATGATATAGCTACTTTTCTCGGTACTGAACAAATTGCGATCCGTGCGGGCCATCATTGTACCCAACCCTTGATGAATTTATTGGAAATACCTGCCACAACACGGGCTTCCTTTAGTATATATAGCCGAGAAGAAGAAATAGATCGACTTGCGGCAGAACTTAAAAATATTCATAGTTTTTTCTCATGAATCCCAGACTCAAAGAATTATACAAAAGCGTTATCCTCAAACACAGCAAAGAACCAGTGAATTATGAGAAAAGAGAAGACGCTGGTGAGCATATTGATGCTTATAATTCTCTATGTGGAGATCGATTTCAATTGTATTTCGATTTGGAAGAAGGGAAGATCAAAGATGTGAGTTTTCATGGCTATGGTTGTGCAATTTCCAAAGCTTCTACCTCTGTTTTGGTGAAATTTCTTGAGGGAAAAAGTCTGGGAGAAGCACAAGTTATGGTAAAAGAATATCTGGACAGTTTGTCAGTCGAAGGAGAGGTAATTGATCTGCCAGAAGAATTTGAAGCTTTCGGAGCTGCCCGTGACTTTCCCGGGAGAATGAAATGTGCGACTTTAGCTTGGGAAGAAATGGCGGATTATTTTGAAAAAGAATGAATGTAGTGGCGTGTTTTAGTGTTGTAGTTGTTGGAAGTTAATAAATGTGACTATAGCACTGAAGCACTATCACACCTTCTCAACTTCTTTTCAAAAAGGCCTTTATCTCCCCAATTTCACTGTTGAAAAACTCCGCCCGACTTCCGTCAAATAAAATTTTTCGATCATAAATCATCGCCACATCAGAAGCTATGTTCTCAACAGTATGCATATCATGAGTGATGATGATGGAGGTGCGATCACTTTCTTCTGAAAGTTTTTGGATCAAATCATCTATAACCGCTGCACTTATAGGATCAAGTCCGGTCGTTGGCTCATCATACACAAGATATTTGGGTTTGTGTAGAATAGCTCGGGCGATGGCTACACGCTTTTTCATTCCTCCAGAAAGTTGTGACGGGTATTTTTGAAGAATATCGCCCCCAAGGTTTACAGCTTCCAAAGCTTCAACCACAAGGGCTTCGATTTGGGGAAGGCCGTATTGCCGCTCTTCAAATAGTTTGATCCCTACATTTCGAAGTACATTTAAGGAATCGAACAAGGCAGCTCCCTGAAATACTACTCCGAAATTGGATAAACATTCTTGCCAGTCTTCCGGCTTGAAGTCCAGGGTTGATTTCCCATCAATTAGAAGCTCCCCACCGTCTAATTCTTCCAGGCCTAGAATCAGCTTTATTGTAACCGACTTTCCACTACCACTTCCTCCCAATAGACAAAACCGACTACCGTCTCTAATCTCTAATGAGATATTTTCCAAAATGGACTGATTGCTGAAGGCTTTGGATATGTTTTTTAATTGGATCAAGCCAACGAAGCTAAGAAAAAAAGAGGATAGGAGGTCATTAGGTTAACACACTGGCTAAACAAAAAGTTTGACATCTCGGAATCAACAAGGTGTCCTGGATGCCATTCTTTTAGGGTTAATTCTACTTCACCAGTCTCGTCTCAGGAAATGCAGCCAACCATCCAAACCAAAAAGCTCGGTGATAGGGCAATCGCTCCAACTTCCTCCCATCCGCAGCTACAAGCTGACTTTCCTCCAACTTCCACTTAACTCCCTTTTCATCTACCAAATCTGATAATCCATCATAAGAGGCGAAAGTAATTCCTTTCGGATCATAGACCCGATTTCCCCCGCTTCTATCTGTCAGTACTAAAACTTCCTGTCCCCCTAGCTTATCGGTATAGATCGGACGCTTTTTGAGAAACTTGGTCGAAATCGCTAATTGTTCCTTTCCAAAGCGAAGTGCCAGTATTTCTTGTTTGTTTTTCAACCTTCGGTCCTTAAAAGGAGTCGTGAACATAAGCTCATCGCTTGAAAAGTAATTCTGATAAGCTATTCCTTCTCCATAATCCCTTCTATGACCCGTATTGAGAGAAAGTACTTTTGTTTCTGGATGACGAGCTTTCCATTCTCCCCAGGTCGTGGTAACCACACTCATAAATTCCAACTCAATTCCTTTGCCAGCCAAAGGGCCTATTACGGGAGTGCCTTGCAAGGTATTCCATAGAGATTGGGTAGCTCTGTCATACATAAGTTTATTTGAGCGATATAAAAAACCGCTGGTCCCTAATTCATGCTTTACGCCTTCATATTCGGTATTGTAAAGGATTACTGTTCCACACAAGGTACAATACACACCGGCTACGGGCACTCCGCCAACTTCATCTACAAACATCTCATGCCAGGCAAGAATTCGTTTGGGGTAAGCTCGAACATCTCCATTTACTTCAATCCCAAAGACGATATTATCATCATCCAGATAATCGGCCTCATCTGCTGAGATCATTTCAGGCCCTCTCAAAGGCGGAATTCCATCCTGTCTCACTCCTCCCCATCTTACTTCGTCTAGTCGGATTAGCGCGGTATTTTGTCTGCCTGCGAAGTATTTTTCAAATTTTGGGTCTATACGTTTGTACAACAAAGCCTTGAAATCCGCATAGGAAGAGCTAATGTTCTGATCCTTGTTCCAGAAGTAATCATACCATTTATCAAAATCAGCTCCATAGACTTTGCCTGTTTTTTTACTCAGTAGGCCCCACAATTCAGAAGCCAGTCGATAGTCCCTGAGCAAATAAATGCTTTCTAAGGCCATGATCTCATATCCCGGCTGCCAATTTTCCGCGATCTCTTCTAAAATTACGTCCTGACTACTTCTGCTTCTATCTCCCGACAAAGCCAGAAAAAGATCAGCTCCATCCAATTGACTTCTACTCATATTTTGTCCCTGCGAAGTACAGGAAGTGCTTTGCATGAAGAAGAAGATGAGGAGGAAGAAAAACTTGAAACTATTCCTGTACATAATGTATTCCTGAAAATAAATGGATTCACAGCTCCCGCTGCTTGTCATACTTCTTTCTCAAGAATATAGTTTTTCCTAAATGAGCCTTTGTCAATCATACGACAAGGTTGGGGAGGTGTTTTGGTGTTCAGGTGTTCGAGTAGTTCAAAGAGGTGTTGTAGTGTTTTAGTGTTGGAATAGTCGAACTACAACACCAAAACACTACAACACCATCCCATTGATTTCTTCAAGAACATGAGAATACCAGAACACATGAACACACTATTCCTTCCTCCTCCGGAAGTATTCAATTCTGTTTAGGTAATACAGATTCAGGAAGCCCGAATTGGCTTCTACGAGATCCGCATATCCGTCGCCATTCAAATCGGCATAGATGATGTCATAGGTGTCGTGCTTGCCTTCTTCGAATACAAGCCGGTGGAAACTTTTGCCTTTGCCAGAATTCAGGTAATAGGCATTGGGATTTCCGGAATTTGCGAGAGCTATATCTATGTCTCCATCTTTGTCAAAATCCTCGCAAAGAATACTGAAAGTTCTCTCTTCTGTACTATCGAGTTCAAGACTTTGGGTATAATTCAGTTCAGAGTCTCCAAAATAAATGCGATTGGCTTCTCTGATGTTTCCGCATAGAATATCCAGGTTTCCGTCCTGGTTGAAGTCGGCAACCGCAACTGAACGAGTTTCATCATTACTTGTTCCAAAGGGGATACGGCTATCAAAATTGACCTTGCGGTTAAGGCAAATGAAATTCTGCTGTTTGTCTCTGTTGGCCAGTATGAGGTCTTTTTGACCATCATTGTCCAGATCAGCAATAGCGACATCTATGGTTGAATCATCTTCATTACCAAAGGGAATACTTTCGCCAAAATTTCCCTTTCCATCATTCAGACAAATTTCATTGACTTGACCTCTATTGGTAATCAGAATATCTAAATCCCCATCCTGATCCAGGTCATTGAGATTTAGATTTCGGCTGGGTGCATACTCAAAGCCAAAATGACTTCCTTCTGTAAAATTCCCTTTTCCATCATTAAAAAAGAGGCGATTAGGGGCATCATCATTGGCTACTGCCACATCGAGGTCTCCATCACCGTCCAGGTCTCCCAATTCTGCGGCATAAGTCGTCGAACGATATTTTCCCAAATCATAGGCAACCGTAAAACTCCCATCTCCCGAATTGAGGTACACTCGATTTTGCTCCGGCCAATGCCGTCCATTAGCTACGACTATATCCACATCTCCATCTCCATCCAAATCTCCCGCACTTACCGATGAAGTTCGGTTGGATTCGGTACCTAAAGAGTAGCGGTTATTGGGATTGTAAAAGAAATTTTCCTGTCCAAAGGAAAAACAATAGAGAATTAGTAAAAGCAGACTAAGAAGTAAGGTGCGCATGTACAACTGATTTTTTCTAAGGAACAGAAAGCTAGTGAAAAGCTTTGTGAGAGCTACTTAATGGATTTTATTTCATTTTCCGCATCCTGCAAATAATGACCAAAGGGATTTCTCGGAAAAATTTTTCTTTTTTACTGCTAAAAACCGGCTCCTTAAATCCATCTAATACGAAACCTGCCTCAAAAGCAATTTGAAAAATCTTTTGTAGGGGACGATGGAAATAGTATTGGGGAACGGGTTGGTCAATAATTGCTTCTCCGGTAGTTCGACTGTCTTTGATGTATTCACCGACTTTAACAAAGCTTTCCTCATGCAATCGGCCATTTACATCTTTGATCTCTTTGAGTTCGACATGGGTGCTCAAATTGAAGCAGGGATGCATACAGGAAAATACAAAAGCACCCCCAGGCCTGAGTAAGTCATAGGTAGCTTCAAACATGGGTTTTATAACAGGAATATCCATAATGACCATATTGGAAACAGCCCCTTCATATGAGGCTTTCCCTAAGGTCAATAATGCGTCTTTGTCTGTAGCATCTAATACCTGATAGGTGATATTATTGGATGGATAGGCGCGGGCATTTTCAATGTTCTGAGGGGAGAAATCAAAGGCAACTACCTGCGCACCTTTTGCCGCCATTTTTCTGGAAAATATTCCATTTCCACACCCTATATCCAGCATCCTATCCCCGGAAGAAATATGGAGATAATCCAAGGTGTAAGGCGCAATGAGTTCGTTGTGAAATCTATTTCCTTCCAATCCCATCTTTTCATCCCAGAAGTCAGCATTGCTTTCCCACATCTGCCGATTTTCATCGTTGAGCTGTGAATTCATATTGTATGTTTTATCAAGTAATTTGGTGAACTTCTATGGCAAATGTCTATTTCTCCAGCTTGTTGTAGGTCAACCACCAGCGTTCCGGGATATCATCTCCTTTGGCAAATTCATAGTCTTCTTTGCTACAGGCGATCATCCTCGATGGTTTGGATTTCTTACCATTGGCTAAATCATAGGGAACTTCCATCCACCATCTCCCGCTACTTCTATGTTGGAAAAAATTGATTTTTTCGATGCTAGCGTGTAATTGAACCGCATATTTCCGGAGATTCTTTCTGTCTTTTCGGGGAAAGTCATCCTGACGGCTTCCATGTCCATCCATAAAGTACCAGCACATCATTGCCCCCAATAGAGCTGTTTGGTCCAGTTTATCCTGCTCGGGAATGAATTGGCTCAGGCTAAAACTATTGAGGTGATAGGCAAGGCCTGCATATCGGGCCATTTGACAAGCTTCCATGGCAGAAAAACCTCCGGGAGAGATCCGATTGGCTCCTGGTGCTTCTGTACCCTTTACAGCAGAAAAGTCGAAGCTTAGCATATCCGCCGTTCTCATATAGGGCTCTGTATATTCTGCATTACCAGATATGTTTCCATAGCGTAAGGCAGAAAAATTCAAAGACTTGAGCGTATCAATCTCCGTTTCGGATACAAAATAGCGCTGATAGCCCAGATTTGAGTAATTGAAGAGGAAATTGGGTTTGTGTAAAAAGATGCGGTGGTTAAAGGAAGCATCATGAAAGCCCCTTTCGGCATCTTCCAAATCAAAGCTGGAATCTATATGTACGTATTCCACTTCTTTCCCACTATCCTCATAAGCCAGATACTGTCCATAGGTGATGCTTTGATCGCCTCCCAAGATTAGTACCCGTTTATTCTGCTCCAAAAGGATCCGCAAAACATAGGCAAACATCTCATTATGTGCCTCTATACTTTCTTTTAGTTTAAGGTTGCCAAAGTCAGCTAGCTTTATGTCTGAATATGGCAAAGAAAGCTTATAGAGCTTTTCCCTGATCTTATCAGCTGCTTGTGAAAGGTCTTTGCCGGCTTTATTTCCCCGGTCCTCCAGATTCCCCATTATGATAATATCTGCTTCCTCCCAATGGCTAAGATCTCGAATTCGAGCACCCAATTGGCCCACTGTATATTCCTTTTTTTCCCTGTCTAAATCCGCTGCTTGAAAAAATACCGACAAATCCATGATGCAATTAAATATTTTTTCTCAATTTTGGAGGAATGTGAAAAAAGCATTTTTGAGCTACCTTAGGATTTTATGATACTCATCACTGGAGGAACAGGCTTTTTGGGCAAGCATATTGTGCGGGAGCTACTAAATGAAGGGCATGAGCTTCGGCTAATCGTTCGCAATGCTGCCTCAAGAAAATTGCCGGACTGGGCTCCGATGGTTGAGGTGGTCGAGGGAGATATCCTGGATGTACTTTCTTTGGAGAAAGCAATGAAGGGAATCGATCAGGTGGTTCATGCCGCTGCTTATGTGAGCTTTTGGCGAAAGGAGAAATACAAAATTCTCAAGATCAATGTGCAGGGTACTTCCAATGTGGTGGATGCCTGTCTGGATGCGGGAATTCGTCAATTAGTGCATGTCAGCTCAATTGCAGCTATTGGTATTACGGAAGATGGAAGTCCTATCACAGAAGATACCCCCTGGTCAGCTGGAGTGAGGAATTCCTGGTACTCAAAATCCAAATACAAAGCTGAACTGGAAATTTATCGAGGAATAGCGGAGGGTCTACAAGCCGTTATGGTAAATCCATCTGTCATTCTGGGACCGGATGATCAATGGGAGGAGGGAACTCCCAAGATGTTTAGCATAGTAGATAAAGGGCTTCGATTTTATAATCCGGGAGCTAACGGTTTTGTAGCCGCCCAAGATGTAGCAAAAGCCATTTCTTTGTTATTGAATACAGAAGAAGAAAACGGAAGTCGCTACTTGCTTTCGGCCGAAAACCTTAGCTTTAAAGATATTTTTAGTTGGATAGCAGAGGATCTGGGGAAAAAGCCTCCCTCTCTGCGATTGCCGGAATATCCTACTCTAATCGTAGGAAGGTTGTCAGAACTGCTTTCAAGAATAACGGGAAGGCCTCCGATCATTTCTTTAGAGAGTATGCGAAGCGCTATGCTATCGCGTGCCTACGATGGTGCAAAAGTTCAGGAACTGGGACTGGAGTATAGTTCAATTCGGAATTTGTTGAAAGAAACGGCTGAGGCGTATAGGGCTTCTTGAAGCCTTCTGCGCGCTACGCAGATTTTTTTGGGTAAAAAAATAAGGGTGACAACTCCTAATCTATTTTTACTTTTTGACCCAACGCACATTTCCATTAATCTGCGCATTGAGGGAAATGGGGCTTGCAGCAAAAGGGTTCAATACACCTCAATCCCACCCGGAACTTTCATCTGAAGCAAATTTATCAAGCGCATCAAATCCATAATACTTTCTTGCTGCAATCCTTGCTGCAGGAATACTACTTCTTTTCCCATCAACAATGCCTGCGATAAAGGCATCTTTTATACCCATGTGCTGAACATCTTTTAAAAAGGCTTCAGCATCTTCAAAGTGGCTAAATTGCCCTAGGACATATTTGTTGTAATCAAAGCCCTTTTTTTCGTGAAAACGCACAAGCTCATCTGAGTAGGCATGGAGGTTGAATTCCTTAAATGCAGCTATCTGAACCTCAAAACCTATTTGAAGTTCTTCTCCATTTAACTCTCGTAAACGAGCATTTTCTGCGCGGATAAATTGAATTTCTTTACTAAGTGCTGAAATCTCTTCTCTTAACCGATTATTTTCTGTAATAGCACTATCCCCGCAACTTAAAAAGAGCAGAGAGAAAAGAATGAAAAGATAGGGTTTGTTTACATATGGGCAGACCGCGATTGCTTTCATGCGCTTGTTAAGGTCGTATTACAATCCTAAATTAAGCAGCCCGATACCATTCTCTATAAGCACTTTCGTGAATGGTAAGATTTCAAGGAACAACTGATACTATTCCCCACAATCCTGTAACTTTAGTTTGCAGGATAAGTAAAACTCATAAAGGCATTCTGGATGAACGATTCCGTACTGAAACAATACATACTGATTATCAATCAGGTATTTGATCTTGAAAAGAAGATAAACGCTCAATCAGAAAGCCCAAAACTCGATCGTAATTTCCGCCGGATCAGAGCCGCGTGGGAAACTTTGGGCTTGAGTTATTACGATCCTACGGGCGAAGCCTATGATGAAACACGAACAGATTGTGAGGCGAGTATAAGTGGAGATTCAGAGGAAAATCTATTTATACAGGAAACCCTCAAGCCCATAATACGCTTTGAAGAAGACGGATTTATAAAAATCATCCAGCGTGCCATTGTAATAGTCGCACAGAAGGATACCCAAAAATAAGTTTATACGACACAGATTTCTATATATACATGATCCCATTTGGCATAGACCTCGGTACAACCAATTCTGCTCTAGCATATTTCCACAAAGGAGAGGTGAAAATCTGCAAGCATCCCATAAGCCTAAGAGATACTTTACCTTCAGTCATTGCTTTCCGCAAAGGAAAGATCATTGTGGGAGATAAAGCAAGAGAATATATCCTCCAATCTCCTGATTCAGTAATCAGTAGTTTCAAACGAAAAATGGGAACTACCGAAAGCTGGAAACCTGAAGATTGGGAAGAAAGCTTGAGTCCTATTCAACTTTCTGCTTTTGTATTACAGGAATTAAAAACATTTGTACAAAACGGAGCTAAACTGGATGCAGCCGTTATCACCATACCAGCTTCCTTCGATACCATACAGTCCAACGCGACCAAGGAGGCAGGTTTCCGAGCAGGATTTTCTGAAGTCAGATTGCTTCAGGAACCTATAGCTGCAAGTTTGGCTTATGCCAATCAGGACCATGCAGGAGACTTTGAAGAAGGTCAATGGTTGGTGTACGATTTAGGAGGGGGTACCTTTGATGTAGCCTTAGTTAAAATTCAGGATGGAGAAATGAGGATTGTCGACCATGAAGGAGATAACTTCCTGGGAGGCGATGATTTCAATCAGGCTATAGTAGAAAAGTTGGTGGTTCCGGAAATGGAGAAGAAAGGCAAATTCAAAAGCCTAAAAAAGGAAATGAAAAGTGCCAGCGGTAAATACAATGCACTTTACTTGAAACTTCTGCGTTTGGCCGAAGATGCAAAGCACGAACTTTCGACAGAAAGCAATAGCGAAATAGAATTTAGTTTTGAGGATGATAAAGGGAAAGAGCTCCAACTATCAGTAGAGATTAAGAGAGAAGAATTTGAAGAATTGATCGAAAAGAAGATCAAACAAACATTGACACTCACCCGCCGCATACTTAAAAGAAATCAAATTAAAGCTGCTGACCTTAAGTTTGTGTTAATGGTGGGTGGGTCGACCTATATTCCTTATGTTCGGGAACAGGTTGCTAAAAAGCTTAAAGTAGAAGTAAATACCCAGGCTGATCCAACTACGGTTGTAGCGGTTGGAGCTGCTTTTTATGGGGCAAGTTTAAATGTATCTGCTAAAAAGAAGGCTGAAGACCAGCCCGGAGATATTCAGCTAAAGGTAAAAATGGCTTATGAAAAGGCCAGTAAGGAGAAAGAAGAGTATTTTATTGCTCGCTTTGAGGACGAAATTGAGGGACTCTTTTACCGCATCCAAAGAATGGATGGTGGATTTGATACTGGCTTGGTAAAACTTGAAGCACAAATCCAGGTCGATCTTCCTTTGGTGGAGGGGGTTTATAATGAATTTAATTTGCAGGTTTTCGATGCCCAAAATAATCCAATCATTACTGATGCAGAGACAATTGGGATAAGTCAGGGGAAATATGCTGTTGTTGGCCAACCGCTGCCTAATGATATCTGTATCGAAATAGATGATGTCGAGAATAATACCACCATACTTGAGGTCATATTCGAAAAAAACACCATCCTTCCAGCAAAAAAGACCATTGTAAAGCAGATCAGTCGAACCATTTCTAAAGGTTCTTCTGAACGACTGACTATCAATATTCTGGAGGGCCCTTCATCTGCTCTTCCGGCAACTACTCAGCCTATCGGTTTTATTTCGATTTCAGGTGAAGATTTGAATCGCGATTTGGTAAGAGGATCAGATGTAGAAATAAGCCTGGAAATATCAGAGTCTCGGGATCTGAGTATCAATACTTATCTCATGATGACGGATCAGGAGTATGAGGACCAATTCAATCCGACAGAAAGAAGGGTGAATTTGCCTCGTCTGGTAGAAGAACTCTATGCGCTGGCGGAAAAAATTCGTTCTGAAATCGCCGAAGCAGAATCACAGAGCAACTTTGAAACGGCTCAGGAATTGGTAGATATGGAATTTGAACTCCTCGAATTGGCTGACAATGCCAAAGAGATGAGTGAAGACGATATAACGGACAATAAATACCAGATTGAGGACCAAAAGCGTAAGCTTGCTCAAAAGGTAGACGAACTTACCCGTGAAAAGCAGGTCATTCGGGTGAAGAATGAATACTTTGAGTCTAAGCGATTCATGGAATTTATTTTTATGGCCTACCCTCCCAAAGAAGAAGATGAAGAGACCTATAAAAAGATTATCTCTGAGGAAAAGTCGGTTTTGGCCACTAACAGTTCTATTAAAATCCGTGAACTGATCTCTAAAGTGCGCAAGCACAATTGGAAAGTCCGCTGGAAACATCCTCGCTTTATCCGAGAATTTTTTAAGGATTTGGCGGCTGGGAATTATGGAGGTTTTACCCATCCTCATCAAGCCAATGAATTGATCCGTGAAGGGAATCATGCCATGCAAAATAATCATGACGAGAAGCTGAGAAGTTGTATCAATCGCCTTTGCGAACTCCTTCCCGCAGATCAGAAAAAGCAGGTGAAATTTGGAGGAACAGGATTGAGCTAGTCTATCCTTATCAAAGGTAAATGTACTTTTGCTAAGTCTCAGTCCTATTTGTCGGTAGACCGATATTCTGGCAGAATATCAGTAGCTATCCTGATACATAGCTTTCAAGCATGTTCCCTGGGCCTATTGCCCTGGCTTAAACTAATTTAATAAGTCATAGAAAAGAAGAGGAAGGCTTTTCTTTTATTCAATAAAGCTTAGTTTTGAGTAAAACGAAAACCTTTCTAATCATGTCTACTGCTCGTACTTTTATTCAAGAAGAAATCCCTAAAGCCCTGGTTCGTATTGATGAAAATAGTGAGGCCAGATTTGGGATCATGACTCCCCAACATATGGTCGAACATTTAGGGGCTCTATTTTATCTCGGAAGAAAAGAAGTCGGATTGCCATGTATTACTCCGGACGATAAATTGCCAGAAGTGAGGGCATTTTTACATACCGATGAGCCTTTCTGGAAAAATTTCAAAGCTGTAGGGGTACCAGAGGATGGTTTAATGGATTTGCGCTTCGCTAATTTGGACGAAGCAAAAAGTAAACTCCTCTCAGCCATGGGTGCTTTCTATAAATTTCATGAGGAAAATCCCGGAACTGAAATTCTACATCCGGTTTTTGGCAAGATTGGCTTTGAGGCCTGGGAAAGATTTCACTATAAACACTGCCTCCATCATTTACAACAATTTGGAGGGTTCCCTGAAGATTATCCAATTAAAGCTGTTCATTAATTATAAGTCATTTTGCTGAAAAACTATATATTTTGCCCGCAATGTGCCAAACCTCTGCTCGAGGAAGAAAGGGGCGGTCAACTCCGGAAAGTTTGTCCAGATAAAAGTTGTGGATTTGTATACTGGAATAATCCCATTCCGGTAGTTTGTGCAATTGTTGAAAGAGATGGTCATTTAATTCTGGTACAAAGTATCGGATGGCCAAAATCCTGGTATGCGCTGGTAACAGGTTTTCTGGAAAGGGGAGAGGAGCCGGATGAAGCTGTATTGAGAGAAGTAAAGGAGGAGACAGGCCTTGATGCTGAGATAGGCAGTTTTGTTGGTATGTATAAATTTTACAGAAGGAATCAAATCCTTATGGTATACCATGTGGTAGCAAAGGAAGGGGAAATCGTTATTGATGAATCTGAATTAACAGGCTACAAACTTGTGCCCATTGAGGAAGTTCAGCCCTGGCCTGCAGGTACAGGCATTGGATTGAGAGATTGGTTGAGGACCCGAGGCATAGAACGGGACTTTATGGAATTTCCCAAATCCTGACTTTTCTTTAGAAAAACTTAATCCAAAAAATATAAGATAAGGGCCTGCAGGATGTATATCTTGCAAGCTCTTTTTGCATAACTAAGCCCAAAACAGAAATCACCGAATGATAGATCGCAAGGACTTCAAAAAACATGTGCCTCAGGTCATTGACTGGATTCAGAACTATTTCGATCAGCTCGAAGATTTACCCGTTAAATCCAAGGTTCAGCCCAAGGATATTTACAAACAAATTCCAGATAGCATGCCTATTCAGGCTGAGTCATTAGAGGATATGCTCAAAGATCTTGAAGAAATCATCTTGCCGGGAATAACACATTGGCAGCATCCCAATTTTCACGCATACTTTCCCGCCAATAGCTCGGTAGAATCTCTCTATGCAGAATTTATCACTTCTGCCATTGGAGCTCAATGTATGATCTGGGATACTTCTCCTGCCGCTGCGGAACTTGAGGAACGCATGATGGAATGGCTGCGACAGACTATGGGTATTCCTGCAAATTTTGAAGGAGTTATCCAGGATACGGCTTCTACTGCATCACTGGTTGCCATCCTTACAGCTCGGGAAGTCGCCACAGATTTCCAATCCAATGAAGAAGGAGTCCCTAATAATCTGCGCATCTATTGTTCTTCAGAAACCCATTCCTCTATAGAAAAAGGAGTCGTGATCGCAGGGATAGGAAGAAAGAATTTGAAAAAGATTTCGGTAGATGAAAAGATGGCTATGGTCCCCGCTGAACTGGAAAAGCAAATACTAGAAGATATACAAACAGGATATAAGCCTACCTGTGTAATAGCTGCGACGGGAACGACTGGAACAGTTGCGGTAGATCCAATAAAGGACATAGCGGCTATCTGTAAAAAATATGAGGTTTGGTTGCATGTAGATGCAGCTTATGCGGGTTCTGCCCTTTTGCTTCCAGAATATCATTGGATGATAGAAGGGATAGAAGATGCAGATAGCTTTGTTTTCAATCCTCATAAATGGCTTTTCACCAATTTTGATTGCACCGTCTATTTTGTAAAAGATGTAGAAGTACTTCTTAAGACCTTTGAAATATTGCCTGAATATCTGAAAACTCGGACTAGAGGATTGGTAAATGATTATCGGGATTGGGGAGTGCCTTTGGGAAGACGATTCAGAGCTCTGAAACTATGGTTTATGATGAGGGGGTTTGGACTGGAAGGCATTCAGGAAAGATTACGTTCTCACCTTTCTCTTAATCAATATTTTGCTGAGGAAATAAGAAAAAGTAATTCTTTTGAGCTGATGCTTGAACCCTTTCTGAATTTTACCTGCTTTCGCTACACAGGACAGCCAGGTATGTCTGAAAAAGAACTCAATGAAGCCAACGAGAAACTACTCGATATTCTTAACTCTCAGGGCAAAGTATTTGTCTCTCACACCAAGCTAAAGGGAGCTTATGTTTACCGGATGGTCATTGGTCAAACCTACATAAATCAGTCTCATGTGGACCGTTCACTTGAAGCTTTATATGAAGCCAAGAGTCTCTACGAAGCATGATTTTGATATTTTGGATTAATAAACTATTAACTCGAAATCCCATATTACAGGCATTTCTCCCCACTTTCGTCGCATATGCGTGCACTCATATGTTTTATATATGAAAGTGAAAGGCCTAGTGTAAAGAGTGCATGAAATGAAAGTTAAAAAGTGACGAGCTGATTGAAAGTTTTATAAGTTCCCAGGGCCTATTTCTTGTTTGATTTTTTCTATCAATATGTTTTTTTAATGGGATACTTTATTAAGCAATTTTGAGATGTGTAAAAGTCTGAAATTTAGCTAGTTGTGCTAGTTGTGTTTTTGGTTATTTTATTCTGGAAAAGTTTCTGATTACTGAGTGTTGTAAGCTTGGAAAGCTGCTATTTTTTGTTGTTTAGAATTATTCTAAATACTTGAGGATATATGATATTTAAGATATCAATCACCCTGACTTCATAGCAGTTTGACTACTTGAGCATGTTGAAAAAAGCCTAATCTATTCATTAACCATTAGTAAAAACATGACTAAGATTTACTCACTTATTACTATGATGATTTTGTCAGTCTCTATGTCTTTTGGACAGATTGATATGTCATTGTATACTGAGCCTGTGCCTGCACATGATTCTGCTACTAACAGAACTATTAGAATGCCACAAAGCCCATTGAAATTTCAGATTCTTTTCGTAGGAGGAGTTGACAGAGTTCAAACAACTGCAACTTATGGAAACGATGCTGGCGAAACTTTCGCTAAAGAGTGGAATGACTTCATCGGATTCACTCCAGCTACTGACTCTGAGGATGGTTTGGGATGGATTTCTGTAAACCACGAGCGTATCGAAGTTAACGATAGCCTTGGTGATGGTGGTGGTATGACAGTTTTCAAAGTAGAAAGAGACCCTTCTACTGATACCCTGGTCATTGTTGACCAAACACTTGCTGACGGACGTAGCGGACAATTCTTCAACGTAGACTTCGTAAACACTGTTGGAGAAACGGGTATGAACTGTGGAGGTATTACTTCTGTAGTTGACGGACGTATCTGGACTGCTGAGGAGTGGTTCCGTTCTAGCAACACTAGCATTGCTGACCGTGATACTTCTGACATCACCATCGGTACTACTTTCCCATCAAACTACCCTTTCTACGATGGAATCCAGTTGAAGAAGTTTGAGAACTACAACTACATGGTTGAGATCGATCCACGTGAAGCTGTTGCAATCCGTAAGCAGTACAACTGGGGTAAAATGGGATTTGAAGGAGGAACTGTAATGCCTGACAACCAAACTGTTTACTTGGGTGTTGATGCTACTCCTTCTTTCTGGACAAAGTTTATCGCTGATACTCCTGGAGATTTCACTTCTGGTAGTCTTTATGTATACAAGCATGATGCTGCTGACAAATGGATCGAAGTTTCTGCTGATACAAAAACTGGTTTCCTTAGCGTTCCTGATCAGGCGGTGGCTGCTGGTGCTACTATGTACAACCGTATCGAATGGGTTGCAGTAGATACTACTTCTGGAAAAGTATACTGGACTGAAACTGGACGTGATAATCCTGGTGGCCGTTGGGCTGACGAGAACGCTGAAGGTGCTGTACACGATCCTTACACACTTCAAAATGCAGTTAGACAAGGATTCTCTTCTCCTAACGATGCGGGATACCATGACTGGTATGGACGTATCTGGGCATATGATCCAGCTATGGACACTAACTATGTTTACATCGAAGGTGGTCCTGAGTTCTTGACTGACACTGTTTCTTTAGATGTTTATCCTGAAAAGCACCTATCTAACCCAGATGGTCTTAACGTAATGATGATCGGAAATCAGTCTTACCTTGTTATCAATGAAGACTTGAACGGTCGTACTCACGGTCGTGTTCCTCAGGACATCACTAACAACCGTAACTGTGAGTTGTACCTACTTGACACTAGTATTCCTAACCCAACTACTGAAGACTTGATCTACGTTACTTCTGCAGTTATTGGTGCTGAGATCACTGGTGCTTGCCCAACTCCTGATGGAAAGACACTTCTGGTTAATAGCCAGCACCCATCTTCTACAAACCCATTCCCATACAACCACTCATTGACTTTCGCTATCCACGGATGGGACAAAGTTGATGCGATCGCTACTTCTATCAGAGATCTGGACAATGCTCCTGAATTCTCTATCTACCCTAACCCAGTGGCTCGTCAGCTACACTTCAGTGAGCAAATCGACGCTGAGTTGTTGACTATCGATGGTCGTCGTGTACGCGTTGTACGTGAATCAAAAACTATGGACGTTACGGATCTTACAGCTGGTACCTACCTGCTTCGTGATCTGAACGGACCTACTGTTTGGAGAGTTGTTATCGAATAACACCTTTCTTGAAAAATATATCAGGCCCGATTATTTCTGTAATCGGGCCTTTTCCTAATCTAAATCTTGCTAAGAGAAACCTATGAAACGAGCACTAAAATATATCGTAGTAAGTATAGTTGCATTGGGCCTGTTCATTGTGCTGCCCGCTTTCATTTCTCCTCCTGCAACCGAAAGACCCAGTATCCTGATTAAGCAGGATTATCTGGAAGAATTAACCAGCTTTCACCAGGCCATCAAGGAAAGTGCAAGCAAAGTATCTGAGTTAAGCCAGGCAAAGAATCAAGAAGAATTAAGAAAAAGCTTTCTTGAGTTAAGAACTGCTTTTAAGAAAGTAGAACCTATCATGGGGCACCTAACTGATGAGTTCTACTGGCTGCAAGTTAATGGTGCTCCCTTACCTAAACTGGATCCACAAGCCGAAAATGAAGTTGCTACCAAAGAACCTGTTGGGATTCAGATCCTCGATGAACTAATCTTTTCAGAAGAAATTGCTGAAAATGAAACCGATATTCAAGACCTGTTTAAAAAGCTGGATATAGAGGTGGGAATTTATTACAAATTCCAGAGGTATCGGATGAAGGTAACCGACCGCAGGGTTTTTGAAGCCTGTCGCTCTCAAATGATTCGTATCATGAGTTTGGGCATATCCGGATTTGATACACCTCTTTCCGGAAACGCTTTGCCAGATGCCCTGGTCTCATTCTCTAAAGTCAATCAGTATATGCAAATATATCTGGAGGCTGTGGAAAAACTAAATCTTAATCTGGCAACTGAACTAAATGGAAAACTCCTTGGAGGAATAGAATACCTAAAAGCAAATCAGGATTTCGATAGCTTTGACCGCATGCATTTTATCCGTACCTACCTTGATCCACTTTACGGATTGATGCTGGATGCTCAGTTGACGCTTCGCATTGAAACCCGCTATGAGGTATCTCAGCATATCCTTCCAGTAAATTATATGAACAAGCGTCTGTTTTCTACAGACCTTTTTCATCCGGAATACTATTCCAGTTATTATTCAGGCATTCCCAATAAAGAGCGTGAAGAGCTAGGAGAACTCCTGTTTTTTGATCCTGCACTTTCTAAATCGGGGGAGCGTTCCTGCGCTTCCTGCCATAAGCCAGAAATGGCTTTTACAGATGGTGAGAAGAAAAGTATAGCTACAGACTTTAAAGGGACTGTAAAGAGAAATTCACCTACGTTGATCAACTCAGTCTATGCTGATCGTTATTTCCATGACCTGGCTACCCAAAAATTGGATAAACAAATGGATCATGTGGTAATCAGTGCCAAGGAATTTCAAACCTCCTATGTGGGGATTGTGAAAAGGCTTGATAAAAGCGAAGAGTATCGAGAGCTATTTGCAAAAGCTTTCCCTGACTATCCTGCGAACAATAAACTGAATAGATCTAGCCTTAATGCTGCTTTGGCTGCTTATGTGAGATCACTCAGCAGCTTTAATTCTCCCTTTGATCAATATATGAGAGGAGAAAGTGAGGAAATTGACCCTGCTGTAAAAAGAGGATTCAATATCTTTATGGGGAAAGCAGCTTGTGGAACCTGCCACTTCGCACCTGTTTTCAATGGTACAGTTCCTCCTGACTTTAAAGAATCTGAGTCAGAAGTATTGGGAGTCCCAGCTGAACCTATTTGGGAAAACGCAGTGGTTGATCCTGATTTGGGTAGAATTAAAAATGGAAGAGCCCTGGAGGAAGGAGCACATATTTTTAAATATGCGTTTAAAACCCCAACAGTAAGAAATATCGAACTGACTGCTCCTTATATGCATAACGGAGTATATAAGACTCTGGAAGAGGTAATGAAATTCTATAATATAGGAGGAGGATCAGGGATGGGAATCGACCTTCCTAATCAAACCCTTCCATTTGACAATCTAAATCTCACTGAAGCTGAGATCGCAGACGTAATCGCTTTTATGAATAGCCTTACGGATGCGAAAAGATTTAATTCTCAACCTAAATCCCTTCCTGAATTTCCAGAAGAAATGGGATTAAATGATCGAAAAATTGGCGGAGATTACTAAAAACTAGAAAAGCGAAGAGAAGCCGGAATTATCTGGCTTCTCTTCTTAATCTAAACCTTAACCAACTTAATAAGAAATTCTACTTTCTCTTTAATAAAAAGAATTTACCATCCTAAATCGAACTGGATGTATCGGCTAGATGAAGTGTGTGTAAAAAATTTAATTTCCTCAAACATTTTTTGATTAAGACTATTGAAACTCCCGAATGAAGCCTTGGTTATACTTACTCTTCACCTTTTTTATACTTTCAGCCTGCACCTATCGGGCAGGAAGTGAGTATGAGATCCAAATAGAGGCGAATGATTTTATGGTGGCCGTTGAAGAGAATCAAATGAATGAAAGCTCATTGGGCTTTATTCAGGCTACCACAAACCGAGGAATAATTAGCTATTCTATTGTTGACCAGACCCCTTTCAATGCCCTGGAGATAGACTCATTAAGTGGGGAATTGAGGGTGGCTAATGAAAGACTCTTTGATTTTGAAAAGCAGGAATCAATTACAGCTACGGTTTTACTTAAAAACCAATATCGGGAGCTCGAGATTGCCGCAACCATTGATTTGATAGATCTGGATGAAGGGCCGGATGGACGCCTGATTACAATCTGGAAGGGTGAAAAACAGTTTTTTCAGAAGCAGCCCAATACTGATCCCAATCTGGAAGAAAATCAGGATCGGATAACCGACAATATTTGGATAAGCCGGGGGATAAATGGGGGACATATCTATAATGTTAGGCAGGAAACTCAGATGACCCGGGCCATAAGCCCCAAAGATACCGAATGGGCGGAAGGGCAAATAGAAGAAATAAATTCCCTGGAATTCAAACCTTTCAGAGACGCAGTTGGCGTACCCCAAAATGTAGTAAATAATACCTATGTCCTTCATCTGATATCTGAGGATATCTATATGGAGGTTACCTTTTTCTCCTGGTCACAGGGGAAAATAGGAGAGTTCTCTTACGAAAGAAGCACTCCCTGAAACTATACGGGCTTACCCGAGTATAAATTATTTATGTACCTTGTCGGTCTTTAATTTGCTCTGGTTAATGAGATTTGCCTCAATACTCTTTCTTTTTTTTCTGGCTTTTTCCTTCTTAGGAAAGCTCCCCGCCCAATTGATTCCCGGCAATTCCTATTTTAGTCCTGATAATTATATTGAGTACATTCCGGGGAATCTTCCCTTAATTATTTCTGTGCCTCATGGGGGGGACCTAAAACCCCAAAGTATTCCGGATCGGGATTGTAGCGGATGCGTTTATGTGAAAGATGCTTTCACACAGGAATTGGGAAGAGAAATCGCTGCTTCCATTCAAACCGAATCAGGTTGTCATCCACACCTAATTATCAATCTTCTACATAGAGAAAAACTGGACGCAAATCGGGCCATTGGAGAAGCTGCTGACTCAAATCCTGAAGCCGAAGCTGCATGGGCCTCCTATCATGCTTTTATTGATTCTGCAGAGACGCAAATCATGCAAAGCTTTGGGAAAGGACTTTTTCTGGATTTACATGGGCATGGACATGATATTCAACGTATAGAGTTGGGGTACTTGCTGTCTGACTCAGAATTGCGAATGCCTAATAGCAGCCTAAATGATTCCAGTTTTTTGAGCGAAATAAGTATTCGCAACCTCGTCCTTTCTCACAGTCATTCTCACTCACATCCCTTGAGTTATTATCTGCGAGGAACACAAAGTCTGGGAGCATTATTGGAGGACAGAAATTATCCTTCTGTACCCTCCGATTTGGACCCCGCTCCTCAAAATGGTGAGGCCTATTTTAGCGGTGGATACAATACACGTCGTTATGGTTCACATGAAGGGGGAAGTATAGACGCTATCCAGGCGGAGTGTAACCAGAGTATTCGTTTTCAGGAAAATGATCGCCAGAGATTTGCAGATAGCATGGGGCTTGCCATACTTGAGTTCCTGCAATTGTATTATTTGGAGCAGGGAGGTCTGGATTTTTGTAATTCAGTTTCTGTAGAAGAAAAGCTCGAATTCCAATGGGAACTTTATCCCAACCCTGCCAGAGATTACTTGCTTATAGATACAGATTTAGTTCAGTATGACATGGTTATTTTCAATCCTCTGGGCCAAATTGTTTCTCAAGCATCCATGATTAGCTCTTTGGACCGACTTGATATTTCTTCCTTAAACTGTGGAAATTATATAGTCGAAGTTTCCCAGGAAAAAAGAGTCTTGCATCGGGCTAAATTCATTAAATCATGTGAATAAATTTCAGTCTGATGGAATTAAGGGATACAATTTTGTAGATTCATTTCTCTAAGACTATCAAAATGAAAAAACTACTTACTACGCTAATAATCCTATTGGCTTTTTCTTTCCTTTTTTCCCAGTCTCAAACGATCGAGGGACTTCAAGCCGAAGTAAATATCTATACGGATACCTATGGAATCTCTCATATTTATGCAGAGAATGAAGAAGATCTCTTTTTTGCTCAGGGCTATAATGCTGCCAGAGATCGACTCTTTCAGTTTGAGGTATGGAGAAGGCAGGCGACGGGAACAGTAGCTGAGATATTAGGCCCCAGGGAATTGAAGCGAGACATTGGCACAAGATTATTCATGTTCCGTGGAGATATGGACCAGGAGATGAATTATTACCATGACAGAGGAAAGCTGATCATAGAGTCTTTTGTAAAAGGCGTAAATGCCTATATCGAAGAAACAGAACATAATCCTGATCTCCTTCCGTTGGAGTTCTCACTTTTAGGGATCAAACCCCAAAAATGGACACCAGCGGTTGTTATCTCTCGCCATCAGGGACTTCTAGGTAACATCGGTCAGGAATGGGTAACAGGCTTGATGGTGAGACTCGCTTCAGAGGAAAAAGTCCGTGAAATCAATTGGTTTCATCCGAAAGAGCCCATATTGGATATGGACGAATCTATAACTCTGGAAATGCTTTCAGAAAACATCCTCGAACTCTATGATGCTTATCGTAAGCCTGTCATCTTTCAACCAGAAGATCTCATTGCAGAAGTGAGAAATGACGAAGATGCTTTTAGATATATAGCGGATTTACAGGAAAAAGAAAGAAAAGCCCTCTTACAGGAAGAGCTGGAAAGTATTGGAAGTAATAATTGGGTAGTAGATGGAAGCAGAACCCAAAGTGGCTATCCCATTATGGCCAATGATCCACACAGGACCCTGGCAGCACCTTCGCTTAGGTATATGTCTCATCTGGTAGCACCAGGGTGGAATGTGATAGGAGGAGGTGAGCCAGAAATCCCCGGTATTTCTATTGGTCATAATGAATATGGAGCCTGGGGACTGACGGTCTATCGGACGGATGGCGAAGATATGTATGTATATGACATTAATCCCAAAAACAAGAACCAATACTGGCACAAAGGCCAGTGGCTGGATATGCACATCATTGAGGATGAGATCAAGGTGAAGGGACAAAAGCCGGAGAAAGTAGAATACAGGTATACCGTTCACGGGCCGGTTCCATTTGTAGACGAAAAGAGAAACAAGGCTTATGCGGTACGTTGTGCCTGGTTGGAAGTAGGAGGTTCGCCTTATTTGGCAAGTCTTAGGATGGACCAGGCCAAAAACTGGGAAGAGTTTCGCGAGGCTTGTAATTACAGTCATATTCCGGGAGAAAATATGATTTGGGCAGATCGTGAAGGAAATATTGGATGGCAGGCAGTTGGGATAGCCCCCATTCGCCGAAACTTTAGCGGGATGGTGCCTGTACCGGGAGATGGACGATATGAATGGGATGGATATTTACCTATCAAAGCCAAAGCTCATATTTATAATCCGGAAAATGGCTACATCATCACTGCCAATGAAGATGTTACTCCCAAAAATTATGAATACTGGGAGGCGGTTGGCTACAGTTGGGGAGATACATACAGAGGAGATCGTCTGGCGGAATTGATTGATAGAGGACGAAAGCATAGCATGACAGATATGGCCGCTTATCAAACCGACTATCTTTCAATCCCTGCCCGGATGCTCATTCCCATGCTAAAACATATCGAACTGGCGGATGAAAAGCTGGATGCAGCCAAAGAAGCTTTATTGAACTGGGATTATATGTTGAAGCCGGGTTCTGTTACTGCTTCTATTTACGTGGAATGGGAAAATGCTATTCGGAGAAATTATGTCCTGAACAAAGTGCCAGCTGCTTTGCTAAATTTCCAGGGAGTTAGTTTATACTATCCTCAAATGAAGCTAGCCATGGATTGGGTGCTTTATGAGGCAGATCGGAAAAAGGTACTTACGAAAAGCTTATCAACTGCCTTAGAGACTTTGGAGAAGAGGCTGGGCAAAGACCAATCTAAGTGGCAATACGGACAGGAAAAGAATAAGCATGTACAAATTTTTCACCCTTTAAGTGCGGCAGTAAATGATTCTCTAAGAGCTGTTTTTGAAGCCGGACCTTATCCCCGAGGCGGCTATGGCTTAACGGTAAATAATACCAGTAATGGGCTCAATCAGCGTTCAGGAGCCTCTTTCCGTTTTATCGTGGACACTGAAAATTGGGACAATTGCCTGGGTATGAATTCACCCGGCCAATCCGGCGATATTCGCAGTCCCTACTACAAAAATCTATTTGAACTTTGGGCAACAAATCAATTCTTTCCCGTGTATTATTCTAAGGATAAAGTCTTGCAACATTCGCAGGAACATCGTGTCCTTAAACCAAAATAATGCACAATGAAAAACGCTACTTCCCGAATTCTTTTTATTGTTTTTTTACTTCTCGGAATCCCATTTGGCTACTGGTCCATGCAGAAATTATTGGGTCAGGTAAAGGAAAGTGAGCGTCAGGCCAAGCTTGACGGAAAGGTTCAGAAACGAATCGACAAACTGTTTAAGGAATATGACAATGCCGAAAGTCCGGGTTATGCGATTGGAGTTGTCAAAGGCAATGAACTTTTGTATGGAAAAGGATATGGAAGTGCTAATCTGGATTATCAAATTCCCATAGGAACAACATCCGTTTTTAGCATAGCTTCTGTTTCCAAACAATTTACGGGAGCAGCTGTAGCTCTGTTGATTATGGAAGAGAAGTTGAGTCTGGAGAGTTCTGCAAAAGATTTCATTCCTGCTTTGAAAAAATACCCAGAGGAAATTCTGGTTAAACACCTGATTTATAATTGTAGCGGAATCACTGATTACTACCGATTGGATAGGCCTACCGGTCAATCCTGGAATACCTTACTACATTTTGACATAGATGAGTGCATCAAGACTGCTTTGGCTGAGGAGAAACTTCAATTTACGCCTGGAGAAAAATGGGATTATTCTAATGTGAACTGGATGCTTTTGGCAAAAATTGTGGAGAAACTGAGTGAAATGCCCTTTGATCAATTCATGGAGGAACGCCTCTTTTCGCCCCTGGAAATGAATAATAGCCTGATTCACACAGACATTACCCAAATCATCCGGAATAGAGTTATACCTTACAATTTCAAGACAAAAGAGAACATAGAAGGCTATAGAGAGAGTGGAGTTTATGTAGGGGAAAAAGGAGACTTTATGCAGCATCCCAGAATTTCACCTCATTATGGAGGAAGCGGGGTCATGACTACCATAGAAGACCTCTCCAAATGGTGCATCAATTTCCATACAAAAGGTTTCGGAGGGCAAACGTTTTACGACCTCATGCATCGTACCGAAGCTTTTCCCCATGGAAGGAATAATCAGGCTTTTGGTTTGTACATCGGAGACTTCAATGGAAAACCCATCGCTGCCTGGGACGGAGGAGATTGGGGGATTAGCAGCCAAATCAAATATTTCCTGGAAGATGAGGTAGCGATCATTTGCCTGGCCAATTTCGGAGACGGACAATCCTTCCGGAAAGTGGATCAGATAGCCGATATTTTGGTCGAGGAAGGCCTATTGTAAATCTCTATAAAAAAGAACCCCCTTCTGTAAACAGAAGGGGGCGATGATTATTGACCGTAATAAAAAATATTACCTTAATCTAGTATGGTCATGCGCTTTAGAGCGACCTGTCCATCAACTACCAAACGGATCAAGTACATGCCCATTGGCAGGTCTGCAACTGAGAACTGAGTTTCCTGAACTCCTGGATACTGCTCTTCGCTCACCAGAGTTTTGATGAGTTGGCCCATTGGAGTCATAAGCGTCAATTCTACATTTGCGGTGTTTTCTAATCTATAGCTCAAAGTAGCCATCTCTCGGGCTGGATTTGGATACGCTTTAAACTCAAGCAATTCTTCCAAATCACTAATTCCAGTAGCTGCACATGAGCTGATGATCATGCTTCTTCCTTCTCCACCTTCTGGGTAATCATCGGCGGTTACTCTGCCATTGATTCCATTTACGATATATTCAGCTAAGGCTTGCTGATAGGTAGCTGGAAGGAGCGTTCTTGGATTATCTCCCAATGGATACTGATCACCACCTGCTGCCAGGAAGTTTACAGTAGCGAGGTTTACGGTAGGTGCACCTGCTACTACAGATCCTCCATCTACAATCATGGTACTGTCGTCCAGCATAATACTACATACTCTCGAACCAGAATCTGCTACCGTACCATCTACATTTATAAAGGCAGGAGTTTGGGTACTGTCATAGGTAAAGGTGAATCCTGATATTTGTGGGAATCTACCTGTACCGCCCAGGTTTGTGTTGATTCTCGATACTGCATTTTCTACCAGAAACTTGAATTGAGCAGGAGTGATGTCTTCTACTACTGTGATGAAGTTGGTGAAAGGCAGGATATCGAAGGTTGTGGCTTCCGTCAGGTTAGAACCTGCTGCAATGATATTGTCATTACGGATACCTCCGCCATTACCCATAGCAATTTGGACATTGGGTGCTCCCGCACTTGCTGCATTTTCATTTGCATACCAACGGAATGCATCAGCAACCAAATTTCCTTCATTGGTTTCTATGCTACGGATACTGCTTCTTCTTCCGTCAAGGGCAACATCTGTTACCCCTAGTACATTGGCTTCGAGACCAGCGATAGAAACAAGAATTGAATCAACAACATTTTCTTGGACACCCTGATTGGCAACTACGGCATCAGGTCCTATAGTTGATACCCTTACAGGACCACTACCCGGGTTGATCATACTTACTTCTCCTGCATCATCAAAAGCCACAATGAGTTGTCCTACATATCTGAAAGAACCAGAAGTAGTAACCAGATATACATTGTTCCCATCAGCATCAGGAATAACTTTTGGATAAGGACCTTCTGGTGAATCTCCAGGGATAAGCAGGTCATCTGGATTGGCAAGAAGATCATCTCCACCACCAGCAATCAGTACATCTATACCTCTTACTTGAGAAGCAAGTACACTATCTTCTCCGATATCCTGTAAGTGGCTAATCAGGATGATTTTATTGATACCTTGTCCAGACAGGGCATCTACTTCAGCTTGAACCGCAGCAGCTACATCCTGGCTAACTACTACATTTCTTGGGCTGGAAATAAAAGGTAGGTTAGGAGTAGTTGCTCCGATAACCCCGATTCTTTCACTTCCACGATCAATTACTACACTGCTTGCAATTCTTCCCGAAGTCGCCAATGCGTCAAGATTTGCTTCTCCACTTACATCCAAATTTGCACTGAGGAATGGAGGCATTGTAACAGAAATATCATTGATGAAATCAGCGAGGATGTCAGGACCAAAGTCAAACTCATGGTTTCCTATAGCCAGGGCATCGTATCCGATACTATCTACAACTACGGCGTCATAGAAAGGAAGAGAAGGATCACGCGTCAAACTAGCATTGAATTCTTTTCCTGCCAGGAAGTTGTCTCCTGAAGAAAGCATAACAGAGGGACGGCTTTGGCTTGTTGCCTCTCCTTTGAGTTGATCTACTACAGTTTTGAAGCGTGCAGCTCCTCCAAATTCTTCCCTGCCACCGCCAGCATCAACGATCTGAGATTCTGCATCATTGTTGTGCAGAATGGTCAGGGTAAATCCTGCTCTGATATCAGTAGAATCTATCGGGAAAGGTCTGTACCCATCATTGCGGTTGTTGATAACACCTTCATAGACGAAGGTTCCAGCTGGGATGGGTTGGGTGTCGATATCTGTATCAGATCCGAATCCTCCTGGAGTTCTCAACTCAACCGTATCACCTACTAAGTCGAATATATCATAACTGGTATTATCACTCCAGTTTCCTCCTGGATTATTTGCAACTGAAAGTCCATTCAGAAGAACCAACTCACTTTCATATAATTCGCCTCCAGGGCCAATGATATCAGAAAGACTAATAGGCTGTACTGGGGGTAAGGGATTACCTGAGGAAATTTTCTCGAAAGAAATAACCGGGCTAAACTGCTTGGAAGCTGCAAATTCATCCAATTCGCCTTTGAGCTTAACAATGTCTCCATTGGTGATTGCTCCAACATCGATTGAGTCTCTATATGCACCACTGCTTTGGAAAGTGGCAATTGCGAAACTTCCTTCCTGTAGGTGAGATAGTCTTCCTTTCGCACGAGTAATTACTGCTTGAATAGTAACTGTATCTCCATTAGGGAAAAGTCTGGCTTGTTCTACTGTAAGTACACTATCTGGATCGAAAGGTAGGGCGAAAATACGACCATCTCCTCCTTCTGGATATTCAGCTTCACTGATTACACTGTCCAGCGGTCCTGTAAGGTAGTTTTTCAAGGCTTGCTGACCAGTGATTGGCAGAAGGGTAATATTTTGGTTAGCAGTCGGATATTGATCTCCTCCTCTTGCCAAGAAGTCTGGCAAAGCGATATTTATGGTAGGAGCATTAGCTACTACGGTTCCCTCTTTAACGATGGGAGTCCCATCATCCAGTGTAATTGTAACAACGCGATTACCTACTTGCGTAACTACTCCATTGTTTAGCAATTGACGAGTTTCGGCAGGATCATATACTATTTTCATACCAGCATAGTTCCCGAATCTTCCGGTTCCACTACCTGTATCAACACGAGAAACACAGTTCTCAACTATTTCTTTTAGGAGAGCAGGAGGAATGGCTTCTACGATAGTAACCTTATTTCCAAAAGGAAGCATATCAAAAGTATTTGCTTCCGTAATATCTCCAGTCGGAAGGATATTGTCATTTCTGATACCTCCGCCATTTGCGATGGCTATAGTTACCTGAGGAGCGCCAAAGTCATCTGCTACTGCATTTGCTTGCCACAGCAAGGCATCAGCGATCAGGTTTCCTTCATTTCCTTCTCTGGCACGTACGGTACTTCTTCTTCCATCTAATTCAACTTCTGAGTTTGCAAGAATGGTGGCTGAAAGTTCCGCTACGTGGAGTAGGAGTGAATCAATTACGTTGTCTACAAGACCAGGGTTAGGTAAAGCAGCATCAGGAGCAATAGCGCTCACACGAACAGGCCCTCCTTCAAAATTTATGATTTCACCCCGAGCTGAGAAATAAGCATCAAGGTTGCCGAGGTATTCAAAGTTCCCTGCTGTAGTTACAACCAATACAGTATCGCCATCTACATCAGTAACTTTCAAAGGATAAGGACCATCACTATTATCTCCGGGAATCAATATATCACTTGGGTTGGCAAGCAGTTCGTCTCCTCCTCCAGCGATGATAATATCAATGTCATTGAGAGATCTTGCAAGAGCAGTATCTTCTTCAACTCCCTGCAGGTGGCTAATCAGGATAATTTTATTTACCCCAGCTGCTTTCAGGCTATCAACTTGTTCGCTGATTACTCCTGCAACATCTGGATTTACTACTACCTGACCTGGGCTTGAAATGAAAGGAAGGTTAGGAGTAGTCGCTCCAATTACTCCTACCAATTCTCCGTTTTTGGTTAGGATAGTTCTGGGGGCGATTCTGCCACTAGAAGCCAGAGCTTGTAGAGAAGGTTCTCCACTTACATCCAGGTTTGCGCTGAGGAAGGGGGCCGTACTAACGTCTCCAATTAAATCCGCCAAAACATCTGGACCGAAGTCGAACTCGTGGTTTCCGATACATAGAGCATCATATCCGATGCTATCAATCACAATTGCATCATAAAATGGAAGGGAAGGATCACGCGTTAGGCTGGCATCAAATTCTTTTCCTGCGAGGAAGTTGTCTCCGGAGGTAAGAGTTACAACTGCCATACCATCTGAAGCTGAAGCTGCTCTAAGGGAATCTACCAGACTTTTAAAATAAGCTGCTCCTCCAAAATCCTGGGGTCCAGCTGTATCGCTAGCTCCCAGCATATTTGACTCTGCATCATTGTTGTGGAAAAGGCTCATCCCATAAGGATTATAAGCGTCTTCCGGAACCCAGGGACTCAATTGGTAAACATTGTTAAAAGTTCCTAAGGGCCCTTCAAAAACAAATGGTTCAGTCGGTAAAGGTGTTCCTCCAATCAGGGGACTATCACCCCCACTGGGAGTCCGTAAAACCATTGTGTTTACTCCGTCCGTGACATCATAATTTGTGCTTGTACTCCAATTTCCGCTCTGAGGATTAGCAAATGAGAGCCCGAACACACGAACCAGTTCTGATTCGTAATCTTCTCCGTTGGCAGTGATTTCTGCGATAGTCAGAACCTGATAGGCCGGGAGTTTATTGCCGCGGGTGGTTCTGCTAAAAGAGACAACAGGACTAAATTGCTTGAGGGTACTGAATTCGGTCAGTTCACCCGTGATCTCGAGGCTATCCCCGACAGCAATAAATCCTGAAGCAATAGAATCACGAAGTGCTCCTGAGCTTTGGAAAGCCAGAATTGCTGCAGTTCCATCTTGAATAAAGACTTGCCGGCCTTGCGCCAGCGTCACGACACCTTTCACAGTAACTGTGTCGCCATTAGCAGTGTTTCTCGCATCCTGAATACTGATAGTTTGGGCAGAGAGTATTTGACTCATCCCAAGCAGCATACAAAGTGCCAGAATAGTAGTGTTGAGTTTCTTCATGAAATCAATCAGTTTTTAATTAAGTGAAGAGAATGGTCCTGTTCTTACAGAACCTGATCGGAAAAATTCCTGATGAAAAGCTGAATTGAGTAATCTTACCCCATGGGTGAAGCTTAAAGCTGGTACCCTCTTAAAATGAAAAAGCCGATAATGAGATGCTTTATTGCAAAGTTTTATCGGTTTGTTCTAACGCATAGGTTGTGATCTCTTATTTTAGCTTTGAAACCCAACTAAAGATTCTAATAAGATTCATGGGTCATCAATGGGTTAAATTAGTATTAAGGATGAATAGAGATTTCTGGATATAAAAAAAGCGGATCACCATGAAGTGATCCGCTTTTTTTAATTTAAATATGCTTATTTCCAAAGATTTTTTGGGTAAATCCCCGCTTTGATCAAATTCGCAATTTGCGCCATTACATGCTCTTTATCTTCCCGGTAGGTTACTCCAAACCATTGGGCTTCAGAGCTGAGCATTTTGAGTTTGCCTTCTCCAGATTCTATCATCTTAGTTGCTATCAGAGGAATGTAAAACTCAGACTTTAGCTCCTGACCTTTTTCTTTGAAGAAGTCTACAAAATAGGATTCTGTGTAGTCAAAGACAGTAGGCGAAAAGCCCCAGAAATTCATGGATACTAAGGTTTCCTCTGCCAATTCCACATCCTCACCTTCATCTGAAAAATAGATTTTTTCGCCTTTGCGTTCAATCGCGGTACGCTCTGTTACAGACTCGAGGTATCCATCGTCTGTACTTACGCAGACCCCCCGTGATACCGAACCAAAATCGGAAAGGGTCTTGTTGAGGTGATAACCCACGATGCAGTATTCTTTGCTTTCGACATCCTGATCTTTAAAAAATTCGGCAATTACCTGATAGGCCTCTCTACCATAGAAATCATCTGCATTGATAATAGCAAAGGGCTCATTTACGACATCCTTGGCCATAAGCATGGCATGGCCGGTTCCCCAGGGTTTTTGACGCTGGGAAGGAAGCTCAAGACCATTAGGGAGTTTATGGAGCTCCTGAAAGACGTAATCCACTTCGATCTTGCCTTCAAATTTATCTCCGAAATAGTTTTTAAATGCTTCGGCTATATCTTCGCGGATGACGAAGACAACTTTTCCAAATCCAGCCTCTATAGCATCATAGATTGAATACTCAATGATGGCTTCTCCATTGGGCCCCACGCCATCTATTTGTTTTAAGCCGCCATAACGACTTCCCATTCCCGCAGCAAGGATAACTAAGGTAGGTTTCATGTTTTATTGATTTCCTTGCGCGAAACTGCTACCAAAAAAGCTGCTATGCAAGTCTTTTCCTAAAATAAAATGGGCGTGAGAAAATGAATTCCTCACGCCTCGTTAAGGTGTATAAAATGTGGTGTGAACCTTTTACGTGTCTAGTAAGTTCCCAAAGTTTGGTTCATTGGGTTTATGACTTCTGATTTCTCGTTTTTCGTTACCAGCTGCTTTAAGCTCTTCGCCCATCATGCTTGCTGCAGAGAATGAAGTAATCATCTGATTCATCATATCACTGGCATTTGACGGAGAATTAGGCAACAGGATGAGGTTACTCTTGTTACTACTTCCCATGGCTTGCAGGGTGTCGTAGTGCTGCGTAACAACGATCAAGGCTGATGCTTCCTGAGAATTGATCCCTACTTTGTTGAGGGCCTCTACAGAATCCTCCAAACCTTTGGCAATCTCGCGACGCTGGTCGGCGATACCTTGTCCCTGAAGCTTCTTACTTTCGGCTTCTGCCTGTGCAATAGCAACGATTTTGATACGCTCAGCATCTGCTTCATATTGAGCAGCTACTTTCTCACGCTCAGCTGCATTAATACGGTTCATAGAGATTTTTACCTGAGGATCAGGGTCAATATCTGTAACCAAAGCCTTTACGATTCCGTATCCGTAGTTCTCCATGGCTTCGTTGAGTTCTGCCTTGATCGCGATAGCGATATCGTCCTTACGGGCAAATACCTCATCAAGCTTCATCTTAGGCACCTCTGCACGTACAACGTCAAATACGTATGCGGTGATCTGCGTTTGCGGATCTTCCAGCTCGTAGAATGCATTGTATATATTACTTTTTACGACCTGGTACTGAACAGATACCTTCAGATGTACGAATACATCGTCTAGGGTTTTGGTCTCAACCGGTACATCCAATTGTTGTACTTTGAGGCTCATTCTACCTGCGACTTGGTCTACAAATGGGATTTTGAATTGTAATCCTGCGGGGGCAACTCGCTGGAACTTTCCTAATCGTTGAATGACAGCTGCTTGTTGTTGTTTGACGACTACCCAGCCACTCTTGATTACCGCGAGTCCACCGAGTGCTGCAATTGCGAGTCCTATTATTGGTTCCATATCTGTTGATTATTTGTTTAGCTCATTTACTCAAAGACTCAGGAAAAGGGAAAAAGTCCAAAATCCTGAAAAAAAGCATCTAAAAATGCTCCTATTGCTTTAGAAATTTATACTAAATTGCGCCCCATTACAAGAAATTATGTCAAATAAACCCTCTATACCTAAAGGAACCCGTGATTTCCTGCCAGAGGTAAGCTTGCGAAGAGAATTTATCTTTAATACGATTCGCGATGTTTTCAAAAAATACGCCTATGCTCCCATAGAAACGCCTTCTATGGAAAAACTCTCTGTACTTACAGGAAAGTATGGAGAAGAAGGAGATCGTTTGATCTTCAAAATCCTCAATTCCGGAGACTTCCTGAATAAAGCGACCGAGCTGGAGGATTCCCGTAAACTTAGCTTTCAGATCGCAGAGAAAGCATTACGCTATGATTTGACTGTGCCCTTCGCACGATTTGTTGTAATGCATCAGAATGAAATTTCCCTTCCATTTAAAAGATACCAGATTCAGCCCGTTTGGAGAGCCGATCGACCACAAAAAGGTCGTTATCGGGAATTCACCCAATGCGATGCCGATGTAGTGGGATCTGATTCCCTGATCTATGAGGCGGAGTATATCTGTATTTATGATGAGGCCCTAAGTAATCTGGGGATCAAAGATTTTACCATACTCGTCAATAACCGCAAAATTCTGGCTGGTTTTGCAGATGTGATTGGGCAAGCCGACAAGTTTACGGATATGTGTGTAGCCATTGATAAGCTGGATAAGATCGGAGAAGAAGGAGTCAGAAAGGAATTGGGCGAAAGAGGAATTCCTGGTGATGCTGCGGATAAGCTCTTTAAACTAATTTCCTTTAGCGGGAGTAATCAGGAAAAACTGGACTTTCTGGAGAAAGAGCTTGTTAGCTCTGAGGAAGGAAGCCTGGGAGTACAAGAAATGAGGGAGGTCCTGGATACCTATTCCTACTTCGACTCCTATAATGGGACGGTAGAATTTAACCTACTCCTCGCCAGAGGATTGACCTATTATACCGGAACGATCTATGAGGTGAAAGCCAATGGAGTGAAAGTCGGAAGCATAGGAGGGGGAGGACGTTATGCAAACCTTACAGGCGTATTTGGAAGGCCGGGTCTTTCTGGTGTGGGGATTTCTTTCGGAGCAGATCGTATCTATCTGGTGATGGAAGAGCTGGGACTCTTTGAAGACATGCCTTCTATTTCGGCCAAAGCTCTCATCATCAATTTTGGAGAAGAAAGCAGAGGTGCATCTTTACAATTACTCAATGAAATGCGAAAGGCTCAGATAGCCGTTGAGTATTATCCCGAAAAGGCCAAGATGAAAAAGCAATTTTCCTATGCTGATAAGAAAGGAATAGCTTATACGATCATGATTGGTTCTGAAGAATTGGAGAGTGGCAAGTATCAGATTAAGAACATGAGTTCAGGGGATCAGGAATCCCTATCAGCAGAAGAGATCGTCAAATTGCTTACTGACTGATGCTCAAAATACATAGTTGAAGCTTCCATTTCTGGTATAAGGAAATGGAAGCTTTTGCTTTTGGCTAATTTTTTTTCTGAAATCAGCCTAATATCCCAAAGCTGTGAGTTGCCTTTAGTATACATCCGTATTTTTTAAGGATAATTCTCTCTTTTTTGCAGAATCTCTTATTCCTTTTATTTATACCCTATAAATCCTTGAGGGACTGCTTCGGTAAAGCGCGTAATTATCATTCATAATCGATAATTAAGCTTTACACACATGAAGAATCCCTTTGTTATCTTTAGCCTTTTTTTATTTCTCCTTTGTCTAGGTGATCCATCTCCTGTTCAGGCCCAAAAATTCATGCCTGATCAGTACCTTTTTGGGCCATCAGCCATTCCCATGGAAAAAGGAGAGTTAAGGTATCGCAACAATGGTATCACCTTGAACTCTCTCCATCTTGGTATTTCAAATCATGTTTCCATTGATGTGGGTGCCGAATTATTGCTTTCCTCTATCCTGATTTTGCTGAATGAAGGAGGTCTGATCTCTTTTGCCAATGTGAAATACGGCTATTCTTTTCATGAAAATTTCCATCTGGGAGGAGGAGTCTTTGCGGGAGGAATGTTGAGTTCGGATCCATACAATAGAGCAGCTTTTGTCGCTTCTTACGGCCTTGTTACCCTTGGAAATACGATCAATAACTTTAGTCTGGCTTTTGGGAAAGCTAGCGGAGGTCAGTATAATGAAGATCCCTTTTTCTTTATGTTTAGTGGAAAAGTACAGCTGGGAAGACGCTGGGATCTTATCAGTGAGAATTATCTAGTTTTTCAAAAATTGGAAAGTAGACTCGCGCAAGTAAATGGTTCAGTTGTAGAAATGGGAGGAGGATTAGATTCCTACTTTGCCTGTTCCATGGCTGTACGATTTTACTCTCGCATTGTAAATCTGGATCTTGGGCTTTCGGGGCTTCATACCTCTTATAGCAATTCCTTTATTGATCGAAGCAATGGTCAGGCAAATGTAGTCAAGAGGAGAAATAATGTTTGGTTTCCCATACCTATTCCCATTGTAGCGCTAAGCTTCTCCATAAGGTGAAAAAGATCATGAAGGAATTTTTAGGGAGTTAAAGGTAGATAAGAACTTATTTTGCTCTTTTTAGGATAAATGCTTATTTACCATCCATTTAGAAAACACAAAACTTCCTAAAAATTATCACAATCATGAATTACCCACCTAAACCGGTACAGGTACCGGAACACCTTGGCGAAGTAAGTCCAGCATTTAGAAGAGAGGCATTAAAGGTCTTTTTTTCCATTATTCTCTTCCTGATTACCTATGTTTTTTTGGTTGCAGCTGCAGTTTGTCTGGCTGTCATTCTGGGCTATCTCGGCATCATGCTCGTAATTACTGTTCCTAAGTTCATAACCCTTATGTTAGGACTTGCTATGGTCCTGGCAGGCTTATTTGTGCTGTATTTTCTGATCAAATTTATCTTTTCAGCAAAGAAGGCAGATAAAAGTGGATTAGTGGAAATAAAGCGATCTGAAGAACCAGAACTATTTGCCTTTATAGAAAAAGTGAATCAAGAAACGGACTCTCCTAAACCCAAACGGATATATCTTTCCAATCAGGTAAACGCCAGTGTGTTTTATGATTCCAGCTTTTGGAGCATGTTTTTTCCGGTAAAGAAAAATCTGAATATAGGATTGGGGGTCGTTACCTCTGTGAATCTCACTGAATTTAAAGCCATAATGGCCCATGAATTTGGGCACTTCTCCCAGAAAAGTATGAAACTAGGGAGCTATATCTACAATGTAAATCAGGTGATTTACAATATGTTGTTTGAAAACGATAGCTTTGAACGCAATCTGGATAGCATGGGAAAAGATGGGGGCTATCTCGCGATTACCAGTGCTATTACCTATGCAGTGGTTGGTGTCATCCAGAGGATTTTACGCCAGGTTTACAAGGTGGTAAATAAGTCCTATATGAGCCTATCCCGCCAGATGGAGTTTCATGCAGATGCTATCTCTGCAAAAGTTACTGGCTCTAATCATATGGGACCTGCCCTGCAAAGGGTTCAAATTGCAAGCCTTTGTTACAGCTTTTTGATTGAGAAATATAATGCGTGGTTGTCAGAGGGATATAAGCCTCAAAATATCTACGATAACTTCAAACTGGTACAAGAAAACTTTGCCAAAGAAAATCAATTTGAGATAAAAGATTCTCTGATTCAGCCTAATGATAAGAGTTTTAAAAAATTAGGCTATTCGAAAGTGAGCATAGAGGATCAATGGGCCTCACATCCCAGCTATGAAGATCAAGTTGCTCACCTTCAAGCTTATAAAATCCCAACCAAAGCAGTAGAGGACAGTGTCTGGACGCTCTTTAAAAATCCTGAAGAAACACAGAAAAGATTTACGGATTTGATGTTTGAAGGTGTTGAATTTGGACCAGAGCTTCCTGTCCAGCATTTCGACCAGACGCAATTTGAGCAGAAGCTACAGGAAGATGATAAAGAATACTCCTTTCCCGTTGAGTACGAAGGCTTTTATGATAATTACTTTCCCCTGGATTTCGAAATGGATGAACAGGAGGAAAAGCCAGTAAATAAATCGTTTGAAGAGATCTATAGCAAAGGACGGATTCGTACATTGATGGATAATAATTATCTCCATCAGGATAAACAGACCCTGGAGCAGATCAAGAATAAAGAAATCAAGGTAAAATCCTTTGATTATGATGGGCAGAAATTTAAGCGGAAAGAGGTTGATAAAATTTTAGCCCTGATAGAGGGGGAAATAGATAATCAGACAGCAGAAACCCAAGAAATAGACCAGGAATCCTTTCTGTATTTCTTACATCTGGCTAAGCAGAAAAATGAAGCTGATAGCTTTAAGGGGCGGTACACAGAAGTTCAACAGCAATTGAGTCGAGCGACACAGAATATTACCCTCTATGCGAAATTTATGCAGATTATACAGCCGGTTTTCACCGGCATGCTTGATCTGGACGATGCTCGACGAATAGACCAAAACCTGAAATATGAAGAGCTGAGGTTAAAAAAAGCGGTGAGAGAATATCTGGAATATGAATACCTGAGGCAATACCTATCAGAAGAGGATCAGGAATGGTTTTCAAAATATGAAAAATCAAGCATGAATTATTTCGCTTATGAGGCATTCAACGAAGATCAGTTCAATTTTCTGATCAATACCCTGCATAAATTTGTCGAGATAAATCAGGTGGTTTCCTTTAAGTTGAAAAAAGAATTTCTGGAATATCAGCTTTCCCTTCGATAGCAGACGAATTAGCGTTCTTCCTCCATGATTTGTTGATAGAGCGTCTTATATTTAAAGAGAAGTATTTGATTCCTTTTTGATAAATCTATGGCTTTCTGGTAATAATCGCGTGCCTCTGGGAGCATATGCTTTCGTTCATATAGTTCCCCCAGGCTGCCCGCCAGGCTTGGAGATTCCGGATAGGTTTCCAGTCCCAATTGCAAGAGCCTTATGGCTTCTTCCAATTGTTGGTGCTGTTCTAGAATTAAGGCAGATTCTGTGAAAATTCCTACCGGGATTTCCAGCTCAAAGGGATAGACTTCATTTAGCTGAGTGAAATAAGATTTTATGGCTAAGGTTCCTTTAAGGACCGTTTCTTCTGGAATTAGGAAAGAAGAAAAAATATATTTTAGACCGGCATACAAACCTTGAGAGAGGACATCCAAGTGGGCCAGGTCTTCGAGGACTTCAAATTTGTAGTGCAAACCTTCAGGTTGTAGGGAATCCAGGACCATTGAGTAGCGTCTTACACCTTCAACCCGAATGGGACTTTTGCCTTCTGTACTTACATATAGGTAACTATTATCATAGCTATGCTTAGAAAGTTCATTATATAAAAATGATGCTGTTTTTCTGCCGATACCTGAGCCACTTTCTATGTAGGCATCAAAAAGACTTGGACGACTGGCGAGTAATTGTCTGCAAATACTTGAGCCAGATGACCAACCATAAATGAGATCAAATTGATTGGTACGGTATTTTTGATTAATGAATGGCATGAGTTCCTCTTCCAAAAAATTAAGGAAGCGATGATAGGAGCCATCAGATTGGAGGTTGACATAGAGATCGCGCTTTCTATCTGTATTGGGAATGCCTACCACAATCATTTTGGGAATCTGACCAACAATTTCATTTGATAAAAAATCTACACATCCAATGGCATAATCAAAGACCCATTCTCCGTCCAAAACATATAAGACTGGATAGCTTTTATTGTGCTGATCGTAATCAGAGGGAATGCTGATTTTTATGCCTCTGTATTCATCCAAATGAGCCGAATACAGTACCTGGTCTTCGTGGTGATTATTGACTTGTGCGGGTAGGGAAAAAGAAAAACATAGGAGAGCAGTAATGAGCAGAAAGCGCGATAGCTTCATGTTTTGTTTGGGTTATAAATGGGGTTTATGCGTATATGATCAAATGTTTGTATTCTCGGTATATTCGCAAGTTTAAAATATTTTTTTGATATATTTTATGTTTGCCCTATACATTATGTGTTTCTTTTCGTGATCGGTCAGATAAAATTGCCTAAGCTCATTATTTAGCCATTCATCAACCTTTTCAAAAGAAAAATTACCGCTTGTAACGGCTGCATTTATGTTGCTCAAGGTGCTGAGGTAGATGCATAGTTCGGCATGGGAAAAGGGATATTCATTTTCCATATTTTCCTCCAGCACTAAACTCAATCCCTTTGCCCCTACATGCTCATTGGACCAATCATAGGTTCGATTTCTTGGTGGGGTAGGAAAGCTTGTGAAATAGCTTTCTTTTGCCCATCTCTGAAATGCTGCTTCTTCCTTCATTTTTCCTAAAAAGAAATTATCGTAGAGAATCAGGTGTCCGCCTTTGGGTAGAAGCCGGTAGACTTCTTCTAGAAAGCGATCGATGTCAAACCAGTGGACCCCCGAACTGACGGTAATGAGTTCGAAGTGGCCATCTGGAAAAGGCTGCTCTTCCGCAGCTGAAAGGAAGTAATGGGCATCTTGCCGTTCTTTCGCATAAGCCAGCATGCTTTCTGAAGTATCGGACGCATAAACTTCTTTCGCTATTTCAGGAAGTATGCGGGTGGAAAGGCCGGTTCCGCAGGCAACATCAAGGGCTCGGTTCAATTTGCCTTTGACGGGAAGGTGTTTGACTATATGATTAAGGATGAGGCGATGGTAGAAAGGTCTGCCTTTGGCGTAGCGGGAGGCCATTTCAGCTGAGGAGAAGTGATTCATGGGGAATGAAAAATATTAAGTATTTGACCTTAATAATTATTTTGCGTAGTCCCTCTGGGCATTCTTAAATTGAACTGAACTTTAAGATATGGGCTTAAGAGTTTAATTTATTCCAAGAATTTCAAAATTCAGCTCTTTTGTGTCTCCATCAAATTTGAATCAGATAAACGTTAAAAAATTAAGCCGGATTGATATTGATTTATGCTGCAATGCTTATTAATTCTTAAAAATAGAGGAAGCTATTAATACATCGCTAATTGTTCTTTACCTTTACGACTTATGATAACGAATTCTACCTCCTTAGAATATTCGCAATATCATCTGATTCTTGGGGAGTAAGAATAATAGAATTAAGAGGCCTTATGTCAGGAATACCCTTAGAATATTGTTCAGATTTGGCTTGTTCTTCAAGAATTTTTTCGAATATGGGTGTTTCATCTTCTGGGATGTAAAGCGCCTCAATATTTTCTAATCCTAGGGGAATACGGTTTTTAAATTCAAGATCAGGGGAAATAATGGAGTTAATTTTATTTGGATTCACTATTCGCCATTCATATTCGTATCTATGATCAGAAGTTTCAATGTAGGAGACAATATCTAGAATTATTGAATTTATTTGGTTTTCAAGAGGTCCAAGGGAACTGCAAAGGGAAATTATACTACCTAATCTTTGGGACCATTCATCCCCATTACCGATGTATAAAACCTGTGCTCCCCCATTTTCCTGCATCCATTGGTCTCCAACTTCAATTCCGTACTTCCCAAAATATCCTATGTGATGGGGGTCAATTTTTTGATTTTCTCTTAATTCGGTGAAACATTTCATACTTATAGGATAAGTAGATTTACCAAATATTATGTCAAGCTGGCTTTTTTTATTTTGGTCAGATACAACTTGTAAAACAGCACTTTGAAGCTTTACACCTTGGTCCAATTTTGCTATTATTTCACCAATGACTCCTACTGATAATCCCAGACTTTTATAAACTAAAACTACTTTTTCGAGCAGTTGAAAAGGTGGAGGCATTTGAAAATGTACATTATGATCCATCATCAAAAAGCCATTTTGAATTTCGTCAATAAGGTAGTCTCTCTTTTCTGTAAATCTTATGAAGCTCATTCTGGAAATTTTCTGCAAATGTACTCCTAAAATACATCTTAAACTATGTTTACCTATACGTCATCCATCATGGCTACCACACGGGCAGGTGCGGCAGAGGCTCCGACAATTTTAAGGGGAAATACAGCCACTTTAAAACCGGTATAAGGCAAAGCATCTAAATTGGTTAATTGCTCCATATGGAGATATTCTTTGTCTCTCCCAACCAAATGCGCTTCCCAGAAGAGTTCGCGGTTTTTGGTCTTTTTGGCTTGCTTGATCAAATAGGGGAGAGGAAGGTCCCAGCCCCATTGATCTATGCCCATAACTTTGATCCCTTGATCGATGAGGTATTCGGTAGCTGCTGCACTCATGCCGGTTCCATGGGTGAAGAAGCGTTTGGTTCCCATGTGTTGATCCCGGCCGGTTTTTATGAGGACAATCATACCGGGTTTCAGGACCAGGCTTTCTTTCTCCAGAAAAGACTGGATATCCTCAATCGTAATGGCATCAAAATCTGCTTTCTCTTTCATGTCGATCACAATTCCGTCTCCGTAACACCATTCGAGGGGAATCTGGTCGATGGTTTTGGCTTTCTTCCCTTCGCACTCGGGTCCATAATGCCAGGGAGCATCTATATGGGTGGTCGAGTGAACGCCCATTTTCTGGATGGTATCGTCGGCCCAACCTTTGAAGCCTTTGGGGAAGAGTCTGAAAGGAAGACCGAATGCCCTTAGCAGCCATTTTGCTTTTTTATGAGGCTTGTGCTTGATCTTCACTTTCATGAAAGAAGGATCACCCGGATTGTATTGGATGGGTTTTGAGAGATCGACTATTTTCATTTTGTGTGGTGTTAAGGGTAATTCGGGTGATCGAGGGATAAAATTCAGCTAAGCTGTCATTGCGAGCCTGTATTACAGGCGAAGCAATCTCCTTGATTTCAATAGTCAAGGGGATTGCTTCGGTTCCCTCGCAATGACAGCGGTGCTGATTATTATGGTTTATTCTACTTCAGCCGTATCTTTAAAAGGACTCAACTCAAGGTCATTTACTTTCTCTTTAAAGGCCTTCCACTCATTTGACATAAAGGCTTCCACCTTCTCTTCAAATTCGTTGGCTGCTTTTTTCGCATGATCCAGAGCTGTTCTCTGAGTGCCGTTTTTAGTGGTAGCGGTTGAACGAAGGTAACGACCTGGGGTGGTAACTTTATTGAGAATCGTATTGGGATCGCGATAAATTCCTTGTTTGCCTTCTTCGCCAAATACTGCATCCATCATTTCTTTGATGCTCTTGCCCATTGCTTTTCCTTCTTTTGCAACGGCTTTATGAGCATCACTTTGCTCATCTTTAGCTGGCATCATAGCGTTCACCTGTTTCAGGCTGGCTTGAGCATCTTTCAATTTATCTACAGCGGATGTCAAGCTATTGATATAGCCTGCACCTTCTTCCTGCAGTGCGATCAGGGACTTTAAGTTATCTTTCTCTTCTGGATTAGAACGAGGATCCATGATGACTTCTATTTGGGTAGAATCTATACTTTCCCTGAAGCTCATTACGACTTTGTAGGTTCCTGGCATGATAGATTGTCCTCCGCGATTGAAATTAAAGCCACCAGGTCTTGCAGGTCTTCTACTCGGGAACTTTGGCCCTTTTTTGTCCATTCCCCAATACATACGATTCACTCCCGTATCAGGCACTACACGAAGGGTCCGCATCAAAGCACCAGAAGCATCATAAATTTTTACTTTTACGCTGTCTTTTGCAGGTCCTCTACGTCCTCTTCTTCCAGCAGGCATTTCCTCTTCCTTCTTATCTGCATCTCCCTTCTTCTTCGCTACTTCTTTTGGATTAAGGTAGAAGCTCAACATGGCGCCTCTTCTTCTATTTTCCCCGGCATAAATGGCGTCAGCAGCAAAACGAGTACCTGTTGCCTGGCGATAGTTTGCCATCACCGCAGTAGGAGGACCAAATGCATGCAATTCTTTCGCCATCAATTTCTTGCCCATAGTAGCCATCTCTCTCAAAGGACGAATATCATCCAACACAAAAGCAGATCTACCAAAGGTTCCAATTACCAGATCATGCTCACGCGGATGAATCTTCATATCCATGGTAGATACAGTTGGGAATCCGTGGGTCCATTTGGTCCATTTCTTGCCAGCGTCGATACTAACATATAAGCCAAACTCAGTTCCGAGAAACAAAAGATTGGGTTCGATGGGATCCTGAACAAAACTCAGACAGTAGCCCCAGACATCATTTTCTCCTACAACACGCTCTACCTTTTTGCCATAATTGGTCAACTTGTAGAGAAAAGGTGTCCAATCATTTCTGCGGTAATTGTTTACGACTACGAATGCTTCCCCTTCATTATAGGTAGAAGGATGGATTTGAGGAATCCAGCTACCCAAAGGAGCATTTTCTAGCTTTTCATTGAGATTATTCCAGGTCTTTCCTCCGTCCTGAGTTAATTGAAGATTTCCATCATCCGTACCTACCCAAATCACTTCTTTTTCCAAAGGACTAGGAGCAATGGCCAGAATGGTAGTATGATTTTCTGCCTGGGTTACATCATAGGTAAGCCCACCGCTTTGCAATTGCTTTTGTTTTTCGGGATCATTGGTAGTGAGGTCGGGCGAAATGATCTCCCAGTTTTCTCCTCTATCTGTACTTTTATGCACATACTGACTACCATAATAAATAGTCGCCGGATCATGTGGATCCTGGGCTATACCAGCATTCCAATTAAAACGAAGGAACTCCCCATCCGGGTGCAAAGGTTTGATAAATTTTGTGTTACCGGTTTTAAGGTCATAACGACCTACATTTCCTCCCTGAGACATGGCATAACCATAACGATCTGCTTGCTCGGGATCAGGGACTACATCAAATCCATCACCGAAAAATAATTCTTCAAAATATCCATTTCTGATACCCCCTGATCTCCAGCTGTAGGCAGGTCCTCTCCAACTTCCGTTGTCCTGCATTCCGCCATAGACATTGTAAGGATATTCGTTGTCGATGTTGATGTGGTAGTATTGGGCCAAAGGAAGATTCTCTATGAATCTCCAGGTCTTTCCTCTGTTTCTGGAAATGGCCATCCCTCCATCATTGCCTAGCATAACCAAATCGCTGTTCTCTGGATGTGCATAGAAGGCATGAAAGTCTGGATGCACGGCATTGTAACCGAAGAGATAAGAGAAGCTTTTTCCTCCATCTTCACTGACTGTTACACGAGAGTGAATACTATAAATGCGGTTTTCGTTCTGCGGATCAACAAAGATGTCGTAATAGTAAAAAGGTCTATTCCCGATTTCATCCTTATTGCTTGTCATTCTCCAACTCACTCCTCCATCATCTGAACGATAAAAGGCATTCTTTTTGGATTCGATCAAGGCATATACACGATTGGGATCACTGGGAGCAATGGCCAATCCCATTCTTCCCAATTCTCCTTTAGGCAAACCATCTTCTGCTGTCTTTTTTGTCCAGTTTTTACCTCCGTCATGGGTAATATACATGGCTGATCCTTCCCCGCCTGATTTAAAGGTCCAGGGCTTGCGGTAAAACTGCCACATAGCCACGATAAGTTTATTGGGATTGGAAGGATCCATGACCATATCGCCAACTCCGGTTTGCTCATTGGTATAGAGGATTTTTTCCCAGCTTTCTCCGCCATCAGTTGTTTTGTAGACCCCTCTTTCAGGATGATCTCCCCAGGCAGAACCTTGTACACCAGCATAGACGATTTCAGGATTGTCTGGATGAACGATTACCCGGTGAATATTACGGGTATTCTCTAGTCCCATGGGTTTCCAGCTCTTTCCTCCATCCAAACTACGATAAATACCTGCTCCACTGGTCTGGCTGTTACGAGGATTACCTTCTCCCGTTCCTACCCAAACAATAGATGGGTTTTTCTGGAAAATGGAAATAGATCCTATGGAAGCTACTCTTTCCTCATCAAAAATAGGCTCCCAGTCTATACCTCCGCTTTCAGATTTCCATAAGCCTCCTGAAGCAGCACCTGCATATATGATTTCTGGATTGCTGTTGACAGCTTCTATCGAAGTAATTCTTCCACTCATACCCGCAGGTCCAATACTACGGGCTTTCATGGACTTGAAAAGGTCCATGTCGAGTTCTTGCGCTTGTAATGATTCTGTCGGTAAAACCAACAGGATAAAGCCTAGGATCAGGCTTGTAGCGTGTAATAGTTTCTTAGCCATGTTTCTTCTTTAATTTCCGACTTATAGCGTAAAGCTCTGTGCTTTACTTGATTCGATTTCGGAAATTACAGAAGAAATCAATAATCTACCACTTTGAACTCCGTTCTTCGATTCAATTGCTTATTCTCTCTGCTATCGTTGGCTACGACCGGTTGTTTTTCTCCATAGCCTACTGCTCGCATGCGATGAATGGTGATTCCGGCCTCGGTCAGAAAGTTCACAACCGCCTGTGCACGGCCTTGAGAAAGTTGGTCATTATGAGCGTCTGTTCCATCACTATCTGTATGTCCGGCGATTTCGACTATTAAGGAAGGATTGCCTTCAAGAATTTCCAGTAGTTGCTCCAATTCTAAAAAGGATTCTGGTCGAAGGGTACTTTTATCTATATCGAAATAGATATTCTTCAGGACTATTTTTGCTTCTTTTTCAAGTGGATTTAGGTAAATATCCTGTTCAATGATCTGGGTACTATCATTTTGGATAAAACTCACTTCCGAGAGATCGTGAAAATAGCCTTTAGCTTGAGTGGCTAATGTATACTCTGTTGGTTTTAGGCAAATTTCATAACTCCCATCTTTGCGGGTTTTTACTTTAGAAAGCTTGATACCCTCCAGATTTTGTGCTCTAATTTCAGCAAAAGGAATGATTTCCTCCGTTTTAGCATCCCTAACTATTCCCTTGATACAAAAGAAGGGTAAGTTACTTTTTACCTCTTTTTTTGGGACTTTTCTGGCTACACTTTCGAGGCTTATATTTCGGTGAACATTGATCATGTGATCATTGATGGAGGCAGAGGCAATATCCAGATCTCCGTCTCCGTCAAAATCAGCTTTTGTAATGGCTGCGTTCCAGTTTCCAGATGGTATCCCAATCCTTTCACTGAAATAGCCCTTTCCATCATTTAGGTGAATGCTGATGGCTTCATCTACGGTCGAACAGGTAACCAGGTCAATGTCCTTATCCAGATCGAAATCTCCCCAAACCAGGTCAAAGTTGTGATCTCCGGAGAGAATCTGTTGGGTGCGAATGAATTGCCCCTTGCCCTGATTGAGATGGATACTGAGCAATTTATCCAAATAAGAACCTGTGGCTATATCCATTCTCCCGTCTTTATTGAAATCGGCTATGCCCAAGGCCCAATTGGACGAGCCCGAATGTATGGCTTCTTTCTCCTGAAAATCTCCATTTCCCTTATTTAGATAGAGGTAGATTCTCCCATCATCACAACCCACTAGTATATCGGTTTTTTCATCTCCATTGAGGTCCCCAGTGGTAATTGATCTTGGTTCCCAACCTGTATCAAGTATACTCGCCGGATGAAAAGAATTTGTTCCCTTCCTGGAATAGATTTTTAATTGCTGGGAAGCAATAGCAGCAATCAGTAGCTCTTCTTTTCCATCTCCATCTAAATCTGCTGAGTGAACATCATGAGCCATAATGCTTACTTTATGCTGCTCAATAAGGCTCAATTTACCAGTCCCATCGTTTTTCAGTATGCTTAACTTACCATCCACACTGACAACCGCTATATCTGGATGTTGGTCGCCATTTGCATGAAAAATCGTCAATGCCCGATTATTTTTTTGGCAAATAATAGATTGCTTTTCTTCGAAAACTCCATTCCCATCATTGAGGTGAACATTTATCCCTCCATCCAATTTTGATCCAGTAACCAAATCCACAAATCCATCCTCATTCATGTCCGCGGCTTCTATCGTCCAGTTTTGTTCACCGGAGTTGTAGGAGTGTTTAGGCATGAAAACGGTATGAGAAACAAAGATGCTATGATCCTGCCCAGAGCGGTTCATCGTTTGACTCCAGCCTAAGATAGGCGAGAAATAAAACAGGCAGTAACACAATACATAGAAGGGAAGGCTCAGGATTACGGGGAGCTTCATAGAGAGGTCTTCTAAAATGTCTAATTAAACTAAATTCGGAATTATCCGAAAAAATAAATAGCCGTTTTTTCGAATAGACTTACTTCTTCGAAATATATGTTTAGGGGGCAAAAAGCGTACGAGATCCACTGCCTTTTCAAATTGATACTTATGTTTTCGTAAAAAGTAAAAAGGCCCTGATTAACTCAGGGCCTTTCTCATGAGAAAGATGATGTATTAATCTTTTAAGAGGGGATCATCCCTAATTTCCAGGCTTTGAACCTGTACCATATCTCCCATTCTTAAAGTGAGTTTATAGGTGCCTTTCTCTGCTCGGGGCATGAGCAAATCCTTATCCAGATTGATACTAATATAGCCTTGCGAAAGGGGCTCTACGATTTTTCTTTGCTCCTCTGCACCCTCAGCCATTTTGAATCTTTCAAACATGCCATTGATACGAGAGGAAACCCCCATAGCGATCAATTCCTCAAAAACTTTGTTGATGACTTTCTTTTCTTCTGAGGTGTAGGGCTTTGCATCAAATTCGAGGTTCCAGTAATAGCGGTTTATACCTGGCTTATTCTCTAATTGGATGGTCTTTTTATGCTTTCCATCCATACTTTCTATATCCAGGAAAATGTCTCCTTCAGCTTTGCTCCCGATATAGTAAGAAATGGGGGCCTCACTACGAAATCCTGCACGTGCCAGGCTAGAGGTGTTTTTTATGTAGGGCGGATTTTCTCCGGCATACCAGAAATGACCCCTTTGTCCTCCTCGACTGACGTTTTCCCATAGAGTCGTTTTCCTTTGTTCAAACAAATAAACGGGACTGTTATGGACCTCTTTATTCATTTGCTGAAGGGGACTGATATCGTCCATGATCCAGATACTTCTCCCATGTGTTCCGGCAATGAGGTCATGATCTCTGGGATGTATTTTTAAATCTAATACGGATACAGTTGGTAAGTTAGGCATGAACCTGCTCCAGTTTTCTCCCTGGTTCAGGCTGTACCAAATACCGGTTTCTGTACCGCAGAAGAGAAGATTTGGGTTTTGATCGTCGGGTTGGATAACGCGTACTACTTCATCCTCTTTAATCCCATTTACAATTTTGGTCCAGCTTTTACCATAGTCGCTAGTTTTAAAAATCAAGGGCTTATATAGATCACTTCTATGGCCATCAAATGACAAATAGGCAGTACCCGGTATAAAAGGACTGTCTTTTACCCTACTTACCCAGATGCCAGCTGGAACTTCTGGAACCCCTTCACGTATACTTTCCCAGCTTTTACCTCCATTTTGGGTAATGTGCAGCTGCCCATCATCGGTTCCTATCCAAATGATTTCTTCATTGACTGGAGAAATGGAAATACTGCTGATGCTACAATGGGTTTCTGCACCGGTATTATCCGGACTTATTCCTCCGCTAACTCCTTGCTTTCTTTTTATGCGATCATTGCTACTCAGGTCAGGACTAATGATCATCCAGCTTTTGCCTTTATTGTTGGATTTGTACAAATGATTTCCCCCTACATATAAGGTATTAGGATCGGATGGAGACATTCGCATAGGGGAAGACCAGTTCCAACGATTGGCTGAAGCCATATCAGTAATTGTATCTGAAAAATACTCGTCCTTGTTTAGGATATTGTTAAATGAAGGATTGATGCGCTTGATTCGATGGGTAAGGGGATCATAAGAAAAGTAGGAGCCATTTTCCATGGAAGTGTACATCTCTCGCCAATTGTAGGGATTGATGACTACGTACTGTCCATCTCCCCAGTGCAATTTCCAATTGGAATCATTGAGAATCCCTCTTGCATCTCTGCTAAAGCTGGCCACGCCATACATCCCATTGTCCTGGAAACCTCCATATACATAATAGGGATCGCGCATGTCGTGATTGATACGATAAAACTGGCCGATGGGGAGGTTGTCGAGTAATTGAAATCCTTTGCCATGGTCGTGCGTGATGGAAAGGCCTTTATCTGCGCCCAGGTAATAGCGATCTTCATAAGTTGGATCGAGCCACATTCCGTGAAAGTCTCCATGTACTTCCTGATCCTGACTTCCATTGATAAAGCTTTTTCCTCCATCTTCTGAAACCATAAAACGAGTCGTTAAGAGATAGACCCTTTGGTCATTGTGGGGATTGATACGGATTTGGCTATAGTAGAAAGGCCGATTGTTATAGGTATTGACATAGGTCCAGCTTTCGCCCCCATCCTCTGAACGATATACTCCACTACCGGGCTCATTCAGGTCTCCGGTTTTTTCTGCTTCCACGAGGGCCATAACAATCTTTGGATTAGATTTCGCAATGGCCAACCCAATACGTCCTGTCGGAGTAGGCAATCCGTTCGTCAGTTTTTTCCAACTTCTTCCTCCGTTTTCACTTTTGTAAATGCCACCTGCTTCTCCACCGCTTTGGAAATGCCAGGGCTGACGAAGTCGGTGGTAAAATGCTGCATAAAGGACATTGGGATTGCTAGGATCACGAACAAGATCTGTACAACCCGTTTTCCCATCATCAGGCAAACCATTCTTCAGTTTCTTCCAGCTTTTGCCTCCATTTTTGGTTTGGAAAAGTCCTCTTTCTCCAGAGTATCCCCAAAGGTGACCGATGGCACAAACGCACACATTTTCGCTATCCTCGGGGTCAACCAGGATGCGAGCAATTTGATGGGTGTTTTCTAGTCCAAGCGATCTGAAGTTTTGTCCTCCATCCGTGGATTTATACACCCCATTTCCCCAGGAAACACTATTACGATTATTTGCTTCTCCTGTACCTACCCATATGACCTGATTATCCTGAGGATCGAGGGCTATGTCTCCGATTGAGGCTGTTTCATATTTGTCGAATATGGGTTGCCAACTCGTTCCTGCATTATTGGATTTCCAGACTCCTCCGGATCCGGTCGCTACATAAACTTTGGTAAAGTCATTGGCATGGGCTTCTATGTCCACAATTCTACCTCCCTGATTGGCAGGGCCGATATTTCTCCATCGTAGTGCCTGATCAATTGAGAGCTTTGCTTCCTGGGCAAAGATGCTTATTGAAACCAGACAAAGAATTAAGCTAGTAATAGTTCTCATCGTTCGTATTTGGGCGAAATGAAAATGCAGGCCCGGGATATCCGGACCTGCATAAATTTATTAAGATAACTACTGATTAACTTCAGTTTTGGTAAAAATTCCTGGATCTTCAGAAGGAGCATTCTCATTTGCATTCAGCTCGTCATCAGAATAAGGCATACGTTCTGCAAAAGGAGGATTAGGCCCATCTACCATAATGTATGGAACTGCTATGTCTGTATCACTGGACCTTAGTCTTCTTGCGTCATTGAATGGCATGCGAGTCAGGAAGCCTGAGACGTAGCGTTCTTCAATGATCTCTCTCAAAAGCGCTTTTGTTGCATCAATACCATCGCCATTTTCCATGCCTCCATTTTCGAAATCTACCACTTCATATGCCTCATATTTTAAGGGAAGCCCAGAAAAGTTAGCATTCAGATGAGCACCTGTATTTAACCAGGCACGTAGTTCATTCAGGTGCCCTAATCCAGTGGCAAGTCCATTAGTTCTTGCGCCCGCCTCAGCCAGGATCAACTGATTCTCGGCATAGCTTATCAGATTTTGAGGTTCAAATTGCTCGATAATTCCGCTATTTGCAGAACCCCCTGACGGATCAATGCTATAGTATCCCCAACGAGCTGTTTCGTCCGTTTTTGCATTGTTTCTTTGGATAGCACTGGTCGTATCCAATAGTTGAATCATATAACTATTGGCAGTCCCAATATCTCCTGCACGAGAGCCTTCCAAAATTGTCCAGAATAGATTCTTATCCCCACTGGCAATACTTGCATCTCCTCTAGGTTTGTATTGCAGGGAACCACCTCCATCACTAATACCATTCTGAGCTGAAGCATAGGCAGCAGTATAATCCTTCATCTGCAGATGGTATCTGGCTTTGAGGGTGTAAGCCGCTTCAATCCAGCGATTTGCATCGCCTTCGAAATAAATGTCCGCTGAGAGACGTCTGCTATTTGCTGCAGAAAGATCATTGATTCCATCTTCGATCAATGCAATTGCAGCATTGAATACTGAAACCTGATCATCAAAGACCGGATCGGAAACTTCTGGATTATTAATCTCAGAATAGGGAACATCTCCAAAAAGAGAGGCAGCCATACCGATTGCATGAGCTTCAACTATTTTTGCAATACCTACGATCAATCTGTCATTTGGAGCAACATCGCGAATGTGGCGTAGATTGGGTATGGTACCTACATAAATCCTACTCCAAGTTGAAACAGACTCAGCTGTCGAAAGCGCGAATCCGTAGATATTGGAATATAGAGAAGAAAGTCCTACCAGTTGTCCACTATACATGGAACTGATACGAGTCAGGTGACCTCCTTGTGCTACAGAATTTGCTAACAAAGCTCCAGTAAGAAAGAGTTCTGCATCAATATCTGTGATAAGGATATCATTGGGGTTGTCATTTATCCCGTCCACCAGATCCTGGCAAGAAGCCAAGGAAAGGGCAAAAAGCAGAATGAAAACTTTTATATACTTATTCATTTTATTCAGATTAGTTCAGACTAGAAATTGACGGAAACAGTAAATAAATAGGATTCAGTTTGTGGGTTGGTGAAATATTCCAGTCCAAATCCATTACCTACACCTGTCTGGCTGGTTTCTGGATCAATTCCATCGATTTGATTTCTGTTGAAGATATTCCTTGCTGTAGCAGAAACAACGATGCTATTCAAAGGAAGACCAATGCTTTCATCCAGGGTATAGCTCAGAGTCAACTCACGAATTTTGGTAAATGTCGCATCAAAGATGGAGAAGTTGTAGGCCTGGTTATCACCAAATCCACCACCGATTCCTGTACGGTACCAACTTTCGTCCAGCAATACATCTCCGCCACCAAAGTTCTCGATATTACCACGAACGGTAGATCCGGTTGGAATGGTATTACCTGCAAAGTTTACAAGATCCTGGCTAAGCGTTACTCGGTTAGCTGTTTCCATTGTTGTTCCGAAACGTCTCAATACCCAGAGGGTACGCGGAGAAAATTCTCCTCCCTGAGAATGCTCAAGTAGCATATTTAGGCCAAGTTTTTTCCAACGGAAGTTGAAACCTATACCCCCTCTCCAGTCAGGATTGGGATCACCCAGTACAATCGGACTAGGAGTTAGTTGTGGGAAACCGTTTTCATCCAAGTCAAAGTCTCCATTAGCTAAAGTCTGAGAACCCGTTCCATACAATACGCCTAATGGGTATCCTACAATTGCGCGTGAGCTTACGGATGCACCAGGAGTCAGGTCGATAGTTTCTGTACCTTCAAGGTCTGTAACGAGGTTTTCATTTGTGGCCCAGTTCAGGAAGAAATCCAATGAAATGTCTTGCTTCTGAATAGCTGCATAGCTCAGATCCAGTTCTACACCTTCGTTCTCCATTGAACCAAAGTTTCCATATTTGGTAGAGAAACCAGAAGAAGGAGAAAGATCTACATCGAGGAGGATACCAGTAATCTCATTGCTATAGTAAGTGAATGAGAAGGAGAGTTTATCCTCAAAGAATCTCAAATCTGTACCAATTTCCCATTCTGTTTTGATCTCAGGCTCAAGGTTTGGATTACCCAGGTTGTTGTCAATTCTGAAACCACCTCCAAAGAGAGAAATATTGAGTGGATCACTATAGGTACTGTAGCTAAATCCACCTTCTGCCAATGTTTGGAAAGCATGGGAACGAGGCTGAACACCTACTTTACCCCAGGAAGCTCTCAATTTACCGAAAGAAATAACATTAGAGTTTAGTCCTGCTTTTGTGAAATTCCAGGCAGCATCTACTGCAGGATAGAAGAAATTCTCACTGATTGTCGAAGAAGCTTCAAGTCCTCCGGATAAGTTCACAAATAGCTGATCGTCAAAATCAAATCCTAAGACCCCATATCCACGGTTACTTCTTCTGAAGGTTTTGAAGTTTTCAAATTCAGAGTTTTCTGCAGCGGTATTAAGAGAAGTAGTTTCTTTAGTAGCATTTACCAGGAAACCAGTGATTTGCCCAGAATTTCTTCTGTACTGCCTATCGTTGATACTCCATCCAGCAGTAGCAGTAAGGTCAATTTTTTCTGTCAGGGTAAAATTACCTTTGGCAATCGCATCAAAGTTTATTTCCCTGCGACCAATTATATCTTCTGCAAAGATTCCAACACTACGGTTACCTCCCGATCCAATTGGGAAGAAGTATACGCGCTTATCATCGGAAACATCTGCATTACCTCTCAGTTTGATTTGAAGCCAGGAAGTTGGAGTAATATCAAAGATAGGTGTTACCGTAAAGCGGCTCACATCTGAGGTCGCCGATTGTTGTTCAACGGTCCAACCTGCGCTATTGTAGGTAGGGTTGTCTCTGTCTCCTAAAGGACGACGATAAGAACGGTGTCTTCGGTTGAATTCTTGCCCATCATCATCGACATAAGTTCCAAGGTAATCTCTTCCATCAAAGTCAGGAGAGGTTCTCAATAGCCCAAGCATCAAGCCTGCAGTGTTTGAGCTCTGTTGAATTCTATTGGATTTAGTTAAGGTATAAGAAGACTTGGTGGTCATGGTAAGCCAGTCAGTCAGGAACAGCTTATTGTTAAAGCGGATGTTGTTTCTATCGTAAGAAGAATTTTTAATGATTCCTTCCTGGTCCAGTCTTCCCATGCTGAAGAAATAAGTAGCTTTTTGCCCGCCTCCGCTGATGGAGAAGTCTTGTTGAAAGAATCCGCCATTTCCGAAGGCTTCTTCCCAGTTTTCTTCTACAAATGTCTCCCTTGAATTTTTACTGACGATGGGGTAATAGACATTGCCACTTTCCGCAATAAATCTCTCACCACTCATGTCAAATTCATCCTGGCCTCCTGCTCGATCAGGAATATAATCTCCCCAGGACTCTGCGTTTCCAGCTCTAAATGAGCCTCCTCTTCCTTGACCCCAAACGTCTTGCATGGGGATACGTTCATTGATTCTGTCGACCGAATAGATAGCCGTGTATTTGATCTTGGGCTTACCAGCAGCTCCATCTTTGGTCGTGATAACAATTACTCCATTTGCAGCTCTACTTCCCCAAAGTGCAGCAGCGGAAGCTCCTTTAAGAATCTGTACAGATTCGATATCATTGGGGTTGATATCGTTTAGGCGAGATTGCTGGGAAATACCACCGGTTCTACCACCGGTAATATTATTCCCTCCGCCATAGGTAGTAGAGTTGTTCAAGGGAACTCCGTCAACGATGATCAAAGGGTCGCCGCTTCCACTTATGGTATTGGCTCCACGGATACGGATGGTACTACCTGCACCCGGATCTCCGTTTGTACGGTTGATGCGAACATTGGACGCCTTTGCTCCCAGAGCGTTTAGCAGGGTTGCTTCTCCTGATCTTTGAACAGAAACTGGATCAACGACAGAATAGGTAGACCCCATTTGATCCTTACTTTCTTTAAATCCCAGGGCAGAAATTACTACCTCGTCCAGCAAAAGATCACTGGTCTCCATCTGTATGTTGATGGTTGATTGATCTCCTACTTGCATCATCACTCGCTTCATTCCGGTGTAAGAAAATACAAGAACAGAATTTGGGCCCGCTACTGTGATGGTATATTTACCTTCATCATCTGTAAAACGTCCGTTTGTGGTGCCTTCTTCCAAAACGGTTACCCCTATCAGGGCTTGGCCGTCGCTGGATGTAAGCGTTCCGGAAACTGTTTTTTGGGAAAACAGATTCGCAGAAATCATACTAAGGCCAATAATTAGTAGAAATCTAATATACTTCATATAGTAGAGTTTAGGTTACAGTGTATCTCTTATAAGAGAAAAGAGATTTCGCCTTATACTCTCTTTATGAAAAAAAACTTTATGGGTTCTGGGGAAATGGTGGTGAATCCGGTCATCACAAAGCTTGATCAGAGGTTGGCTAGTGAGGTTGAGAGATAGTGTATTATTTATTTTCTCCTCAATACAGGATTTCTCAGCACGCAGTCTATCATTCTGCCAAGCCTCAAAATGACGAATCAAATTGTACTAGCACTTTAAACTTGTACTTCCTTTTCCCTTTACTCAAACAACCACATCTTATCATCCAGTAAATGGCCGCCTTGTCTATCAATCGCCGCCTGCATATTGCTAGCATTTGTATTCGATTCACTGATAGGGTAAAGGTAACGCTGGGGAATCACCAGAGATGGATTGAAGCTGCTATTCACATTATCGGGAACTTGCAAATCCGGATAGCCGGTGCGTCGATAATCCACCCAGGCTTCATTAACCCCCTGGCCATAAGCTGCTATGTATTTTTGGGTAATTATACGTTCCAGTTTTTCTTCAAAAGTCCCTAATCTGTCGAAAGATGCTTGCTGATTTATGCTTTGACTAGCAAGCGGATCATTGCTGATGCCTAACTCTTCAAAATTGCTCCACATAGCTTCCTTAAAGGCTTGCTCAGCCTGAATTTCTTCTCCCAAGCTTAAATGAGCTTCCGCAGCAATAAATTTCGCTTCACTCAGGCTAATGAGAGAAACGGCCGCATCTACTTGTCCCCAATAAATCAAGGGATTGTCTTCCTGATAGATCCTATATAAATCCTCACTTAGAGCTGCATACACATTGAGTCGAGGATCCTGGTTGTCAACCAGCAATCCTAGTAAGAAATCTCCCAATACAATTTGATTAGGTCTTTCTATGGAAAATAAAGTCAGAGGATTGGATTCACTTATACTTGAACCGTAATAGAGGCGTGCTTGCTCATCAATAGACCTAAGCTCCGCCTGTGAAAGATATTGCAATGCTTTGGAAGCGGCCAGAGGATCGTGTTTTGAGCCTTGCATGGTGTAACGAGCTTTGAGTGCCCAGGCAGTTTTGATCCAGGCCTCATGATTTCCCTGAAATATTAGATCGTCTTCTCTGGCTTCAGCATCTTCCGGATTTGCAGTCAGCTGTGTAATTGCTCGATCCAATAAGAGCTGTATTTCCTTATAAATATCTTCCTGCTTATCATATACCGGTTGAGGAAAAAGGTCGGGCTGAAAAGCCTGGGACCAGGGGATGTCTCCCCAATAACTACTCGCTATTCCTAAATTGTATGCTGAAAGAATGGATGCAATGGCTTCATAAAAGGGTACTTCTTCTTGTCTGGATAGCTCAATGAGTTGTTTACAATCTTTAAGCGCTCCCGCGTATATTCCCAGTTTCCAGTAAATATCCAGGGTACGGCTGTCGATGATATAGGAATTATAACTTTCCGGTTGAGCATCAATGCCCTTGAAATGCTGAATGACGATTCCACTTACCCTTACGCCTATACTTCCATTGTTCCTGAAAGTCTGTACAATAGCTGCTGGAAGCATTTCTTTCAGGCTGGCTTCTGTCTCTCGGGTAGGATCCATATTCGTATCCGAAAAGTTGCAGGACGCACTTATCAGAGATAGGCCAAGTAAAAGAATAATAGATCTGAGAAACACAGCTATAAAACAGTTGGGACAAATATTTAATTAAAAATAAGGAAAAAGGCGGAAGAAATGCCAAATTTGGATTTCGAAGCCTGACAGGGAATTATTAGGATAAAGGATGTGGACTAGCGTAACGAAAGATGGATGCTAAATGTCAGGCAGGATTTATGGGATATGAGAAGTGATTCCTCAAAAATTATTTGGGATGAATTTACCGGGGGAAGCCAGGAGGCTTTCTCTCGACTCTATTCTGACTTCTATCCTCAGCTAATTCCCTATGCAAAAAAGATTTGTAAGGAAAAAGAAATGGCTTTAGATGCCGTACACAATACCTTTTTAAATCTTTGGCAAAATCGAGAATCTTTAAAGGAGGTACAGTCCGTAAAATTTTATTTACTTCGCTCCGTGAGACATGAATGTATCCGTCTTTTAAAAATTAAAAACCTACATAATCAATTAGACGAAGAGGAAATCCTTAGGATCAGAATAGAACCTAATGAACTCGTACTTACAGATTTGGGCAAACGATCAAAAGCTAGGATAAAACAAGCATTAGAAGAACTGTCTGATAGACAACGGGAGATCATTTACCTCAAGTACTTCAATAATCTGGACTATGAAGAAATAGCAGGAATCCTTAATCTGAACTATCAAAGCATAGTCAATAGCATACACAGATCCATAAAAAAGCTCAGAGAAAGCCAGGTATTTGATTATCTGAAAGATATCTGACAACTAGAGAGTATAAACAACACTTTTTTTTCTCCTTTTCAAGCATGGAGCAGAACTATCAAAATATTGAAGACTTTCTACAAGATGAATCATTCGTGTCCTGGGTGAAAGGGAATTCGGATGAGGCAGCTGGATTCTGGGAAAAGTGGGCAGCTGAAAATCGAGCTTCTGCTCAGCTGATGGAAGAAGCTAAATGCATAATCAAGGGAATTCCCTTTGTACCGGCCAAAATCGAAGCGGATGAATTAACAGATCAATTGCAGAGGCTACAAAAAGCAATTGGACAAGGAGCCAAGGAAATCCCCATGCCAAAAAAGAAGAAATTTATTCCACTCAAATGGGCCGCCATTCTTCTTCTCTTAATTAGCTCCTCCTATTTCCTCTATCAATTTTTAAATTCACCAGAGTTCCTGCTCCATAAAACGAATTTTGCTGAGACGAAAGAAATTGTCCTGGATGATGGATCCCGGATTTTCCTCAATGCCAATTCGCAAATATGGTACGAACGAGGGATGAAGGAAAATGGTATTAAAGAGCTTTGGTTAGAGGGAGAGGCCTATTTTGATATAAAGCCTCAAGAAAAAGGTTTTTATCGCATTTATGCAGGGAATATGCAAGCCCAGATAATAGGAACTTCCTTTAACCTCAATGCCCGCAAGGAATCCAGTGTATTGAGCCTCGACGAAGGCAAGGTATTGGTATCACATCTATCCGGCGTGAAGCAGGAGATTGATGCAGGTACAACAATCTTCTTTGAGAAGGAAACCCAGGCTTTCATCCAGCAAAGCGACCGAAATTCTTTCTGGAATTCCTGGCGTGAACAATTATGGATTCTGGATGCAGAGACCAGCTTCGGGGATATTTTGGATCGCATAGAAGCCGAATTTGGCCTGCACGCTAAGTTGAAAGACGAATCCCTGCGACAACGAAGCCTGGAAGGCTCCGTTCCAATAGAAAATATGGATGTTCTGCTCGAATCCTTATCTTATATTTTTGAAATTGAGATAAAAAGAGCCAAAGATTCCGTACTTTATATAGAATAACCTTTGGCTTCCTTATGCTGAACCGCTGCTATTACCTGATAACAGGCCTTATTTGTCTGTTGTCTTTTAGCCCAGATCTTATCTGGGCGCAGGCTAATATAGCTTCTCGTTCAGCTAGCAAATCCTCCCCTAATAAAGCGTATAAACTAAAAGATTTACTCGATGAAATAGGGAAAAAAAAAGCTGTATCCTTTCTGTATGAAGCAAAAACTTTGGAAGGACTCAGGGTTCACAAAAAGATAGATTTCTCGCTGAAAGTTGATCAAATCCTTAATAGTATCCTCCCTGACCTTGGCCTGGAGTATAAACAGATTGGACGTAATAACTATGCTATAAAGAGAAGTAAAGTAGCTTCTAAGCCCGTGAAAAACCCTCAAAGAAATAGAGGAACCCCATCAGTAAACACATATCTATTTGAAGGAAGGTTGCAGAGTAAAGAAGAGGGGATAGCTTTAGTTGGAGCCAGTATTAAAGAAAGCAATGGTAAAAGTGGAGCTATTAGTGATGAAAATGGAAACTTCAAACTTCGGTTAAATAAAGGAGAACATACAATTAGCATCTCCTATTTCGGCTACAAAACTAAACTCGTCAAAATAAACCAAGCTTCTCAGGGAGTGATCTTTTTAGAAGAAGCTGATCAAGAGTTGGATGAAGTAGTAATTGTTGCAGTGGGAATGAAAGCCAAGAGAAGGAAGCTTGGATATGCTATGGATATCCTCAAGGCAGAAGAATTTTCTAATAGTCAGGAAAGTAACCTCACCACGGCATTGGCTGCAAAATCTTCTGGCGTTTGGGTAAATAGTTCTTCAGCTTCTCCGGGAGCTTCAGCCAATATTATAATCCGAGGTTTCAAATCTATCAGTCGGGCAAATAAACCCCTTATTATTCTCGATGGAATCCCTATTGACAATTCTTCAACTGGCAATGGAACCGGAGGGGTAGATGTATCCAATCGATTGATAGACCTGGATTTACATGATATTGAAAGCATTAGTATACTAAAGGGGCCAGCAGGTGCAGCATTGTATGGAATACGTGCTTCCAATGGTGCATTGATCCTAAATTCCAAAAAAGGACAGGAAGGTAAACCACGCATTAGATATAGTTCTGAAATTGGGATAGAAGAAGTCAATAAATTACCCCTGCGGCAAAATCGATACGCACAAGGGAAGTTTTCAAGAGGCCAGATCCAATACAGAGGTCCGGAGAGTTCAGTTAGTACCAGTTATGGTCCTGCCCTTGATCGATTAGAGTTTGATGGAAATGCTAATTATCCCTATGATCAATTAGGAGCATTGGTGCCTGTGGGAGAAGGAAATGGAGTTCCGGCTCGGACCTATGATCCGTATAGGAGTTTCTTTGTAAACGGAGTGAGACATAGCCAACATCTTTCGGTTTCGGGAGGAACGGAAAAACTCAATTATTACCTTTCAGGAGGATTCCTCAGACACGACGGCGTAGTTCCCAATTCCTTTTTTAACCGAAATAGCCTAAGGAGTGTATTTGGGGTTCAGGTCAATCCCCGTATGCAGATCGGGATTTCCACCCAGCTCACCTTCTCTCAAGCCAATCGGATGAAAAGAGGTTCTATGTTTTCTGGGGTGCCTCTGGGACTTTTCCGAAATCCAGTATCCTTTGATATTGGCAATGGATTTAAAGGGAAAGAAGCGGCAAACACCCCCTCTTCCTATCTTCTTGCGAGTGGTGATCAAAGGGCTTATAGAGGAGGGGGCAGATACGATAATCCATTCTGGACGGTAAACAGGAATCCTTTTCGGGACAAGTTGTATCGCTTGATCCAGAGCCTATCATTCGACTACCAGCTAAATAAGTGGCTTAGAATCAGTTGGAAAGGCGGCCTTGATTTTTATTCTGATCAAAGACTAGATGCTTATGATATCTATTCAGGGACGCATCCCAAAGGACAAATTGATGAAACAGATATTGTAAATCGAAATATAAACTCTGACCTTTTACTTATAGGAGAGAGAAGACTTGGAAGCAATTGGCAGATGAAAGGGATTTTGGGCCAAAACTATTATGGAGCGGACTTTGAATTGAAAGAATTTCGGGGAGAAGAACTGAAGAGTCCAGGGGTATATTTACTTGATAATGCCAATTCCATTTCCTCTAAACATAGCAAGCGCCAAAAGCAGCTCTTTGGCCTCTTTTTAGATTTGCAACTTTCCTATAAAAACTATTTACATATAGATGTTTCCGGTAGAAATGATTGGTCCTCAACCCTGGCAAAAGGCAATCGTTCATTTTTCTATCCCAGTTTTTCGAGTGCTTTTGAACTCAGTGAAGCCCTGGGTTTTAAAGCTGATGGGACCTTCTCCTACTTGAAATTGAAAGCTTCGGCCAGCTCTTCAGGCAATGATGCTGCCAGTTTTCTAACCAATACCTATTTTGATTTTGCAGTAGCAGATGGGGATGATTTGCTGCCAGGTCTCCGGTTTCCAGCCTTTGGTATTACTGCATTAGAACGATCAACCCTTTTAGGAAATGCTAATCTTCTGGCTGAGCAATCGACAGCCTTAGAGTTTGGCCTGGAGTTTCATCTGTTTGGGGGGAGGATGAAAGCAGATATAAATGCTTTTAAATCGGTGAGTAAAGGCCAGATAGTCAGAACCCAAATGTCAGCTACTACCGGCTTTCTTACTGCCCCTCGGAATACGGGAAAAATCATCAATAAGGGAATAGAAATAGATCTTTATCTTCAACTAATTCGCAAGCGGAAATTCTTTTGGGAAATGGATTTTGCTTTCTCCCATGTACGATCTATGGTCAGTGATTTACCCGCTAATATGCCACAAATTACTCTGGCTTCCTTTACTGCAGTATCCTCTAATATTATCAATGGTCAGCCCTATGGAGTTTTTAAGGGAACTTCCGTAAAAAGAAATGAAGCGGGAGAAATGATTATAGGAGAAGACGGCTTTCCCTTGATAAATGAGGCCCATACCATCATCGGAGATCCTAATCCTGACTTTCTCCTCAGTCTAAGAAATGCCCTGGGGTTTGGGAAACTTCACCTCTCAATGCTGTGGGATATCCGCAAAGGAGGAGATATATGGAATGGAACTCGTGGAGTGATGAGTTATTTGGGGGTTTCTAAAGAAAGTGGGGACGAGCGACAAATCAGAGATTATATCTTTTCGGGAGTTACTGAAAACGGTGAGCCTAATACCAAAGCCGTAGCGTTCGCAGATCCTGCCGAAGGTATGAATAGTATTTACTGGCGACGGTATGGATTCTTGGGCCTTTCGGAAAAACATATAGAGGATGCATCCTGGATAAGACTTAGGGAAGTACATGTATCCTATCCATTCAAAATGGATTGGCTGGGTAAGAAAAGCTCCCAGATCAGGATTGGTCTCAGTGCAAGAAATCTCCTATTATTCACTCGATATAGCGGTATCGATCCGGAAACAAATCTTAGAGGAGACTCAAATATAATGGGTTGGGACTACTTCAATCTACCCAACACCCGAGGCATAAGCCTGAAAATCAATTACGAATACTAAAACATTTTTTGTGGTAGCGCAGGAGGCTAGGGTTAATCTAGCCCTACTTGTCTCAATTATACACGCATTCTGCTTGCAAGGCCTTAGTGACTTGCGTACCGAATACGAATCCTAATTGTGAGCAAACTATTCACTACTTTAGTTCGTAATAGTGGTAGAATTTGTGTATTTTCCAGTTCGTGCAAAGATTTATTCAACATATTATTCTCCTGGTTTCAATATCTCTTTTGGGATATAGCATCAGCTTTGCGCAAGAGCGTCCAAAGCCTGAAGATCGCTTTAAGGCCTATGAATATATGGGGGAAATGTGGATGACGGGAAGTCTTGATCCTGTGGATATCATAGACTCATATCCCACGAAAAAACAACTGCGGAAAGGAAGAAGGCGCATCGCAAAGTTTACCAAGCTGCGTTGGAACATTCATAAAACTTATCCCTATGCTGTAAAGGTAGGGGAGGTTATGGAAGACGCCAGTAACCACCTCGCCGGGATCAGCGATAAAAAGGAACGAAAAAAGTATTTGAAATCTCGAGAAGAAGAGCTTTTTGGAAGGTATGAACAAGACCTTAGAAAAATGAGCCGTTCCCAAGGGAAAATGTTGGTGAAACTCATTTCTCGTCAAACCGGAAACTCCACCTATCATCTGATCAAAGAAACTAAAAGCGGCGCATCCGCCTTCTTTTGGCAAACAGTTGGACGTATATTCGGAATCAACCTTAAAACCGAATACGATGCTGAGGAGGAAATGATGATTGAAGCTGTGGTCCACGAACTAGAAAGAGGTGGATATAATATTGCCTATCGTACGTATAATTATGTCCTAAGCGACTAGGGCCGCTGCCTAGAATTCTTCCATTTCATTTCTTGGCCGACTCCTCCAAAAGAATCCGGCAATCCCATAACAAATAAGACTTAATAACAAAAGGCCTTGCCAATTCAGACTTGCAGCCCTAACACTTCCTCCCCGTCCTGTCCCCATATAGTCGCCTTGGAACTGGAGTCCATGAATATTGCCACTTTTATAAAACAAATAAAAGGCCCCGATAAGTAGACCTGTACCTACAAAGAGCGTAAGGATAATGAGAATCTTGCTGGTCTCGCGCATTGATATTTTAACTAGCGTGCTGTGATTTTGGTAAGTAGGAGTAAGGAAACCCAGCAATTATCTTACCAATAGGACATTCTGTAGTTTAATGATTTATGAAATCCAACTACGTGCATATAGCGAAATCAAAAAAGCAAAGACGGTAAATCCCAGGCCGGTTAGGAAGGTATTATAGGACCACTTCAAATAGCGAAATTTTTTATCCAGAACTTTCCCCAAAAAATATAGATCCCTCGCCATATTCCCATAGACAAGTTTATAGTCCTGCATCATGGCATCAAAAGCGATTTCGTACTCTTCGATCTCCATATCTACATAGTTACCGAAAAAGAGTAAATTCCTTTTCCTTATGTCGAGGTCTCCTTTGGAGGTATTGACTTTTGTTATTTCTGGACTGGCTGAGAGAGTTGCGAAAGCCAGAGACACCAAAGCCGAACATAAAAAAATGATCCCTGAGAAATAAGCTGCCGGACTAAGGTCCGTGATACTTTCAAAAAAAACGATAAGGATACTGATCACAATCGAATTGAATTTGATCATGATGTTGGCTTTTTTATCCGCGAGCGAGCTATAGGCAATATGGGTTCGATAGCTATTTCGTAAAAAGGTATCTATGCCTTTCTGTCCGGTTTTTTGTTTGGGGATACTAAATAAGGGTGTTGCTTCTACTACTTCCACGTCTAAGGATATTATTAGTTATTAATGAATAATAGCATATAATTCTCTGGTGAAAGCTGTTAATTCTCAGCTAAGAGGATGATATTTATCAATTGTTTCCAAAAACAAAAAGCCGCCTGCAAAACAGACGGCTTCTTGGGTTGGATATCATAGCAATTACTATGATCTTCTAGATTTCTTCTTACTTTTTGGCTTATTGATATTTGCCGGAGGTCTCTTGGTTTTTTCTTTGGTCTCTTCATCTGCTACTGGCTGAATACCACCACTACGGTTGATCATATCCAGTGAGATCGGAGATGCAACGAAAATAGAAGAGTAGGTACCTACGATGATACCAATAAGAATCGCAAAGGTAAAGCCACGGATCACATCACCACCGAAGATGTACAGAATAAGTACGGTCAGGAAGGTAGTTACAGAGGTGATCAACGTACGGCTGATCGTTTGGTCAATAGATGTATTGTAAATGGTCTCCAAAACTGAAGACTTCATTTCGCCCAGATTCTCCCTGATCCGGTCAAACACAACCACCGTATCGTTTATCGAGTAACCAATGATCGTCAGCAAGGCTGCAATCAATGCCTGGTCAATCTCAACGTTGAGGCTGATGTCAAACATACTCAGGAAGGAGAATACTCCCAGTACGATCAGTACGTCATGGAATACAGCTATAACTGCACCCAGTGAGTACTGCCATCTGCGGAACCGCAAGAGGATATAGAGGAAGATAATAATAAGTGAAAATACTACTGAACGATAAGCTGCATTCTTAATGTCATTCGCAACCGTAGGTCCAACATCTGTACTAGACAGGATACTTACATCACCATAGTTTTCACCAATTCCAGTTAGCATGATACTTTTTACCAAAGAATCCGCATTACGATCTTCTACCAGATAAGAGGTAGTGATTAGCAATTGGTTATCAGCTTCGAGGGTTTTAATCTGAGGAGCATTTTTTTCGAAGCTTTCCGTCAAAATACCACGAAGATCATTTACTTCAGATGCATCCAGATCTCTTGCAGTTGCTGAATTACCACTTCCTTCTGTAAATTCAACCGTGTACTGACGCCCCCCCTGGAAGTCAACCCCGGTTTTGAATCCTACCGTTCCAATTAATACCAAACTGGTGAGAACCAGTGCACCAGAAACGGTGTAGAAGAATTTACGGCGACCAACCATGTTGATTTTAACTTTGTCAAAAAGTCCCATGGTGAAGTCAAATCCGAAGTTCATCGCATTGCTTCCTTTGTTTCCGTAGTAATCGAGGATCAATCGTGTAATGATCAATGCAGAGATCAAAGAGGTGATGATACCGATGATTAGGGTAACAGCAAAACCTCTAATAGGACCTACACCGAAGGTTACCAGAACAACACCAGTCAATAGGGTAGTGATGTTTGCATCCATTACTGAGGAGAATGCATTAGCAAAACCAGACTTGATACTCGCTTTGAGCGTCTTGTCTCTCGCCAATTCCTCTCGTATCCGTTCAAAGATCAGTACGTTGGCATCTACCGCCATACCTATCGTCAATACCAAGGCCGCAAGACCAGGTAGCGTAAATACAATGGTCATCGCTGCAGATAGACCCAGGATAAAGATTGCGTTTGCAATCAGGGCTACGTTAGCAACTAATCCTGCTTTAGCATAATAGATTGCCATAAAGATCAGGATCACAATACCTGCATAATACAGAGAACTCAATCCATTTTTGATATTTTGCTCACCCAGGTAAGGACCTACTGTCTGGCTACCTTCGATGATGGTAGTTACAGGAAGCTGACCGGCTTCGAGTACGTTTGCGAGGTCTTTCGCCTCATCAATAGTAAATCCACCACTGATCTCTGTACTTCCGCTACGGATCGCATCATTTACTCTTGGATAAGAATAAACTTTGTTGTCCAGCAATACAGAAACGAATTTGCCAATATTGGCTTCCGTGATCTGTCCCCAGTCTTTGGTTCCTTCAGACGTCATGCTCATGGTTACTACCGGAGCACCAGTTCTACCGTTGAAGTCCTGACGTGCACTTGCAACAGCATCTCCACCCATTGCGGGGGTTCCATCATCATTGGTCTTGATCGTAATCAGATCATACAGATTGGTCGGACTACCATTCTCATCATCGATTGGTTTATAAGACCAAACAAAACGCATATCCGGAGGAATGAGGTTTTTGATTTCCTCTCTGGCGAAAATTGCATTGATGCGGGAAATGTCCTGCTCAAGCGCACGTGCAACCAAAGGCTCAGTAACTCCATTGGCGATCATGGCATTGTAGTCGAAAGTCTGAGCGAAAAGTCCGAATAATGGATTCTCTGCTCTGTACTTTTCCAACTCAGCCTGGCGCTCTTCCTCTGTCATGTTTTCAAAGTCCTTAACCGAATCAACAGAAGTTGTATCGGGTCCGGCCTGGGTCGTATCTGAATCTGCATCTTCCTCGTCTCCTTCTTCCTCTTCGCCACCATCAGCAGTAGTTTCTGCTTCTCCATCTTCATTAGAAGTGGTTTCGGCAGCAGCATCTTTTTCTCTTTTCAGGTAATCATTGATTTCAAAGAGTACTGGATAAGAACGATCTACCGTATGAGTGGTAAAGAACTCCATCTTCGCAGTCTGCTTAAGGAGTCTTTTAACACGATCTTCATCTTTTACACCAGGAAGCTCTAGCAGGATACGGTTATTATCCAACTGCTGTAGGTTTGGAGAAACTACCCCAAATTGGTCAATACGAGTACGGATGATTTGGAAGGTACGGTCCATAGCATCACGTGCCTTTTCTTCCAAAAAGTCCTGGACTTGGTCGTCTGGCGTATCAAAGTCAATTTCCTGATCCGGGTCAGCGAAGAGTACTCCTAACTGAGCTTCAGGGTTGGCAGTTTTGTAACAATCTATAAAAAGCGGAACATAAGCGGTCGCTTCTGCTTGCCTTCTTTCTCTTGCACAGGCAAGTGCATTGGTGAAAGAAGTGTCCTGGATGTTACCGGCCAATTGGCGAACGATGTCTTCAATTTGCACCTGCATGGTTACATACATCCCTCCCTGAAGGTCAAGACCCAAGGTGAAAGAGTTTGCAGCTGCTTTCTGACGTTCGTCAGCCATAGCTGTACGGATGCTATCATAAGCACGCAGGGTAGAGTATTCATTGTCTCCCCAGGAAGCGGTATCCTGAGACAATTCATTGGCAGCCTCTCTATAGGGAGAGATCTGATTTTCGATATTGTATTGTTGGTAGGTCCAATACAGGTTATAGGCACATATCGCTACAAATACCAGCAGCAATCCTATAACGGTATTTTTATTTCTCATGAGATAATTTTCGTTTTAAAAAAATAGTAGGTGAATGTTAGATATATATATGGGAAACCCATATAGGAATCTCAGATCAAATAATGACCTAAGCTTGGTTTAGTATTCTAAAAGGAAGATGTGCTAGGGAGCACGGGTTGGATGAACCAGCTTAACAAAGCTGACATGTGTGTGGTTGGCTGTAGGTAAGAATTCAGCTCGGATGTCTAGAGGAATAATTCTGAAGACGATACCAAACAGAAGTCCGAGTCCCAACCAAAAGACTGAAAGCACCACAGGCTTAAGCTCTGTGAGCGCAAATACTTCGAGTGAACCATCCAGACTGAGGGCATGAGAGTTACGTAACTCTATGTCGGCAATCTCCTGGAAGTAGTGATTATAGAAGCTTTTCTTGTTGATCTTCAAAAAGAAGATCATCGCCAGCGATGCGGCAATGACAAGAATCAGATAATATGGAAATCTGTATAGCTTCATAAATAGGAAGCGCAAATATAGGCATATAAATAAACGAAGCAAAATGAGATAAGGTTCTGTTATTTCCATATCTCATTTTCTTATAGTACTTTCAAGTAGTAAGATGGCGAACGAAAAACAGAGTTTTAAAGATAGGCTTCACGAGATTGTCTTTGAGGCAGATACACCCGTAGGTAAGGCCTTTGATGTTACCTTATTGGTATTCATTGTCCTGAGTGTGTTAGTGGTAATGCTGGAGTCGGTAGATAGCATTGGGGGTCAATATCCAGAAGTATTTTATTATTTAGAATGGGGAATCACGATCCTCTTTACCCTGGAATACCTCCTGAGAATCTGGCTAACCCGTAAACCGATGAAGTATGTCTTCAGCTTTTATGGGATCGTAGATTTTCTGGCCATTTTACCCACTTACCTTTCCATATTCTTTACCGGTACTCAATATCTAGCTACGATACGTGCCCTTAGACTATTGAGAATCTTCCGAGTATTCAAAGCTGCTAAATACCTCAGCGAAGCCAGTACTCTATACAATGCCATCATGAGTAGTGGGCGAAAGATTACGGTCTTTCTGGTCGGAGTATTAAGTGCTGTGTTGATCATCGGGTCTGCCATGTACCTGATCGAAGAAGGGGAGGGGAGCGGTTTTGACAGCATTCCTCATAGTGTGTACTGGGCAATTGTTACGGTTACTACCGTAGGTTATGGCGATATCGCCCCGGTTACTCCCTTGGGCCAATTCCTTTCTGCCATCCTTATGATTTTGGGGTATGGAGTTCTGGCAGTTCCTACAGGCATTGTTTCTGCAGAATTAGTAAGGGGAGAATTAGATGAATTACCCGAAGTAAGTACACAGGCTTGTCCCTCTTGTAGTCTGGAAGGCCACGATAAGGATGCGGTGCATTGTAAGTATTGTGGGGAGAAGTTGTGATTTTTTTGTCTAAAACTTAATCCTCAGTATTTCCAATCTTATTAATTTTCCTGATTAAATCAGGGGTCAATCTTGTACTTTTCTGTTGGTATAAACTATATATATGAATCAGAACAAATACCAAGCAACATAAGCGAGATAAGGTGCGGAAGAGGGAATGATAGAATAGTAAATCAAAATAAATCTGATCCCGAATTTCTTTTATAATAATATAGTTTGCCATTATAATTATCGAAATATTTAATAATGCGATAAGTACAGCTGAAATCAATTTTACCTTATCTCGTCTTTGAGAGGATTTTTTAGAAATATTTCTTTGAAAGTAGAAAAAGCTGATGCTTACAATAGTTATAATTTCCATGAAGGAGCTAAGCTGGAAGTCTCCCCATGGGAATACCTTCAATCCCATCAGTAATATCAATAATCCACTTAGTATAAATTTATTCTTTTGACTGAAAGGACTACTCAGTATATAGTAGATCGCAGAAAATACCATGAGTAATTCCATTGCTGGCCAAATCACTATAGATTCAAGAATAGAGGTACGTAATCCAAGGCTTTGGAGTAGGTAGTAAAAGAAATTACTATTCAGGACCATGAAAATAGGCCAGGTAAACAGAAGAAACTTTTTCATTTAATTGTGCTGATCTCAGAAAAATCCGATTGATAATCAGTAGTCGGAGGTTTAAGGATTTAGAATAATTTCTTAGGCAAGAAAGTTAATCTATCCCTCACTATGGGTCAATTTTCCTCCAAATTCAGCATCTTTCAAATAGTTAATCCATACAGATTTGCTCCTTTCCCACATCATCATCTCAATCCCATGTATAAGAGGAAGTAAAATGATACTGGCAATTCCGCTAATCGTGATAAACACCATCAGAGACTGATCATCATTGAACAAGGAGAATGCATTAACCAGTATGCATAGGTATACGATAAGGCTTAATTTCAGAATGGCAAAAAGATCTTTTTCCGGCTTAGAGAAAAATCTCAGAAGATAGATTCCAAAAATCATGAGGGAAGCTAAGGCATGATACCAGACATAAGGTCCTTTGACTGAAAGTTGGTCATTGTAGAAACTACTATCTATGATACCCACATAAGTAAGGAATCCTGGTGCCAGGGAAATGCAAAAAGCTCCGAGCAGTAATTGGGAATATTTGCGCATCGGCTTGGTAAATTTCAAGCACCAAAGGATCATAAAGACCATAGCCATCATCCAAAATATCGTGATAGTGTCTTCATTCAGGTATTGAAAGCGTCCATCAAGAATTTTTACCAGAAAGAAGGTGAGTAATGGAACAAGGAAAGGGACCAAATATTTGGCATGGGTCCAGAAGGAGTTTTGTAGGGGTTTCTGCTTCACGGCTAATATATGGGATTTGGTGTATGGAGGATATTAACTATTTAGTTGACGGAGACCAAGTAAGCTATGGGGAACGGTTAAATATCCTTCCTCAATTGAAAGATCAATCACGCATCTTTATCCTCTGGATTTTTCGTTGCATGCTCTTCTCCGATTTTCTCAATCAATTCCATTTCTTCCTCATCTAATTGATCTTTCTCCCACTTCCCCAGTAAGCGCAAATGGGTGATAACCAGCCATACAATGAAAATCTGACTAATAAGGTTGACCGCTGAAGCTCCAGTGAAGAACTCATCCCGATCCATGGCTTCTGTCTCTTCATACATAAAGACTAAAATGCCATAGTAGACGCATTGGAAAATGATGGTAGCTCCCACCAGGTATAGTTTTCGGTAATCAACCTTTCTTATAGGTTCTTTATGAAGGGTTCTGAGTGAGTAGAAAAACAGAACTGCCATATTACTACCCATATAAAAACTTACTCCCGTGGTTGCATTGAAGGGAACCAGCATCGGCACCATTAACCTAACTATCAAGAGGGTAAATAAAGGGAGGAAATGCGTTTGACTAAAGGGACTTGTGTACAAATAGTATATAGCCCCTATGGTAAGAACCACATTTATCAATTCCCGGAGCCGTACGAGTTCTGCTACTTCTCCCAGACTACCTATATATAAAAAGACTACCATGATGAGGTAGACGAAAATGGGCCAGGTATATCTCAGGGATTTAGTCATAAAGTATCAACTTCCGGAAATCTTTTCTATCAAATCGTCCAGCGAATTTAAATCTTTCTTTTTACGACTCATTTTACCCTCCCAGAAAAGCATATCAAAAATATGAACTACCGGAAGTAAGCTAAGTAGTGAGATTATAGTTACCGCTGAAAAGGTCAGGGTCGTTTCGTCTTCTATAAACAAAAAATTAACGATAGCCAGGATAACGACCAAAAGGATCATAAGGAGTTTTAGGACAGAAAATGGATCCTGGGCAGGCCTGAAATAAAACCTTAGTAAATAAAATATGGCAGTTACAAGCAAACCTAAACTAATAAGCCAAACAAATAAAGGACGATTCAACCACAATATTGTCATGAAGTCTATATCAACCAAACTTGTTGCCCTAAGAAAAACTGGCGATAGGGTCAAGACCAGACCAAAGATGATCGCCGGGCTAAATCTATGTCCGGGTTTTGTATGAATGAGATACCAAATAGCTCCAAACAAAATCATGCAACTACCAGAAACAAATAGAACAGAATCTGTAAGCCTGTAGGAAAACATATTCCTCAGGACAAAAACATATACTGCCCATATAAGGGGGCAAATTGCAGGAACAAAATATTTAAGGTACTTCCACATGAAGCCAGGCCCAATTCTTTCAGCAAAGGAGGAGAAATGCTATTTCTATGGAAAAATAGCAAATATGTTTTGAAAAGGAAGGCTTGGATGGAAAGGATTTTCAGCTCCTAGACCAAAAGCGTGAAAAGATCTGGTGAATCATTGAGGTGTTGATAATTTACCTCATATTCTTTCATGCGGTTAATCAATGCTTCGAAATCATTGGCTTCGTTTAATTCGATACCTACCAGAGCCGGGCCAGCTTCCCGATTGTTCTTTTTGGTGTATTCGAAATGGGTTATATCATCATCTGGACCCAATACATTGACCAGAAATTCTCGCAAAGCACCCGCTCTTTGTGGAAAGCGTATGACGAAATAATGTTTGAGGCCTTCATAGAGCAGAGAGCGCTCTTTGATCTCTTCTGTACGCATGATGTCATTGTTACCCCCACTGACTACACAGACCACATTTTTTCCTTTGATCTTATCTGCGTATTGATCCAAAGCTGCAATGGCTAAGGCTCCTGCAGGTTCTGCAACGATGGCTTCTTCATTATACAATTGAAGGATCGTACTACAAACTTTACCCTCAGGAACCAGCAGCATATCATCCAGGACTTTTTTACAAATCTCAAAAGTCTTAATCCCCACTCTTTGGACCGCAGCTCCATCGACAAACTTATCGATCTCATCCAGGGTTACGAGTTTTTTTGCTTTGAGGGAATCGTGCATGGCCGGTGCACCAGCAGGTTCTACTCCAATGATTTTTGTTTTAGGACTCAACTGTTTGAGATATGATCCCAATCCTGAAGCCAGTCCTCCTCCTCCGATCGCGAGAAATATAAAATCTATTGGTTCGTGACTGTCTGCCAGAATTTCCATAGCTACGGTTCCCTGGCCTGCCATTACCTCATAATCATCAAATGGATGAATGAAAGTCTTCTGATGTGCCGCACAATCACCCATAGCAGCACTATAGGCCTCATCATAGGTATCTCCCACCAAAACAATCTCTACCCGATTCTGTCCAAACATCTGCACCTTCTGCACTTTCTGCTTGGGAGTTGTTCCTGGCATGAAGATTTTCCCGGAAATATTGAGGGCATGACAGGAAAAGGCTACCCCTTGTGCATGGTTTCCCGCACTAGCGCATACAATTCCTCTTCTGGCCACCTCGGGATCCAATTGAGACATCTTGTTATATGCTCCTCTCAGTTTATAGGAACGTACTACTTGCAAGTCTTCTCGCTTGAGGCGAATCTTGCTTCTGAACTTATGGGAAAGGTTGAGGTTTTCCATTAAGGGAGTGCGCATGACAACCCCCTTTAGTCGCTCATTTGCCTCGACTATTTTTCCAAGTGGCAAAAGGCTCGTTTTTTCAGAGACCATGATGGTAGGAAAATGGGTAGTCGGCGAAATTTTCGCCGACTACATGATAAATTATGCGTTACTCTTTGCACTTTGTCTTTCAGGACGCAGCTCTCTTACAGCTGCTCCGGCACGCCACATTTCGGAATCAGCAATAGCTGCCAGTTCCTCACCCAGTTTTTCTCTGTACTGGGGATCACTATTAGCTTCAATGGTGATTCTGGCTTCATTTCCTGTAGCTACACTCTCATATAGGTCAGCAAAAACAGGAGCTGTAGCATCTCGGAAACGATCTTTCCAATCCAAGGCACCTCTTTGAGCGGTTGTAGAACAGTTGGCGTACATCCAGTCCATACCATTTTCTGCAACCAGACGAATCAAAGACTGAGTCAGTTCTTCTACGGTTTCATTGAAGGCCTCGGAAGGCGAATGACCTTTCTCTCTTAGAATGTTGTATTGAGCTTCCATCACTCCGGCTAAAGCACCCATGAGAATACCTCTTTCACCGGTTAGATCGCTATAAACTTCTTTCTTGAAGGTCGTTTCGAAAAGGAAACCGGATCCGATTCCGATACCAACTGCAATGATTTTTTCTCTTGCGTTTCCGGTAGCATCCTGGTGGATAGCAAAGCTGGAGTTGATACCCGCCCCTGCCAGAAAGTTTCTTCTCAAGCTGGTGCCTGAACCTTTGGGAGCTACCAGTACTACATCTACGTTCTCTGGTGGAATGATAGAAGTTTGATCGTGGTAGGTGATTGCAAAACCATGTGAAAAACAAAGTGTTTTTCCTTCTGTCAAATGAGATTTTACGGTCGGCCAGGTGGCGATCTGTCCTGCATCAGAAAGCAGGTTCATGATGATGCTACCTTTTTGACATGCTTCTTCCAAAGAAAATAAAGTCTCGCCTGGGACCCATCCATCAGCTACTGCCTTTTCCCAACTGGCTGAGTTCTCACGTTGACCAATGATTACATTGAATCCATTTTCTTTCAAATTGAGTGCTTGGGCTGGCCCTTGTACGCCATATCCCAATACAGCCAGGGTATCTCCCTGAAGGATTTCTCTCGCTTTTTCGAGTGGATACTCCTCACGGGTAACTACCGTTTCATCGACGCCGCCAAAATTGATTACTGCCATTTTTCTTAATTAAAGCTTAATTAATAGTGTTGATTTTGGATTGCCTAAGGTGAATCTTCTTCGTGTGGTGGATTCCTTTTACCGTCTGGCAATCTATTTACATAGTTAGATATGATTTTAACATCAGGGGCTTCTTCGAGATAGCGATAGTGCCAGACCGAGAAAATCCTTGTACACCAAAGGGTTCCAGTTTATGGAAAAGGTCTATGGTTTCGCCGGGATGTCCCGTTTTTTCCACCATAACATAATCCATAGTAATACTCAAAACCCGGGCATTGTTTTCCCGAATGATGCGCTCAAAGCTATCAGAAGCCAGTTTGTCAGTGGTTAACTTATACAAGGCGATTTCCTGCATTACTACATCCTCTTCCCTTAAAATAAAGGCTTTGATCACGCCTATCAGTTTATCGATTTGCTTGCGGAGTTTTACAACCTGACTTTCTGTTGTATTGATCACGATGATGAAGCGGGAAATGCCTTCCACTTCGGTTTCTGAAGTGGTTAAACTTTCAATATTGATATGTCTTTGCGTAAAGATCGTAGTGATCCTGTGCAGTAGACCTACTTTATTTTCGGTAAAAATGGATAAGGTATATGATTGCTCTTCCATGATGATTAAGGTTCAAGTTTTATCTCAGATACTGCAGCTCCGGAAGGAACCATAGGGAATACATTTTCTTCTTTTTCGACCACGACATCCAGCAAATATGGACCATCATGAGCCAGCATGGTTTCAAGGGCTTCATCTAGCTCTGCACGGGTTTCAACTCTTCTTGCTGGGATACCATATCCATCAGCTATTTTTACAAAATCAGGATTCGTCAATTCCGTGAATGAGTAGCGACGATCAAAGAATAATTGTTGCCACTGACGAACCATGCCTAGGAAATTGTTGTTCAGGATGATGACTTTCACCGCCGTATTATTTTGGCTTAGGCATCCCAACTCCTGAATGGTCATTTGAAAAGACCCATCTCCAATGATAGCCAAAACTTCGCGATCCGGTTGAGCCAGTTTTGCTCCGAAAGCAGCCGGGAGGCAAAAGCCCATGGTTCCCAGTCCACCTGAACTTACCCAACCGTCAGTGTCTTTGTATTTGTAGTAGCGAGCGGTGGCCATTTGGTGTTGGCCTACGTCGGTAACTACAATAGCTTTTCCCTCGGTTTTATCAGAGAGTTTGCTCACAACTTCAGCCATATGACAAAGATCTCCATCTGGATTCATATCCTTTTTGATAACTTTTTCATATTCTTCAGCTGCACAATCTTTAAATCGTTGCATCCACTCTTCGTGAGAATTTTCTTTCACCAAAGGATAAAGCGCTTTTAATACCGCTTTAGCATCCCCTACCAGAGGCACTGCTGCTTTCACGTTTTTATCGATTTCTGACTCATCGATCTCTATGTGAATGACCTTAGCCTGTTTTGCGTAGCGGTTTACATCACCCGTTACCCGGTCGTCAAAACGCATCCCAACTGCCAGAATTACATCTGCTTCATTGGTGAGGACATTGGGTCCATAATTTCCGTGCATACCCAGCATTCCTGTATGTAGAGGATGATCGGATTCCAGAGCTGAAAGTCCTTGCAGGGTGCTTCCTACTGGTATCCCGGTTTTTTCAATGAATGCACGGAATTCAGCCTGAGCTTCTGAGATTAAAACACCATGCCCAAGCAGGATATATGGCTTTTTAGCATTGTTAAGCAAATCAGCCGCTTTGTGCAAACAAGCTGTATCAACTTCCGGATAAGGATGGTAGGCCCTGACCTTATTGCAAGGAGTGTAGAAGAAATCCAGTTCTCCTAATTCTGCATTTTTGCAAATATCGATCATAACCGGTCCCGGTCTTCCTGAATTTGCCAGATAGAAAGCTTTGGCAAATACTTCAGGAATCTCACTTGCATCTGTGATTTGATAACTCCACTTGGTGATGGGCATGGTAATACCGATCACGTCGACTTCCTGAAATGCATCAGAACCCAGCAGGTGGCGAGGCACCTGTCCGCTGATGCAGACCATAGGGGTAGAATCGATCATGGCATCTGCAATTCCTGTCACCAGGTTGGTAGCTCCCGGTCCGGAAGTTACCAGGCAAACCCCTGTCTTATTGGTTACCCGTGCATATCCTTGAGCGGCATGTGTAGCACCTTGTTCATGACGGACCAGAATGTGGTTAAGTACATCCATATAGTCATACAAAGCATCATACACAGGCATAATGGCTCCTCCCGGATATCCGAAGATGGTGTCAACCCCCTCGGCAATGAGAGATAGGATTACGGCCTCAGAGCCCGAGACTTTTTTCCCGGTGGCTGAGAGGACTTGTTGAGAAGCTTTTAACGCAGTCGGCATTTTATAATTAGTCTAAAAAATTCTATTGGTCCGTAACGCATCCTTCTGATGCAGTGGATACGGTTTTGCTGTATTTGTATAGCACACCGCGACTTACTCGGGGGGGCTTAGGGCTCCAGCTAGCCTTTCTTTTTGCGATTTCTTCCTCAGAAATGTGAGCGATAATTTTATTGTCTTTGGCATCGATGGTGATTTTATCTCCATTTTCCAGTAGACCGATCAAACCTCCCACTTGTGCCTCTGGTGTGATATGGCCCACCACGAATCCATGTGTCCCTCCAGAAAATCTTCCATCTGTTATCAGGGCCACACTATTCCCAAGACCTGCACCCATGATCGCACCTGTTGGTTTGAGCATTTCTGGCATACCTGGACCTCCTTTGGGTCCTTCGTAGCGGATAACTACCACTTCTCCAGAAACAACTTTTCCAGCCACAATGGCTTCATTCGCCTCAAACTCACTATCAAAAACATGAGCTATCCCTTCAAATATTTCTCCTTCCTTTCCTGTAATTTTTGCTACACAACCATCTTCTGCCAGATTTCCATACAAGATTTGAAGGTGGCCGCTTTCTTTTATAGGATTTTCGAAAGAATAGAAGAGTTTCTGATCGGAAGGTAATCCAGAAAGCTCTGCCAGATTTTCTGCTAATGTTTTGCCCGTAATGGTTAAGCAATCTCCATGCAGGTAGCCCGCTTCTAACACCATTTTCATAACGGCAGGTGTTCCTCCTAAGGCATGAACATCCTTCATCAGGTATTTGCCCGAAGGTTTGAGATCGCCGATGTAAGGAGTTTTATCGCTGATCCGCTGGAAATCATCCAGCGTAATATCTACTTCAGCTGCCTTGGCTATGGCGATCATATGTAAGGCTGAGTTAGTAGAACCTCCCATAATCATGATCATGGTCAAAGCATTCTCAAATGCTTTTTTCGTCATAATATCCCGAGGCAGAATGTTCTCAGAAAGCAAATGCCTGATAGCACTTCCGGCTTTCAGGCACTCTTTATATTTATCTTCACTAACGGCTGGATTGGAAGCACTATAGGGAAGACTCATTCCCATGGCTTCTATGGCGGTAGCCATGGTATTAGCTGTATACATACCTCCGCATGCACCTGCTCCCGGACATGCATTTTGTATGATCCCTTTGAAGTCTTCTGGTGTGATGTTGCCGGCAACCTTTTCGCCCAATGCCTCAAAAGCTGAAACGATATTGAGGGTTTCTCCTTTGTAATGCCCCCCAGCTATCGAACCACCATATACCAGGATCGAGGGACGATTCAAACGAGCAATGGCCATCATAGCTCCGGGCATATTCTTATCGCATCCTACAACCGTGATAAGGCTGTCGTACCATTGTGCATGTACCACAGTTTCTATAGAATCAGCAATTACGTCTCGAGAGGGGAGGGAATATCGCATCCCTTCCGTCCCCATTGACATTCCATCGCTCACGCCTATGGTATGAAAGATTAGCCCTAACAAATCTTCATCCATTACCCCGGTCTTTACTCGTTCAGCCAAATCATTCAAATGCATATTGCAGGTATTTCCCTCATATCCGGTACTCACAATGCCTACCTGGGCTTTGTTCAGGTCTTCTTCGCTCAAGCCCAAACCGTAAAGCATGGCCAATGCTGCTGGCTGAGTTTCATCCTGGGTCAATCTTTTACTGTAGCGGTTCATATCGTTTTAGCTATGTAGAAGTATGTTTTTTGAATGAGTTCTAAATAATTCCGTTTTCTCTCTTAATTGCTGGTCCAAAAGCAAAAAACCATTCTCTGGAAGGAGAATGGTTTTTATTATTTTTATGTATGCAAAACCACTCTCCTTCAATGACGAAGAATAATGCTTACGACATTAATAATAATGGATAGTATGGATTGCAAAATTTTCATTTTTTCTTTTGAACGCTGTAAATATGGAAACCTTTCATTTGCTTTCCAAATATTCAGCTAAATTTTTAGGCCTCTAGGCCAAATTTTTGGCAAAAGCTACTGAAAATGAGGGGGTAGGCATTTTAAAAAGAAATCAATAGGATTATAATAAGCTTTCCATTCTTATCAGGATTCGGCTTATCTTAGCGATTGACCATCCATATTGCTGAATGGGTTTAGATATATTTATATAATGAAACTCCTGGCAGAGCTGTTATTGCGAGCCGGAAAGTCTGGTGAAGCAATCCTCTTGATTTTAATTAGACTATCGGATTCAAGGGAATTGTTTCACTTCGTTCGCAATGATACCTGCTTGTAGAATCAAACTATGCAGATAAAGGAATTACATATTACAAAAGCCTCAGGTGAACTGGTACCCTACGATGGGAAGAAACTCAGACAATCTCTGACTAAGGCAGGAGCCGATGAGCTAACAGTTCGAGAAATTGCGGAAGAGGTAGAATCAACTTTAGTCCCCGGTATTTCTTCTCGGAAAATTTATCAAAGGGCCTATTCGCTACTCAAAAAACAAGGTCGTCCCTGTGCTGCGCGCTATAAGTTGAAAGCTGCTGTCATGGAATTGGGGCCTTCTGGATACCCCTTTGAAAAATTTGTTGGAGAAATTCTTAGAGATCGTGGCTTCAAGGTACAGGTAGGTGTGGTGATGCAGGGGAAAGGGATTACACATGAAGTTGATGTATTTGGGATAAAAGGGAGTAGGCAGATTATGGTTGAATGTAAATTTGGCAATACAGCAGCAAAAAAGGTGGATGTACGGGTAGCTATGTATATTCATTCTCGCTTCAGGGATTTGAGAAATGAGTGGAAGGAACACCATGAGTATAAAGGGAGGGAATATGAAGGTTGGATCGTAACCAATTCTCGCTTTACGGAAGATGCGCTTTCATATGGTACGTATTATGGTATGAATCTGATTTCCTGGGGGTTTCCCAAAGAAGGAAATTTGCAGGAACTAATTGAAGAGAAAAGCTTATACCCCGTAACCACTTTAACCTCCATCACTAAGAAGGAAAAGCAAAGATTACTGGATAAAGGAATTGTCCTCTGCCGCGATCTTTTAGGCAAGGATGAGTTATTGAAAAAAATTAATGTTACGCCTACCCGAATGCGGAAGGCCTATTTGGAAATAGAAGGAATCTGTGGTTAAATAAGATTCAATAGGGATGATTTAAACTCATCATAGCCAATTCCGATCTCAATGGACTCCTTTTTTCTTTCCCGAAGAATCTCTAGTCTATCTGGAACTGAGACTTTTCTATTCAAAACCGACTCAATCACATCCAGAAACTTTGCTGGATGGGCTGTTCCAAGAATGACACCCTGATAATCGGGATTTTTTTTCCTGAAATCATCAAAAGCTAAATAACCCACGGCTGCATGAGGATCGATGATATAGCCATAATCATCATAAACTGCCTGTATAGCCTTTCTTGTTTCATCATCCGAATAACTAAAACCACTGATTTCAGCTTTCATTCTCTCCCAATCCTCCCCAAAAAGGTCTTTCATCCGTTCAAAATTACTGGGATTACCAACATCCATGGCATTGGAGATGGTGGGGGTAGAAGGTCTTGGATAAAACTTACCTGAATTGAGGTATGTAGGCACGATGTCATTGACATTGGTAGCAGCCACAAAATGATCAATGGGTAAGCCCATCCTTTTCGCAAACAAACCAGCCGTCAAATTTCCAAAATTTCCACTAGGCACAACAAAGGCTACTTTCTTATTGGCTACTTTTAATTGCTGCCAGGCACGGAAATAATAAAAGGATTGAGGAATCAGACGAGCGATGTTGATACTATTGGCCGAACTCAATCTCATTTCCTGATTAAGTGCTTTGTCCAGAAAAGCCTCTTTCACCAAAGCCTGACAATCATCAAAGGTCCCATGAACCTCAAGAGCCTGAACATTGTTGCCGAGGGTCGTCAATTGCTTTTCCTGAAGTAAACTCACCTTTCCACTGGGGTAGAGGATGACTACCTCAATTCCCTCAGTCTGATAAAATCCGGATGCCACCGCTCCTCCTGTATCGCCAGAAGTTGCCACAAGGATGTAAAGCTTCTTGCCTTCATGCTTGACAAAATAGGACATCAGCTGGGCCATAAAGCGGGCGCCAAAATCCTTGAAGGCCAGGGAAGGCCCGTGAAACAGTTCCAAAATATGCTTATCCTCATCCAGGCTATGTACCGGCGCATCAAAATTGATGGCTTGTTCGATGATAGCTTTTAGTTCCTTATCCGGGATAGCACCTTTCAGCAAGCATTTGCTCACTTCAAAGGCCAGTTCCGGAAAGGACATCTGGGGCAGCTTTTGGAAAAACTCAGGGGGCAATTGAGGGATTTCCTCCGGCATAAAGAGTCCTTTATCGTCGGGCAAACCCTTTAGGACTGCTTCCTTGAGGCTACGGAAATTGTTCTTATTTTTGGTACTGTAAAGTCTCATAGCGCCGCGAATTAACCTAAAAGCCTGAAATAATGAAAACCTATCTGTGTATTCTTCTGCTGATCCTTTTGATTTCCTGTCAAACTCAAAATCAGACCAAAAAGAAGGTGGTAGAGGATAAAAAACCTCTCATTGAGCAGAAAATGAGTGCAAAGGAGGAGTTTGCAGATGTCTTTGCTCCCTGGAATGGAAAGTGGAAAGGGCAATTTATTGTGTTCAACGATCCCAATGGTCAGCAAAAGGGAAAGGCACAGCCGAGAGAGATAAGCAAGGCCCTCTTGGATGGTATGGGTTTGGAAGAATCGCTACGAATAGACGTAGAGCAAGAATACGTATCTACTTCTCCTTTCTACCAAACTGTTAAGATCCAAGATACTTACACGGATGGAGATGGGAAGGTAAATGTGGTTGAAAGTACAGGATACAATAAAGTGGAGGATACCCAAATTCTATGCGTAGTAAATAAGCCGGATGAGCAGGTAATTCATCAGGGCATGGTGCCGGCAGATAGTACGATTATCTGGGGACGGGACTTAAGAGATCCTACTAAAGTGGAGTATTTCTACGAGGAAATTAAGGCCAATACTTATTTTATCGTGGGTTGGGGATATTATGGAGAGGATGATCCGGAACTGACACCCAAGACCTGGTTTTATGCGGCTTATGAGAGGGTGGAATAAGACGTGTTCAGGTGTTCTCGTGTTCTTGTAGGGAAGAGGTTGATTGGTAAAATTACTTGAACTTATCCCAATGTTGACATAGAGTTGATAATTGGGGTCTTATGTAATTGACAGTTCCTCTTTCATCTAGCTTAATTTAGTATCTTGTAAAGGATAATCTGATTGATATGGCTTTATCTCATGCTAGAAGATTGATTAATGTGGAGGAATATCACCTCATGGCTGAGGTCGGTATTTTGAAGCGAGAGGATCGTGTGGAATTAATCCAGGGAGAGATTTTTACCATGAGTCCAATCGGAAGTAAACATGCTGGACACGTAAATAAGTTAAGCCACCTTTTGGTTTCTAATCTAAAGGATATGGCTATCGTATCAACACAAAATCCAGTTAGATTAAATGATTTTTCGGAGCCTGAACCCGATATTTCAGTATTGAAATTTAGGGAAGATTTCTATTCGGAAAGTCATCCTACACCTGACGAGATTTTACTATTAATTGAGGTCGCTGATAGTTCCCTTGAATATGATCGCCAAATGAAACTTCCCAATTATGCTTTGGCTATGATTCCTATTTGCTGGATTGTTGACCTTGAAAATAGACAGGTCGAAGTGTATTTAAATCCTAAGGACGGGAACTATTCCACTAAAACCCTCAAAAAAAATGATGATGTCTTGAGGATTCCTGGCTTTGATTTGGAAATCCTTGTTTCAGATATTCTCACCTAAATGAAAATTGTAGGGGCAGATGAGCATCTGCCCCTATTGTATCAAAATATTTTATTGCTCAATCTCTTCCATCTTCTTTGCCTTTAGCATCTCATTCAGCTTGGGCAAATCACTATCAAGATTGGTTTTAAGTTTTTCAAGATGTCCGGCCAACTCTTTGGACAATTCATCAAACACCTGATAAGCTCCATCCGTAGGTTTTGCATCTCCATTTTCGACACTTCTTCTCAGGGATGCGAGTCGATTGTTGAGGCGGATGGGGAAATTCAGGGGATCCTGATTGCTTCGGTTTTTGGTTTGGTAAAGGTCTTCTTCGATGTTTTGCATCGTTTTCAGGAGCTTTTCCGCCATTTCGCCGAAAGCTTTATCTCCCATCGCAGCACTTCTTTCTTCGATTTGTGCCCGGATTTTTCTGATCTGAATTACGGCATCATTGGCTTCTGTGGTTTTGTCCCGAATATTTGAAGCCAGTTCAAATTGCTCTTGCAAATCGTCTTCTGTAATTCCCTTGAGATTGGGATTCATCTTTACCGCGAAAGATTTAGTCTGACTTTCCTCCCCAACTGTAATGCGTACCTGATAAATTCCAATGGGCGCTTTCGGTCCACGGGTAGGACGAGCGCTCCATATGATCATGCCGTCAAAACTGCTGGCTCCCTGATAGCGCAAATCCCAACTAAAGCTGTTCATGCCTTTAGCTGTTGTTGGAGTCGACGAACCTCCTCTTAACCACCAGGGTAAATTTGGATCGGGTGTGTACTTCCGCTCAGTACCTTCAAAGCTGTTGATGAGATTTCCTTTTTCGTCCAATACTTCTACTGTTACTTTATCGACTTCCTCCCCTAAGTAATACTGGATATCCGCATCATATATGCCCCGAATTGCATCGCTGGGTTGGAATACCACCAACTTATCGTCCAGCATCTCTTTATTATACTCACGCAAAGGACCGATTTCATCCAATATCCAGAATCCTCTTCCATGCGAACCCAAAACCACATCATTGTCCTTGATGACCAGATCGCGGATAGGGGTATCAGGCAGATTTAGCTGAATGGGCTGCCAATTATTTCCGGCATCCTGGGATACATAAACTCCATGCTCAGTAGCCAGGAATAAAAGTCCGGGGCGAATATGATCTTCCCGTACCGCTCTGGCAAAGTGCCCAGGTTTAATTCCATTTATGATTTTAGTCCAGGTCTTCCCGTAATCTGTTGTTCTGAACACATAGGGCTCACGATCATCCACTTGATAGCGATTGGCTGCAAGATAAAGGGTACCTGGATTGTGGCGGGATTCGTCGATAATGCTGATGCGGGAGAATTTGGGCAAATCCGGAGGGGTAATGTCCGTCCATTTCTTCCCTCCATTTCTTGTGATATGTACTTTTCCATCATCCGAACCAGCCCAAATGGTATTGATGTCATGGTAGGAAGGAGCTAAAGCGAATACGGTCGCATATATCTCCGGTCCATTCATGTCCATGGTAATGATACCCCCTGTTTTCCCCAAAGTCGATGGATCGGCATAGGTAAGGTCTGGACTTATCTTCTCCCAGCTTTGACCATCGTTAGTAGTTTTCCAAACGTGCTGCGAACAGGTGTACATCACATTGGGGTCCTGATGGGCAAACATGATGGGGAAGGTCCACTGCCAACGCTCGGGTAGGGCAGAAGCCGGTTCTCCGGAAAAGAAGCGTGGGTATACCTGTATGTCTCGAATCTGGCCATTGCTGCGGTCGTAGCGAGTCAAAAGCGCTCCCTGGCTGCCTGCATAAAAAATGTCTGGTTTAGTCGGATGCTGACTGATCCAACCACTTTCACCTCCTCCTACGGGATAATACCAGCCTCTATTAGGTCCACAGGTCCACGGGCCATCATATGGCTCCAGCCATCAGAGGGAACGGCTATGGTACTATTATCTTGCTGGGCACCGGCGACATGGTAGGGAACATCGCTGGTGGTCATGACATGATATAACTGAGTCGTTACGTAATCCTGTTCTGTCCAGGTTTTTCCTCCATTGATGGAAACATTGCCCCCTCCATCATTGCTATTGACCATGCGCATGGGATCATTGGGGTCAATCCAAAGGTCATGATTGTCACCATGAGGAACTCGGATGGTTTGGTCGAAATTAACCCCGCCATCTGTAGATTTATAAAAGCCGGTATTCAGGCAATAAACCGTTTCCTTATCCCAGGGATCGGCATATATTCTTGAATAATAAAATGCTCTTTGCCTGAGTTTTCTTTCGCTATTGGTGCGTGTCCAGGTCCAACCGCCATCATCCGAACGGAAGACTCCTCCTTCATTGGCTTCGACTATGGCCCAAACGCGATTCGGATCAGCTGGGGAAACGGTAACTCCTATTTTACCTATAGGCCCTTCTGGCATACCGGGGTTTTGTGTTAAATCAATCCAGTTATCTCCTCCATCTACAGATTTCCACAACTTACAATCCGGACCTCCGCCCCACATCTTCCAGGCTTTGCGATATACTTGCCAGGTGGAGGCATAAAGTACTTTGGGATTGGTTCGGTCAATAATAAGATCAACAGCTCCTGCCTTGTCGCTTACATAGAGCACTTTTTCCCAGCTATTCCCTCCATCTGTCGAACGAAATACGCCTCTTTCTTCATTGTCTCCATAAGGATGACCTAAAGCAGCTACGTAAACAATATCTGGATTGGTGGGATGAATGCGAATGCGAGATACGGCCTGGGTTTCTTTGAGACCCAAATGTCGCCAGGTCTTGCCTCCATCCGTGGTTTTGTAGACCCCATCTCCCTGAGTGATACTTCCTCTTAATTGCACTTCACCCATTCCGATGTAAACGACATCCGGATTGGTTTCTGCGACTGCCACGGCTCCAACGGATGAACTGGTAACTTGCCCATCGGTAACGGGAAACCAATTGGTTCCTCCGTCAATGGTTTTCCAAAGGCCGCCTCCAGTTGCGCCAAAATAGTATTCATTTTTGCGACCTGGACTTCCTGAGGCCCCCAGTGATCGTCCGCCTCGATAAGGGCCTATATTGCGCCACTCCATTTTTTCAAAGAAGCGGGCATCGATGCCGTCATTGGAATCGCTTTTTTCTTGTGCCTGGATTTCTCTTGGGGAAAGGAGCAGGCATACTCCCAGTATTAGGATGATTCTTTGTAGTAGCATGTGTTGGGTGTTTCTTTTATTATTTAAATATAAAGGAAAATGTTTTTTATTTCGTCTTAGTGGCTTGTCTTCTTTTTCCTTAGATGAAAAAGAAGCAAAAAATCAAGCTGCTGCACAGCCGACGCGCAATCCGGCCCCTGCACCCGATGCAGCAGCGAGGCCCTGTCGCCGCTTGGATGTGAATTTTGAGATGAGAAGAATTAATGGCTTGCAGGGCATTCCCATTTTTCGTCAGAAAAAGGGGAATGTGGCTTGCGGGAAGGGGTTCATCAAATCCCAAACAGTCTGTGTCATGCTGAGCTAGCCGAAGCATCTACTGCGATTTGGATTGATTGGGCTAAGGTTTTTGGAAAAGTAGAAGCACGAGAGGTAAGGCCAGGTAATCTAGGCTTCTCGGCAGGCTCGGAGCTTCGCTAGACCTTAAATCAAAAATAACTCCCTTCCCTCTGCAAACGTTCAATCGCCTCTTCCCAAATCTCAAAGTCTGCATCTTTTTGGATGAAACCGTCAGCGCCTAGTTCTTTGAGTTGTTCGAGGAGGCCTTCGTCGGCGTGGAGGGAAATAATAGCGACTTTGCAATTGGGATGGCTGCTTTTGATTTTGGGTAAAGTTGCGATACCGTCAAGGATGGGCATTTCCAGGTCGAGAAGGATGAGTTCTACTTGCTGACTTTGGAGTTTGTCCAATAAGTCTTGTCCGTTTTCTGCTTCGAAAATGAGATTTGCATCTGCGATATCCTCCAATAAAGCAGCGATTCCTTTGCGGTATAGGGCGTGGTCGTCTACGAGGGCTATTTTCATTATCTTATTTCTTTGTTGTTCTTCCCACTTTTTCTCTCAAAAAGTGGGGCAAAAAATCGGAACGGCTAAAC
>JBCBRM010000022.1:0-126589 GCA_039819665.1 Bacteroidota bacterium
ACAAACAAAGCATCCTAACAATAAGCAATGAAAACTTTAAGAACTCTTATTAGCGCGATCTGCATGATCTTCGGACAAGAGGAACAAACAGTAAGTACTCAAAGCCCTGTTTTTCATCAAGCTTGCGTCATAAGCATCCCGTTTACAATAGATGAACTTGCCAGTTATCCATTAACTGTTTTTCAACCAACGAACTCATTTTATACCGGGGAAGAAAAATCTTTCACTAAAGAAAATACAATTGTGAGCTTCGAAAAAGGACACTTCTATTTAGCGAACGGATTTTGGAATTGCTTAAAGAAAGAAGCCATTGAGAAAGAGGAATTGATCTACATCGCGCAAAAAGATTGATATTCAAAAGCTAAACTTCAAACCCGGCAACAGCCCTTTTACAACGCCCCCAGAAAAGAAATATGTGACCCTAAATGCAGGCAATTATCAACGCCCTAATGGGCCCAATAATTTGCCTGCATTTTTTTACCTAAGAATATCCGTAAAGATTCAAGTCATGAAGATCAAATACCTAAAGTTGCGATATATAAGATTGCCCTTAAAGATGGCATTCTGTCAGGCAAACTATCGCACGAAACAATCCGAATCTGTAATTCTAGAGATTGAAACCCAAAACGGGATTACTGCTTTTGGAGAATCAAATCCCCTGGGATTTGTGAACGGAGAAAGTCCCTGGTCTGTAAAAGCGGACCTGGAGCTTATCAAGGATTCCCTTTTACAATTTAGCTTCAGCAAGCTTGAGGACATCAGAGAGTTCATAACGGAAGAAGTTTCCGAGCTGATCGGAGAGTCCAGTCTATGTGTATTGGAAATGGCCTTACTCAATGCCTTTTCTAAAGAAAAAGGCAGGACTCTGGATAAAATATTTGAAACGGAGATCCCAAATGTTCTTGATTATACTGGCGTGATTCCTTTAGGAGACCTGAGCTTGATGCGTCCACTACTTCAAAAGTTTTCCTTTTCTCGGGTAAAACTGAAGGCAGATAAAAACTTACAAAAGAGCCTGTCTAATATTCAAATTCTACGGGAAATGTATGGAACTGATATTGAGATACAGCTCGACCTGGACGGATGCTGGGATTCCTCGGATGCACTCGAACAAATACCAATTCTTATGGCAAAAGGGATAAAACAGTTTGAACAACCCTTTGAAACGGATCAGGATTTACGCATGCAAAAACTCCAGCGAAATTATGGAAAGGAGCTCATATTTATTGCAGATGAATCTATCCGTCGATATAAGGATGCTGTCAGGCTGATCAAGACCGAAGCATGTAGAGGATTCAATGTAAAACTCTCCAAGCATGGAGGAATTTTTCAAAGCCTTGCCATCTACAAACTTGCCAACAAATACGGAATACGATGTGAACTAGGAGTTTACCCCGGAGAGACAAGCTTACTGGCTCGGGCAGGTATCTTACTCTCCAGTCTTGCTCCAGGCTTACATAGCAGAGAAGGTGCTATCTCACATGAGCTACTGAGTATGGACATATGTCATGCTTCCTTCAAGCCCGACGCAAAAGGGCAAATAGAAGGACTTCAGCATATCAAGAAACTATGTAGCAAGGTCGACACTCTGAGACTGGATAAGTATTCTTCAAGTTTAGCCCATGTAGCTTAAGGCTAATCGTTCTTTATCCACACTTTGAAGTTCTTTCCAGCCAGTCTGAACGAGTGTTTTTTGCCGCCTTCAAGATTGCGTAGGGATTTGTCATCTTTAACACCTTTCACATGATCGAAGGCGGTATTATTTCCTATCAATTTCCAGTTTCCGGCAGGAACATCTACCTCTTCCCACTCATGCTCATCAGAACCCGTATTGATCAGGACAAAGATTTTCCGATCTACAATATATCCCAGTTGATAAGGATTGACGGTATCGATCCATTCATAATAATTATCTGCAACGGAATCTTTCACCCGAAAAACTTCACCGATCTCACTCAACCTAAAGTGATTTAACCCTCGCCAGAACTGATACATATTTTCATAGTCGCAATGGCAGTCTTTATCTTTCTTTGACTTTCCTAAATTTTCCCAGACAAACTGATTAGCAGTTCGCATGTTGTAGGTATCGCGCTTCCCGTGTAAATAGACTTTGGTTCCATTGACCATCTCTTTCACATCTTCCCGCAATGCCGCATGCCCTTTGGAACGAATCATCTCCGTCCCTCCATGAGTAACAATGGGTCCGAGTGAGGTATACAGGAGTAAAGCAGCAATCTTGTAGCGATCTTCATCCACGCCCATTCGGCCATCCCAATTATCATTAGCAAATTGATCAGCCAGCGCCCAATTGTCATGAATATCCAGATAATTAATTCCACTCAAGGGAGTCTTGTCATCCGCAAATTTATTCGCCAAACCCAACTTCACTTTTTCAAACTCTCTGAAATTTCCTCCAGCATATCCCTGATCTCTTTCCTTTTCTTCTGGATTGGAAACGGGGCCTTTAAATGCATTCCGAGCATCATCCTGAAAGAAGGTAATAGGTGAATTATGTTTATACCAATCCCAACTGGGGTTGTTCTCAAAATCCGGATCATAAGAGGCAATCCAGGGTTCGCCATAAATGATGATATCCGGCCCTAATGCTTCTCTTAACTTTTGCAGACTTTGTCGATCTATTTGTCCAGCCAGATCCACCCGAAATCCATCTATCCCAAATTCTTCGATCCAGTGTTTACATTGATCAATCAACCAACGCTGAACCATAGGTCTGTTTTCGGTCTTTACCTCATTTCCATATTCGCCGATCAGTTCCAAATCTTTGGTGCGATAGTAATAAACTTTATCCAACACACTGAAATGGAAGTAATAGGGATCTTTGTCCATATTTTCGGCGGTATGATTGGGAACGATGTCAATGATGACCGCTATTCCTTTATCATGAAAGGCCTGAACCAAATCACGGAACTGCTCCCTTTCCGCCCCAGGTTCCGTATCTCGCTGCCGATAACGACTTTCCACTGCAAAACAATGAGAAGTCCGATAGCCCCACTGATAGTTTTCTTCTGAAATTCCTTGCTCAATCATAAAAGGATCATCCTTGAAGGCAGGCTTCCAATCTTCCTCTTTATAGTGAAGAAATTCCTGGACCGGCATAAGGTGAACCGTATTTATCCCCAAGTCAACAAGATAATCAAACCCAATTTTTTTGCCCCTGCTATTTTTCAATCCACTTTTATAGAAAGCTGGAAGGGTACTTTTTATATTTTCATCGACGGGAAGCAAATCCGTAAAATCCTGCACATGCACCTCATAAGAGATCACACTTTCCATAGGGGGGATACCTGCTTTAAGGGGAGTAGCCGGAATCGTTTTGGGAGCTACCATACATTTTCCCCAGGTATCATCACTAACTCTACAATAGGGATCACTGATATGCGTAGGTTCCGTTTCGTAAAAATGATTACCGGGATCTTTAGGTCCATGTACAGTAAAATCATACCATACTCCAGCAAGATTCCCCTTAAGAAAGCTTTCCCAAACCCCGTCCTTATCTCGCTGCATTTCAATCGTTTCGTAAGCTTTTTCATCATCTTTTCCTTTGTAGAGGTAGAGTTTGACTTCTGAGGAGCGAGGAGAAAATACCCGAAAGACCGTCTCTGTTCCTGCTTCATTGATATTGGCTCCCAATTCCTTGTTTGAGTACAATTCCCGAAACCACCCGTCAAAAGAGCACCAGGATTTCAGATCCGTCCCTTTCAATTGAAGATAATACACCCTACGAATGTCGATTTCTTCTGCTGGGATCAATAAGGCATCCTGCGATTGATTGGGCAGGACATCAGCGATCGGAATTTCTGTTCCTTCAGCATTTGTCAAGATGTAGGCCTGAGGATCAATGGGGCGCTCCAGAGATTGTACTTCCACCCAGATATTTCCAGATGATTTGAGTTCTGCTTTCAGCATAGCGGGTTGTATATCTTGCAAAAAAACGAGATTCCCTCCCTTGCTATTTGTTGCCGCAGAAGGAGGCTGTAACCAGGTCCCATCATCTATTCGAAATTTGAATTCGGCGCGGGGTGGAATGCGTGTAAATTTAGGATTGTAAAGCTGTAAAGTCCAAAGAGAATTGCCCTGAGAAACTAACTGCCATTCTTCTTCCTCCATGTCCTGGCTCCATCCTCTAAAAGAACCTGTGATAACAACTTTTTGTGGAGTGTTTACCTGATATATTTTTTCAGAGAAAAAGAAATAAGAAGTGTCATTGCGATGGAAATGCCCTTCCAGAATTTGGGTTTCCGTTTGAGCCTCCAATCCTGTAGAAGAAAAAAGGATCAGTAGGCAGATGATAAAGGCTGAATATCTTTGCATAATTTCAATCAAAGGGGTTGAAAGCTTGCAAAGCAAATATAAGAACGTGTTGGGGTTTTAGTGTGTTAGAGTGTTGGCGTATCTACAATTTAATTCAACTCCAACACTCCAACACGTTTTCTTTATTTTATTCTCCAACTAATCCCTCCCTGAAACCAGGCTCCGGGCATACGAGATCCCAGAATATTCTGGTACTGGGTATTGAAGATGTTTTGCATCTGAGCCTGCACCCGGATGCCTTCAATGATCTCGACAGAGAATCGTCCATGCCATACGCTATAGCTAGGATTCAAATTAGCATTGATGCTAAGGGCCTCACGGGCATCTCTGTTCACATAATGCCCTCCTAAGGCCAGTTCTACCTTGTCTATGCTAAGAATAAGCTGAGAAGTCAATAGATGCTGTGCGTGGCTGGAGATGTAAACAGAAACAACGCCCTGATCATTGCTGGTATTGAGATAGGTGTAGCCTAGACTTAGTCTCAGATTCCCATTGTTTCCGAAATTTTGTTGATACCAGGCTTCCAATTCTGCTCCATTTGTATTTACCGCAGAGATATTTTGGGCGAAAAAGTAGTTTCCACCTTCTTGCAAGTCTCCAATCGTAATTTCAGAAGCTGGAGTACTCACGTAGTCGATCAGTCTTTCTGACTGGCGAAAGAAAGCTGTCGCCTTAATCGTCAGGTTTTTAATTGGGAAAAAATCTACCCCAAATTCTTCTGACCATCCTTTTTCAGCTAAAAGATCAGGATTCCCAAGGCTTCTACCGGGTGTCAGGTTTTGAAGATTGTTTGATACATAACGCTCAGTATAATCTGCTGCTCGTATACTGCGACCTACAGATCCTCTCAACAATAGATTTGATAGCACCCAGGAAGCATTGACCTGAGGTGAAAGTTCCCAACCGTAATTCTCATCATAATCCAGTCGTAAACTTCCTGTAAGATTAATCTGATCTGAAGGCTGAAGGATTCCCATTGCATAAATTCCGGTATGCCAGTCCTGATGGTCACCTCTATCATTACTTTCAATACCTCTTCTATCTGCCTGCAAACCCGCTTTCAAAGTAAATTGATCACTCAATTCTTGCAGGTGATTGAAGGTCATATTGAGGTATTGGGTAGTGTGATTGTTTGTTGAAGGAAAATCAGGGCTAAAGACAAACTCATCGGTATTGCTTTTAAAGGCAATGTTGATATCTGTTTGTCCTTTATCACTGTATTTATTTAGGCGAAGGTGGTTCCACCATCCCTGTACAATTTCCGTTGATTTGTCAAAGGTGCTGTTTGTATAAAAGTAGCGGGCATTAAAATCTCTCAGGTCATAGGCCGAACGAAAGTTGATCGAAAGACCATTGTTAAAATCATATCCCAGCGCAGCGGAAACTGTTTTGACATCAAAGAAGGTATTATAAGGGCTTAGGGTAGTGGTTGTATCAATTATTTCTTCGGGAATACTTTCCCCTTCAGATTCATTGAAATTGATCGCGGCGCCTACTCTCAATTTTCCTTTCCGCAAAAAGATCCCTTGCTCAGCACGAACCAGCTCATTATCTCCATAACTCAGGCTTCCTCCCATATCACTCCCTTCCTGCATATTTCGGGCGAAAGTTTTAGTCACAAAATTGATCACCCCACCTACGGCGTCTGGTCCATAGATTGCAGCTGCAGGTCCTCTCAATATTTCTATTCTGGCAATCTCTCGAGGGCTTACAGAAATGTTTCCATTAAAATGTCCGGTGAGAGCATCATTCATTTTCAAACCATCCACCAGTATCAAAACCTGATTGAAAGTAGAACCTCTTAAAAGGATATCTGCCTGTACTCCAAATCCACCTCTGGACTGTACTTGTACTCCCGGAATCCATTGAAGGAGTTCATCCAGGGAGTTGAAGGGTAGGGCTTCTATTTGCTCCGCCTGAATAATGCTGATGTTTCTACCGGTCTCCTGAATTTTCAGGGGAATATTGCTGGCAGTAACCAAAACGGTGTCTATCTCCTTTAGCGCCTGGCTCCAAAGATTTTCAGCAGGAACTAATAGGCAAATTATAATGAGAAAAAGATTCCGATTCATAGCGTGTAATTTTTTGAAGGCGCAAACCTAGAAAAATACTTTTCCCCCTTCAAGGGTGATCAATCTTGTATTTTTAGAAATTTCTCTGTAGACATGTTGGAAAAAATTGAGTACTATTTTTCACTTTAGGTACCCAAAAAGCAGCCTACAAAGAGATTCTGGGTCTTTTCAATGGAATAATTCCTATTTACTACGATTTCAATGACTGCTGAAATTTGTCTTTGAGCCGATAAACATTCGTCATTGACTCTTCTAATTTGGGGACATAAACTGGCTTTCGCAGTTATATGTAAACTTATTAACCCCAAAATCGAATAGATAGATATGGAGCAGCTAATTAGAGAGAAAGTGAACCAGAGTATGAGTTATGAGGAGTATAGAACCTTGATGGGAAATTTGGTCGCAGAAGGAAAAACAACGGGACCGAATCAGAGTGAGTCGATGGCAAATTATACAAAAATGAATGAGCATCGTATGAAGCGTTTGGATAAAACCTTTAAGATTTCGAAAGAGTTGGAAACAATCGTAGCAGCTTATGAAAAAGAATATATTTGGCTCGTAATTTCTGAGGCCTGGTGTGGAGATGCAGCTCAAACTGTACCCATTCTTCAAAAAGTTGCAGAAGCTAGTGATAAAATCGAGCTGAGAGTGGTATTAAGGGATGAGCATCCAGAATTAATGGAGAAATTTCTCACAGATGGAGCCAAATCCATACCCAAGCTGATTATCATAGACAAAGAAAGTATGCAAGTGGAGCTAGATTGGGGCCCAAGGCCGGCTCCTGCTCAGGAAATGCTTATGGAATTTAAGGCCAATCCCGATCTTTCTTATAGTGAGTTTAGTCTCAGCTTGCAAAAATGGTATAACCAGGATAAGGGAGAGACCACTCAAAGCGAATTGATCCAGACCCTGAAGTCTCCAGCTCAATTGTATATCTAGCACTTTTTTTGCTATTTGAGTACAACAACCCTTATTTCTACATTCAATAATAAAGAATGTTTTCACCAGAATTACTCGCTCAGGAGCGTAAAAATATTCGAGTTAGTGCTGTAACAACAACCGCGATCATGGTCATTCTGGCTTTATTGTGTTTGATTTTTACTGCTTATCGAAATCGTGTACCTCCTCCGGGCAAGAAATACGAAGTTTTGGGAGCGATAGACTTTGGGGATACGCGGGAAGGAAGCAAAAATGTAAATACCCGCGAACGTGCTGTACCTGATCCGGTAGAGAATCCTACTCCCAAGCCTACTCCTCCTCAACCAACTCCACAACCCGTAGAGGCTTCACCTACGCCTCCTCCCCGGATAACAACTCCCAAGCCTACACCTGTAGCGGTCCCTGACCCTCCGGTAAAGAAGCCAGAGCCTGTCGAGCAACCTAAGGTAGAAAAGCCACAGGAACCTAAACCTACGCCCAAACCTACCAATACACAGACCAAGCCTACGGAGACAAAACCTGCAGATAAGCCTTCGACCAATACCAGCAGCAAACCTTCTGGATCGAACGATGGTAGCGCAGATAGTGGAACCGGGAATAAGGGTACTCCCAATACCACGGTACTGAATAAAGACGGATTGTATTCTTTCGGAGAAGGTATTGGTGGATCAAACGGTAGAGGTATTCTCTCCATTCGCGATCCAGATTATAAGTGCCAGGAAGAAGGAACACTTACCTTCAAATTTCAGATTATGCCTAATGGCTCTGTAGGTCGTGTATTCAGACCCATTTCCAATAAGAGGTGTCTGGTACAAATCGGAATGGCAGCCATCAGAGGGTGGAAATTTACCTCTTCTCCGGGATCCGGAGTTTTGGAAACCAATGTTACCATCCGATTCAAATTGAACTAATATATTTTTGTATAAAAAGAAGAAGGGCTTGCGATGCAAGCCCTTCTTCTTTTTATATATTTTTCGCTGATCTAGTCTTTATTCAAGCGGTTGATCTCATCGCGCAATCTGGCAGCCGCTTCATAATCCTCTCCTGCCAGGGCTTCATCCAATTGTTTCTGCAATTGTTTGAGGGTCTTGTTGCTTGACTTCTTGGGCTTTACCGGAATCTTGTCCTCTTCCTCTCCTTCATCTTCAATGGGATCAGATTTTTCGACCTCTGCCAGAGAAAATTCATTTTCTTCTCCTGCGGCAAAGCTTTCTCCCTCTTCACCACTTTCATCAATCACTATCCCAGCCTCAGAAAGGACTGTCTCATAAGTGTAAATCGGAACCTTAAAGCGGACGCCGATTGCAACGGCATCACTGGGACGGCTATCGATTTCATGAATCTCTCCATCCACCTCAAGGATCAATCTCGCATAAAAAATACCTTCATGCAGGTCATTTATTACGACTTCCAGAAGGTTTATTTCAAAATGGCGGGCAAGATTGTATATCAGGTCATGGGTCATCGGCCGGTTGGTCTTGATATTCTCCAACTCGAGGGCAATTGCCTGAGCCTCTGCCCCGCCAATAATAATGGGTAATCTCCGATTCCCATTACTCTCGCCTAACACCAGGGCATAGTGTCCTATTTGAGAATGGCTGGAAGACAAGCCGATGATGTCCAGTCGAATCTTTTTCACCTAATAGTTTTTATCATCCACACTAATTGTACCTACACACTGTCCAATTGGCCGGATAGGGTTCATGTCTTATTTGCACCGGCTTGCTTCAAACGAAGTTACAAGAATTATCGTCTTATGCCAAGCAGGTATTTCACTATCAATAAGTATATAAATTAGCGAAAAATAATCCTCAAAACTAGGCAGTTGCCTTAATTGACTTTACTGCTTCAATTAGTTTTGGAACTACTTCAAACAAATCTCCTACGATCCCATAATCAGCAATTTTGAAAAAGGGAGCTTCAGGATCCTTATTGATTACAACGATGTTTTTGGAAGAACTAACCCCAGCCAAATGCTGGATAGCACCGGAAATTCCGATTGCAATGTACAAGGTAGGTGCAATTTGGATACCAGTTTGACCTACGTGTTCGTGATGAGGACGCCATCCCATGTCTGCGGTTGGCTTAGAACAGGCGGTAGCAGCACCTAAAAGCTCAGCAAGTTCTTCGATCATCCCCCAGTTTTCGGGCCCTTTCATCCCTCTACCTGCAGAAACTACATTATCAGCTTCAGTTAAAGAAATACCTTCAGAAGCCTTTACAATTTCCTTGGCAATTTCTTTCATATCATTCTCGACAGGATTGAAATCAAAAGCTTCAATGCTAATACTAGCTGGATTTTCTTCAGTTTTATATCCATTGGACTTAACTGTGATCACCATTTTTTCAGCATTTACAGTTAGGTCTTCTACGCCTTTACCAGAGTAAGACATTTTGCTGGAACCAAATCCGTTGGCAGCATCTGCAAGGGTAAATACGCCAGATAGTGGAGCCGCCTTAAGTTTTACAGCAATTCTTGGGGCAACTGCACGACCATTATAGGTTTGTGCAAATACCACAACTTTTGCTTCAGAAGCCTGAGCTACTTTCGTTATAGCAGCTGCATATGCAGAATTGACAAAGTCGTTTAGTTTATCATTTCCAACGGTATATACTTTAGAGACCCCATAGGTTCCTAATTTATTCAGTTCATCTTCAGACACAGGGCCTACAGAAACTGCTTCTAATGCAACTCCCATTGACTGAGCCAAATCATAGGCATAAGTAGCTGCCTCGAAAATGGTCTTTTTAAATGTGCCCTGGCTATTTTCTGCAAAAAGTAATACAGACATATATTTATTATATCAGTTTAAAGTGGAAAAGGAATTAAAAGAGGCCTTTAGCAGCCAATGCCTGCGCTAATGAAGCAGTTTCTTCCGTTTCGAAGTACTGACAAGGCTCTTTAGCAGGAGGGTAACTAAATTTAACAGTGCTTACCGGTTGAGGAACATCCGATGGGCTGGTTACAGAAAGAGGCTTTTTACGAGCAGCCATAATCCCTCTCATGTTTGGAATACGCCATTCTGAGATTCCTTTCTGGCAACTTACAACAATGGGTAGTTTTACTTCCAGTACTTCTTCTCCTCCGTCAATCTCTCTCTTTAGGCTGGCAGTCTTACCATTCTCTCCGCCTAACTCCATATGCGTGGCAAATGATACAAAGCCGTAACTTAGGCTTTCAGCAATCATACCAGGAACCATAGATCCATTGAAATCGATGGATTCTTTTCCGGTGAAAATTATTTCAAATTCTTTTCCGTCAGCATACTTGGCAATTTGTTGAGCAACAGAAGCTGAATCTGTAGCAGGAGCATCTATTCTCACTGCATCATCAGCACCAATCGCCAGTGCTTTTCTCAAGGTTGGTTCAACTTCAGGGCCTCCTACACACAAAGCAGTTATTGACACTTGTTTCCCCTCTTCCTTAAAGCCAATTGCGCGTGACAATCCGTATTCACAGTAAGGATTTATAACAAAAGTTACACCTGCTCTATTTAACTTGCTACCATCAGCTTCAAACTGAATTTTGGTGGTGGTGTCAGGCACATGACTGATACACACTAATATCTTCATAGTATCGAAGTAATTATTAAAATTTTGGGACACAAAATTAACAAATTCTACCATTAAAAAAACCTATGGACGAGAACAAACTGGAACAACTTCTTAGATTCTTGGACATGGCTCCAAATGATCCTTTTAGCCTCTATTCCATTGCTTATGAATACTATAGGGGTGGAAAATACCCTGAGGCACTAGAATATTATACGCGTTTAACAAATGAGCATCCCGACTATATAGGTACCTATTATCAACTGGGGAAACTCTGGGAACAGATGGATAATTTTGAAAAAGCCTTTGAAACTTACGAGAAAGGGATATCTGTGGCCCAAAAGCAAAAAGACTTCCATACCCTGGGAGAATTACAGCGTGCTCTACAACAAGCGCGAGATGAGTATGAGGATTATTAACAGATTGTGTAATTTTGCGGCATGAATAGAACGGTTGTATTACATATAGAAGGAGTTCCAAATCCAGATGCGATGAAATTTGTTCTGGAAAACGGAATCCTTACAGATGAGCCTTACGAATTTAAAAATCTTGTAGATGCGGAAAACTCTCCACTCGTAAGAAGGCTCATGATGCTGAGGTATGTAGATCGGGTACTGATGTATCACAATTATATAGCGGTTGTTAAGGATAATAAATACCTGAAGGAATGGGGGCAAGAAACTCTTTTTGAACTTAGGTCCCTGATTCAACAACACCTGGCAGCTAATGAACCGATCTTATATTTCGGAGCTAAAGCCATTACTCACGAAAAGTCAGAGGATGCCATAGTTTCCATTATTCGGGATGTACTGGATAAGAAAATTCGTCCAGCTGCAAGGGAAGATGGGGGCGACATAGTATTTGAGTCTTATTCAGATGGTGTCCTAAACCTTTCTATGCTGGGAGCCTGCCATCATTGCCCATATGCCAAACAAACCATGGAGCAAGGCGTAGAAAAGGTAATGAAGTCACTGGTACCTGAAGTAAAAAAGGTAACCGCGACCGCTAATAATCTTCTTTAGATTCAGAGAGGGATTTATGCAAAACACCAAAAGCAAGAATCGGGTAAATTTTGAAGACATGGGCAGGATTTCCTACCAGGAAGCCTGGGATTTGCAGGAATCTCTCCTCAGGGTAAATACGGGCCTCAAATCCGCTGCTCGCAAAACCAAGAATCCTCATTTGGTTGCGACTCAGCATCATCTGCTTTTTTGTGAACATCCCCATGTTTATACTTTAGGCAAGAGTGGAAAGATTGATCACCTCTTGTTGCAGGAGGAAGGGTTGAAAGCGAAAGGCATTGAATTCTTTAAGATCAATCGGGGAGGCGACATTACCTATCACGGTCCTGGTCAGATCACGGGATATCCCATTTTTGACCTAGAAAAATTCAAAACAGATATCAATTGGTATTTGCGGACAATGGAAGAAGTGATGATTCGCGTGTTGGCGGATTATGGCCTGGAGGGAGGAAGGATAGCTAAAGAAACCGGCGTATGGCTGGGCGTAGGGACGATGAATCCCCGTAAAATCTGTGCATTTGGAGTTAAAGCCAGCCGTTGGGTAACTATGCACGGCTTTGCCTTCAACGTAAATACGGGTTTAAGCTATTTTAACCATATCGTACCTTGTGGGATAGCAGATAAGGGAGTTACGTCTTTACAAAAGGAATTAGGCCGTGAGGTAGAGATGGAAGAGGTAAAAGAGAAGCTTCGTAAGTACTTCGCAGAGCTTTTTGAATTCGAATTTGCCTGATTACTGCTTTTCGGCAGTTATGCTGTAAGTGAATGTTCGGAAGGTAGTTTTCACATTCCCCTGATTGTCGTATTCATCAGAGCCAAAGATATCCCTTTGGAGCATGTACCCTACTAATTTTTTGGAATCGGAGAGGTCAAGGCGCGAGTCCCATTCCTTGTCGTACTCATATCCATATGCCCAGAAAAAGTCTTCATTCAGGATGTATCCGCCCCCGCCATCACCTATGCCATATTGGGATCCACGTCCACTGCAAGGTCCATTCAAACGGCTTGCACGGCTGATATTGTACTTCCTTTCGTCAATATCTATCACTTCTACCGTAAAGGTGTCTGTATAGGTCCCACTAAAAATTGTCGTTTCAGTAGAAAAGCCCATGCTGTCTAGTCGTTGCGTACAGCTGATTTGGGCTACTCCTATATACGTTCCCGCTCGTTGATTGATGGAGGTTCTTTCGCAGGAAAAAAAGAGAATCAGACCTAAAGAAATCAGGCTTGTAAGAGTTGTTTTGTGGGAAAGTTTCATGGAGATAGCTTTTCCGTAATAATTGAATTCATTAAACCATGTATGTGCCTCATCTGCTGGCAGAAATTTCGTACTCAAAAATTCTCAAAAACTCATAGCTTTCTCCGGTACTATCATAATCTATAGCACTAAAGATGTCTCGCTCGAGCATGTAGCCAGTGAGGGTATTGTCTGGATTAAAGAGGATGGAGGAATCCCATTCTTTGTCGTATTTCTATCCGTAGCCCCAGGACTTCCCATTACCTAAAAAGTATTCTCCATTGGGATCTCCTATATCATAGCTTGAAGAGCAGCCAATTCCATTGGTCCTCCTGGAATAACTTAAACGATGAATCTTAACCAGACTATCCTGGGGATTTATATCCTCAACAATGAAGGTATCCTGCATGGTTCCGGAAAAGTATACGATCGTATCGGTTCTATTAGGATTGCTGAAGTAGCGGTACTCCTGACAAAGAACGGTGGCAGATCCGATGTATTCTCCTACTACGTCCAGGCTGGGTGGTTCAGGCTCCGGGTTGACAGGGTTTTCTTCGCAGGCCAGGAACAGCAGGAAGAGGAGGTTAAAGCAGCGTGTAGTTTTCATGAGCAATAAGAAATTGGAAAGGCTTATTCCTAATAAAAAAAATGAGCCGCCCTTTTCCAAAGGCGGCTCGTAAACAAATCTTTAAGAAAAAGCTTATTCTTTTCCTCCGTCAAGTTCGTCTTGCCATTTTTTCAGCTCATCCCACTGACCTGCAGCAGCCATTTCAGCTTGCTTGGGCCATGTACCGGGATTGTGGCGGGCATAACGTGAACCAGCGTTGGTAAGGATCTCTTTGATCTGCTCAGGCGTTGCAGCAGCAACAGCAGCGAAGGTCGGCAATCCTGCATTGATCAGGAGTTCCTTGATCTTAGGACCGACACCTTCAATTTTTGTGAGGTCATCAGCTTCTACCTCAGCAGCAGGAGCTTCTTCAGCAGGAGCCTCTTCTACTACTTCAGGAGCAGCTTCTTCCACTACTTCTTCAACTGCAGTCTCAACTTCTGGTGTAGCCTCTTCTACCACTTCCTCAACAGCAGCTTCTACTTCTGCAGGAGCTTCCACAACTTCCTCTGCAGCCTCAGCTACTTCCTCAACAACTTCTTCTGCTACTTCTTCTACCTGATCAACAGCCTCTTCTACCACTTCAGCTTCCTCAATCACTTCCGCTTCTTCTACTACTGGTGTAGCTTCTGCTTTTGGCTTTCCTTTTCCTTTACCACCTCTTCTGCGGCGAGATTTCTTCTTGCCTTTAGAAGGTGCACTCTCAAGCGCTAATTCGTTGAAATCTACCAATTCGATCATGGCCATCTCTGCATTATCACCGAGACGAGTTCCGATTTTGAGGATACGGGTGTAACCTCCGGGTCTGTCAGCAATTTTGTCAGCAACAGGTCCGAATAATTCTTTAACGGCCTCCTTATTTTTCAAATAGGAGAATACCACTCTACGAGAGTGCATGGTATCCGTCTTAGACTTAGTGATGATTGGTTCAACGTATTTACGCAGCGCCTTGGCTTTGGCTACGGTAGTTTTGATACGTTTATGCTCGATAAGCGAGCAAGCCATATTGGATAACATGGCCTTACGGTGTGCCGATTTACGGCCGAGGTGGTTAAACTTCTTTCCGTGTCTCATTGTTAAAGCTTTGCTTGGCCAGAGGCATTCCTTTGTGGGTCATAATCCCCTGGGCAATGAGTAAAACAAAATGTAAAAAAACGGAACTGAGCTGCCAAGCAGCCCAGTTCCTATAAAAATTAATCTTCGTCCAGTTTGAATTTGCTGACATCCATGCCGAAGCTCAGACTCTTATCAGCAACCAATTCTTCCAGTTCAGTCAAAGACTTTTTACCGAAGTTACGGAACTTCAGCAGGTCAGCAATATTATAGCTAACGAGGTCTCCAAGAGACTTGATATCCGCAGCTTTCAGACAGTTGTAAGCACGTACTGAAAGATCCAGCTCTGAGAGAGGAGTTTTGAGTAATTTGCGCATTTGCAGGAAGTTCTCATCAACCTCATCTTTCTTCTCAACTTCTTCAGACTTGAGCGTAATAGACTCATCAGAGAAGAGCATCAAGTGGCGAAGCAGGATGTTTGCACCTTCTTTAAGGGCAGACTCAGCATCAATAGTTCCGTCGGTTTGAACATCAATTTCCAACTGCTCATAGTCAGTTTTCTGTTCTACACGATAAGGATCCACCTTGTATTTTACGTTGCGGATAGGGGTAAAGATGGCATCAATAGCAACCTCTCCGATAGGTGCATTGGCAATCTTATTTTCTTCGGCGGGAACGTATCCACGGCCTTTTCCAACAGTCAACTCAATGTCGAACTGCGTCTTGGGATCGATGTGCGCGATAATATGATCGCGATTGGTAATTTCGAATGCGGTGGTGTGGTCGGCAATATCACCTGCAGTGAAGGTATCTTTTCCTCTTACGGAAACAAAGATCTTTGCATCACCATCGTTCACCTTCTTCATTCTCACACCTTTGAGGTTGAGGATGATCTCGGTAACGTCTTCCACAACACCGGGCACAACTGAAAATTCATGGTCAACACCAGGAATTTTGATAGAGGTAATCGCGTGTCCTTCGAGAGAAGAGAGTAGTACGCGACGCAAGGCATTGCCTACAGTAATACCGTACCCTCTTTCTAGTGGACGAAGGAGAAAGCGACCAAAAAAATCGTTTTCCTTTTCTAGTACTACCTTTTCAGGCATTTGGAAATTTAACAGTGCCATACAGTGCTTTCCTTTGTGTTAAAAGACTTCTATAGAATAAATAAAGCGGTTCTCTATTATTTGGAGTAAAGCTCCACGATCAGGTTCTCCTTGAACGTTTCTGGAATCTCTTCGCGATCCGGGTAGTTCATAAAGGTACCTTTCATTTCTTTCTCATTCACGTCGATCCAGGAGAAACGCTCCGCTCTTCCAAGATGAGCCTTAGCGATCTCAAGGTTTTTGCTTTTATCGCGAATCTCAACTACATCTCCAGGCTTCAACATATAAGAGGGGATATTTGAGACAACCCCATTAACCATAACGTGTTTATGGCTCACCAATTGTCTTGCCTGGCGACGAGTTCCGGCAAAGCCCATACGGAATACCAGATTATCGAGACGAGATTCCAGCATTTGTAGGAAAACTTCACCCGTTACACCTTTCTTGCGGGAAGCTTTTTCGAAGGTATTACGGAACTGGCGCTCCAGAATACCATAGGCATATTTTGCCTTTTGCTTCTCCATCAACTGAATGGCATATTCAGAACTTTTTCTTCTACGGCTTTTTCCATGCTGACCTGGGCCAAACTTACGGCGATCCAGTACTTTGGTAGGACCGAAGATAGGCTCTTTAAATCTTCTGGCGATCTTTCCCTTGGGACCTCTATATCTTGCCATTTATCTTATTTTGATTTTGTTTCTTCTAATTAAGCCGGCGGCTTTAAAATTTATACTCTTCTTCTTTTGGGAGGACGGCAACCGTTGTGAGGCAGCGGAGTGATGTCCGTAATCATGGTTACATCAATTCCTGCAGCAGCAACTGCTCTGATTGCTGATTCACGTCCGGATCCTGTTCCCTTCACAAATACTTCTACCTTTCGAAGTCCCATATCATAGGCTTTTTTCGCGCAGTCTGTAGCCGCAACCTGAGCAGCATAAGGGGTATTCTTTTTAGAACCACGGAATCCCATTTTACCAGCAGCCGACCAGGAGATGGTGTTTCCGGAAAGATCAGTGATGGTGATGATGATATTATTGAAAGAAGAGCTGATGTGAACCTGACCATTCGGTTCGACCTTCTTTTTCTTCTTAGCTTTAGATGACTTTGCCATTTATATATATTTTTTTGATCTGGGGAACGTAGAAGTAACTTCTCATCCCGGACAAATCTTTTTTATATTATTTAACTGCTTTCTTCTTACCAGCAACAGTTTTCTTACGACCCTTACGAGTACGAGCATTAGTTTGCGTACGCTGACCTCGGAGAGGAAGACCTTTACGGTGGCGCTGTCCACGGTAACAACCGATATCCATTAGACGCTTGATGTTCAGCTGGATTTCGGAACGAAGGGCACCTTCCACTTTATAGTCATCACCAATGATACGACGAATGCTTACGATATCATCATCCGTCCAGTCATTGACTTTTTTGTTAGGATCAATCCCGGCTTTATCCAGGATCTGCTGAGCGGTTGTTTTTCCTATTCCGAAAACATAGGTAAGTCCAATTACCCCGCGCTTATTTTTTGGTAAGTCTACTCCAGATATTCTTGCCATAATTATCCTTGTCGCTGTTTACACTTAGGGTTCTTTTTGTTGATCACGTACACCCTTCCTTTGCGGCGGATGATTTTGCAATCTGCAGTACGTTTTTTAACTGATGCTCTTACTTTCATCTTTCTTATTTATATCTGTAAACAATACGTCCTTTACTCAAGTCGTAGGGAGGAATCTCCAAAGCTACTTTATCACCGGGTAGAATTTTGATATAGTGCATACGCATCTTTCCAGCGATATGTGCAAGTAATTCATGCCCGTTTTCCAGTTTTACCCGGAAGGTAGCGTTGGGTAGTGCTTCCGTTACTACGCCGTCAATTTTTATAGGAGCTTGTTTAGCCAAAATTCAAAGTATTAATTCTCAATAAAATCAAATGTTGATAGTATCTCCGCTTTATCTTTTCCGATCACAATGCAATGCTCATAATGAGCAGAAGGCTGACGGTCAGTCGAAAATACAGTCCAACCATCCTGTGCAATCTTGATAAAACGTTTGCCCATATTAATCATAGGCTCGATCGCGATCACCAATCCTTCCTGAAGTGGAATTCCTGATCTTTTCCGACCATAGTTTGGTACTTCAGGTGGCTCATGGAGATTTTTACCTAAACCATGACCGACCATTTCCCTTACTACACTAAATCCATAGCCTTCTACATAGCGTTGAATGGCATTGGAAATATCTCCAAGTCTGTTACCAACTTTGGCCTGTTCAATCCCTTTGTACAAAGCTGTTTTGGTAACTTCCATCAAGCGCTTTTTCTTGGCTGAAACCTCACCTACCGCAAAAGTGTAAGCTGAATCGCCATAGTATCCATTGATTTTGACACCACAATCTATCGAGATGATGTCGCCTTCTTTCAGGATTTGCTTGGCGGAAGGCATTCCGTGTACAACTTCCTCATTGAGAGAAGTACAAAGCGTACCTGGAAAAGGAGTTTCACCAAAAGCTGCCTGGTAGTTTTTGAAAGCCGGAATGGCTCCATGATCCCTGATGAAGGTTTCCGCAATGGTATCCAACTCCAGGGTGCTAACGCCAGGCTTCACATGCTTCCCAACTTCTCCAAGCGTTTTACCAACAAGTAAAGAACTTTCTCTTATCAGTTCGACCTCTTCCGGGGTCTTTAGTTTTATTTTTCCTTCCGCCATAATATGATTCTATACAGCAGCCAGGCCACCACCTCTTCTACGACCTCTCACTCTTCCAGACTGCATCAAACCATCATAATGACGCATCAATAAATAACTTTCAACCTGCTGCAGAGTATCCAATACAACCCCAATCATAATGAGGAGAGTAGTACCCCCGAAGAATTGAGCGAATCCTGAAGATGCTCCCAATTGCATCGCAATCGCAGGGAAAATAGATACGAAGGCAAGGAATATCGATCCGGGCAGAGTTATACGAGAAAGTACTGTATCTATATAATTTGCCGTTTTCTTTCCAGGCTTCACACCAGGTATAAATCCACCATTTCTTTTCAACTGATCCGCAATCTCATTTGGATTAACTGTGATCGCTGTATAGAAGTAGGTGAATATGATAATCATGAAGAAGAAGATGACATTATACCAGAATCCGGTATAGTCAGCGAGAACTGCAGCTAAGCCTGAGGTTCCATCTCCAAACAATCCCAATAGGGAAGTAGGAAGAAACATGATAGCCTGTGCAAAGATGATAGGCATTACTCCAGCAGAGTTAACTTTCAAAGGAATGTACTGACGAGCAGCATTTCCACGTCCCATTTGTCCAAGTCTGTTTCCTGCCATTTGACGGGCATAGTGAACCGGTATCTTCCGGGTCGCCTGTGTAAGTGCTACCACAGCCATCGTAACAACCCCAAGTGCCAGTATCTCAATGAAGAAAATCATAGGTAGGCGAGCGGCCCATTCCTGCAAGAGGGCAGAAGGCAGACCTGCGATGATACCAATCATGATCAAAAGAGATACCCCATTTCCAATTCCATTGTCGGTAATTCTTTCTCCCAACCACACGAGGAACATTGTACCTGCTGTCAGGATGAATACCGTGGTAATCCAGAAAATAAAGGAGTTATCAATAACTGCTCCGGGGCTTTGATTCAGGTATACTACATAACCTGCTGCCTGACCACCGGTAATAGCAACGGTGAGGTAGCGCGTCATCTGATTCATTTTCTTCTGACCGCTTTCCCCTTCAGTTCTCAATTTTTGTATAGAAGGAATAACTGCTCCTAACAGCTGCACTACAATAGATGCAGAGATATAGGGCATGATTCCCAAAGCCAGGATAGATCCACGGGCAAAAGCACCTCCGAGAAATGTGTTGAACAGATCCAGCAGGCCACCACCGTCTCCGGAACCGAATGCCGCACTCAATTGTGTGGAATCAATACCAGGAAGGACCACAAAGGTTCCCAAACGAAACACTGCTAACAACAGCAATGTATACAGGATCCTTTCCCTCAGTTCCTGAATCTTGAATATATTTCTTAATGTATCTATTAAGGCTCTCATAAATTCTAAACTTCAGCAGCCGTTCCACCTGCAGACTCAATCGCCTCTTTCGCGGACTGGCTAAATTTATTCACTTTAACATCAACTTTTGCCTTGAGTTCTCCTCTACCGAGAACCTTCACTAATTGTCTGGTATTTGAAATAATCCCATTATCAACCAGCAATTGGTGATCTATATCTTTCCCGTTATTGGCTTCGGCAAGAACCTGTAGCGTGTCGAGGTTTACGACCTTATACTCTACACGGTTTCTGTTTTTAAAACCAAATTTAGGAATACGGCGCTGCAATGGCATCTGCCCACCTTCAAACCAGGGGCGGAACTTGTACCCACTACGAGACTGAGCACCTTTGTGACCTTTGGTCGAAGTACCTCCTCTAGTAGAACCTTGTCCTCTACCAATGCGCTTACGGGTCTTAGTAGCTCCCGCTGCCGGTTTTAGTGTATGAAGTTTCATTGTTATTCAGTCTCTTCGATTATGATCAAATGGCTCACCTTCTTTATCATACCCAAAATCTGAGGGGTACATTCTTTTTCAACAGTGCGGTTGAGCTTGCCAAGACCTAAAGCTACAATTGTGGCTTTCTGATCTTTGGGGCGATTAATCGCACTTTTTACCTGTGTTAATTTAACCTTAGGGTACATCAGATTTATCCGTTATAAACTTTACTTACATCAATTCCCCTTACGCCAGCAAAATCATTTGCAGTACGCATGTTCGCCAATGCTTTAATAGTTGCCTTTACCACATTGTGAGGATTAGAAGAACCAAGGCTCTTTCCGATCACGTCTTTTACACCTGCGGCTTCAAGTACTGCACGCATCGCACCACCAGCCAGTACACCTGTACCAGGAGCGGCAGGACGAAGCAGAACTTTTGCGGCACCATATTTAGTGAAAGACTCGTGAGGGATAGTTCCTTTCTGTACTTTCACTTTGATCAGGTTTTTCTTAGCGTCGTCAACTCCTTTAGCAATGGAATCGGTTACCTCATTTGCCTTACCCAGTCCGTATCCTACGATACCATCTCCATTACCAACTACCACGATAGCGGAAAAACTGAAGCGGCGACCACCTTTTACAACCTTTGCAACACGTTTGATCTTAACTACTTTTTCCTGTAGTTCGACGTCGCTGCTCTTAATTCTGTTTTCTTTCTGACTCATAATGTTAGAAATTAAGGCCACCTTCACGTGCGCCTTCAGCTAAAGCTTTTACTCTACCGTGATATTTATAGCCACCTCTGTCAAAAACAACCGCCTCAATTCCTTTGCTTTTCGCAATTTCGGCCAATTTTTTGCCTACTTCTTTGCTTCCTTCCGTTTTCGAAACGGCCTGCAAATTTAGGTCTTTTTCGCGAGAAGAACAACTTGCGAGTGTTACACCAGTTTCGTCATCGATCAACTGAGCATAGATTTGCTTATTGCTTCTGAAGACGGAAAGACGGGGCTTAGCTGCTGTCCCACTGATGCGAGAACGCAAACGTCTGCGAATTCTGTTTCTCCTCCTAACTTTAAGTGCTGTTCTAGCCATAATTTTATTGTTTCAGGATTTGGCTCAATGGATTCCGACCCATTAAGCTCCTGCTGTTTTACCTGCTTTTCTTCTGAGTTGCTCACCCACAAACTTGATTCCTTTGCCTTTGTAGGGCTCTGGTGGCCTAAGTCCGCGAATTTTTGCAGCCATTTGACCGATCAATTGTTTGTCGATGCTGGTCAAAGTAATAAGAGGGTTACTACCTCTTTTAGATTCTGTTTCAACCTTAACCTCAGGAGGAAGTACCATAATAATGGGGTGAGAGAATCCAAGAGAAAGCTCTAGCATATTGCCTTTGGCTTCTGCTTTATAACCTACCCCTACAACTTCCATTTTCTTTTCGTATCCCTGAGAAACTCCAATGACCATGTTATTGATCAAAGAGCGGTACAAACCATGCATGGCTTTGTGTCTCTTCTGATCTGTAGGTCTTTTCACCTCCAGATTTCCGTCTTCTACTGTAACCTCAAGGTCCGCGTCGATTTGCTGCTTCAATTCTCCTTTAGGTCCTTTTACCGTAACCACATTGGAGTTATCAACATTTACGCTAACGCCAGATGGAAGGGATATGATTGCTTTACCTATTCTAGACATTGTTCCGGATTAATAAATGTAACACAATACTTCTCCTCCAACATTTTGTGCTTGCGCATTCTTTCCGGTCATCACACCGTTGGGGGTTGAGATGATCGCGATTCCGAGTCCATTGAGCACTCTTGGAATGGCCTTCACCTTTGAGTATTTTCTTAGACCTGGCTTACTAACTCTCTCGAGCTTAGTGATCGCTGGTCTTTTGGTAGCCTTATCGTATTTAAGGGCTATTTTGATACTTCCTTGAGGACCTTCATCAACAAATTTATATTTCCTGATGTATCCCTGGTCGTGAAGCACCTTGGTAATCTCTTTTTTCAGATTCGATGCAGGTATCTCCACCACTTTGTGGCCTACCGCCTGCGCGTTTCTGATCCGCGTGAGATAATCTGAGATTGGATCCGTATTCATATTACCAACTTGTTTTCTTAACTCCTGGGATTTTACCCTGAAGTGCTAGTTCTCTAAACTTAATTCTTGAAATTCCGAAGCGACGGATATATCCTCTAGGTCTTCCTGTCAGTTTGCAACGATTGTGCAGGCGTACAGGAGAAGAGTTTCTGGGTAGCAATGCTAGCCCCTGGTAATCTCCGGCTTCTTTCAAAGCTTTTCTTTTCGCAGCGAATTTGGCTACTAGCCTCTCGCGCTTTTCTTGTCTTGCTATGATCGCTTTTCTAGCCATATTCGATTATTGCTTATTTTCTGTTCCCTGAAAAGGCATACCAAAAGCTTTCAATAGTGCGAAAGCCTCTTCATCGGTAGGCGCCGAAGTAACAAAAGTGATATCCATTCCGTCAATACGGTTGATCTTGTCAACGTCGATTTCAGGAAAAATGATTTGTTCTTTGATTCCCATCGTAAAGTTTCCTCTTCCGTCAAATCCCTTTCTAGGAATTCCTCTGAAGTCTCTTACCCGTGGGAGGGCAACATTGATGAAACGGTCAAGGAATTCAAACATTCTCACTTTTCTCAGCGTAACTTTACAACCAATAGGCATTCCATCACGCAATTTGAAGTTAGAGATACTCTTTTTGGCAATGGTTACAACAGGCTGTTGTCCTGAGATCATGCTAAATTCCTGCACAGCAGCATCGATCAATTTCTTATCTCCTACAGCATCACCTACCCCTCTGTTAAGGACGATTTTCTGTAGAACTGGCACCTGCATGATAGAGTCATAGTTGAACTCTTTGTTCAGCGCAGATACGATCTCTTCTTTGTATTTGGTATATAATCTAGGTTCCATTGCTTTACTTGATTATTTCTCCACTTTTCTTGGAATATCTCACCCAGCCTTTCTTTCCATCTTCTCTTTTTCTTCCAACACGAGTTGGCTCTTTAGAACTAGGATCGATCAGCATCAAATTGGAGATATGAATAGCTGCTTCCTGTTGGATGATACCTCCATCGGGATTTTGCTGCGAGGGCTTCATGTGCTTGCTCACAAGTTTCATCCCTTCGACGATAGCGGTTTGCTGTTGAGGAAATACACGAAGAACTTTCCCATCTTTTCCTCTATCAGTACCTGCCAGTACACGGACAGTATCGCCTTTCTTTATATGTAATTTATTAGCCATTGCTTTTTCGTATGCGTCGTTATTTGTAAAAGACTCTCTTACTTAAGATTAAATTACCTCTGGTGCGAGAGAAACGATCTTCATATAATTTTTCTCACGAAGCTCACGGGCAACCGGGCCGAAGATACGCGTACCTCTGGGGCCACCGTCATTTGCCAGGAGCACAGCTGCGTTGTCGTCAAATCTGATATAGGAACCATCCTGGCGACGAATTTCTTTGCGTGTGCGAACAACCACTGCTTTTACCACATCTCCCTTCTTAACATTGGAGGAAGGGTCAGCGGATTTAACTGAGCAGATGATACTGTCTCCGATACGCGCATAGCGCTTACGAGTACCACCGAGGACCCTAATACAGAGCAATTCTTTTGCTCCGCTATTATCTGCAACTTTAAGTCTACTCTCCTGCTGTATCATTATTTTATCAGATTATGAAAATGAATTTGAGCCAGTGCAAAAATTCGTTTTCCTATTTTGCTTTTTCGATAATTTCAACCAGTCTCCAGCGTTTGCGCTTACTCAAAGGTCTGGTTTCCATGATGCGAACGGTATCACCCATTCCGCATGTATTTTCTTCGTCATGGGCCATGAATCGTGAAGTCTTTTTCACAAATTTTCCATAGATAGGGTGTTTTACCCTTCTTTCTACAGAAACTACGATAGACTTGTCCATTTTGTCGCTCACGACTTTGCCTACACGAACTTTTCTTAGATTTCTATTTATTGCTATTTCGCTCATGACTCAAATTTATTGGTTGACTTGTTCGGCGTTTTGCCGTTCACGAAGAATGGTACTTAGCCTAGCCAGGGTTCTGCGGGAGGCCCGAATATCAGAAGGGCTCTCGATAGCAGAAACTGCATGATTGAGTCTCAGTCGAAGCAGTTTATCTGTTTCATCAACAATTCTTGCTTCTATTTCCTGAGTAGTCAGGTCTCTAATTTCCTTTGCCTTCATCTTTATTAAGCTTGTAGATCTCTTCTAATTACAAATTTGGTTTTCACCGGAAGTTTGTTGGCTGCCAGACGCAAGGCTTCACGCGCAACAGCTTCAGGTACACCATCAAGTTCAAACAAGATGCGACCGGGTTTTACTACAGCAGCCCATAGTTCAGGGTTACCTTTACCTTTACCCATCCGTACCTCAGCAGGCTTTTTGGTGATAGACTTGTCGGGGAAAATCCTGATCCAAACGTTACCTTCCCTTTTCATTGCACGGGAAATTGTCTGACGACAAGCTTCAATCTGGCGGGAAGTGATGAAATCACTTTCCATGGATTTCAGCCCATAGGAACCGAATGCTATTTCAGCACCACGCCCTGCGTTGCCTTTCATCCTGCCTTTCTGCGGCTTCCTGTATTTTACTTTTTTCGGCTGTAACATTGCTTAACGTTATTTTTTGTGATTGTAGCCTGAGACCACAATGCTGTTTATCTATCTTTGTCTCCGCTTTTTTCCGCCACTATTTCCACCGCTATTACCTCCTCTGTTTCCACCTCTATTACCTCCTCTATTTCCGCCTCTGTTTCCACCACCACGTTTACGGTCTGATTTTACATTTGGAGAAAGATCGACTTTACCGAAAATTTCTTTCTTAAAAATCCATACTTTCACACCAATTACCCCGTAGATGGTTTTAGCTTCAACCAAAGCGTAATCAATATCAGCGCGAAGTGTCTGGAGCGGAATACGGCCTTGCTTATATTGCTCGGTACGCGCCATTTCAGCTCCTCCCAATCTTCCGGAACACATGATCTTGCAACCTTCGGCTCCTGCACGCATGGTAGCAGCGAGTGCTGACTTCATAGCGCGACGGAAGGAAACACGACCCTCCAGCTGTTGGGCAACCTGCTGACCTACCAGAGTAGCATCGAGTTCAGGTCTTTTTATCTCAAAGATGTTGATTTGCACATCTTTGCTAGTTACTTTCTTGATCTCTTCACGAAGTTTATCAACTTCTTTTCCTCCTTTACCAATCACAATACCTGGACGTGAAGTATGTACAGTGATAGTGATTTTGCGAAGGGTACGCTCAATGATAATTCTTGAGATACCACCGCGAGGAATACGGGCATTCAGATAAGCCCTGATCTTTTCATCTTCGACCAATTTATCGGCAAAGTTCTTTCCTCCGAACCAGTTGGATTCCCAACCTTTGATGATGCCGAGTCTAAGTCCTGTTGGATGCGTCTTCTGTCCCAATTTCTTTTATATTATTGGTTATTCTTCGTCTGGAATTTCATCAATGACCAAAGTCACGTGGCAAAAGCGTTTGCGAATCAAATGCGCTCTCCCTTGGGGTGCAGGCTGCAATCTTTTCAGCATGCGAGCTGCGTCTACACTGACCTCTGATACGAAGTGAGTTCCTACATCAATTCTATCTCCCTCAAATTTCTCTTCGTAGCTGGAAACTGCAGATTTGAGCAGGCGGAGTACAGCAGGTGCTGCGGCACGTGAAGTCAGTTTTAGCGTATTGATCGCATCGAAGACTTCCATTCCTCTGATCTGATCTACAACCATTCTCATTTTTCTTGCTGAGGAGCGATAATTGCGGAGTTTTACCACGCAAACATCTTCTTTGTCAGCTTTGAGTTGGTTGGCGTAGGCAGTCTTGCGTTTGGGCTCCTTTGGGATCCCGGCAGCAATCTTCTCCTTACGGGTCATTTTAACTGTATCTGCCATTTCTATCTTCTTTTGTCTTTTCTGTTACCGGCGTGGCCACGAAAGTTTCTAGTAGGAGCAAATTCTCCCAGCTTGTGTCCCACCATGTTTTCTGTTACAAACACTGGGATGTGAGTTTTCCCATTATGCACAGCAATTGTATGCCCTACAAAGTCCGGAGAGATCATGGATCTGCGCGCCCAGGTTTTAATCAGACGCTTGTTTCCCGAATCATTCATTTTCAGGACTTTCCTTTCGAGTTTGGGATCAATAAAAGGTCCCTTCTTTAGTGATCTGGCCATAAGTATATTATTACCTTATCTTTTCTTTTTTCTGCTGATGATAAGCCTACTGGAAGCTTTGTTCTTATCACGGGTTTTGTATCCTTTGGCTGGCAAGCCGTTTCTGTTTCTTGGGTGTCCACCTGAAGCTCTACCTTCACCACCCCCCATTGGGTGATCGACTGGGTTCATAGCTACCCCTCTTACTCGAGGTCTCTTGCCGAGCCAGCGATTTCTACCAGCTTTTCCTAATTGGATGTTTTGGTGATCAGAGTTACCGACTACTCCAATAGTTGCCATTCCTTCTCCCAGTACCATGCGAGTCTCACCGGAAGGCAAGCGAAGGATCACGTATTTCCCTTCCCTTGCAGTCAGCTGAGCATAAGTACCAGCACTACGAGCCATTGTTGCTCCCATTCCGGGACGAAGCTCAATGCAGTGGACGGAAGTACCCAAAGGAATGTTTTTCAATTTCATTGCATTCCCACGAGAAGGCTCGACTTTTTCACCGGAAACAATGACTTGTCCAACTTCCAGTTTTTCAGGAGCAATGATATATCTTTTTTCGCCATCAGCGTAGAATAGCAGCGCAATTCTAGCAGATCTGTTCGGATCGTATTCTATTGCCTTTACAGTTGCTGGTACTCCAAATTTCTCTCTTTTGAAGTCTACAATACGGTAGCGCTTCTTATGACCACCTCCGCGATTGCGCATGGTGATTCTACCCGAACGGTTTCTTCCACCGAAGCTTTTTACAGGAGCAGTCAATGACTTTTCAGGAGTTGATTTCGTCACTTCGGAGAACTCACTGATAGACATATCGCGCTGTCCGGGTGTATTTGGCTTTAATTTTCTGATTCCCATCTTCTCAGTTTTTGATTGGTCGAATCTGGCTCAAGCTATCTTAGATATGCTTGTAGAAATCTATTTCGTTACCTTCTTTCAATGTGATGATCGCTTTTTTGTAGTTTGGAGATTTGCCTTTGATAAATCCTTTTTTGGTATATCTCTGGCGTCTCTTACCACGTACGATCATGGTATTTACACTTTCCACTTCCACTTCATAAACACGCTCTACCTCATCTCTGATCTGCTCCTTGGTTGCATTCATATGTACCCGGAAGCCAAACTTTGCTAAGCCCCTCTCAGTGTAGGAAGCGGTTTTTTCTGTGATGATTGGTTTCTTTAGTATACTCATGATTAGTTAGCTAATCTTTCGTTTATCACTTTAACAGCACCCTCAGTAAGAATCAATGTCTCTGCATTGAGGATGTCATAGGTATTGAGTTCTGCTGCGGTACGAACCTCTGTCTTAGGGATATTTCTTCCAGACAGGTAGATGTTTTTGTCATCGTCAGCCAACACCATCAAAACTTTTTTGCCACTAAGCTCAAAGCAATCAAGGATATTGATGAACTCTTTTGTTTTTGGAGCATCAAAACCGAAGTTTTCGATTACTCTTAGTTGTTCTTCACGAACTTTATAGGTCAAGGCGCTTTTACGAGCGATGGTTTTCACCTTTTTATTCAGGCCAAAGCCATAATCACGGGGTTTAGGGCCAAATACACGTCCACCATGTCTCCACAAAGGCGACTTACGGCTCCCTGAACGAGCATTTCCTGTACCTTTTTGGCGGTAAGGCTTTTTCTTTGTGCCTGCAATCTCTCCTCTTTCTTTGGATTTATGCGTTCCCTGACGACGATTCGCCTGGATAAGTCTTACATCCTGGTAGATCGCATGATCATTTGGGGTTTCCAATCCGAAAACCGAGTCAGAAAGCTCTACTTTCCTGGAGGTCTTCCCACCGTCAATTTTATATACTATTGCTTCCATTTTTCTACTTCTCTAGAATAACGTATGCTCCTTTATGACCGGGGATAGACCCGGAGACTACAATCAGATTCTTTTCAGGAATGATTTTTACAACTTTGAGGTTTTGAACCTTTACACGCTCTCCACCCATACGTCCTCCCATTTTCATTCCTTTGAAAACGCGAGAGGGCGTAGAACCTGGTCCCAAAGAACCTGGGGCGCGCTCTCTGTTGTGCTGACCGTGAGTACGGCCACCCACACCTGCAAATCCGTGACGCTTCACTACCCCTTGAAAACCTTTTCCTTTAGAAATCCCGACTACGTCAACGAAGTCTCCTTCTTCAAAAAGATCCACGCCTACTGTATCACCAAGTCCGAGGTCCATCTCTGATGCAGAGAAATCAAACTCAACAACTTTGCGTTTAGGAGTAGTTTTGGCATTGCGAAAGTGTCCCATTTCTGCACGGGAAGTATTCTTTTCCTTCGCTTCGTCAAAGCCTAACTGAACTGCTTCATATCCATCAGTTTCCTCAGACTTGAGCTGAGTAACCACATTGGGTTCAGCATATATGAGCGTACAGGCGATATTTTTCCGATTTTCATCGAAAACGCTGGTCATCCCTACTTTCTTTCCTATTATTCCTGCCATTGCTTTAGGTTAATAGATTTTGATAAATTTTTCCGAACATGCCCCTCATATGCGAATCAAGCATTGGGCGTTCGATTCAAGAATTAAACTTTGATTTCAACATCAACTCCACTGGGCAGTTCCAACTTCATCAGAACGTCAACAGTCTTGGAGCTTGAGCTGAAGATGTCAATCAAACGCTTGTAAGAACTATACTCAAATTGCTCCCTAGACTTTTTATTCACGTGGGGAGAACGGTTTACCGTAACCACAGTACGCTCTGTTGGGAGTGGAATTGGTCCACTCACAATGGCACCTGTTGATTTTACGGTTCTTACGATTCGCTCAGCAGACTTATCTACGAGGTTGTGATCGTAAGACTTAAGCTTGATTCTGATCTTCTGAGTCATTGCTGTTTTATTAGAACTTGATAGGGTAACCCTATACTTTGGTCAATCCTTTTGCTTTTTCTACTACTTCTTCCTGGATATTGCTTGGAGCCTGCTCATAATGAGAGAACTGCATAGTCGAAGCTGCACGTCCGGAAGAAATGGTACGGAGGTCAGTTACATAACCGAAAAGTTCAGAGAGAGGCACTTTAGCTTTAACCACCTTAGAGTTTCCTCTGTCTCCCATATTTTCGATTTTTCCTCTTCTTTTATTCAAATCACCTACAACAGAACCCATATACTCCTCAGGAGTAACAACTTCTACTGCCATGATAGGCTCTTTCAAGATTGGCTTCGCAGCCTTAGAGGCAGCTTTGAATGCCAAACGTCCTGCCAGTTCGAAAGAAAGTTGATCAGAGTCCACATCGTGGAAACTTCCATCAAACAATTTTACTTTCAATCCATCCAGTGGGAAACCAGCCAGAACTCCATCACCCATTGCATTTTTGAATCCTTTTTCAACAGAAGGAATAAATTCTCTTGGAATTGCTCCCCCTTTAATCACGTTTTCGAATTCAAATCCTTCTCCACTCTCTGTAGGCCCAACTTCTACCTGAATGTCAGCAAATTTACCACGACCACCGGTCTGCTTCTTATAAGTTTCTCTGTGGGTAACTGTAGAAAGAATCGCTTCTCGGTAAGATACCTGAGGACGTCCCTGGTTGATCTCAACCTTGAACTCTCTTCTCAAACGGTCAACGATAATCTCAAGGTGAAGCTCACCCATACCTGCGATGATCGTTTGAGCAGTTTCTTCATCAGTAGAAACCTGGAACGTAGGATCTTCTTCTGCAAGTTTTGCAAGACCTACTCCCAATTTAGCTTCGTCAGCCTGAGACTTAGGCTCAACAGCCAGTCTGATTACCGGATCAGGGAAGTCCATAGACTCGAGGTTGATAGGCGATCCAACAATGGAGAGCGTATCTCCTGTACGGATGTCCTTGAAACCAACTCCTGCGGCGATATCACCAGCTTCTACTTTTTCTATTTGATTACGCTTGTTTGCGTGCATCTGCATGATACGGCTAATACGCTCCTTGTTTCCTGTCCGGTTGTTAAGGATGTAAGATCCACCTTCCAGGGCACCAGAGTAAACGCGGAAGAAGCAAAGACGACCTACGTGTGGATCAGTCATGATCTTAAAAGCCAAAGCAGTGAAAGGCTCATTCACGTCAGCCTTACGTATGATCTCTTCTTCAGTATCAGGATGAGTTCCAACGATGTCTGCTACATCTGTCGGTGCAGGTAGGTAAGCACATGCTGCATCAAGCACAGCCTGAACTCCTTTATTTTTGAAAGCAGAACCACACATCATGGGAGTGATAGTCAAATCCAGAGTAGCTGCACGGATGGCTGCCATGATCTCTTCACGAGAGATAGAATCAGGATCTTCGAAATATTTCTCCATGATAGACTCATCGTATTCAGCTACAGCTTCGATGAGGTGAGTTCTCCACTCTTCTACTGTGTCTACCAAATCATCAGGAATAGGCACTTCTTCGAAAGTCATTCCGAAGTCGCTTTCATTCCAAACGATAGCTTTATTATCAACAAGGTCAACTACTCCTTTGAAGTCTTGCTCATTACCGATAGGCACCTGAATGGGCACAGGATTCGCACCCAGCATTTCTTTTACCTGACGAACTACTTCAAAAAAATCAGCCCCGGAGCGGTCCATTTTATTTACGAATCCGATTCGGGGCACTTTATACTTATCAGCTTGACGCCAAACAGTTTCTGATTGTGGTTCAACTCCATCAACAGAGCTAAACAGGGCTACAACACCATCCAGTACCCTAAGAGAACGCTCAACTTCTACTGTGAAGTCAACGTGACCAGGAGTATCAATAATGTTGATGCGATGATTAGAACCTTGATAAGGCCAGAAAGTTGTGGTTGCTGCAGAGGTAATAGTAATACCACGCTCTTGTTCCTGCTCCATCCAGTCCATGGTTGCAGCACCATCATGTACTTCTCCAATTTTATGAGAAATCCCTGTGTAAAAAAGGATACGCTCGGTAGTCGTAGTCTTACCGGCATCGATGTGAGCAACGATTCCAATATTCCGGGTATCTTTTAAGGGTATTTTTTTCATTTCGAAAATAAAAATTAAGGAGTTCCTGTGAGTATTTGTTAGAATCTAAAATGTGAGAAAGCTTTGTTTGCCTCAGCCATTCTATGTGTATCTTCTTTCTTCTTGACAGCTGCTCCTTCATTCTTAGCAGCGGCCATGATCTCAGCAGCTAGTTTGTCTTTCATGGATTTCCCATTGCGAGACTTTGAATAGCGGATGAGCCAACGAATACCTAAACCTTCTTTACGCTTCGGCTTCACTTCAGTAGGAACCTGAAATGTAGCACCTCCTACACGGCGGCTTTTTACCTCTACCTGAGGCATAATGTTATTGAGTGCTGCCTTGAACAATTCAACTCCACTTTCTCCAGTCTTCTCCTCAACGATGTCCATAGCGCCGTAAAAGATGCGGAAAGCAGTGCTCTTTTTGCCATCCATCATCAGATTATTTACAAACTTGGTTACCTGCGTATCTCCGTAACGCGGATCCGGAACCAAATGACGATCTTTTGCTCTACTTTTTCTCATGAGTCAATTACTTTTTGGGTCTGCGTGTACCATATTTTGAACGTCCCTGCATCCTTCCTTCAACACCAGCTGTGTCAAGAGCTCCGCGTACAACGTGATATCGTACACCAGGCAAGTCTTTCACACGACCACCACGTACCAATACAATAGAGTGTTCCTGCAAGTTGTGTCCTTCTCCACCGATATAGGCGTTTACTTCCTTCCCGTTGGTAAGACGCACCCTTGCAACTTTCCTTAGAGCAGAGTTAGGCTTCTTGGGAGTCGTTGTATAAACTCTCAGACATACTCCACGACGCTGAGGACAATTATCCAAAGCGGGAGATTTACTTTTCTCAGCTTTGACCTTGCGGCCTTTTCGTACTAGTTGTTGTATAGTAGGCATAAATAAATGCTATACGTTTCAATTTTTTCGTAAAAGGGCTGCAAAGGTACTCACGAATTGAGCCTAATACAAGCCTTTACATTTTTAAATTCGGTTGGATGATTCGGCAGGCTGTCTAAGCCATGAATTCATCCGGAGAAGATGCACTTTCATGAAGTACCTGCCATGGTTAAGTATCGAGGTGGGTTAACCAAGTCAAATATAGAGGGCGCTTACACGCAGCATCCAGCATTGCCGAATCTCTATACCTATACTTAATGAACCTTCCGGGATACTTCTGCTGCTAAGCAGTCTAGAGGCATTGCCATGAAGGGCTATCTATGTTTGATTCTTGATCAACTAGACGTTTTTCAGAATCGGAGCGCAAGTTACACAACCTATATTGCAATTCAAAGAGGCTTGCCTAAATTTCATCCAAGAAAATAGTACTCATAATTGATTATCACAGTTTAAATGAAATAGGGACCGTTTTATCCCGAAAAAAAATTTCAGCTTTCAATAGAAGAGGTAACATGTCCGACAACAGAATTGATTTTTTCCTATTTATTTCAGGCTTTTTAGATGAGATTCTTTATTAACTTCTCCACTCATTTTTAATTACACACATTCTTATTTTTTCTCCTCTCTAATCGACATTTACTATGGATTTCTATAAAGCTTATGAAAAGATGTTTCAACCCGAGGAAGTTGCTGTATTCTCTGAACTCCCCGAAAAGGAACCTCAATATGCCTTACTTGCAGAAACAGATCTTGTAGTCATACGATATGGCGATGACGTTTCTGTCCTCTACGGAAGATGCCTTCATAGAGGAGCTTTACTAAGCGATGGTAGAATAGAAGGAGATAACCTTATTTGTGGCCTGCACAACTGGGATTATCGATTTGATACAGGAGTAAGTGCTTACAATCCCTCAGAGATACTTGAGAAATTTCCAGCCGCTATTAAAGATGATAAGGTCTATATAGATAGAGCGGATGTAATAGCTTTCGAGGAAAAAGTTCCTTCTCGTTTCAATCGGAACGAATACCTCGGCTTGTATGCAGACACACATACAGAAGATACCGAACCCTATACCCTATATATTAAGGAGTTGGCACAGAACGGCCTCAAGAACTTTGGCCACCATGGACCAACGGCAGCTATGGGAGTGGATCGTAATACCCTTCCCAAATGGGACAGCATTCAAATCCTTCCAGCTCAGTTAGCTCAAAGACCTTTGTTAGATGAGGATGGAGTAGGAACAAAAGTGGTCATTGGCCCCCGAGCAAAAAAGCCACTGGAATTAGAAATCCCACTTTTTGTTTCGGATATGTCTTTTGGATCCCTTTCCAGAGAGGCGAAAATTGCTTTGTCTAAAGGAGCCGAAATGTCAGGCACAGGTATATGTTCAGGTGAGGGAGGAATGTTGCCAGATGAGCAAGCCCAAAATAGTAGATATTTTTATGAGTTGGCCTCGGCTAAATTTGGTTTTTCCTGGGAGAAGGTAGCCAAGGCTCAGGCGTTCCATTTTAAAGGGGGGCAGGGAGCCAAAGTTGGAACTGGAGGACACCTACCAGGCAATAAAGTTACCCCTGATATTTCAGCGGTTAGAGATATCCCTGTTGGTACCTCAGCCATTAGCCCCGCTACTTTTACCGATATAAAGAGTATGCAAGACTTTATTGATTTTGCAGAGGAGGTAAGAAAGGTGAGTGGGGGAATACCTGTTGGCTACAAATTGGCAGCAAGTAGGATTGAAGCCGATATAGACTTTGCATTGGAAGCTGGTGCAGATTATATCATTTTGGATGGAAGAGGGGGGGGAACAGGTGCTGCACCGACAGTTCTAAGAGATCATATTTGTGTTCCGACCATAGTTGCACTTGCAAGGGCCAGGAAGCACCTAGATAAAAGAGGAGCAAAAGATATTACATTGGTAATCACTGGAGGCCTTAGAGTTGCTCAGGACTTTGCCAAAGCCCTCGCCATGGGTGCAGATGCTATAGCAGTGTCCAACTCGGCTTTACAAGCCATTGGCTGCCTCGGCATGCGCGCCTGCAACAGCAACAACTGCCCCGTTGGCGTAGCGACTCAAAAGGATCATCTACGCGCTCGCTTCGAAATCGACAAATCCGCCCAGCAACTCAAAAACTTCTTCGGCGCCACCACCGAACTCATGAAAGTACTCGCCCGAGCTTGTGGCCATGATCATCTGAGCAAATTTACCCAGCAAGACTTGAGTACCTTTGATTATGATATGCATCGATTGACGGGGATACAGTATGCGGGGGTGAATCCAATTTAGAAAACGTATTAGCGTATTTGAGTGTTAGTGTGTTGGTGTTTATGTGTTTATTGGGATCGTAAATGCCCATTCGCCAACATGCCAACACGCACTAACCCTAACACATTCTTTTGTATATTGCCTATGCATTAAAAGCTATGGCAAAGACACAGGCGTCACAAGAAACTTACTTGCATCACTTTTGTCCTGAGTGTGGGGGGGAATTAGAGTACAAAGGAGGGATCAAAAAATTCTCTTGCAAGTCTTGTAATTATGAGCGAGCTCTTCAGAAAAATTCTGATCAGGTAGTTGACCGCTCCTTGACCGCTAATGTCAACTTCAAAAAGTTTCGTAGGGGGATGGGCCTATCGCTGGAGCTCAATGAGTTTAAATGCGTAGGCTGTAGTTCAATCGTCGCTGTTCCTAAGGGAGAAGCCTTGGAGATCTGCCCCTTTTGCGAAAGTAAAGAGTTTGAAGAATCCAAACGACTTGGAAAGGTTCTAGAACCTAAGGATGTAATTCCTTTCACCATCCCTCTTGAAAGAGCCCGAAAAATCCTCAGGAAATACCTATTCAAACGGAATTATTTATTCCTACCTAACTCTATCCAGCAAACGACCCGCAGAGATCGGCTTAGAGGAGTTTACCTTCCGGTCTTCTTTATTGATGCTTTTACCCGCTCCACCTGGAAAGGGCAAGCCGGGCGTAAAGTAAAACAGAACAAACAAGACAAAATTTTCTGGGACCCCAGTACGGGCTATTGGGAACATACCTTTGATCGCATGTTTGTCGAGGCCTCCAAAGGTATCCAGATGAAGCACTTCAAGACCATCCAACCTTACGATAAATTTAAACTGGTTCCCTATGACCCGCTTTACCTCCGCGACTTCATTACGGAGATTTACCAAAAGGATGAGATAGATGGGATCAAAAGTGCGGATAAAGAGATCGAAAATGAAGTCAAGCGGCAATCAGAACGAAGAAGGAAAGGAGATGTTTTCAAAGACTTCAAATACAATCGGGAAAATATGCTACTGGCCTTTAGACATGTTCTGGTTCCGGTTTGGATTGCTACTTACCAATATAGAGGAAAAAACTTCCAGCTAATGATCAATGGTCAAAAAGGTCATGTAGCAGGCGATAAACCTCTTTCTATGCGAAAGATCTGGATTGCCATCATCACAGGCATTGTTAGTATATGCATAATGGTTTGGCTACTTTCCTAGCGGATGAGGGTAATCGAACCTGAAGTTTGAAAAACATTCCCATTGAAGTCTTCATATTCTACCATGTAGACATACACCCCTTCCGGAGCAGCTTGTCCATTATTGGTACCGTCCCAGGCCTGATCGATATTATCAGAAACAAATATCTCATTTCCCCATCGATTGTAAATTCTCAATTGATAGCGGCTGAAAAAGCTCCCTTTGATTTCAAAGAGGTCATTGATACCGTCTCCATTTGGAGTAAAGGCATTGGCGGCAAAAATACTGGGCTCAAAACTGATGCACTGTTCCAAAGACCAGGCTTCACTTCGGCAAGAATCCCGATTTTCAGGAATCGCTTGTATTCGATAACAATAAAGGCCTCCCTGTTCAATAGCAATATCCCGATCAATCCATTCCAAATTCAAGCCTGGAGCCAAATTCCCAATGATGGTATCTGAATCCGCCGTTCTTCGCCAAATCACATAATTAGCAATACCATCTGTCCATCCCTCATAGTCTCCCCAGTTTATTGTAATCTCAAGTTCATTATCGGTAGCTTCCAGAGGGATACTACAATGTTCTCCCGTCAGGATCTCCTGATCGCATCCGGAAAGCAAGCCTAACTCATAACAATAAGAACTGGCAGCATCTATAGCCTCAGAATCTATCCAGCTCGTAACGGCTGGGTCAAAGATTTCCTGTACCAATTGAGAAATTCCATTCTCCACCTTATAGATTCGATATGCCCTAAATCCACTTCCCCCACTTTCTCGCCAGCTAATCTCCATAGCTCCATTCGAAGCAGAAACAGTACATATTCCTGCTCCTGTGGCAGGTTCTGAGCAAAACACCATGCTTGGAGGTCCACTTTCTAAAATCGGACATTCATAAAAGATTTCCAGTTGGTAACAGTAGTTTTGTTGAGTGGCATTATTGGCTGAAATATCTACAAAGCTATTGGCGATCGGATTGCTTATCTGAGCAATTTCGAGAAAGCCCGTCCCATCATCTCTCGAGATCGAGAAATAGGAAAATCCATTTTGCTGATCTGCAGTCAAACCCGCCCAGTCCAATTGGATGGTCTGATCATCTATGACCTGTACACAAGTCAATTCTGGAAGGATCAATTCAGGAGCAATCGTCTGAAAGTATATAGTATCCCGTATTTGATTGGGTCCCGGACAATTGTTTTGATCCTCTACCTCAAAAATGAGGGAATTCTCCGGGAAATTTACAAAATCACAAGCAGGTGTCCAGCAAAACTGCACCAAAAGGGAATCTATCCCTATGCTTTGCACCTGAATATCACCGGGATCAGGCAAACCTAAATGAGGCCCATCAAACCGAAAGCTAATTGAATCGCTGCCTATGCCAGGCCCATTTTGGTCCGAAACAATAAAGGAGAAACAATTTTCCTGATCTCGCTCAAAGAATAAGGTATCTCCACTAATCAAATCCGTATCCGGGAGTTGAATATTTGGAGGAAAATTGATCGGACAATCGATCACATTCACCTGTATATCTCTCCTGATTACTCCTATAACTTGTCCATTTCTCCTTTCTGTCACTCGCAAGGAAAATACATACTGTCCCAGATTCTGAGGGCTCACCGTCAAAACTCCTGTTTGTTGATCTACCTGCAAAGCCGGGCTTCCATCCATGACATTATTCAAGCCATATCCGGGCAACCACGCGATAGGAAGAAAAGGAGGAGGAGGTACGATCGGTACAGGATCCATCTGCGAACCTGCTGTAAAAGGCGTAACTATCTCATAAGTCAATTCATCTCCATCTGCATCTGTCGCACTATGATCAAAGGAAAAAAGATCATTTCGACAGATATATGTGGGTAGCTGATTGGTAAAGCTGGGGGAACTATTACATAGAGCTGTATTGGGAATGCGGGTATTTATCGCCATTCCAAATTCTCCCGGTTGTAAAATATTTTGAATCGTCTCATTACGACAACACCTTCCCCATACCAATTCATAACCCGAGGCATTATCTCTCAAGCGAATAGTTGTGGTATATGTACCTCTGGCATAGCAAAGGTTTGTAGGAGGTGCCACACAACTATCACTACCCGTCAAAGGCAGCACTAACGTGTCTGTAAGGGCAATAATGATCTCGGTTTCTAAAGAATTATCCAGTGAGTTGTATATCTGGATAGCAATTTCGGGGTCAAATGGAGTATTAGTGGGGAAGTCAACAGTGGGTTGGCAGTCTCGGTAAACATTCAGGGTAATCTGATACAAATTAAATCCCTGTAGATCTTTGCCCAGACAGGTGTATTCCATATCTCCACCTACCAAATGCTTTGCCTGGACACTTAGGCACAGACCAAAGCATGCGAGAATGAGTATGATCTTTTTTATTTCCATGATATGCACGCAGGATATTTCCTGCACATTTGTTTTTGTTTTACCTTGCACCTTAATAGCCCAGATAAGCTTATGACCCAGATGCAGTGGCTCTTTCGTCCCGGCTCTCCAGAAGAAGAAGTCAGAACCCTTGCTGAAAGTTTAAAAACCAGCCAGGTTTTTCCCCTACCAATCGCACAAATTCTTCTTCAAAGAAATATAAGCGATTTTTCAGCAGCAAAATCTTATTTCAAGCCAGACTTAAGCGAAATTCATGATCCTTACCTGCTCTGTGATATGGATAAAGCAGTAGAAAGAATCCTGTCCGCCCAAAGCAATAACGAAAAAATATTGCTTTTTGGTGATTATGACGTGGATGGAACGACTGCCGTTACCCTATTGAGCTTATTTTTTGAAAAATGGGGGATAGATTTTGACTATTACATCCCGGATCGATACGGGGAAGGCTATGGAGTTTCTTACAAAGGAATAGATTTTGCAGAAAAAATTGGGGCCAAACTTATCATCAGTTTGGATTGTGGGATTAAAGCTATCGAACAGGTTCGATATGCAAAATTGAAAGAACTGGATTTTATCATTTGCGATCACCACAAACCGGGAGCGGAATTGCCAGAGGCTTTGGCAGTTCTGGATCCCATGCGCAGTGATTGTACCTATCCCTATAAATACCTTACCGGTTGCGGAGTAGGATTTAAACTGGTACAAGCCCTTTATCCCAAACTTAAAGAAGCAGGATATAGTCCTAAGGGAATGGATCAGGCTCCCCTAGATTTGTATGGCGACTTATTGACCCTCAGTATAGCTTGCGATATTGTTCCAATTACAGGAGAAAACCGCTCTTTGGCGTATCATGGTTTACAAAAACTCCGAAAAAATCCTCTCAAGGGTATATCAGCTATCATGGCCCAGGCAAAATATGAACGGGAATGGGATATCTCAGACTTGGTCTTTTTCATTGGCCCACGGGTAAATGCCGCAGGTAGACTTTCCCATGCAAAGGAAGCTGTCGAAGTTTTATTGGGAAAAAATGAAGCCTTGAAAAGCCTGGCCGAGCAACTACAGATTTCCAATGAGGAGCGGAAAAATATGGACCGGGAAACTACCCTCCAAGCATTAGAAATGATTTCTCAGGACGAAAGTTATCCCAAAAAATCTACAACTGTTCTTTATCATCCCGAATGGCATAAAGGTATCATCGGAATTGTCGCTTCTCGTTTGATTGAGCATCATTATCGACCAACAGTCATGCTTACTCGTTCTGACGATGGGAAATTGGTGGGTTCTGCTCGTAGTGTAAACGGCTTTGATTTATACCAAAGCCTTTACGCATGTAAAGAGCACATCCTTCAGTTCGGCGGCCATGCCTATGCAGCAGGATTGAGCATACGCGAAGAAGATTTCCCTGGCTTTTCAGCCCAATTTGAAGAAGAAGTTGCCCGAACTCTTACACCCGAACAGAAAAGGCCCATTTTGTATATCGATCATATGCTTGAATTTCCCCAAATTACCGATCGCTTTATCCGATTGATCAACAGAATGGCACCTTTTGGCCCGGAAAATGAGAAACCGGTTTTTGCCACTCGATCCGTAAAAGTGAGACATGCCAGAATCCTAAAAGGAGAGCATGTAAAATTTGTGTTGGAAAAAGATCGTTGTATGATTGAAGCCATAGGTTTTAACCTGGCAGCTAAATGGGAAAACATGGGTACCCAATTTTTACACATAGCATATCAACCTATTTTCAATACTTGGAAAAATAAAACACAAATAAATCTACGACTAAAAGACATTAAGCATCCGGATGAAAATATCTAGAACACCGCTCCTCTACTTGCTTTGTATCGGAATCGGAGTCTTTTTCCCCACAGAAACTGCCCGAGCTCAGGCTTTGGACTGGAGCTTCGAAAATATCATCACAGACATACAGCAGTCCGGTGCCAATCCAGATGTGGTTTTGGGAACAGACGGCGATCTCCATGTCTCCTACTGGCAAGCGGATGAAGACCGTTTGAAATATGGCAGAAGAGATGCAACAAATGGGACCTGGACCTTCGAAACCCTGGATGAGGGCGACAACTTTCACGGCTTCAAATCTACCATCGCTCTGGATGCAATGGGAAATGTCCATATCGCCTATGTTAAAAGAATACAATCAAACGCCCAAATTCGATATATCACCAATGAAGGTGGAAGTTGGCAGGTAGAAATTCCCTTGCCTTCCGATCACATTGGGAAATACGGCATCGATCAGGAATTTCCGGTTTTTGCCCAAACTTCTCTGGATATCTTTTTTCAGGCAGACGGAAACCCGGTGATCATTTATTTTGACGGCAAAGTAAATACGCTTGGAAACTGTGGCCCAATTGTCAATCTTACCTATTTGGATTATGACCTGGATATGAATATGCTGGTCAAACTCAATGATGGAAGCTGGGATCCGGCTCCTTTTGATAACGTCCCAGATGAAAAAGGATTTGGTTGTTTGCTGGATGGGGATCGTTTTGGGGAATTTTGCCAGATTCTGACCACTTCTGATAATCGTTTCTTTGGCCTTACTAATTCCCTACATAATCACGATGTTCTCCTTTATTCTTCTAGCAACCTTATCAATTGGGAGGTAAATCCTATAGATTCTACGGACCGTTTTTTCAACACGGTAAATGAGAATCATTTCCGGGAGGGATTTGAATTTATTCAGGCTGACCTTCTGGGAGATTCCATTATGAATGTGGTTTATACCGTATCCAATCATTATGGGAATGGAGATGTATTTGGGCCCAGACGTCCCATGTACTTCACCCGCTTTCATCCAGATTCTATTGGTCAGCCCGGTTACAGTCCTTTCCATAGAGGAATTGGAGGCTCTGGACAATTTTACCGAAATTATGCAAGCGTAAAAGCCTTGAGTCCGGACAGTTTGTTTATTTCCTTTTTCGATCTGGATAATGGTCTCTTACAATTGGGCAGATCTATCGATGGCGGTCAAAACTGGTTGTATGAAACGATTAGCAATAGCCCGACCAATACCGGCACGCATGTTCTCATCGAGGGCGATAGTGTACGGGTATTGCATTATAACTCCAATACAAACCAATTGCTTTTGAGTTCACGCCCCATCAATGGAACTGATTGGGTAACTGAGAATGCTACACGTAGCGAGCTTAGAGGAAATATACTTAGCAGTGAAGTTGTCAGAAATGGGATTACAGATGCAAAATATGTTGCCTATTTGGAAGAAATTTCTGGTAGCTTTCAATATGCATCAAATACTGGGGCAGGCTGGAATTTTGAAGAAATCCTTCCCGATGGGTCAGGGATCAAGGATATGAGTATGGAGTTGGATCCCGCCAATAGTCCTCTCATTGTTTATGCTGAGGATACGCTTGAGCAAATCCGGATCGCCTGGAATCAGAATGGATGGAATTCACGATTCATCATTAGCAATACCCGTGCAAGGGATATTGACTTTCATTTTATTGATGGCCAATACCATATAGCTTACTTCAACCTCAATACCGGACATTTACACTACATCAATTCCACTTCTCTCAATGGTCCCTGGAATATGACAGTAGTAGACAACAGCAGTAATATTGTAGGCAGAGGCCTGGATATGGCATTTGAAACGGATGGCACTATCCACATTTCCTATGCAGACATTATCAATCCCAAAGTAAAGCATGCAACCCTCAGTCCAGGAGCTAGCTGGCAGCTCGAAGACATTACTCCGGCTTTCAATTTCAATCCCAATTTCACCTCCATTGCTATCAATAGTCAAGAATTAACCACTATTGCCTTCAAAGATGCGACGGCAAATGAAATCCAAATAGCTGAAAATGATGGACTGGGCTGGAATATTAGTCGGGTCGTTTCTCAGAGTGGAAACCTCATCGGTAATCCTATGAAACTTCTGATAGACGATCAAGACAGGCCCTGGGTACTGTACAATATTTCCGATATCAGAGATGAAATAGGACTCAGAAGAAGAGATGAATTTGGGAATTGGAACCAGGTTTCAATCAATAATAATTCGGCAGAAATTGCTCGCAGTTTTGATCTGCATCTTGTGGGCGAGGACTTTTACATCATTGGAAAGAAAAACCAATTGTCTAATAATGGTTTAGGAGTCCTATTTGCTGAAAGAGGCCTCAAAACAGATATCAAAGATTTGATTGAACAAACCCAATTGAGCATTTCTCCAAATCCTGCCAAAGAGCACATTGAAATTAGTTTTGAACTCACAGAATCTCAGGCTTTTTCTTTTGAGCTATACAACCTCAATGGTCAATTGATCCAACCTTTGCAAAAGACATCTACTTTTAGCGTTGGAAAGCAGGAATTGAAATTGACTTTACCTGACCTGGAAGCCGGCATATATTTGTTGGTAATGAAAGGAGAAAAATATCTGATTCCCCATAAATTAGTCATAATGCCCTGAGCAAGATTAATTTACAAAGGAAATATTCCAAAAAAAGCGATGTCTTTACCGGCATCGCTTTTTTTATTATCTTAAAATCTTATAATATGCGCCTTATGCAGCAGCTTTCCGCTAAAAATTTGGTCAAGAGGTATAAATCCAGAACAGTTGTAAATCAAGTGTCTCTGGAAGTGAAACAAGGGGAAATTGTAGGGCTATTGGGACCGAATGGCGCAGGGAAGACGACTACTTTCTATATGATTGTAGGTCTGATTAGGCCCAATGCGGGTCAAATTTTCCTGGATGAGCTGGATATAACCAAACAACCCATGTATAAAAGAGGAAAAATGGGAATTGGTTATTTGGCACAGGAAGCATCTGTCTTTCGAAATCTATCGGTTGAAGACAACATCATGGCTGTTCTTGAAATGGCCACCAAGCTAAATAAGAAGGAGAGAAAAGATCGCACAGAGGAACTTCTGGAGGAATTTAGCATAACCCATATCAGAAAAAATATGGGAAAAGTGCTATCAGGAGGAGAGAGAAGAAGAACAGAGATCGCAAGGGCATTGGCAGTAAATCCAAACTTCATCCTGTTGGATGAACCTTTCGCAGGGATTGACCCAATAGCAGTAGAGGAAATTCAAAATCTGGTTACAAAACTTGTCAAACGAAATATTGGCATCCTCATTACAGACCACAATGTTCATGAAACACTCAACATTACTGACAGAGCTTACCTTCTATATGAAGGCTCGCTTAAGATGTCAGGAACTGCTGAAGAACTGGCAGATAATGAGGAAGCCCGGAGACTTTATCTGGGCGAAAAATTCCAGCTGAACCGATGAAACTACTAGTACACAAAATCGCAAGTTGGGTACTCAAGCGGCGGATGGAGCAGATTGAAAATTTTTCGAGGCACCCACACAAAACTCAGGATCTGGTTCTGTCAAGACTGATTCAAAAAGGAAGAGAGACAGAATGGGGAAGGACCTATGGCTACAAGAATATCCATTCCATAGAAAACTTTCGTTCCCAGGTTCCGATCAGTTCCTATGAAGATTTACACCCCTGGATAGAACGAGCATTTAGGGGAGAATCCCATGTCCTGTGGCCAGGGAAAACCCAACAGTTTGCCAAATCTTCCGGCACAACCAATGATAAAAGCAAATTTATTCCTGTCAGCTTGGAATCTATGGATGATTCTCATATCAAAGCTGGTCAGGATATGCTCTGCATGTACTTTACCAATAAACCGGAAAGTAAACTATTTGCAGGCAAGACCCTTTCTATCGGAGGCAGTCATCAATCCCATAGCGAATACGGAGATGTAATCAGTGGAGACTTAAGTGCCTTGATTGTAGAAAATGTACCCCGTTTTTATGAGCTATGTAGAGCGCCAAGTAAATCAGTAGCCCTCATGGATAGTTGGGAAGAAAAACTTCCCCGTATGGCAGAGGAAATTATTAACGATGATATAACCGGAATAGCAGGGGTTCCAACCTGGACGCTGGTCTTGATTCATAAACTGATGGAGATGAGAGGCACAGATAATTTGCTTGACATCTGGCCGAATCTCGAACTCTATCTGCATGGAGGCGTCAATTTTGATCCTTATCGCGAGCAGTTCAAATCCCTGATCCCAAGTGATCAGATGAGCTATATCAATTGCTATAATGCCTCTGAAGGATTTTTTGCTGTACAAAATGAGTTGGAAGCAGATGATATGCTCTTGCTTCTGGATTATGGCATTTACTACGAATTTATTCCTGCAGAAAATATCCACGAAGATCATCCAAAGGCTTATTCACTCGATGAAGTAGAATTAGGTAGAAACTATGCCATGATCATCAGCACAAATGGAGGCCTCTGGCGTTATAACATCGGAGACACCATTTGCTTTACCTCTCAGGACCCCTACAAAATCCGGGTAACGGGCAGAACCAAGCATTTCATCAATGCCTTTGGAGAAGAGCTCATGGTCGATAATGCTGAAAGAGCCATCACAAGGGCTGCAAGAGAGACGGGTGCCGTTGTAGGCGACTACACCGCTGCTCCGATATACTTTGAAGGCCTGAGTAATGGTGGCCATGAATGGCTGATAGAGTTTGAGCAGGAACCCTCTGACATCCACCGTTTCACTAGTATCATGGATAAAACCCTCAAAAGCCTGAATTCGGACTATGAAGCCAAACGAAAAGCTGACCTGGCATTGGGATTTCCCTTACTAAGGGTCATGCCCAAAGGGACCTTCCATCATTGGATGAAAAAGCGTGGGAAACTGGGTGGGCAAAATAAAGTCCCCAGACTTGCCAATAATCGTAAATATGTAGAAGATATTCTGAATATGCTTTCCGTAAGGAAATAGGCTTATTCAATCGTAGCCAGTAGGGTTCTTCCAGCTTGGGTCTTATCTCCTAGCTTTACCTGTACTTTGCAGGAAATAGGCATGAGGATATCAATTCTTGATCCAAAGCGGATAAAGCCGTACTCAGCACCTTGTTCCACTTCCTGGCCCTCCTCTACGTACCACTTAATCCTTCTTGCCAGAAAGCCTGCAATCTGCTTGTAGGCCACAGCCACGCGATTGTTTTCCGTCACGATATAGGTTTGCTCATTGAGACTGGAGGATTTCGGATTAAAAGCCATAAGATATTTTCCAGGAAAATATTTCAGGAAACGAATCTTCCCTCCAATTGGATTGCGATTGACATGTACATTCAGAGGAGACATGAAAATGCTCAGCTGTAGTACCTTCCCTTTAAAATAAACCTGATCTTCAACTTCCTCAATCACGACCACCTCACCATCACAGGGAGCGAGGATATGAGAATCGTTTTGTGGAATCTCAAATTTAGGATTTCGAAAAAAGTTAACCACCAAAAAGCCCAGTACTGAACCCAAAACCAGGAAAATATGTCCCAGAATTGGATGCGTTACATATGCCGTTGAGATTAAAAGGCTGATAATTAAAAGGCTTACAGGGATGATCCTTTTTCCTTCTTTGTGTAATTTTAGGCGCATAGAATCCGTTTGAAGTCCAAATATATACAAAGGATTCTCAATTATCATTGGAAAAGATCGTTTATCATGAAAGTAGAACACATCGGAATAGCCGTAAAGAGCCTGAAAGACGCAGATAAGTTATTTGAAGAGTTGTTAGGAATTGCCCCTTATAAGCAGGAAAAGGTTGAAAGCGAATCGGTAACAACGAGCTTTTTTCAATTGGGAGAAAGCAAAATCGAATTGCTTGAAACAGATAAAGAAGACTCAGCTATAGGAAAGTTTATCGCCAGAAAAGGAGAAGGAATCCATCATATAGCCTTTGAAGTGGATGATATTTATGCCGAAATGGAGCGATTAAGAGAACTTGGCTACAGATTATTGAATGAAGAGCCCAAGAAAGGAGCCGACAATAAAATGATCTGTTTTATCCACCCTAAGGATTGTTCAGGTGTTCTGGTTGAATTATGTCAGGAAATTAAATAGGTAAGAAAGAAGGACTTATTGTATGTACATCACTTAGCAGAAACATAAGGAATTACTAGATTTGCAGGAGTTGATTTTACTATGGATCGATATATCGCCTTTTCAAAAATATTCATACTCGGAGTACTTTTCATCGCCTTGCAGGGAGTACTTCACGCCCAGAACCAGACTGCTCTTGAGGAGATACTGAAAAAATATAATATCAATCCTACGGAGATTCCGGCGGAAAACCTCAGCCAAATTGAAGCACGTGTCCAGAGTTTGCAGGAAGCGGGAAGTACTGAAGAAGAAATAATTGCAACTCTCAGAAGCGAGGAACTCATCCCTGATAATGCAGTTGCTGATAGTAGCCAAACCATTATTCCCGTAAATCCTCTCATAAAAGATAGTGCCCAGACTCCAACAGAAGATTCGGTTATAGTAAAACCTTTACCTAAACCAGAAGTAGTTGAGACAGAAAATGTTAACCAAATTTTTGGCCATGGGATTTTTAAAGATACCACAGGTGCTTTTGTCAGAGCTATTCCTACCACCCCGCCTGCCAATTATGTAATTGGTGCAGGAGATGCATTCAATGTCACCATTTGGGGATGTAACGAACTTTCCGAAAGCTTGGTTGTAGAGGATGACGGTTCGATTTACCGACCATATTTAGGCAAAGTATATTTAGCAGGCTTACCCTACGAGCAGGCCCAAAGAATTCTGATGGATAAATACCGCGGCCCCTTCCCTAGTTGTTCTAAAATAGAGATATTCATGGGAAGAAGTAAGCGGACAATCACAGTCAACATTACCGGAGAAGTAGAACGTCCGGGAGCCTATGTGATCAATGCCGCTACTCCGGCTTTCAATGCTTTATTCGAAGCAGGAGGAGTTACGGAAAAAGGAAGTGTCAGAAATATCGCCATCAAGCGAAACGGAAAAACCGTCCAGATTGTTGACATTTACGAATACTTGATAGGCGGAGAAGACCAACCCGTTTTTCTGCAAAACAACGACTTCCTTTTTATACCGGTGCAAGATAAACTTGTCAGAATCTCCGGCGCAGTCGAAAGAGAAGGACTCTATGAGCTTAGAGAAGATGAGCAACTCAAATCCCTGGTACTATTTTCCGGAGGGCTGAGCTTTTTCGCCCGAACAGAAAGGGCCCGTATCGATCGTTTTGAACTGGGCGAAAAAAACGTATTCACCTTTGAATTGGGAAAATACCTGGGCACAAATACGCCCGACTATCCACTGGTTGAGGGAGACGAGGTGTTCATCCGTTCTCAAAACCTCAGGTTGAGAAATTATGTAGGCGTAAGAGGAAGTGTGCGTTTTCCTGACACCTACCAATTCCAGGCAGGAGACAGAGTTTCAGACCTAATCGATCGCTCAGGAGGACTGGAAGAAGATGCACTGCTCGGACAAGCCTACATCATGCGTAGTCAGATTGGCACCTACAATCTTCGCTATATTCCGATTGAGATGTCTCAGGTAGTCGCAAAAAATCCTGCTGCCGATATCCCTTTACAAAATCGCGATATCCTCTATGTTTTTTCTAATGAATCTCTGGGAGATAAACCCATGATAGCCATCGGAGGAGAAGTGAGAAATCCTGGGGTATTTGAAAATGCGAGCGACCTCAACCTCAAAACCCTGCTTTACCTGGCAAATGGACCCAAGAGCAGTGCAAATGTCCACAATATTGAGTTGATGTTGGTACCAGACATTGCTGATCTTCATCCTACCAAGATAAAGCCCCATATTGATCAATACGACCCTTCTGCTGAAAGCTACAGGAAAAAGGTACAGTATTCTTTGAGAGTAAGCATCGGAGAAAATTGGCAGAACAATAGCCAGCTGGATTCTATTTTCTTACTTCCTTTCAACCGCATTCATATATACGACAAATATGAATTTATGCAGTTTGAAGAGGTCAGCATTGAAGGATCTGTAAATGCTCCGGGTAGCTATCGACTTATGGAAGGCATGGATTTAAAAGACCTTATTTATCAGGCAAAAGGAGTTACGGCCGGATCCGATCGTTTTGAAGTAGAGCTGCACAGTAAAGTTGCGATTTCAGAAAAAGGGCTCTACGGTACCAAGCCAACCGACAAGGAAATCGTGCGCTTTACCATTGATCGGAATTGGGAGTCTGAAGAAGCACTGGAAAACGTGCCCCTGGAAGGTATTGAAAGGGTGATCCTTATCTCAGAGAATATTTTCGCTGAAAATACCTACATCCAAATCAAAGGAGAAGTCAGAAACCCAGGCCAATATCAATTGGTACCTAATATGACCCTCAAGGATCTAATCTATCAGGCAGGAGGGCTTAAGCTTATCGCGGATTTCGATAATATAGAACTTACCCGCATCATTGAAAAAGAAGAGGATGGAAATATTATTCCCACACCTATTGTTCAACAAACAATAAGTGTAAACCAGGATTGGCAAAATGATCCAAGTCTGGCAGAAGTAGAGATAAATGCCTTTGACCAGATCTTTGTTCGAAAAAATCCGGACCTTGAAATTCAGGAAAGTGTTTTCCTAGATGGAGAGATCGTAAGTCCGGGTGAGTACAACAAAATTCGAAAATTTGAGAGGATCAGTTCTTTGGTTAAACGCGCCAATGGACCTACTGATCTTGCAGATATAGAAGGAGCTCAAATATTTAGAGAGGGGATCAATGGCCCCATTTCCCTAAAACTCAAAAGAGCGCTAGCAAACCCAGGAGGTAAATTTGATATCCCTTTACTTGCAGGTGATCGATTACTCATTCCCCCGCTCCAAAATACCGTTACTATTTCGGGCAATGTGCTGAAACCCGGTATTACGGTTATATATGAAAAGGGGAAAACTCGCTATAAGTATTATGTGAAGAAATATGCGGGAGGTTTCGCAAAAAGAACCCTAAAGAGTGAAAATACGATTACTTATGCCGATGGAAGTGTGAGAGGAAGTGGGCGTTTCTTTTGGAAAAAGTTTTATCCGAAAGTAAAGCAGGGCTCTACCATTATCGTAGCTGCCAAACCTGATAAGAAGAGGAAAGATAAAGACGGCGAAAATAGATTCAAGATCAATACGCAGGAGCTTATTGCAACCCTAACTGCTTTATTGACTTTTGCTGTTCTCATAAGAAATACTGCCAATAATTAACAAACTGTGGCTCTTGAAGATTTAAATGCCAGACTAAAGGTTTATACGGCTAAAATAAACCGAAACCGACCCTTTATTATTGTGGTCTCTCTGACACTTTGCATCCTTCTTGCAATCTATGCTATTACAGCGCCTGTATTTTATACAGCCCATGCGAGTTTTCATCCAGAAACAGGCTCCAAAAATACTCCAAATCTATTGGGAAGTCCTCTGTCCTTTCTTTTCGGTTCGGGGGGGCTCGATGGAAATGAAGCCGCTATGATGGAAGAAGTCCTCAAAAGTCGCAACTTGAGTGAAGAAGTTGTAAAAGATACAGTGACCTATGGGGGAGAAGAAAGATTGGTTGCCGATCTAGTCATTGATAAATACCCTAAAAGTATCTCACCCATCCAAATTGCCAAGCGCATGTTTAGCAGCAATTTTGAGCGGCCTTATGATAGCAAAATTATCCTGGCAGGGAAATTTGTTAGGGGAAGCATAGTGGTTGAAAAGGAAGAAAACGGCTTTCTCACCATGGACCTCAGCTTTGCTGATGATTCCCTTACAGGTATTTTGAGCAATAGTTATATTGAGAAGCTTAGGACATACTACAGAAAGCAAAAAACAGCAAAGGCACGTAATAATCTCCTTTTTTTCGGGGAAAAAGCCGATTCAGTCAAGAAGGTTTTAGAAAGTACGGCTCGCGCGCTAGGAAACTTTCAGGACAGAAATCGAGGATTGATCATAGCCAGTAGGGGGATAAGAGCCAAAGAATTAGAGGTTCAACTGGAATACCTGAAAGAGCTGTACATAACCCATGAAACCAACCGGGAGCAGGCTGCTGCTCAACTACAAAGAGTAACTCCTATCATTCAAGTACTTGACGAACCCATACCTCCTTTCAATATGTCCAAAAAGAACCCCATCTTTTTCGCATTGATAGGCTTATTTCTTGGACTTATTCTTACGATTGCCTGGTTGAGTAGAAAGTTGCTCTGGGAGGATACGATGTCATACATCAGATCCAGTATTGAAAATCCTCCAAAGGAAGAAGATTAACTAGCCCTTAGGCCCCTATTCCTTTTTTCTGTAAAATTCTTTGTCCCCAGTGAGAAATGGCTTTCTCCAGATCTTCCAGCTTGAAAGGTTTGCTAATATAATCGTCCATACCCGCACTCAGGTATTGCTCACGAACTCCAGCCATAGCATTAGCCGTCATCGCAATAATCACAGGACGCTTATCATTTCCATAGGTTTCGATGATCTCCTGGGTAGCACTCAAGCCATCCAATTCTGGCATTTGGATATCCATAAAGATTAGGTCAAATCCACTATCCTTGAGTTTATCAACTGCCTCCCTTCCATTATCTGCCAATTCAATCTCAAATCCCATTTTCTCTAAAATCCCCTCAATCACCGTCTGGTTGATCATATTATCCTCCGCTACCATGATTCGCAGTGGAAACCTTTCTCCCAGCATCTTATCAAAGCCTGTATCTACTTTTGGCTGCTCTCTCTTCTCGGCTTCCTTATCAATGATGCCTTGTATGGTAAATTTGAAGGTCGAACCTAATCCCTCTTTACTTTCCACATGAATATCTCCATGCATGAGATGAACCAGCTTTCTCGAGATCGCCAATCCTAAACCAACTCCATCAAACTTTCGGGAAACTGAGTTATCGACCTGTTGGAAGGATTCAAAGATACTTTCCTGGGCATCTTTGGGAATACCAATGCCTGTATCCTTTACTGCAAAATTTATTTCACAAATTTCCCCATGCTCAAAAGTAACACGTCTGGCATCTGAGAGCCAAACCAGAATATCGATACTTCCTTCTGTGGTAAACTTCAAGGCATTGTTGACCAAATTGACCAGTACTTGTCTCAGTCTATTGGGATCAGTGCGAATGAAACGGGGAACTTCTTTCCCCAAATGATACGCCAGTTTCAGCCCTTTCTCTTTGGCTCCATTCTCAAAAAGTGCCGTAACCTCTGCCAAAAGCCCTCTTACTTCGAAGGTTTTGATTTCCAGGTCAAGTTTACCAGCCTCCACACGAGAATAATCCAGGATATCATTCAGGATAGAAAGTAGGTTATTGCTACTAGTCGCAATGGTGCCCACATAATCCTTTTGCTGAGGATTGAGATAGGTATCTTTCAACAGGCTGGTCATCCCAATGATACCGTTCATAGGCGTACGAATCTCATGGGACATCGTAGCGAGGAAGTTGGACTTAGCTACCGAAGCAGCTTCTGCCTGATGCTTGGCTTCTTCCAGGCTCTTGTTGATCTTATGCAGCTGTTGGTTCTGCATATGGATCACTTTATTTCGATTGGCTAATTGATCGTTGGTTTTTTGCTTGGAGCGAGTTTGCCGATAAAGGACTACTGCAAGAAGGACGATAAGTGCCAATACGATAAAACTGGCATATAGTAGAATCGTCAGGTTCTGAGTCTGTAAACTGGCTTTTTCACTTGCCCCATCCGCTATCAGTCGCTTTTGCCGTTCATCATAAACCTCCTTAGTTTTTTCAAGGGCAAACTCTTTTTGCGCATTACTCAAAGAATCATTGAGCTCTGTGTAAAGCTTATAGTAGTCAAAGGCATTACTAAAGTCCTGCGAGGCATTGTAGATATCACTCATGAGCTCGTAGATATCTTTCCGCATCGTATCGCGAGGGGTTCTTTGTGCCAAAGAAAGTGCGCTACTCAGGACACTGACCGCATCTTCATACTCGCCATTTCTATAATAGGCATTAGCCATATTAAAAAGAGGAGGAACAGTAGAATCCTGACTCAACAACTGCTGATCCAACGCGATCCCATAATGCCGCAAAGCCCGATCATAGTCTCCCTGTGCCATGTAAACATCACCAAAGCTACTATTGATCTCTGTAAGGAGACGATCATCTTTAATTTCCTGTATATACACATAGGCCTGATCCAAATAGGTTTCGGCCATATCCATACTGTCTATCTCAAGGTAGAGCATCCCCATATCCTGGTAAAGCTCACCTAATTGGAACTGATCCTGCACATCCCGTAGAATTTTTTCTGCATGCTCATAAGTTTCAACAGCACGCACATAGTTATCAGAGGCCCAGTAAACTTTGGCTACCCCTGTGAGAGCTGTCACCAGCAAACTACTATCCTTGGCTCTTTTGCTGATGTCAATGGCAGCAAAAAATCGGTTGTATGCATCTTCATGTAGACGAAGCTTTTCATACATATAACCCATTTTGATATTGGCTTCCGCCACAGCGATAGAATCATTCTCCTGTTCTGCCAACTTTATAGCCTCTTCATAAAATGGAATTGCCTCATCATAACGCTGTAGTTCTACGCAGGTCTTTACTACCCGATTGATGGTAACTCGAATTTTATTAGGATTCCCCTCTCTTTGCCTGAGAGAGAAAGCTCTTTTGTAGAAAGTCAGGGCCAATCCGGGATCTTCCAGCAGATTGTGGATATTCCCCAAAGACATGAGGGCCGATCCTTGTAAATCTATATCTCCAGAACTCAAGGAAAGCTTATATCCATACTGAGCAATGGCCATTGCATCAGTACGCTTGCCTTTAATAGCGTATTCTCTGGCAAGCTTTCGAACTTCGCTCACCTGATCTTTATAAGGAAGACCTTTTATCTCTGCCTCTATGCTATCTACTACCTGGGAAAATGAGGGAGTGCTGAGGAATAAAATCCCCAGAATTAGTGAGAAGACAATACGGTATGCCTTTCTTATCTGCATGCGGACGTTCAATTAACCAGCATTAAGACAACATTCGAGCCATAATCCCCTTTTGTCACAACGAATGTGTCTACCTATCCAACACCCGAAGATAGACAATTTAACCCAACTTATAAAAGATATAAGTTGGGTCAGGATAATAAACAGCCATAGCTGCTTTAGTCAGATTGGTAGATCTAGTTAGTAGTTTTTTCTTTTTGGTCTTCTTCACGGATAGGGTTGGGGTTCTTGACCTTGGTTTCCTCATCAATGCCTGATACCAATTCGACATTGATGCCATCCGAAATTCCCGTTTTAATAGCCACTTTTTCAAATTCTTGAGGTGAAGTTTCCACTTCCACAAAGGTACTGTCTCCTTCAAATAGCAGAAGCGCTTCGGAAAGAGCCAGAACGCTATCTTTTCGATCCAGTACAATATCTGCATTGGCACTGTAACCGGCTCTTATAAATTGATCTTCTTTTAGGTTGATGGCCGCACGAATCTTGAACTGAATGGCTCCATTATCTTCCACTCCTTTGGGGGAAATATGCTCCAGTTTGGCATTGAAAGTTTCGCCTTCAATAGCAGCAATGGTAAGCTCTAAGTCCATATTATTTTTCAGTTTACCAACTTCCGATTCGTCTACCGTTCCTTCAAAAATCATCTCATCCATATTTGCCACGATCGCTATGGTGGTTCCATCATTGAAGGTATTGGCCTCAATCACTGAGTTACCTTCCTCTATGGGTACATCGAGGACCATCCCCGATAAGGTAGCCCGTACATTGGTGTTAGCGGTACGGCCAGAACGTTTGGTGGACCCTTTGCGAATTAGTTCGAGGTTGTCTTGAGCGGCACTGAGTTCTTCTTCAGCATTGTCATACGCCAGTTGAAATTCCTGAAAACGGGCAGCAGCAATCACTCCTTCTTTGTACAAAGGCTCATTTCGCTCATAATCCTGTTTGGCATTCTTCAGGGTAATTTTGGCCCGGCGAACCCGGTTTTCAGCATTATTCAGGCTCACCATATCCGGCACAATCTGTACTGTGGCTATGAGGTCTCCTTTTTTTACTTCATCTCCGGCTTCTACATAGAGTTTACTGATCAAACCAGAAACCTGCGGCTTGATTTCAATCTCCTTGCGAGGAATAACAGAACCTGTGGCAACCGTTTTTTCTACGATATCCGTAACAAATGCCTGTTCTGTCTTAAACATGACCGGTTTCTCTTGGTCTTTTTTCACCAGGTAAAATCCTCCTCCGATGAAACTCAGGACGATGACTCCCAGAATGATTAAAGTACTTGTTCTACTCATTGTATGATTCAGTCTTGTATGGTGTCTTTCTTATTCTGTTCTAAGCGCTTCAATAGGTTTGATGCGTACAGCTCTCGAGGCCGGCAATAATCCTGCAAAAGCTCCTGCAATAATCAGGATAAAGAGGGCATTTAACATAAGGTCAATTTCCACATAGGGAGGAGCAAACATCCCCAAATCTGCCCCGGATTCGGTAAGGGCAAAACTTACGAGTTCCAACAAGCCTACTCCCAGTACCAAACCGGTATATCCGGCAATCGTAGTCAGGAATATCGCCTCTGTCATAATTTGGCTAATGATCCCCCAGGGTTTTGCTCCAATAGCTCTTCGGATACCAATTTCTTTGGTGCGCTCCTTCACATTGATCAACATGATATTACTAATCCCAATCGCTCCTGCCAGCAGGGTAAAAAATCCTACAATCCAACTGATGGCATTAATACCGAAAAAGACATTTTGTATTTCTTTTAATTCTTCTTCCAGATTGAAATGCCCAAATCCTCTCTCATCATCTGGGGAAACTTTATGCCTTCTCTTCAAAAGAGCAATCATTTTTTCCTCTGCTACCGAGGCTGGCGTATTATCCTGAGAAACGACTGAAAACCAGCTGATGCGATTTCCGTAATTGAAGGTTTTTTGGAAGGTGGTAAAGGGAGTATATATGCGCTGGGTTTCTCTTTCTCCCCTTTCCCCTGATTGATTAGACGAAAAAAGGCCTACTATCTGGAAGTAAGTATTATTTATCGCTATCTGTTTGCCAATAGGATCTTCATCCTCCTCAAACATTTGTACCCTCACTCCTTCTCCTATCACACAAATCTTCCGGCTTCTTTTCAGGTCCACATGATTGAGAAAGCGACCCGCATCTATATTAAATTTCTCAGCAAAGCGAATTTCCGGATAATCACCCGTTACTTCAAAAGCTCCTGCCTTTCCATTGTAGGTCACATTATTTCCCCCTCTATATCCTCCCAACTGGTTTCTAGGACAAACGTACTTGGCTTCTTTTACTAATGCTTTTACTGCGAAATAATCATCATTGGTCATTCGGATTCTTCTACCCGGCTGAAATCCTGCATATGGTTCTGTGGTAACACTGCCCCAGAGGAAAAAACTATTGCTTGCCCGATCTGACATATCTGTCCTTACTCCTTTCTCCAGTCCATTTCCAAAGCCAATCATGAGAATCAACATGAGGATACCCCAAAACACACCCAATGCTGTAAGCACTGTCCGCAAAGGCTTCTTCGCCAGTGCCTGTAATATTTCCTGCCATTTATCGAGGTCAAACATAAGGGGAGGTGTTAGGGTGTTATCGTGTTATTGTGCGCGTGTCTAGTATAATTATTCGGGTGTAGGTCAAAGTTTCTAAAACCAAACTCTAAGACTATAACACTTGAACACACGCGCACGCTTCCATTCCTATTCATATCTCAATGCTTCAATAGGTCTTATTTTTGCGGCTCTTCTTGCGGGTACCCAACCTGCGAGGGCTCCAGCAATGATCAGAAAGATTGTTGCTTGAACAGCGACTGCCAAATCAACCTCTGGATTGTAAAAGATGCCCATATTATCCATGCTTATATCTTCCATCATGCCGAAGGATTGAAAGAAATCGAGCCAAATACCAGAACTGAATACTTCCAGCAACACAACTCCACACAACAAACCAATATAACCCGCCAATGCTGTTACCAGTATGGCTTCCTGCATAATCAGTGAGACCACTGTTGAGGGAGTTGCCCCAAGTGCCTTCCGAACCCCAATTTCTTTTGTCCGTTCTTTCACAACGATGATCATGATATTGCTCACTCCAATTATGCCTGCCAACAGAGTTCCTGAAGCAATGAACCAGATAAAAACCCGGATCGCAGTCATCACCCCTTTAAATTCCTGATAGCCCTCCACCCGATTCGAGATTCGCATAGCGCCTCTATCATCTGGAGAAAAGCGATGCTTTTTGGAAAGTTTCTTCAGTACCTGCTCTTCTATAATGAGACTTTCCTCAACCGTTACATCTCCCATGGTAAGGAGCAGCTGATGAATTCGTCTTTTTCCATTAAAGGCTTTCTGAGCAGTCGTAATAGGCAGGTAAATAACTTCTTCCTCTTCTCCATCCCTTCCTTCTTCAATAAATACTCCTACTACTTTGAAAGCAATACCATTTACTTCTATAGATTTCCCAATTGGGTTCTCATCTTTGAAAAGGCCCTCAGCCGCCTTTTTCCCAATAGCAGCTACCTTTCGATGTTCAGTCAAATCCGCATCATTGATAAAACGGCCTTCAGCTACCAAAGAATTCTCAAGTATTTGGTGATCCGGATGAACCGCCCGGATCGGATAGTCTCCCGAATTGTTTTTGTAATTGACAATTTGGATACCTCCCAGATAGAAGCGCCCGGTGATGTGCTCGACCCCTTCTATGGCTTCTTTTATTTCCTCATAATCATCATTGGTCAGGCGAATTCTTCTTCCTGGTTGAAGACCTGCATGCGGTTTTTGGGTTACCCCTGGAAAGATGCGCAGGCTGTTGATTGCATCTCCAGACATTTCCAATTCTACTCCATTTTCCAATCCCTTTCCGGAACCCAGGAGGATGATCAACATAAATATTCCCCATCCCACACAAAATCCTGTGAGAAAAGTCCGGAGTTTATTTTGCCGGATCGTGGTGAAGATTTCCTGCCATTTATCTAAATCGAACATGAATTTTGTTTGACGTGATTCTAATGTGTTTTAGTGTTGTTGTGTTATGGTTTGCATTCTGCATTACTACAACACTGCGCACTACAACACCTTTTCTACCTCCCGCTCAATCATACCATCTCTCAGGCGAATGATGCGCTGAGTTTCTGCAGCTACTTCATTTTCGTGAGTAACGATCACTATCGTGATACCACTTGCATTGATATCCTTTAATAGGTCCATAACTTCTACTGAGGTTTTGGAATCGAGGGCACCGGTCGGCTCATCAGCAAGAATGATAGAAGGTTGAGAGATAAGGGCGCGGGCAATGGCTACCCTCTGCTTTTGACCACCCGATAATTGATTGGGTAAATGGTCAGCCCAATCTTTCAATCCGACTTTATCCAGGTATTCGAGGGCGATTTCATTTCTACGTTTCCGATTTACTCCTTGATAGTAGAGGGGAAGAGCCACATTTTCCATGGCATTTTTGAAAGAAATAAGATTAAAGGATTGGAATACAAATCCGATCATCTTGTTTCGCATAACAGCTGCCTGGGTTTCATTAAGATTTTTGATGAGTTGATTATTGAGGTAATAATCGCCTTCGTCATAATTATCAAGAATTCCCAAAATATTCAGGAGGGTAGATTTACCTGACCCGGAAGCTCCCATAATAGATACCAATTCACCTTCTTCAATTGTGAGATCGATTCCTTTGAGAACTTTTAATGAGTTGGCGCCAGTCTGGTAAGATTTGTGAATATTGTTAAGCTGTATCATATAAGCCCTTGCTAGATTGCCCTTAGTTAGTATGTTAAACCTACGCCTGCCTTACAGTGATGTGTCAAATTTTGCAGAGAGAAACATATACTTGGTAGAAATCAAACTTCCCTGACAAATAAACCGTATTTTTAGACATGCAGTATATCAATTCTCTTGCACTCCTCGGTCTTGATCCCAAAGAAGCCCTTCAGGGAATTAGCAGCGCTCGCCTAAAGCGTGAAAAAAAGAAGCTGATGGCAGAATTTGAACTCAATGACGCTTCAAATATCGTGATGAGAGGGATTTCTCTCAATAAAAACCAGGTGCTGGATCTATTTGATCAACTCATCGATCCAAAAATTATTGAGCATCACGCAAAGGTTCTTTCTACTTCAAGTCTTCTGATGTTTCTGGAAGAATCCAGCCTAGACTATTTTTATTCGGGAGACATCAGCATGTTATCTGCACAGTCTGAATCTTTCCTCAAATTTATCGCGCCCTATTTCGCTTTTCAATACAATAAGCGTCTACTTCATGCATTTAAGCAGCGAGATTGGGAGGAAATTCAGACAATGTCAAGCCATCCCTTACCTATCCCTAGCAAATTTTTTGCACAGACTTATAAGGATACCTTTCACCTCATACATACCCATATAAAGGAAATAGAGGATACCACTTTTAAGATAGAAAAAGGAAGTTTACCGGACGGAAAAATGCAAGAGTACTGTGATGAAATGTACATCGCGGCAATGAATCGATTACCAGATTACTTTGCGGGGAGTCGGGATCGATACGCTTTGGCCCTTGAAAATCTGGCCATAGCGGTCCATAATGTGCATAAACGGCCCAAATTAGCTGTTTTTATCCTTAAACAAGGATTAAAAATGCATTTGGGAGAAGATGCCAAATCTGCACTTATGCATGTCCTCCAACAATTGGAAGCCCAGGATCCTGTCGCTGGAATCTTCGATATGTTTAGCTCCAAAGACAAGGAAAAAGACTCAAGCGTACCCTGGTTAGTGGCAGCTGGAACAGGTTTAGCAGCAATCTTGCTTTACAGATGGCTTAAATAATGCTCTTTTTCTTACAGGCATAAAAAAAAAAATTACGACACTTGGCTCAAAAGCCTTTTTCGTCTTTCGTCAAGAGAAATCTGTCTGCTTTTCACCAAAAACGAACATTTTCGCAAAGGGTCAAATTTTCACTTATAAAAATAAATGAGTGAAAAAAATCTTTTCGCGAAAAAAATGCTACACTTCCAAATTAGTACCGATTTTAATCCTTAATTTTTTTGTTGTTACTTCGATTCAAGGATTCAATGTGATACAATGTCGAATGGCATTTTTTAATCTTCGTTAGGAGCATTGCTCCGAAACGGCATCGCAACAACTTTAACCTGCCATGCGCGTTATGCGAAACAGTTCTTTAGCACACTTGCTCAATCCTGAAGCTCTCTATTCGACCCTTTTCAAATCGCTGTTCACACAGTCTCTGCGGATATATCAGCTGAATTTTTCAGCTCCTGTCGAGAGCAATGGCTTTGCGCCCGTGAACAGCTCCACCCTGGGATCAATCCCATCTTTTACAAACACCCGGAAAAAACTTAAACTCAGACGCCGAGCGCCACTGCTTTTGGCATTTCTTGCCATCTTCTGCTTTGGTATGGGCCTGGGGATCCAGCAGATTTTCCCTAATTCTGAACTTTTTCAGGATAACGAAGTGGTTATCGATTCAAATAATAGCCGAATGGGAGCCTGCACAGTTACCAAGGATAACATTAAGCTGGACCTCACACTTAGTTCCAGTCCGAGGATAAAAATATTCATCAAGCATTTTGGAGGTGAAATTGTTTACCGTAGAGACGTAAATCTCGGCAGACAAAAGAAATTAAATATGGACATAGATCTAAGTGTATTTCCAGAAGGAATATATATGCTAAAGGTGGAATCAGGCGACCAACAGCTGGTTCGATTGATCACCCACTCATAATGATTTAAACCCCAATCAATCAAGGTCATTTTGATCTTGAAGTTCTTTGCAGCAAGGCCCTGTCAGGTAGAGTTTTCGGACTCATTTCCTGACAGGTTTTTTATATAGCTGGCTTTTATCTCTGGTAATTGGCGTATTTTCGACCAAGAAAAATGAATTTGGCACTCATTTGGTTACAAATTCTATGTGAGTTACCCAATCATCTTGCTTTAACCTGTGTTACTCTGACTGCAAACCTCACTTATGGAGCAATTTGAAAAGGCTCACGATAAATTTGATGAATATTTGCGTCAGCTCGAGGCTAAGGAAAAGGCCACCAGACGAAAAAGAATATTCTATGTACTCCCGGTATTGATATTGGGGGGTATACTTGCATTTCAGTATTTCTTTCCAAGTAAACCCACCACTCAACCTCGCGAAAAACTCCTCCAGGTATATCAGGCATCAGATCTTAATACAGGAAAAATCAGAGAAATCTTCCAGGTCGACAATGCAGAAATCGTTGTAGAGCATCCAATTTTTGGAACTGATACTATCAATTCCGAGGCTGAATACGAAGAGATTGTACGCTTTACTAAACAGGCAGAAGAGGATAAAGCCGCCATCAACTCAAGTCAGAGCGAAGCCGATAGCATCCGTTTTGCAGCGAAAGGAACCCTGGAGGTATATCCGGTAGATATTGCAGGCGAAAGAATGGTCGGAAGCCCTCTTACCTTTACTATAGAGAATTATGATCCTGATGTCACGTACATCCTGGACTTTGGCAATGGAATCACTCGCAATGTCAAACAGCAAAGTATTTATACCTATCCCTTGAAAGGGCACTTTGTCATGCAACTCATTGCCCGTAAATCTGGCAAAGGCGCTTCGGTTTACACCAAAAAATACGAGATCAAAGAAAAGGATGCTCAACCTGAAGCTGAGATTACAGACCTGGATGCCTAGGATTTATCTCCCAACAAATTCTCGTTTTCGATTCAATTATTCCCAACTTTCTTTAATTTGCCCTTCCAGAGCCAAATCCATGGACTTAAAAAGCTATTTCTCAGAAGCTGAACTCAAGGAAATCGAGACAGCAGTATCTCAGGCAGAAACGGAAACATCGGGCGAAATTGTTCCGGTCTTCGTCGCTCAATGTGAGCGTTATCCGGAAGCCGTTTATAAAGGGGGGATATTCCTCGCTATGATTGTCTTTCTCATTGTTTCCGCTATGGAACTCTTCTGGTTGGAGTTTCCTGTCATTCATCTGGTGCCCATCATGGGGATAGTCGTTGCAGGAGGAATCATAGGTGCACTTTTAACCCAGTATATCGATCCTTTAAAAAAACTCATGGCTGGCCGAAATCGATTGGAGATAGCTGCCATTCGCCGAGCAGAACATTTTTTCATTCGTGAAGAAGTTTTCCTCACCAGAGAACGAACGGGTATTTTAATATTCATGGCCTTATTTGAACATGAGGTAGTTGTTTTGGCTGACGAAGGAATCAATAGTGCAGTAGAACAGGAGACCTGGAATGACCTTATTGATGAGACGATACATGCCATCAAAAAGAAAAATGTGTGTCAGGGAATCATCAATGCTATCAACAGAAGTGCGAAAATCCTCAAGGAAAAAGGCGTTGAGATTCGCCCTGATGATACGGATGAGTTGCCGAATCAGTTGAGAACGGATTAAGGATTGAAGAATACAGAACAAGGAGTGTAGAAGTTGGAAGTTTCATTTGAGCTCCCCTACTTCTTATTTCTCCATTCCTTGTTCCTTGTTCTTGATTCTATTTGTGGCCTGAGGCCTTGGGTTAAAAATAATTTCCCCATTATTCTGATTTCCTTTCTAAATTCGCCGGATGAAGCGATGGGTCCCCTTTATTTCCCTTTCACTTTTGTGGGGGAGTTCCTTTATCCTGATGAAAAGAGGGCTGGATGCCTTCACACCTATGCAGATTGCAGCACTCAGGATAACGATTGCAGGAGTTGTAATGCTTCCTTTCATCCTAGGGAAAGCGAAAAATGTACCTGGAAAAGCCTGGCCGTTCATCCTCATAATTGGGATTTGCGGTAATGCAATTCCTGCCTTCCTATTTCCCCTCGCTGAAACAAAGATCAATAGCTCCAGTACAGGTATTCTCAATGTAATGAGTCCTGTATTTACACTGATTCTAGGCTTACTCTTTTTTGGGTTCAGATTTAAAAAGAGACAAAACTATGGGGTCTTTGTCGGATTTGTGGGAGCCCTGATCCTACTGCTCATGGGTGGGGGAGAAGTAAATGTAGAAGACCATATCTTTTATTCCCTACTGGTCATTTTTGCTACCGTTCTTTATGGCCTTAGTACCAATATCACCAAAAGATATCTTCAGGATGTTTCACCCATCTATGCTTCCGGCTTTGCCCTGGTTTTTGTATCCATTCCCTACTGGATTTATTTGCTGGCTTTCTCTGATATATATAGCGTTTTCCAGACCAGTGAATACGCCTGGGCCTCTTTGGGCTATATATCCATCCTGGCAGCACTTGGTACCTCCCTTGCTCTGGTCCTCTTCTATTACCTTGTACAGCAAACGAGCACCATCTTTTCCGCCTCCGTGACCTATATCATTCCTATCGTAGCTTTAGGCTGGGGTTTGTTAGATGGAGAAACAATTAGCCCTTGGGAATTATTTGGGATGTTCGTAATTATGCTTGGGGTCTATTTGATCAATTCAAAATAATACTAAGGCCTCTTTTCAGACGTTTTTAGCTCATGGATATGCAAAGATTTCTCTTAGCCTTTCTCCTCATTTTTGGAGCTTGCCAACTCTCTGCTCAAAATGGTAGATATGCTTCCCTGGAAGACTTTCCAGAAGTGAAAAGTTCGACCTTGCTGGTAGTTTTGTATGAAGATGATGACACCTACAATGATAAGATCAAGGAGATCGTCGAATCCCATTGGACTTTTACTCCTTATCAATTTGTGGATACCGCCGAGCTCTATGAAATTTCCAAAAACAAAGGGGATCAGGAATATTCCATGCTTGTCCGAAATAATTCTTTTCGCCTCGTAAGGAGAGTAAATGGATCTGACAAAATCCAGAGCAACCATTTGGCCCTTTATCTGATGGATACAGGCTCAGATATGAGAAACTATACCGGTAAAGACGCACTTACACAATTTCAGATGAAAGATGTGCGCAACACTTTGGAGTATTTCCACAAATTGCCTGCTTTGATTAAATATATGCAGCTTTATCTCAAGCATGTAGAAGAAAAAAGTCCTACGGAGGATACTCATGGAAAGCTCTTACGCGACTTTAATTCCCAAAACACTCAAAAGCTTAAGGATTACACTTTGCTAATTGATAAAGAAGAACTGGGAGACTTAATGAACCCAGAAGAGATAGCAGAAATCTACGGTCATAAGGTTGAGGTGGTAGAAGCTGCTGTCATCCTTGCTGCCGTGCATAATGAAGAAGAACAAAAAGCATTTTTGCATTTAGATCCCCGCATCAAGCAAATAACCATTTTAGATGCCGCAAATGGAGAAGTGCTTTACCTTCAGCGAACGGACACGACAGGAGAACTAAACAAAGCTGATTTTAAAAAACTGGGAAGAGCCGCAATAGGGGATGTCGATAAGCCCAGTAAAAAACTTAAGGATCGAATTCGTCGTTTCAATCGCTCCAAAAAATCCGGCAAGTAGTATGTAGGCCTCTCTTTTTATCAGGGCTTGAAATTTTTGGTATTTTTAGGCGAATCTGAAGCTAAACTTCCGTCTAGGTCCCTATGGTAAATTGTGAACTGAGTTATCCGGATAAAATGCCTGCAGCTGAAATTCTTAGGCTGCCTCTCAACGGCAAACTAAACAGAAAATCTCAGGAAGGTAGCAGTGGAAAATTCTATTTTGGAGATAATTTCCCCATCCTTCAGCACTTATGTCTGGAACTCAAAGGAAAAGTAGATCTCATTTATATTGATCCTCCTTTTGGTACGGGCCAAACTTTTAGCAAAATTTCTGAGAAGAAAGCCTATGAGGACTGGAATCCGGATCATCATTTTCTGGAATTCATTCGTAGGCGCCTCTATATTTTACGGGAGCTCCTATCAAATCAGGGAAGCCTCTACCTTCATATAGATAAAAAACTGGGCCACTACCTTAAAATCATCCTGGATGAGGTATTCGGAGCAGAAAATTTCCTCAATGACATTAGCCGCATCAAATGCAATCCCAAAAATTTTGCCCGTAAAGCATATGGGAATTTTTCGGATATGATTTTGGTGTATGCTAGAGAAAGAGACCAGAATATCTGGAATGAGGTACGGGAGGTGCTAAATGAGGAAGAAGTCAAACAGCTTTTTCCTAAAAAGGACAAACAGAGAGGTGCCTACACGACTCATCCTTTACATGCTCCGGGCAAAACTCTGGATGGAGATACAGGTAAAAACTGGAAGGGCCTGAGCCCTCCTCCGGGCCGGCATTGGCGCTATGGGAGGAAGGTGCTGGACGAACTGGATGATGCAGGTCTCATAGAATGGTCAGATAATGGTAATCCTCGCAAAAAGGTGTTTGCAAGTGATCACAAAGGAAAAAAATTGCAAGATGTCTGGGAGTTTAAAGACAAAGGACTTTCTTATGTCAGCTACCCCACCGAAAAGAATGCCGAACTCCTCGAACGAATCATTGCTCAATCTTCTCATCCCAATAGTCTTATTCTCGACGCTTTTGCAGGTTCAGGAAGCACCCTCTTAGCTGCCGAAAAACTGGGCAGAAATTGGATAGGAATAGACCAGTCTCCCGAGTCTTTAGAAACGATTCAAGAGAATTTTCAGAAAGCAAATATTCGTTGTGAATTTTGGGAGTGGAAATCCTAAGATTCCATTTCCTCTAAGGCTATTTTGTCCTTCTTCTTCAAAGTTTTTACTACCTCTTCATAGGAGTGGTCAATGAGGGATTTGATCAAATCATAAGAAAGACCATCAACCAGCGATACAGAATTCCAGAGTTTTTTATTCATGTGCCAGCCAGGGCGAATCATACCGTCATACTGTTCTCGTAATTCCAATGCATATTCTGGTTCGCATTTTAGGTTAACAAACTCGGCATTATCAATTGAGACCAGGGCAAACATTTTCCCCATCACTTTGAATACCAGAGTCTGCTCCCCAAACGGAAAACCTTCTGTAACCCCCTTTTTTATGATACAATGATTTCGAAGTGTTTCAACATCCATGTGTGTTTGTAGCTTTGTTGTAAGGCTGACAAGTTACATATTTTTTTATTGGAGAAAGCGGAAAACATGATGTAATGAAGGGGAGTATTTTGAGTTTTATTTATTACGAATAGTCGTGATATTTGAAATGTCAAATTTAATTAATCTTGCTCTGATGAAATCGAAAGTTGCCGCTATTACCTTTCTTTCTACTCTGTTTCTAGCCACCTTTTTGGGTATTGCCCAGATCAATGCTGCCAAAGAAAAATCCGAATTACGTCAGCAGGCATTACAACAAGCCCAGCAGGAGTTACCCATTGAAGAACGGGTACCCTCAGCCTTACCTTAAAACGGATTTAGTATATTTTTATTTTTATCGCTCATCCTCCGGGATGAGCGTTTTTATTTCAAGCGCTTTCCCTTAAATTCGAGTATGTCAGTAATGTCCTATCAAATAGAAACAGCCGAAAATAAAGACTTGCCTCTTCTCGCGAAGCTATTGAAAAACCTTGATTTACCTTTTAAAGATCTTGGTGACAAGGTTCAGCTTTTTTATCGGAAAGGAGTCAGGGGTGTCCTCCTTGCTTGTGGAGGATTTGAACAATATGGAGATATTGGCCTGCTACGATCTGTTGCGATTCATCCTAAGAAACAAGGATTAGGAATCGGAAAGGAATGGGTTGAAGAACTGCTTGAAAAAGCTGAAGAATTGGGGATGAAAAATCTTTATCTGCTAACCACGACCGCAGAAGGCTTTTTCAAAAAAATGGGCTTCGAAAATCTGGATAGAGAAAGTGTACCACAAGCCATCAAAGAGAGTGAAGAATTCAGCAGCCTTTGTCCGAGCACAGCAGTTCTCATGCACAAAAGGCTTAGTTAACTTTCACCTTCAGCAATCCTCTTATAATCAGATATTGTGCGGAAATATATGTCAGCATGATCCAGAATCCAGAATAACTAAGTCCTACCATTTCACTTCCAAAACGACTAATTGCAATCAGGCTATCTGAAAGAATAAATAAGGCAGCTCCGACAAATACCTCCCGAAAACTTTGGAGATTTACCTTTCCTTTACGGCCTAAAGCAGATAGTCCCATTCCCATAATCACCAAAGCATAAACACAAACAGGTATCTGCATTTCGCCTAAATAGCTCCAAAGGCTATACACAAGTAAAATTCCATACAGAATGAGCAAGCCTCCCAAAGCCATAAAAATCACTTCTATTCTTCCCTTCTCCGCTTCGAAAGGTCCTTTTCGAAAGGTATAAATATAGGAAGCCTGGGCAAGCAGAAAGGAGCCTAGTCCAAGCAGAAAGTAAGAAGAGCCTGAAAAGAGCAGAAAAAAATCTCCAAAAAATGATGTGATCAGGGCAAGGATAACGGGAATCCTGTATTTTTTCTCCCATTGCCTACTTTCCAGAATAAAGTATCCGAGCAAAGCAGGCATCAAAAGGGATTTAGCTATAAAATGAATAGTGTATGGAATCGCAGGAATTAGATTGCTTACCAATTCTAGTAGGGAAGCCAGAAAAAAGATCCCCAGAAATATCCTGCTCTTGCCTGTCGTAGTAGTTTGAATAGGTTTGGTAGTCATATAAAAAAGCTGTCAAAAAAACAGATATATTCTGAAAGCAAGCTCAAAAATATAGGCAAAAAAGTGAAAGTTATTATCTTTTTCTATATATTATAAAAAATGCAATAACGGTATAGCAAGTACCTACTACTCAGGGGATCAGCTCGGTTTCCCCACCCATTCTTTATAGGTATTTCTCATCAAATAATTGGTAGTCCATTCCGGATGTACCAGATATGCTTGCCTACCGTATTTCGAACTACTTAACACTCGCGCTATATGAAACAATACCAAAGTCAAAACATCAAAAATGTTGTCCTTGTTGGCAACTCGAAAGCCGGCAAAACTACCCTCGCCGAATGTATGATGTTTGAAGGAGGCGTAATAAACCGCCTGGGATCCGTTGATGACAAAAACACAGTTTCTGATTACCATGAAATCGAAATGGAGAGAGGAAACTCGATCTATTCATCGATCATGCATACAGAATGGAGGGGAACCAAGATCAATATTGTTGACACACCAGGTCTTGATGATTTTGCTGGTGAGCTTATTGGAGCACTTAGAGTAGCGGATACCGCTGTTTTGGTACTCAATGCTCAATATGGTGTAGAAGTTGGATCTGAAATCTCCTGGCGATATTTAAAGAAATATAGCAAGCCTACCATTTTTGTAGTAAATCAGTTGGACAATGGTAAAGCTGATTTCAACAATACCATCGAACAAGCAAAAGGACAATTTGGATCGGGAGTGGTTGTTATGCAATACCCATACAATGCAGGTGATGGATTTGACTCCATCATAGATGTACTGAAAATGGTCATGTACAAATTCCCTGCAGATGGCGGCAAACCTGAAAAACTCCCTATCCCGGACGAAGAAAAAGCTCGTGCTGATGAACTTCATAATACCCTTGTCGAAGCTGCGGCAGAGCATGATGAAGCCCTAATGGAGATGTATTTTGAAAAAGGAGAACTGGATGAGGACGAAATGCGACAAGGAATTCGAATCGGTATGTTAAATCGGGATATTTTCCCCGTTTTCTGTACCTCTGCCAAAAATAATATGGGAAGTGGCCGAATGATGGGCTTTATTGGAAATGTAGCTCCATCTGCCGGAGATATTCATGATGAAGAAACCGAAGACGGGCAAAAAATTTCTGTAAATGATAGCGATACGACCCTATTCGTATTCAAAGCTTCCAATGAGAAGCATACCGGCTCCATGAGTTATTTCAAAGTATGCTCAGGAGAGGTCAAAAGTGGCACTGAATTTATAAACTCCAATACCGGGGCTAAAAATAAACTCAACCAGCTCTATATCATTGATGGAAAAAACAGGCATTCTGTAGATGCACTTTCAGCTGGAGATATAGGCGCAACGGTTAAGCTGAAAGATACAGGAGTAAACCATACGCTTCGAAATAAAGATGATGAAGTTAAAATCAAAGCGATTGAATTCCCCAACCCCAAAATCCGAACGGCTATTGAGCCTGAGAAAGGGGGTGAGGAAGAGAAGCTCGCTATGGCTCTTAATAAGCTCACAGAATCTGATCCTACCTTGATTGTAGAGTACTCAAAAGAGCTCAAGCAAACCATTCTGAGTGGACAAGGAGCTCTGCATCTCCAAATCGTAAAAGGATTGCTAGAAAATACTTTTGGCGTACCTACTACCTTTATTCAGCCCAGAATCTCCTATCGTGAAACCATCCAGAAATCTGCAGATGGCTACTACAAGCACAAAAAACAAAGTGGGGGCTCAGGTCAGTATGGAGAGGTTCATTTGAAAGTTCAGCCCTGGACAGAGCATATGACTCATCCTTCTGATCTTAAAGTGAGGGGAGAAGATATGCATGAATTGCCCTGGGGCGGAAAGTTGCTTTTCTGCAACTGTATCGTAGGTGGGGTAATCGATGGAAGATTTATGCCTGCCATTCTTAAAGGCATCATGGAGACCATGGAAGAAGGCCCGATTACAGGTTCTTATGCGCAGGATGTAGCAATTTATGTCTATGATGGTAAGATGCATCCGGTAGATTCTAATGAAATCTCCTTTAAGATCGCTGGGAAAGGAGCATTTAAAGAAGCTTTCCTCCAGTGTGCACCAAAATTGCTGGAGCCCATTTACAGACTGGAAGTACTGGTTCCGGATGAATATATGGGAGAAGTCATGACGGACCTACAATCTCGCAGAGCTATTGTTGAAGGCTTTAATGCAGAGGGAAGAAATCAGAAGATAACGGCTCGGGTTCCCCTTGCAGAGCTTAACCGTTATTCGACGACCCTAAGCTCCATATCTCAAGGTAGAGCGACTTTCTCCCAGGAATACCTGGAGTATGCTCAGGTACCAGGAGATATCCAGCAGAAGCTTGCTCAGGAAAAGCAGGCGCTTGAAACAGTTTAAGATAAAGAGGTGGCTATTTATAGGCGAAAGTAATGGTCTATAAATGACCCATATATTCTGTATTTAAAAACAACCCAAATCAGGAGGCCGGATATGATTCTGGCCTTTTTTTGCTTCGGAGCTTGGCCTTCTCCTCTAGCCATTTTGCCTTATTGAGGGGGCGAGTCTGTTGGATCAATTTCAATACCTGCTCATGTTCGTATGGAGTGTAGGCAAGTACCAGTTTTCGGAAGAGGCGAAAGCCATTTCCCATTCCAACTTTAAATTGCTGAGGAATATTCTGATTGCGAACGAAACGGGCCAGGGTCTGAATTTGTCGTGCAATCCAGTCTGGATCTTCGTATTCAATTTCATATTGAGCCTGTAGCAAATGAATACGTGCATCGATTTCGTCAAATACATTGGAAAATTTCTGCCCTGCCAAACAAGAAATCACCTCCTTAAATGCTCCTTTTGCAAAATAATACCTTCCCAAATTGAAGCGGTAACATTCCTCCTGCCGATTTTCTGGCAATAGCTCTTTCAGTGTCTCCAGATAATTCAGTGCTTTATCAAACTTTTTTACTTTGAGGCAAATCGTCAAAAGATTTTTATAAATCACCTCGGGAAGATTATTGTCGATAAAGAAGAGGCGAGAGCTGATTCCCCATTCAAATAAAGAGAATAATTCAATCGCCGTTTCCTCTTCACCCAATTGATTGAGCTTTCGGATGTTTGCATTGATCAGAGAAGTAAGGAAATTACTTAACTCCTCCTGTGTCCACTGATCATCCGTTTTTCGAATGCGCCCCAATAAAATTCCCACCCCCTGCTTATCCTTTCCACTCAGCAAACGATATACCTGCACATACACCTGTATTCGATCATTTGATTGCCAGTACGTATCCTGCCTAAGTTTTTCCAAAAGCTCATCCAACAAGAGTTCCTGAGCCTGGATTTTTTCTCGGCTTTTCCTATTTATTTTTCCCAGAGCCAATTCCAGTTTTTCTTCTGCCCACCAGCTGTCAAAACTATTCATCATCTGCCCGTACTGGTTTGGGAAAAGTTTTTCTTTTTGAAGATCACTGCGAACATATTTGCTGAGATACCTTTGTATCTCAAGCTCCAGTTCAAAGCAATAGCGAAAATAGGCGGCATCCTTTCCTTTCACCCCATTTAAACTTCTTTTTATTTTTCGACTGGTTTTGAGGAATAATTCAGATGCTTCACGCTGATTCAACTCCCTGAGCAAAGCAAGCTCAAGACCTCTTCGATCGGATTTAATATTTTGGTAGGCTAGAAAAGATTCCAGTTGACTGCAAAGGTCTCTGCAGAGTTTCCGCATACGAGCATCATCATATGGATCAGATAAGTATAATGCCTCCCAGACTTCCTGCACATTTGGTGCGGAAGGCTGATTTAATAAACAGGCATAGAGCTTTTGAACGTATTGTTGCTTATCCCCGTATTCCAGCAACAACCATTTTTGAAAGTCTAGTTTTTCGGTACTCCTGAGCAAGCTGAATAACTTCCAGACTTTTCTTTCCCGCATTACCTATACAATATGGCATCTATCGCGCTAATTTTGAATCCTATTTTCGTCAAACTTCTTCATTTTCTTACATGCAGGATATTTGCTTTGTTTGACTATAGGGAAATTTTAATTACATGAACTATCTAATTTTCGGGCATAGAAAAAGGGCAACTAAACTAGCTGCCCATATTTGTTTTCATTTCATACGACGAGTTTAGCTCGCTGAGCCTGGCTCAGGGAAACCCATATTTGAGTTTGCCAGAGAATAATCTCTGAATTTGCTTGGGTTGTCGGACCAAATCCTACGGCCTAACTCACAGATCGCGCCAATGGAATCTTTGATTTCCTGCTCGATCTCCTTTGAATCTGTAGATTGCTGGAGAGGACTAGAGGTATCCAGGGTAGATTCATAAAGCTCACACTTATGGGCTAAGGCAACGATGAAATTGGCATTAATCCCATTTTTGGTGAATTCAGCAAGGTCTCTGGCCGCACAGACCAGTTTCTCATTACAAAACTGAATAAGTTCCTTGCTTGATAGTCCAAAAAGCTTCCGTTTAATCTGAGATTTCATAGAATAATATTTTAGACCTAAAAAAAATAACTCCTGCTCGATAACACGAGTGGAGTTCATTATGCCCTTAAAGTAGTTTAGTACCTTTTTTACTCCGCTCATGCTCTTATAGAACATTTATGAAAAACTAGAGTAAAAAACAGTAATTCTGTAATAAAAGAATTGCCTATTGAATTTCATACGTATACAATTGTACCTAAAAAAACGGAAAAAGGCAAGGTAAATTTGCGCAAAAACGACCCTTTAACAGAGGAATCTTACCTGAAATTCCAGTTCTTTATTTGCAATTATTTATAGCTTGTATAGGTAATTTATAACATCACTCTATTTTCACTCTGTTATACGATTATATCATAGCCTAGTTTTGAAAACTTTAATTTGCTCTTTCATTATCGCCCTCCTGTCCTTTAGTTTCCTTTTCGCACAGACTAATGAAGAGGATATCTTTACTGACAGATCAAGAACTTCCCTCAGCTGTGCATGGTCAAGCACTCACCTATATGTAGGTCCCGGCAGAAAGTATCGCAGAAAAGCCCGAATCAAATTCGGAGAGGTAGTCCAGCGCCTGGGGCAGAAAGCCTTCAATAGTGCAGATCGAAGAAAATACATCGAAGTAAAAACTTCTGATGGAGCTTCTGGCTGGATCTACGAATATCACTTTGTCGATAATGGCTTGACAGCCATTGTACAGGAAAGAAGTCGCATATATCCTGAACCCAGAAACAGAGCTGCAAGTACTGGAGACTATTTCCGCGCAGGTGAAATGGTGATTCGTGGAAATGTAAGCGGAGACTGGATAGAACTCTATTCGGAAGACAAAAAGATAAGAGGTTGGGTTAAAGGAAGGGATAGGATAAGTGCCACAGAGGAACAATTTAATTCTCGCGTCCTGAGTCAAAGAACTGGTGCAAGAACCTACTATGGGCAAAAAAGCTCCTCTGCTAGCTCTGATGGCAGATATTCCGATACAAGAGATTCTGATCGATATAGAAACAGAAATACAGACTTCTCCCCCAATACTTCTCGAGGCAGCAATCTTGACCGTGGGGTAATAGTTGGTCATATGAGTACCTTCCTTGAAAGAGACAAACGATCACAAAATAATCGTAGTGGACCCTCTAGAGGCAGTAGCAGTAGTGCGTCCTCAGACGATTATAGATCCAACTCTCGAGTCCGAAGTAGCAATAGCCAGACTTCAAGCCTAAGTTATCCAACAGCACTTTCTAGAGAGCGGGGACCTGTTTATAAAGTCAACTTCCCAAATGAAAGTAAAAGCCTTTTTGTCGGATACCATAAAAGCCTTCCTATTGGCAGCAAAGTCCGCGTATTTTTTCCGGACAATCCTGGCTTCATTGAGGTGGAAATCATTGGTCAAATGCGCAAAACTCGACCCGAAGTAATTGGTCTTTATCCCGAATGTATAGACCTGATCTTTGGAAATCAGCGTCCTTCACGCATAGAAATTGCCTATGTGAAAAAATAATTTTTCATTTCTCAGATTGGATACAACAAATTGATCTTCTGATTCGTACGTAAAGTATTACTATAAGACAAAGACCCTAAGTAATACATTATCAGGCCTTAACAATTAAAAATAATTTTCAGTTTTGAAGATTTGTTTTATATTTGTGAAGGTTCACAAATCCAATTAATGATGAATTTGAAAAAACGTACTTCTGTATTATTCATAGGATTCCTGGCGCTCTACTCTTTTACTTTTGCTCAGAAAAGGGTGATCTATGACGATTATGCACCTAAAGGTGATTTCTCTGTTTGCGCCTGGGATCGTGCACAACTCTATGCGGATCCAGGAAACAGCGCAGACGTAATTTCGACCATCCATTTTTCAGAGGAGGTAATGCATTTGGGTAGAGAGGCCTTTGTAAGAGGAGGAGAAAACAGCAATTACATTTGGGTTGAAACTGAAGATGGAAAAGAAGGCTGGATAAACGATGAATATTTCGTCTCTGGAGGGGGAAATGTGGTACTTTTGAAGAATGCTTCCATTTTTGAAAAGCCCTCTACACCAAATTCTATTTCAAAAAGAAACTTTGTTGCAGGTGATTTGGCGATTTTGACTGAATTTGCCAACGGCTGGGTGAAACTTACCGGCAAGGAAAAAAGGAAAATGGGATGGGTTCAGGGATATGATGCCATTTCCACTGAAGACTATGATATAGAAACAGCCTCCCTTATCGACCAGGCTTTGGCCGAAAGGAGCGTAGAAGATCGCAGAGCCGAATTGAGAAGAATCAGAGATGGCCGCTCTTTCCTCAGCCCACAAATGAGAGAAGTAATCGATATTCGCCTCGAGCAAACCTATCGCTCCAACCGTCCGCGAAACAATGATATAGATGATGACAGAGATTATTATGTGGATGATGGAGACTATTTTCCCGGAGGAGAAGATGACATTGCTGGAAATGGCGGATTAGGAAGAGGACAAGATTTCGATGATAATTCTGGTTCAGTCGACCGTTTTGACAGAGAAGGGTCTTATATCACAGAGCGTGAGGTGATTGATGCCAATACGGGGGAATCATATATACGCGTAACAGAAACGGGTACTATTCAACCGGTCAAGGCTAAAAAGCCAAGAAGTATTTATTATGCCTATCACAAATCTTTGCCTGTAGGTTCTACCGTTCTCCTCGAAGTTCCCGGCACAAAGAAATTCGTGAAACTTGAGATCATTGCACCCCTGAAGAGTTCCAATAAGCATATGATTGGATTGGGGTCTGAAGTGATCAAAGCAGTTTATGGTGAAACACAGGCCAAGAATGTGTCCAGTGCTACCATCAGCTACCCTAAGTACTACTAAGTTAGATACTGTATTTATACATTAGGAAAGCCTTGAAGGCCCGGGATCCCATCCTGGGCCTTTGGCTTTTGTAACTTTTAATCTCTAAAGGTCATCCCGGAATCTATCAGATATCCGGGATATTTAGGCTCTTTTACACATGCTAGGGATTCCAGCTCCTGAATTAAGGCCGGGCCGGGATTACAAGGCATTTTTTGTTTTATTCTTAAGAAACTTAGCTTACACAGGTTTCCCCACAACAATCTCACTCAGCATATCGGGCTTGAGATACTTTTGAGCTAAGGATTGTACTTCCTCTGCACTTATACCATCGATCACCTGAAACTTCCGGTCTATTTCCTCAAAGCTGATTCCCATACTCAAAGAAAATCTAAGTAAATCTCCCATTTGGAAGGGAGTTTCCCTTTGGCTGATTCCCTGTCCAAGCATATAGTTCTTAACCAATCGTAATTCTTCTTCTTCAACCCCATGCTCACATAACAATCGCATCTCTTTCTTTACTTCTTCTATGGTCGCTTCTACATACTCGTTTCCAATATCAGCCTGAACTACAAAAAATCCATTGTGCTTGAGTCCCAGCCAACCGGAATATATACCGTAGGTATAGCCTTTCTCTTCGCGAATATTATGCATAAGCCGTGAGCCGAAGTATCCACCCAATATGGTATTTACGACCTGCATCCCATAGTAATCAGGATTTGATCGCGCCATACCCAAATGTCCAAGGCGTAAACTCGATTGCATGCCTTCTTGCTCAGTAAGGTAGCGACCTCCTATTGGAGAAACATCTGGTAAACTAATCTCTAAGGGAACAGATCCTTCTATTTTCAGAGACCCAAATTCTTTTTCCAACAAACTAAGGCAGGTCCCTTGATCATATTTACCAGTAACCAGTAATTTCAGATTCGCGGTATTGATATAGCTTTGGTAGTAAGCTCTCAATTCCTCCAGTTCGATCATTTCGAGCTCTGCAGACCCAAAACTCAACCCATAGGGATGCTCTCCCCCAAAAAGCTGCTTACGAAAGCTTCTACTTGCTTTGTTTGAAGTTTTCTGCTCGGCGACATGCATTTTCTGTAAGGTCCGGGCCTTTAGGGTATTAAATTCTTCCGGAGAAAAGGCCGGCACTGTTAGGACTTCGCGAAAAAGGTGAAGGGTATGCTTCAAATTTTTGCTGATGGTAGCCAAAGTCAATGCCAGACATTCTTCTTCCGCCTGTTGCCCTAACCAGGAACCGTAGGCATCCAGTTCTTGTGCCAATTGGAGGCTATTATGGTGCTTACTGGCCTCCACCATATTTTGCATACTAAACTTAGCAATACCGGAGCGAGCCTGAAAATTGCTACCGCCTCTACAAATAGCTTGAATTTCTATAACTTCAGCGGTACCATAAGGCAGGAAATATACAGGAATGCCATTACTGAGCTTTATTTGCTCAACCTTAGGCAAGGGTATATGACGAAATGAGGAGGCCTGAGGGGCCTGTGTTCTATCAAGCACTTGCGACATAATTTTCGGGCAAATAATAAAGGGTTGAACAATTTTCCGGAGCCAGGTATGTAGCTGCAGCCGCTTTTACTTCATCCAATTGAATTCCCTGATAGATATCCGGCGTAGTATTAATGAGGTCTACATCTCCTAAACTATCTGAAATAGCCAGGGTCATAGTTTTGGTCAGGAGGCGGGTTTGCTGCATTACAAAACTGGCTTCCAGTTTTCCTTTTATACGATTTAGGTCTTCTTCTGTGAGTTCCTGAATTTTCTCCAGACTTTCCGATAAAGCATCTTCATAGGTCTTCAAACTCACCCCTTCCGCTACTCGCCCATCAATAGAAACCACACCCGGATGATGAAGTCCCCAAGAGTAAGCATTTACCTGTGGACTTACTTTTTTGTCTTTAACCAGGGATTGAAAGAGCAAGGCACTCTTTCCATTAGATAAAAGATCTGTTATAATATCTGCCACATAATAGCCTCTTTCTGTATGAGCAGGCACATGAAACATTTTATAGATAGCGGCATAAGGTACTTCTGCATGTACCGTCAATTCCTTTGCAGCCTGTTGGGGTCCTTCCTGCGGCAAGTCTCTCTTTTTCAGCTCCCTGGACTCAATAGGCCCAAACCATTTATCGCATAATTCTTTTACCTGGCCCAATTTGACATCCCCTGCAACAATCAATGAAGCATTATTCGGAGCATAGAAACTAAAGAAAAAATCTTTTACCTCCTCCAGGGTTGCCTCTTCTACATGAGAGATTTCCTTTCCTATTGTAGGCCACTTATAAGGATGAGTATCGTAGTGAAGTGCGCGAAGTTTGAGATGCGCATCTCCATAAGGCTGATTGAGGTAACGCTGCTTGTATTCCTCAATTACAACGCTTTTCTGGATATCTAGTTTTTCTTGAGAAAAGGCCAGTTCCAGCATACGATCAGACTCCAGCCAAAAGCCGGTTTCCAATTGATTCGAAGGAAGGCTAAGGTAATAGTTGGTAATGTCTGCTGTGGTAAAGGCATTGTTCTGACCGCCGACTCTCTGTAAGGGACGATCATAATTGGGAATATGCTTACTCCCTTCAAACATCAGGTGCTCAAACAAATGAGCAAAACCTGTACGGTGTTCCTGTTCATCTTTTGATCCCACCCTATATAGAATATCCATTACTGCAAAGGGAATGGAGGGGTCTTCATGAACTATTACTTTTAAACCATTGTCAAGGATAAAGCTTTCATAGCTTATTTTATTCATATCTAGTATTAGTCAGGATGTGGGCTTATTCTTTGGGCTTTCGAGCTTTCATAATCGGCTTTTTCAAAGGCAGTTTTTTCTTCTCTTTATCTTCTTCAACATTTGTTTTGGGTTTCATGAAGGGCCTCTTCAAGGGAGGAGACTTTTTCTTTGCAGCTCCTTCATCTGAAGACTTTTTCATCAAAGGCCTTTTTAAAGGAGGAGCCTTAGACGTTTTCGTTTCAGAAGTAGTTTCAGTTTTGTCTTTGTTTGGCAGGGGAATTTTCTTCTTCAGTAGCGGTTTAGCTTTCTTTGGCCTTAGGGTTTCTTCAATAGGTATATCTAAAGGAAAGTCCAGCCTCAGTGGATTAAAGATAAATTTCTTTTGCTGGTCAAAAGACTGTGCTCCAATCTGAATAAAGTTTTGTTCGAGTTCATCACAGAAGGTTTTCCGGGACTTTTTTAACGCCTCGATGTCAATGCGCTTTTCCCGAAAAAATATGACAAAATCTTTATTCATGAATCAATTCCCATAGTTTATCTTTTAATTCTTCCATCCCCTGGTTGGCGAGAGAAGATATAAATACAATGGGTAAATCTGAAAGCATTTCCCGAATTTCTTCTTCTAATTCTGCATCGATCATATCGCACTTACTGATCGCTATCAAACGGGGTTTATGCAAGAGATCCCTATTAAATAAGCGTACTTCCTCTAAAAGTGTTTCGTATTCTTTTTGAATATCGTCAGCATCTACTGAAATCAGGAAAAGAAGTACACTATTTCGTTCAATATGCCGAAGAAAATGGGTTCCCAAACCTTTGCCCTTGTGGGCTCCCTCAATGATACCGGGAATATCGGCCATGACGAATGAGGAGAATCCTCGATACTTGACTATCCCCAAATTAGGCACCAGAGTTGTGAATGCATAATCACCGATTTTGGGCTTGGCAGAACTAACTACAGATAAGAGGGTAGATTTTCCAGCATTAGGAAAGCCGACCAGGCCGACATCCGCGAGTATTTTCAATTCGATGATTCCCGCCATTTCCTGGGCAACTCCTCCGGGTGTGGAAAAATCAGGCGCCTGACGAGTCGCAGAACGAAATTGCCAGTTCCCCTTTCCACCGTGCCCTCCCTTCAGGATGACAAGTTCTTGCTGGTCTTCCAGAATTTCCCCAATAACCTCTTCGGTTTCAGCGTTTCTGATGACTGTCCCTAGCGGAACTTCAAGAATCTCATCCCTTCCGGTTTTTCCAGTTTTTTTGGCACCCCCTCCATTTTCTCCATGCCCGGCCTTGATATATTTCCGGTACTTTAAGTCCAATAGGGTCCATAGTTGAGCATTACCTTTCAGGATTACATGCCCTCCTCTTCCGCCATCTCCACCATCAGGTCCACCTTTAGGGACGTGGCTTTCTCTGCGCCATGCCACCGCTCCATTTCCTCCTCTTCCGCTGGTGAAATAGATCTTCACATAATCTACGAACTGATTTTGCATGGATCTGATCCTAAATAATCAAACTAAGGGTACACGAGTCTAAGCCCTTTTTCAATTATCAAGGGCAAATATCTGGGGCAAAAAGAATTTTTCTGAATCTTCCCAGATATTTAGGGGTTTAGCACAGCAGCTATACGAGTCTCTATATCCTCTATACCCCCCATGCCATCGATTTGATGGAGCTTACTTTGCGCTTTATAATAGTCAGCTACTGGCAAAGTCTTGGCATTGTATTCCCCAATTCTTTTACGAATCGTTTTTTCATTGTCATCCGCCCTTCCTTGCTCTTGCCCCCTTTTTACCAGACGGCTCACTAACTCTTCTTCATCCACACTTAAGCTTACCATATAGGTAATAGAAGTATTTTTCTCCTCCAAAAGCTTATCCAGAGCTTCAGCCTGAGGTACAGTACGCGGAAATCCGTCAAAGATAAACCCGTTGGCATCCAAATTGGCATCAAGTCTTTTTGCGATAAGCTCAATAACAATCTCATCGCTAACCAACAATCCCTGATCCATAATACTTTTTACTCTTTCTCCTAATTCAGATCCCGAAGCCTTCTCAGCTCTCAACATATCACCAGTAGAAAGGTGGATCAAACCGTAGTTTTCAATAATGCTCTTTGACTGGGTCCCTTTACCCGCTCCGGGAGGGCCAAATAGTACAATATTTAGCATAAATGTCTTTTTATTAGTCGCACAAGGATTTTGTGCCGGCCGCAAAAATACATAATATCTCTCGCCAGAAAAAGGGCGTTGGCAGGATTTCAAAATTTAGCTTAAATATACATTCAATTTCTTTTATGGATGGCATGACTATTGCGTATTTCGTCTTATTAAGGAATCGCAAAAGTGTGTAACATCGAGATTATTATTGAATTGGAAATAACCAACTCCTGTAATTAATTTTATCTCATCTCTCAACACTCACACATGCAATCTTGGGTATTATGGTATTAAGGAAGTTAATTTTTCCTGCTCTTGTGTTATTCCAAATCCCGATCCTTCTTTTTGCTTCTGATCCCAAACCCAAACTCCAGTGGGAAGAACTTATCAACCATCACATCCATGCATATGGATTGACGGAGGATATTGAATTTAAATTAGCTGCCTATACAGAGCTAAAAGGTCAATATACCTCTACACACAACCAATTACACCTCGATTTCGGAGGACTCGGCTCACTTACATTTTATGAGCAGAACTGTATCCTGAAATCGGGCGGAAAAGTATTCCACCTCAATCGGGGAAACTTCGATGCTGGTCAGGTGGAGTTTATGAATGAGAAAATTGACGAAATGTTTGAGGTGATACCTCTATTAGGCAACCATGGGGCGGAAAAGAAAGTCGTGGATTTCGTAGATAAAAACCTCGCGAGGAAGAATATTGAGCCCTTTGATAAGCTTTTTATTCGTCATATCCTTATCAGGCATGGCAGGTATGATGAGCAAAGAAAAATCATTGAATTTCATACCGATGACTTACCAGATTATAAGGTTTATCGAAATGCAGAAGGCGAGCAAATCATCAAACGCTATAAGACTCCTCTGAAAATTCGTCTGGACGAGCGCATGCTCAGAGGTTATTATATCAGAGCAGGAGGTACCGTATATGTTGAAGATGTAGAGAGACCCGTTTCCTTTGCGACGAGTGAAGAATACACTCACAATGTCACAGCTTTTAAGGTATTTGTTCAGAAACTCTTGGTACAGTCTGTACAATACATCAGCCATGCGGAAACGGCAAGAATTTCCAAAAAGCCTCAAACCTTTGATGTCAAAAAGCCTGGGGGAAATGCGGAGGAATCACAATCTACTTTCTTTGCTGCACAGGGAAGTTCTGGATCGCGTAAGGCCTTGCCTGGCGAAGATCAGGTAAGAGGGGCGCTTTACAATCCTGACAATTGGATGATCATGATGCTGGGCATGCTACGATCTCAAAAAATCAATATCGGCGATCCTCAAATTCTTCCATACTTTATAAATCAACCCTATTTCTCTTCGATTTATGAGTTATTGACACCGGAAGAAAGGGATATGGTAAATAAAAATTCCGGGAGAGGACAAGATTTACATTCAGAGTAATTCCGCCAATTCTTCTCTCATTTGCATAGGGGAGCGGAAGTGGATGGCATGCATGCCTACCGCTTTTGCTCCTTCCACATTTTTGGGCGAGTCATCTATGAAAACAGCTTTGGCTGGATCAATATTAAATCTTTCGAACAAAAGTTTATAAATAGCAGGATCAGGTTTGATCAATTTTTCTTTACCAGAAACCAATATTCCTTCAAACCACTGAAGAAAGTCATAACGACCTAATGCGATCGGAAAAGTCTCATCCGACCAATTTGTCAAAGCATACAAACGATAATTCCTCCCCATTTTCAAACTCTCCAATATATCCACAGACTCCTGGACAGGTCCTCCCAGCATTTCCGGCCACCTATCATAAAAAGCTCGAATCTCTTTTTCCCATTCCGGGTGCTTCGCTACTAATAATTCTGTCCCATCCTTCAAAGATCGTCCTCTATCCTGCTCTTCATTCCATGAGGATACACATACATTCGCCAGAAAAGATTCGACCTCTTCATCTGTATCAAAAATAGTTTTATACACATAGCGGGGATTCCAGTCGATCAAAACGCCGCCCAGATCAAATACGATGGTGTCTATGAAGTTTTTCATGGGGGAAGATAGGAAAAAGTGTTGTAGTGTTGTAGTGTTGTAGTTGGGAATAGATCGAAGTAACTACCGAACTACAACACAAAAACACTTCCTCACCCTAAAAAAGGCTCATCTGATCTCCTTCCATTTTCTGAATGCCGGGAGTGCTGAGCTTTAGGGAGAATTTTTCATTGAGTTTTTTCGCCCAATAAGCCCCAAGGTCCATAGCCATCACATCTCCGGGCTCATGGGGAAAGAGGTAAAGTTTTTCGAGTCCTTGTTTTACCCAGTACTCTATACGCTCCAGCCAGGCATCACTTCTTTCAAAATCTGTGGGATCCAAAGAATTGCCAACCAGACGAATCATGGCAGATGTACTGGTAAGGCTATTATGAGAGACATCACGGCGGCCGGCTACATCAGTGATTACTGTCCCGATGCCATGGTCCGTCAATAATCTTACTAACTCGGGTCTGAGACTCCTTTCTTCAAACCAGTCTGCATGCCTGAATTCGATGGCAAGTTCCAGGTCTTGGGGCCATTTATCCAAAAAATCAACTAAATTCTGAAAATGCGAAGGACCAAAGGATTCATGAACCTGCATAAAAGCGCAGCCGTATTTGGGACCAAATTCTCGAATGGATTCGGTAAACTGTTCGAGCTCTTTATCTACGTTTACAAGCTTGCGGTAGTGGGAAATGATTTGGGGGATTTTAGGACAAAAGACAAAGCTTTCATCTGAATTATCTCTCCACTTGATTACTTGCTCGGGATTAGGAATGCGGTAGTGAGTGGTATTGAGTTCGATGGTATTGAAAGAATGGGAATAATAGGAAAGGAAATCCGCCGCTTTGGTACCTTTCGGATACAACTTGCCTACCCAATCCTTACTCGACCAACGAGGTAAACCGATGAATGCTTCGAAGGAATGAGCTGTCTTTCCTCCAAGTAGATCTAGATTCAGGGGATTTATGGGAGGAAGAGAGAAATCGACTCCGCTTATATCTGCTAACTTTCCAAACTTCATAGGATGTCCTTAAGAACAAGTAATTGCTCTCAGATAGAGAGTTTTTAAAGAAACCCAATAAATCATAAAAAGTTAAGAGGGGGAGAAGATTCCTTGTCTTTTCTCATTGGATCAAGCCCCAACAAACTGTGTCATCCTGAGCGAAGCGAAGGACCTGATTATTTCTGCCACCTCTTTTCCCAACCTCAAATGAAGTATGGGAAAGGATGTTGCGTTAGCCATAGGCACTTCGCAAGCTCAGTGTGACACGCGTAGTGCAGCCCCAACAAACCCTGTCATCCCGGCCTTGACCCAAGTGCCGGGACCTCTCGCAAGCACATTTTAGGACTAGAGATCCTGGACAACTGATAGATTCCGGAATGACAGCTTTTAACTGATATTCTTGAACTAACTCCTATCCCTACGGCAACTCATGCGCATAAAACTCCTGCGTCAGCTTTTTATAGGCCTCGCTATAATGATTAGCCCCGCCAATTTGAATGACAATTTCTTCTTCTACTAAAGATTTATCTTCCTTTCCCAGAGCCATCAAAAAACGATAAGGAGCCTTTTCAGGGCGAGGATATACTGTGCAAAGTTTGTGAGGAGATAATTTATGCTTTCCCAGCAGGCCTTTTAAAGCTTCGAGTTTGTCGAAAGGAAGGATAATATGGGCCTGTCCATTTTCTGCGAGAAAAAGCCCCAGCTGCCTCACAAGGACTTCCAGATCCAAATCTTCTCCCTGACGAGCATTTTTTCGGGGATTACCCTTCGCCTCCAGATCACCAGAAAAGTAGGGCGGATTAGATATAATCAGGTCGTAGGGCTTGGTTTCTCTGAAATCCTGAATGCTCTGCTGAAAAACTTGAATCCGATCTGACCAGGGGCTAAAGGCTATATTTTCTTTCGCCTGTTTATAAGCATCCGGGTCTAGCTCTACCCCCTCAATTTTCGCTGTGTCAAATTTCTGCGCCATCATCAAACACAGGATTCCCGTCCCAATTCCGATATCCAGAATCCTTTGCGGTTTTTTTGCATCTACCCAAGCCCCTAGCAAAATGCTATCGGTCCCTACCTTCATGGCAGTCCGGTCCTGGGCGATGTTAAATTGACGAAAATGAAACATGGAAAGACTGGCTCTTAAAAAGCCAGAGACCCCAAAGATTTGATCCGAGGGGCCTCAGGGAAGTAAATGAAAAATCTTGAAATCAGATTCACGAATTATATGCACTTGCATACGCATCGCAAAGAATCATTATGATCTATTTGATGATTTATCTTGTGCAATTTCAGTACCTAATATGCAATTTTTCTTTCGAAATAGCACAATTGTTGATAAAATTCATCTATGCACGTAAGCTTTCGGGAAGCCTGTTGTTCTCATCAGGAAAAACTACTGTGGGTTTATATTTTTTAGCTTCTTCAGGCGTCATGCGGGCATAACAAATAATAATCACTGTGTCCCCTACCTGAACTTTCCGTGCTGCAGGTCCATTGAGACAGACGACTCCACTTCCTCTTTCTCCAGCTATAGTATAAGTTTCCAAACGTTCACCATTATTGACATTTACAATCTGTACGCGCTCGCCTTCCAGGATATTAGCTGCATCCAACAAATCAGCATCCAGGGTAATACTTCCTACATAATTCAGTTCCGCCTGGGTAACTTTGACCCGGTGGATCTTGGATTTGAACATTTCTAATAACATAAAGATCTTTTAACTGTGTGTTTGCATAAATCAGGAGAAAATCTCCTATTTCAGCCATGTTAGCAGGCAACACAAAAACTGTGCATATTGCTATCATGCTTCCCTTATTAAGACGAAAATGGTCTAGGAAAGTGACATATTGTCAATTAGGCGAGTTTTTCCCAGAAAAGCAGCTACAAAAAGATGGGCCTGCTTAGCTTGTTGGAAATCTTCAATTTCTGAAAGATCATGGGCCTCCAGTACATCAAAATAATCCAACTTTACCAGAGGGTAATCTTTCATTCGCTCATGCACCCTTTCCAAAACTTCCTCTTTATTCCTAAATTGATGAAAATCCTTCCTGATCTCCTGTAGGGCTTTATTGAGAAAAAGAGCTTGTTTCCGCTCATCCGGCTTAAGGTATAGGTTACGGGAGCTCATTGCCAGGCCATCCTCTTCTCTAACGATGGGACATCCAACCGCTTCCAGAGGAAAATGCAATTCCTGTATCATACGGCGGATAATCATAAGTTGCTGAAAATCCTTTTCTCCGAAATAGGCCTTATCCGGTTGAGCAAGATTGAAAAGGATAGAAACGATTTGTACTACTCCATTAAAATGTCCGGGTCTTGTAGCTCCGCAAAGCTTACGATCCATCTCCTTGATCTGAAAACTTACCAGGCTCCGACCATCCCCATATATTTCTGCAACATTTGGGGCAAGAACAACAGAAACCCCAATATCGTCCAACAATTTAAGATCAGCCTCCAGAGTTCGTGGATATTTATCCAGATCCTCATTGGGTCCAAATTGTGTTGGATTAACAAAAATGGTCGCTATGGTATAAGGGTTCTCTGCAACGGCTTTTTCTGCGAGGCTGGCATGCCCGGCATGCAGGGCACCCATAGTAGGCACCAAGCCTATGCTAGAGACTGAGTGTAAATCCTTTCGGGCTTTTTTAAATTCGTCCAGGGAGCGAAAGACTTGCATAAATGCAATAAGGAAGGTACAAAAGGGGCTAATATAAGGAGTCTCATTGTTAATGCAAATGATTTTTTGTATTTTTGTGCTTCTTATCGAACTGGCCTACTATACGCATCTTAGGCAAAATGAAATAAATCGACCAGAATATGGATAAAAAATTGAGAATCCTCTACGTAACATCAGAAATTGATCCATTTCTCAAAATGAGTTCCGCTGCTGATCTCATTCGTTTACTACCTCAAAAACTTCAGGAAAAAGGACACGAAATACGCATCTTCATGCCGAAATTTGGTGTCATTAACGAGCGCAGGAATAGACTCCATGAGGTGGTTCGCCTTTCTGGAATCAACATCCGTGTTGACGGAGAAGAGAAACCACTTACCATCAAGGTAGCCTCTATTCCTAATGCAAAACTACAGGTTTACTTTTTAGATAATGAGGATTATTTCAAACGCAAATCTGTTCTGACCGATCCAAATAACAATACTTTCCACATCGACAATGATGAACGTGCTATCTTCTTCTGCAAGGGAGTGATAGAAACAGTCAAAAAATTAGGCTGGGCTCCAGATATTATTCACTGTCATGACTGGATGACTTCATTTATTCCCTTATATTTGCGCACGCAATATAAAGATGATCCTCTCTTCAAGCGTACCAAAACAGTATTCACAGTTTATAATAATGGCTTTGAATCTGAACTCGCAAACAACTATTTGGACAAAGTTCGCGTCGATGGTATAGCAGATGAGAAATTAGACAACTATACCGGAAATAATTACGTTGGAGTTGTCAAAGGAGGAATCGCCTTATCTGATATTGCAACAAAGGGTCACCCAGAGGTAGATGCGACACTCGAGAAGTATCTTGAGGAGACGCAATCTGAAAAGATCTATTTCGATAGCAGTGACAAAGAATCTTATGTTGAAGGATATCACAAATTGTACGCAGACATTTCAAACTAAATTAGCTTTGTATAATTTAAGGAACACGTGGCTGTCCGTAATTTTATTAACGGCAGCCACACTTTTTTTTGCCGGATGTGAAGAAGATGGACAGGGGATAGGAGCAGAGGTATTGCCCCCTGAAGACATCATTAATTTTACGTTCACCGATACTACAAGTATCGAGATCGAGACCATTGTTCAGGATAGCATAAATACCTATAGAGCCACAGACCTCCTTTTTGGAAATTATGTGGATCCAGAATTTGGTCGGGTTAAAGCAACTATCTATACAGAATTCATTGCAAGATCAGGCCTCAATTTTGGGGAAGCTGCTGACCTGGTTCTGGATTCTGTAGTCCTCGCACTGGGTATCCGTGATTCCTACGGACGCCTGGATCTGGAAAACAATATGGAAGTTTTCGAATTGGATGAAGACATCCCCGATCCGGATCTAGCTACTTCCGATGTATTGCTTGCAACTAAGGGAGTCAATCTCGCCCAGGGTGTTAGATTTACGTATGATTCAGCGGGAAGGGCTCAGCTGGTACGTGTTAAGTTAAATGAAGAGTTTGGAAACAGACTTCTTAAAGCGGGTGTAGAGAATCTGGGCGATGCCCTTTCTTTCCGTGAGTTTTTCAAAGGATTTGCCATCACTACCGAGGATGCACAATTTCTCAACCGTGAACCGGGCGCAATTTTTTCAATCGATGTATTAGATGGAACTCCCCAGCTCCAGATGTATTACAAAAAGAGGGAAAGTGGATCTCTGACTGTGCAAACTCCAGAACCCTTTCTGGTAACCACGTCTACCCCTAGATTTACTGGGATGCAACGAACAAATACCGAAGGCAGATTGGTACAGCAAGTCATCAATCAAGACGAATTGAAAGATATACTCGAACTCAACCAGGCTGGAGCTTTCATCAAAAACTTTGTGAGATTTCCCCATGTTGATGAAATGGATCTGGTCGCAGTTAGTAGAGCAGAATTATTGCTTAGCGTTGACACAACGCTTTTGGGATCGACAGGTGCATTTTTACCTCCAGCTCAAATTGCTCCTATTTTAGCGGATGCAGATGGAAATGAGGAATTAGATGAAAACGGATTCCCTGTCGATGTAGAATTTAACTTGAGCGCCGTAGCTTCATATAATGCCTCTTCCGGCACCTACAGTTTTGACCTCACAGGTTATATTCAGCGATTGATCAGTGGGCAAATCGAAAATAATGGGATCATACTCCATCCTTCTGCCCGAGCCTTTACGGTAAATCGGGTTGTTTTCGGTGGTACCATGCATCCCACGATGAAAGCAAAATTGAATCTAACTTATACTAGTTTGCCGAGGTAATCGACAGATTAGAACAGCAAAAATAAAGGCTCTGAGACTAATAATGCTCAGAGCTTTTTCCTATTTTGCCCTGCGTATTAGGTATTTACTACTCTCATTTGGTTTGGCTACCTGTGTAGCGTTTTTTAATTAATGGTATTTTTTTCTTCTACTAGGGGGACGAAATTGCCATTCAGTCGCTTTTACATTCTTTTAACAAGCAAAATAATCATACCCATATGTGTGGAATTGTTGGCTATATCGGCTATCGTGAGGCGTATCCCATCCTAATCAAAGGTTTGAAAAGATTGGAATATAGAGGATACGACTCTGCCGGAGTTGCGTTGATGAACTCAACCACTGAAGTTTTCAAGAAAAAAGGAAAAGTTTCCGATTTGGAAGATCACGTAGGTGCAGAACCCGTGGGCTTCAATATCGGGATGGGACATACCCGTTGGGCAACTCATGGTGAACCCAGCGATATAAATTCTCATCCACACAAATCCCAATCCGGAAAGTTTATTATCATTCACAACGGTATCATTGAGAACTACACAAGTTTGAAAAACAGATTGCTTGACGAGGGATATGAATTTACCAGTGCAACAGATACGGAGATTCTGGCTCAATTCATCGACTTCATGTATCAAAGTGAAGATGTCAATGCGGAAGAGGCTGTCAGGCTGGCGCTAAATCAGGTTGTAGGTGCATATGGGATCATCGTGATGTGCGAAGATGAGCCGGAGCAATTGATCGTTGCGAGAAAAAGTAGCCCAATCGTAGTGGGTATTGGTGAAAACGAATACATTATTGCTTCTGACGCTTCTCCAATCATCGCTTATACCAAGGATGTTATCTATTTGAATGACAATGAAATGGCGATCCTTACGAAGTCTTCTCATACGATCAAAACCATCGAAAATGAGATCAAGACTCCTCTACTTACAAGAGTAGAAATGGAACTGGAAGAATTGGAGAAGGGAGGGTATGAGCATTTTATGCTGAAAGAAATCTTTGAGCAACCTACTTCTATTGCAGATAGTTTACGAGGGCGTGTGAAGCTGGAAACGGGAGAAGTATTTCTCGGAGGTCTGGACGAAGTGAGGCCTCAACTGGCAGCCGCAAGAAGGATCATCATGGTCGCTTGTGGTACTAGTTGGCATGCAGGTTTGGTGGGCGAATATCTCTTTGAAGAGTTTGCCCGTGTTCCGGTGGAAGTTGAATACGCTTCAGAGTTCCGCTACAGAAATCCCCTCATTTTCCCGGATGATGTGGTTATAGCCATCAGCCAGAGTGGGGAAACCGCAGATACCCTGGCAGCCGTTAAAATTGCCAAGGAAAAAGGGGCTCTTGTGTTGGGTGTGGTAAATGCGGTGGGTTCCAGCATTGCTAGAGAAACAGACGCAGGAGTATATATTCATGCCGGGCCTGAGATTGGGGTTGCCTCGACGAAAGCATTTACCTCTCAGGTGGCCGTCTTATCCTTGATGGCCGTTCATGTAGCTCAGTTGAAATGGCAATTGACCAAGAAGTCCAAAGAGGTAGTTGAAGAAATTGTGAATATACCTGAGAAAGTTGCTCAGATTCTGAAATCCAATGATCAGATCAAATACATTTCAGAGTTATTTAAAGATGCGGAAAACTTCTTATACCTGGGTCGTGGATTCAACTTCCCCGTAGCCTTGGAGGGAGCGCTTAAGCTGAAAGAGATATCCTATATCCATGCGGAGGGCTATCCAGCAGCAGAAATGAAGCACGGACCCATCGCTTTGATAGATGAGAATATGCCGGTGGTATTCATCGCTACCCATGATGAGTCCTACGAAAAGGTAGTTAGTAACATCGAAGAAGTAGTTTCTCGGTCGGGAAGAGTGATCGCTATCGTTACAGAGGGCGACGAACGCCTAAAGGAGCTTTGCGAATTTGTTATAGAAATTCCTAAGACCAGTGATTCGATTATGCCTTTACTTTCAGTAGTGCCTTTGCAACTCCTTTCTTATCATATCGCCTTGATGAGAGGATGCAATGTGGACCAGCCGAGGAATTTGGCTAAGTCGGTGACGGTGGAATAATATAGGGCAGCTTATAAGCTGCCCTTACAGATAATTTATATTTTTGTATTTGGCTGTCTCAAAAGTGAGGCAGCCAAATTTATATTTTATTTCACCAGTTCCATTTCATCCAAGAGGTATCCTGCCCCTGCCATTTTATCCATGATAAAGAGCACATAGCGCACATCTACGCTTATGTTTCTGCACTGATTGATATCATAATTGATGTCGCTCATGGTTCCTTCCCAGTTACGGTCAAAATTGAGCCCAAGCAGATGACCATTTGCATCTATCAGAGGACTCCCACTATTTCCTCCAGAAGTGTGATTAGAAGCGATAAAACAAACCCTCATGCTTCCATCCTTATGCGCATACTGCCCATAATCTTTCTTTTCGTATAATTCGATTAGTTTTTCAGGCAAATCAAATTCACTATCTCCCGGTATGTATTTTGCCATCACCCCATCCAAAGTTGTGTAATGTTTATACTGAATTCCATCGCTGGGAGCCATTCCCTCTGCTTTTCCGTAAGTCAGCCTTAGGGTAAAGTTTGCATCAGGGTAAAAGTTCTTGTCCTTAAAAACCTCACGCTGCGCCTTCATATAAGTTCTGTTCAAGGCATTGATCTGGTCATTTACTGCCTGAAACTTGGGACGCATCACTATATAGGAGTTTATGATATCCCCCATCAAGATATAAGCCGGATCGCGCAACACATTTCCGACTTCCAGATTATTGATGAGTGTCTCAAATTTAGCCTCCGTCGATATGTTTGAATTTTTGAATACATAGGCGGCATAGGCATCAAAATCCCCTTGATATCGGTCATGAATAGTCTGTAAACTCTGAGGCCTCTGGTTCGGCTCCAGGTCCATGTAGTAGGACTTCAGCAACTTAGCCATGATTTCCTGATCTATGAGAGGATAATAATCCTTAAAGAAGCTGGCACCTTGTCTCCGTAACTTATCCAGTTCAGCACTTTTGGCCTGTTCACTCATAGACTCCTCAATGCGGTTGACAGCTCCTCCTACCTGATTGGCAAAGCGGACCAGTTCAATCGAATAACCAGCTTCATTGAAATACTCTACTGCTCGCAATAAAGGAGCTTGCTTTTTGTAGAGTTCTTCAAATTGAGCTAAGAGATCTCCATATTTTTCTTTCCATTCGGGATTTTCGTTAACCCGTTTTTGAAATTCTGCTTCATAGGCCTGCTTTTTGGCAATGGCATCATCCCGCTTTAAACCTCTGATTTCTCCTTTCCATTTCTTCCATCCATTACTGATCCCAGATTGCTTGGAAGCGTATTGGATGCGGACCTTATCGCTTTTCAGCATTTCTCTATCAATCGTTTCCAGCCGCTGTGTACGCAATTTGATACGAATGGGGTCTTGTATATTCATGATGTTATCCACCGCATAAGAAGTCAAATACTCCTGGGTTCTCGCAGGGAAACCAAATACCATAGTAAAGTCATCCTTTTCAGCTCCTTTTAGTGAGATAGGAAAGAAATGCTTGGGCTTTAGGGGAATGTTATTCTCCGAATACTCAGCAGGCTTTCCATCAGGACCCGTGTAGACTCTCCACATAGAAAAATCTCCTGTATGTCTTGGCCATACCCAGTTATCAGTATCACCGCCGAACTTTCCAATGGAAGAAGGAGGAGCTCCCACCAAACGGACATCCAAATATTTCTCAGTAACGATCATGTAGTATTCATTCCCGTAAAAGAAAGGCTTGATTTCCGCCTGATAATGTGTTCCCTTTACTGCCTCTGCACTCAATCTGGCTATGCGAGAATCGATTTCCGCATTTCTAGCTGATTCAGTCATACTTGCCTCTAATCCTCCCAATACTTTCTGCGTCATATCCTCAATCCGTACTATGAAAGTTACCGTCAAACCGGGATTCACGAGTTCTTCCGATCCACTCATGGCCCAGAAGCCATCTTTGAGGTAGTCATTCTCAAGTGAACTCAATTTCTGGATACTTCCATATCCACAGTGATGATTGGTCAACAAAAGTCCGTTGTGGGAAATAATCTCTCCAGTACATCCACCTCCAAACTTTACAATGGCGTCTTTCAGGCTGGATTTATTTACACTATATATATCTTCCGCACTTAGCTTCATTCCCATGGCCTGCATATCTCCTTCAAGGGCCTTTAGCAAGGTAGGTATCCACATACCTTCTTTTGCAGGAGCAAAAGAAATTGAAATCAGCAGAACGAATAGACAAGCAGTCCGTAGCATAGTCAACATAAAATATAATCGAATGGGTTTGTGAAATTAAAAAGATCAAGTTAGCAATTCTTTGGATTCAAGTGTAATTTTCTTGGGAGAATCGCTCCTGGCCTATAGCAGGATTTATAGAAAAAACTGATTGCATTTTTGCTAAGCAAAGGTGATTTTTCTTGTACAATTTTTAAGGAACCCTATGCGAATTTATCATTCGAGCAAGGGTTATAAAATGCTATAAATTTTTCTTAAGCTTGGGCTTTGCATCCCATTTCAGACACAAAAAAAACCGCCTATTTATATCGGCATTTTTATCTGAAAAGAACATGATATCAGAGACCTCCACTGAAAAGATCCTTGTCATAGGCGCCTTAGGGCAGATCGGAAAAGAACTTACCGAAGCTCTTAGAATTAAGTACGGAAAAGAGCGAGTTATAGCCTCAGACATTCGTGAGCCTGATTTTGACAATGCTCCTCATATTACCCTCAATGTGTTGGATAAAGAAGCGCTGATTAGCTGCATTCGAGAACATGAGATCAAGATCATTTTCAATCTGGCAGCCATTCTTTCAGCTAAAGGAGAAGCAAATCCCCAAATGGCCTGGCAAATCAACATGGACGGCTTACTCAATAGCCTGGAAGCAGCAAGAGCTACTGACATCCAGCGGATTTTCTGGCCGAGTTCTATCGCAGTTTTTGGTCCTACTTCTCCTCGACAAAATACCCCACAGGACTGCATCATGGATCCCAATACGGTTTATGGTATTAGTAAACTGGCGGGAGAAAGATGGTGTGCTTACTACAGTGAAAAATACAGCCTGGACATTCGAAGTCTTCGCTATCCCGGGTTGATTGGATATAAAGGAGCTGCAGGAGGTGGAACAACAGATTATGCTGTTGATATCTTTCACGAAGCACTAAAAAGTGGCGAATTCACCTGCTTCCTTGATAAAGGCACCTATTTACCCATGATGTATATGCCAGATGCAATTAATGCTACCCTGAGGCTCATGGAGGCTACCAAAGAAGAATTATCTGTGAAGACATCCTATAATCTTGCAGGTATTAGCTTTAGCCCTGATGAGATTGCAGCGGCTATAAAAAAGCATATTCCCGATTTTCAAATAACTTATGCACCAGATAATCGTCAGTCCATTGCAGATTCATGGCCCCAGAGCATAGATGATTCTGTCGCGGAAAGAGACTGGAAATGGAAAGCCGAGTTTGATTTGGAAACTATGGTGGGAGATATGCTTTTGCATTTGCGAGAGCGCTACGATGCAGTGGGAGCGTAGGAGAATTGAAGGCAGAATAAAGAACAAGAAATCGAGAGTTGAGAAGGGATAAAGCAGGCTCTTTTCAGCCACAACAAGCTTGTCATTACGAGCTAACCGAAGCAATATTTTTCATTCTATAAAGCCTATTGAAGTTCAGGGGGTTGCTTCGCATGTATTACAGGCTTGCAATGACAGGCTCGTTTAAGGATATTATTTTTACAGAGTTTTACAATAGGTGTTGGAGTATTGGCGTACTGGAGTTAAATCTTCAGCTTAGCACTAGAAACCGAGAACACCTACTTAATCCAACTCATCCAGCGTAAGGCGCATACTCGGCGTAAAGGTCTGCATGAAATACTTCACCTCTGGCAAGGCCATTTCTTCTATGCTTCTTTTTATCACACTTTTGGCCTGAGAAAATTCCTGATTCCCCTGTTTCAATTCTTCGAGACATTTGAGATAAGCAGAAATTTTATCAGCCGCCTTTACCAACTTCCAATGTTCTTTCTCTTCTTCGTCGGTGAACAGGATATTTTTATAATGCTTGCGAATGGCCTCTGGCAGCATAGAAAATAGGCGTTCGTTTGCGATCTCCTCAATTTCATTATAGGCCTTTTTGATTTCCGGGCTAAAGTACTTGATAGGTGTTGGCAAATCACCGGTAATAACTTCACTTGCATCATGATACATGGCAAGAACTGCTACCCGATCCGGATTGACATTTCCTCCGTACACCTCATTTCTCACTACAGCCAAAATATGAGCAATCATACTTACCTGCAGACTATGCTCCTGAATATTTTCTTCGTGCACATTATACATCAAACTCCAACGCTGTATCAAACGCATGCGGGAGAGGTAGGCAAAAAAGTGGCTCATCTATTATGTTTCTTATGCTTTTTTTAGGGCAATTTTCGTGATCTGACTCAGGACAAAACTGATTGTTTCCCGATCCAGTTCATGTAAATTTCTGATCCAAAGGGTTTTCGCATGCTTGCCTTTCCCTTTCAAATCCAAATTCTGGGTATCGACTTTATCTGTATAATGCAGGTATAGCTTGACATGATCTTTACCCATTCCGATAACGGCGAGTACATTATCCTTCTGCCCAATACTATATAAGGTCATCTTCACCTTGGCTCCCCCTCCTGCATCTTCTACAATTTCTTCCGATTGGCTCACAATCAATTTCTGGAGCTCCTCGGCAACGTCCATAAGGGCCTGGTCTATTTCTGGCCACAGATTTCTAAGGTCCATAGGAAAGAATTTAAAGACCCAAAGATAGCACCCTTAGTCTTTCGAAAAAAAATTCCCATATTGGCATCCATAATATCTAACACTCATGCGGAACTCCTACCTAAGACTAAGTTTTTACACTCTCTGTATCCTACTTTCCTTTTCATCCTGTGCAGAAGAAGAGAAAGAACCGGCAAGAAAGCCCAATTTTGTAATCATATTTACAGATGATCAGGGGTATGCTGATCTCGGAGTTTATGGAGCCAAAGGATTTAGCACTCCTCATTTAGATACCATGGCTCAGGAAGGTTTAAAATTCAATAGATTTTATGTCTCTCAGCCCGTTTGTTCCGCTTCGCGTGCATCTCTGATGACGGGATGTTATTCCAATAGACTGGGCATACATGGTGCCTACTTCCCTTACTCTAAAGAAGGCCTGAATCCCAATGAAGAAACCCTGGCAGAAGTATTGAAAACTCAGGGATATAAAACAGCACTATATGGAAAATGGCATTTAGGAGATCATCCAAATCTACTTCCAACCAATCACGGATTTGATGAGTATTATGGAATTCCTTATTCCAATGATATGTGGCCCCAGCATCCAGCCAATGATTATTTCAAATTCGATCCCCTACCCCTACAAGAAGGCAAGAATAAAGTAATCGATATCACGGATCAATCTTTGATGACCGGAAAATATACCAATCGAGCTGTGGACTTTATCCGAAGAAATAAGGATAATCCTTTCTTTTTGTATGTCCCTCATCCGATGCCTCATGCACCACTGGCGGCTTCCTATGATTTTGCCGGAAAGTCTGAGAGAGGGCTTTATGGAGATGTGATTTCAGAAATCGATGCAGGTGTAGGTTCCATCCTTTCCTTGCTTAAAGAATTGAATCTGGATGAACATACAATGGTGATTTTTACCTCAGATAATGGTCCCTGGCTAAGTTATGGAGGACATTCGGGTAGTGCTGCCCCCCTCAGAGAAGGAAAAGGTACAGCCTGGGAAGGGGGGGTAAGGGTTCCTTGTATAGTCAGATGGCCAGGGAAAGTTCCTGCTGGCGTTGAAACCAATACCCCTGCGATGACGATCGATCTTTTGCCTACAATTGCAAAACTTGCAGGCGCTGATTTACCCAAAGCAAAAATAGATGGAATGGATATCAGTCCTATCCTCTTTCAGGAAAAAGGAGCAGAAAATCCTCATGAAGGCTATGCATTCTACTATAAACAAAATGAACTACACGCAGTCATGAAGGGAGATTGGAAACTCTATTTCCCCCACACCTATCGCTCACTTAATGGAAGAGAGGGTACTGATGATGGCTTACCGATTAAGTATGACCAAAATACAATCGAAGCTCCAGAACTGTATAATGTCGCCACGGATATAAGCGAAACCCAAAATGTGTATGATCAGCATCCGGATATCGTAGAAGATTTGATGGAATTTGCTGAAGAAACCCGTGAAGCTTTAGGAGATAAATTGACAGAAAGAGAAGGAAGCGAAAATCGTCCGGTAGGGGAAGTGGTTTGGGAAGGGAGAGAATAATCGCACGCACAAAGCATTTTTTTTACCATGAACAAAATCCTTGTATCCATTCTTACCGGCCTGTTGCTATCCTCAAATGTCTCTAAGTTACATGCTCAGAATGAGGAATTTTCTAATTCCGTTGCCTATGCAGAAGTGGGGGTTGTGGGATTATTTGGTTTCCTCGCAGGCCTGAATCTTAGCTATGAGCATCGATTGTTTTCCAATCCTGATAACAATCTTCATATCTACGGAAGAGGGGGAGTGGCTGCATCTGGTGTCCTTTTCGGTTCAGGAGGTTTGGGAGGACTTGTCGGAGGCAGTTTATTGACAGGCAGTGGAAATCATCATTTTGAAGTTGATCTGGGAGTGATTGTTGGGAAAAATGATGGCTCCGGCAGCAATGATGTGTTTGTACAAGGGGTAGGAGAAGTTGGATATCGATTTCAGAAACCCGGAGGAGGATTTCTCTTTAAACTAAAAGCTGGTATCACAGGAATCGGGGGTGCGCTAGGCTATGCATTCTAAATTGATTCTCATAAGCAGTAAAAATAAGCAAATAACGTTTGGGGCTTTTTCATCATCCATGTACTATTAATCCCTATACTTGGAACTAATGCAGCTATCATAGCCTTAGTAAACAAGGGCCATTAGCTTGTTTCAGCACTCTTGGGAGCTTCTTCAATTCCCAATGCAGCATTACATAATGCTTATAGGATAGTTTTTACACCTGCGCCCGATCGATCCATTTTTCTACATCCGGAGGCTGATAAGCATCCATCAACCGGAGCAACTCCATAGGATCTTCATGGCTAATGATCATGTCTCGATTTTTTTGATGAAGGAAGCGTTTCTCGACCATTTCATCAAAGAAATTTAAGAGAGAATCGAAATAGCCTTTTACATTCAGCACTCCTACCGGACAGTTATGCAGACCCAATTGTGCCCAGGTCAGGATTTCGCACATCTCATCCATCGTTCCCATTCCCCCAGGCATAGAAATAAATCCATCTGAACGATCCGCCATGATTTGCTTGCGTTCGTGCATGGTATCTGTCTGAATCAATTCACTTATTCCCGTATGTCCAACTTCTTTAGCCATCAGAAAATGAGGAATAACACCCACTACATGGCCATTTTTTTCAAGGCATGCATCGGCAATCACGCCCATTAGCCCTACATTACCTGCACCATATACAAGGCTGATTTCTTTTTCTGCGAAGATTCTTCCTAATTCTTGAGCTGCTGTAATAAAATCAGGATCGGATCCAACATTGGAACCGCAAAAGACACAAATTGATTTCATAGCCTAAATTTTTATTGAGCTCAAAATTAGGCAGCTGCGGGTAAAAGACAAGGAAAGAGAAAAATTTTGTCTAGATCTCTTTTTTCAGTTGAAAGCGGACTTTCATGGTCTCTTCTCCTCGCTTGATCTTGAGGTGAATATATCGACCCGCTCTTCGGGTCAAAGTAGCATAAACTGAATTGATGTCATACTTAATAAGGGGAAAGCCATTCATGGCAATCAACTTATCGTTGATTTTGATGCCTGCTTTGGCTGCAGGGGAATTGGGTCGAACATAATTGATGACAAAGTTGTCAAAATTGTCCCCATGGCTGACAATCTCCAGTCCTGAAACATTGTAGTCAAAAGGTGCTTTATAATCTTTGTTCTTCTTAAGATAAAGCTTTCGGTCCTTATAATTGAAAACCACCGTAAAGCGGGAAAGAATCTCTGAGCCCAAATTGCCATACCAGGGGATATTTTCCGGGAGCATGATCAAAGAGGCAGAGTCCGGATAGCCTGTGATGACCGAATTAAACTGAAATTCACCTAACTGCAAACCATTGGCCCGGGCTAACTTTCCATAAACATCTCCATTCAATCCCCTACCCAAAAACGCATCTATAGAAGAAGAAGGAACTGGCAATTCTCCATTGAAAAGGGTAATGGCATTACTCGCACCCGTATCCAACAACCAACGTTTTTCAAATTTCTTTCCGCGATAATCAGTCAGGGTCGCTCTGACATAGGGCTTACTTCTGATGATTTCTATGGGAAGTTCGGTAAAGTTTTTCCTCGGCTTGAATTTAAAAGGATCGTAAAGACGAATGTATTTTTCGCGATAGTTGATTTCTACTGCAAACTGACCAAAGATCTGATAGCCCAGGATGCCGTAAACCGGTTTGCCAAACATACCCGAATAAGAAATCAGTCCTTTAGGGAGAATGAGCATTTGTAAGCCAACCCCTTTCACCCCATTTGGCAATCCAATCTGAACATCCGTAGCTACTTTGGCATCTATTTCTGCACCTCCCCCTAATCCTCGGACTTTGATATTTCTCAAAGAATCAAGGGACAGAAATTCTTGCAAAAATGGTTCTGTAAGGATTGTTCGCTTTGCTCCCGTGTCCAAAATGAAGTTCATTTCAAATGAACCATTGATCCTAATGGGAAGCAAGACGACATTATGCTGGATCTCTACGGGAATTTTTACCGAACGGACTCCTTTTGGCAAAACAAATCCGTTTACCTTTGAAAAGGCTGTATTTTGTAAAAAAAGCCCCAGGAATAATAATATTAGCGCGTATATCCGGGTTATCATAAAACTAGGTTTTAGTTCGGATAGTAGTAGTAGAGGGGAATCCTTAAATTTGAAAGTAATATCAAAATATAAGCCTTTCCATTTTTATTTTCAATAGAAAGGTTGCTTTTTAAGCATGAAACACTCACAATCTGATCCCTATGACACGTCATTTTTTTAGCTGTTTTTTAGCGCTTTTAATCTGTACTAATCTTTTCGCTCAAAAAAAGTTATTCAGGTCTGATGAACTTCTCGAATTGAAACTCACATTTGATTATGGAGCCCTCCAACAAGACCGGGGATATAAGCCTTCTTACCACGATGCAACCCTTTCCTATATGAACGGAGGAGAAATGGAAGAGATGCCTGTACGGATACGGGTACGCGGAGCCTATAGGAGAGACCCAGCCACCTGCAACTTCCCTCCCATTCATATGAAATTTGATAAGGATGAGATTCCTAAAGGAAGCGTTTTTAAAGGACAGAAGAAAATGAAGGTGGTCACTCACTGTCAATTGGAAAGCGAAATACTCAAGGAATACTATGTGTATAAGATGTATAATCTCTTCACAGACCTGAGTTTCAATGTTCGCCTCGCAAAAATCACCTATATAGATACCAAAGGAGCACAAACTAAAGCAACCAAATATGCCTTCTTCATTGAATCTACCAAACACATGGCTGAACGAAATGGAGGAAAAGAGCTAAATGAGATGATCCCGCTGCTTCCTGAAGATGTGGATCGGGAGAAAATGACTATGGTAACTATGTTTCAGTATATGGTAGCAAATAAAGACTTTGCCGTCAATAAGTCGACCCGCAAAAATCTTAAGATTATTACAAATAAAAATCTGGGGGGCAAGCCTATTCCTATCCCTTATGATTATGACTGGTCAGGAATTATCAATGCCTCTTACCTGAATCGGGGAAGCAGTTTTAAAAAACCTCTTTCAGCTATGGCCTATTACCTCAAGCAAAGAGAAGTTTTTAATCCGAATAAAATATGTAGAAGTACGGAGGAGTATCAGGCCGTTATTGCCAAATTTCAGGAATTACAGCCGACCATATTTGAAATGTATAAAACCTCCCCGCACTTGGATAAAACAAGTATCAAGGAGACTCTGAAAGCCTACAAGAATTTCTATAAATTCATCAAGAATCCTAAAAATGTAGAGACTACTTTTGTGGGTAGCTGCCCCAATGAAGTATAGATTTAGCTGAAAAGTTCAATCGCCTGCCTGAATGTATTGCAGTGCGCTTCTACTGTATCAGCAACTCTGACAGAATATCCTCCTCCCATACATACTGCGAGGGGGATATTTTTTGTTTTGCAAAGCTGCAGAACTTTTCGATCTCTCTCTTTAGCTCCGGCTCTACTCAAAGATAATTTCCCCAAACGATCGCTTTCCAATACATCCACCCCTGCCTGAAAATAAATGAAGTCTGGTTTTACTTCAGGAATCAGGCGGCCTAGAACTTTCTCCAGTTCAGCTAGATATTTTTGATCTCCACTACCTGTATTCATAGGCAGATCGAGATTTGATTGTTCTTTATGCAAGGGATAATTGTCTTTTCCATGCATACTAAAAGTGAATACGCGATCCTCCTTTTGAAATATGTCTGCATTTCCATTGCCCTGATGTACATCCAGATCAATGATGAGGATTTGCCCGACCATTTTTTGATCTAGCAGGTATTGAGCACTGATAGCTATATCATTGAGCAAGCAAAACCCCTCTCCTCTGTCTCTGTAGGCGTGATGGGTCCCACCGGCGATGTTCATTCCGATGCCATATTTCAGGGCCCATTTTGCAGCTTCAAAAGTCCCATTTACACTCCTTCTCGAGCGATCTACCAAAGTGGATGACTGGGGAAAGCCAATTTTTCGCATGGCTCGGGGCTGAACTTTGAGTTCGCGGATGGAATTCCAATATTCAGCGGTATGCAGATTGCGAATATGTTCTTCGGCTATGGGCTCACTTTCTTCCAGCATATCTTCTTCTATGCTTCCTTCATAGAGTAGCTGTTCGCGGATGAGTCGATATTTATCTATAGGAAAACGATGCCCTTCCGGCAAAGTCGGTACAAAACGATCGGAATGGAAGATGCGCAACATTTAGAACTCCAAATCTACCCAGTATGCGGTATGTTTACGAATGTTGAGTACACGGCCTGCATCAAAGATCAGGTATTGCCCTCGGATACCAAGCAAAGTACCTTCAATCACAGGCATTTTATCAAAGGAAAGACTTTTCACTTTTTCTGGATAGGCCTCAACCGGATAATGTATTTCAGTTACCTCATCATTGGAGCTTTTGTATTCTGCAAAATCATCAGGCAACAAATCCAATAAACGCGTTTTTTCTTCTAGGATATCCAGTTCCATGTTCATCTGGTTTTTTAGCATGCGTTGCCAGTTGGTCTTATCCGAGAGATGATCCTTCATGGAAACTTCTATCATACCTGCGAGGTAACGATTAGGGGTTTCGGCAAATTTCACAGCTTTCCAGGCTCCCTGATCAATCCAACGAGTGGGAACTTGCTGTTCACGGGTAACTCCAACCTTCATACCATTTGTCAGGGCAAGGTATACAATGTGTGGCTGCACATGATTTGCCAATTCCCATTCAAGATCCCGGCCTTTTCCCAAATGTCCTTCACAAAGTTCAGGTCTTATAATACAGGGAGAAGCTTCAGGAGCAGTCATAAAATGGCGGTAGCAAAAGCCCTGACCAAAAGATTTTTTGGTTTTTACCCCACAAATGATGCAATTAATGCGTCCCTCATATGTAAACTTGAGTTCTTTACCAATCAGTTCATTCATGTTAATCACCTCTTCTCCTAACAGAAGTTCGTAGCTTACAGGGGAATCAAGTTTCACCCGCATTTTGGAAAGGTTGCCGCTATATTTCATCTATCAAATAATTTGGCCAAAAATACAGGATAAAAACGGGAAAGAATACTCCATGTTTTATTTCTTGAGCTTCTGCAAAATATGGGACTTGCTTCTAATCAGGCTTTTGAGAACTTCCATATCAGCCTCATCTTCAAAGCTCTCCTTTTTCAGGTAAATGGCATTGATTCGATTGGTGAAAATGAGAAACCATTTTTTTGTTTCCTCCACTTTATAAATTAACTCCCAGGACTGACGAAAGTCATATTTATCTGCTTTGGCAGAAACCCATTCATCCGAAAACTCATAGGTAACCGGCTCACGGATTGCATAACTGGTTTTGAATACAGATCGGGCTGAATAAAACACCACCAAAGGCAAAAGAATCAAAATCCCGAGAAACGGATAGATAAAGCTTAAGTCCGGATCATTACCTTGCAATTCTACGTAGGCCATAAAAGCGGCAAAAAGAATGAAAAGAGAATAGATGATCAGGATGACAGGTCGACGGAAATACCTCAAAAAGGAAAAGCGCACAAATTCGTCCTGGCTGAGACTTTGGGATACACTTATTTTGTCCATGAGCAGCATTAATAGGGAAGTAAATTACTCACAAGGGAGGGAATTTGGAAGTGTTCACGCTTTCTGGTATTCTAGTGTTCTTGTCGGGGAGGTGTTTCATTAGGACAAACCCTAACACGCTAATCCTCCAGCACGTTTTATATTTTTCATCTTCGTTAATCACCCCTAATAATTTTGTCATTGAGCCTTTGAAAAGCAGGCTTGTAGAAATAATTGAAGAACAAGGAACAAGAAATGGAGAAGTGAGAAAGCTAATTCAACTCCAACACACCAATACGTTTTCCCCAAAGCCCACTCAAAAAAGAGATTTATTTTTGAATTTATCCAAAAGTCGTTTTTTGCTAACTTAATATGTCCGCTTATAAACAATTTTTACCTGAAACGCTTTTGATCTTTAGGAATCCTTAGAGTCTGATTGTCACGCTAGTTACCCTTTCGCCTAAATCCTAAGGTGGGATTAGGGTCTGTTAGCTTTTCAACTGTATTCATGGTAAAAGTTTTTGTAAATTAACATAAACTTAGGTGGGAAATGTGAATTCTTGCTGGCACAGTAATCCTTGTATTGAGAGCAATTCCAATTTGACCTTTATGATCCGATCCATCCTACTTGCACTTTGCCTTAGCAGTGCTGTGTATATAGCCTCCGCGCAATCCTTTAAAACTTTTCCTAATAGCAATTGGGAATCGGTTTCTTCTGAAAATTTTGATGTATTCTATACCGGAAATAATCGTTCGGGCGCTATTCTTACCGCCCGCTATGCAGAATTGGCGCGCTATGAGATTGGAGTACTGTTCGATTTTAAACCTGAATTTCGTTATCCCTTGGTGTATGGAGGAAATGAGGGGGAATTGGCCTATTCAAATTTCGAAGACATAGCCGCAAAAGAATATCCTGGCATTTTTAATTTGCCAAACCTTAAAGGTATGATCATTCATCCCGGATCAGCGAATGGCCATTTCAAAAGGACAAAGGAACAAGTTGCAGAACTTATCATCAATGAGTTTAGCTATGGAGATCGAGTGGGAAATATTTTGCAAACGCAATTACTTTACCACCACGCTACCTGGTATGCTGAAGGTTTGGCTGATTATGTCGCTCATGGATGGAATTATTCTGATGAAACCTGGCTCAATAGCATCAGAAGTACAGAGCAAAATCTGGTTCAATTGGCACTTGAAGGAGATGAAAAGATCAATCGAGTCGTAAGGAAATCGATCTGGAGATACATCTCTTTAGATTATGGAGAATCCAAGCTTTCGGAAATCCTTTACCTTTCCTCTATCCAGCATTCTATCGAAAGCGGAATCATTTCTGTTTTAGGCATCAACCTCAACACGCTCACCCAAAGATGGAGAGAGTATGTAAATTCTTCTGGGGATACACAGGTTGAAGGAAGGATGTTTTTGAATGAACTACAAGGGGGGAAACCCATAGACATACCTGGAGGACATACCCTCATTTCCTTCTCTTATAATGAAGCGAAATCTTTGGTAGCCCTTTACCTTGACAAAAAAGGAAAACACAGCGTCCAACTTTACGACATAGAAAATGACACTTATAAGGAGTTAGGAATCACGGGCGGCTATGCGGGTATGCAACGCTATCCTGATCTTAACCTGCCTTTGGCATGGTCAAAAGACGGTTCAGAACTGTCGACTACCATTTTCAATAAAGGAGGATACCAAATTGTCATTTATGATGCTGTCAATGATGAGAGCAGCTTTACCCGTGTGCCAGATAATATTCAGCAAATCAGCCATATGGATTGGTCCCATGATGGAAAGAAATTGGTTTTATCTGGATTAAATGGAGGAAAAACTGACCTCTTTACGCATAGAGTAGGTTCTGCTGATTTTAATCAGATAACCGATGACCTTTTCGACAATCTTGAACCGGCCTGGAGTCTGGATGATAATATGATTCTTTTTAGTTCCAATAGGCTACAAGGATTGACACAGGATAAAATCACTCCGGAAATTTACCAGGACAATTTTGACCTCTTTAGTTGGAAATATGAGAATAATAGAGGTCAAATAGATCGGATTACGAATACTCCAACTATCAGCGAGCGAGCACCTGTTCCGGTAAGTAGCTTTGAGGTTGTTTATAAGTCCGATGCAAGTGGTATAGAAAATTTGGGGCGGATCAATATCTTTCAGAAAGCTGAAAGCCCTCTAACTGATTTGGAGCAAGGGGTAGAACAGTTCGAAGCTAGCGAGAAAACCATAAGTTTTTCTACACCTGTTGACGGAAATTCTCTGGTCTATATAGTGCCTTTCCCCTCCATGAATCATAAAAGAAAGCCCGAGACTACGCTGTTTCGATTAGAATACCTAAGCAAATTTCAAGATCGCCTGGAACCTCCCAAGAAACAAGAAGAAGAATCTCCAGAAGAAGAATTGAGTGAAGAGGAGTCAGCTGCAGAAGAAATGCTCAATGAAGAAGAGGATGAGGTGGAAGAAGAAGATAAGCAGGTTCGCTATTACATCTTCGATGAGGAAGAAACTTATGAATCTAAAAAAGCAAATAAAAAAGACCTTACCCGGAAGAAGAAAAAGTCTAAGTTGATCCAAACCGTTTTCGGAGATGAACCGAAGCCACAGATTGCTGATATAGAAGTAAATAAAACCGCTAGCAAATCCCCCTGGGCCGCCGATTATATGGGATTGGGCCTCATTTGGGATCCACTACCACACAATTTCAAATATGGTCTGGATCTTAGTGTTGGATATAGTGACCTGTTAAAAAATCACAAGCTTGATATCCGACTCAGGCCTTTCCTCAATTTGAAGAATGCTTTTGGAGACGTTCGCTATGAATACCTCAAAGGAAAGATCGACCTCTTTGCCGAAGGAAGCTATAGGGCTCGAACCTTCCGAGAAACCAGTCCAATCAATAATGATACTTCTTTCTTCCGTTTTGATCGTGTGGGATTAAATGTAGGAGCAAGATATCCCATCAATTCTTTTGCGGCAGTTTCTCTTTTTGGAGGCGGATATGTACTAAGCAGAAAGGATCAACAATTAAGAAGAGCAGAAAACCTGAGCGAAGATGATATTTATGCACATGCTGGAATTCTGTTTGAGTTTGATAATGTGTTGGAAGAAGAGGGATTTGAATATCGGGGTACGCGGGTAAAAGTGGGGGCAGATAGTTACTTCTCTCAGAATGCAGAAGATTTTGCTTTCCACAACGTACATGCTCAGATATCACATTTTCAGGAAGTCTATGGCAAGATCGTATTGGCTTCCAAAGTTTCAGCTTCATTCAACTTACCTAATACAGCTACCCAATTCTATTTGGGGAGCGTAGCCAATCAGCTTGCTCTGATCGAATTTGCTAATAACAATGGTCAACCTATTCGAAATAATGCAGTTGATACCAGCTTGCAGAACTTCAGTTTCATTGATTTTGTCATGCCTATGCGTGGATTCTATCCAAATACTCGCCAGGGCTCTCGCTATATAGTCGGTAATTTTGAGTTGAGAATTCCTCTTTCTCGCCTCCTGAGAAGTACTCTCAATACCAATCCACTATACAATCTGGAGATCATTCCTTTCCTCGATGCCGGAACGGTTTGGGTAGATGGAAATCCCTTCTCTCAAAAGAAACCTACCGACACCCAATTTATTTCTACCGGAAATATTTCGGTCAAATTACAGACCCTTAAAAGTCCTTTCCTCATCGGCTTCGGTACTGGCCTCAGAACGAATATTCTGAGTTATTCAGTCAGAACCGACATCGCCTGGGGCTTGGATGATGGAACCCTTCAGCGGCCAATTCTGACCGTGAGTTTGGGAAAGAAATTTTAGAAATTCGGCAGCTAAAAAGCTGCCCTTTCTATTTTAACGTTAATGTCTTTTCTTGCAACTTTTTAGAAAAGTTGCGCAAAATCGGAACGGCTAAACCAAGGCCAATACACAAATCCATCCGCCCACAGCCGTTCCAACTCCAGCCCGCCTCTTCTGAGAAAAAATTAACTTAATTCTATTCAGAAGTATGCATTTCGCTGTCCTCTCCGATCCCAATCATTTTCACACCCAGAAATGGGTGAAGGGCCTATTGGAAGCTGGTCAGCAGGTGAGTGTGTTTTCGTTTGAGGAAGGGGAAATTGAAGGGGCGAATTGTGTGCGAATAGCGCCAAGGTTCAGCAGAAAAGGGCAAGCTACCTATCTGAGTTTCCTGTTTTCGGGTAAGTCTTTGTTGAAAGCCCTGCAGGAGCACAAGGTTGACATCCTCAATCCCATCAATATGACGCCCTATGGGGCCTGGGGGAGAAATGCACATTTCGCTCCCATGGTCTCTATCGCTATGGGCGCGGATATCCTCGAATACCCACCTAAGGGATTAGATCTCCTTCCCGAATCCAGACGCTGGGAGAAACAAACTCCAGAGGCCTACGGACCCTTGCGGGGCTTTGTGAGTCGTTTGAAGCGTAAGTTCTTTAGGGGGCAGGTTCAAAAAGCCCTGGATGCATCTGCTTTAATCACGGGAGATAATTTATTGTTGGTTCATGCAGTAAGGGATTGGTTTGGGATAGCTGAAGAAAGGGTACAGCTTAATCGCTGGGGAATAGAGGAGGAACTTTTTAATATGAATACTAAAGAGGAGAAAGCACTAAGGGAGAAATTTGGAATATCCGAAGGCCAAAAGGTAGTCTTGAGTCCTAGAGGTTTGAAACCCATTTACCAGGGCGACATCATTTTGGCGGCTTTTGAAAAACTTCTGAACGCAGGCAGGAAAGAGAAATACGTTTTACTATCCGCCGGCTATGAAATTCCGCAGGAAGTGGATGATAAAGCTCAGCGACTTTCACAGGAATACAGCAATTTCCATTATGTAAGAGGTTTAATCCCTAGAGAAGAAGCCTGCAAACTCTGGAACCTGACAGATGTCTTCGTTTCGGCTCCCATCTATGACGGCTACAGCAATGCACTCAGCGAAGGCAGATTTATGGGAGCTGTACCTATCGTTAATGATATACCTGCTACGCAGGAGCTTTTGGTACATAAAGAAACTGGCTGGATTGTGGATCCTTTTGGGCCTAAGAAACTTGCAGAAGAATTAATAATAGTTTTAGAGGATATCGATCATTGGAAGGGAAGATTTGCTCAAAAAAATAGGGAATGGATACTCGCAAATGCCCACTTGAAATCAAACATGAAAGCTTTTGTTGAAGCTTGCGAAAAATTGTTGTAGTTTCGAAAAATTCGTGGCTCATAGGACCTGAAGCATAATTTCACTCGATAAGAATAATGTTTCCTTCTGTTCCTGCCCGTTAAAAATCATTCGTTCAATTATTGCTAAAAAAACTCAAAAAAGATGAGCATCCCCGAAGGTTTACTATACTCTGATGATCACGAATGGATTCGTATCGAGGGAAATATTGCCACTGTTGGTATTACCAATTTCGCCCAATCCGAACTGGGTGATATCGTGTATGTAGAAATCGAAACCCTGGATCAAAGTATCGAGAGTGGAGATGTCTTTGGTTCTGTTGAGGCGGTTAAGACGGTTTCCGATCTTTTTATGCCCTTGAGTGGAGTTATAAAAGAGGTGAATGAAAAACTCGAAGGTGAGCCTGAACTAGTAAATTCAGATCCATACGGAGAAGGCTGGATGGTGAAAATCGAGTTGGACGGAGAGCCGGATACTTCTCATCTAAAAGATGCTGCTGGCTATGGTGAGCACATTGGTGCTTAGCATTCGCATTTATCGGTTTTATTCAGGCATTTGCAGCGAATTAGGTCTACCTTAAATCTTTTTTAGGTGGGTTTTCGTTAGTATTACATATGGACTTTCCCTTTAGGTAATTTGATTTCTGTTTTTGGGTGATGTTACCATCTTTTTTAGAAAAAGATGGAGTCAAAAATCGCAGAGCCCAAAACCAGACTCACATGCCGCCCCTTTTCCCGATGGGCTCTGCAAGGCCTCCGCGCTTTTTAGGGAACGGTATGCAGTGTTTTTGTAGTAAAAGTCTGATTTATGTAGTAGAAAGGAATTTCTCTATTGTGGAATCTTTCTTCTCTTTATATCTTCTCAGTATGAAGCGAACCATCCTCTTATGCCTTGTGGCTCTTTTGAGCACTATGCTATGGGCACAACCTTCTCAGGAAGCCGAACTGGCTGATAAGTATTTCCAGGACGAAGAATTTGAACCAGCCCTGGAATTATACCTCAAACTCAACCAGAAGGCACCTACCGAAAAAAATGTCCAGCGCATTGTTGCTTGTTATCAGAACCTCGGCCAATTGGATGATGCCTTGAAATATCTGGATAGGAGCATCAAAAAGAAGAATTCCTCTATCCTCTTTCCAGTCATGAAGGCCAATCTCCTCGAACAACTCGGGGAAATCAAAGAATCAGATAAACTCTACGATGATGTCATCAATAAGAATCTGCGTAATGATTTCGACTTTATCAAAGTAGGTTCTTTCCTCTACCAAAATGGAAAATTGGAGCTTGCGCGCAAAGCCTATTTACAAGGAAGAAAGCGAGCCAAAATTCCTTACCTCTTTGCAAATGAAATTGCCAATATCAGTATGCAACTGGGTGAATATGAAAATGCAACCCAGGAATACCTGAATCTTTATTATGACGATTTCAGCAACCAGTCGTCAGCCAATCTGTCCATTCTCAATATGGTCAGTGTACAATCACAGGATGAAATAGAGAAAGCTCTACTTTCTGCCGTTGATAAAAGGCAGAGTGATTTGGGATTACGGGCTATGCTTTTTGAATATTATGTATTGGTCGAAAATTTCTTTGAAGCTTTTGTGCAGGTAAAATCTATCGACCGTCTCTTTCAAGAAGATGGGAGTCGTGTGATGAATTTCGGAGAAACCATGCGCAACAATAAGGACTATGTGCTTTCCAATAAGGCCTATGATTATGTAATCGATCGCAAGAAAAATTCTCCTTATCTCTACCAGGCCCATATCGAAAAAGCTGTTAATGGAGAACTCAAAGCTTTTGATCAAATTCCAGTTGACCTGGTTTCCATTCAGTCTGCTGTAGCGGATTATGATGCGTTGTTGAAAGAATTTGGCTACCGTCCGCAATACTTCAATGCGATTTACCGCAAAGCCAATCTGATGGTCTTTTACCTAAATGATCTGGAGCCAGCTTTAAAAGATCTATCGCAGCTGGTGGACCAGAAGCAGTTTTTACGTTTGGAAGATTGGGCGAAAGCTATGCTGCTCATTGGAGACATCCAGCTTATTCAGCAAGAGTATAACAAGTCCAAATTGACCTACAATGAAGTGAACGAATCCTTCAAAGATCGCCAGTTAGGTGCTTTGGCGAAATTCAAGTTGGCACAATTGGCCTATTACAAAGGAGAGTTCAAGCTTTCTCAGGCTTTGTTGAGCGCCATCAAAGACAACACCTCCAATGATATCTCCAATGATGCCATTAAACTGAACCTGCTCATCATTGACAATACCGGTCTGGATTCTACCACTACGGCTCTGGAAATCTTTGCCCAGGCTCAATTGCTCAATTATCAGCGCCTTTATCCCGAGGCATTGGATAGACTCGATTCTCTGGCCTTCAAATTTCCCAATCACGAACTAGCCGATGAAATCCTTTGGGAAAAAGCCAACATCTACCTCAAGCAGAATGACATCAATACGGCCCTGACCTTCATTGACAGAATTCTGAACAACTTCAAGCTGGACATTTACGGAGACGATGCCCTCTTCACCAAGGCCCGTATCTACGACTACACCCTCAAAGATCAGGAAGCTGCCATGAAGCATTATCTGGAGTTTCTGACCTTATTTCCGGGGAGTTTGTATTCGGTGGAAGTGAGGAAGCGGATTCGCGAGATGCGGCAGGCGGGCTAAACTTAAAATTAATAATTCGCACGTAGGATAAATTCAGATGAAACTTTCAATCACTTTGTAAATTCAGATATTCCGAATTTGAAAGTAGCTGGCATTTTAAAAAGAACAGAAACTTTTTTCGTTAAGGACGAAAAATTCCTAAAACATCTACCAAGAATTATAATTAAAAAATGTTCCAAAGGAACCACCAAAATATCATCCCCATTACCTCCCCCTCGGAAGTCTCCTCCTTCTTTGAAACCTTCTTCGATTTCATCCGACAGCTCGTCGACATCTCTCCCTCTGACCAGGCCCTTTGCCGCCAATACTTCCAGCCCGTTTTCGTCAAAAAAGGAAGCCTTCTTGAATCGGCCGGAACCATCCACAATTACCACAACTTCATCGTATCCGGCTACATGCGCAATTTCCACTACGATGAAGCGGGAAAAGAAGTAACTAGCGATCTAAACGCTGGACCTCGCTTCTTCACTTCTTACAGTAGTTTCATAAATCGCACCGTCTCCAACGAAAACCTCCTCTGCCTGAGCGATTGTAAACTGCTTCGTATCAATCGGGAGGATAATGAGTCGATAACACGAGCAGGGACAGACTCACAACTCTACCTCGAAAAAATCCTTCAACATCAGCTAGAGACTAGTCGTCAACGCATTTTGGAGGTGAATACTCTTACGGCTAAGGAGCGTTACCTCAAATTGGTACGGAATCAGCCAGCTATCATTGAGAATGTTCCTATCAATTATATAGCTTCCTATTTGGGGGTAAATCCTGGGAGCTTGAGTCGGATTCGACAAGAGATTTCTGGCTAATTTTTTCTCACATATGTGAAGTGAAGTTTTTTATGATTCTTGCTATTTGGATGGGTTAATATTTCTTCCTCTTCTTTTTGTCAGCAAAAAGAAGCAAAAACTGGCAAGAATTTTAACCAGCTACACATTCCGCCCCGACCACCAAATCTTGCGGGCCATCGCACCTATATGGGAGGTATAAGTGGGTGGAAATAACACCTATAATTCTCATAATTATGAATGCAAATCCAGATATGTCAATTAGCCAGCAATATCCCCTCAAATGGAGACTCCACCTCATGCGAGCCTTATTCTTCCTCAACTTCATTAGTCTGGCGATTGATAATTGGTCGGCGGTTCTTTTTCCTACTGAACAAATGGATGTATTAAGCGGTGTAGCCATTAGCTTCTGGGCAGGATTTTCCTTGCTTAATCTTATCGGAGTTCGCTTTCCCCTAAAGATGTTACCCATATTATTACTGCAATTGCTTTATAAATCGGCCTGGATAATTGGGACATATTTGCCTGCCAAAATATCGGGGAGTATAGATGCAGGCATTCAGGATTTCTTTTGGATTTGTGTGGCCGGAATTATATTGAATCTGCTCATCATTCCCTGGAAATATGTATATAGGGAATTTATTCAGCATATATTCTATCCCTAATTATCCTAAAGAGTGAAAATCATTTGTCTGCATAATGTTTTTATCAGGTGCAATCAGAAAAAAAAAGACAGACAGTCCATTTGGCTGCTGCATGGTTTCGCAGATTCAGGATTAGCTTATAAGGAGGTTTTCAAATCGGATATTGAAAAGGAGTTAAATATCTACCTAGTCGACTTACCGGGCTTTGGAGTAAGTCCGATCCAACCAGATTTTCTTTCTATCAAATCTCAATCAGAGCTTCTTTCCCAAATTATAGCAGAAGAGACCAAGCATCAAGAAAGCGTGAATATAGTAGCTCATTCATTGGGAGGATTGATTGGAACCTGGATATGTCAACAACTACAATCAAAAATCAATTATTACTTCAATATAGAGGGCAACCTGACTACGGCCGATAGCTATTTCTCTGGTAAGCCCCTTCAATTCAAAACTGCAGAGGGTTTCGCAAAGGCTTTTCAAGAAGAAATTTTTGAGAAAGCTCAATCAGAAGAGTGTTATAAAAGCTATTACAGTAGCTTGAGATTTGCTGAGCCGGAAGGCATGCGAAATTGGGGATTTAGTAGCCAGGAGTATATAAAAGGCAATCAAAGCGGTTACGAATTCAAAGAGCTCTCATGCAACAAGCTCTATATATGGGGAGATCGGGACACACCGGCTGAAACCCAAAAATTTATTAAAGAAGAAGGTATTCCCAATAAGCTGTACAAAGGAGTCGGACACTGGCATATGGTCGAAAATTCAGCTATGCTTTATGCTGATATTCTTAAAAAGATAAAAAGAGGGTAGAAAGAAAAACGTTTCCGTCAACATCTTTGGAATTCCTCAATCCTAATTCATAAATTCGGAATAAAAGTTTAGCTTGTGTCTATGCCCTTGAAGACTTAGTTGATTTCAGGGAAACTTCTGGAAAAGCTAGTGATTTAAACGTCCATGAAAAAGAAATTTGCCTACACTTCAGGGCCAATTCTCCAACAGATTTGGCTTATTACTGCATTCCTTCTATTTCTTTCCTTTTGTCTTACCTCCTGCAACACACAATCAAAGAATCCCTACAGCCCTCAAAACCTCATGGGAAGAGGCTATGGTTTGAATTCCTCTAGTCTTCTGGTTCAAGGTCTGGACAGTGCGACCACCTATTTTCGGGAAGTTCTGGGATTTAATGTAGCAAAGAAAGATACCTTTGAAAAAGGATTCTTTGAAGGGAGCAGAAGTGCCTTAATATCTTTTGCAGATGCGTCTAATCTCGAATTGCTTTCGCTGGAAGATTCAGCTACAAAATCGGATGATAATGCCTTCATTCAGGCCTTTCTAAAGCAAGGTGAAGGTGTAGGTATGTACTCCCTTTCCAGTTCGGCGGCGGATAGTACTAAAGCCTGGCTCGGAAGTCAGGGTTTCCCTACAGATTCCATCCAATCCCATTCAATTCCCAGTCAGTTTGGCGGAGCTGGCTCAAAATGGGAAGACGGGAGAAGCTCAGTTTTTCATTTAGCCATAAATGATTCTGTGAAAGCAGGTTATATGCCTGATTTCATGGAAGCAGCAGATTTTCCCTTTCAACGCATGCATGAGTGGAACAGCTTTTATCATATGCAAAGAGAATTTCTCGGTCAGCCGAATGGTGCACTGGGAATCATTGCTCTTCAAATAGCCGTTGAAGATCTGGCAAAAGCAAGGCGGGACTTAGGGAAAATGGGATTGAGTGAATTGGATTCCATTCCCTCTGAAAATGAAGCTCGATTTGCGGTAAGGGGAAATCAGGTTCTTCATCTGAAATCTTCCCTTTCCCCTGATGATAAATTTGCTACTTTCCTAAATGAAAAGGGTGAAGGCATTTTTGCCATTACCTTCGAAGTGAAAGACCTGGACGCAACTCATGATTTTTTGAAAGAGAAGTTGACAGATGAAGGACTAATTAGAGATACAGTTGAGGCTCAGTTGACGGTTCCAGCTGAATATGCTTTTGGTGTTCAATTGGAGTTTGTGGAAGAATCCGAAGAGCAGGCACAATTAGCGGAAAAATTGAAAATGAATTTCGGAGGAAAGCTCGACAGTACTGCCTCAGCCTATGCAGAAGAAATGTATATCAAATACTGCGCGCTTTGTCATGGAGAGAATCGCGAGGGTTATGCTGCTGACAATGCCCCTTCACTCAAATCACATTCTTTGATGGCGACGGCAAAAAACACCAACTTCCTCCGATACACCATTCAATATGGAAGGTCAAATACAGCCATGGCGGGTTATTATTCAGAGCAAGGCGGACCTTTGGAACTGATTGAAGTGGAGATCCTCTTAAAATGGCTCCACGAAAAAAGCGGTGTAGAAGAACCTATCAATTTATCCAGAGATGCCGTTGCTGGAGATCCAGAATTGGGTGCTGAAATCTATGCAACGAAGTGTGCCGTTTGTCATGGGAAAGATGGAGAAGGTATCTCCGCACCTGCTTTGGGAAATAATATGCTCCTGGCAACTGCCACCGATGAATTTTTGAAATATGCCATAAAAGAAGGAAGAGACGGGACGCCTATGATAGCTTTCAAAGACAGCTTGGAGGAAGCGGAAATCAATGGTCTGACTGCCTTTCTCAGAAGTCGTTCTTCAGGCTGGGATGTGCCACAAGGCGATAGCGTCAAAGTCCCTGAACCAGAAGAATACGTCCTCAATCCCGACAATCCAAATCCCAACTTTGAGCTACGCGACGGACTCTACCTTTCAGCAGAACAGTTGAGTAAAGCCATGGCAGATAGTGTGCGTATTGTATTGCTGGATGCCCGTTCGACAGTAGCCTGGAAACAGACCCATATCCCGGGTGCGATTCCTGTTCCTTATTATGAAGAACCTGAAAGCTTTGTTGAAAATATCCCCAATGATAGCACCTGGATTGTGGCTTATTGCGCTTGTCCACACGCGGCTTCAGGTAGGGTCATAAGCAAATTGAAGAAGTATGGCTACAAAAATCTGGCGATTCTGGATGAAGGCATACTGGTTTGGGCAGAAATGGGATTTCCAGTAAGGCATGGCAATTAGAGTTAGATGAAAATCTATGAGGAAATGATTCAAACTTATATGAAACTTTACCCTAATAATGCCGTACCCCAAGCAAACACAATTTTATCCGATTGCTAATTCCATTCTATATCCAGCAATCACAAACGTAACGCATGACCGAAAAACATATCTACGAGATATCCCAATTAATCTTTCAGCAAACTCCCACTCAAATCATCCACCAGACCATTGGCAGATGTAATGAGGTATACGAATTGGTTTTCAATTCGGAGAGCTATATTCTGCGGGCACACGAACTAAAAGTTATCCTCTATGGAACCCACAAATCTATCCCGCTTTTCAAAAAATTAGGCATACGAACACCGGATATCGTCGCAGAGGATTATTCCAAAAGTAAATTCCCTTTCTGCTACCAAATCCTAACCAAACTGAAAGGCAAAGATTTGGGGGTAGTTATCGATTCCCTGAATCCAGCGGAACTAAAAGGTATAGCTGCTGAGGTATCAAAAATTTTCGACAAATTTAAATCGCTCCCTCCCAAAGAAGATTTTGGAAGCGTCTTCGGAACCCGTGAAGACAGCATTCCCAATATGTATGAAGTAGTAATGCGAAAAAAGGAAGGGGCATTAAAAAATAGCGAATCCTCTGAGGTATTGAATCCGGAAGTTCAGGATATTCTGCATGAACTCATCGATAGGTACAGAGATTATTTTCACCAGGTTCAACCCATTCTCTATTACGATGACATCAATGCAAAAAATGTGATGATTCATGAAGGAAAATTCACGGGTCTGGTTGATCTTGATTTTATGATGAAAGGGGATTACCTGGAGGCCATCGGATGCATGATGGCTTGCTGGCATGGGGAAGACTATGGAGAGGCTTATGTATCCGAAATCTTCAAGCTTCAAAAACTGAGCGATTTACAGCAAAACATCGTCCGCCTATATGCCATCCTGAATTTGGCTGGCTGGACCTCAGAAGCGGGAGTCAAAACTAATAGCAATACCACCGCAGAGATCAATTGGGAGAGAGTCCGAAAGTCGAATAAACGAATCATGAGTATTTATAAAAGCATGAAATAGCAGGAAATATGGGATGCTGGATGAAAAGTTTTGATAAAAATGGAAATGTTGAGACCTGTTACAAACTGATGAATTACGATCGTAAACTCATGAAGAAAAGCGGGGGAGAATTGATTGTCCTGGAATCTCAATCCAATTCCGGCAAGAATTTTTATCGCCTTGCGATACGCCCTCAAGGAATAGATACCCAGGACCTCATTCCAACACATAAAAAGAAATAATCTCTCCAATGATAACTCAAAGAAGATTTTTCAGCTTTGATTGAAACCGGCATTGCCTAAAAACAGTAAGATCATCAGATACCAATGGGTAGTGGCTTATTTTAGTAGAGGAAACTGTGAGTAATAGCTCAATGTCACTACATAACTGGAACATATGAAAGTCTTGAGATCGATCCTCAAATGGATAGGTATTCTACTCGGCCTCTTATTGGCTATTTTCCTCCTCCTACTTATCATTCCTGAAAAGGAAACGGTCAAAAGCATCCAGCCAAGGGAAAGCACCCAATACTGGGAAATGGATGAAGGTTTTCGCATAGCTTATACACACATTCCAGTCATTGACAGTTTAAAGAAAGGAAGCCTAATATTTCTTCATGGAGGCCCTGGAGGATATGTTCATTCAAGTATCATCCTTACTCTTGGCAAACTGAGCGAATCTGGATATGAGGTTTATCTTTATGATCAAAGAGGTTCAGGACTTTCAGATAGGTTGGAAAAATACTCAGACATCAATTTCGAAAAACATATCCTGGACTTAGACGAAATTATCTCGAAGAAATTAAAGGCTGAGAAAGTAATTCTGATCGGGCAATCCTTTGGGTCCAATATCATTTCTCATTATTCAGCCAGATTTCCTGGGAAAGTTGAAAAACTCATTTTTAGTTCTCCCGGAACTTTTCTCCCCTATAAAAAACTGGATGGAGTATATGTAGATGTTGCAGCTCATTATCCGCCTCCTGATTCTCTGACATTTATCGAACCCTATAATTTCGTGCAGGATGTTGATAATATGGCGATGAAACCCAAAGCCATGGTCGCAAGTATGGGCGCCCTCATCCTCGATAAAAAGCTTGTCTCAGATAAACAAATGGATCGCATGCTCAATACCCTGGCTTCTCAGTTTACCAAAGGGATGGTCTGTGATACCAAAAATGTCCTTCCTGAAGAAGGCGGAGGAGGACTTTATGCCTATATCGCGACCAATAGTGGTAATTATCCGGAGATAAGAGAGCAACTCAAAGAAGTTAAGGCTCCTGCCCTTGTCCTTCAAGGCCAATGTGAATACCATTCCTATGGGGCGGCTTATGAATATGTGGATGTATATCCCAAGGCTCGCTACCAGCAGATAAAAAATGCAGGACACGAAATCTGGTGGGAGCAGGAAGAAAAATACCTGAAAGCAATTTTGCAGTTTTTAGGGGAATAAAAGCATTCGCCTACATCCGCTTTATTCTGAGTATATAAGCTCAGATTTTAGTATAATTGGCTCCTGAAAAATGAAATCCTTACATCTTATGAGTACAACAAATCCTATCGCCAAACGATTCAGAGAAGTCATCTTTGACGGGAAATTTGTAGCCTACACCAATTATAAAGATCAACTTTCACAGGTAAAACTGGCAGAAGCTACTCAAAAAGTCGGGTCCCTCAATACCATCGCTGCTTTGACCTACCATATCAATTATTATGTAGCGGGGGTATTGAATGTTTTTGAAGGAGGAGGCTTGGAGATTAGGGATAAATTCAGCTTTGACTTACCTACACTCAAATCTGAGGATGACTGGGAAAAACTAAAGAATGACCTCTTCAGCAATGCGGATAAGTTTGCTGCTCATCTGGATACTTTTACAGAAGAAAAATATAAGGAAGGATTTGTTGATAAAAAATACGGTACCTACCGCAGAAATATAGATGGGATGATCGAGCATTGCTACTACCACCTGGGGCAGGTTTCTATTATCAGGAAGATGATTGCGGAAGGGATGTAGGGGAAAAATCAGGTATACTATGCTAAAATCACGAGGTCTAGCCTGGCTCATTTTGCAAATAATTATTCCGAAAAATTAGCTATCCTTTTAATACTAACTTATACCCAATCCCTCTAACATTCGCAATCTTCACTGCCGAATCATCTTCCAATTTTTTCCTGAGCTTGGAAATGAAAACATCCAAGGTCCGACCGATATAATCTCCTTCATCACCCCAAACTTTATTTAGCAATTCTTCGCGTTTCAGAGTTTCATTGGCATGTGCATGAAGCAAGGCTAACAAATCCGCTTCTTTACTAGTCAATTCCTGAATCACTCCTCCCAAGGAAAGTTCCATTGTCCTTTTGTCAAATCGATATTTTCCTACTGAAATGAGGTGTGCTTTGTCCGCATCTTCTACTTCTGGAGCTTTCTTTCGGAAATAGAGGAATCCGATCACAAGTAAACTCAGGAAAACGATAAGAGAAATAGTGGTTACGCTCTGTCCTCCCCGAAATCCACTGGCATTTTCAAAAGAAGAGTCTTTCAAAGAGTTCTGCTTGTTTTTTACGACCAAAGATTCATCGGTATCCAAAATTGTGATCAGCACATTATAACAGTCTAGAGGTTGGCCGCGACCTTGGCAGGGAACTATATCCTGATGCCCCAATTTCCTAATCACATAGCTGTATACAATTTCTTCGGATTCACATTGTTCGACCTCTACTATATAATTGTGGACAACATTTCTCTTTTTTATCACTTTATCTACTGAAGCAGAAAGTTCTTCTGGAGCAAAGGCAAATTCCGACTCAAACCGGATTTGATACCTGTCATCAATTCTTTTTATCGGCAAAACCCTTGAGCTACTGTCTCCCGATAGCCTCAATATCTGATCTCCAATCATGCGCATAACCACCCGCATCTCGCGATCGGCCCTGTCATCCTGTGCCTGACTTTTCAAGGGGCCAAAAAACAAAGCCAGAAAGGCAAGGGAAATGCATGTAAGCTGTCTGCAACGCATATTACAAATCTACCTGATTCAGGAGGGATTAGAAATCTTTTTACAGTGATTTTACATTAATTTACATGCTTTTTAACTTAAATGGAGCCTTTACACCTAGCTTTGTTAAAAAGAATTCCGAACTTATTCTAATAAGGACAAAGATCAATGAGACATTTTTTCAGCCTATTCGCTTGCATTTTCCTGCCCCTCGCACTGCTTTCTCAAAACCTGGGATATGAAGTACAATCGACCTATAGAAAAGCGGTTAAAGAGGAGCAACTACAAGATGCACGTAGTATGCATGATATCAATGCGGGCTATCCTCAAAACTGGATAGGAGAGGAAGATTATATTTCTTCCGAAATCAAACTAATCGACGATAAAAAGATAATCAAAGCAGAGGGTGACAATAATATACTCAATCCCGAGCAGCAGTCCCTCCTTAAAATGGCAGATATAGGCAATAACATTGATGTTGAAGTCAAGTATTATTCAGAAAATGTAGTAACCAAGGAGCGAGTGATAAACACCATGAGTTTTCGCTTGAGTTTGGTGCCGGAAGTAGAAGCTACTTATCCGGGAGGATCTGATGCACTCAGAGCCTATCTTAAAGATGTTGCCATTGATAAGATTGACAAAGAAACTGCCAAAAAAATTGACCAGGCAAAAGTGAAATTCTCGATTAATAAGGAGGGAAAAGCTTGTGATGCTCGTATCTTTGAAAGTTCTGGCAAGCAAGAAATTGATAGGCTGCTGTTGGAAAGTGTAGCAAAAATGCCCGTGTGGAAACCCGCTCAGGATGTCAACGGAAATAAGATCAAGCAAGAGTTTGAGTTTTCTGTTGGATGGAATATTGGTTGCTAGAGGATTATGAAAGAAAAATTGAATATTTCAGCTCATTCCCTTAGTAAAATGACTACCTTTTAGATGGAATTTCATTTCCATCTGCATGCGATTCATTCTCATTTCAGATACCTATGGACTTCACAGAAAACTTCAGCTTCCTGAAGGTGATGTAATTATACATGCAGGTGATTTTTGTGGACCTAGGTCAGAGCGTGATAGTCGTGATTTCCTAAAATGGTTTTCATCCCTCCCGTATTCACATAAAATCTTTATCGGAGGGAATCATGACTTCTTTGCTGCTAGAAATCCACGCAAGTTTAATAGCATGATTCCTAAAAATGTGATTTACCTCAATGACAGTGGTGCCCAAATCGGAAATCTCAATATCTGGGGTTCACCTGTCCAGCCTGATCTCGAAGGTTGGGCATTTGGTAAAAGAAGAGGAGAAGAAATGCGTCCTCATTGGGATTTAATTCCCCCCAATACAGATGTTCTCATTACCCACACTCCTCCCAATGGGATTCTTGATAAGTCAAGGTCTGGTAGCTCTTTGGGTTGCGAGGACCTGAGTGCAAAACTTCTTACCATTAAGCCACGACTTCATGTATTCGGCCATATTCATGCCAGTAATGGAAGGATAGAAACTGATGCTACCACCTATATTAATGCTTCTAATTATAACTCTAATCTAGGTCTGGTTAATAAAGCTGCAGTTTTTACCTTAAATAAGGATCAAGATTAATTAATTTCCCATATCTCTTGAGCCCATACGTTTTGCCTTTAATTCATATCCAATACCTCAAATGGCGGTCATATGAATATGCAGACCCATAGGAAAGAAATGCGAACTTCCCTTTTAAAGAAGAATACTTTTCCATCATAATGAAAAAAGACGGCTCTAAAAGAACCGCCTCTTAATTATTTACTGATTTACCTTAAGATAAAAGATTTACGCCAAATCAAAACGATCTGCATCCATTACTTTCGCCCAGGTTTTCACAAAATCCCTAACAAATTTTTCTTTGTTGTCATCCTGAGCATAAATCTCAGCATAAGAACGAAGCACTGAATTTGATCCGAAAACAAGGTCCGTACGAGTCGCTGTCCAAAGTTCTGTATTTGTTTTGCGATCGCGGATAGAATAAGAATTCTTTCCAGTAGCTTCCCATGTATATTTCATATCGGTGAGATTCACAAAGAAATCAGTAGTCAATGCACCTTCTTGATCTGTAAACACACCATGCTTGCTACCTCCATAGTTTGTACCCATAGCTCTCAGACCCCCAACTAGTACGGTCATTTCAGCAGCTGTCAGGCCTAACAATTGTGCGCGATCCAGCATCATTTCCTCAGGGCTAACCACATAGTCTTTTTTCAAATAATTTCTGAATCCATCTGCAAGCGGCTCCAGAGGTGCGAAAGAATCTGCATCTGTCATTTCATCTGTGGCATCTCCTCTTCCTTTTGAGAAAGGTACTGAGATATCAAAACCTGCAGCTTTTGCAGCCTGTTCTACACCAACATTTCCTGCAAGCACAATAGCATCTGCTACGCTGATACCAAATTCGGCAGCAATAGGCTCCAAAACTGAAAGTACTTTAGAAAGTCTTGTAGGCTCATTGGCTTCCCAGTCTTTCTGAGGAGCAAGTCTGATACGGGCTCCATTAGCACCTCCACGCATGTCAGAACCTCTAAACGTACGAGCACTATCCCAGGCAGTATTTACCATCTCAGCAATGCTCAATCCAGCTTCAGCAATTTTTACCTTTACAGCATCTACCTCATAGTCTGAGTTTCCTGCTGGTACAGGATCTTGCCAGATCAAATCTTCTGAAGGAACATCAGGACCATAGTACCTAACTTTTGGTCCCATATCTCTGTGCGTCAACTTGAACCAGGCACGTGCAAATGTATCTGAGAAATATGCGTGATCCTCTTGAAACTTAAGACAGATTTCTCTGTAGGCTGGGTCAACTTTCATCGCCATATCCGCATCCGTCATAATGGGAGTCGTGCGAATAGAAAAATCTTCGACATCCGTAGGCTTATCTTCTTCTTTGATGCTTACAGGCTCCCACTGCTGAGCACCCGCAGGACTTTTCTTCAATTCCCACTCATGTCCAAATAGCATATCAAAGTATCCATTGTCCCATTTGGTGGGATTCGTTGTCCATGCACCTTCAATACCACTGGTGATTGCATAACGACCTACTCCAGAATTTTGTGAGTTTGCCCATCCAAATCCTTGTGCTTCAATGGGTGCAGCTTCCGGTTCGGGTCCGAGCTGACTAGCGTCCCCATTACCATGGGTTTTTCCTACTGTATGTCCACCTGCAGTCAAAGCTGCTGTTTCCTCATCATTCATGGCCATACGTCCAAATGTTTCACGGATATGCTCAGCCGTTTTTTGTGGATCAGGTTTTCCATTTACTCCTTCTGGGTTTACATAGATAAGTCCCATCTGAACAGCTGCCAGAGGATTCTCCATAGTAGAAGCATCATTTACATCTCCATAACGCTCATCACTAGGTGCCAACCACTCTTTCTCAGCTCCCCAGTACACATCTTTTTCAGGATGCCAGATATCTTCTCTCCCGAATGAAAAACCAAAAGTTTTCAATCCCATACTTTCGTAAGCAATATTCCCTGCTAGAATCATCAAATCCGCCCAGCTTACGCTATTTCCATATTTTTTCTTAATAGGCCAAAGTAGGCGTCTCGCTTTATCCAGACTGGTATTATCCGGCCAGGAGTTAAGTGGAGCAAAACGTAGGTTCCCTGTTCCAGCTCCTCCACGACCGTCAGAAATTCTGTAAGATCCAGCTGCATGCCAGGCCATACGAATCATCAGGCCACCATAGTGCCCCCAATCAGCAGGCCACCAGTCCTGACTATCTGTCATTAAAGCGTGTAAATCATTTTTCAAGCCTTCTACATCCAGGCTTTTCAGAGCTTCCCGGTAATCAAAATCTTCATCCAATGGATTTGATTTTGTGTCGTGCTGATGCAAAATGTCCAGGTTGAGGGAGTTTGGCCACCAATGCTTATCTGTGGTGCCAGTGGAAGTGTTTCCTCCGTGCATGACAGGGCACTTTCCGCTTCCGTTGTTCATTGATTCCATGTTTTTACGGGATTAAAATTTTCTGATCAAATCGGATAAATGTTTGTTAACTACATCATGAGGATACCACAAGCCCTTGCTTCAAAAAGATTTACCTATAAAGTGAAAAAAAGTCAGTTGAAAGAATCCACTTATGGTAGTGGAAGCAGTTTTTTGAGGTTTCCATTGCTCTAGTATCAGTTCTCCTTAGAATGCAAATCAAATATACAGGCTAAACTTCATAGTTTCCATTGATTCTTTCTATAACAAAATAGATATCATCTATAACTCTCCTATACGGTTCATATGGATAGTTATAGTAAATTCACCATATTCTATATGTTAAAAAAAATTTACCTTCCACATAGAAATCATCCTCTAAAGTCCCTTTCCAAATGCCCAATCAAGTAGAATTTTTACGTACTGCTGAAGATCAGGACATCCAGAGCCTCAAAGAGAATTGGCTCAAAAGCCTTAGCCGGCCGCAGGATGGTATGTGGGAAGCTTTTCGAGATATGGCAATACATTGGGGGATAAAAGATGGAGAGAATTGGATTGGCTATGCCTGCATGAATGCTGACCATCAATTGATCCAATTTTACATTTCCCCTGAACACCTGGATCGGGGATCAGTCATTTTACAATCCTTCCTTCGGGAGTTTATGGTTCATGCTGCAATTATTGGGACCAACAATCCCATATTTTTTTCCCTGGCAAGTCCTTTATTCCAACAAATTAAGCCCCATACTTATCTTTATGAAAAGGTAGTCGAGGTGGAAATGAAGGAAAGGTCAGGTGAATTCCGTCTCTGCCAAATGGACGATCTTGCCGAGATGGTAACTTACTGTCATTTTGCTACGGGTGGACCTGAAGCCTGGCTGGAGGGATATATTAAAAACTTGATCGAAAAAGGAGAGATATTTATGCTTCGAAATGAGGAGGAGATCATCGGCAGTTGTGAAGTAAGGAAAAGCATAACGGCTCCAGCATATGCAGATATTGGAATGATTGTCTCAGCTAATCACAGAAAGAAAGGTTATGGTAGCTACTTACTAAATCGAGCCAAAGAAATTTCCCTTAGCTGGGGGAAGACGCCTATCTGCTCAACAACCCTGGACAATATCGGTTCTCAAAGGGCAATCAAAAACTGTGGCTTCAGAAGTATGCATCAATTACTCGAGGTTCATTTTGATAACAGCAAACTAGGAGTATGAAGAAATTTATTCTGATACAGGTGATGCTCGGTCCATTTCTAGTATGATTTGGATTGATGACTCCCTGATCGTATAAAAAATTTGAGAAGAAGGAAGATGGGGAGTCGGCAATGAGCGGGATGTTAGCTATCTAAAAACCCGGATTAATTGATATTTTGGGGAAAGCAGAGAAAGAGAAGCACACAAATCACATTATGAGTGAATTCAAAAAAGACCTGATCAAATACCTATTGGAATTCCTGATTGTTGTTTTCGGGGTATTTCTGGGAATGTATGTAAACGAAAGAGTCGCCCAGAACAAGATCGATCGAGAGGTAAAAAAATCCCTGAGCTATATTCTGGATGAGTTGGAAGGCAATAGCAGACAACTCGAATATACCATCGCATACCATGAGAAAATCAAAACCGCCTATCAAAAATTCAAAACAGATATCCCCGAAGAAGAATTACTCAGTAACTACTTTGCAAATCAGAAGTACAAATTCAATAAGATTGAAGGTTGGGACGGAGTTCATCTCCCGAGCTATGAGAATATAGCTTTTGAAGGAGCAAAGATCAGCGGCCTCACTCGGGAATTTGACATCGAAACCGTACAGAGTCTGTCGCAGATTTACAAAATGCTGGAATTCAATGGGGAGTTTGGAAAGACTACTTTGGATAAAATGCTTTCCATGGATTCGGACTCCAAAGTAGTCGATGGCTTGAGTATTATTTCTTTGCTGACAGGAGATGTGTTGAGCTCTGAAATTTACCTAAAGAAAAGGCTGGATGTATCAATAAAAGAATTAAAGGCTAGACATCCCCAGAACTGATTTTTCAAGCTCATACCTCAACTCAATCTTCTCGTCATCCGTACCCAACATCCAGAAGCTCTCAAAACGCAATATGAACAGCTCGGCTTTCAATTTCAGTACCACAAACACGATAAGGGTCCTTTCCACTATGCCCATGAAGAAGAGGATTTCGTTTTTGAGATTTATCCCTTAAAAAAGGGTCAGGAAACCGCCGATAGCTCCTTGAGGATGGGGTTCACAATTGAAGAGCTGGAGAACACGCTGACAAAGCTTCGTCAAACAAAATGGAGAATTATATCGGAAGCGCGGAATAGTGAGTGGGGAAAGTTTGCCATTATTCAGGATCTGGATGGGAGGAAAGTTGAATTAAAAGAAAGCTTTTTTTGTGAATCTACGTAAGTTGAGACTGTAGCTTTACCCACCCACTTATGAAAGCAGCCTTAGTCATCGCACTTAGCAAAAGCTCCTGTCATACCTTTAATAAGTACAATACCAATTCCATCCATCTTTTGAAGGGACTGGGAGTAAAAGGAGATGCACATATGGGAGAAAAGGTAAAGCATCGTTCGCGGGTAGCCAAAGATCCCACTCAGCCCAATCTCCGACAAGTACACCTCATGCATGCGGAACTTTTTGAGGAAGTCGCGGAAAAAGGATTTAAGGTGAGTCCCGGGCAGATGGGGGAAAATATTACCACAAAGGGTATCGATCTTTTATCCTTACCAACCCATACCATTCTCAAAATCGGACAGGAAGCCGAAATCCAGATTACAGGCTTGCGAAATCCCTGTTACCAGATTGATTCCATTCAGGAAGGATTGATGAAAGCTGTTTTAGACAAGAATGAGGAGGGGAATTTGATTCGAAAGGCTGGAATCATGGGCATCGTGCTGAAAGGAGGAGAGGTCAAAGTTGGGGATGAAATAAAGGTAAAATTACCATCCAAGCCTCATAAAAATCTTGAAAAAATCTAGGGTAAAAATCAAAAATGTCATTGTTAGAAATAGCGTTGAGGAACCTACTTATCAGGTAATTTCTGAAAAATATCAAAAAATACTTGACCCTAACCTTAGGTCATAGCCTACCTTTGTATCATCAACAGAAAAACAGCAAGAGATGAAGCAGTATGGCGTTAAGGAATTGTCTGACTTATCTGGGGTAACGGTTCGCACCTTGCACCACTACGATAAGATCGGCCTGCTCAAACCCCTGAACCGAACGAAGGCCGGCTACCGTTTTTATGGGGAAGCAGAATTTCTGCGGCTGCAGCAAATCCTTTTTTATAAAGAATTGGATTTTAGTTTAAAGGAAATCTCAGACTTGCTGGATGATCCCGACTTTGACCTGATTCAGGCACTCAAAAGCCATCGATCAGCGCTTGAAGACCGACGAAAAAGAATCGCAGAGCTCTTGCACACCATAGACCATACGATCGAACATTTAAACACAGGAGGAATCATGTCAAAACCGGAAAAATTATACGAAGGACTTCCCAAAGAACTCGGCACCACCCAACGCCAGGAAGCAATAGATGCATATGGCAAAGAAGCTGTCGAACATGCCGAACAAGAATTGCTAAAATTGGGCAAGGCCGGTTTCAAAGCATTGCAAAAGGAAATGGATCAACTCCATGAAGCCCTCTTGCAGCTAAAAGAAAAAGATCCCAAAAGCCCTCAGGTCCAGCAACTGATAGCCAAACATTATGCAGTAATCCGCATGTTTTGGGGCACTTCAAAGAAAAAAGACAAGCAAGCAGAAGATTATGCGGGTCTGGGCGAACTCTACGTCAGCGATCCCCGATACATGAGCATGAACGGCAAACCTCAGCCCGAATTCTCAGCCTTCATGAAAGAAGCCATGGGGCATTTTGCCAAAAGTCTTTAGGATCTAAATCGCGGAGATAACATTCTACGCCTAAAAATTTTCAAATCTCCGCTGAAAGCAGGCGGGCTGGATATGGACTGAATGTGTGCGGATGGAAAGAAGCGAGGGCCTTGGTTAATTCGGTCCGATTTTGCGCCACTTTTCTAAAAAGTTGCAAGTAAACCCATTAACTATTCTCAAATGAAATCAATAATAATACTCATAACACTTCTCCTAATAAGTATCCATTCCATACAAGGAGAACCCCTAAAAAAAGAACTCAAAACACCTCAAGGAACCTGGAGCTACCTCAGGAGTCATCAAGGGCCAAAAGCCCTACTTTTTATTCACGGAGCCAGTTCCAGTAATAAAATCTGGAAATATCAATATGAGCTCCACCTAGAGGGCTACAAAAACATCTTTGTAGACTTACTGGGATATGGGGAAAGTGAAAAACCGGAAAATGGCTACAAGCTGGAAAACTGGATCAGCGGGCTACATGCCATTTTGAAACAGGAAAAAGTTGAAGAAGTGGCTATAGTCGCTCATAGCAATGGCGTCATTTTCGCCAAAGAATTTTACCGTCAATATCCAGATCAGGTAGAGCGACTAATTCTGCTAGACGGTATGCTCAAGCTCACGATCCCTGAACAAATGCTGGGATGGATGAAAAATACGCTTGAGCGCAGCGACTATGAGGAGTACATGAAACAGAATGTCAAAATGATGCCTGTTGCGGGCTTGACAGAAGTCGACACAGAGCTTTTACGGCAAGATGGATTAGCTACCCCCAAAAGAATCAGTCAAGCCGAATTCGAATTGGTGAGTGCCAAGGAGACCTGGCAAGAAATACTCATTTCCTGTCCCACTACCGTTTTGCTTTCTAACAATCCCTTTTGGACTAAAGAATACATTTCCTGGCTAGATACTGTTGCTCCTGATCATCGTTTTGAGGTCTGGAAAGACAGTGGGCATTTTGTGCAACTGCAATATCCGGAAAGATTAGAAACTCTGATAAGGAAAGCGATGGATAAAAACTGAATTATGAGGAAAGTAGGGAAGAATATATGAAAAAGTGGGTGCTCATAGATCTTTAATTTGATGAACACACTAAAGGAATTAGATAGAAACCCCTTGCAGGAATTTAAGAGTATAAACCCCATTATCTTCCTTGCTATTATTATCCATGTTGTTCTTATAAGGATATTTTTAGTTCCAGATCCCTTTAAACTGAAAAAGCGCGAGTGTGCGTTTTCAGAGC
>JBCBRM010000023.1:0-123837 GCA_039819665.1 Bacteroidota bacterium
AATGGAAGCTAAGTGATAAAAAGCAATTAAGGCATGACAGAGAAATTCTGTTCCTCAGGTCTCAGCAAATTCAAAAGGGTGAAAAATTATTGTCGAAGAAATTGAGAGGATTGGGTACTCCACCCCCCCCTTGAGCAAACATTTGTATGCGGGGACGATGCTGTGCCTCTAAGAGTCCTTCCTTGCTCATCAGGGAATTCTGCTGTAACAGAAAAAGCTCTTGTTCGGGTCGATTGAGTTGAGGCAAAGACCTCAGATTCTGGTATTGAGGCAAAGCGAGTTCAACTTTAGGATCCAATTCCAGACCTGTGAGATCAGAAAGTGTGTTTAGGCTTCCTTCTATGCTAAACTGCAAGGACTTTGCCTGAGCTTCTAACTCGAGTTCCCTTACCCGCAGCTTAGATACTTCACTTTCCAATACCACCCCACTTTGCTGACCGGCTTCCAAAACTTTTCTTCTTTCCTCTAAATCAGTCTGACTTATTTTTAATAAATCTGCCTGTGCCTTATAAAGAGCTATACCTACAAACAATTGATTGATCCTTTTCCGCAGAGAATAACTTTCCACCTCCAAAGACTTTTTTTCCACCTCCCAGGCCGCTTGCTTTTCTTCCAACTGGGCACTATTTAAACCTCCATCATATAGGGCATAATTCAATTCCAGAAAGGGTTTGAAAGAATAGAGGGGAAGGTCGATATTCAGTGGCAAACCGGAATCTTCTGGCAAAGAAACAGTTTCTGTTTGGATTCGGGCTTCAGCTTGTAAATAGAAATCAGGCCGCCTATCCAATTTCAATTTTTCCAATTCCTTTTTGTAAATACGATCCAATAAAGAATCACTCCCCAAAATGGGATAATGAGCTTCAAAGGCCTCATATGCTTCTTTCAAGCTCAAGCTTTTCCGTGTTTGTGGGAAAAGTTCCAGCTGAGAAATCAAGATGCATATGGCTAAAAATGCATGTTTCATATAGCTATTGAATTTATATTGTCTTAATAGTTTAATTTTCATGTTTAACCATTTGGTTAAATTTTTAGCAAAAAAATTTATGGTCTTAGGGAATTGCGAATAAAACGTTTCACTTCTTCTTTTCTTTCGGTTAAAATTTGATCAAACTGATCATTAGGTACCTCTACTACTACTGTAAATATCGGTCGAATCAAAAATGGGAAGATGCACATTGCCAGGGTATTTATGAGTAGATGAATAGGATTTACTTTCCGTATCTTTCCCTCATTTCCTTCCATCATCACCTTCATAAAGAAATCCTGAAAATTGGGAAGTATAGAGGTATTCTTTTTAACCTCTTCTATGAATCCCAACCTTTTCTGCGCCAGCTCCATCATCATAAAAGTTGGCATATGGGGATTTTCAGTAATCGTATCGATATAAGTCTCAACGATCATATCAATTTTCTCCTCTACCGATCCATCAAAATTGATCGCTTCTGCCAAACGAGGAATCACCATTCCGATCGTTTCAGAAACAATCACCCGATACAATTTTTCCTTTGACCTGAAATAATAATGTAAAAGAGCTTTGTTGATTCCTGCCTCATCCGCAATCTCCTGCATTCTGGCAGCTGCGAATCCTTTTTGAACAAAGATTTTTTTGGCCGCCTCTATAATACTTAACTCAGTCTCTCCCATATCTTAGTCAAGAAGTTTAACTATTTGGTTAAAACAAATTAAGGAAAAGAAAAAATGAAGTTCAAGTTTTTTTCAAATAAAGTAGGAATGTGTTGTAGTGTTTTAGTATTGTAGTTAGTTTTTATCTCAGCTAAACTATAACCCTAAACACCATAACACTCCTTCACGTCCAAAAATTCTTTACCTTTGTCCCCATGCGAATTATTTTCATGGGCACCCCTGAGTTTTCTGTTCCCTCTTTGGACATTTTACTTAAAAATGGACACGAGATAGTGGCTGTTGTTACAGCAGAGGATAAGCCAGCGGGTAGAGGAAGGAAGATCCGAAAATCGGCGGTAAAACAGTATGCGGAACAAGAAGGACTAACTGTTTTACAGCCTCTTAAGCTTCGTGATCCGAATTTTATTGGAGCACTTACAGAGCTAAAGCCCGAACTCATGGTTGTGGTAGCATTTCGCATGTTACCGGAAATGGTTTGGAGCATTCCCAGCATTGGAACGTTTAATTTACACGCTTCACTTCTTCCTGATTATCGTGGGGCAGCTCCCATCAATTGGGCGATTATAAATGGTGAAGAAAAGACTGGAGCCACCACTTTTTTCATAGACAAGAAAATCGATACAGGCAACCTTTTGCTCCAAAGAGAAATAGACATACCAGCTGATTGGACAGCTGGGGACCTACACGATGAATTGATGGTCAAAGGTGCTGAATTGGTTTTGGAAACGGTACAGGCACTGGAAGCTGGGACCGTAGAAGCCAAAGCTCAGGATAATAGTCTATTTAAAAATCATGCACCAAAAATCTTCAAGGAGGACTGCCGAATTGACTGGAATCAGGGGGCATTTAAGGTACATAATTTCATTCGCGGTCTTTCTCCCTATCCTACTTCCTGGACAAAACTTGGAGAAAAGATGTTAAAAATATCCAGAGCTGAAATCGCACATCTACATGGAGGAAATCTTCCTGGAAGTATTCACGTACAAGAGGACAAACTCTTTATTTCCTGTGCTGACGGATTGCTGGAGATTAAAGAACTTCAATTAGAGGGGAAAAAACGGATGAAAACCGAAGATTTCCTAAGAGGCTATAAACAAGAATTCGAGGCTGTATCATGACAAATTTTAGAAGTAAACACTATCCCAGAACCAGCAATGGCGTAATAGTCATGCAGGAATATGCCATGCAATATTATGCGGGTATCAACCTGATCATTATCCTGGGAGTCTTGCTCAAGCTTTATGGGCCTTATGAGGGAAATATGCTTTACTTCGTAGTCATTGGGGAAGTTATAGCTTTGCTATTGGGGAATTTGCTCGCTTATGGTAGCATGAAAAGAAGTTATGCTGAGCTTTTTTTCCTTAAGGACCATTTCTCTGCTATTTCTGTTTATGATATGCTTTTCTCAAAGGATAAGGAACCTACTGCCTTCCCCTTGATCTATGCCAATGCACACATGGATCATGAAGAGAAAAAGATGTCCTTTACCTTTCATGATCAGATTATCACCCTTCGCAGAGATAATTGGGAGGAGTTCGATTTGATCTATAATTATTTCATCGCGAAGACGATTTAGGGGAAGTTTTGTAGTGTTGTGATGTAATAGTTAAAGCTATTCAACTTCAGCACTGCAACACTAAAACACTTTAATGCTCTCTTAATGGACAAACAACGCTGCTCCTGGTGCACAAAGGACCAACTATACATGGATTATCATGATAATGAATGGGGGATTCCAGAGCATGAGGATCAAAAACTCTTCGAAATGATCAATCTGGAGGGAGCACAGGCAGGTCTGAGTTGGTATACCGTTTTGGTGAAAAGGGAAAACTACCGTAAGGCTTTTGATCAGTTTGATGCTCAAAAGATTATCCAATATGACGAAGCAAAGATTCAGGAACTCCTTCAAAATCCCGGGATCATCCGCAACAAACTCAAAGTGAGGGGAGTGGTAAAAAATGCCAGAGCCTACCTGAATATACTCGAAGAGTTTGGTAGCTTCAATGATTATATTTGGCAGTTTACGGACGGAGAAACCATTGTGAACACCCTCAAAGGATCAGAAGATTCTATAACAACCTCTCCAGAGTCGGACGCTATGAGCAAAGCCCTTAAAAAACGAGGCTTTACCTTTGTAGGATCAACCATTTGTTATGCCTTTATGCAGGCATGTGGGATGGTAGACGATCACTTTGAGTATTGCTGGAAAAGAAATCTCTAGAATCCCTGCGCACTGTCATCTCCACGTGGATCAGCTCCCCCTTCCAGGCGCCCATCAGGCAGAACCAGAATAGCATCCAAGCGCCCGATTCCTCCTCTTTTTTGCATATTGTGTCCCATTTCTCCCAGCTCCTTTACTGTTTCAGGGCTAAAGGCTCCTTCTTCGAAGAAGACGAGATTGGGTTTCCACTGATGATGAATCCGAGGAGAAGCTACAGATTCTTGCATACCCATTCCGTAATCAATCACATTGATGATACTTTGAAAAACAGAAGTGATAATGGTTGAGCCTCCTGGTGTACCTGTCACCATAAAGAGTTTGCCGTCTTTGGATACTATAGTGGGAGTCATCGAACTTAGCATTCTTTTTCCAGGCTCAATGGCGTTTGCTTCCGCCCCGATCAATCCATATTTATTAGGCTCTCCAGGTTTAGAGCTAAAATCGTCCATTTCATTATTTAGAATAAATCCAGCCCCCCCGACCATTACACAAGCTCCATAGCCCCCATTGATCGTAGTAGTAACAGATACAGCATTACCTTCAGCATCTACCACAGAAAAATGGGTAGTTTGCTCACTTTCTTTAATCATAGGAGAACCAGCATTTATACTATCACTAGAACTTGCCAATTTTGGGTCAAAATTCTCCATACGAGAACTGATATAGCTGTCTTGTAGGAGGCCCTCTACAGGAACCGGATAAAAATCTTTATCTCCCAAATGAGTAGCTCGATCTGCATAAACCCTTCTTTCAGCTTCAGTAATTAGATGTGTTGCTTTTGTACCATGATAGGGATAGCTTCCAAGTGGATAGTTCTCCACACTCTCAAGGAGTTGTAGCAATGCAATCCCCCCACTAGAAGGCGGAGCCATACTGATAATATCATACCCCCGATAATCACCCTGAATAGGCTCTCTCCAAATGGCTTCATACTCTTTTAAATCTTGAAGGGTCATGATCCCATTACCTCTTTGCATTTCTTCCACAATCAATTTTGCAGTCTCCCCCTCATAAAATCCAGCATTCCCTTTATCCCGAATGCGAGTCAAAGTTGCAGCCAAATCGGACATTACTATTTTCTCTCCTGCAGTCCATTCTTCTTTACCTTCAAATAATCCGGGCTGTGTATTGTACTTGGCGAATCGTTCTTTCACCCAATTTAATCCTTTTGCTTCCTTCTCAGTAAGCTCGAATCCATTTGCAGCCAGATCGATCGATGGCTGGATCAATTCTTCCATAGGAAGAGAGCCATACTTTTCATGGGCCTTGAACATCCCATTGACGGAGCCAGGAACCCCTGCCGCCAAATGCCCCAACCAACTAAGGTCCGCAATCACATCTCCATTGCCGTCCAGGTACATATCTCTATGCGCTGCAGCTGGAGCCTTTTCCCGATAGTCGAGGGTATTCACTTCTCTATCTGCTTTTCGGATCACCATAAATCCGCCCCCGCCAATATTACCTGCAGTTGGATATACAACTGCCAGAGCATATTGAACAGCAATGGCTGCATCTATGGCATTACCTCCTTTTTTCATGATATCCACGCCCACTTTAGATGCAAGGGGATGCGCTGACACCACCATAGCTTTATCAGCAATAAGTCCAATCTCTTTGGCAGGTGTGGCAACTTGCGAATCAACGAGCTTTTTGCAGGAAATTAATAGGAGTAATGCTGAAAGGACAAAAAAGCGATAGACAGGAGACATAGCGTTTATAATAGATTTAATGGGTTAGCCAGTTAAAAAAGCTAAGGCAAGATAAGAAGGAATTCCTTCATCTTAATATGGCACAAAAACTAGAAGTGGCAGGAATTCGTAAAAAAGAAAGACGCGAACCGGGGAGATCCGCGCCATTAACCTAAGAATACTGTGAATGGTTACATCCCTGTTTGGAGGGAACTCTTCAAGGGGTAAACCTTATAGTCCAAGTAGAAACGCCTCCTGTTCAGGGGATACGATTTGTTTTCCTCTGTCAATTCCATGATTGTGTAGGTTAAAAATCCTCAATGATTTAAAGAAAATAGTGACATATTTTTCGATTTTGTCTAAATCTAAATTCCAGACAAATAACATTATACAGTATTTTTAACTTGTTTTTTGAAAAAAATATGCTAATTGTCTAAATTTAGACTTATACAATTTTGGACAAAATCTTACAAGGGACATGTCAAATTTTGCTAAAAGACGCATCTGGAAATATTTCCTGGTCTTACGTCCTGAAGAAAAACTCAAATTTAGTGCCTGGTTGGGCCTTGAGTTACAGGATCGCCAGCTTTCCGTTCAACGGCTATGGCAAAATCTACTATGCCTTGATGAAACTGAAATTTCTCTCTCTTCCGAGGGCAAATTCTGCATTGAGAAGAGACTTTGGAACAAGATCTATCCTGATGAAGATTTCAATGATAGTCGTTTCCGCAAACTCTCGGAGCAGCTCATTCGACATATCGAAGAGTTCCTAGCAATTGAAGGTTTTAGGAAAGACCGTACATCCAAAGATTTACACTTATTGCGGGAATTAGGCCTCAGAAATTCATTTCAGCTTATTCAGACTATCTATCGTAAGGTCAAAGCCAGGTTGAATCGAAGAGTTATACGGGATGAAAACTTCTTTAGAGATCATACCTTGTTTGACCGAGAGTTTCAAAAGAATATGGCCAAGATTGATTACCAAGTTAAGTTTGAGTTATCCGATTTTTTCCAATCATTTGATAAGTGGAGACTCACTGAAGAGGCCAGTAATTTGATTGTGCATCAAATATGGCCGAAGGAAGCTCCCATTCCTGTAGTACCAGCCGACTATTTCTTTGATAGGTTAAAGAATCATCCTGTGTACGCTCAGGAACCAATTTTGCATACATATACTTTACTTTTCGATCTCCTTACGGGAAAGTCTGAAGATTTTCCTACATACTTTACTTTTCTTAAATCATACACAAATAAAATTAACCGTGAAACATTAAAGTCCTTATATGCTATTTCTACTAATTACCTCGTGAGAAAGGCAAATAAGACTCGAGAAAATATATTTTATGAGCAATACGCAGACTTTCTTCAATGGAGCCTGGAAAATGAATTGCTCTATCTTAATAAAATTTTACCCGTCAACAGTTATAAAAACCTGATTTCCATAAACCTGATCCTTGCTAAAAAAACTGAAGGCACGACCAGACAGAAACGTATCAATCTCGCAAAACACTACCTGGAAAGCCTTAAAATTCGTCTTCCACTCAATGTCAGAGAGGATGCCTATAGCCTAAATAAAGCGATCTATTATTTCACTATTGGCGAGTATAATAAGGTAGAAGCCAGTATGGGAGGTCGAAATTACTCCAATAGCGGATTCATTGTTCAGGGAAGGCTATATGGCCTCATGGCGAGATATGAACTGCAGGAATACACCTACCTTCCGACTGCTATTCGTTCCCTCAAAAAGTACATCATAGCCAATACGAAAAAAGATCTTTCTTCTAATCACTTCAAGGTTTATCTTGACCATCTCCGCTTCTTCAATAGACTGGTCAATGCCTACACTACTGAAGATTTTACCAAGCTGAGAAAAGCTATAGAAAAAACTCCTCGGGTATTTGAAAAGAACTGGTTATTCGAAAAAATCGATGAGAATACTCCAAATAGTAAGCTCCTAAACCTTAATTGACGGAGATTACTTTATGACTTACTCCTATATCTGTATAAATCCGGAAATTATAAAGTCCACTTCCCATAGGTATAGAGGTACTCGTATTGCTTTGAGGAGCACCAGAATAGATTAGATTTCCCTGCATATCTATAACATCCAAGCGTTTAATATTGACCGTAGAAGGCTTTTGTATTTTCAAATAATTTGAAACTGGATTAGGACTAAGTTGAATGTCTAGTTCTGGATTTTGAGAAATACTGAATGCATCAACCTGACTTTCCTGTTGGGCTGTTGGTTCTGTTAGCATCAATAAGTCTTCTACATTTACGATTATTGCCTGAGCACTTGCTCGATTTTGCACGGCCATGAGCGACATTAGGAAAAAAGCACAAAGCAAAATTTTATTGGTTATTATGCTCTTGGAGATTTGGCTGAAAGTAATAGTTCTTGATTGCATGAGATATATTTTTATTGTTGTCGATCTATTGTTTTGATGTCGACTGCAAGCTATTTCTGGATCTCCTTACATCAAGTCCGAATAATCGTAATTATTGACAAATTCAGAGGGAAAACGACTTGACATGGATATTTAGTAGATATATTTTGACACATAAATGTCATATAAAAACAAAGCCCGTGAGAGTATAACTCCCACGGGCAATCATCATCAGGATTATCCTATTTAGAAAGCGACATTCATCCCCATTCGGAAATTGACAAATTTACTTTCCTCAGGTCTGATAAATGTCAGGATATTATCAGAGAGCATGTACAAATGGACTGGGCCCATTTTCAGTAACAAATTTGCTCCCAAATTTTGATAGCTTTTATTGACAGTGAAATAGTTTACACCCAGACTCAGGATTTTCCCAAGGTCTTTGCTAGCACTCAAACCGACTGCCGTAGTGCTTCTTCCCCTATATCTTGTGCTATGCATCAAAGCCCCTAATCTCAATGATTTTAAGGGACTAAAGGTTCCGCTCAGGTAATATTCTGTCGGAAGTTGGGTACGGTAAGTTTCGTTTGCAGTCTGTACCGTTAATCCGGAAAGAAGAGAATCCACCAGTTCTTCCATCGCTTCCTCATTTCCTTCACTGATTTCCATAGCATCTATTCCTTCAAAATTGACTTCCCCTGCAACCGCATAATTACTTACCTGATCTGTCCAGTTGATGAATCCCAAATCCCTCACACTCGCCGAAAAACTCAGTTTATCATTTAGGTTAAATACAACGCCCAAATCTGCGGCGAATCCTTTATTAGCTGTTGTAGCATTGAGGGTAAATTCTGGTTCCAATTGATCCAGATCGTCCAACGAATTGATGCTACCCATATTGAAAGTACTGGTATTAAATTGGACATCAGTTAGCAAACTCAGTTGATAGTATTCTGTACCTGTTTGAAATTGAGCATTATTTCTTGATAAAGAAAAGTCAGCCAAACCAATCAGGTATTTAACCCTTGCACCGAATTGCAATTTCTTTTTTATTCGAATCGCCCCGCTCAATCCGATTTCATGATAGGCAAAGGCCTGGAAATCAGGTCCCACAGAAAGTGTTTGACCTATATAATCTCCATTTCCCTGCCAGCCCAAGCGAACCAAATCTTTAGGATAGGCTGCAAAGAAGCTGGCACGTGTACCTGTATTAACGCCTAGCTGGAATCCCCCTAAACGAACCCCTACAGCCAGAATGTCAGCATGTACTTTTCCTTTGAGTGTATTATCATCTCCCAATTGAGTGAGAACATTATCAATATCAACCCGAAAAGAATCAGAACCATCCACGGGCTGGAGAAGGTCTCCAATCGTAAATCCTGAATGGGTAGCTCCAAAACTAACTCCAGGTAAAGCGATGTTTATCTTCTTTTCGCTCATAAATGCTGGATTGGTGTACTGAGATTGAACAGCACCCGGCATAAAGTGTAGGCCAAAATCCGTTTGAGCAAAGGTGGATAGAGGCACTGAAAGCAGGAAAACAGCTAGAATATGTATAAATGCTTTACGCATGTATCTTATGATTGAGTATAGCGTGAAAAGAATGAGTAAGAATTAGGGATTCAATTCTGCAAGTGCACCTAGTTTGACCTTGAGATTGTAATCGTCGTAAAATTTGACAGGAACGGTTCCCGCTTGGGTAGTAGCGATTTCAGCTTTGATTCTGATCTCGGCACTATTTTGCAAACGGTACCAGCGCTCTGCAGTCAAAGCGATGTCCAGAGTAGAACTGCTACTTTCCGTTACCCTTCCATTTTGATCTACAGAAGCAGCGGAAAGCAATTGTGCAGGACCGTCAAATAAGGAATCCTGAATAGCTCCCTGCTCATCCAGGAAATAGGCTTGAAGTACTAAATCCAATGGGAATCTATTCTCCGTAATCAAAATAAGTTCTGCAGATTCTACTTGCTCCATACTTGTCAACTCCAATCCGAGGTCTTGCTCTAGTTCAATCTCACTTAACTGAATATCCAAAGGTACTTCTACCCTCAATCCCAGATCAAAGCCACTATTGTCCAGCACAAAGCCTACTTTTGAAGTATCACCCTCCGGATGTAAAGTTGCAGAGAGATCGTAAGAGATTCCACTAGGTTTTGAGGAGAGAAGATCCGCAATATTGGAGTTGTCTCTATTTATCTCAATGACAGTACGAGAGGAGCTCCCTATGGCTGTAAGTTCAGGGAAATTGATCGGTAAACCATTTTCCAGACCTGTATGATCCAGCTCAATTATACCTTGTGAAGTCTGGACCTGAAATTTATTGGCTTGAACTTCAATGGGAACTCCATAAGTATTATCGAGGGTAATACTAATTCTAGGGTCATTGATCCTGAATTCCCCATCTATCAAATCCTCAAAAACATCTAACTGTATGGAATCACCTCCTAACTCCATATCCTGCGTACCCAAATAGCCATTGATTTGGTCATAGTCGAGGTCCGTGATTTCAAAAAAGAAATTCACTAGTGCTTTCTTTTCAGTAGTGCCAATAGGTCTTGCGAAATATTTGAACGTCATTCGCTCTGAACCCAAGTCTAAATCATACCCACTTAAATCTAGTGTTCCAGCAAAAGTACCGGGAGCATTGAACTCGATAATTTGTTCGTATGCTTGACCATTCTGGCTGGCTTCCGGAATTTGAACTACCAGTTCATGGGTTCCGATATCAACAGATTCAAAACTGTAATTCAACAATCCTTGTTTGATACCCAAAAGCTTGATCCCATCGACAGGAAATCCTACCTGCTGCGTTGTATCAAACATCGGAACCGGTAGATTGGGTAGAGAAAGCAGAGAAGTTCCACTAACGCTAGCTAACTGATCTTCATAGACGAGGGACATGAGGCCATCACTTTGGGTCTGGATATAGCTGTTACTATCCAGGCGAGACAAAAGGTCTGCCATGGAAAACTCTGTATTGAGAATAGGCACAGCAAATTCCGGCTCCCATTGAGGTCCAATGATTTTATCTGATTTGTCGATTAGACTACAGGAAGCGAATAAAGTACCCAGGAATATGATGGCAAGGAATCGAGCACGGGTAAAAAAGTACTTCATGTACGGATAAATTAATTTATCCAATACTACGTACTTTTTTAATTATGAAATAATCGATTGCCCAAACAATATTACGCCCTAGTCTCCTACCACAAGCACTTTAATGGCCCGTGTAAGACCCGCAAATATCCCGGTTCCTCCTTTTATATTGGACTCCACCAGGGTAGGTTGTCCAAAAGGACTCAGATTTGCTACAAAAGCGGCATCTGTGGTTTCAATAAAGCGATAATATTCGGGGGTAATATGAATGGTCGTAGCCGTTACTGTATCTCCTACTTCAAATTCAAAATCTGTCCCTACAGTAATTATTTGCCCATTTTCGATATCATCATCTATGATAAAATCCTGAATTTCTTCAGTTGTCAGAGTTGAATCAACTACATTCCCATTCTCATCAAATTCCATTTCATAAATCGTTTTGTCTAACAAGCGTCGATAAAAATTCACCTCATCAGCCGGGTCCTGCCACTTGGTCAATACAAAGGCTAACGAATCTTCATCATCAAAACGATATTCCATGGTATCTATAGGGAGAGGTCTCGGGATAAAGCTACTGGCAGTCAATTCCTGCCCATCCTGGGTCTTTATTTCGAGCTTAAACTCGGTATTATACAATTCAGGAACGGGATTTGGGCTTGCATAAATAAAGAGGGAATCGCCAATTATAGGGGTCAGGATACGTAGAAAACTGGTATCAATGATATCATTATTGGGAAGATTTATATCAACCGGCACTCCTAGCGGAATTAATACCACTTCCTGATCATCATATTTAATGGTAACCTCAGCATTTTTCACAAAGCGAATCTCACTACTCCCCAGATAGCTTACACTTTCCACCAAAATAGCTGAGAAGGGCAAACCTGGCTCAAGGTAAGATTCGACGACAACTCCCGGCTCAAATTCTGGAAGATTGAGGTCTACCTCCTGCTGAAGGCTACAAGCCATAAAGAGAAAAAAAGGAGAAAGGAATAACAAAGATTTTATATATCTACTCATGACGAGAATTGTATTTGAATGTTGCTAATTTAGAATCTGAAATTGTAAGTAATAGAAGGAATAACGGGGAAAAGAGCCACCTGCTGTGCTACCTGATCAATAGGGATACCCGCTTCATTTTCTTGTGTCTCAAAGAAGACGAAATAGGGATTTCTTCTGTTGTAGGCATTATAAGCACTAATGGTCAGGTCAGCTTCGCCCCATTTGGGAAAGAGTTTGTAAATCACCCCTACGTCTAGTTTGTGGTAGGCTGGCAGGCGAAAGCTATTTCTTTTCTGAAAAATCGGCGTAATCTGAGGAATTTCTAGATCTGGTCCAAAGAGCGGGAACCTGCCGATAGGTAAGGTAGTCGGGGTTCCACTCCGATACTCCCAGGAAGAACTAAAGCTCCATCTTCGGCTTAGCTCATAAATCCCGACAATGGAAATATCATGGCGCTTATCATTGACAGGATTGAAACGCTCTCCATCATTGATTGCATTATCAGGATTAAACGTACCATTTTCGTCTATTCCATCAAATTCCCTCCAGGACCAGGAAATGGTATATCCGATCCATCCGGTAAGTCTGCCATTCTTTTTCTCCAGGTAAAACTCATTTCCATACGCATAGCCCTCCCCAAAAACGAATTCTGTATCCAGGTCATCATTGACAAAAAGGTCAGCCCCATTTCGGAAGTCTATAGAATTTCTCAACCACTTATAATAAACTTCATTACTCAATAGGTAATCATCCCCCAAAGTAAGCGTAACTCCCATAGCTATCTGATCCGATACCTGGGGCTTTACATTTTGATTAGAAGGGTACCAAACATCTGTCGGAAGAGTCGCTCCACTATTAGCAACCAAATGCAGGTATTGAGCCATACGAGCATAACTTGCTTTTAAGGAAACATTCTTCCCTACAGTCCATCTCAATGCTGCCCGAGGTTCTGGATTGAAATAGGTGATTCCGTCGCTATTAAAGCCAGAAAGACGTACCCCAACATTCAATTTGAGTTTGTCATTGAACTCGATGTCGTCAGCAATATAAGCCCCAAATTCTGTTGCATAAAAGGTATTCCCTGCGGTAAAGTTAAAGGTGCTATCTTCTGCTCCAGCATTTAACCTCCCAACTGTAAACGTATGGTAAATAGCCTTTGCCCCAAATTTAACGGTATGCTTATTATCTGGAATCCAGGTAAAGTCTGTGCTAACCGTTTGGTCTGTGATATCAGATCCCAATTCAAAGGCAAAGATGTCAAACTCATTGGTGATTTTGTATCGATAATCACTGGCACCTACTGCGATATTCATAAAAAGTCTTGGCGAAAAGAGGTGGTTCCATCTCAAAGTCGCATTCGAATTTCCCCAGAAGAATTTGAAATCGAAATTCCCATCGTTGAAGGTAAACTGATCTCTACCAAAGTACCCACTCAGGAAAAGCTGGTTATTCTCATTGAGTTGGTAATTAGCTTTTGCATTGAGGTCGTAAAAGAAATAGTCGGGTATAGGGTTAAAGTCTGGCTCATCTTCCAGGGCTCTATTGATTTGTCGGGTAATGAGGTCCACATAGGTTCTTCTACCTGATACCATAAAGGAACCTTTATCCTTTACAATCGGACCTTCAAGTGTGAGGCGAGAGGCAATCAATCCCAGACCTCCTGAGCCAGAAAATTTCTTATTATTTCCTTCATTCATCTTTACATCGATGACTGAGGAAAGTCTACCTCCGTATTGGGCGGGAAAACCACCTTTGTAAAGTTTCACATCTTTAACTGCATCAGAATTGAAGGTACTGAAGAAGCCAAAGAGGTGGGAAGGATTATATAAAACTGTATTATCGAGTAAAACGAGGTTTTGATCTGGACCTCCACCCCGTACGAAAATACCGGAGCTACCTTCACTACCCGAACTTACTCCCGGTTTCAGCTGAAGGGTTTTTATAATATCCACCTCCCCGAGGAAAGCCGGAATCTTTTTGGCATCTCTCATGCTGAGACGCTCTACACTCATTTGGGTTGAACTCAATTGCTCCTCAAATCCTTCTGCTTCGATAACTACTTCCTCTAAGACTTTAAAATCCAGGTTGATATCTATGCTCAAATCTTTATTCAGTAAAATTGAGCGTTTTTGTCGTTCGTACCCGGAAAAAGAAAATACTAGTTCTAAGGAATCTGTGTTTGCTGGAAGAGTAAGGGAATAAAAACCGTATTCGTTGCTGTATGTACCTTTTTTGAGTGAGGGGACGGCTATCGTCGCTCCAATCAAACTTTCACCTGAAGAGGCTTCATATATATACCCACTGATGGTAAATTTATCCTGCGCTAAAAGTGTAAATGGTAAACATGCTACTAAAATTAAGACGAAGAAGTGCTTCATAAGGAATAAACAGGTTGATGTATTTTTGGGTTCACATTCTATTGAAACGACAATCTGCAGACAATGTTAGGGGAAAAAGAAGGGGATTCTAATTATCGTTCTTCTTAGAGGTCGCCAAAGCATTGTACTTATTACAGAGATCGCAGATTTTTTTGCGCTAAATGTCTGAAAATCTTTGGGTTAGAGGTACAATATTTGTGCAAAAACAGAAAATCCCTGTCTCATGAATCTTTACAAATACCTGTTATTCATTCTCTTTACTTTTTTCTTGCTCATCTTCTTCCTTGAATTATCCTCTTTTTCTGATGGTGCTCCTGCTAGTCGTACAGCTGCTCCTGGCGAACTTAATTGTTCTAACGGCTATTGCCACAACAGTTTCACGCTCAATGCTGGACCCGGAACAGCCTCTTTAAGTGGCGATATTTTTGAAAATGGTTTTCGTGCAGGAGAAACCTATACCCTTACTGCCAAGGTCAAACATGATGGCCAACAAAGATTTGGGTTTATGGTAGTGGCTTATGATTCCTTAAGTCAAATTTCCGGAGGGTCAATAAGTCTTACCGAACCCGAACGTACTCAGCTTACGGAAAATCAAATGGGAGATAGGGTTTATGTTACACATGATCCTGCAAATATTACGTCGGATTCCAGCGAATGGACATTCAACTGGACTGCCCCTAATACAGAAATCTCTTCAGATGCCATCTCATTCTATGCAGCTTTTGTAGCAGCGAATAACAACAACAACTCTGCGGGGGACTATGTATATGCCATTAGAGCTGATGCAGGTCTCGACACTAGTTGGGCTACTCCACTTGCACATGAGCTCGGGGATAAAGAGGTAGAAATCCGCTTCGACAAGCTATCCGGCAGAATTCAGATTGAAAGCCAACAAAGTTCCGGCAAATTGACTCAAATAGAAATTTTGAGTCTAAATGGTCAACTTTCTTATAAGCATGAGGCTTACTTACTTCCTTATATTCCTTTTAATGTTCATGTAAAATCCTGGACAGATGGAGTCTACATCCTTAAAATTCAGCAAGGTGATAAGTTTCGTGTAAAGAAATTTCGCCTAATCCAGTAAAAATTTCTGCGTAGAGGAAAGAAGGTCCGGAAATTGACATTACAGACAAGTAAAATATTGTTTATCTTCGTAGTCTAGATAAAGAATCATCATAAGATATAAATATGAGAATTTTCATTTTAGTAGCTATTATCAGTCTGGCTTTGATGTCATGTGAATCTACTGGCGGCAGTAATGCAGAAATAAGCGACAAGACAGATAGTATCTCATATGCGCTTGGAAGAGATATTGCCAATTCTTTCCAAAAGCAATCCGTGGCATTGTCTCCAGAGGCATTTTATACAGGTTTGAAAGAATCTTTGCAAGAGAATAAAAGCCTAACTGATGCTGACATTCAGCAGCTTCTTTTTGCTTTCCAGACTGAAATGCAAATGAAGCAAATGCAACAACAAAACAGCAGAAAAATGGCCAACGTAAGTACAGGTCAATCTGCTCCTGAAATCACACTTGATACACCTGATGGCGAAAAACTGAGTCTCAGTAGCCTAAAAGGGAAATATGTACTGGTGGATTTTTGGGCGAGCTGGTGTAAGCCTTGTAGACTTGAAAATCCAAACGTGGTAAGAGCCTACAATAAATACAAAGACAAAGGTTTTGAAATTCTGGGAGTTAGTCTCGATCGAAATAGAGATCGTTGGTTACAGGCAATAGCTGCTGATGGACTAAGCTGGAAGCATGTAAGTGACCTTAAGTATTTCCAGAGCAAAGCCGCTGTTGACTATGGAGTATCCGCTATTCCTTACACAGTCCTGCTTGACAAAGATGGGAAGATCATTGCTCAAAATCTCAGAGGAGCTAGTTTGGAAAGAAAACTGGAAGAACTTCTCGGTGCATAAAGCATAATAAAATATCTAAACGAAAAAAGCCGGCTAAATTAGTCGGCTTTTTTCATGTGAAAAATTTCAATTCTTAGGCAAAGTGCGTCTCGCGAACTTTATCTAGCGTAGCCTTATTTAAGGGCTTGATGATATAATCCGTTACATTTGCATATTCAGAGGACTTTGCGATATCTCTTTTATAAACGGAGGAAGAAAGGATAAATAATTTTACTTCCTTTTTAAAGTCTGCAGCAAGTTTGTTGTATTCTTCCAGAAATTCCCATGCGTTCATCAAGGGCATATTAATATCCAGAAAAATTACGTCGGGGATCTCTTCGGGGCTAGCATTTTTCAATTCTTCCAACCCATCTTTCCCTCTCAAGCAAAAACTGGCCTCATCGGAAAATCCCGAGTCCTTAAGGTTTTTGACGCAGATGAAGTTATTGATTTCATCATCGTCTATAATCATTACACGATTTACAACTGACATATTGGGTTAACTCTTCATTTAGAAGTTAAATCTACAATAGCTTGAGGCACAAGACAATAACTTTCTACTTAAATTCTATCATGGACTTTTTGAGGTAAGAAATATACATGATTAATTCAAATTAACAAGCAATAGAGCGGTAATTTGCTTTAGAAACCTAAGTGCAAAAACCGAAGGAATTAACAGAAGCGCATTAACCTGCATCCTTGTCTCATGAAAAAATTTCGCTCGTTTTTATTGACCCAAGCTTTCCAGGAGCATACCAGCTTGTTAACCATTCTCAGCTATCTTCTCACCTATTTAGCCGTACTCGGACTTGGCTGGGCTGAAAAGTCGGGCAGCATCAGTTGGCATTGGAAACTGTCTATCCTGTTGTTCTCCTCTATTCTTTTTGTCATAGCCCTTACCCGAAATTTTAACTACGAAAAGACTGCAAAAAAACAGCAGGACGATGATGATGAACGTGAAGCTTTGGAAGAAAATCTTCGTTTTTTAGAAAAAGAAAGACAGGATGCTGTAAATGCTAACCATGCAAAAACCCGCTTTCTGGCTCAGATGAGTCACGAAATTAGAAATCCGCTTAACTCAATTCTAGGATTTTCAGAAATGCTGGCCAAAAGAAAGCTGGATACTAAATCTAAAAAGTTTGTGGATCTCATATCTCAATCGGGAGATGGCCTCATGCTTTTGTTAAATGATATTCTCGATCTCAATAAGATAGGAGAGGGCAAGCTAAATATGGAATCTGTGGCCTTCCATTTCAAAGAAGTCATCTCCTCTAGTCTACTTCCTTATGAGTATGAGGCTGCACAAAAAGATATTCAGTTTGAATTGATCTTTGACCCGAATCTACCAGAAATGCTGATAGCAGATCCCTATCGCCTTCGACAAATCCTACAGAATCTGATTAGCAATGCGATGAAGTTTACCCAGGCAGGAAAGATCAGGGTGCAATTTATCCATCAGGGCCAAAGAGAAGGGAAAGTCTGGATCAGAACCTTTGTAAGTGATACGGGTATCGGAATAGACCCTCAAAAACTGAATAGTATTTTCAATCCCTTCGTACAAAGCGAAGAGTCTACTACCAGAAAATTTGGCGGTTCTGGCTTAGGATTAACCATCGTTTCAGAACTAGTCAGGCTCATGGGGGGGGAAATCGGAGTTCAAAGTCCCAATCCTCAATACCTCAGTGATCAAGGTGGACCGGGTACTCAATTTCATTTTGATATATCTCTTCCCTATGCTAAAAGTAATTTTACAGCGGAGAAAATGGTGAGCGATAAAGAGCTTGATGAAGTCCTCCTTCTACCACAACCTATTCACGTGCTCATAGCAGAAGACAATACTGTCAATCAAGTGCTTTTCCAAAGTTTCCTGGAAGGCCTGGGTGCAACTTCAGATGTAGTAGATAATGGGCAGGAAGCTATCCAGGCACTTTGCGGGAAGACACATTATGATCTCGTGTTTATGGATATTCAAATGCCACTCATGGATGGATTGCAGGCTAGTAAAAGTATCCGCCGAGATTTGGAGTCAAGTATTCCTATCATTGGAGCAACTGCGAATGCTTTTAAAGAGGATATTCGCATAGCGTTGCAGTCGGGTATGAATGACTACATCCCGAAACCCTTCCGGCAGAAAGATCTCTATGAGAAGATTATGAAATGGGCAGTTAAAGATATGGCCAATTCCTAGAGCTTTGATCCTAATACACTTGATTTGAAGGAGTAGAGGTTGACCATCAGAAATATCAGGATGGTGAAACTCAGGAATGAGGAACCCCCATAGCTAAAAAAGGGCAGAGGTATCCCAATGACTGGCATAAGGCCTACTGTCATCCCTACATTTACGAGAATATGGAAAAAGAGAATGGATATAATGCCATATCCATATATGCGGGAGAATTTCGTTTTCGAATTTTCCGCCATAATTTTAATCCTCCATATTAGGGCGAAAAAAAGCATCAATACAAAACTTGATCCTAGCCATCCCAGTTCTTCCCCCACGGTGCAGTAGATGAAATCTGTTTCCTGCATAGGTACAAACTTGGACTTTGTATATTCACCTTGTTTATAGCCTTTCCCTGTTAGTCCACCAGAACCAATCGCAATTTTAGATTGGATTACATTGTATCCAACTCCTTGCGGATCGATAGTCGGATTAAACAGGACAAATATTCGGTTCTGCTGGTGCGTAGGAAGTTTATCAACGATGAAATCAACACTAAATACATAGCCAGACATAATGCCGGTTACGATAAGGTAGATCATCATATCTCTCCCCCAACTTCTTTTATTGAAACTAAAGGCGAAACTTATTCCTGCTAACGTGAGAAGTCCCAAACATATCCATATGGGCTTGCCAAGCCACAAGGTAACTACAGCTAGAGCAGCCAGAAGAATAATTAGAGCAGGTATCAACCAATTGAGTCCTTCGCGGTAAAAAACAATCAGTAAGCTAAAGAATACCAAGGCAGAGCCCGTATCATTTTGCAGGATCACAATTAAGGCTGGTAGGATCACTATACCTATTGCAATCCCAAGAGATCTAGCATTATTTAGAGAGAAGCCAATAGAAGACATAAATCTCGCCAAAGCGAGTGCTGTAGCAATCTTGGCAACCTCTGCAGGCTGAAAGGAAAAGCCAAAAATTGGAAGCCATGCCAGGGCTCCATTCACCCTTTTCCCCACCAAAAAGACCAGCAATAATAGAAATATACTGAGTCCATACAGCAAATAGCTAATCCCTTCAATAAATCGTAAATCCAGAAAGAGAATCAATACAGCTACCACCATAGCAACACAGATAAAGATAAGCTGCTTTCCATGGGCAGTACTTAGAAAAGGTAAGGCATCGTCATAGGAAAAATAGGAAACAGCAAATACGGTTGACCAGCCCACAATGGCCAGCATCATGTATAAAAATATCGTTATCCAATCCAGATCGAAACCTTTTCTATTCATCTCGCGCTTCTAGTATTTAAACCTAGCTTGTTTGATTCGTTGATATTCCCATTTCTTCTGTTCAACCTTCTGCGTAAGATATTGCTCCATCAGGATGCCTGCAGTCGGTGCCGCCCATCTTCCTCCGCCTCCAGCATTTTCGATAACAACTGCTATCGCGATTTGCGGATTTTCTACAGGTGCAAAACCAATGAAAACGGAATGATCTTCTCCATGCGGATTCTGAACTGTACCAGTTTTACCTGCTACCCGAAAGCCTTCCAGATAAGCTCTTCTTCCCGTCCCTGCTTCAACACCTTCCTCCATAGCTATAATCACGTCTTCAAAATGCTGACGATTGATTTGGGTAGAAATCGTTTCCTGGGGAATCATTTCCCAGGCCTCATTACGGGAACTTCTGCTTGCACGTAAAAAATGTGGAGATACATAAGTGCCCCGATTAGCAACCAAAGCAGAAAGATTGGCCATCTGTAAAGGCGTCATCAACAACTCTCCCTGACCAATGGCATTACTGATCACGGTAGTTGCACTCCAGCGATTTCTCCCATACCAGTATTTTTCATTGTCGTACATGCTGGCAGCTGGTAATTGTCCCGGTTTTTCATAAGGCATGTCAACATTAAGTCTTTTTCCCACCCCCATTACTGACATATATCTGTGCCAGGTTTCGAAGCCCTTGTACATATCATTATAAATGGGGCTATCGAGAAAATCCATATATGTAGCAGCAAAATAGCTATTACACGATAGCTTGATCGCATCTTTAAGTTTCAGTGGATGGTAATGTAAGCGGCAACCAGGCTTGCCTTTATTCCGCCAAAATCCTCCACCACAACGATAATAAGTATCTTTGGTAATGACTCCTTCATTAAGGGCTGCTAAAGCAAGAGGAATTTTAAAAATGGACCCGGGAGGATATTCAGCCATTAAAGGGCGATTGAACAATGGATAAAGAGAGTCTTTTTGCAAAGCTTTCCAGTTGCTATTTAATTCCTTTCCGGTGAGTTGATCCGGTTTATAGGTAGGTGCACTGATAAAGGCAAGGATTTCTCCTGAACGAGGCTCTATCGCTACAATACTCCCTTTCTTCATCTCCATCAACTCTTCCCCTAAAGCTTGCAGGTCGGTATCTACCCCCAATAGAATATCATCCCCTTTCACCGGGTCAATGTCAAACTTTCCTCCGGCATATTCTCCTACTTCCCGACTGTATTTATCTTTCTGAACTTTCTTCTTTCCGACTACTCCTCTCAGAATCGTATCCAAACTTCTTTCTATCCCGGCTTTTCCAATCAAATCTCCAGGTTCATATCTTCCTCCGGAATCTCTCAATTCCCGTTTGTTTACCTCGCTCACATAGCCTAAGATATGGGCTCCTACCGCGTACTGATAATTCCTGCGGTTGTTCGCCTGAAAACCCAAACCGCTAAAATCCCAGAGTTTCTCCTGCATAGCACCATACTCTCCCGGCTCGATATGTCGGAGCAGAACGGATTCTTTCAGACTTTCCGCGCGACTTTTACTTCTTGCTTTTAAGAGGGAATCGAAAGCCGGCCATGTCATATCAATAAAATCCAGCAAAACAGCAGTATCCTCTGGAGGAATATACAATTCGGCAGGAGTAAGGGTCAGAGAAAACATGGGCCGATTGCTCACATAGATTTCTCCTTTTCGATTGTAAATATTGCCACGAGGGGGTACCACAGATTTGGTACGGATGATGTAAGACTCAGCTTTTCGAGCATATTCATCACTCAACACCTGGATTGAAAACAAGCGAATAACAAAGACCATAAAGATCAAAAAGATCAGGCCAATGATGATATTTCCTCTATGTATAAAATTATCCATGAACGCCTTTCTTTCCTTCTTTTTATGCTAAAATCAGTCCTCTTTTCTCTCGCCTTAGCGTTTGTAGAAAAGCACTACTAAAATATAACAAATTATGAAGGTAAATGCTGTCCCAACACCAATTTGGAGGAGTTTATAGAAGAAATTTTGGAAAGAAAGTGCCTCCATAAAATGTATAGTAAACTGGTGTACAAAAATTAGGGGTAAAAGGTACCCAACGTACCATATCCCATTTTGGGCTTTAAAATCCAAATCCTCCAAATTCCTGAAGTTTGAGCTGCTCAAAATTCCGGCCAGACCTGAACGTAATCCCACGATAAGCACACAGGAAAAGGCTTGTAATCCCGTTACAGCTCCATCAGAGAGGATGTCAACTAAAAAGCCCAGACCAAAGGAAATCAAATAGAGGCTGGGACGAGTGATATTAAAGGGAAGCATTAGGAGAAAAAGCAGAAAGACATGGGGAACCGCCAACTCAAATAGCTCCAATTCATTGAACAGGAAAACCTGAAAAAAGAGATAGAGCATAAGGCCCAGGCCATATTTGATAGAATCATTCATTACCCGGGAGATTTTGGCTTAGGGAGTCTATATCCGTTTTGAAGCTACTTTTTACCAGATATACATTGTCCAGCTTACTAAAGTCGGTAGACAATTTGATTGTGGCATTAAAGAAGCCTTCCTCTGGCTTATCGCCTAATTCGAGAACCGTACCAACCTTGTATCCGGGGGGAAAGATGAGACTATGCTCAGAGGTAACTACTGTATAGTTTTCTTTAAGTTCGGCAGTTTCCGGAATAGATTTTAAGTAGGCAAATCGGGGATCTCCTCCATTCCATTCATAAACCCCTGCCGTACCTGCTACCCAACGTGCACTATCATCCAGGGCCTGGAGTGATAATTTAAAGGTAAGATTCAAGGCGCTTAATGCCAGGGAGTAGTTTTCACCGACTCGAATAATCCGGCCGGCAACCCCTTGCAAGGAGACCAGCCCCATATCTTTTTCTACCCCATCTTCAGAGCCTTTATCCAGGACGATATAATTGTAGTTCTTATGAACTGTATTCTTAACTACATGTGCAGGAATGAAGCTGTAAGGTTTTTCTCTTTCAACCGCTAAGAGATCAATCTTTTTTAGAGAATCCAAATCCAGGAGGGACTTGTATGCCTGAATCTGCCTTTCAGCCTGTGCTAATCTTTCCTGTAGATATTTAGCATCAGCTTTTAGCTCTTCGTTTTTCGACCTTAGCTTGAAAAATTCGTCTACATTGCTGCGGCTATTATAAATAGAAGCACTAAAGTCCATAAGGGCATCGCCCATGATATGCCTTTGCGCATCATTATAGCGAATGATACAAAAAAAGGCGATCAGCTCCAGTACCAAAAATAAAATGGCATTTCGGTATTTAGAAAGAAGGGAGAATAGTCTATACATATCTCCTTAGCTAAAATTAGCTCATAAGGTACTTGAAGTCATCGAGATTTCTCAATGCGATCCCTGTTCCACGCACAACGGCTTTAAGAGGATCTTCTGCTACGTGAATGGGTAGCTTGGTCTTTTCTGCCAGTCGGATGTCGAGGCCTCTCAAAGATGCTCCTCCTCCCGTAAGATGAATCCCCCGGTCATAAATATCTGCGGAAAGCTCCGGAGGTGTATTTTCCAGTGCTTTGAGAATTGCGTCCTCGATCTTGGTAATGGATTTATTCAAGGCATGAGAAAGCTCACGGTAGGAAACGGAAATCGTCTTGGGAATACCCGTCATAAGGTCTTTTCCTCTGATCTCTATATCATCCGGGGCATTTTCCAGTTCAGGAAGTGCGGCTCCTACTTCGATCTTGATCCGCTCAGCACTACGCTCACCTATGAGCATGTTGTGCTGCTTTCTCATATAGTCCAGAATGTCTTCATTGAATTCATCCCCGGCGATGCGGATACTTTGATCCGTTACAATCCCACTCAAAGCAATTACTGCAATCTCAGTTGTCCCCCCACCAATATCTACTACCATATGGCCGGTAGGCTCTTTTACATTCAGACCGATCCCAATCGCAGCCGCCATAGGTTCCTGAATGAGGTAAACTTCTTTTGCGCCCGCCTGCTCAGCAGAATCTTTTACGGCTCTCTTTTCTACTTCTGTAATTCCACTGGGAATACAGATTACCATGCGATAACTCGTGGAGAAAAACTTATTCTTGGCATTGATCATTTTGATCATACCGCGAATCATATGCTCAGCAACTGTAAAGTCAGCAATTACACCATCTCTAAGCGGACGTATTGTTTTGTATTTTTCATGGGTTTTTTCGTGCATTTGCCTGGCCTCGCTTCCAATCGCAATTACTTTCCCTGTCATGCGATCAATCGCTACTATCGAAGGCTGATCGACAACCACTTCATCATTGTACATGATCAGGGTATTTGCCGTTCCGAGGTCTATAGCAATGTCTGTGGTGAAAAAATCAAAAAGTCCCATCTAATTCTATCTACTGTTGTATTCTGTGGGGAAAACAGTCGTCATTCGCCCTTAAACTTCCGCGCAGAATCTTTTTTCAAATTTACTAAATTTTCAATGCTTAAAGTGTCTTACCGAAGTGAAAATTAAGCACATATTGTGAGTTTCACAAAAATCAATTGTCTCCTGGTCCCTGACTGAACCTCCCGGCTCAACAACCACCTCAATTCCTTTATTATGAGCCATTTCCACACAATCAGAAAAAGGGAAGAATGCATCGGAAGCAAGTACGGCTCCATCAAGGTCAAAACCTTTCTCTTCTGCTTTTTGCATAGCGTGCTTCAGGGCATCTATCCGTGAGGTCTGCCCCATCCCACTACCAATCAATTGCTCATTCTTTACAATAGCAATTGCATTTGATTTCAAATGCTTACAAACCTTATCTCCAAAAAGAACATCCTTTAGTTCCTGCTCTGTCGGCTTCCTGCTACTCTTTACCTCCAAATCCTTGGCTGTAATTTCTCTACGGTCTTTATCCTGGACCAAAAATCCGCTTACCATACTTTTGACAATCTTGGCGGGTAAAGCATCTGCTGTTCTTTTCAGCAAGCGACGATTTTTCTTTTTATGGGTAAGAAGTTCGAAAGCTTCCGGTGTAAAGTCTTTAGCAATCAATACTTCGAAAAACAAGGGATGAATTTCCTCAGCAATGGCTTTATCGACGGTCCCATTACACGCCAGGATTCCTCCGAAAGCAGATATGGGATCTCCTTCCAATGCCCGCTTCCAAGCATCCAGTAAATTATCAGCAACAGCACATCCACAGGGATTAGTATGTTTGATAACGGCGAAACAAGGCTGATCGAATTCATCAACTATTTCCAGAGCTCCTTCAATATCAACCAGATTATTGTAAGACAATTCCTTCCCATGCAATTGTTCGAATTGCTCGCTAAGGTCTCCATAGTACAAACCCGTTTGATGTGGGTTTTCTCCGTAGCGCAATTTCTTCCCTTTTGCATAGGAAATCTTCAAGCCTTCAGCATTGGGTTTTAGGTATTGAAAGATGTGTGCATCATAATGAGAGCTCACATCAAAGGCTCCACCTGCGAAGTATTTTCTTTGCTCCAGGCTAATCTCTCCTTTCCCCCCATCCAATACCTGAACCAGATCATCGTAATAATCCTGAGAAGCCACACAGACCACGTCTTTGAAATTCTTGGCCGCAGCACGAATCAATGCGATTCCTCCAATATCAATTTTTTCGATAATGGCTTCTTCACTGGCTCCACTTCTTACCGTCTCTTCAAAGGGATACAAATCAACGATAACCAAATCGATGGTAGGAATTTCGTAGGTAGCCAATTCTTTCTGATCGGACTCCACATCTCTCCTTGCCAGAATCCCGCCATGAACTTTGGGATGCAAAGTCTTTACCCTACCTCCTAATATAGAAGGATAGCCAGTCAGGTCTTCCACATGATGTACCTCAACCCCCAATTTTTCAATATAGGATGCAGTACCTCCCGTTGAATAAATCTGTACACCCAGGTTTTGAAGATGAGCGATGATGGGTTCCAATCCCTGTTTATGATAAACGGAGATGAGGGCGGACTTGATTTGCATAATCGGTGATCAGTTAAGGCGCGAAATTAAACATTATTCTTTTCCTGTTGAAGTCTGAGACAAACTTTTTCGATTGCTTTTGGAAAATACTGATGTTCAAGCTTTTGCACTTCTTTTTGAAGCGTTTGTGGATCCCAGTTTTCATCGATCATCAGGGCTTTTTGCATGAGGATCTCTCCCTCATCATAGACCTCATTTACAAAGTGGATAGTAATGCCTGAACGAAACTCTTCACTGGCTATTACAGCTTCATGTACCCGCATACCATACATGCCTTTTCCGCCAAATTTAGGGAGTAAAGAGGGATGTATATTTAAGATGTGTCGGGGGAAAGCCTCAATGAGTTTTGAGGGAATTAATTTGAGGTATCCAGCGAGGATAATGAGGTCAACTTTGTAAGCTTTGAATAGTCCCAGTAAAAAATCGGGGTCAAGGTACTGCTCTTTGGAAAGATGGATACAAGGGAGGTCGGCCTCAGGCCCAAAGCTAAAAATACCAGATTGGGAATTATTGCTGGCAAGAAGGACTACTTCCGCTGTATGGCTTTCAGCGAAGTATTCGATAATCTTTCGAGCATTGGAGCCACCTCCAGAAGCAAGGATGGCCATTCGTGTGGGTTTGGGAGCCGACATTTCGGCAAAAATAAGAAAAAAAACGTGTTGAAGTGCGGCTGTGTTGGAGTGTTGGTGTTAAATCAGAGATTCATGCCAACACTCCCGCACGCCAGCACGTTTTTTAATGATTGATCAAATGAAAATCAAAAGGCACATTGATCCAGAATTTGATAGGCCGTCCTCCTTGAATTGCAGGCGTAAAGGTCAATTTATCCAAATGTTTTTCAACCGCCTCTGTAAGAATAGGGTGTGGGTTAAGCAATACCTTATGCTTCTTATAGGCTCCTGTTTTGTCTACCAGAATTCTAACCACAACCTTGCCTTGAAGCTCAGCCTGACGTGCTACTGCCGGATATCCAATTAGTTTGGCGATTTCATTGATGTTTACAGGAACAGGCTCCTCATCGGCAACGATGAAAATTTTATCGGAAGGATCTGAACTAATGATCACTTCAGGCTCATCTCCATCTCCGACAACCGTAAAGAATACATCCTCATCCTCTCCTTCTACATCTGCAAAAGAAAGATTCTGATCAACCAGGTCTTCCAACTTATGGATAGAAGTTGTATCCGCTAGATCCGGGTCAGGAGAAGGTTCTGGGATCTGAAAACTCACTTGCTTGATCACTCTTGTTTCGGGGGGCGGAGGAGGGGGTGGCGGTTCATTGATTTTATCGGGTGCTGGCGGCGGAGGTAAATCCTCCAGAGTAAGTTCCACAATCCTTTCTGTGATTTCCGCTTTCCCTTTGATCCAGCCCATACTCTTTGCCAGCAGAGGCCCAAAGCTTCCACAGAGGGCGATGAAGGCGACTGTACCTACCGCTATGCGCAAATATTTAGGATAGCGTTTTCGTAAAAAATAGGCACCATAATTCCGTTCCCGATCCTCGAAGACCATATCGTCGAGGTCGGCTTTCAAGTGTTTAGCCATACGTAAAAAAATTAATGTGTTATACATAGGGCCGGGGCTGGAATACCCGAAGGCTTGCTACCTTCCAAGCCCCGACAGATAGCCGGTTTTTATGTGCTGTTGTTTATGTATAAGACTGGGGAATTAGGGAAATTCCATAAAAGGGGGAAGGAAAAAACGTGTTGGCGTGCGGGAGTGTTGGAGTGTTGGAGTGTTGGAGTGTTGGAGTGTTAGGGTATTAGTGTATTTGTGTGTTAGGGTTTGGTAATTGAAATTTTCAAAACGCCCGAACGCTAAAACGCAAACACGTCAAATAAAAAAAGGCTCTCCAAATTGGAGAGCCTTTTTTATGTAGAATTTTAGTTCCTTAGTTCAGAAGCTTAAAGTTGAAGGGGATGTTTACCCAGAACTTGATCGGTCTTCCTCCCTGAATGGCTGGCGTAAACTTCAGCTTAGAGATATGCTTCTCAACAGCTTCTGCCAGAATCGGGTGGATTTGGTTTACCACTTTATGCTTATTATATCTTCCGTTTTTGTCCACCAGTACACGGACAACAACCTGTCCTTGAATACCGGCATCACGGGCAATCTGTGGATATCCGACCAGCTTCTTAATATCTTCTATATTAACTGGCTTAGGTTCTTCCTCTACAGCGATGAAGTCGCTAATGCCAGGTTCGTTATCTACGATAACTTCGGGTTCACCGTCTCCTTCAACGCTACCGTCAAAGAATCCGAATTCTTCCCCTTCCTTATCTTCGAATCCGAGTGCCGGTGCATCCTGAATTTCTTCAATGGTTGCAATGGTTTGCTCTTCTTCGGGATCGATCTCTTCTTCCGGAGTTGGTTCAGGGATCTGGAAGGCCACGGTACGTACCTGCGGTGGTGGTACCTTGGGAGGAGGAGGTGGTGGTGGTTTTTCCTCGTCCATAGGAGGAGGCGGAGGTAGTTCGTCCATACTCAGGACTACCTCTACTGTTTTAAACTTTGGTTTTTCTTTAACCCAGCCCATTGCTTTCGCAACGAGGGGACCAAAGCTAAGGAGTAGCGATAAAAGCCCGATAGTAACGGTACCGATCGTGAGATGCTTCGGATAGCGCTTTCTTAGATCGAAAGCTCCGTAACGCTTCTCGCGGTCTTCAAATACCATTTCATCGAGGTCCGCTTTTAGCACTTGTGCCATAGGAACTAAATTTTTTGTATTCCAAATATAACAAAAATTCTCAAAATTCTTTTGTGGTCGAAAGCTGTCAGAGTATTGACGGAGAGATTATAGACAAGTCTTTAATTTCTCTCGGCTAAAGCCGATTCTTCTATCAATATTCGGTCTTGCGGGCTGTAATCAACGATTGCATAGCGTTTGGCTCCTACGATTGCAAGCTCATCCATAATGTCCACTAGATTTTTATAGTAGGCATGAGGACTGGCTTTTACGCTAAAGATAGGATCCCAGCAATTCGGATGTACCTTTTCGCCACAGAGGGGTGTTTCTTTACGAAGATGTTCATTCAGTACTGTGCGGATACCCTCTTTAGAAAAATCTGTTTCCAGAACTTCCGGGCCATTACCCACAAAGTATTTAATTACATCTGCACTGTCTAAAACGATGGAAAGAATTTTTTCTTCAGAGATGTCTACGGTACAATCTTCCTCTTCGGGACAATTGGGCGTGTAAACAAGCTCCATCATTTTCGCATGATTGATTGTAGCTGACAGGACAAAAAACGCAAGGAGTAAGAAAGCGACATCAACCATAGCGGTCATGTCTATCCTGGTCGTTTTTCGCTTTTGTCTGGAACCTCCCTTTTTTGGAGAAGATCGGTTCTTTTCGGTGGATACGTCTGCCATAAATATTGCCTTTATTATAAAGACTAAAGCAGTCATAATATTCCACAAATCAGCTCAATTTTTTCCCCTCAAATATGATAAAGAACGTGAACCTGTTATAGGTTCGTGAGTAGTACTAATCTGTTTCGATCCCCTCTGGAAGTGTGTCGAGCACTTCCGGTTTATGATTAAGGCTATCGACACTTTGCTCTGATTGCTTAAGTTCTTTCTTTGGCATCTGCATTGGGCCCTCATTTTCCTTAAAAACCAGTTTCCCCTGAATAAACAAGAGAACAACAAAAAGAAAAATGAGTATGAGCCCTATGAGAAAACCGGTTAGGAAAGGACTTCTGCGCACGAGCTATTACTCTTCACCTTCAACAATCACTCCTCCTGTAGCGATAAACACGCTATCTTCTGGAGTAAATTTGTCAATGGCGTATTTTGTTGCTTTTGTAATGGCGAACTCATCAAGGATATCAACCAGGTTTTTATAGCGGGACTCTGGGCGAGCTTTTACTACAAAAATAGGGTCCCAACATCCAGGAGCATTATTTACTTCTGAACAAAGGGGTGCACCATTTCCACCTTGATACAAGTGGCTCATGATAATTTTACGAGCACCATCATCATCAAAAGATGATTCCTCGATTTCTGGCTCAGTAATACCTACATAGTAAGTAATCTTGTCATCCTTATCGAGAACGATGGTCATAATTTTTTCCTCAATGATCTTTTTGTAGCGATCTTCTTCTTGCTCTTCGTCATCAGCTTTTGGAGGCATGGCAAGTTCCATTACACTGTTGGAAGCCATGGTTGCTGTTAATACGAAGAAAGTCAGAAGCAAGAATGCCACGTCGACCATTGCGGTCATATCAATCTTGGTTGATTTCTTTTTGGTTTTTCCGCCACCTTTTTTCTTGTGACCGCCGCCACCTCCACCGCTATCTACATCAGCCATAATTCTTAAGTTTTAATTCGTTAACTGAAACGTGTTTAATTTTCAATAGAAGCTTCAGAGGGTCCTTCTTCCAGAGCTGTAATCAGGCTGAAAGAGTTAACGTCCCAATCCTGTAGAGAAGAAATTACATCTTCAATAGCAGGAATCTCAGTTTTTGAGTCCCCTTTGATAGCGAAGCGCATACGTTGGTCAGACATACGTCCCCAGCGGATCCAGTCCTTGAGGTCGTTTCCAGTCATAGTAGTAGAATCTGTAACGCGTGGTGAAATACCAGTGTGCTCAAATTCTGAACGGGATTCACTGTCTAGAGACAGCCATTTGCGCATATCCTCATGGGGAACGCCAAATTCCTGAAGGGTAGCAAAATATGCTTTACCTTCCGGGCTGAGTGAAAAATTAGGATCTCTGTCCCTCATTTCACCTTCAAAACGCTCGATCATCTGCTGACGGGTACCAATGTCGGTTAGCCCAACAAATACCTGTCCTTCAGACCCAACAGAAATGGTCAGTAGACCTTTTTCTGGGGGTGTCAAGCTTGAAACAGAAGAAGGAGTGTCTACTTCAATTTTAGACTCTTCTCTAAAACTGGTGGTAGTCAGGATAAAGAAGGTGAGTAGCAGGAATGCCACATCCACCATCGCAGTCATATCAATTGCGGGTACTCCTCTTTTGGGTTTCTTAGACATATTCTTAAGCGGGTTATTAGTTTAAAATAAACTGAATTGAAATGACTTTTCGATCAGAAAAAATTAGCAGAGGTCTTATTTATCGACCTCTGCTTTATAATTTAGTTTCTGACGTCGAAAGTCTGTACAATGCTGTAACCAGCTTCATCCATGGCATAAGTCATACCATCGATCTTAGTCGTAAAGAAGTTGTAGGCGAGGATAGAGAGGGCAGAAGTTGTAATACCGAGTGCAGTATTGATCAATGCCTCAGAGATACCTACTGAAAGTTCGGCAGCATTAGGTGCTCCACCTTCACCAAGAGCTGAGAATGCACGGATCATACCCAGTACCGTTCCAATCAGACCAACCAGTGTTCCCAAAGAAGCAGTGGTGGCGATGATAGGCAGGTTACGCTCAAGCATTGGAAGCTCCAACATAGTAGCTTCTTCAATCTCAGCCTGGATAGCCGTTTTCTTTTGCTCTTTCTCAAGATCAGATGCCGCTTCCATCTCGCGATATTTGCGGAGTCCAGCCTTGATTACGTTTCCTACTGATCCTCTCTGGTTATCACAGAGGTCAGCAGCTCCATCGATGTTTCCATCATGTAGCAGGCGACGTACTTTTTTCACAAAGACATCAGTATTTCCTCTTCCGCTCGCACGAGCCAAAGTAATACCGCGCTCAACAGTGAATACAAAAAGTACCAAAGCCAGCGTCATACCAATAGGAATTACGAAACCACCTTTGTAGATAAGACCCATAGTATTGTCGGGTTCTCCATCAGTCCAATGCTTTGGTTCTTCTTCTGGGAAGAGTTCACCAGGATTGGCATCTTCAAAAGCAGACTTTTTCTCCTCATAAGCGGTGTATGCTTCATGAGCTTCAGTTCCTCCTTTAAAGTTATTGTAGTTACCAAAAACTGAATAGAAGATAACATGAGCTACGATCGCGCATATAACAATCGCTAAAATCGGAAAAATTCCTTTGAATGGGCTAGCCGGTTTGATTTCAGTACCGTCGGTAGCAAATGATGTTGTTGGTTTGTTAGATTCGTCAGACATGTCAGAAAGCCTTTTTATTTAGATGTAAAATTCCAAAAAATTACAGCCAAAAATATGTATTAGAATCGTAAACGCAAAGAATATTGAATATTTTGTTATGTAAATAAAAAATTTCCAAAACTGCTTTATTCTTCACTATTAGGCGTTTACAGTTACAAATAGCCTTTTCCTAATATGTATAGGAAGGAAAAATGTGTAAAAGACAAGGCCGAAAAATCTACATTTCTCCTCAATTTCTTACTTCACAACAATATGTAATTAATACAATTTCCATTAGGCATAAATACCTAGTTTGGTTACAGCCTTGTCAAAGAACTTTGTGGCTAAAGGATGCTTTTTGTTCCTTTGTCACTTCGTTTATATGGATAGATCAAAAGTGGATTCAGATTCCACAAAAAAAATTGAAAAAAAATCGCAGAACTCTTTTCTGGCAAAAACCTTCAAAGGATTGGAAGAAGTTCTTGTTGATGAATTGAATGCTCTGGGAGCTGAGGATATTCAATTGCGCAATAGGGCGGTAAGCTTTCGCGGAGACCAAGCCCTTATGTATAAATCCAATATGTATTTGCGCACAGCTCTCCGCATATTACGACCGATTTATCGCTTCAAAGCCCGAGATGAGAATGCTCTCTATAAAGGCATACAGCATATTTCCTGGCATAAATACTTGAGCCCCTACCAGACATTGGCGATAGATGCTGTGGTTCATTCTCCTCACTTTCGCCATTCTAAATTTGCAGCACTCAAATGCAAGGATGCCATTGTGGATCAAATCCGGAAAAAGAGTGGGAAACGTCCTTCGGTTGACGTAACAAATCCTGATCTCAGGGTTCATATTCATATCAGTAATGAATGGGTAGGAGTCTCTCTGGATAGTTCAGGCAGCTCTCTCCACAGGAGAGGTTACAGACTAGATGCGAATCCGGCTCCTTTAAATGAAGCTCTGGCTGCTGGTATGATTCTTAAAAGTGGGTGGATAGGGGAACATAATTTTGTAGATCCTATGTGTGGATCAGGTACTCTCCTCATAGAAGCCGCCATGATCGCTAGTCGAACAGCTCCCGGATTACTGAGAGCAGGACATGGATTTGAGAAGTGGAATGATTTCGACGAAGACCTTTGGGAAACGATAAAAAAGGAAGCGAAAGGCCAAATCATAAAACTTCCGATCATGGTACAAGGCTCAGATATTTCTTCCAATTATATTGAGATAGCCAAAGAAAATATCCAAAGAGCAGGATTTGAAGGGCAGATTCTTACCGAACGAAAAGATATTTCAGAAGTAAGCTCTCCTGGAAGCCCCGGAGTGCTGATTGTTAATCCTCCTTATGGAGAACGATTACAGCCCAGAGATCTTGAAGCCCTTTATAAACAGATGGGAGATACCTTCAAACAACAATTCAGCGGCTATGAAGCATGGGTATTGAGTTCAAATATTCAGGCTTTAAAGAGAGTAGGCTTGAGACCAGATAAAAAGTTCACCTTGTACAACGGTCCCCTGGAATGCCGCTATTATAAATACAGCCTTTATTCCGGAAGCCGAAAAAAGGCTTAGCCTAGCTAACAAATTCCGGAGAGTATTTTTGGGTATCGATCTCTGCTTTCAATTCATGTAAAATGCTAAAGAGGCCGAAATAGGTCCTATTGAGGTAAATGCCATCCTTATGACCCCTTGGTACCCGAGAATTTCGCAAAGCAGGGTTCCGACTCATATCATCTCCAAAAGCATAAATGGTATCGAAAAAGTCTTTATCCCCAAAGTCAAATTGCTTACTTACGAAAGGCTTGCTAATCAAGGACCAGGATTCTCGGAAAATAGAAGAGTACAATTCAATTTCTTCCTGGCTATCACTCGGCACAAGGATTTGAGCTTCGTAACAGGCTTTCATAAAAAGCTCATCATTATTTAATACCTCAGGGTTGAGAATTTGTATGAATGCTTTATAAAAATCTTCGGGCAAGTCTTTTACACAGCCAAAATCCAGAACCCCCAATTCTCCACTTTCTCTGAAGAGATAGTTGCCGGGATGGGCGTCTGCATGCATGATCTTGAGGACGTGAATTTGGTAGTTGTAAAAATCCCACATGGCCTGCCCGATCTGATTTCTGGTTTCCTGCGAGGGATTTTTTGCCAACAATTCCTCCAAAGACAGGCCTTCTAACCAGGTCATGGTCAAAATACGGTCGGAAGAATACTCAGGTAGATAAGTCGCGAAAAAGAGATTGGGCAAATCCTTGCAAGCTTCAGATATCTGCATGGATCGTTTTAACTCCAGTGCATAATCGGTTTCTTCCAGCAGTCTTTCTTTTACCTCCTGAAAATACATCTCTACATCCTGATCTTTAAAACCAAACATGCGCGTAGCTATTGGCCGAACCAGTTTCAAATCAGAAACAACACTATCTCCTACTCCGGGATACTGAATTTTGATCGCCAGTTCCTGTCCATCTTTTTTCGCCTTATGCACCTGTCCGATAGAAGCCGCATGAGCAGCCTTCATCTCAAATTCATCAAATATATCTAGTGGACTTTTACCCAAATATTTCTGAATGGTTCTCAGAATTAGAGGGCCCGAAAGGGCAGGCGCTTTAGATTGGGCTTTGGAAAATTGTTGGGAAAACGCTTTCGGAAGAACTCCTTTATCCATGCTGAGCATCTGGGCCACTTTCAATGCACTTCCCTTCAACTCACTCAGAGTTTCGTAAATATCCTCAGCATTCTTTTGATCGAGGGCCTCCTGATCTAGTTCACCTTTCAGAAGCTTTTGTGAGTAGGCTTTCAGATAATTCCCACCAACTTTTGCCCCTGTACGGACAAACTTGCCTGCTCTGCGGATCTTGGATATGGGGATTTGAGATTGTTCTTCCATAAGTTTTTAACGTTGGAAACGTATTGGTGTGTTGGCGTTGAGTTTCATAAATGTCAATAACTACAGCACCCCAACACACGAACACGTTTTATCTTCCTTGTATCACATACCTCGCGAAGTCGAACCCAGAATCCAGGGCATTGGGTTCAATAAGGTCAAAAAAGAAATTGCTTCCTTTTTCTATAAAGGCATCCGTTTTCTCGAAGTTGGCGCTTCCATCTCCCAGCCAGTAATTAAAGATAGTGGCAGCCATACCCCAAAGTGCCTGACGATAGCTACGTGTCACCAGCCAGCGATCTGCTATTTGATTATTTTCTATTCCCGCTTTGATTAGCTTTCGTGCGAAAGAAACGAAAGTGTCTTTTGTATTCTGTAAATAGCCTTGTCCTATAAAAGGCGTAGCGTCTTGTTCGTGTATAAACTTGACAAAGCTTCTGTGCTCCTGCATCTTTCCGATCCAGGTAAAGAAGAAACTCAATGCCTTTTCCCTTGCAGTAAACTCTTCAAATTCTTTGCTTCCTTTAAGAGCTTCGATAGCACTTTCCATAAAGTTGAGGAAAATGTCTGCCTCGAGGCTTTTCCAGGAGCCATAAAAGTTATAGATATCTGCTTCTTCCATTTTTAGGCTTTTGGCGAAAAGGAGGACAGAGCCGGGACGCTCATTATGCTCTTCTACATAGGATAAATAGGCCTTTTGAATCTTTTCTTTGCTTTTGTCCATTTCGCTAGCTGAATAAAGAAGTGTACACTATGCGTAAAATAGCCGACTTGGCTTAACTTACTGTTAATAATAACGGATGGTGAAAGCCCAGTGTTCGGAAAAAATCGAAAAAATATTTCGTGCACTTTTGGGTGCCATATTTATTACGTCCTTCCGAAAGAGGTCGCGATCAAACAAATCAAAAAATGCCCAATAATCCTTTTCTGAAAGTAAAGAATAAGGGATTCTTGTCTTCTTTTTTTTGCATTAATCCGAAAAGTCGTACAATTTTACCAAACCCTACATCCGCAATTTTATGCACATTTTCTCCTAAATATTAGCTATATTATGTGCGTGTTCAATCAAAAATGAAGTCTTAGGGGCGTTTTGGTTCAATCTTTGCAAAAAACGCAATACGCTTGTCAATCCAGAATCATAGAGCTTTAGCCTGTTTTGGCTCAACTCTCCTTCTATGTGAACGCTTGTAAGAATTATGCAGGATTCCGCATGTTGGCTGATGCCCTTTCAGCTATTTTTGGGACATATTTGAATTCTTGCCCAACATGATAATGAATAATATTTCCAAGATTACCTGCTTCTTATTCACTATTACCAGCCTGTCTTTTATGCAGGCGCCCCTGTTGGCTCAGTGTATCAAAGGAGATTGTGACTCTGGGAAAGGTGTGTACTCATATCCAAATGGTGATAACTATAAGGGCGAATGGCGCTCTGCAAAACGCCATGGAACGGGGACATACAAGACTGCGAATGGAGCTTCTTATGAAGGGGAATGGAAAAATGATGAACAACACGGTCAGGGAACTTATTCCTATACCAATGGAGATGTCTATGTCGGAGAGTTTAAGAAAGGAAAGATGGACGGATTCGGGGAGTTTACTTTTGCTGACGGAAGTGTATATAAGGGAGAGTGGTTGGAGGACAAACAAAATGGGGATGGAACCCTTGCCTACCCCAATGGTACTGAGATCACAGGAATTTGGACAAATGGTGTGGTAGAAGGTACCGCAAAGTATTTCTATTCCAATGGAGATGTCTATGAAGGTGGTTTTTCCCGCAACAAAAGAAATGGCGTAGGAAAAATGATCAATAACCGCGGAGATACCTATACAGGTAATTGGGTCAATGGTAGAAAAGATGGCGAAGGAACTATGGAGTTTTCTTCAGGAGTGATTTACGAAGGAGAGTGGCAGGATGGCAGAATGACCGGAACAGGAAAATTGACTACGCTGGCGGGTTCAATTTATGAAGGTGAATTTAAAAACGGACGTTATTTTGGACATGGAAAACTCACACATTCCAATGGTGATGTATATGAAGGAGAATGGTTGAATGGTCGCCGCCACGGAAAGGGAGTTTATGTATATAGCGACGGAAGTAGATATGAGGGAGAATGGAATATGGACAAAAGACACGGAAAAGGCGTTTATGCCTATGCAGACGGTAAAGTATATGAGGGAGATTTCAATTCCGGCAGGATGCACGGACAAGGGAAATTGACGAAAGAAAATGGGGAAGAACAGAAAGGTACTTTCGTCTATGGAAAATACAAAGCGAGTAATTAAACAGAAAAAATAGTATTGCGTTGTGAACAAATGGGTCAGATATTTATCTGACTCATTTTTTATTAGCCTGAATTTATTTACCCAAATCAGACAGTGTCAAGCCGTCGATGAAAGGGTCGATCTGAAGGCTTATCTCAAACAAACACAAGCAAGGAAGATTCCTTTTCATCCGCGGATGGACAATCAGGAATTTTTACATGCACTTAAATTTACGCACCTATTTTAACAACCCCTTTCTTCTCCTTTTTTTAGTTTTCACCTCCTCATTGCAAGCCCAGCAATTTCGGATATTGTTGTATACAGAAACCGGTGGTTACAATCACGGGACTGAAGCAGTAACCAAAGTTTTGCTAGACTCTTTGGGAACCGCCCATAATTTCACCGTAGATCTCGATAATACCGGCGACAGATTTACTGAGCTGGATACCCTTAAAAAATATGAAATTGTCCTCTGGGCCAATACTTCCGGAGCAAATATTCTGGATTCTACCCAGCGTTCTCATTTCGAAAAGTATATGGCCGCAGGAGGAAATATGATGGGCATCCATGCAGCCACTGATACCTACCGCCATTCAACAGCCAATGGTGGTTGGACCGGCGAATGGGATTATTATGCAGAAACCATCGGAGCCAGCGTACAGACCGGACCTAACCACACCTGGAACCTCCACAACAATTTCATGGATCATACCAGCAGCAATACAGCCATTGCAAATCTGCCAAATCCCTGGGAGCATGCCGAGGAATATTATTATTGGAAAAATGGCTTTTTCGATAGCCTTAATAACCACGTATTACTCAAAGTCAGAACCACAGAAAGAGGAGGCAATGTGAACGACTATGATTCTGCAAGAGCTGTATGCTGGGTAAAAGATAATATTGGTGGCGGAAAAGTATTCTATACCTCACTCGGACACAATCGTTCCAGCTATGAAAGCGACCAAAACTTCAAAATCCATATCCGCGACGCCATTTTACAACTTACAGCAGCTCCTCCCCCTGTACTCGGTATAAACTGGTCCGATATTTCCCTTGAAAGAAGCCTGGAAGGAAATATACTTAGCTGGAGAGCGGAGTTAAGTGGAAGTGCGGGGAATTTTATGGTAGAAAGAAGGAATTCTCTGGGATTTTGGGATGAAATTGGTCAAATGGATATTCTCCCCAACCAAACTCAGTTTACCTTCATAGATAAAGAAGGAGCAGAGGGTACTATTTACTATCGAGTCGCCTTTATAGATTTGGAAGGAGAAATCAGCTATTCGCGTACCTTAAAACTGGAATCGATCATCCCCTACACTGCCCTGATGGGCAACCCGATAAACAAGCAATTACAGGTAGCCGTTGAACATAGCGAACAAGGACTTTTCAAGTTAGAGATTGTGAATTTAACGGGTTCAGAAGTCTTAGTAGATCAGTTTTTCAAGGAACAAGATCGTATAAAAAAAGTTTATAATCTGGAGTATTTACCTTCGGGCATGTATTTGCTGAAAATCTCCTCAAAAGATTATAATTTTGCCCAAAGAATTTCGAAGATCTAGGGTCTGAATCAGGACTCACATTGTATATGGAAGAAGAACTTGGCCAGGAACTCCGGCGGGCAAAGGATAGACGGGAAGAAACCCGAAAATTCTTTGCCCGCCTGAGAAAAAAGAAACCTAAGAAGCTCGATCAGTACGTCAGTGAATTGCACGAGGAGGTTTTTGAAGAAATCGACTGTTTGAGCTGTGCGAATTGTTGCAAAACTACCAGTCCGGTCTTTACGGATCGCGACATCGAGCGCATCGCCAAACATTTACGCATGAAGCCTTCTCAATTTGTTAAGGAATACCTTCACATGGATGAGGAAAGGGATTATGTGTTAAATACGGCGCCCTGTCCTTTTCTCCTTCCCGATAATTATTGCATGATCTATGAAGTAAGACCCAAAGCTTGTAGGGAATATCCACACACCAATCGAAAGCGATTTCATCAGGTACTGGGGCTTACGCTAAAAAATGCAGAAATCTGTCCGGCGACTGCCAGGATTGTATCGAGATTGGCCGAGGTAAATTTCTAATCTTCTTTTTCCAAAAGTTCATAGCCCATACATTGTCCTACTGGCTGAGGTGGATATTTGCGGTACCTGGCATCTTCCCTGCTTTTAGCACAGAGGTAAAAGACACTTCCCCGCTTATTTCGGATCTCACGTTTGTTTTTACAAGAAAGACAGAGGGAGTTGTTGAACATGCTACAAATATCGGGATTTTGCTATATAAAAAAGGGCTTTCTTTGAAATAAAAATACCCCGTGTCAGCTCAAGCCCAGCCGAGAGGCTTAAGCCTTTACCTCAACTCCTTCCTATAAAAGCAATCTGTCATCCCGGAATCTGTCAGATATCCGGAATCTCTAGCTGAAAAGTGCTTGCAAGAGATCCCGGCACTTGGATTAAGGCCGGGATGACAGAGACAGCTCCTGTCCCCCTGAACGAAGTGAAGGGCCTAAGCCCTACCCAATTGCCTTTCCCATTCTCATTGAAGGCTGAGGAAAAAAGGTAGCTCAAATAATTAGGTCCTTCGAGAGGCTCAGGATGACACAATTTGTGTTTCATAACCTATGTAAACCCGAGCCCAGTCGAGGGGCCTAAGCCTTTACCCCAACTCCTTCCTATAAAAGCAATCTGTCATCCCGGAATCTGTCAGATATCCGGAATCTCTAGCTGAAAAGTGCTTGCAAGAGATCCCGGCTCTTGGTTTAAGGCCGGGATGACAATTCATAATTATGAGAAACATGCTTTCACATTCCCCTAAGCTCCCTCACTCATACATCAAACTACATCCTCGTATCTCCGCCGTATCCAAACGCCCCAGCACCTCAAAACTCCCATCCTCATGAATCCGCCCGATATCATCCGTTGCAATAAAAGCACAGCTATGAATATTTGCTAAATCAATGATATGAAGCCTGCCAGATATCCCTGGTTTCTGGATAAGTCGATTTAAATGAATGTCAGACACCAACACCTGCATACTGGGAGCCGTACGAAAGCGGCCACTTTCCACCGTATATGCCTGACTCATCAATTCTGTCATACCGTATTCTGAACGAATCATCTCTATGCCCAAACCTTCTCGCAAGTGAGCGTGCAATTCTTCTCGAATCATTTCCTTTTTCCTCCCTTTCATCCCGCCCGTCTCCATTACAATCGCATCTGCTGGCAGCTTGATTTTCTCCTCCTCCACAAAATCCAGTAAAGCATAAGCAACCCCAATCAGAATGATCTTTTCGCCTGCATCCATCGCTTCATAAATTGCCTTTCTCAGCTCCTCAAAATTGTAGAGATAAAAACCACTTCCAGGAAGTCCAAAATGATCGATCCAGTTCTTCACCATATGAACCAAAGAAGAACTCCCCCTTTCCAGATAAGAAGGCAACAAAGCCAGAATTTTATAATCCCCTTCCTCAAAAAAATGATGAAAGCCCTGAATTGTAATTTGATCATAAAGGGAAACATCTTTGACAAAATGGCGGGAAGGCGTCTGGCCGGTCGTGCCACTACTTTCGAAGATGGTTTCCTCCTGCCAATCCCCTGTTCGCATCTCAAAATGCTTGAAAAATTCGATCGGAATGGATTGACGCTCTGCTTTGCCCAACCTTTTGCAGTAATCCCGTATAACCTTATTCTGGTCTAACTGATAGTGCCATAATTCCTCAGACATTTGTTCAAAGTCAAAGGTTCCAGAAAGGAGGATTTTCGCAAAGGAATCGGGATCAAATGTATTCATAACCCTTTTCGTATTTTGGGGTTAATAGATAAGGTACTAACTTCAGACCTGACATAATTTCTTACAAATCTTATTTGCTAACAAAGCGTCTTTTCAACAGCCTTCAAATCAAATCCCTGTTGAACAATTTGCTCAATAGCATGTTTTACAAATTCAACAAAGATTTCTTTTAATGCCTGATTTTTCATCGCTTACAAAGATAAAAACCCTCGGCGAACTTAGAGCCAGCTCATATACCCCGAAAAGTGTTAAAGACGAACTTAGAGAGAACCTGATTCTGAAAATGAAATCAGGTGAAACTATTTTCAAGGGGATTTTAGGCTATGAGGAAACCGTTATACCCGATATACAAAGAGCCATCCTTTCCCGACACAACATCATTTTATTGGGACTAAGAGGACAGGCAAAAACTCGGATCGCCAGACAAATGCTCGATCTATTGGACGAATACATTCCCATCGTTCAGGGCTCAGAAGTTCGCGACGATCCTTTTCAACCAATTTCCCGCTATGCCCGCGACCTGATTGCAGAGCATGGAGATGACAGCCCGATAGCATGGGTACACAGGGATACCCGCTATGCTGAGAAACTGGCTACTCCAGATGTAACGGTTTCTGACCTGATTGGAGATGTTGATCCCATCAAAGCGGCGACCCTGAAGCTGCCTTATTCGGATGAAAGAGTGATCCACTTTGGATTGATTCCTCGTTCCCATAGAGGTCTTTTCACCATTAATGAATTGCCAGACCTTCAACCTCGTATTCAGGTAGCACTTTTCAATATTTTGCAGGAAAGTGATATCCAGATCAGGGGCTTCCAGTTACGTTTCCCTTTGGATGTACAGTTTGTCTTTACGGCCAACCCCGAGGACTACACCAATAGAGGTAGCATCGTAACGCCTTTAAAGGACCGTATCGAAAGTCAGATTCTTACCCACTATCCTAAATCGCTCGATCTTTCTCTGGCAATTACGCAGCAGGAAGCTCGTTTGGCAGAAGCTCAGAGAGAAAGCGTAGAAATAGCGCCCCTTTGTGCTAAGCTGGTAGAACAAGTAGCGATTGAGGCAAGAGAGAGTGAGTATGTAGATGAAAAGAGTGGAGTTTCTGCTCGTCTTACCATTTCGGCTTACGAAAACCTGAATTCTGCAGTGGAAAGAAGAAGTATCCTAAATGGAGAAAACAAAGGTTATAGTCGTATTGCGGATTTGATGGGTGTGATTCCAGCTATTACTGGTAAGATTGAGTTGGTGTATGAAGGAGAACAGGAAGGTCCGGCCATTGTAGCTTCCAAGCTTATCAGCAAAGCCATACGTTCTTCATTTGTAGACTATTTCCCTAATCCAGAAAAGCTCAAAAGAAACGCTCCCGAAAATCCTTACCGTGATATTACTCAGTGGTTTGGACGTGGACATGTAGTAGACCTCATGAACAATAGTTCGGAAAAAGAATTCAGAAAAGATCTGGACGCGATTCCCGGACTCGATAAACTGGTCAAAGACTATCATCCCAAAGCAGCCGGTGATGAGAAATACCTCTTGAAGGAATTTGTCCTCCACGGCCTTGCTGAATATTCCCTACTTAGTAAACAAGGCCTGGAATCTGGCCTTCAGTTCAAAGACCTCCTCAGCGGCATGCTCAACATCGATGATTTCGGTGTGGACGATGATGACGATGATTATGGAGGCTATTATGAGAAAGGATAGGAGGAGATGATGTAAGAATAACGAACAAGGAATGGAGAAGTAAGAAGGGGATAGATAAAACTTCCTCAATCTCCATTCCTTGTTCCTTGTTCCTTGTTCTTCAATCCACTAAGTAAAGTATTGGGGTGCTGACGTGCTGGAGCCAATCCTTCCAGAACTCAAGAACACTTGCCTTTCTACCTTCTCTATTCCTTGTTCCTTGTTCCTTGTTATTCAATCCGCTTAGTAATGTATTGGGGGGGCTGAGTTGCTGGAGCTATTCTTCCCAGAACACATGAATACAAGAACCCAAGGACACTTTTCCCCTTACACATAAAAATCCTCCGGCTCCGTCTTACAAAACTCTTTTAAAAATTCCGTGATATTTCCAATACAATATTCCAAAAATCGCTGTCCCTTCTCTACACTTGCTTGATAGGGATTTCCCACCCCAGTATCTTTCGTTACCGAAGTCCATTTCCGCTGTGAATACACCCAACCTTCCTGAAAAGCTTTAAATCGAAATTTCTTTGCAGCTCCATCTCCTGCTTCTGACAAATCCTTTACCCACTGAGGAGCGATCGTCATCATAACACTGGTTTCCATTTCGCCTGCATGATCCGGCTTATGCTCAAAGAAGTTTTTCCAATCTCCTCCAGACTGAAACCAATTGAGCGCACCAATAAATAGATCCGGATAAATGGGATAGAGTTCACGGATCATATTTTTGAAATTATTGGCACCATGACCATTAAAGATCAAGAGCTTTTTGATTCCTGCTTCATGCACTACCTCTGCCACATCTTTCAGGACTGCATACTGGGTACTCGGATTCATATTGATGCAAAGTTTTACATCTAGCTGCCCGGTATTTACCCCAAAAGGAATGCAAGGCAACAAGATCGGTTTAGAGCCAGCTTCCCATACACGCTTACAGACTTCATACATAATATGATCGGCTTGTATGTTGTCGGTAGCATACGGAAGATGATAATTGTGGGCTTCGGTCGCACCCCAGGGAAGGATAGCAACATCAAAATCAGTATCCTTTACTTCTTTCCAGGTTGTTTCGGCAAGGATATAAGGTCGAGCTAAGTAATTCATGTAGATAATATTGGGAATATGGGCGAATGATTCGAGGCCTCAAATTGTAAATTTTGTTTGATTTTTTTGAGTAAAAGAGTAAAAAGACGATTCAATTCGGGCTTTCAAACTAATTAGGTAGCCTTGGATACCATTGAGGTGGCAAGTTATTCCTAACAGACAATTAGCTTCTTTTTGCTCTATACATGTTCGTAGATTGGGCTATTCTTTGATAATTCTTTTACTAGAACAGTTTCTTATGTTATTACGGGCACTCTTCCTCCTTGCCTTGATATTGCCCTATCCTTTTGCGCACGCCCAAAGTGTGAAATCGAATCTTCCCTTTGGTGAGTCATTATTGATTGCTCCAGGGGTAAATTATTATCCACATCAATGGCCAGAAGATCAATGGGAAAAAGACCTGAAGCAGATGGCCAATATGGGGATTGAATTTGTCAATATTGGAGACAAGGCGTGGGCCTCATGGCAAAGATCTGAGGGAGCGACTAATCTGGCAGGCTTGGAAAAAGTGGTTATGCTGGCAAAGCAAGCTGGATTGGAAGTAGTTATTACCATTCCTATTATGGATGCACCTGCCTGGTTGCGTTCATCCTATGAAAATATTTCCAATGCAGGTATTCCTCAACTTTCCAATGAAATTTACCAAAATGCTGTCCAGAGTCTGGTGAAAGGAATGGCCCGAAAATTTGCCAATAATGATGCAGTTGCAGGTTTTGTGATTCCTTCTCTCAGTAAAGAGCAGTGGATGGGAATCGATAGAAGTCAGTTTGCCCAAAAACAATTTCAAGAATATCTCGAAAGAAATTTCAGGAGTATTGATTCTTTAAATACAGCCTGGGGAATGGCTTTTGTGGGGGAGCCTTATACGAGTTTTGGAGAAATTAACCTTCCGATTAAAGGAAATATAGAGCATCCGCTCATGAATTTAAGCTTCCGCAAATTCAGAGCCGATGAACTACAAAGCTTTTTACAAGAGCAAATCAAAGAATTAGCAGCTTATATACCCGAAAGTCAGTGGATTAGCCTGCATATAAAAGAAATGGCTTCTTTTCAAAATCCCTGGGAATATGAAAAGTTGGATTTCCTATCATGGTCTCGGTCAAACGATTTTTGGGGATATGCAGATGCCTTCCAAATGGGATTGTCAACCGCTTATTCCAATGCTTTTTTTCAAAGTACCGGTTCACTAGGCTTTAGTGAAGATGCAGGGAATCGCTATACGCCCGAGACTCAGCGCATTGCCTTGTACAATGCACTAGCAAGTGGCAATCAATTTGTTAGTCCTTATAGATTTCGTCAACCGAGTTTTCATATTGGAAATGCTGAGGCTGCCCTAATCCAAAGAGATGGAAAGTCTCTGACCGCTTATGGAGAGACCTACAAACAATTTATGGCGGACCTAAAACTCATCCGCGATAAATACCCCAAATTGGTAGAAATACCTGCCAGTATAAAAAGTAGAAATACTGCCATCTTATATAGTCCTCAACTCCTGAGAAACTCACGATATCAAAGCGAAGAGGAAGGTTGGGATTACGAAGAACATCTATCCGGTTATCATAAAGTGCTTCGATCTATGGGTTGTCCGGTAAAATTTATCCAGGGAAATCAGGACTTTTTTAAGTATAAAGTACTGATTGTTGCAGGATATGAGTACATAGATGAGAGATTAGCTAAAAGGCTGGAAGACTTTGCGAAAAAAGGAGGAAATGTGATTTTCACAGCAAGATCTGCGAGTAAAGATGCTTCTGGGTCTTATCTGGCCAAAGGTCCTTCAAGTCCAATTGAAAAATTGATAGGAGCGAAAGTCGTTCATACCGATCAAATTCCGGGAACCGGCCAAAGCAAAATCAACCATAAAGGTCAAAGTTATAAATGGAACAACTGGGCAGAGGTGCTCGAACTTTCAGGAAGTATCCCCATCGCTACACATGGCGCTCAATACTATTCTGGACGTGCTGCGGCTTCCTTCAGAACCATGAGCAGAGGAAGTATTAGCTATTTTGGTTTTGATACAGATGAGAAGTTGTTGGAACAGGCATTGGTAAGGAAAATATTCGAGCGAATGAGGCTATCCTTTGATCGTATGGAAATGGGTATGCAAAAGAGTTGGAGAGATGGCTTCTGGTTTGGGATGAATTTTGGCAAAGAAACTCAGCGTGTTCCCATGGACCCGTATAATACGATGTATGTTGGCACGCTTGATCTAGGGAGAGGGGAAGTAAATGTGTGGAGAGAGCGGGTGAAAGATGAATCCACGAAAACCAAGGTTTCCAATATTTCTACAAAAGATAAGGCTCCCGTAGCAGATAGTAAAAATTCACCTAAGGAAAAGAATGCGAAGAATAAGAAAGAGAAAAAAGTGAAGGAGAAGCCAGCGGGAGAAAAATCGCTCTTTGAGCAAACGCTCCAGGAGAGAAAAAAGAAAAACAATTGATTCTGAACAATACATGGTTCATGCCGGATCCTCTGGGTCCGGCTTTTTTTTTGTTGTGAAAGTTTGGTTCCTCCAAAAGGAAAGATAAAGTACAAATTCAAAGCTCAAGTAGAGGGGGTAATCTTTATTGAATTTGAACTTGAATACTTGCACCTGAATTTCTCTCCCTTTCAGCAAAGTAAAAGCCCCGACCGGAAGGTACGGGGCTCATAGATATACTATTGAAAAACTTCCTATCTACTAATCACGAATTTTGCATAGCCCAGGCGCTTCGCACTAAAGCTATTTCCGTGATTGGCCATCAAATGCAAGATGTAAGTTCCTTCTTTCACATCACTAACATCCAGATCCAGGGTATTTTCTCCATTGAACAGACGTAAAGGTATTTCTTTCACCAATTTCCCATTCAAATCAAAAATTCCTGCTGTGGCCGGCTGCATACTTTCTGATTCTAGCGTAAGCTTCATCTGAGCAGAAGCCGGGTTTGGCCATAGATTGAGTGCCTGTCCTTCGGGGAAGAGATTAATACTTGTGGGACCTCCTCCGCCACCACCTCCTCCACCGGTAGGTGCAGGCAGATCTACCGTGAGATCACAGGAAGGATCAGCTTTAAAATCAATCGTATTGCCCTGATCATCTATAAAATTGGAGTTGACAATATCGGGCAGATTGACCGCGTTATCGTAAAGTTCCATGACATCCAGCGTACCATAATTTACGCCAAACCAATCCATCATAACGGAGGAAAGAATCTGACGGTAATCCCATTCAAAGCCTACCAAACGGTTACGATTGATATTTACAATGTCTGGGTTATTACCCAAGACACCTCCATCAACTCCTTTTCCAAATACAACCATTGGAGCCGAAGTTCCATGATCTGTTCCAAATGTACCATTCTCTCCAACCTGGCGACCAAACTCTGAGAAAGTCAAACCGATTACTCGATCATCAAGTCCCAGTTCTTTGAGGTCTTCCATGAAAGCATTGACTGCTTCAGAAAGGTGATACAACAAGGTACCATGGCCTCCGAAAGATGGCTTATTCATCAGGGCCTGATTCTCATGCGTATCAAAACCTCCCATTCTTACGAGGAATACCTTGGTTTTTATTCCACCAGCCAATAGTCTTGCAACAGTTCTCAGCTGAGGAGAGAGTTGGTTATTCTGGAATCGGCTCGCATTGGAGTGATAGGTCATCGGATAGGTAACATTGGCACTGTTTGATCCCATATTATAAACATCCGTCAGACGCTGCGCATATACATTGGTGGTACGCTCTACATCCGTGATAAACTGGAGTTCACGCCCATAATCAGAATCAGGAAAGGTATCCGGAAGTGCTCCTCCCAAACCATTCACCTGTGCTCCGAAGTTACTGGGGTTATTGCTCAGAGTAATACCCATTGGGATTCCCATAGCTCTGTGAAAGCCCAGTGATACAATATGGCTACCAAATTCCAGGCCTGGAGGATCAGGCATATCCGTACTCGGATACTGATCCGGATAATTGGTAAATCTATGGTCGAGATAGCGACCAAACCAACCGGAATCTGGATTTTCAACCATACTCGGACCGTCCTTTCCACTCAACCAAATATCAGTCCCTCTAAAATGAGATCCATTGATATTGGGATAGGCGACATTCTGCACGATCTTAAGTTTTCCCTGATCATAAAGGTTTTTAAATCCGCCCAAATCCGGGTGAAGACCAATCTGCTGATTGCTTGGCAAAGTGGTATCCAGGTCGATATATCTTCTCACGCCCACATTATCGATGCCAATACGAGGACGCAAATTTCTATAAGTATTGTATTGGTCTAAAGGAACAAAAGTATTGATGCCATCGTTTCCCCCAGCCAATTGAATAATTACTAAAACGCGATCCCCGACCTCTTCGCAAGTGAAAGAGCTAGTCATCAGGGATTCGGCCATTGCACGTACAGGTACACCACCCAGTGCCAAAGGAGCTGCTATTATTGGCAATGCTCCTCTCATAAAATCTCGTCTTTTCATAATTTTTACGTTAAGAGCATTATGCTAATGAATATTCAGGAGACTGGAGGATGCCGCGAACCAATTTCTCGATTTGCAGACGTACAGCTGTATCATCCTGTGTAGCTACATAATCATCCCATTCAAACATCCAGCTGGTTTCGCTGAGATTGTCAAGCAGGATTTCATCCATGAAGTAAGAGAATCGATTGGCATCTATACCTTCCGGCAATAGATAATCAATCAATTCCTGAACCAGATGATGCGCAATTCTGGCACCGGCATGAGGGCCAGGATTTCCCATAGGATCATTGCCTGCAAAATCAGTGATATTGGCAGGGTTATTTACCCATGCCATCAGATCAAGACGAAGAGGAGCATTTCCATAAATGTGTTCTTCGATAATCTGATGTCTTGCAGGAAGGGACTTTGAATTCATCCATAAGCGGTTAAAATCCGGATTTTGGTAAATCGGCGGATAACCGGCTACTTCTGGAGGCATGAAAAGATCAAAACAAGCCTCGGATTGAGGTCTTTGAATCCCGAAACGGTAGAAAGTTACATAAGACTCAAATGCGTCCAATGTAGGATCAGGAATAGGAAGATCAAAGAATCGAATCACACCAGCTTGCAGTTCCAGTGGAGATTTGATCAATCCTCCAACTATCTCATCCGTAGTATCCGGATTGCCCTCGTCATAAAAGTGTTCACTTTTAAGTAGTTGCTTGAGGACCGGAATGATTTGATAATTGTTGTTCTTGAGATTGTTGGCCAAAGGAACGATGATATCATCTTCAACCTCCTGGGTAATCAGAGGTCTTACAAAGAATCTATACATCCTTCTGGTGATCTCCAGGGCTGTTGCGTCCTGGGCAAAGATCATGTCCACAAACTCCTGAACTTCGAGGAGCATATCCGTTTCAAGGGCCCTTCCGGTAATAATGGTATTCTGGAAGGCATTGGAAAAGATTTTATCAGAGGTATCATGACGTCCGATATCAAAAGTAGCTCTAGGCAGTCCAGTATCCGGATCAAATCCTATAGGATCATCCCAGGCATCGTTACGACGGAAACCCGTCATCAAACGCGCAGCCTCTGCTACGTCCTGCTCCGTAAAGGTAGTATAATCACCTTCACCGATTTGAGGACCTTTTCCAATGGTGAATAGTTCAAAGAATTCTCGCACAAAGTTTTCATTGGGACTATTCTTTTCACTTTCCCCTATATCGAGGAAATCATTCATCCCATTGTCGAGACACATTTTTAGTGCAAGATCCTTGTAACTTTTATCTACATAATGATATAAGAGCCTAAGGGTATAGTAGTGGTTTTCACTGTATTCTATGACATCCAGGCCCGTCACAAAGCTGCAGTGCAAGAAGAAAAATACCTTCTGCACAGCATTAACCGCGAGGTTGGGATCAAAGATTTGGTGTAACCACCAGGAATTGACGATAGCTTTAAGATCATCGTCATCAGAATTAGCTCCACCACGGCCGGTAACAACCCAGGTAAGGCCGGTGGCAGGATCAACGGGGGGAGGGGGAATCGGAGGGAAATTCATCAACAAATCGACAGCCTCGTCTGCAGTCCTTGATGCAAAATCATCAATTTCTGCCCTTTTAGGACCGAAGGTTACCCGCCTGAGCAAATGAGCAGACAACCTACGACCCAACTGTCCATTTCTTTGAGCTAATGATGCCATGTCAAAGATTTTTTAAATGAAACAATTAAGCTCCGTCAGGGTGTTTGACCATCTCCATCATACAGATGAAAATGGCACAGGTTAAAAAAAACTATCTTAAAAGTGCTTACCCCAAATACAAGAAGCAGAAATATTCAATTTTCGATCAAATATAAACGCTTTCACTGATATTTCCTTAAATGAATTATTTACGCGGTGTTAAGGTTTCAGGCTCTTTTGTCGAAAAAGCATAGGCAAACAGAGGAAATTCGGCCATATAATTGCTCGGGTAAACATGTAATATTTGCTCTCGGATGACGGGGGAACTCATGAGAGAAACCTGCATCTTTATTATAGATAAAACGATTACAAAAAGATGGGGTTATTAATCAAAAGCAAATGTACCGGGGACGAAAAATTCCTATCCAAATGTTTAATAAACATGGATTTTGAAGCTCATTTGCGGGTTTCACCAAATACCGAGAGCTATTTATTTGAGAAAAGTATTAACCTGTTTTAAGCAAAAGCCAAAGAAAAAACTGCAGACTTCGGATTCCAGAAATTCTCCTTGTGAGAAGTAAGGAATCTCTCTTTCAGCTCAATTTTTCTTTATTTGCTGATGTAAGATTATGGACAGAATTTTCCGAATTGCACTCATTCTCACGCTCTTTTCCAACGCCCTATATGTTCAGGCTCAACTCCCTCCGAGACAACCCGAGCAGGATTGTTTCGGTGCACTCAGTATTTGCCAGGATGTATACTTTCAGCCTGACTCTTATAGAGGTGCAGGTAGAGATTCCGATGAAATAGACGGTAACACATCCTGCATGATTCTGGGAGAACGTAACAGCGTATGGTATCGCTTTCGCATCCAGACTGGTGGCCAACTTTGCTTTACCATAAGTCCGGTAGATTCTGCAGATGACTATGACTGGGCTCTTTATGACATCACCAATTCTTCTTGTGCCGCAATTCCCAACAACCCTGCTTTGGAGGTTGCCTGTAACTGGACCTTTAATACAGGTTGTGGAGGAGAGACGGGACCAAATGGGAGAACAGATTGTCCCGGTCAGTTTGAACCCTGCCTTACCGTAAATGCAGGAGACAGCTTTGTATTAAACGTAAGTAATTTCACCTCATCCAATGCAGGATATACCATCAACTTTAGCCAGTCTACGGCTGTACTATTTGATGATACTCCTCCCAATGTAACCGGAACAAGCAGTTTCTGTACTGGAGTGAGAATTACGTTTGATGAAAACATCCTATGCAATACCGTAGATCCTACGGACTTTGCTTTTAGCGGGCCTGATGGACCTTATACCATTTCACAGGTTATCAGTCCAAATTGTGATACTGCGGGAAACGGATTCGACAATACTTTTGATCTGGTTGTTTCCCCTCCTATTCAACAAGCAGGGAACTATACCATATCATTGGTAGGATTTGTAGGGGATTTCTGTAATAATGGAGCAGCACCTTATACCTCCAATATTTTCATGCCCTTACCTCCCAATGCAGGCATCAACGCCCAAACGGACCAATGTGTGATAGGCAACGCCTTTGGATTTGATTACACGGGTCCGTCTCAGGCACGCTCTTTCCTCTGGAATTTTGGAGATGGAAGTAGCAGTACTTTGAGGCAACCCTTAAAAAATTACTCAGCAGCGGGAGTATATACAGTAGAACAAATCATTACCGATGTAAATGGCTGTAATGATACCGCAACAGTTGATATAAATGTGCTGGATAAACCAGACATCACCCTCATCACACCTAATACTGCTTGTCAGGGAGCTCCTATCGATATCGTTCATCAAACGACTTATCCCAATTCAACTGCAGCTAATTTGAGTTGGCGAATGGGAGATGGAGTTATCCAAAGTAATATTGACAGTTTTAGTTACGCCTACACACGCCCTGGGAGATACCAGATTTTCATGGAAGCTTTCAATGCTCTAGGTTGTAGAGATACTGCCTCTCGTTTCATCCAGGTATGGCCCAATGCTATTGTAGATTTTGAAGTGGAAGAGGATGTCTGTAATGGAGACAGTGCGCATTTCATATATAGAGGTTCGATGCCACAATTGCCTGGCTTCAATGATTTCATTGACACTTGGTGGTGGGATACAGGTGATGGAGATAGCTTAGGCGCTTTGACAAATCCAGTTCATTTGTATGATTCAGGTGGCGTTTATCCCGTAACCCTTTATATCCAAACTGATAAAGGCTGTGTAGATAGCTTGAGAAAAGATCAAATTATTTACCAACCTGATCCTCCTAACTTAGGTGATGATCCTGTATGTATCGGAGAGCAATCCCTCTTGACAGCTGTGCCTGATCCGGGGGGCATCAGCAGATGGTATTACAACGCAACTGATGAAGATCCTTTCCAGCAAAGTAGTAGTTTCTTTACTCCACCTGTAGTCTTTACTCAGCAATATTATGTAGATCAGTTGAGTAAAGAAGGTTGTGTGAGTGAAAGGATTCTGGTGGAAGCCACTCATTATCCAGTGGGTACAGGTGAAATTATGCCCTCAGATACAGTAGTAGAATTTCCAAATACCATTGTCAGTTTTAGTCTAAATGGAGATATACCCGGAGACCTTTACAATTGGGACTTTGGGGATGGGAATACAGCTCTGACACCTTCACCAGCGCATGAGTATAAATTTCCGAATAAATACATAGTTTCTCTCAATCTACAGGACATTTACGGCTGTCCCTATGAGTTCCAAAAATTGATAGAGGTAAAAAATCTGGTTGTTGTTCATGTCCCCTCTGCCTTCTCTCCGAATGCAGATGGCATCAATGATGAATGGTATATAGCTACGCGCCTTTTACAGAGATTCCGCATCAGTGTTTACAATCGTTTCGGAAATGAAATCTTTGCCACTGAAAATCCTGAATTTCGCTGGAACGGGACCAGCCAGGACGGTAAAGCTGTACGAGAAGGGGTCTATGTTTATCGAGTACAGGCCAAAGACAATCTTGGCAATACTATAGACAAAACGGGTACAGTTACCCTTTTTAAATAGATCTCAAATTATTTGAGTCGTCTCAAAACATTACTGATACATCTTCCAGGAGTATCAGGAGTGATTTGAGACGACTTTCTATGAGAGCAGGCCTAGTTTAGCCTAAAATTAAGCGACTAAGTCATGAACCAACTTTTCGAAATCATTGCCAATCTTCTTTCAGAATCGAATCTTTCTATCCTTTTCTGTAAAACTTTCCTATTTTCGATAGGCTTTACAGCGATCTACCAAAAGCTTAAGCAAGTCATCGACAATTTCCCGGTGAATTATTCACTCGGCTTAGACAAAGCTTAACTTCTATAAGTGATGATGGCTATTTTCACCTTTTAAATGAAGAACGTTTCTTCTCTCAAGGGTACCAATCGCAATAAGTCGCTTACATAATTAGATGTTAACCTATTACCTTCAAAAGCTACAATGAAAAGAAGATCCTTCCTGAAAAAAGGTCTGGGCATAGCCGCCACTACAGCTACTTTTGGAGGAAGCTCAAGCCTCTTTCAACTGAATCCACTTTCCGCAAACAACAATTCGGACATCATCGTAATTGGCGCTGGAGTATTTGGAGTATGGACTGCCTTTTATCTTCAGGAATTGGGGGCGAAAGTTCGACTCATAGACGCCTATGGTCCCGGCAATTCAAGGGCCAGTTCGGGAGGAGAAAGTCGGATATTGCGTTCTGATTATGGCGATCGATGGATGTATAGCAAAATGAACATTCGGGCATTTGAGCTTTGGGATAGGTGGCAGAAAGAATGGGGTGCCTCATTCATGTATCCGACAGGAAGATTGAAGATTGGATTAGGGGAAAACAAGGAAAAGCTGCTCAAGCAACAGGAAGGGTTAAAGGAACTGGGAGTCTCCTCAGAAATACTTGATCATGAAGAACTCAGCTATCGATGGCCCCAGATGGATATGGAGGGAATTAGATCCGGCATGTATTTTCCCGGAGGAAAAGGAGGAAGTACCCTCATGGCACGAGAGGCTATTCGCATTGTAGGGGAGCAGTTTGTAAAAAGAGGAGGCAAATTAGAGATTGGCAAGGCAGAAATAGGAAAAAGTGTAGGAGGGAAACAGGATCATATCCTCCTGAATCAGAAAGAAAAACTATCCGCTGACACCTACATATTTGCTTGCGGCCCCTGGACTCCGCGCTTATTTCCCGAGCTGTTTGCGGATAAAATAAAAGTATTCCGTCGAGATGTTCTCTTTGTAGGAACGGCTCCTGGCGATGATAGATACAGCTATCCCAACTTCCCGGTCTGGAGCCTTAACATCAAAGAAGAATCTCAATACTATTATGGTATGCCTGACATCAGAGCCAGAGGTTTGAAAGTAGCCCCCTGGCCGGATAACAATAGCATCAACCCTGATAAAGATGATCGACTGGTAAATACCTATGAGTTGAAAAGAGTCAGGGAATTAATCACCAAAAGATTTCCCGGCTTGAAAGATCAACCCATACTGGAAACAAGGGTTTGCCAATTGAGCCTCAGTTCGGATGAACATTTCATCATTGACCGGCATCCGGACATGGAAAATGTTTGGTTTGCCTGCGCAGGGTCCGGGCATGCGTTCAAACATGGTCCAGCGCTAGGAGAATATATTTCCAATCGAATATTCGCGGGGACTAGGTTGCCAGAATATGATAATGCCTTTCGACTGCACTAAATTAGTCGGCCTTAATTTTTAATTCTATTACAGAATTTGCCTCTGATTTATAAGCTATCTACCAGCTTTTTCGCCCGTGCTACACAATCCCCAACCGAAACTCCTTGAATAAAATTTCCGATCAAGTGGAAATCGGGTAGAGCTTCTTTTGCCTGACGAATTTCATCCAGAATTTCCGGATGCTGCATGTTGTATTGAGGAATGGCATTTTTCCAAAAGGATAAATCCTGAAAGGTAGGGGATGATTCGATCCCCATTATTTTTTCGAACTCCTTTCTTGCCTTGTCTATATGGGATTGTGAATTCTCAGGATCTAACTCAGGCTGCCGAGCTCCCCCGACAAAGAGCGTAAATAGCAGATGATTTTCAGGCGTTCTTTCTGCGAATATCCCCGAGTTCCAAATTGCCCCTAACAAAGCCGTATCTTCTTTTGGAGGGATGAGGAACCCAAAGCCATCTACTTCTTGCCCGAGGGCATTGGCATCATAAGCCAGATGCAGTAATACCATAGGTGCATAAGGAATGCGTAAAAGGGCTCTACTGAGCTCTGGAGACATTTCTTCTAGCATATAAGCTGCGTACGCTGGAGCTGCATAAACGACTTGTTCGGCTTCAATAATTCCTTGTTCAGTCACAAGCTGATACCCAGCATCAGCCTTAATTAGCTTTTTTACCTCTTTACCAGTCTGGATAGAATCACCGCATACTTCCCGGATTTTTTCAGCTAATCGATTCATTCCTCCCTTTATAGCAAAAATGCTTCTTTTTGGTGCTCCAGATCGTTTTGCTTCCTTTTGGCGAGCAATTAGTCCTTTCAACAAAGAACCTTTTTCCTCCTCCATCTGTACCAAAGCAGGCATCACAGATTTCATATGCATCTGTTCTGGTATTCCGGCATACACTCCTTGCAAACCGGCTGCGACTAAGTACTCATAAGCTTCCTTACCAATTCTCCGACTAAAGAATTCTGCCACACTTTCTTCTCCATTTGATTTGGAGGAAACAAAAGGCTCTTGAGCCAAACGCCATTTGGCAGATCGGCCCAGTAAACTTGATTTGAATAAGGAAAGGGGAGATTGTGTCAAGGCATGAAGCCTCCCATTTCTATAAATATATCGTTTATGGCTGCTTTCGAATGGAACTTCAATTTCGGATTCTAATCCCAAGTCCTGGATTATTTCCTGAAGTTCCGCATTCATCGCCACTGTATTAGCACCTCTTTCCAAAGAATACCCTTTTTGCCAATCACTCTTTAAGGCTCCCCCACTTTTCCCTTCTTTTTCTAACAAAACAAATGGAATTCCCTTTTTATGCAGATAAAAAGCGGCGGTCATGCCAGAAACCCCTCCTCCGATGATAGCAATTTGAGTCTTCATGTAAACAGAGGATCAGGAATGAGCAAATTCTTCCAGGCGGAAATGTTCCTTGCACCATTTAGCGACAACCCTCGCCCAGGCTTCATTATCATTGAGACAGGGAATCAGGGTAAAGGATTCGCCTCCGGCTTCGAGGTATTCTTCTTTTCCTTCCATTCCGATTTCCTCTAATGTCTCAAGGCAATCAGATACGAAAGCAGGCGTAACAACCAACAATTTCTTCTTACCCTCAGCTGGCAATTCTTCCAGTACCTTATCTGTATAGGGGGTCAACCACGGCTCTCCTGCCAAACGAGATTGAAAGGAGACACTATATTTTTCTTTGGGAATTCCCAATTTTTCAGCTACCAAATGAGTCGTTTGAAATACCTGATGACGATAGCAGGTATGATGAGCTGCATTGGCTAATTCACAGCAGTCTTTCCGGCTCATACAGTGGGATTTGCTTGGATCTCCTTTTCTCAGGTGGCGCTCCGGAATACCATGATAACTAAATAGCAGATGATCGTATTCTTCTTCAAGATAAGGACGCATACTTTCGGACAATACCTCTATATAGTCCACATCATCATAAAATGGCGCTAAAGTCTGAACTTTCAGGCCGGGATATTTTTTATTGATTACTTCCTCAGTCTTTACCACCACCGTCTCAAAAGAGGACATCGCATAGTGAGGATAAAGCGGAACCAGGAAAATTTCTTCTAAATCGGGATTTACATCCTGCAATTTTTGTATGCCAGACTCAATAGAAGGATTCCCATAGCGCATGCCCAATTCAACAGGAATCGGCAGTTCTTTTTTGAGCAGCTCAAAGAAACGATAACTCAATACAATAAGCGGAGAACCTTCTTCCCACCAAATTTTCTTGTAGGCTTTGGCGGATTTCTTGGGTCGGGTATTTAGAATAATTCCCTGCACCAGCAATTTTCTCAGGAGAAGAGGTACATCAATTACCCGCTCGTCCATAAGGAACTCATTTAGGTAAGGTCTTACGTCTTTGGTCTCAGGAGAATCTGGCGAGCCCAGATTTACGATCAGTACTGCTTGTTTCATGTATTTGTGAATATCCAATTTGGTAATACAAAGGTAGAATAAAAATCCGGCAAAAATGTTCGATTTTTTTCGACATTTTTTTACCTAAAATGACATAAGTCATTCCAAGAAGTAACTTTTTCCGGAGGAATTACTCTAAAAAAACGTCTAAAATGCATTAGACGCATCTTATTTATAATGAATCTAAATAAGGTATCAAATTCTCTTTTTGATATTTATACTTCCTTTTTGGGCATTTTTTTTCCCTATTCAGGGGTATTTTTGTAACACAATACATCAGAACAGTACCTGAGCATGCTGCAAAGTGAGGATCGTTTTTTTCAAATAGGCCTTAGTTTCAAAAAGGCAAATCTGCAAACCAGAGAAGCCTTCAGCCTGAGTAATGAAGCCATGGAAGCCTTATTGGAGGACTATAAGAGTCGCTTCGGTACAGGTGCTTTTGCAGTTAGCACCTGCAATCGAACAGAAATCTATGGCTTTGCGCCACATGCAGATGATTTGCTCAATCTCTTGCTAACATATAGTAAAGGCAAGGCAGAGAGCTTTGCAGAATTTGGATACCTCAGAGAAGGAAACGAAGCTATTAGCCACCTTTTCCGTGTAGGCTCTGGACTGGAATCTCAAATTATTGGAGACTTTCAAATCATTAGCCAGGTAAAACAAGGTTTTGAGTTAGCCAAAAAGATGCAGTGTAGCAATGCGATGTTGGAGAGGCTGATCAACCTGGTAATCAAAAGCAGTAAGCGGATAAAGAATGAGACCGGACTAAGTAGTGGTACGACCTCTCTGGCTTATGCAGCCGTACAGGCGATCAGAAAACAATGGGAGAGCAAACATACAGCTCCTAATATCCTACTTTATGGAGTTGGTAAAATTGGAAGAGCTACCTGCGACAATTTATACCGAAAGTTTCCCCAGGCAAAAATCACCCTGATCAATAGGACCTTGACCCGAGCTGAAGAAATGGCGATGAAGTATCCGGTTGAAATTGCTCCTATAAATCGTTTGAGTGAAGTAGCTCAAAAATCAGATGTAGTAGTAGTTGCAACGGGAGCAGAAGAAGCTACTCTTTCAAAGGAGCACTTTGAAGGAAAAGAAACAGGCAAATTATTGATCGACTTATCTGTACCTCGAAATATAGATGTACAACTGATGGAAGAAGGAAAAGCCAAAGTCATAGATGTAAATGGTCTGGCTGAAGTGATGAATTCAGGTTTGGAGAAGAGAAAAACCGAAATTCCCAAAGCGGAGAAGATTGTTGCAGAGGAAGAAGCAGAGTTTGGCAAATGGCTGCAAAACAGAAAATTTGCTCCTATGCTTAATGCGATCAAAGAAAATCTTCAGGAAATCAAAACTCGCGAGATGCGTAGGCTAAAAGAGGATATCCATGAAGATGCCAGGGGCCAGGTGGATTTACTTACAGATCGTATCATCCTCAAAATCACCCGTCAAGTGGCCTTGCACCTTACTAGTCAAAGCGAAAATCCGGAAGACAGCTTACGAACTATAGAGAGCATATTTAGATTGAGTGAAGAAAGCAGGGCTACATGATCAGAATCGGAACCCGAAAAAGTAAACTTGCCTTGTGGCAAGCTGATACAGTCAAAACGCGCATGGAAGAACACGGACTTGAGAGCGTGCTTCGTCCCATGAGTTCCAAAGGCGACCTTATTACTAATAAGCCTCTGCATCAAATTGGAGGTACAGGACTTTTCACAAAAGTACTGGATGATGCACTTTTGAATAATGAAGCTGATCTGGCAGTCCATTCCCTCAAAGATTATCCAACAGTCATTCCTAAGGGTTTAGAGCTTGCAGCAGTTTTACCCCGTGCATCTGCTTTTGATGTATTAGTATATAAGGGAGACAGAAATCTCTTTACTCAGACTGATTCCAGCGGTTCTATTCTCACTGGAAGTCCAAGGAGAAAAGCACAATGGCTACATCGATATCCTAATTTTGAAGTACTTGGCCTTAGGGGCAATGTTCCTACCCGTTTACAAAAGTTGGAAGCCTCCGATAGCCTGGGAGCGGTTTTCGCAAAAGCCGGATTGGACAGATTGGACATGCTACCTGAAAGTCATTGGCTGCTGGACTGGATGATCCCGGCACCTGCTCAGGGCATTATCGCTTTGGTGTGTCGGTCCTCAGATCAGGAACTCATTGAGAATCTTCAAGTACTTAATGATGAAGTAGCATTCCTTACAGGAAAGATTGAGCGAGACTTTCTAAATGGCGTGGAAGGTGGATGTTCGGCGCCCGTGGGGGCATATGCGGTGATAGAAGGAGAAGAAATCCTTTTCAGGGCAAAGGTCAACAGCCTAGATGGAAAGCGTGAGGTTTATCTGGAAGAAAAAATTGCAAAACAAGGAGCCGAGGATGCGGGTTTCTTATTTGCTTCAACAGCCCTGCAAGCGGGAGCTGATTCAATCATAGAAGAAATTAAAAGAGAAGAACTCAGGGCTTAGGTCCTGTTATATAAAAAGCTTATGCAGAATATAGTTAGTACAGGGATAGAAAACGCCTTGCTGATGAGAGCCCTTAGAGGGGAAGAAGTTTCTCGCCCTCCCGTTTGGATGATGCGTCAGGCCGGAAGGTACTTGCCGGATTATATGAAATTGCGAGCGAAGTACAGCTTTTTCGAAAGAGTAGAAACCCCCGAGTTAGCTACGGAGATCACTGTAATGCCTGTAGATCAAGTAGGAGTAGATGCTGCCATCATTTTCTCCGACATCCTCGTAATCCCTCAAGCACTGGATTTTGAAGTAACCATCAATCCGGGAGAAGGGCCAAGGCTCCCAAGAACAGTCCAAACTGAAGCGGATGTTGACAATATTGTAGTTAGTGACATTGAAGATCGTCTTCACTATGTCATGGATGCCTTACGGTTGACTCGATCGACTCTGCCTGCAGATGTTCCTTTGATCGGCTTTGCAGGTGCTCCCTGGACGTTATTGTGCTATATGGTTGAGGGACAGGGTTCCAAAAACTTTGCAAAAGCGAAAGCTTTCTGCTTTACCCAACCCAAAGCTGGACATAAACTTCTGCAAAAGATTACAGATGCTACTATTCTTTATCTGAAAGCTCAGATGGAAGCGGGTGCCAATTTACTGCAACTCTTTGACTCCTGGGGAGGATTACTAGCTCCCAATGATTTTATGGAGTTTTCTCTGCCATACCTGAAGCAAATTGTAGAGGCACTCAAGCCACATCCGATGATTCTTTTCGCCAAAGGGTGTAGCCATGCATATCCTGAGTTTACGGCTAGCGGAGCTGCCGCGATTGGTGTTGATTGGGGCGTAAGACCTGGAGAAGCAAGAAAGCTGGCAGGAAATGATATTACCCTCCAAGGAAACTTCGATCCATCGAGATTACTAGGTCCGATTCCGGAAATTGAACGCATGACCCGCGAAATGGTAGAAGGCTTTGGAACCCAAAAATATATCGCCAACCTCGGACATGGAATTCTACCCAATGTTCCCGTAGATCATGCAAAAGCTTTCATTGATACCATCAAAAGTTTTGGCTAATGAGCATTAGAGAAAATTTTGTCAAGTATATCCATAAACTCCAGGATGAGATCTGTACAGGTCTGGAAGGAGTAGATGGAAGTGGAAAATTTGAAGAAGATGCCTGGGAAAGACCCGGAGGAGGTGGGGGAAAAACCCGCATCATACGGAATGGTGGAGTCTTTGAAAAAGGAGGCGTAAACACCTCAGTTGTCCATGGAAAATTGCCAGAAGTTATGCAAAAGAACCTGGGCGTTTCGCAAGCCGATTTTTTTGCTTGCGGACTCTCTTTGGTACTTCATCCTCACAATCCCATGGTTCCTACGGTCCATGCTAACTTTCGCTATTTTGAGATGTATGGAGCGGATGGAGAAATTGTAGATCGCTGGTTTGGAGGGGGAGCAGATATGACGCCTTATTACTTCTGGGCGGAAGATGCCATTCATTTCCACAAAACGCTCAAAGCTGCTTCAGATCCACATGGTGAGCATCTTTATCCCAAGTACAAAGAAGCTTGTGATAAATATTTTTTCAATGCGCACAGAGATGAAGCCCGTGGTATTGGTGGGATGTTTTACGATTACCTAAAGAACTCGGAGGAAAAGAGCATAGAGGACTGGTATGCCTTCAATACCGATATGGGCAAGAGCTTTTTGCCTGCTTATCTTCCGGTAGTCGAAAGAAGAAAAGAGCTTCCTTTTACTCCAGAACAAAAAGAGTGGCAGGAAATCCGTCGAGGGAGATATGTTGAGTTCAACCTGATTCATGACCGGGGAACCCTTTTCGGCTTGAAGACAAAAGGAAGGATAGAATCTATTCTGATGAGTCTTCCTGCAACTGTAAGATGGGAATACAATCATAAACCAGAAGCGGGCAGTCGTGAAGCAGCACTACTGGAAGCTCTCAAACCCAGAGACTGGGCCAGTGAGAATTTGAATTCCCTTGCCTAAGCACACAAAACATTCATTTTTTATATGTCAACTTTCCCCCTAAGGAGAAGTAGAAGATTAAGACAAAGCCCCTCCATCCGAGAAATGGTTAGAGAAACTCGTCTTCATGCGAGTGATTTTATTGTCCCATTATTTATCATAGAAGGTAGTGGTAAACAGGAAGAAATCCCTTCTATGCCAGGCTATTATCGGTATAGCCTTGATCTGATTGAAAAAGAGGTAAAACAAATATGGGATCTGGGCTTAAAGAGTGTATTGCTCTTTGTAAAGTCTGATGATTCCCTCAAAGATAATGCAGGAACTGAGGCCCTGAATCCTGAAGGTCTCATGCAAAGAAGTATTCGCAGCATCAAATCTGCCATACCAGATCTTTGCGTGATGACTGATGTAGCCCTCGACCCTTATTCTTCATTTGGGCATGACGGAATCGTAGAGGATGGTAAAATTGTCAATGATGAGACGGTAGATGTTTTGGCGAAAATGGCGGTGAGTCATGCTGAAGCAGGTGCTGATTTTGTAGCTCCTTCCGATATGATGGATGGACGCATTTTGGCGATCCGTGAGGCCTTGGAAGAATATGACTTTACCGATACCGGCATCATGGCTTATAGCGCGAAATATGCCAGTAGCTTCTACGGCCCTTTTCGAGATGCGCTGGACTCAGCTCCCGGATTTGGAGATAAGAAGACGTATCAAATGGACCCGGCCAATTGGAAAGAGGGTGTAAGGGAAGCTGTAGATGACCAGGACGAGGGAGCGGATATTGTTATGGTAAAACCTGCCATGGCTTATCTGGATGTTATTCGTCAGGTGAAAGAAGCAGTCGAAATTCCGGTTTCAGCTTATCAGGTAAGTGGAGAATATGCCATGATCAAAGCTGCTGGGATTCAAGGTTGGTTGGACGCAGAAGCTGCTATGTGGGAATCGCTCATCAGCATAAAAAGAGCCGGTGCAGACCTCATTGCCTCCTACTTCGCCAAAGAAGTAGCAAAACATCTCTAAGCCTAATACCCTAACACTCTCGAACGCTAACACAAATATGTACCCTACTAGTAAAAATCTCTTCGAAAGAGCTGCAAAAACAATCCCAGGAGGAGTAAACTCTCCTGTACGTGCCTTCAAATCTGTAGGAGGTAGTCCCCTTTTCATCAAAAAGGCAGAAGGTGCATATCTTTATGATGAAGATGATAGAAAATATATAGACTATATCGGTTCCTGGGGTCCCATGATTCTGGGGCATGCTTATCCTCCCGTGATTGAGGCTATCCGCGAACAAGTACTTTCCTCCACTTCATACGGAGCTCCTACCCGACTGGAAATCGAAATGGCGGAACTTATCTGCAACATGGTTCCTAATGTTGATTTGGTTCGTATGGTAAACTCTGGTACGGAAGCCTGTATGAGTGCGATCCGTTTGGCGAGAGGATATACAGGCCGAAGCAAAATCATTAAGTTTGCAGGATGCTATCACGGGCATGGAGACTCATTCCTGATCAAAGCAGGTAGTGGTGCTATGACCCTGGGGATTCCTAATAGCCCGGGTGTAACTCCGGGGACGGCACAAGATACCTTATTGGCACCGTTCAATGACATCGAGGCAATCCAGACACTAGCAACTGAACATAAAGGGGAAATTGCAGCCATTATCGTGGAGCCTGTAGCAGGAAATATGGGATGTATTCCTCCTCTCCCCGGTTATCTGGAGAGCATGCGTAAAATTTGTACCGAGGAAGGTATCGTACTCATTTTTGATGAGGTGATGACGGGTTTCCGCTTGGCTCCTGGTGGTGCACAGGAATATCTCGGCATAGATGCAGATTTGGTAACCCTTGGAAAAATTATTGGAGCTGGAATGCCTGTGGGAGCTTATGGGGGAAAGAAAGAAATTATGGACCATGTGGCTCCTGTAGGTCCGGTGTACCAGGCTGGAACTCTTTCTGGAAATCCGATTGCCATGATCAGTGGTTTAACCCTCCTGAAAGAACTCAAATCAAATCCTTCTATCTATACGGATTTAGATAAAACTTGTGCTGAGCTGGCGTCCGGGCTTTCAAGTATCTGTAAAGAAGCAGGAATTCCCTATCAAATAAATCGAGCTGGTTCTATGATCAGCCTCCACTTTAATGAAGATGCAGTAACTGATCTGGATTCCTCGGCTGCCGGAGATCATGATCGCTTCCGTAAACTCTTTCACGATATGCTGGAAGCAGGTGTATATCTTCCTCCTTCCCCCTATGAATCCTGGTTCCTTTCTGCCGCTTTGACGAAAGAAGATATTGAAAAGACGGTAGAAGCTGCAAAGGGAAGCTTAAAATAAGCTTCCCCTTGGATTATGGTGGATGATGGCTTTATCTTTTAGCCATGCTATTTATCATTCTCAAAATCTGGCTGTCGAAAAATCGGTCGCTGAACCAGTGTCTGAAAAATAAGGTTTGGGATGCCATTTTCCCAGCTGCATATCGCGTTTTGGGTTTCGAAGTTTTTATGGCTTTGGAAATGGTATCTGCAATAACTTGAGGGGCAGAACTGTTCCCGGGTTTTTCGCTATTTTCCAAGGCTGCTTCCATGCCTTTCGCTAGCTGAGCATAAGGCCCATTCTCCGACTTGGAAAAATTATTCGTCATCACCTCTCCAAACTCTGTTTTTATTGCTCCCGGCTCTATGATGATAACATCAATGCCAAATTCTTTTACTTCCAATCTTAGACAATCACTCCATCCTTCCAGTGCATGTTTAGTCGCATGGTACCACGCTCCTAAAGGAGTATAGATTTTTCCGCCAATAGAAGAGACATTAATAATTTTACCTGATTTCTGATTTCGCATTACAGGTAAAACTGCTTTGGTTACTTCCGCCAACCCAAAAAGATTGACTTCAAATTGTCGGCTTGCATCTGTATAACTCACTTCTTCCACTGCTCCCCAGATTGCAAATCCTGCATTATTCACGAGGACATCAATCCGTCCTTCTTTTTGAATAATTTTATTTATCTCTTCCTTTACTTGCTCGTGATCCGTTACATCCATTTGAACTGCATTTCCCCCAGCATTTACCAGCTCCTGCATTTTATTCAATCTCCTTGCAGCTCCGTAAACTTTATGCCCCTCCTTGATAAGCTGAAGGGCAGTAGATTTTCCTATACCGGAAGAAGCTCCGGTAACTATGATGACTTTTTTCATGTTCTATAAAGGTTTTACATCTAACGTCCAAACAAAAGTAGCTCAGTAAGACCATGAATTTGTATGCATATCCCCGATACTTGAATAAATTTTACAGCCACTTTTCTATGGGCATGTTATTATAAAAAAGGAATACGATGCCGAAGAAGACAATTCAATAATGCCGATAATTTAAATAATCGAATTATAAAAATTCTCTATTGGACAGGCAAAAAACTTAATCTCCCGTTTATACAGAGAAACCTTCCAAGCATGAACTAATCCCACCCTTTGACACAATGTTGTTTGAATAGGCTTACATATATGGTCAATTTTATGTTAACTATAACACGATTAAGGGGGTTTTCGTAGGTGCTACACAATATACACGTGAGTTTAGCAAGGTTTTTTATTTCGCGCAGTCTGGTCATCTACAACCACCCCTACCCAATTTTTGTATTTGGCCATGAAGTTGACCAACAGTTCTTACAATAGCATTACGACTGCTCGGCGTCCTCTCTTGAAAAAATTCCAGCTTCAGAAAAGAAGTCTTTACATATTCATCGCCCTTGGATTGATGGGCTTTGTTATCCCTCTCGCAATAACGATACAAGGGCTTGACTCTCCTGAACCCGTTGGCAAATTTATAGATGGTGCATTGCCGTCTGTCAAGCCAGGGGGAGTTGCTCAATGGGAGGTTGTGGATGCTTTCCCCAACCTTAGCTTTACGGATCCCTCCTTTATCGTACCTACCCATGATGGAAGCCACTATTATGTAGGTGAAAGAGGGGGAAGAGTCTATAGAATTCCCAATGACGAAACCACCAGCAGCAAAACTCTGGTTTTAGATATATCTGCTAATGTAGCCCAAATGAATGATGGGGGATTTTACAATTTAGTCCTGCATCCTGAATTTGGGGTTCCAGGCTCTCCTAATCGCGGATATTTCTATGTTTATTATACTTGGAAAGATGCCGCAACTCCCAATCCCAGCGGTTTTTTAGGTACCGGTTTCCCGGGCAATTTCTATAATACATATTGCCGTCTGGCCCGCTTCACCATTAATGATGGGAGTGTAGCAGCAGACCCCAGCAGTGAACAGGTGATGATTCACATTCGGATGTACAATGACTCTCATAGAGGAGGAGGAATGGCTTTTGATAATGATGGCTATTTCTACCTTACCATTGGGGACTCATACCGTTACCTGACAGCACAGGAAATCAATGATAATCTGGAAGGAGGAGTCATGCGTTTGGATGTAGATATGGATCTCAGCAGAAGTCATGCCCCTATTAAGAAAATGCCGTATGCCGGAGGAAATGCAGATGAGATTTCCGGTGTCGGTTATTTGATTCCAGATGATAATCCATTTCTGGACCCCAGTGGCAGCAATTTCGAAGAATATTTCACAATCGGACATAGAAATCCTTATCGGATGTCCTATGATAAAGTAGAAGACAGGCTGTGGTCCAGTGAGATCGGGCAGTCAGATCGTGAGGAAATAAATGTTATCGAAAAAGGAAATAATTACGGATGGTCTTTTCGGGAAGGAACCATTTCAGCTCCTCGCACTCCTCCCAATCCTCTTTTGGGTACACTCACCGAACCTGCCATTGATTTTGACAGATCGGATGCAAGAGCAATTGTCGGAGGATATGTGTATCGAGGTTCCAAATTTCCCAGCCTTGTCGGTAAGTTTATTTGTGGGGATTGGCAAAATGATAATATCTACGCCCTAACCTATGATGATATTAGCAAAACTGCTAGCCGGGAATACCTTTGCCGATTTAATCCGGATGAACTGGTCTCCTTTGGTGAGGATCCTCTCAATGGTGAGATATTTATGATCAGTGCAGGGGAAAGTTTTGGGAATATCCGTAGCATTTACAAACTGGCTCCTGCTTCCGTCGCCCCTTCAGCTCCGGCCTTACTTTCTCAAACCGGAATCTTTAGTAACCTATCTACCCTTGAAGTAGAAGATTATGCCATTCCATATGAATTGAATGTTCCCTTTTGGTCAGATAGTGCAGCCAAGAGCCGTTGGATGATTGTGCCCAATGACGGCGATCATGATACGCCCGAAGAAAAGATTAATTACTCAGAAAAAGGTAATTGGCAGTTCCCGAAAGGAGCAGTATTAGTCAAGCATTTTGATCTGGTTCTAGATGAAACCAATCCCAGCTCTACCCGAAAATTAGAAACTCGTTTGATGGTACATGGAGATGATGGAGAATATTATGGCCTGAGTTATCGCTGGCTGGATAATCAATTGGATGCTCAATTATTGAATAGCTCGAGAGAAGACAGTTTTACTGTGCAAACTGCTAGCGGTACCAAAGAAGTAGTTTGGTATTATCCGAGCAGGGGCGAATGTATTACCTGTCATAATGAAGTTTCAGACTTTGTGCTCGGTCCTAGTGCCCGTCAACTGAACAAGAAAATCAATTATCCTACGAGTGGTAGAAATGCGAATCAAATCAAAACGCTACAGCATCTGGAGATGTTTCATGCTACAGTGGATACTAATGCGGCTGTTTTAGCCAATGTAGAAACTTCTGCCCCCACAGATGACCTCAGCCAAGCTTTGGAAGCTCGGGCAAGAGCTTATCTGGATGCAAATTGTGCGTATTGTCACAGACCCGGCGCAGGTAATCGAGCCTTCTTTGATGCGCGTTTAGGTACTCCACTGGAAAGTCAGGGCCTTATTTATGGAAATGTGAATGATGATATTGGCATTGCAGGTGCTCGCCTAATTATTCCTGGCGACCCCGACAGATCTGTTCTGTATCAAAGACTCAAGTCCGTACATGAAAGCATTGCAATGCCTCCTTTAGCCAAAAACAGAAGAGATGCTAAAGGCATAAAATTGATCGAAGACTGGATCAATTCACTTAGTCCTGACCACGTAGAGAGCAATGGATTTACCCTTGGCAATACCCATTTTGATGATGGGCTCTACGATGGATGGCGAGCGGTCATGATTATCAATGAAAGTGATAGGCACACCAATAATAGCGGTGGGACAGAAACCATCCGTATAGATGAATTCAAATTCTTCGCCAAAGCGGAGGCTGATCCCGTTACGCCATTTATAGCACAGAGAAATGCCGATAATGACTTTACGGTTCTTGCTATTGGGGATACTCGTTACAATACAGAATATGTTCCGGGCCATAATGAATTTCCGTTTAGCGATGGAGGCGCCCCAACCATAAATCTGCCAGCTGGAGCGGACCTAGTCATCGGCTTTATGGATGCTGAGGCTAATGGTACGGATCCGGGCAATGAGGCAGTCATTCCCTATGATGCTGGAAGTCCTGCCGATGAGATCTGGACTACGGGAGGTTTGCTAGGCTCAGAATCCGGAAGTATAAGTGTTGGTGCTGCGCCAACACCGGGTTCAGACACCCAAAGCAATTTGGAGAGAAATTACCATTTCGCGATAGACTTTAGCATTACTTCCAGCAACAACAAAACAAATCAGAAAATCACCTTCCCCAAAATCAGCAGCAAGAAAACCAATGATCCTTCATTTGCCCTCGGAGCAACGGCGAGTTCAGGATTGGGAGTAACCTATCAGATTATTGCTGGGCCCGCTAATATTTCAGGCAATTCAGTTTCGCTAAATGGAAATCCCGGTCTGGTAATAGTTGAGGCAAAACAAGGTGGAAATGGTACCTATGAGGAAGCGCCGAAAGTAAGACAGTCTTTCTATGTAACTGATCCTACTTTGGGAAGTGGTACGGGCTTATTCGGAGAGTATTATTCTGATGCTAATTTAACTAATCTAGAATTCAGCCAAATAGATACAAAAATAGATTTTTACTGGGCGAATTGTGCTCCGGATCCTCGCTTAAATTCGACAAATTTCTCCGTCAAATGGGCGGGAGAAATTGAAGTTCCCGTCAGCGGCACCTATACCTTCTTCACTAATACAGATGATGGAGTGAGGCTATGGATGGATGGAACCCTCCTTATAAATGAATGGCAAAATCAAAGTGTGCAGGAATTTAGTGGAAGTATCGCCCTGACAGCAGGAACCCGTGTCCCCATTGTCATGGAGTACTACCAGGCCAATGCTTATGCAAGCGCCCAACTTTCCTGGTCTAGTAGTAATATCCCGCAGGAAATCGTGCCTACACAATTTCTATATCCTTCTGGAGGAATTTTTCCCGTGGAGCTTCTAGACTTTACCGCAACTTTAGTTGAGGATCAGGTGAAATTAGATTGGGCAACGGCACTTGAAGAAAATGTTGACCGCTTTGTGATAGAAAGAAGCACAGATGCTTTGGCATTTGAGCAAATACATCAAGAAAAGGCTATAGGAAATGGTACAGAATTAACATCCTATCAAACCTATGATGAGCATCCTCAGGAGGGAGCAAATTATTATCGACTCAAATCGATTGATTTCGATGGGAAATTTGAATATTCAAAAACAGTTCAGGTTCAGGTAGAAGCTCCCGGCTTTAGCAATATTTACCCCAACCCACTGAGTTCAGGAGAGGAGTTGATCCTGGAAATTCAAAGTAAAAATCCTGCAACAGCTATTCTTCGTGATCTCAAGGGGAGAAAAGTTCACCAACAAAAAATAGTCGGAAAAGCAGCCATACAGTTCTTTAGCTTTAAGCTCGACGATTTAACTCCTGGCATATATTTCCTTCATATAAAAGATAAAGGCAATCAAATACAGACCCATAAGGTTCTGGTCCGATAAAAAATGATAGTTATTTCGCCCCTCTTTCATCTGGAAGAGGGGTTCTTACTTTTATTTTATATCCTCGAAATCCGATTGCCTGCTTGCTTTCGTATATTAGAAATGTTTCACCACAGATTCGCAACTACAGAAACAAGCGCCATGAGTCCCCCACAGGAAAACCAGCCCTTACACAGTGCTATCAGCTCTGAACAGGAGTTGGTTGTAGCGCTTAAACGGAAAGAGCGAAAAGCTCTGGAATATCTATACGATCACTACAGCGATGCCTTATATGGGGTCATCCTTCAAATTATCCAAAACGATGCCTTGGCAGAGGATGCCTTGCAGGAAAGTTTTGTAAAAATCTGGAAGAAAATAGAAAGTTATGATCAAAGTAAAGGGCGACTCTTCACCTGGCTTTTACGCATTTCCAGAAATACAGCCATCGATCTTTTGCGATCCAAACATCATAAAGTAGCAAAATTTGCGCTGGACTCTCCGTTAAGCATAACAGAAAAAGTGCAAACCGAAAGTATACCTACAGATCACATCGGCTTAGGTGATCTTTTGATCCATATGAAACAGGAACAGCGAATCCTAATGGAGTTTATTTACTTCAAGGGCTATTCACAATCTGAAACTGCCAAACATTTAAATATTCCTTTAGGCACTGTAAAAACAAGGACCCGACTGGCCTTAAATTATTTGAGGAGCATTGTAAAACAAGAAAAAATATGAAATCATTTAATTCATCCAGAGAGCAAGAATTACTAGAAAAGTATGCCCTCGGAATCGCAAAAGAGGAGGAAATGAAGCTTGTTGAACAGTGGCTCAAAGATTCTCCACAGATACAAGCAGATCTTGCTGAAATTACTGAGGCTTTGGAACATTTTGCTAAAGCCCATAAAAAACGTCCCCGATCTTCTATGAGAAAGCAGATCATTGACAAGGTTTTTACCCCGGGGGAATTTTCTTCCCCCCAAGCTTCAACTAGAGCATCTCTTAAAAGGTGGGCTGAAAAGATCTCCGAACATAAGAAGCCAGAAAAGCTGGAGAATCTTCATACCATTATGCTTGAAAAGACGGCAAAAAGACGGACGATGCTGGTTTGGATCAAGGATAAGTTAGAAGAAGAGGTACACGATAAATACCTCGAGAGCTTTCTGGTGCTAGCCGGTTCCTGTAACTGTTATTTCCATGGAAAATTAGTAAGAAGTATGCAGGCAGGGGAAAGTATGGAAATTCCCCTTCATACCCCCCATTGGATAGAAGTAAGTTCAGATGAACCCTTAAAGTTGATCGTTCAAAGACAGGCCGCCTAATTTTCGGAAGGCAGACTAGCCATCATTTGAAAGGTGAATCCCGTTCCCTCTCTATAAGGACCGGGTTGAAGTTCGATTTCCTGCTCGGTCAATTTTTCGATAGTAACCACTCGAAAAATATCCTCCAATTCCTCACGGGTATAAAGGAATTCTTTGAGTTTTGGTCCCCCCGTATCTTTCTCAAACTGCCTTTCAGAAAAAGCTTCAAACAAGAGCTTACCTCCAGGCTTGAGGAAATTAAGATAGCGGCGAAAAAGAGCCCTTCGTAAAGAGGGTGAAGGGTGAATAAAAATGAATGCAATGAGGTCAAATTTACCCGCAGGCTGGAAGGTCGCGATATTATCCAGTTTGTAATCGATACGGACGCCTATCTCCTCAGCAAAGCTCAGGGCTTTTTTTCGTCCCTCCTCACTAAAATCAACGGCCTCTACTTCCCATGTTCTGCTGGATGCAAATACAGCATTCCTACCCTCACCTTCACCGGGCAAAAGCAATCTACCTGCAGGCGCTTCTTCGAGGTATTCCCGAAGAAAGGTATTGGGTTCTCGGCCATAGACATACTCCTGTTGCCCAAACCGTTCATTCCAAAAACTGCTTTGTTCGAAAGGAAAATTCATTTTTACAGATAGATTTAAAGTAAATCTAGTATTTATTTTAACAGATTTATTAACATTGACTCATAAATCGAGCCTTTTATTCCCCAAGCATGCAAAGAGAACTCAAAAATATCGGATCCCGGATGAAAGCCCTCCAAAAAGGGCCGGCATGGCATGGAAAATCCCTGGAAGAGGCCCTCCTGAGCCTGGATTGGCAAGACGCCCATAAAACTCCTTTTCCAGGTAGTCATAGTATCTGGGAATATGTCCTGCATATCATTGCCTGGAGGAAGTTCGCTATAGAAAGGATCAAAGGAAATGCCGGATTTCATATAGAAATAGGAGGAGAGATAGATTGGCCGAAAGTTGAGGAGGTTTCAGAAGAAAATTGGGGAAAAGCTCAGGTTCAACTCAGGAATTCTAGTCAGATGCTCAGGGACTTACTTCGTAAAAAGGAAGATAAGCTGCTGGAAAAGGAGGTTGAAAAAAAACCTTATTCATTTTACATCCTCTTGCATGGAATTGTACAACATGATGCCTATCATTGTGGTCAGATTGTTTTGACGAAAAAATTTCTGGAACAATCTCAGACTTCTTAACAACATATAGCTTAGAAACAAGGTGAACAGCGATATACTATCCCAATTAAGTCTAGAAGAAAAAGCCAAGCTCATGTCAGGCCAGGATCTCTGGTCAACTTTTCCGGTTGAAAGACTGGGAATCCCTTCCATCTACATGTCTGATGGGCCACATGGATTGCGTAAAGTAGATCCCACTGTAGCTCTAGGGGCAAGCGTTGCAGCAACTTGTTTTCCAACTGCCTCAGCTATGGCTTCGACCTGGAATGCTGATCTTATCTATAAGGCAGGGGTAGCTATCGGACAGGAATGTTTGCGCCATGATGTACAGATCCTTCTTGGACCGGGTATCAATATCAAGCGATCTCCTTTAGGTGGGAGAAACTTCGAGTATTTCTCCGAAGACCCCCTTTTGGCAGGAATTCTGGCTGCTTCTCTGATTCTAGGCTTGCAAAGTAAAGGAGTCGGTGCTTGTGTAAAGCATTTCGCTGCCAACAATCAGGAATTCGAGCGCATGATCGGCAATTCAATGGTAGATGAGCGGACCTTACGGGAAATTTATCTTACAGCTTTTGAAATTGTAGTGAAAGAAGCCCAACCTTATGCTATCATGGCTGCCTATAACCAGGTAAACGGGATATGGGCCAGTGAAAATCGCCGTCTCCTGACTCAAATTCTGAGAGATGAATGGGGATACGAAGGTATTGTAGTTTCTGATTGGGGGGCGGTAAATCATCCAGAAAAAGCAGTAGGAGCCGGCTTGAATCTGGAAATGCCTGATAATCCACTAAGTGCTCCCAAAATTATTCAGGCGGTTGAAAATGGAGAGTTGGCCGAAGAGGAATTGGATAAAATGGTAAGCAATCTGCTAGATGTTGTTTTCAAAGCAGATAGTAATAGACAGACGAAAGCATCTTTTGATACAGAAGAGCATCACGAACTGAGCAAGGATGTAGCGGCTGAGAGTATGGTCCTCCTAAAAAATGAAGACAACTTACTTCCTATTCAGCTTGACAAGCTTTCTTCTATTGCCCTTATAGGAAATTTCGCCAAGCATCCCCGCTATCAAGGGGCAGGAAGCTCCCGGGTAAATGCTACCCTAGCAGATAATGCCTTTGATGCATTGAGTGATTTACTGCCAGAAAATGTTCAGTTAACTTATGCAGAGGGTTACAATAATGAAGCGGATGAAGTTCATATGCAAGTGCTATCTACGGCCAAAGAAGCTGCATCAAAAAGTGATGTTGCCGTTGTATTTGTAGGCCTGCCTGATTCATTTGAAGCTGAAGGAAGCGATAGAAGTCATATGCGACTCCCCAAAAGTCATGATAGCCTGGTCGAAGAAATCCTCAAGGTTCAACCGAATACAGTAGTTGTTCTGATCAATGGTTCTGCAGTAGAACTTCCCTGGGCGGATCAATGCAAAGCTATTCTTGAATCCTGGTTAGGGGGACAAGCTAGTGGTTCTGCTTTAGCTGAACTCCTGTTAGGTATCAGGAATCCTTCCGGAAAACTTTCCGAAACTTTCCCCCTCAAACTAGAACATAATTCCTCCTCCCTCAATTTCCCGGGAGAAAACAGGAAAGTCGAATATAAAGAAAGGATCTATATTGGATATCGGTACTACGACACCAAAAAGTTGCCCGTCATGTACCCCTTCGGCCATGGACTTTCTTACACAACGTTTGAATACAGCAATCTTGCATTTAGCGATCAGGTAGTTGCCGATGATGATACTTGTAGGCTTTCCTTCTTTTTGAAGAATACCGGAGAGGTACGTGGGAAAGAAGTTGTTCAGGTTTATGTGAGCCCTCCATCGGCCTATGTAGACAGACCCGATCAAAAACTGGCCGCTTTTGATAAAATAGAACTGGATCCGGGTGCTACAGCTCTGGTAGAATTCATTTTAGAGAAAAGAGCATTTAGCTACTATGATGTGGATTTGGAGGATTGGCTGATTGACTCAGGAAGCTTTGAGATACGTATTGGGAGTTCCTCAAGAGATATCCGACTACGTAAGAGCCTGGAGATCATCAGTGAAAAAGCCAAGCCTAAAAAGGTCTATGATCGTTATTCCACTGTAGCTGAATTGCTGGAACATCCTAAAGGGAAATCATATGTAGACAAAATGATGCCACTATTTGGGGTTGATCCTGATACAGTGAGAGAAGAAGATCATGATATGCGCATCATCCTTATGTCTATGCCGATTGTCAAGCGTTGCAACTTTAGTCATGGAGCCTATACAGAGGAAATGCTGGATGAGTTTTTGAAGGAGGTGAATGGGGAGGGATAAATCCTCCCATTTGGAATAAAGTCCCCAAATAATATCTCGAAAATATCATTAGGAGTTATGTCCCCGATGATAAGGATTAGATTGTTCCCATTTTTCATTAGTTGTGGATCCCTGACGGGATTCAGGATAACACGGGGTAGAAACTTATACAGTACCATCCCGATCAAAGCGAAGGTATCTCAATTAATTGACAATATTTATTTATTAAATGAGAAATGGACCTGCTTAAGAAAATAGGAATTAGGGCCTTCCAAGACAATCAGGATGACAGCTTCGCTTTAAACAAATCGTGTCATACTGAGTGTTGTGCAGTAAATTTTTTCCGACCCCATATATTTCCAAACTTTTATTAGAATCAGTAAAAGGCAGATGGAAAAGCCTTAGGCCCTTCATAGGCTCAGGATGGAATGAAGTCTAAAACAAAAGAGGCCCGATCCAAATGGATCGGGCCTCTTTTGTAAAGAAATATTTCTTACTGATTTTGCTTCTGAAGAGCAGCACTCAGTTTTTTAGCATATTCAGCCATCTCATCATTTTTACCAATGATAGGCGTGATTTGCACCAACTGTGAAAGCCACTCAGGCTCATCAGGCTGAAGTTCATGTAGCTTTAGAACGTAAGGATAAGCCTTACCAAGAAGGCCTTTGATTTCGCTATCAGCTTTTTCAACTTCTTCTTCTGAGTCATACTCAGCTTTAGCTGTAGACATAGTTGCAGCTTTGTTGATATAGTAAGCTGCTATACCATAGTTAGCCTGAAGATTTTCAGGCTCTTTTTCATATGCCTGAGTATATAGATCAAAAGCTTTGTCTGCCTTCTGTGCTCTTTCCAGAAGAGATGCGTATACCAGACGCACATTGTTGTCATCTGGATTCTTTTCTAGCGCAGTGTCAAATTTCTTTTCTGCTTGCGCAAGCATATCAGGGTGCTTTTGATACACGATCAGCTCCTGACGCTTAATATCTTCATCTTCTGGAAGGGCTTCAATCCCTTTATTCAATGTTTCAAGGGCTTTTTGAGTTTCTCCCTGCGCTTCATAGATCACAGCTAGCTGCTGATATAGATAGCTAAGCTGTCCTTTGCTGATTTCATACTCATCATCAGACTCCAGCAATTTGAGTGTTTCAGGAGTTTGTCCTTCAACATACTTCTTGTTGAAGATATCAAAACACTTGTTCAGGGTAGCTACACATCCTGCGGTATCCTGATTTACCAATTGAGCAGAACCCAACATGCGGTTAGTCAGGAAGTGGTCGGGATAGATTTCATCAGAAGCTTTGAAGTAGGTGAGTGCTTTAGCATCATCTCCTCCATTGAACATGTTTACTCCTTCATTGTACAGGATGGCCCATACATTGAAGTCTGCCTGGTCTAGTAACGCCTGGTTTTTCATTGCTTTGCCATCAGGATTGGCAAGTGCTTTTTGCAGATTGTCTTTAGCTTTGAAAATAGCATCCGGATGCTGAGATCTCAGGTCAGCCAGTGTGGTATCACGCGCAACCTGGAGATATGCTTTATGTAGGTAATATTGTCCTTTAGCTATATCCTTTTGTTTCTTGATCAGTTCGGGTTTTGACAGGCCCAATTCAAGTTTTTCAATAGCATCAGCTATTTTTCCGTTTTGTACAGCTAGTACTCCAGAAGTAATCTTAGACTTCTGAGCGCTCAACTGAACTGACAGAAATGCCATTAAAAAAACGAATGTTGTCAGTTTCCTCATAACAGTTATAGAATTTAGAAGCATTGTCGCTTGTTAAATAGAGTGAATTAAGTTAATGAATTTGCATTAAATGATGGGAATTCTATGTTTTTTTATTCCTGTTCTTCGTTATTTTCTTGCTCTTCACCAGCATTTTCTCCTGCTTCTGCAGCATTTTCTGTTGGTTCTTGATCCTCAAGGTCCTCTTCCTCATCCTTTTCGAGAACTTTGGTTACGGAAGCAATTTCATCCTCACCTTTCAGTCTTATCAGCTTGACCCCCATGGTATTTCTTCCCAGAATACTTACATCAGCGACTCTCATCCTGATGGTAATCCCCTTTTTAGTAATAATCATCAGGTCTTCTTCTTCCACACTTTCGATCCGCTGAATAGAGACCAAATTTCCGGTTTTACTTCCGACGTTCAGGGTTTTGACGCCCTTACCCCCTCTATTGGTCACTCTGTATTCAGAAATTGGGGTCTGTTTTCCAAATCCTTTTTCTGAAACTACCAGCAGATTTGCCTCTTCTGCGTCCGGTACAACCACCATTCCTATCACCTCATCCTCTGCATGTTGTAACGTAATTCCACGTACTCCCATTGCCGTACGACCCATTTCTCTTACTTTTTCTTCCTCAAATCTCACGGCATAACCCGATTTACCTGCCAACATGATCTGGCTTTTGCCATTAGTCAGCTTAGCTTCGAGCAGTTCATCTCCTTCATAAATCCCGATGGCAAGGATACCATTCACACGAGGACGGCTATATGCACGCAGGGAGGTTTTCTTCACCTGTCCTTTGCGGGTAGCCATGATGATATTGTGCGAATCTACGAATTCATCATCGGTAAGGTCCTCCACAGTTACATAGGCTTTCACCTTATCATCTCTATCGAGTTGAATCAAATTCTGGATGGCTCTTCCTTTATGAGATCGATCTTTCAGCGGAATTTCATAAACCCGCAACCAGAAACATTTTCCTTTCTCGGTAAAGAAGAGCATATAATTATGAGCCCGTGCAGTAAATAGGTGCTCAACAAAATCAGCTTCTTTTTTACCTGTACCTCTAAAGCCTGTTCCTCCTCTGCCCTGTGCCTGGTACTCATCAGACTTGGTACGTTTAATATATCCCTGATTGGTGATGGTAATCACCATATCGTCATTGGCGATGATATCTTCTATTCTGATCTCACCAGCAGCGAAGGTAATCTCCGTTCTGCGCGGATCATTGTATTTTTCTTTTACATCATCCAGCTCCTGCTTGATGATGCCCATTCTCAAGCCTTCATCGGCCAGTACAGATTCCAGATAATCAATTTTCTCTTTGAGTTCATTGTACTGCTGCTGAATCTTCTCTCGCTCCAAACCTGTCAGACGCTGTAGACGCATATCCAGAATGGCTTTAGCTTGGATCTCACTCAAACTGAACTTCTCCATCAATCCTGTGCGAGCCTCATCTGCAGTTCTGGAAGCACGGATCAGGGCAATAACCTCATCCAGGTGGTCCAGGGCAATCAATAAACCTTCAAGAATATGCGCTCGCTTTTTGGCTTCTTCCAGTTCGTACTGGGTACGTCTGGTAACTACTTCATGGCGGTGTTCCACAAAGTATTTGATCATATCCTTCAGATTGAGCGTCTGCGGCCTTCCGTTCACCAGTGCAACATTGTTTACACTAAAGGAAGTCTGCAGGGGAGTCATCTGAAAGAGTTTATTCATCACCACCTGTGCATTGGCATCACGCTTTACATCAACAACAATGCGCATCCCATCACGATCCGATTCATCATTGATATCTGAAATGCCTTCCAGTTTCTTCTCATTGATTAGCTCACTGACCCTGGCTATGGTATTGGCTTTATTTACCTGATAAGGAATTTCGGAGATGATAATTCGTTCGCGATCCTGATTGACTTCTTCAATCTCAGCTTTGGCCCGCATCACAACTCGCCCTCTCCCTGTAGTAAAGGCTGACTGGATTCCTTCTACTCCATATATGATCCCTCCTGTGGGGAAATCAGGGCCTTTGATATGTTGCATCAATCCCTGAATATCTATTTCAGGATCGTCTATATAAGCAGCAACTGCGTCTACTACTTCTCCCAGGTTATGAGGAGCCATATTAGTAGCCATACCTACCGCAATCCCACTGGTACCATTTACCAGGAGATTGGGAATCTTACTTGGTAATACAGTAGGCTCAGTAAGCGAATCATCAAAGTTGAGGCGGAAATCGACAGTATCTTTTTCAAGGTCAGCCAACATTTCCTCCGCAATCTTCCTCAACCTAGCCTCGGTATAGCGCATGGCAGCAGGATTATCTCCATCAATGGAGCCAAAGTTCCCCTGACCATCCACCAGCGGATACCTCAGGGACCATTCCTGAGCCATTCGGACCATCGTATCATATACCGCACCATCACCGTGAGGGTGAAATTTACCCAGCACCTCTCCAACGATCCTTGCTGATTTTTTATAGGGTCTGTTACTGGCGAGGCCCAGCTCTGTCATGCCATAAAGAACACGTCTGTGTACAGGTTTTAGTCCATCTCGAACATCTGGTAGTGCCCGGGAAACGATCACCGACATAGAGTAGTCGATGTAGGCGTTTTTCATTTCCTCTTCAATGACCCGAGTAATAATCTTTTCTCCTTCTGCCATAGTTTTTATTTGGGATTGTAGCCCTTTGGGATTCTATTTTTGAGCCTGTAAACAGTGCCCTTTATAATCATGGCAATTTACGAAATTCCTGCCTGCTTTGAAAGTTGACTTACAGCTAATTTCATAAAGTAACCGCCTCTTGATCAGGGAAATGTGGGAGATTTTCCGGCTTGAGCAGAATCCTCTCTCTTCCTTCATCTTTCCCCTTTATAAATTCAAGATTTCAAGCGAAAATCCGGAGCTTTTCCTGTTGGGCAATAAGCGATATGAAAGCTATTTTTCGGGACAGAAAAATTTAGGAAGTCTGCATTTTTCTTCTAAAAATCGCTTACTGGCTCCCAGAACTTACACTCTTTTAACAAAACAAGTCACAAATCAAGCCCTCTAGCTTGCCCAGAGGCATTTTTTATAGATTTTTGAAAACCAGGCTTTTAACAAAAAACCACTTGACCAATGACGAAGCCATAAAAAGCATTCCATCCGGTTTATACAGCTTGGAAGTGCCTAAAAAGCTTCATTTCTAATATGCCAGCAATACATTCAGACCTCAAGATTTATCCAATAAGAGTATGCCAGGCGGTCTAAGAAAATATGTAACATCCATTTAGATATTGCTTTTTAAAAAGAAGCATAAGCGGCTACTTTTGGCTTATACTTTTTTTGGAAACAAACTTATGAGAAAGGCTGAATTGACATCCACCCAACTTCGTGATCTGCGTGTATTTAATCTTATCCTCGACCACAACGACTGGATAGACTTAAATGATACGGAAAAGAAAATGGATATGGGGGAAAATGTCAACCCCGAAGGATTGCGTGAGACTTATTCTGCTCATGTAGTACTCCAAGCTCGTTTTCATGCTCCTGTTAATATGATCAGTTTGCGGATTATGGATACCAAGTTCGACGAACGGGTACAATTCCATTTTCTGTTTGATGATAGACCTGAAAGAATCCTTGAATGGATGGTAGAAGTTAGCGATGAACTCAATCTGGAGACCTATCCAGAGATGTTGAAGCTGGCTGATGGTAAGTGTGAAATGATCCTCCTGGAAGTTTCAGATACCGAAATCTACGAAGTAAAACCTCCTACGAAAGCTTAAGCAGGCAAAACGTATGGGGGTATCGTCCAGGGGCAATAGCCATGAAACCCGGACCTATTTATCGAAACTGATCTTGACGTAATTGATCTTCTTACCCATATCGAGAAACTTTTTCTCATAGGTAGTCTTGACTTTGCAGTAAGCTGAGATATGCTCGGCTTCGTGAAGGTCAAAGCTGAGCTCATGCATACGCATGCGGGGGTGCCGAGCAAAGATCTCCAGGCTAAAATGAAAAAGATCAATATCATCAGTTTTCATATGTAAGAATCCTCCTTTTTTCAGGACTTTCTCATATGCTGGAAGAAAGTTGGGGTGCGTCATCCGATGTTTGGCCTGTCGACTCTTCCGAAAAGGATCCGGAAAGGTGATCCACATTTCATCCGCTTCCTCTTCTCTTACAAAGTTGCCTATCTCTGCCAGGTGGGCGCGCATAAATGCCAAATTGTTTATTCCTGCTGCCAGCGCATCTTTAGCAGGGCGCCACAATCTGTCCGCCTTTACATCTATACCTACAAAATTTTTATCGGGATAGCGCTGGGCCTGTTCATATATAAACTCAGCCTTTCCACATCCCAGTTCAAAAACGATGGGATGCTGATCGCCAAAATATCCGGTCCAGGTTTTTCCCTGGAAGCTTTCTATATCAAATGTATTGGGAAAAGAATCAAATTCTGATTTCTTCAGGAGCTTTCGCCTCGACATGCTTTTTCTAAGTACTCATCGTAGCCTTTCTACGATAATAATCTCTTTTACTTCTTCCCAGGCGGAATGAAGGGTTACGAAATACAAGCCTTCCTGCATGTTACCTACGCCTACGCGGATGTTATTTTCTCCTTCTGGATAAATGGCCTCAGATTCAAACTGGGTATTTCCAAAAGCATCTTTGATTTCAAGCTTTACTTCAGAAGCTGCATAAAGATTGATAGGAATGGCTACCATACGGGTACCAGAAGCGGGGATTCCTTCACTTTGGGTCTCATCAATAATTACCTTGGTTACCGGCAATGATTGTGTAGAAGTCAATAACTCAGACTGAGCGGATAATGAAATTAGGGACACAAGAGAGATGAGAACTGAGAGAAAAATGCTGCGGTACGGCATAATACAGAAATGATGGTAATTTCGTGCGACACGAAAGTTAAAACTAATTTTCTGGATATCAAATTGTTTCCATAGAGAACTATCCACAAATTGCTTTGTTTGGATTTCTCTTATTTAAAACAAACTTCCAAAAAGATTTCCTACCTATTCTATCATTTTTTGTGCCAAAGCCGAATTTATTTTCCCACAATAATTGCGAAATTCCTCAAAGGGCATTACGTCTTTAAGTATTGATGAGAATGGGAAAGTTCAAACTCAATTATGGCTGAAACCTGAACTCGCTTTTGACCTTGCGCTTGAACTTAAACTCCCGATATATCCCGAAAGCAAAAAGCATCCACCTAAGGTGAATGCTTTTTATAAATATATTGTAACAGTGTCCGCTATTCGCGGTATTTATCGAAACGAGGATCTTCTGACATAATCGAGAAAACCGGATTATTGAAGATATATCCTTTGTATTCCGGATTGCCTGCAATGGCTTTATCCAGAGACTCTAATGTTTTTCTTGTTAGGCCTTTGTAAGCATGTACTGCGGCCATATTATAATGTGCTGCTGGTAGATTAGGATCAGCATTGAGGGCTTCAGTAAAATCAGCAGCAGCCTCTGTAAACATATTTGCTTTAAGTTTACTCACTCCGCGATTGTTGAGTTGAGCTGCAGTAGGAGTCTTTCCATCCAGCAAGGCATCATACTCAGCTAAAGCCGCGTGCAACAGTCCCATTTTTTCCATTAGGATAGCTCTGTTGAAAAAGAGCTTTCTATCACCGGGATTGTTTTCTGCCAAACGATTGAACTCATCATAAAGTGCTTTCTTCTGATCTGCATTGTATTGATCGGCCAAGAGAATCTTATATCCCTGACTAGCTACACTGTACATCGGAGAATTAGATCCTCTAAAGCTGGCAGCTCTTTCCAGATCAGCTATGGTATTCTGGAAATCTTTTTCAGCGAGGTAATAGGTCGCACGCATCGCATAAAGATTAGGAGAGGCTTTCTGAGTCAGCAGCTGGTTGATAGTTGCTAGTTCCTGATCCGCTTGCATCCCTTCTTTATAGGGAGTTACACGGAAGACGGTTTGAGCTACTTCTTCCAAACGAGAGGAAGCAACGGGTAGCCTTTCGGCAAATCTTTGTAGTGTTTCCCCTTTTCCATCATATGCAAAATCCATAACTACGAATGTATGTCTTGCTGGGATGAGCGCATCGTCTACCAGGATTTCCCAAAATTTCACCTTTCTTAGTTTGGCTTCTTTCTGATCATTTGTCAGGCTTTCATCACGGTAAATTTCAAGTGCCTGGTCTTTTTCGTCAGACATCAGTCTTGTACTGGCTTTCGTCAGCAACTCTACACGTCCCCAGTCTTCACCAAGTCCTCCAGCAGTAATCTCCAATCCTTCGATTGAACCATTCAATGCTTTGAGACCTTCTTTCAAAGACTCCGCACGTTTTTGAGAAAGCTTGAGGTTGTAAGACTCTTTACCACCAGGAGAAGCCCAACCCGTAAGATCAATGTTGGTGATTTTATATCCCAGATCTTTATACTTATAAATATAAGATTGAATCAGGTTTACCTGGAAGGTAGAATCAATCCAGTTAGACTTGCTTTCCGGGAACAATACATCGATAGTTCCTGTAAATCCTTTGTATTTGAATTGTTCATCCTGAACACTGATATCCGGGAAATCAACAACTGACTGCAATTGCGTCTCAGCCCATGGAGTTGCCGTACAACAAGCAGGCATTCCGATACCTATTGGCTGAGAGTTACTTTCACAGAAATATTCCTTCAGGTTTCCTTTCTTGTCGTACTTAGCTACTGCGAAGCTCAACATAAGTTGCTTTCCGGCTAGCTCAACCCCATTAACCGGGATCTTATACATGAAGAAAGGTTTTCTGTTTTTCAGATAGTAAGCTCTGTCAACAATTAGTGTTTCCAACGTACCAGAAGGAGACTTTTCCATAGCCTTGAGCGCATCTGGAGAAGCATAACTGGCATTTACATGAACAGCCACTCCTTTGTCAAGATACTGCTCGTAGGCAAGATCACTGACCAAACGCATGAAGAGCGTATCCCCTTTCACCTCTGCTTGACCTGGCTCCAGATAGAAGTAGGTGAAATCGGTATTGTCGTACTGACTTACCTTTAAAACGGTAGGCTTGGAATTATTTTGGATCAGTTTATTGATATCTGCGGTAAAGGTCTCGCAGGTATTGATATATTTTTCTCCCCTGTACTTTACTTTATTTATAAATCCTTCCGGGTTACACCCGCTAATTATCATGGACGCACTTAGTAGTAGAATCCAGGCTGAAAATATGGAGGTGTTTGCTTGCAAGAATTTCCGGTTCATTAGGCTTTTTTTAGGTTAATGCATTGAGCAAAAATAGAAAAATCTAAACTATAAATAGTTTTCCACTACGAAAATGCAAAATTTTACGAATAATGCACTATTATTTGATAGTACTTTTATATACTCGAATCGAATTCAGCACTTTCGTCCCGAATAGGTCATCAATTTATGAATACTACTCCTATCAGATCCAAACTCCCTAACGTAGGAACCACTGTTTTTACTGTTATGTCTGGCCTTGCAGCTAAGACAGGAGCCATCAACCTCTCTCAAGGCTTTCCAGATTTCGATTGCGACCCCAAACTTACTGAGGCTGTGGCGGATGCAATGCGCAATGCGAAGAATCAATATGCTCCCATGGCAGGTCTGATGTACCTGAGAGAGCAGATTTCGCAAATGGTCAAAAGGGTATACGGTGCCAGCTATGATCCGGCTTCTGAGATCACGGTTTGCTCGGGAGCGACAGAAGCTTTACTTTCCGGAATTTTTGCAGTTCTTCATCCGGGAGAGGAAGCAATTGTACTAGAACCCGCCTATGATTCCTACCTTCCAGCGATCAAATTGGCTGGAGGAGTACCTGTTCGCATTCCTTTGCAGTTTCCAGAATATAAGGTTGACTGGGAAAGGGTAGCTACTAGCATCAGTTCCAAAACCAAATTGATCCTGGTGAACAGTCCGCATAATCCTACGGGCAGTGTCCTTTCCGCAGAAGACTTGCAGACATTAGAAGCTTTGGCCGAAAAGCATAATCTGATTGTTATTGGGGACGAGGTTTATGAACATATGATTTATGATGGACTCAGACATGAAAGTATATGCCGCTATCCGACCCTTGCTAAAAGAAGCATGGTAATTTCTTCCTTTGGTAAGAGCATGCATGTGACCGGATGGAAAGTGGGATATTGTCTTGCTCCGAAAGAACTTAGTATTGAGTTTCGCAAGGTGCATCAGTTCACAACCTTTTCTACCAGTACTCCATTTCAATATGGGATCGCCCACTATTTGGAATATGAGTTTGATAAGATAGAAGGCCTGAGTGATTTTTATCAGGAAAAGCGGGATTTATTCCTCAAACTCATGGAAGGCAGCAAGTTCGAACCTCTCCCCTGCAAAGGCACTTATTTTCAATTGATGCAATATGATAAGGTTTCCAATTTGGGAGATTATGAATTTAGCAAATGGCTTACGCGAGAAAAAGGGGTAGCCTGCATCCCGGTTTCTGTTTTTTATGAGGACAAACAGGACCATGGAGTCGTCCGCTTTTGTTTTGCAAAGACTGCAGCAGTATTGGAAGCTGCCTGCGAACGTTTACAAAAATTGTAAGGTTCAGCTACGGTCATAAGCCAACCTTAACCAGCCAATCAATTCTTCATCTATATCCTCCACTTGAGCTGTCCTGACCCGATGGCTAAGCATGCTATTGAAACTCCCGGAGGCTTCCAGTCTTTTGGTCGTATCCTCTCCTTTTAAATTGATGCCCACATCTACCCTAGTTTTGGTGGAAGGCTGAACGATTGCAAATTGCTTTTTCCGTCTCAGGCTGACATAGGCTTTTTTCGGCGCAACTTCCACATCTGAACCGAATGCCTTGACAGCTTCCATGAGTTTTTCATAGATGGGTCTCAGCACTTCTTTACCCTTACTATACTGCCCATCAATTAAACTATCCTGACTATCTGCCGAACCTGCATCCGATTTCCTAGCTTTATGGGCGATCAAATTTGCAAAGCCATGAGTGAGTCCATGCTCGCTTTTCAAGTGTTTGATAATCTGCATATGTTTCTCCATACCTGAAGCGTGTACAATTTGAATCCAATCCGCTAAAGATTTACCGGTATTGGCCTCCAGGTTTTGTATCATTTTATCTTCCATACTATCTGAATCGTAAGTGTGGAGCTTAAGTTACAGGACTACTGGAATAATACAAGCTTGAAATCTAGCTGACGCTTACCTTAATCTGTGACTGATCTAAGGATTTATTAGCCTCGTTTAAGTTCTACTCAAAGATTTCACAGAAGAAAAGAGAGTCCTTATATTGAATTAAGACAAATTCCTTCACCCTAATCCCAATTTATAATGGAAGCTATTCGCACACCCGACGAAAGATTTGAAAATCTCCCCGGTTATTCTTTTTCTCCCAACTATATCACTACTGCAGATGGACTTCGCATGCATTATGTAGACGAAGGTCCCAAGGATGCATCAGAAGTAGTGCTTTGTCTCCATGGAGAACCCAGTTGGTCCTATTTGTATAGAACGATGATACCGGTTTTCGCTGAAGCCGGACACAGGGTAATAGCTCCTGATTTGATTGGCTTTGGAAAATCTGACAAACCCACTGAGCAAAGTGATTATACCTATGCGAAGCACTTAGATTGGACAGAAGAGGTCCTTACTCAGCTGGATCTCAAAAACATCACCCTCTTTTGTCAGGATTGGGGAGGATTGCTCGGTTTAAGATTAGCCCTATCTCATTCAGATCGCTTTAGCAGAATCGTTGCGGGAAACACCATTTTACCAACGGGCGATGTAAAGCCTAATGAAGCCTTCCTTAACTGGCAGAAATTCTCTCAAACCAGCCCGGCATTTGATATTGGAAGAATCCTCCAGCAAGCAACAGTCAACAATCTGTCCGATGAGATTGTGGCTGCTTATGATGCTCCTTATCCGGACGATAGCTACAAAGCCGGGGCCCGGATATTCCCTTCTTTGGTGCCTACCAGCCCTGATAATCCTCAAAGTCAGAACAATCGAGAGGCATGGCAAGCCTATACCAAATGGGAAAAACCATTTCTGACCCTCTTTAGCGATTCTGATCCCATTATGAAAGGTATGGAAAAGATATTCCAGAAAATGATACCCGGTTGTCAGGGTCAGCCTCATGAAATTATAAAAGGAGGAGGCCACTTTTTACAGGAAGATAAAGGAGAAGAAATTGCTGAGAAGGTGATTGCATTTATGAAATCTTCTTAAAGATAATATTCCATCTGCGCTAAATGTTCTGCCACTGTTGATACTTTGGTAGACATACCTTATTTTGCCTATTCAAGTTTGGGGACCCGATTTTTAGCAATCTCATTGCTTATTTAACCTATTAGGCGCAATATTTCTATGCTAAAGCTTTACAAGCGGGCTTTTGCTGTATGCTTAATTGCAGCACTGGTCTATTCCTGCATTCACTACTTGCAGAACCAACACACTAATCTTGCTACAGATGCTCCTCTAAAACAAGAGGAACGAAAAAAGAAAACCTCAGAAGAACGAGCCCTATTTGCCGAAGAGCGAGCCAAATTTGAGTATGATATGCTCAAAGATGTCAAAACTGGGCAAATTCCAGAGGGAATTCGCGAACGAGCCGAGAAACAGGCCCTAAGAACTCCAAAATTATCTGACCATATCAAGGGTGCGGGCTTTACCGTTACTCCGAGAGGACCTAATAATTTGGGAGGAAGAACGCGTGCGATTGAATTTGATCGCTCAGATGCTACTAATAATACCATACTTGCCGGAGGGGTGAGTTCCGGGGTATTCAGAACCACCAATGGAGGAACGAGCTGGACCAAAGTTTCCTCTAATAGTGAAATCCACAACGTAACAGCTATTGTACAGGACCCTAGGCCGGGCTTTGAGAACATTTTCTTCTATGCAACTGGAGAAGCATTAGGGAATTCTGCTTCTTTGGGTTCTCCATATAGAGGACATGGGGTATGGAGATCGACAAATAGCGGCCTCAGCTGGACTCGTTTGGCTAATTCCAATACAGGAACCCTCGAGACCTTTCAATGCGCAGACTACATTTACCGTCTGGCCATAGATCCCACCAATGGAAATGTCTATATGGCTATCCCTGGAGCAGTTCTTCGGTCTACAAATGGAGGAGCCAACTGGACTACGGTTATTGGAGGAGCCTGTAGTGGATCAGCTACTGCCGAGTCAGACATTGTGATTTCGAGTACCGGCCAGGTTTACATAGCCTTTGCTGGAGATGCAGGCTCTGCCCTGGATGGAATCTGGACCTCTGCCAGCGGCAACTCCGGCAGCTATACGCGCATCGCAGGAAACTCAACTCCTACAGGTTGGAATGCTCCCGGCGATTATGATCGCATGGTTTTGGCCCTGGCACCTTCTAATGAGAATATTCTATATGCCTTGTATGAAAATGACAATTCAGGCAATTGTGGTGGAACACCACTACCGGAAGCAGACCTTTGGGTCTATGATGCATCTGGCCCCACCTGGACGGATTTATCAGCCAACATGCCAGATGAGGCAGGATGTCTAGCAGGTAATGATCCTTTTGCTATTCAGGGAGGATATGACCTTTGCGTGGCCGTAAAACCTGATGATCCTAACACGGTTTTTATAGGCGGAACCAATGTCTATCGATCGACGGATGGGTTTTCTACGACCGGGAATACCACTCGCATCGGAGGTTATGTAAATTCAGGGAGTTATGGTCTTTACCCTAATCACCATCCCGATATTCATTTTCTGGCCTTCGCTCCCGGAGGAAGTGGAAGTTTTGATGAAGAAGATGTACTCTTTACCGGTACAGATGGAGGGGTTCACAGGGGTGATATTACAGCCGGGACCGTTTCCTGGACAAGTCTCAACAATGATTACGTTACCTATCAATATTATCATGCGGCCATTGATCCGACCATTTCCTCGAACACTTTGATAGGAGGAGCACAAGATAATGGTACAACTGAAACGACTGCAGGAGGAGCACATAGTGGTGTTAGGGGGGGCGATGGGGTAGCTGTTGGTATTTCTACTGGGGGTACATATTACTACGGAACCCAGTTGGGCACCCTTAGAAGGGGACAGTTTTCACAAACCTTCATTACCCCTTCAGGTTCCAGCAGTATTTTTGTCACTTATTTCTATCTGGACCCAGATAATACAGAAATCCTGTACTATGCAGGTGGTAGCAGTTTATATCGAACCACTAGCGCATCCACAGTAACCACAGGAACCTGGGATGAGATGACAGGGGTTGGTGCCTCAACAGGTGACAACATTCGAGCCTTAGCTACTTCCAGAGGCTCTGGATACGGAGCTTCCGATGCAAACCGAAAATTATATATCGGCACGGAAGATGGTGAGGTTTGGCGATTGGATGACCCGGGTTTCACAGCCGTAGGATCAGCTCCCATAGAAATCACGCCTTCAGGCGCAGGTTCGGGCATAGTAAGTAGTATTTCAGTAAATCCGAATGATGATAATGAGGTTTTGGTTACTTATTCCAACTATGGAGAAATTAATGTTTTCCATTCTACCAATGCCGGTAGTGGAAGCCCAACCTGGACCAATGTCGAAGGAAACTTGAATTTACCTTCTTATCGCTCTTCCCTTATTCTAAATGCTTTAGGGACGACTTATTACCTAGTAGGAACCTCAGTTGGATTATATTGCACTCAGACCCTCAATGGAGGTTCTACTGTTTGGTCGAATGTAAGTACTGCTGACATCGGATACTCTTTGGTAAGTCAGTTAGCGCTGAGGCCTTCGGATAATTTCTTTGTTGCCGGTACGCACGGAAATGGTATGTTTATGCTACAGGCTCCCACCACTCCTAGTATCGCCTTTGGTTCAGTAAGCAGCTCTCAAACAGAAAATACTACTGCTACAATTGCTTGTAGAGACTATACAGATGTTGCTGTAAGTATGCAGATCGGAGCAGCTCCAACAGGCGCAGCGACAGTTACTATTACTAATACGGGAACCGCTACAGAAGGAGTAGATTACGATATACTTAATCCTTCCAAACAGTTAACCTTCCCGGATGGTGCTACCGGGACGCAGGATGTCAACATTAGAATTTATGATGATACAAATCCGGAAACTGCTGAAACCATTATTCTGGATTTTACCGTAAGCGGAGCTACTGATGCAGTAAAAGCCAGTGGTAACATCACGCATACCCTGACCATCAATGATGATGACTTGGTTCCAGGTTCAGGAGTTACTGTCTTCAGTGAAGATTTTGAATCAGGAATAACCTTTGGGGCTCTGGGTAGTAATGATTGGGCCAGAGGCATTTTCAATGGCACATCTGGAACTAGTCAATTTGCTGTAGGAAGTGCCGGTGGTATGACCGGTACAGGTAGTGCTTATGTCTCTACTGATGGGGGAACAACTTCTTCCTATAACCTCAATGTTGAAGATGACGTCCTAATAAGAACTTCCCTAATTGATGCGACTTCTTATTCTGATATGACCCTAGGCTTCGATTTCAAGGTGGAAGGAGATGCTAACAATGATTATGGAAGACTTTATTACTCCTTTGATGGATTTAACTACACCTTAATTGACGGGACAACAACTGCTCCATATGTAAATCAGGGCGCTGCCGTTACCCGTACAGTCAATCTGCCTCCAGCATTAGATAATCAGGCATTTTTCCTCGGATTCAGATGGACCCAGGATAATGATGGGGTCGGTACAGCACCGGGTTTTACCATTGACAATATTTCTGTTACAACTGGTTTTGCTCCTGCTGTAGAAACGGTTCTCAATTCTACCGATGAGCAATATTTCGGGCCTTTTGAAACTGTCAATTTTTATGATGGCGGAGACCTGGTAGCTACGCTAAAGAATAATTCAGTCTATGACTATGGTTGTACCTCTGTAACTATCGATAGAGCGGGTACAGGTGCAGCTGCAGCCTGGTCTCCAATCGTAGGAGAAGAATTGGCTAGTAAAACCTTATTAATCACTCCCACCAATAATTCGCCAGCAGTAGGTCAAACTTATGACCTGACCCTCTATTATTCTCAAGCAGAGTTTGATGGATGGGTAGCCAATTCAGACCCGGCTCATACTACGGCCGATTTCAAAATAGTAAAAAGTACCGGAGCCATTCAGGCCCTGACTATCGGCAGTACCAATGCAGAAGTAAATTCATCCATTGTGTATGCAGCCTATGGTACAGATCACTCCTTTACGGGGACATTCGATGGAGGATTCTCCGGCTTTGGAGGTGGAGACATTGGAACCCCAACTCTACCTGTTGAATATATAGATTTCACAGCCAAGCAGGTAGCTGCTGAAGTTCAACTCGACTGGAGTACTTCTCTGGAAATAAACAGTGACCGTTTTGAAATAGAGCGGAGCCAGGATGGAATTAGCTTTCAGCGCATCGGAACTGTAGCTAGTATAGGCGGTCTCGATGGTACAGCATATCGCTTTTTTGATCAAAATCCCGAAAAAGGAAGCAATATTTATCGATTAAGGCAGGTCGATGTCGATGGAAAGTATAGCTATTCTTCCAAAGTAGAAGTAAGCTTTATACCCACTATCGCACATAAAATCTCTCCGAATCCATTTTCTGATCGCTTTACCCTAAGTCTCTCAGATGAGGGCAATCAAAGCTACGAATTCGAACTCTTTGACCTCACTGGGAAAAGAGTTCATCAGGAGATTTTTCGGTTCAGAGATAAGGTCGAACGGGAGATCTATCCCGGCGAATTACCTCCGGGAAGCTATCTTTATATCCTTAGAAAACAAGAAAGCTTCGTCTCAGGAAAAATTATCAGGTACTAATACTACCTGCAATAAGGTCGCCGGAATCCTTTTTAGGATTCCGGCTTTTTTTATGCAAAAACTTCTGACATCCATGAAATACTAAAACCCAAAATGTCTTTGCCGTGAAATATCCGAGAACTATCTTTAATAAAGTTCTTTTGAGCCAACGTACATCTTTATGACTATCCAGAATTTTCGCTCTTTTATCATGCCTCTTTGCTACCTGTGTCTGGCAATGTTTGTCTCGCATACTTCTTATGCAAAAGCGAATGCAGCAGTACCTGATTTGAGTATCAGCATAAACGGAAACAGCATAGAACTCGAATGGAGAATTCCAGCAGATCAGCAAAAGGGTAATTTCGAATTGGAAAGATCACTCAATGGAGAAGAGTTCATTTCGCTGGGTACTCAACAATTGGTTGAAGAAAAAAAGTACGGTATTATTTACTCTTTCACAGATGAAAAAGCCATGACTTTGGGCCTTCCCAAGTTCTTTTACCGACTCAAATACAATACTCCCGACGGGGAAAGTAGCTACAGCGAGGTAAAAGAGGTATCGACCCTTTTAGCAAAAAAAGAATTAAGCCTCATTGGATACAACAAGGTCGATAAACAAAAGTACATCGTACACTTCAAAGGAAAAGGCAAAGTACATATGAGTGTGATCAATATGCTTGGCCAGGTGAAGTTCAAGCAGAAGTACAATAATCTTAAAGGTTCAAAGACGATCTACCTCTTTACGAATAATTGGGAATCTGGCGCTTATGTCATTGACCTTAAACAAGGTCAGAAGAGGGCTAGATACAAATTTGTATTGCCTTAGTATTTCAACTTATATTTTTTGACACCAGCTTTGATCTCCATTTCAAGAAAATTCTCTTCCGGAGGAATAGGACAGGACCATCCATCTGTGCGATAAGCACAATACGGATTATAGGATTTGTTGAAATCCAGGATCAGGCTATCTCCTTCAGGCATTTCCAAATCTATATAACGTCCTCCACCATAGGTAGATTCTCCATTGGTAAGGTCCATGAAAGGAAGGAAAAGTTGTTTTTTGAACTTACCTATTCGAGGAAGCTCAAGGTTGCGGTATGTCGTCAGACTCAATTCTTTCCCGTCTATAGTGAAATGAAGTTTGGCAAAGGGAACAAAAGTTTTGTCTCGCTCAGGATTGCTGGTTTTGATCTTAAAAGCTTTTTGCTTTCGAAGCCTTTCATAACGAGCATTCACCCGATACTTAATATTCGCCGGGAAGTATTTCAGACCCTTATACTCAGCTACCTTATCTCTAAAGGGAGACTCTTGAGGGTTTTTGAATTTTTTATGCTGCTCTTTTCTATACTGCCTGATTTCTTTTTTAAAGGCTTTGGGACTGATATCAAAACCCAGGAAAATAAAGGCACTAAAAAGGAGTGATATACCTAAACTTCTCATGAATAATCCTTTAGACTAAAGCTACTAATTCTCTGTCCACTTTAACAATTGATCTACACTTCCTACAGAAATAGGATGATAATTGGAACGGGCTTCAGCATAAATCTCACGTGCAAGTTCTGTTTCCCGGTCCTGCTCAATCATGCTGCGGTATAAGGGAAGTAAAAACTTCCTTCTACCCACTTCTACGAGAAACTTTTCCATATAGGGATAGGCAGCTTCATAGTCAGCCTCTATTGCACGTTTATACCAAAGCGCCTGTATTTCTGAGTTATTACTTTTGGATAGGGAAAAGGCCGCATCCAATTGGGCCATTTGTTCGGGGCTGATGCTTGTAGGCAGGGTACGAATAAAATGTAACCACTCATGTGTAGTCCAATTCTCAGTTTTCAAACTATCCAATTGAACACCGGCTATCCAGGAGTTTACGGCTTCCTCAACTTTCACAAATCGCTCCGAAGGCTTGAAAGGAATATTATCTGGGATACCGGGTTCGTAAATCCATTCTTGCAAACGAATCTTTTCAGCCAGGTCTGGATAGTTATCAAGCAAACGTTCTTTCAACAAACCCACGAAGGTATCCGTATCCATCGTCTTGAATGCAAAGTCTGAGAAATATTTTCGTAGAAAAGAGTCAAATGCCTTCCGCCCCACACTTTCTTCCAATAACTTCAGGAAAAAAAAGCCTTTATCATAGGCGATGGAAGTCATTCCATCATCCGGATTTCTCCGATTCAAATCAAGGGCCAATCGGGAATCCAATTCAAACCCGGTACTAACCATCATGGGATATTCATCCGAAAGAGATTGATAACTTAAATGAGCAAGCATTTCAGCATAGTCCTTTCCCTTCAACTCTTCCATGATACGATTTTCAAAATAGGTAGTAAAGCCCTCATTCAACCAGAAGTCATTCCAACTAGCATTGGTAACCAGATTACCGGACCAACTATGGGCCAATTCATGGGCCAGTAGAGAAACCAGAGACTTATCTCCTGCAAGTACTGTCGGCGTTACAAAAGTAATCCGGGGATTTTCCATTCCCCCAAAAGGAAAACTCGGTGGTAAAACAATCACATCATAACGGTCCCACTCATAGGAGCCATACAGTTCTTCTGCGATACGAATCATTTCTGGCAATTCAGAAAATTCCTCCGCAGCTGCATCCAGTACAGAAGCTTCTGCATACACCCCTACATTATCACCCAATGGCTTAAACGAAAAATCTCCAACTGCCAATGCCAGCAAATATCCTGGGATGGGCTGTTCCATTCTAAATTCATATGCACCGTTCTCACTTAATGATTGAGGATTACTAGCGCTCATAACAGCCATAAGTCCCTTAGGTACTTTAACCTTAGCTTTATAGGTAAATCGCAAGGCAGGGCTATCCTGAATGGGAACCCAACTCCTGGCAAGGATAGCTTGAGACTGGGTGAGGAGAAAAGGAGCTTTTTTATCAGCAGTCAATTCTTTTGGGAGAAATTGTAATGCCTCCGCCCCAGGATTGGTTTTGTAGTCAATATGGATAAAGCGTGTATTAGCTTCCAACTGAATCTTTAGAGATTTGCCAAGGAATTGATCTTCACTTCCTAATTCAAATGGACTTGGCTGGCCCTGCCTCCCATCACTGGAAATCTGAACTCCTTCAATAGTCAGACCTTTGGTATCAAGCCATATCTCAGATGCCCCTTCTTTTTTTTCAATTTCATAAATTACTTTTCCTTTAATCTGTTCTTCCTCAAAATCCACCTCCATATCCAGGTTCATGTGCTTGATCCAGGCGACATCAGCTACTGCATAAGAATGTGGGTCTCCTCCACTTAGCCTCTGGCTCCTCTCCTCACAAGAAAATAGTAACAATAAAACTATATATATCAGTATGCGGCGCATGTACTTCATTTTTAGGTCGCGCAAGTTAATGCAAATGTGAGAGTTCCAAAAATCTTATGTTTTTGGAAGACATGGAGGAATGGGTAGAGCTCTTATACTCATTTTTCCGAGAGAGGTTGGGAAAAATGTGGAAAAATGGATGTAAATTATTTCTCGTACACCCCCTATATTTGAAGACTAGCAAAAAATTTATATGACACAAACATACACGGAAGTGATCGCCCGCGAGATGGGCCTGAGAAATGGACAGGTAAGTGCTACCCTCAATTTGATACAGGAAGGAGCTACCATTCCTTTCATGGCAAGGTATCGGAAAGAAGCAACTGGTAGTCTTGATGAATTACAACTGGCTCAAATCAGGGACAGGGTCGAGCAATTGCAGGCTTTGGATAAAAGAAGGGACGCGATCCTCAAATCACTGGAAGAACGGGAATTGCTGACCGATGAGTTGAAAGAAGCTGTGAAAGGTGCCGATACCCTGAGCGAACTGGAAGATATTTACCTCCCCTATAAGCCCAAGCGAAGAACCCGCGCTACCATTGCGCGTGAAAAAGGCCTGGAACCTTTAGCCAAAACCCTATTTAATCAAGCAGTTCATATTGATCCCGATACGGAAGCTGCAAAATTTATCAATCCGGAGAAAGAAGTTTCTGATACAGAAGAGGCACTGAAAGGAGCAAGAGACATCATTGCCGAATGGGTAAATGAAGATAAAGAGGCCCGTGCTAAAATTCGTGATCTCTTTACCCGCAAAGGAGTGGTACAGGCAAAGGTACTGAGGGGAAAAGAGGAAGAAGGAGCCAAATACAAGGATTATTTTGAATGGACGGAGTCAATCGAAAAGATTCCTTCGCATAGATTGCTAGCTATCAGAAGAGGTGAAAAAGAGACTATCCTTTCCTTTTCCATCCGTCCAGAGGAAGAGGAAGCACATTTCAGATTAGATCGTCAATTTGTCAAAGGAAATAGTTCAGCTTCTGAACAAGTTAAGGAAGCTGTCCATGATGCTTATAAAAGATTGATGGCTCCTTCGCTCGAAACAGAGGTTAGGATTAATAGTAAGGACAGAGCGGATGAGGAGGCGATTAAGGTATTCGCAGACAACCTTCGTCAATTGCTGCTAGCTTCTCCTTTAGGGCAAAAGACCCTCATGGCTCTGGACCCCGGCTTTAGGACAGGATGTAAACTGGTTTGCCTGGATAAGCAAGGAAAACTGCTGGAGCATACAGCTATTTATCCACATCCTCCCCAAAAGCAAACAGCAAAAGCTGAGATGACCGTTAAGGGGCTGATTGAAAAATATGGAGTGGAGGTAGTAGCTGTCGGAAATGGAACAGCCGGAAGAGAGAGTGAAACCTTCCTGAAAAATATCGGCCTGCCAAAAGAGGTTACGGTAGTTATGGTCAATGAAAGCGGAGCTTCTGTCTATTCAGCATCAGCTGTTGCACGTGAAGAATTCCCAAACCATGATGTAACCGTTCGTGGAGCCGTCTCAATCGGCAGAAGATTGATGGATCCTTTAGCAGAATTGGTAAAGATTGATCCTAAATCTATAGGTGTAGGACAATATCAGCACGATGTGGACCAGAATCTTTTGAAAAAAAGTCTGGATGATGTAGTAATGAGTTGTGTAAATGCTGTGGGTGTGGAGGTAAATACTGCCAGTAAGGAGCTTTTGACCTATGTTTCAGGCCTAGGGCCGGCATTGGCACAAAATATCGTCGAATACCGCAAAGCTAATGGCCCCTTTAGCAGCCGCAAGGAATTGAATAAAGTTCCTCGTCTAGGAGCCAAAGCCTACGAACAGGCTGCCGGTTTCCTCCGAATCAGAGAAGCCAAAAATCCCCTGGATAGCAGTGCCGTCCATCCAGAGAGCTACCACATCGTAGCCAGAATGGCCAAAGATCTGGGCGTAGAGGTGAAAGACCTCATGGAACAGGCTGCTTTACGCAAACGCATAGAAATCAAAAACTACGTAAGTGATACAGTCGGCCTTCCAACCCTGGAAGATATCATTTCAGAATTGGATAAACCGGGTCGTGATCCACGGGATAAGTTTGAAGTTTTCAACTTTGCTGAAGGCATCAATGAAATGAGCGACCTCCACGAGGGCATGGTTCTACCTGGTATTGTTACCAATATCGTAGACTTCGGAGCCTTTGTTGATATCGGTGTCCATCAGGATGGATTGGTTCATTTGAGTCAAATGGCTGATCGCTACATCAAGCATCCCAGCGAAGTGGTGAAAGTGCATCAGAAGGTTCAGGTGCGCGTAACGGGTATTGATATCCCGAGAAAGCGCATTTCACTATCCATGAAATCTGAGCAAAGTGAAGGTCCAAGAAGACCCCGAAGGGATGATAGAAGGAGAGATGACAGAAGGAGAAATGACAACAGAGGCAGAAACAGAGACAGTGGAAGTGGCCAACAAAGCGAATTTATACGATTCAAAAAGCAACAAAGAAAAAAGTAGCCGAAGATTAACTCCGGCTACTTCCTCATAGTTCCTTATTTCTTATTATAAAGAGGCGATGATCTCATCAGTCATTTCCAGGTTATGGAAAACGTTCTGAACGTCATCGTCATCCTCGATTATATCAATCAATTTTAACACAGACTTGGCCTGCTCTGTATTCAGGTCTACAGTTGTGGTGGGAATCCGCTCTAGAGAGGATTCCGCATCAATTTTCAATTCTTCCAGCTTGGCATTGAGGGTACCATAGTCCTCAAAGGCACAAGTAGCAACAAAGTTTCCATCATTCTGCTCAATATCTTCTAATCCTCCATCCAGCAACTCCAGGGTGAGATCATCTTCATCATGTCCTTCTGAAGGAAAAATAAAAATTCCTTTTCTTTCAAACATAAATCCCACAGAACCACTCTTTCCCATGCTCCCTCCATATTTACTGAAGGCAGCCCTTACATTAGCAACTGTACGGTTATTATTATCAGTAAGGCCTTCTACATAGACTGCAACTCCATGGGGAGCATATCCCTCGAAGTTTACTTCTTCATAATTCGAGCCATCAGCTCCTGAGCCTTTATTAATCGCAGCTTCGATTTTATCCTTGGGTACGCTGGACTTACGGGCATTCTTTATAGCCATTCTCAGGCGGGGGTTGGAATCCGGATCAGGTCCCCCTTCTTTGGTAGCTACAGCAACCTCTTTGATCAACTTCGTGAAGAGCTTGGATCTCTTCTTGTCCTGTGCACCCTTGCGGTGCTTGATATTAGCCCATTTACTATGTCCTGCCATAAGTCAAATTTTCCCCAAAATTAGGAATTATGTTGCCTTGGGTCAAGGTTATAGCGACTGAGCCGTATGAAAATGTTGATCTGAAAGCTATTCCAGAAACCTACAGATCTTTAGTCATGGATTGTACCAGCTTAAACTGATCAAAAAACTCTTTAGCAATAACACGTAAAATGGTATAAGCGGGTATTGCTAATATCATACCGGCAACTCCTGCGACATTTCCTGCCATCAAAATCACCAGAAAGATTTCCAGAGGATGAGCCTTTACGCTACTGGAATAAATAAAGGGCTGTAGCACAAAATTGTCGATCATTTGAACCACAGCAAAAACAACCAGTACTTTTAAGGCCAAAGGAAGGATATAACTATTGAAGTCCATGTCGAGGGCTCCAAGTACAGCAAAAAGAATCCCTACAAATCCTCCGATCAGAGGTCCCAAATACGGGATCACATTAAATAGTCCGGCAAAGAAGCCAATTACAAATGCATTTTCCACTCCCAGCAACCCCAGACCAATAGAAATCAATCCTCCTACTATCAAAACCTCCAAAATAACCCCGATAAAATAACGAGTTAAAAGTTCCTTGGTATGCTCCAAAACATTGTTGACTTCTTCCGAATATTTAGAAGGAGTGAGTGCCATGACAATTCCATGCATTAATCCTCGCTCCTTTAAAAAGAAAAAGGCAATAAAAAGAATAGAAAAAGAAGCAATTAAAAAGTCGCCGGTAAAATCAACAATAGAGCTTAAGATGGTGGATATTTTTGCCCCGTTCAGAATCTTATTGACATTTGATCGAATATATTCGGGTACGGTTTGTTCTTCGGGGATAAAACCAAATTGTTCATTGTAATACTCAATTGTTTGGATGGGGCCGTTTAGTCCCTGGGTTAGGGTATTACTATTAGCTATTTGCTGAATTTTGTTGAGTTGGCTTACCAGGGGAGGGATAAAAGTTCCAAAAATTAGAATAATCGTCCCCAGAATTACCAGAAGGCTAATTACTGCTTGCAAAGCTGCAGGTAGCTTTTTTCCCTTGATACTAATTTTATCTAACAGGCGCAGGATAGGCCGCCCGATCAGCGCGACAACCGCAGCAATCAATACATATCCCAACAAAGCCCCAAAAAACCACACAAAGGTTGCGATGGCCAGAGCTCCCAGGATAAACAGAATATTTCGGTTGAGTTTTGACATGCGGAAAACAAATTAGGGGGAATGCAGAATCTTTCAAACAATAGAAGGATATTTATGCTAAAATTGCAGGATCGAAGGAGAAGTTTACCATAGCATCCAAGAAGAAGGCCAAGGTTTTTTCAAAGACCGGGGATCTAAATTTTATGCCTACGCATATCCGGTTGAGAAGATGGAGGAAATAGAACAACACCTCTCAAACTTGAAAAAGAAGTACCATGATGCTCGACATCACTGTTATGCTTATCGTTTAGGAATGAAAGCTGAAACTAGCTTCAGCAATGATGATGGAGAACCCTCTCATAGCGCCGGCACTCCCATTCTTTCTGCAATCCGATCCGCAGAATTAAGCAATATTTTCATTGTGGTTGTCAGGTATTTTGGAGGTACGAAACTGGGGATACGTGGGTTGATAGAAGCATACGGAAGTGCAGCTAAAGATGCGCTCGCAGATATGAAAACCTTTCCCCTTATCATAAAAGTTCGCTTCCTCTTGAAATTTCGTTACGATCAAACAGCTGAGCTCAATAAGCTTTTGCATCCATTTAGCTTTACGATTGAAGAAAGCAACTTCACAGATAGCTGCGAACATCGGATATCTATGCCCGAAAAGAACTTCCCTCCATTGCAAAGCAGCCTTGAAAAAGCAGGTTATAATATCGAAATATTGACCTGAGACTAAACAGAGAGGTCCGTATATTTGTTGCTTTTAAAGGGTACAAAATTTTGGGATGGGGAAAGCTCTGTATAAATACGAGATTCGAACTATGAGAACTAGAAGTTTTTCTGTAGTGTTATTGATATGCTTTTGGGGGATAAGCATTCCCGCATTTACACAGGATCATGCTTTACTCAAAAAAACGAAAATCAAGGATCTCAAAGATTTACAAATTCTACTTGAACAACGAATCCCCGAATTAGTTGATGTAGATGCTCACCTTCAGCTCATTCACCAAAAAGAAAGCCCCGCAGCTTTTCATTACAGCTTCCGCCAACTTTATAAAGGATTTCCTATTAATGCTACAAGTATATCAGTCCATATCGATAAAGAGGGGTATATCCGCAGTATTTCCAGTCAGCTATTTCCAGTCAGGGGGCAACAACTAGCTCCATTCAGCTTTCCAAAAAGTAAACTCAATAGGCTCATGAGCTCCACTTATGGTGCCCACACAACACATGCTGAAGCTCAACTTTTATGGGACAAGGGAATGCTAATCCCTATATACAAGCTCAATAATTACAGCCATGGAGAAATTTATCAGTTTGAAGTCCTGATAGATGCTGAAAGTGGAAAAGAAATTTCCTGGAAAGAACTGGACATGTACAATATCGAAATAAGCGGGGATACTACAGGAAGAGGCCGTGTATTTAGCCCCAATCCCTGCACTAGAGCGAATGTTAATTATGGCGACCTTTTTATAGACAGCATGGATTTCCATAAGACCATTTTTGAGTCTTTAATGGATAGTGTTGAGCTTCAGGGGCTGTGTATGGAAGGTGATAGTTTTTTGCTAAAGGGCCCCTACGTGGAAGTCGTTGATCTGGAAGCGCCAGAAATCCCTACGGTGAAAAGTATCGATGGAGATTTCTACTTCAGAAGAGATGAGCCGGGATTTGAGCAAGTAATGGCCTATTACCACATAGATCGCATGCAACGCTGGATCAGGAGCATTGGATTTGGTAGTATTCAAAATATCCCGATTAAAGTAGATGCCCAGGGAACAGAAAGTGATAATTCAGTTGCCATCATCAAGGACAGCATCCCCAACATCTTATTTGGACGGGGAGGAGTTGATGACGCCGAGGATGCAGATGTGATCATTCATGAGTATGGCCATGCTTTGTCATACTTTGCAAGTGGAGTTATACCAAGAAGAGGAATTAGGGAGAGAGTGGGGCTGGATGAAGGGATCAGTGATTATTTAGCTGCAATTTATAGCCAGGATTTAGGCTATGATAATTATAGGGTGCTATTTAACTGGGATGGGCACAATGAATTTTGGCAAGGGAGACAGGTTTCCACAAGCGACAACTATCCTCCACAGGACTCAGGTATTCATGACTTTGGCGGAATATGGGCTACTACCCTTCTGGATCTTCGCGATCAGATTGGTAAAAACGTCATAGACTCTCTCTTTTTCCAGTCTTTATTTTTCAATGACCTGAACACGGATCTCCCGGCTGCTGCTCAACATTTTTTGATGGCAGACAGCCTGCTGTTTAATGGCGTTCATACAGACGCAATCAGTTTTGCCTTTTGTGAAAAGGGTTTACTTCCCGATCTCAATGGAGATTGCTCCGTCGTATCTATCGAGGAAAGCCCGAAATATCCGGAACCAAAAGTTTTCCCAAATCCCAGTAGCGGAATTTTCTTTCTCGAGTTTGAAAATTCAACAACTCATTTGGTAAAGGTAGAAGTCCTTAATGAAGTCGGTCAAATCATCTATAGGCAGTCCTTTACTCAGCCGAAAAATCGCCTGGATTTAGGTGCTAATTCACCGGGTTTATATCTCCTGAAAATCCAGACAAATAGTGGCCATATCTACTCCCAAAAAGTGATTTTGGAGTAAAATAAGACAGCTCTCAGGCAATTCTTTCCCCTATTTCATCGTCAGGACCAGGTCACAACTTATGTAAGGTTTCTTTCAAAAAAACAATAAAACAGCCTTTTCCTACGTCAATTTTCCATAAGTATATGTTTTTACCTGCCTAAAAAGTTCAAGAGAGGCAATTTTTACTTAATGTGCATTTGTAACCCCAGCTTATTAATCGTAGGCCTTATGAGCTTAGATTTGGCTAGTATTGTAAAAACCGAACAAGATTTGTAAAACCATTTCATTATTTTCTTTCAACCCTTAATAACGGATAAGAAACCTGGCGTGCAAGTAAATTCACTAGTCCAAAACCAGCATACCAAGCCAATCACCCGCTGCATATTCAGAAAAGGGGACAGCATACTGGTGGCTAAGGGATTTGACAGCCAAAAAGGTGAAACTTTTTACAGACCACCGGGAGGAAAAATTGATTTTGGAGAATACAGTTGGGCCACTGTAAGAAGGCAAATCAAAGAAGCTATTGGGGAAGAGATAAAAAATCTTACCTTTGTGGGCCCTTTAGAAAGTATTTTTCAATATGAAGGGAATGAGTGCCACGAAATTGTCTTTGTTTTTGAAGGCGAATTCGTAAATAAACAAATGTATACTCAAAGCCAGATAACCACCCAGGGGACCGATGGCAAAACATTAACCATCGAATGGAAACCCTTGAGTGATTTCCACCGTAAGAAAGCAATGCTATATCCTGACGGACTAATAGACATGCTAGACCGCTAGTAAACCATGAGAACCTTTTAATTTTCCTTCCATTTTTATCTTGTATTTTCACTTTTTTATTTTTTCATATGAACATTTATGTTGGAAATCTTGCTTACTCTGTGGGTGAGCAGGATCTCGAAAGAGTCTTCTCTGAATTTGGAGAAGTTGTTTCTGTCAAAATCATCACTGACAGAGACACCGGACACTCGAAGGGATTTGCGTTTGTTGAGATGGGTGATGAAGATTCCGGATCAGCTGCAATTGATGGTCTACATGACCAAGAGCTTTCTGGCCGCAATTTGAAGGTTAGCAAAGCTAGACCCAGAACGAATAATTTCGGTAATGACCGCCGCGGTGGTGGTGGTGGTGGATTCCGCAACAACAACCGCTGGTAGTACTTTAGATAAGTATTCGAAGAAAAAAAGGGCCGCTGGAAGCGGCCCTTTTGACTTTTATAACATTTTATTGATCCTAAAAACCAAATACGATCTGAAAAAAATCTGACAATAAAATTTATTAAATAGGATAATTTCTTAATTTTTGCATAACATTTAGGTTAAACCCCCACAATATTGCCTGCCTGTCGGGAAATGGACAGGCCTAGATAAAATTGTTGGAGAATTTAACGTCCCGGAATACGAAAATCTAATTATGCGCACATTCAAAAAAGTTTCAGTATTCATATTCTTGATACTGGCTGGCATGACTTCATCATTGGCTCAAAGCATTATCGTTTCTTCTGAAGGAGATAGTGCGGTTGTGATTGGGGGAGATTATGCATCTAAAAGCTTTTATAAGACCTTTTTTGGCGAACACTACAGAAGTGCCTGGCTTGCCAAGATAAAGGTTCCTTACATTGACTTGAAAGAAGAGCAACTTACTCCTATTAAACAAGGAGGTGGATTTCAAACTACTTCTCTCAGACTTCAAAGACCTGATGGTTCTCAATGGGTCTTCAGATCTATTGCCAAAAATGTAGAAAAGATACTACCAGAAGATGTGAGGGGTACCCTTACGCAAGATATCCTGCAGGACCAGATTTCAGCATCTCATCCTTATGCAGCATGGGTAGTCCCCGGTCTCGCTGATGCTGCAGGAGTTGCACATGCGATTCCTACTATTGGAGTGGTAAAAGATGGCCCTGAATTGGGTGAATTCCGCGAGACTTTCAAAAACCTGCTCGTTCTCTATGAACAACGCCCCTATAAAAACATGACCAAGTGGGACAATTACTACAATGCTAAAGATGTAGAAAACACCCCTACCGTTATTGAAAAAACCCTGGAAACACCAAAGCATAGGGTTGATGAAAACAATCTTGTTAGGGCTCGTTTGTTTGATTTGTTAATTGGAGATATTGATCGGCATGATGATCAGTGGCGCTGGGGGAGATTCAAAAGTAAGGAAGGAACCGTCTACCGTCCCTTCCCTCGAGATCGCGATTTTGCCTTCTTGAAAGCAGACGGTTTTTTCCCATGGTTGATTGACAGAAAGTGGGGAAACAGAAGGGTGAGTAACTTTGATTACAAAACAGAGGATCCCGTTGGATTGGCTAGTGGGGGTAATCCACTGGACAGGCACTGGATCACCCAACTCGAATGGGAGGATTGGGCCGCAATCGTTGACTCTATGAAAGCAGGATTGACCGATAAAGCCATTGAAGATGCCTTCCTTCGTTGGCCCAAAGAGTTGAGAGACCTACATGCCGAAGAATTGATTGGAAAACTAAAATCGAGAAGAGATAAACTTGATGAAACGGCAGAAGAATATTATAAAAGCCTTGCCGAATATGTAGATGTTAAAGGTACCAGCAAGAGAGATCTTTTTGAAATCAGAAGATTTAGTGATGATGAAACCATCGTTAAAGTCTATAAACTCAAGGAGAAAAGTGGAAAGAAAGACTACGAGTATTATTCTCGAACTTTCAAAACTTCAGAAACCAAAGAATTGAGACTTTTTGGATTCGGAGCAAATGATGTCTTTGATATCGATGGAAAAGTAAACGCTGCGATTCTTGTCAGGATTATAGGAGGAGAAGGCGATGATCAGGTTTTAAATAAATCCATTGTTAGTGGGGGAAAGAAAACCATAGTATATGATACCAAAGAAGGTAATAGCTTTGAGTTCGGCAAAGACACAAAAAACCGTACCTCAACTGATACCATCGCCAACAATTTCAATAGAAAAGAAAGGAAATTCAATGTAACGGCTCCGGTAGTAACCTTTGGTTTCAATGCTGATGATGGGGTATTCCTCGGTGGGGGATTTTCTTTTAAGAAATACGGTTTCCGCAAAATTCCCTATGCTCAGAAACATGCGCTATCAGGAACCTTTGCATTAGGAGCAGATGCTTTCATCCTGAAGTATGCGGGAGAATGGACCGACGTAGCCAAAAAGTGGGACTTTGTAATCGATGCAAGTGCTTCAGTTCCCGGGTACAATAGTAACTTCTATGGCCTGGGCAATGATACCGAGCGTTTGAGAACAGACGAACGCTTCTACCACGTCATGCGTTTCAACCAAATCCTATTTGAACCGGCCTTGCGATGGGCAGATCCAGAGAGTCCTCATCAAATATCGATTGGGCCTTACTTCCAGTACTTCTCTGTTCAAGAAGAAGCCGATGCAGATATAACGGACCGCTTTGTCTTCAATGAAGCAACAGATATGGGACTAATCCCTGCTGAGGATTTTGATGGAAAACAGTTTGGTGGATTAAAGCTCGGTTACCACTTTAATACAACCGATCATGATTTTGCTCCACGAACAGGTGTAAAAATCAATGCTACCGCTACTTATTTTGCCAGACTATCAGAATCCACTTTCTACGACAATAATAACTTCCTGAGATTAAGAGGAAACATCAGTGCCTATATCAATTTAGGCCCTTTAGGAAGTGTACTAGCTCTTCGTGCAGGAGGCGCGACGCTTTTTGGAGATGATTTCGAATTCTACCAGGCAAATAGCCTTGGGGGATTGAGTATGCTGCTCAATGATCCAAATTTGAGAGGATATCGTAGAAATCGTTTTGCTGGTCGCAGTACCCTGTACCAAAACATCGAGCTACGGACAGCACTGGTAAAGATCCCCAATTATGTCGCGACCTTCCGTCTGGGCATCATGGGTACCTTTGACAACGGCCGGGTATGGCTGGATGGCGAAGACTCCGGTACCTGGCACCAGGGATACGGTGCAGGCATATGGCTTGCTCCATTTGATGCGATGATATTAGCAATTCAGATGACGTGGTCCGATGAAGATCAGCTGCTGGCTTTTAACTACGGATTTAGATTCTAGAAAAGAAAAGGGTTCTCCTTTTTTGCATATAAAATTCTTCAAATTGGTGGCATACTGTGTCCATCGATTTGAAGAATTTCATTCCAGCCCTGCCCTCCTTCACTTATGAAAAAGAAGCTGCTAAGTATTATCCTTCTCACCATATGTTGTGCAAAGATCTTTTCACAAGGAGAGAACCAGATGCACCGCGTATTTGTGATTGGAAATACCGCAGATATTCCTGATGAGGAACTTATCAGCTATTCTGATGCTCTTCGCCAGATGCTCGCGAAAGTTAGCGAGCCTTTTACCCTCATCTATACAGGAGATCTCAGCAGGCAAAAAAAATATGATCAAAACGCCCTCAATTATGATTCTATCAGAATCAGCACCCTGCTTCGAGCAGGACAATTTCCCAACAACAGGCAAATCCTCATTCCCGGAGATGGAGATTGGCTCAATTCTGGAGAAGACGGATGGAAGTATTTTCAACGACTGGAAAAAATTATAGAGCGCTCCTTTGATCGGGTAAACTGGATTCCCGGAAAAGGATGTCCCGGGCCTAAAGAGGTTTTACTGGACGACCACCTGATTCTTTTGGGTATCAATACTCAGTTTTGGAATCATCCCTACGAACGACCTACCCCTACCGAAGCCGAATGTGAAATATCCCGGGATGGAGATTTTGTAGAAGCCCTGGAAGATAAAATTGATGATGCGGGAAATAAGAATGTCATCATTGCGGGCCATTACCCCTTACTTTCAAATGGAATTTATGGGGGTAGAACCACCTTGAAGCGACATATTTTCCCCCTATCAGAAAATAAAAAGAACTTATTTATTCCTTTGCCAATCATTGGGAGTCTTTATGCCGCCTACCGTCAAAATGTTGGTAACAAACTGGATCTGATCAATGAACGTTTCAATCCTATGCGCGAAACCCTGCTCAATATCATGGCAGAGAATCGAAGCATGGTGTATTTATCGGGCCATGAAAAGAACTTTCAAATTCTCAAATTCAAGGATAATTTTTTCATCAATAGTGGTTCTGCTTATGAAAGCAGTTTTGCCCGCAAAGACCCAAAAGCTCTTCTGGTGTCCAAGGTACCTGGCCTACTTGAGTTGAGATATTATAAAGATGGACGAGTAAATAGCCAGATTTATCAGTATAAAGAGAATACTTTTCAGACTATCAGCCCCCTAAATCTATTGAACAGCCCCTGTGAAGAAGGACCTCAATTGGAATTGAAAAATATCAATCTGGCGTACGTTCCCTGTCAGGAGGAAGTACCCCTCAATCTTTTTGACTTTCCTTTCAGCGGTATTTGTACAGCTCAGGGAGGAAAAGAATATCAAGCAGGGGGCCTGAAACAATTTTTTCTGGGAAAACTATATCGGGATACCTGGACACGGAGTATAATGGCTCCCTTTCTACCCGTAGGAGAAGTTCATGGAGGCCTAAACGTCCTGGAAAGAGGAGGAGGCATTCAAACTCAATCTCTCAAATTCCTTGCGGAGAATGGGAGAGAATATGTCTTTCGTTCAACCAATAAGAATCCAACTCGAGCACTCCCGCTAGAATTTCGTACAAATTTCTTCGTCTCACTCGTAAAACAGGCCACTGCGACTCAGCATCCATATGGAGCACTGGCGGTCGATAAATTGCTTAATCATACAGATATCCTCCACGTACATCCCGAGCTTTATCTTATGCCAGACGATCCCCGACTTGGGCCTTTCCGACAGGAGTTTGCGGGCGTGCTCGGTATGCTGGAGGAAAAACCTAAAGCAGGACCCCATGTTCCCTCAAGTTTTGATGCCGATGATATAGTGAGAAGTTATGAGCTATTTAAGCTGCTGTATAAACATCATAATAACCGAATAGATGTAAACTCTTTTTTAAAATCACGCATATTCGATATCTGGATTGGCGACAGAGGTAGGCATGAAGATAATTTCACTTGGGCCATGTTTAAACAGGGAGAGATGTCCATCTTTAAGCCCATCCCCAGAGATCGAGACCATGCCTTTAGTATACTGGATGGTGTCTTGCCTTGGTTGATAGATAGGCCCTGGGCTCTTCCCTTTTTTGAGGATTTTGACTACGAAATCAAGGACTTAAAAAGTCTCAATTACTCTGCCCGTCATTTGGATCGCTTTATTTTGGGAGCTGCTCCGAAAAAAGACTGGCAGATACTCTGTCAGGAACTCAAGGAAACCTTCGATGAGGAAAAAATTACAGAAGCTATTCTGGCCATGCCGCCTGAAATATTTGCGATCTCAGGCCAGGAAATTATTGCTAAGCTGAAATCTCGTTTGGCCAACATCGACACCTTCGTTTTACAATATTATGAAGTGCTTGCCAAAGAAGTCGATATAGTAGGTTCAAATGAAAGAGAATATTTTGAGGCGATTAGAAATTCGGATGGGAGTGTCCAGATTAAAATGTATGACTTACTTTCTTTCGAAGAGAAAAAGAGAGGGGAGAAACTTTTTTTTGAGCGGACTTTTTATCCGGAAGAAACCGAAGAAATCAGACTTTATGGATTAGGGAGTAAGGATATCATTCATATTCATGGCGAATCAAAAAACTCTATCAAAATACGAGCCCTGGGGGGAGATGGAGAAGACCATATTATTGATCAGTCCAAAGTCAAAGGCTTAAGGAAGAAGACACTGGTATATGAAAAAAACCATCGGAGTATTCTGGATCTGGGTACTGAAGCTCGGCAATTGAAGCCCAGAGAGGAAATGCTCTATGATTATCGCAGAAAGGCTTTCGCCTACCACAGCTACTATCCTATCCCCATAATTAGCTATTCATCTGCAGAAGGATTAAAAGGCGGTTGGGGTTATCTTTTTACGCGTAGGTCCTTTGGAAAGGAAGATTATGCCCATAAGCATTTAATTTCTACTTATCTCTCTACTCAAAATAATTTCGGCATCAATTACAGCAGCAAGTTCCGTCAGGTGGTCAGAGAATGGGACTTGAAAGTTGCTGCAGAATGGGCCCGGCCTGATCGCTACAACAATTTCTTCGGACTTGGCAATGAAACGGTTCTGGATGACTCCCTTTTTGCCGCCAATTTTTATCAAAGTCGTAACCAGACATTCAATATGAGTGTCGGTTTGCATAGAAGTTTCTGGAGGAAAAGTATTTTCAGTTTTGATTTACGGCTAGAAAAGAATGATAGGCAGGAAGTAGAAAATAATATCCTGTCCCTTGACAAATTTGAAAACCTTTTAGGGAAAGAAGATCTCATAATTATTCAAACGCAGGCCGCCCTCAATCTGGACCTTCGGGATCATGGGGTCTTACCCGAAAGAGGTATGCAACTCTACCTTTCGCATAAAAACGGCTACATCCATACCAATGGAAGCAATTATGGCCTATCAGAAGGCTATCTGGCCTGGTATGGAACCAACCATAGTATAAATAATCCCATTACGCTGGGTATTAAAATCGGAGCAGGTGATGGATATGGCGAAATTCCTTTCTATAATAAATTTGTCCTGGGGCAGAGAGAGAACCTCCACGGATTCCGTAGGCGAAGATTTACCGGCGATGCGATGGCCTATTTGAATACAGAAATCCGTTTAAAATTAGGCCAGGGGAAAGCCCTTATTCCTGTAACGTATGGATTGTCAGCCTTTTTTGACCACGGCCGGGTTTTTCTCGATGGAGAGGATTCAAATAAATGGCACAAAGGATATGGAATCGGTATGTACATCATCCCTGCTAGTAGAAAACTTACCCTTAATATGGCATTCGGATTCTCAGAAGAATCAACTGCTTTGTTCCTCTTTAATCTAGGATCATTCCTGCGCTAACCCTTAGTTATTGGGACCATAAATTTTTTCCCGAAATACAACGACTCCTTTCTTGTTCTCTCCTGTCGGTTCCCAATACTCCAGCCAGGCTGAACCATCCTTATAATAGTTTACCCGCGCATAGCCCCTTTCCATATGTACAAATCCTGCTCCTTTCCCTTTTCTTGCAAAGTCCACTTTCGCTCCGGACCCACTAAGGACATGATGTACGTTATTGAATTTATTGTACTGGAGAATATGCTCGTGTCCAGCAGAAATCACTACATGCTTTTCACCAGCTACAGCATCCAAAATCGCATTTTTTAATTCCTGATAAGGTTTGCCGGGAACATCTTCGGGTGAAATTCCGGATTTTCTCGCACCTACATAGATTGAGCCTAATACTGGTAAGGGAACATATAGATTATCAACCAGCGCTGTCAATGGGAAAATATGATCCCAAAAGCGATATCTTCCTCCATGGTTTCCGTTGGTGAAAAAGGGATGATGCTGAGTGATTACGATATGTTTATCCTGATTTGCAGCAACTGCTTCTTTCAGGGCCTGGATAAGCCCCTCTTTAGTATATATTGCACAGTCATCTTCCGGACCATCAGGCTTCTCATATTTGTGCAGCCACCATTCTGTATCGATGATAATCACCGCCAAATTAGTATGAGGATGAATAACAACCGGTCCCGGACATCCATTTTGGGGATAAAAGGAAGAATCCGATTCCATATAAGCCCTGACATAATCTGCTTGTCGTATGATTCCATCCAGCCCACCTTCTCCCTGATCATTCCAATCATGGTTGCCCGGAATGAAGAACGACCAAGCCGTAGCCCCTTTTACCGCGTCCATTTGTCCCTTTAATCTCTTTTCTGATTCTTTACGACGTTCATGCCCCTCTTCCGGTAAACCAGCCGGATAAATATTATCTCCTAAAAAGACAACTACATTCTCGGGATTATTAGCTTCATCGAGTTGCTTCCGCAGCATAGTCATAACCTTATCTCCCGTATATACTTTCCCCGCATCACCTACCAGAAATACAGAATGCTCAATTTCTGAACTTGGAGGAGCTTGTTTTTCTTTCCAGTCCGCATAAGCCTTGCCATACCAGGGCTTTTTGGCTGCACATGAAACAATAAATAGGGAAAGAAAAATCAAAGACAAAACATGTAAGTAGGACTTCATTGATTTCCGTTTAATCAGCATAGGCTTTTACTCTCATAAAAAGAAGTTCAAGTTTACAATTAATTACTCATAATCGCCCAGCCTTGTTCTAAATGAATAGATGACTTTTGTCTTTTGAGCCATATTAATCTGATAAGAGACCTAATAGATTTAAGAGATGACAATTCTTGATTCCTTCTTGCTCTTACAGATCAACAGAATTTGTACATTTTTTGCAAAAATCCAACACGTAACAATTCCTTAACATGATTAAATGCACTAGGAAGAAACTAATCCCGTATTTTTGCCGTTAATAGAACATACAAACAAACAAGCATGGTCACCGATTCAGGCTACCACTCCTTGTAAAAACAAACCTAACAAACCGCTTTTTATCAAAACACGAATACTTTAAACCTGGAATTTCACAATGTCTTTATCCCCCAACCTGAAAACGACACTTCTGTACGTAGCAAGCCTATGCGTATTCAGCCTGTTCCTTTTCGCGGTACTACAAGGTTGGTATGCTACTAGAAATGTCGATAAATTTGAAGAAACTGAGAAAAATCTGACACAGGAAATCTCTGAATTAGAGATATCTTTAGCTGAACTTGAACAGAATCTTTTGCTAAAAAATCAGCAACTGATTATGAGAGATCAATTGCTAGAGGAGAAAAACATCGAATTGGATTATCTCAATGATGAGGTTAGCAAATGGAAGTCTCTCTACTTTCGTCAAAAGAAAGCAAATAAAGAGCCTGCAAATCCAGTGATTGTTAATGCCAGTGTCAAAAGAAATCAGGCTTCTTCTTTTTCCTCCTTCAAAATGCGGTAAATCGTAGAAACCCCGATATCCAGCTTTTCGGCAACCAGTTTGATATTGTCATCATACTTCTTTAAGTATAGCTGAATAATCCGGTTGCTATATTCTTTGAGGGTCATTTCTTCTGCCAAAACATCCGGCAGGGCGTCATAGGTACTGAAGGTAATCACATCTTCGTCGATTTCATTTCCGTTTGACATTACAGCAGATAGCTCAACGATAGATTTTAACTCACGAATATTACCGGGATATTTATAGGAAAGTAGCTTTTTCTGTGCAGCTGGAGTGAGGGTATATTCCGAGAGCTGATTATCTCTGGCGAAATTGGAGAGGAAAAAGCGTGAGAGCAATATGATATCTTTACCTCTTTCTCTTAAAGGAGGGAGTTCTATCGGTAAACCAAAGAGTCTGTAATACAGATCCTCCCGGAAATTCCCGTTTTTCACCTCTTCGATCAGATTCCGGTTAGTTGCCACAATGATGCGACAATCCGTTTTCACAATCTTATTGGAACCGATACGAATGATTTCCTTTTCCTGCAAAGCCCTGAGGAGTTTTGCCTGAAAGGTGATATCCATTTCCCCTATCTCATCCAGGAAGAGTGTACCCTCATGAGCCTCTTCAAATTTTCCGATCCTCCTATTATTCGCTCCGGTAAATGCTCCTTTCTCATGACCAAATAATTCTGCTTCGATAAGTTCAGAAGGTATGGCAGCCATATTTACGGGTACAAAAGGCTTATCCTTGCGACGAGAATTGAAATGGACAGCTTTAGCCACCACCTCTTTACCGGTACCTGTTTCTCCGGTAATCGTTACAGTTATATTGGTTTTGATGGCTTTTTCCATCATCCCAAATACCTTTTTGATGGCCGGGCTGGTACCTATGATGGTATTGCCAAATTCATACTTCTTTTGGACTTCTCGTTCAAGACTTACGATACGGGATTTCAGGGAGCTATTTTTCCTAACATTTTGAACCGTATTCATCAATCGGTCCTGAATGTCTTCCGCCTTAGTCATATAATCAAAGGCCCCCATCTTTAGCAACTGAACAGCGGTATCTATACTCCCTTGCTCGGAGATAACGATTACTTCTATATCCGGATTGACATCCTTGATTTTGGAGAAAGCCTCTTCCCCTTTCATGTCAGGCAAATTATAATCAAGGGTAATGAGATCAGGATTTTCATGCAATCGGCTTAGGCAGTCAGTTGCAGATTCAAATTTATGTACCTCATAATCAGGGTTGGATTCCAGGTTGAATCCTAATAACTCTCGGTACCATTCATCATCTTCAACAACGAATATTTTAAATTTGGATCCTTCTTGCATAGGGAAAAGATGCTAATGTGTTACTAAAGATAAAAATAAATTTCCCCATTCTCAGATAAATTGCATGGGCGCTTAATGTTACACATAAAAAAAGGAGTTTCCCATTTATCTAGACGTCCCCTTTCAAAAGCTCTTCCAATTCTATTACCTCAATCTCTCTGCCAATCATGTCCTGCAAACCCATGGCATAATACTCCCATTTTTGTTCCCTCCAAACACAAATTCGATATCCCTTCTTTATTTTTTTTTGTAAGTCTTTTCGGTCAAATATATAAGGACCAAAATAGAAGTTGGAACCCTCTTTTTTGAAATGTTGAGCGTCCCTATCAAATACCCAATCGGGATCTCGGGTGTTGACCCAGGGAATCTCTATCATCAATAGGGTTTTTTGTTCTGGACGAAAATCATTTACTGCTTTTTTCATCCATTTCATATGTTCTCGCTTTTCCAGATTTTGCCAACTAAAGCCTTTTTTGAAAAATGGCGTTAATTTCCTTTGACCACTTTCGCCACCTTTAAGTTCGACTATAGCCAGATTGCTGAGGATGACCATAAAGAGAAATAAGGGCAGGAGTTGAGGGCGAAAGTATTTATGGATTAGATACAAAAGGGAAGGATATATGGGCAAGAGATAAGAACTTTCGTCAGGCAGCAAAAGGAATAAACAAGCATAGATAAAAATGACCGCAAGATGAAATACATCCGATGCCAATAAATTTAGGGATAGGCGCCTTTTTCTATTCTTCTGGTCCCGAATGAATAAGACACCTCCAATCAATAATATCAAAAGGGGCAGAACGCCTAAAAAGGAGATTCCATGGTAAACAGCTACTTGCGTTCGGTAAGAGAATGAAAGCACAGATTTATCCAGTGGTAATTCGAAACCGGGTCCCAGAAATACAGGGAGGAAAGCGATCAAGGCTGAAAGAGAAGAAAACAGGACGAAGACGACTATTTCTCGATAAGGTTTTTGCTTCAAAAAAAGAAAGATGAGCGAGGCAGGGATAAAGCTTAGGGCAGTTAAACGGAAACCAGCAGCCAAACCAAGAATACAGGCGCTTAGATACAGCCATTTAGAATTACCATCTTTTTCACAAGCCGTATATAATAGAAAAAAGCTAATCCACTGTAGGGAAAGGGCCGGCAAATAATCAATGGTAGAACTGGCGGCTATAAGATAAAGAGGCAAAGCCAATAAGGAATATAAGGCTATCTCAGCCTGCGGGATTTGTTCTTTTCTAGCTTGTAAATAAAAGCAAAGACCAAGAAGGAGGGCAGAAAAAACAGAGAATATATTTGAGGCTAAATGTCCTCCCAATGGAATCAGGAAACAAAGAATAACCTCATAAAGTGGAAATCCGGGAGAGCGGGATGCAAAATAGCTCTCACTTTCTATCATTCGGTCAGTATTTTGTACCAAATACCAGCTATCTACATCTACTCCATAGCCTTGATAGCTCATGTAAAGAAGAAGTACTATATATGAAAACAGAAATATTGCAAGTCGCTGATACATAAGACAATTTTCCCGAGAAAGATAGAGATACAGCTTTTGTTTCTCGGAAATTAATCTCTATATTTGCGTGTTCAAAAAAATAATGATTTAATCGAACGAAATAGATGTATCTATACAAGGAACTGAAGCAGGAGATTTTCAAAAAATATGGAAATGGAAAAAGCGAAGCTGATACGGGTTCTCCCGAGTCTCAAATCGCTCTTTTCACCTACCGCATAAAGCACTTGACCGAGCACCTCAAGCAAAACAAAAAAGATGCATCCACCCGGATGGGACTTCAAAGGCTTGTAGGTAAGCGCCGCAGAATGCTAGATTACTTAAAGCGCTCTGACATCGAACGTTACAGAGCAGTAATCAAAGAATTGGGAATTAGAAAATAATTCCCATTTTCTTTATATACCCAAGCCAAAAAACGGAACAGACAATCCGGTCTCTTCCGCGCTGATTAATAATTTATATGAACGTAATACGGAAAACGACAACCTTACCCGATGGCCGGGAAATTTCTATTGAAACTGGAGCACTCGCAAAACAAGCTGACGGAGCAGTAGTTCTGACTTGCGGAGAAACGATGCTACTAGCTACAGCAGTAGCCAAGAAAGACGTAAATGTGGAAGTGGATTTTTTACCACTTTCTGTAGACTACATGGAAAAATACGCTGCCTCCGGTCGTTTTCCAGGTGGATTCTTCAAGCGCGACGGAAGAATGGGAGAACATGAAATTCTTGTATCCCGATTGATCGACCGCGCCATTCGTCCCCTATTCCCAGATGATTATCATGGAGACACACAAGTAATGGTAGAATTGCTCTCTACAGATTCTGAAGAGCAATCAGATGCCCTTGCTTGCCTTGCTGCTTCTGCAGCCCTTTGTGTTTCTGACATCCCTTTCCCAGATCCTGTATCAGAAGTACGGGTCGTGAGAAAAGATGGTGAATTCCTGATTAATCCTCCTCGTTCCATTATGGAAGAATGTGATTTGGATCTTATGGTAGCAGCTACCTCTGATTCTATCAACATGGTAGAAGGTGAAATGAAAGAAGTAAGCGAAGAAGTAATGCTTGAGGCGCTTAAAACAGCCCATGAAAGCATCAAAATCCTTAACGCACTTCAGGAAGAGCTTCGAGCTGAAGCAGGGAAAGAGACACGTGAATATGATGTTCTTGAGTTTGACGAAGGTCTTTACAATGAGATCCATGAACAAGCCAAGGAAACCATTGGCAAAGTAGCCAGAGGTTCTATGGGCAAAGAGGAACGTGGAACCATCCTCGGCGATCTCAAAAAAGAGATCAAAGAAGCCCTCGAAGAAAAATATGCTGAGGAAGAGTACTTCGATGCTCGCTTTCAGCAATATTTCAAAAAGATCCAAAAGAAAATCGTTCGCGATGTAGTCGTGAATGAGACCTTGAGACTAGACGGCCGTAAACTAGATGAAATTCGTCCTATTTGGGGGAAAGTCAGCTACATGCCACGTACCCATGGTTCTGCTGTGTTTACACGTGGCGAAACTCAAGCACTATGTAACGTAACTCTGGGAACCAAGCTCGATGAGCAGACCATTGATACGGTTACTTACCGCGGATCAAAAAAGTTCTTGTTACAATATACATTCCCAGGTTATTCTACCGGCGAAGTAAAATTCAATCGTGGACCTGCAAGAAGGGAAATAGGACATGGTAACCTGGCTGAAAGAGCCTTGAAGCCTATGGTTCCTACTGACCTTGACTATACAGTTAGAGTAGTATCCAATATCCTCGAATCCAATGGTTCCAGTTCGATGGCTTCCGTATGCGGAGGTTGTATGGCACTTATGGATGCAGGTATCAATATCCACCGCCCTGTTTCAGGAATTGCGATGGGATTGATCACTACAGATGATGGATTTGCAGTTCTTTCCGATATTCTGGGAGATGAGGACTTCTTGGGAGACATGGACTTTAAAGTTGCTGGTACAACTGAAGGTCTTACAGCTTGCCAGATGGATATTAAAATCAGAGGTCTTTCTTATGAGATCATTGAAAAAGCGCTTGAGCAATCCAAAGCAGGTCGTCTCCATATTCTGGACGAAATGCTGAAAGTGATTCCTGAAGTTGCTCCAGAGATGTCCAGATATGCTCCTCGCTTCTTCACTATGGATATCCCTCACGAATTCTTTGGTATGGTGATCGGGCCAGGTGGTAAAATCATCAAAGAAATCCAGGCACAGACCAATACCGTGATCAACCTTGAGGAAGGTGAAAATAACATTGGTAAAGCGACGATCTCTGCTGACAATGCTGACAGCATTACTGCAGCAGTGCAGCAAATTCGCGCCTTGATCCAAATGCCTGAAGTTGGAGAAACCTACAAAGCAAAAGTTAAATCTATCATGGATTATGGGGCTTTTGTAGAGTTCCTTCCTGGAAAAGAAGGCCTGCTTCATATTTCTGAGATTTCCTGGGAACGTCTACCGAGTATGGATGGCGTATTTGAAATCGGTCAGGATATAGAGATCAAACTTACAGGAGTTGACCAAAAATCAGGTAAGTTTAGATTGAGTAGGAAAGTGCTTTTGGAAAAACCTGAAGGCTATGTGGAGAGACCACCGAGAGAAAGAAGAGATAGAGGCGACAGAGGAGATCGCAGGGGTGGAGACCGAAGAGGTGGCGGAGATAGAGACCGCAGAGGCCCGAGACGACACTAATAATCAGAATTAGTATAAAAAACCTGCTTTTTCAAAGCAGGTTTTTTTTATGTCCAGAGGTTTATTTCAGATTTTTTACTGGTGAAAATCATTCTCCATTCCAGAAATTGCCTGTGTAGGAAATTCTTCTTCTTTGCAGTTTGAATGATAAAAAATTAGCAGTTTCTTTGGAAAACAAAACATCCAAGCAAAAACCTCTCATGAAGATATTAATCACCGGCGGTGCTGGTTTTATCGGATCTACTACCACAGATCTCCTCCTTTCCAAAGGGTATGAAGTAAAAGTTATTGACAACCTGAGTACGGGTCGCATAGAAAATCTCCAACAAGCTATGCAGTCGGATAAATTTGAATTTATCCAGGGATCCGTGACTGATAAAGACCTCATCGACGAATATGTATCCTGGTGCGATCACTGCTACCATTTTGGTGCTCCCGTTGGTGTACAACTTATTATGGATCATCCCGTTCGCACCATCCTGGACAATATCAGGGGTGCTGATAATGTGATGGATGCCGTTCACAGATACAAAAAGAGAGTATTGATTGCTTCTACTTCTGAGATTTATGGCAAAAGTCTGGATTTGCTGGATGCAACTCACCAAAGAAAACTCACCGAGGCAGACTATCGCGTAGAAGGAAGCACCCGAAATCATCGCTGGGCCTATGCAAATACCAAGGCTATGGATGAATTCCTTGCTTTCGCCTACCATAAAGAATTTGGGACCGAAGTTGTAATCGCAAGATTTTTCAATACCGTAGGCCCTCGCCAGTTATTCAATTATGGTATGGTGATTCCAAATTTTGTAAAGCGTGCCTTAAGCAATGAGGATGTGGCAGTCTTTGGAACGGGAGAGCAAAAAAGAAGCTTCATGCATGTAAAAGATGCTGTAAGAGCTGTTACAAAATTGATGATCACCGGGAAAGGAGTAGGCCATGAATTTAATGTCGGGAATCCCATCGAAATTACGATGAATCAATTGGCCGAACGGGTAATAAAAAGAGTAGGAAGTTCCTCAAAAATCATTCACAAATCCTATGAAGAAGTTTATGGAAAGGGATTTGAGGATATGAATCGACGCACAGCAGATATCTCAAAACTTGTAGAGTTTCTCGATTTTGAAATGAAGCATGACCTGGATGATATCCTGGATGATGTTATTTCCTATTATAAAAACCGGGTTGAAGCCTAATCAATCCAGCTTATCTTTCGGGTGAACTGAAAATCTTCATGACTCAGCCTTAGTGCATAAATTCCAGAATTAAGTTCTCCCCGATCAATAGAAAGGGTATATATTTGAGCAGCTTCGGCGCTACGGGTATATACCCTTTTGCCATCCATTCCATACATTTCAATCAAAATCTCCCCTTTCCAGGATCCTTCTAGCTTCAGGAGGAAATTTTCTTTAGCAGGGTTTGGGAAAATATTCAGCTGTGCCAATTCAGGATCAGGCTCCAGGGAAACATTATTCTTTACTAAAATTTTCTGCTTAAAATCCCGACTACATACACCATCCGAAACCCTAAGATTTACTTCATAAGTTCCTGCACTACTATAGACATGAATTGGATTCTTTAAACCCGAAGCGTTCCCATCTCCAAAATCCCAAGTCCAGTTATTTGCATCAGCATTTTGATCACTAAAAAGAATCTCTCTCGCTTGGCTCACTTCAGCAAAAAGAAAATCTTGATTAGGACCATTGTCGAGTACCCTGCAAAAATAATTGGACTTTGCGGCAGCTGTGTGCCTTTCCAGTCCAGCCCGATCATCAGCAGCTAAAATGGCAAAAGCGAGCGTATCTTTGTCTCCATTTAGCAGATTGAAAGGACCTCCGGAAATGAATTGAGCTATGTCCCTTCCCTCTGTACTCAGACCGGCAGTCGCAGTAGCCGTATCCGGTTCATTACTCAAGGCAATAAATTTGGCTGTATTACTAAAGTTGAAAATGGGATTGGGCAAAGAAGTAGCATAAGCCTTGAAATCCTGATCCGTCAATAGAGCCATTCCATAGTGCCGTGGATCTATGCCTTGTGCATCTTTCGCATACACCAACGTATTGACCCGATCAAAAAGCGCGAAATTTCTATTGTAATTTCCTGCGAAAATATCCCAATCAGCAAAAAGCCCTGCATAAAGATCTGCTATAGGCTGGCCGGAAATATTTTCCACCTCAAATTGAAAAATCACATAATCATCATGAGCCGTATCATGGAAAGCATAAATATGTTGAGAAATTGCGAGCCCCAAAGGACTAGCAGAAGTGGCGTCATCATATTTACTAAGGGCCTGAAAATCGCTTCTATCTGGATTTTCTACTTTATTTATGAGTTGGGTAAAGGCAAAATCCTGATCAGCTGAAAGAAGATTATTTCGAATACGATCAGAAACACTCGAATTGTTCCCAACTAGAAAACCTCCTTCGAAGAGGGTGTTATCTCCTTCTTCATAACGTACTCCAAGACCATCTGTTAATTGCCCCAGGGCATTAAAGCCAAAATTCCCATTGCTATTTACAGAAGTAGAAAGCAGATTCTCCTCAATATCCAGCCAGGTTTTATTTACCTTAAATTCTAAATACTCGAAATCCTTATAATTATTTGTATCGTCAGAATAATTCAATTTAAGGGCAAGGGGTGTATTAAAGGGAAGCGTATTGTTTAACACTACTTTAAAGCCTGCAGCATTATCAAATTGGTCCCACATATTGACTCGACCTTTTACCAGATCTCCCTCCAATACAGTAACAACGTTTTGTAAACTGGCAGGGACAGTCAATTGAATAAAGAGATCATTGGAAGAGTGAAGGTAATTGATAAATTCTATTGGGATCAGCAAGGTATCTCCTGCAAGGAAGCGACCATCTCCATCCAGATCTATAACTTCATATCCTAAATTCCGAATAGAAGGCATTAGGGGATCTGTCAGAGCACGGTATAGATTTATCCTTCCATTCCCCAGGCGATCCTCATAAATGCTGCTATCATTGACTGTATATATTTCGTCTGCGGTAATACGCATCCGCTGAGCGGCTTGAAAACCGGTCAATTGGTCAAAATGTGCCAAAACAATCCCCAAAGCACCTGCAGCCATGGGAGCAGCTGCGGAAGTCCCCCCGAAAAAGGCATAAGTATCCTGAAAAGTACTTAGCACACTCCCTCCAGGGGCCGCTATATCCACGGAATAATTATAGGTGGAATTGGGGAAGATCACATCCTGATAAAAGGAGTTGGCGACAGAGATACTTTGGGGATATGCAGCCGGATAGAATTTCTCATCTCGTTGGCTATTTCCTGCAGCCACAACAAGTGCAGCTGATTTATTCACTGTGGCATATTGGACTACATCTCGCCCAAATCTTGAGTTATTTCGTCCTCCCCAGGAACAGTTTACAATTTGAGCGCCTTGATCAACCGCATAAACAATTCCTTCATATCCATAAAAAACAGCCGTAATAGAATCATCAGGAGCAGCTTTAATAGGTAAATAGCTACAATTGAAACTGGAACCAGCTATGCCGATACCATTATCAGTAGTGGCCCCTAAAATGCCAGCTACGAAAAAACCATGTACATTACCTACATTGGGGTCATTATCTCCCTGCCCATCGAGGGTATTCCCCCCAAAATCCCAGCCAGCATAATTATCCACAAAGCCATCCTGATCATTATCTATCCCATCTATCGGATCATCCTCATTAAATCCCAGATTATCCTCCATATCCTCGTGTTGCCCTTTATGCCCGGAATCCACGACTCCAATCAGGATACTAGAATCTCCTCTTTGGATGTCCCAGGCTTCATATGCTCTTATTTGTCCAAGTCCCCATTGCCAGGGAATATTGGAAGAAGAAGTTTCTGCAGAATCCGCAAAGGGGTCGTTAGGAGTATAAAATAGCTGATGGATAAAAGCGGGTTCTGCATAAGAAATTTCCTCCAATCTGTTCAGGCGGGCAACCGCTGAAGAAACCGCTTGTCCTTTATCAAAACGAAGCCGATAGATCAGACTAAGATCAGCCCATTCACCGGCTTTTGATTTAGTTCTTGCAGGAGGAGTGTGATGAGGAAAAATCTTTTGTATTTCTACCTCTCCCATTTCAGCAAAGGCCTCCTGAACAGCAACTATGTTGATCTGATCTTTTTTACAAAAGCCCCGGTATTCGTCCTTCACTTTCAGGATCAATTGACCATTTATGAAATTATCTTCCCCCACTCCAAAACGATCTTTCAGGCTTTGTGCCTGGAGGCTGGAAAATCCCACCAATAGAACAAGGATCAGGTATTGTGCTGATGTAAGTGTTAGACGCATTTTTAAACAAAAAAAGGAGGGTTTGACGCGATCTTTCTGCTTCCCCAGTTGTTATAAGTACCAAATTAACAATTCAACTACAGAAAAGGTCTAAGAAGTGTCACGATTTCTTACTCAGGCGTGTTTATACAGTAGAAAAAAAGGAAAAAACTGCGAAGGCCTGCGATTTTTCTTTAATCAATTATTGTCTAACTTTAACTTTTCAATTTCAAATCATTTATGAATCCACAAGATTTTCAAAAATACGCAACCCAACATCAGCGGATTAACAGCCTTGTTATGCACGATTATGTGAGCCATGTGAATGGTGCAGCAGCTAGTGCAGGAAATATATATGGACTTACTCCAAACATCATTGAAGAGCGTCAAATGAACGCCGTGGCGATGGATGTTTTCTCCCGTCTTATGATGGATAGAATTATCTTCCTAGGGACTGGAATCAATGATCAGGTAGCAAACATCGTAAGCGCACAGCTTCTTTGGATGCAGTCTGTTGATGCGAAAAAAGACGTAAATATCTACATCAACTCTCCTGGTGGAAGTGTTTATGCCGGTCTAGGCATCTATGACACCATGCAACTCGTTAGTCCAGATGTAGCAACTATTTGTACAGGCATGGCTGCTTCCATGGGAGCTGTTCTTTTGTGTGCAGGTGCTGCAGGAAAACGTTCGGGGCTTCCTCATTCGCGTGTGATGATTCACCAGCCGATGGGAGGAGCACAAGGACAGGCTTCCGATATCGAAATTGTACACCAGCAGATCCAGTTGTTGAAAAAAGAATTGTATGAAATTCTTGCAAAACATTCTGGTCAGCCTTATGAAAAAATCTGGGAAGACTCAGATCGCGATAAATGGATGAAAGCTGATGAGGCCAAAGAGTACGGTCTGATCGATGACGTTCTCGCACCTGAGCAAGAAGCCTAGATTATAACGAATTTTGAGTATGCAGATGAGAAATGAAAGTTGTTCTTTTTGCGGGCGGTCAAAGAGAGAAGTTCAAATACTACTTGCGGGATATGGAGGTGCACATATTTGCGAAAATTGTGTAGCTCATGCTTCTACCATTATTGAGGAGGAGTTTAAAGAAAAACCTATCACTCGGATTACTCGGGTACCTAAACCCCGAGAAATTACCGAGCACCTCAATAAATATGTCATCGGACAGGAAGAAGCCAAGAAGGTATTGTCCGTTGCTGTGTATAATCACTATAAGCGGATCATGGATTCTGAGTCCCGCTCAGATGATGATGTTGAACTGGAAAAGAGCAACGTTCTCATGGTGGGGAAAACCGGTACCGGTAAGACCCTGATGGCAAGAAGTATTGCTCGTCTGCTCAATGTTCCCTTTTGTATCGCTGATGCCACCGTACTGACTGAAGCAGGTTATGTCGGAGAGGATGTAGAGAGTGTACTGGTTAGGTTGTTGCAGGAAGCAGATTATGATGTGGATGCTACCGAAAGAGGTATTGTTTATATTGATGAAATCGATAAAATTTCCCGCAAATCCGACAATCCTTCTATTACTCGCGATGTGAGTGGAGAAGGGGTACAGCAAGCCCTCCTTAAATTGCTGGAGGGTTCGGTTGCCAATGTTCCGCCCAAGGGAGGAAGAAAGCATCCAGAGCAAAGTCTGGTACAGATAGATACGACCAATATCCTGTTCATTTGCGGAGGAGCTTTTGAAGGGATTGAGAAAAATATATCCAAGCGGATTTCCGTTCAGGAGATCGGATTCAGTACGGGAGCTGGTAAACAAAATATCGAAGGGGAAAATCTCTATCGATACATCCAACCCGCTGATCTGAGGTCATTTGGATTGATTCCTGAAATCATCGGGCGACTGCCGGTACTCACCTACCTCAATCCCCTTGATGAGAAAGCCTTGAGAAGAATTTTGATTGAACCCAAAAACTCCATCATTCGCCAATACAAGCGTATGTTTGAATTGGAAGGTAAGACCCTGAGTTTTGACGATGAGGTATTGGATACGGTCGTTAACCGCGCCAGCGAACTGAAACTGGGAGCACGTGGTCTAAGATCAATCATCGAAGCTATCATGCTGGACATCATGTATGACATGCCCGAATCTGAGATAGAGCACTATCATATTACGATGGACATTGCCCGGGAAAAACTGGTTGAGGCAAACCTCATAAATTTCCGCCAAGCTGGATAAAACAATATTTTTATAACAAAATTGCCATTCCTGATTTATATTAGGAATGGCTTTTTTTTTATGCCTACTAATCCAAAGCCTGAATAGAAACAGGCCTTGCCTATGAATTACCCCGACCTTTCCGATCCTCTTATATTCCTGGCTGCCTCTGTCATGGTTTCTCTAGTAGTTTTTTTTAGATATGTCCTTATTGCAGGAGGGTTCTACCTCTTCTTTTACGTCTTTAGAATCAAAAAGTACGAGCAAAGAAAACTGAGCAAAAGACTAAGAGAAAAAAACCAATCCAGGAAGGAAATTCTTTGGTCCTTCTGGACGTCCCTTGTGTTTGGAGTCGCTGGGGCGTTTATGCTTTGGGCCTGGCAAAAAGGGTATACACAGATTTATTTTGATATTTCCGAGCACCCCTTCTATCTACTCCCCCTGAGTTTTTTCGGTACTATGCTTATCCATGAAACCTATTATTATTGGCTCCATAGATGGATGCATAAACCGGCTATTTATAAATACATTCATAGAGTTCACCATGATAGCATAGTCACTTCTCCCTGGACCTCCTTTTCTTTTCATCCCTGGGAATCAGTTCTCCAGTCTATCGTTGTACCAGCACTTGTATTTGTGTATCCCATGCATGTTTCGGCTGTTTTATTGCTCCTGACAACCATGACCGTAACTTCCTGTATCAACCACCTTGATATAGAAATATATCCTAAGGGCTTTGATAAGCATTGGCTAGGGAAATGGATCATTGGCGCTACCCATCATAGCCTCCATCATGCACAGTTTCGCTTCAATTATGGTTTATATTTTACCTTTTGGGACAAATGGATGAATACTGAAAGTCCCCACTATCACAAGAGGTTTAAGGAGAAAACAGAGGGAGAGAGTAAGGAAAAGCTGGCAAAAGTATAGGGAATCCTAAAACTTTGTTGTAAAAAGAGATGCGAATGCACGATTGATAAAACATCATGCACTTTAGCGTTTTTATTGTCTATAAGATGCATCCTTAGTATGCATTTTATTGTTATTAATAATGAACCTATAATCTCGCGGACATGAGTACTTACAGACACATCCAGTTTTGGCTGATCCTTGGTCTATTTATGTTATTCAATAATGCTTTTGCCGATGGGGAAAAATCTATTCAGGCTAAGATCAATAAGGTGGTCCGGACTGCTGAGTCTTATATGGGTACTCCGCACGTTTGGGGAGGAATGAGTAAGAAGGGAATTGATTGCTCTGCTTTGATGAAAGTCAGTTTTGCCGCAGGAGGAATTGAACTTCCCCGAAATTCTCGTGCACAGGCTACCGTTGGAAAAGCTGGCAAAAGTATAGGGAATCCTAAAACTTTGTTGTAAAAAGAGATGCGAATGCACGATTGATAAAACAT
>JBCBRM010000024.1:0-123036 GCA_039819665.1 Bacteroidota bacterium
TTTGTCTGGAACATGCGGCACAAGAGCATGGCAGGCGCAACAAATGTATATGTCGAAGGAAGTTATAGTGGGCATAAAGTTTCTCCGGGAACATTTGATCTCCTGCTGAAAGTAGGTGAGACCGAACATAAAACGAAATTCACCATCAAGCCCAATCCCCTGTATCCGAAAGACATTGACTATGCTGGCTACCACAAAATGATGAGTGAGATGGAAGCCAATCTCAGCGAAATGCATCTGATAATCAACTCCCTTTACAAGAAGATGAATCAGATCAATGAAGTAATGCCTATGCTTTCCAAAGAAAAGAAGCATGCAGACCTCAAAAAAGAAGCGAAAGAACTGGTGGCAAAAATCAAGGCCTGGGACGAAGACATGGTTCAGCGTAAATCTAAAGCCTATGATGATGTCGAGAATTTCCCCAATAAATTCACGGCTAACTACCTCTTCCTGATCAACCAAACGGAAAGCGCCATCCCTAAAGTAAATCAGGGATCCATTGATAGGCGCAAAGAGCTGGATGCCAAATGGGAGAAATTATCTGCCCGAGGCAAAGAGCTGCAGGAAGCGATCCCGGCTTTCAATAAAAAGCTTTGGGAAGCGGGGGTTGGAGCGATTTGGAAGTAACTCTCCTGTTTCAAATAGATTTTTTGACGATGCAGGGCTTTACCATTTTGATTTAACGCTAAAAGGAAAAGCCCTGCATTTTATGCTCATTCTCAAAAACAACCGCATCTCCTCGGAACTCTTTTTCCAATTCAAAACCTCCTTGTAAATCCCAAATCCGTAAATGACATAATTCACTCCTCAATAGTTATCCACTAATTGAGGGAACAGGCAAGTAAAAGGAATCAGGATAATGAGATAACAACATTCCTCTTCAAGCACTTCCTATTAACAAAATTTTGTCATTCGCAAACTTTATGTAAATTGGAAAGGAACGACCTAAGTATAGGAGATCTATCCAACATGAACACAAGCCCTAAATGCAACTATTATATGAAAGGGATACCTTTATCCCTCTGCATTATTCTATTCTTATTATTTCTTGAAAATCCACTTTTCTCACAAAAAAATGCTTATTGGGAGGGAGATACTTACGTAGAACTTTTTGGCTTGGAAGACGGACTTCCTCAAGAATCTGCCCTTGATATAAAAGAAGGTAAAGATGGAAGGATCTGGTTTACAACCACTCACCATTTGGTAGTATATGATGGAAATGAGTTTAAATATTGGGACTTGGATACCAAATTAACGGTTGGGAGAAAGCCCTTATTCTTTGATTCAAATGGCAATATTTGGATACAAGGGGGATTTAAGACAAACCCGCTCCTTCACTTTAATACCCAGACTGAAAGGATAACAAATTTTACCGAAGATTCTACCATCCAAGAACATCCTAAAGGAAATATCCAATCCCTCTTTGAAGATAAAGCGGGAATTATCTGGGGCTTAACAGAATATGAAGGTATTATTAGGATTGAATATAAAGATGATTCTGACAGCGCTTTCTATGTAAAACAATTTTTCCCATTTAAATGGGAAGGAGAAAACCTGCAAAAAATCAATTCCATAAAGCAAAAAAATGTCACCTTAGCACGTATTGATACCGTTTTATTACATAAAACAATTGAGAGGACTTTTGAGCTAGCAGACAGTACATGGATCATGATTGAAGCCCTTGCAGATTTTACTGGAGCTAGTAGAGAAGAGGTAAATATCATCAATGAGGCAGGTGAAAAAATTTGGCAAATCAATCACGCTAATGCCTCCTTAAGAAGCGCTCCTAGTGTCCCTTATAATTATAGAGAAGTAGATGCATTGAAACTTCCTGCTGGCAAATTTAAACTTCGTTACCATGATCCAATTGACCCCTACTGGTATTCATCGAAAGCTTATGAAAAAGGTGCGTCTGTCGTAAAACTAGAAAAGGATGAAGCACAAACAATCCTTAGCTTAATAGGCAATATAAAGAAAGAAGAAAAATTTCCTTGGCCAGGAATTTATTCGTATAGCTTTTCCAACAATCAGGGAAACATCTATATGAATACGGGTTGGGGCTTACAAATGTTGGAAACTTCTAAATCAACAGCAGAAAAACTTGTATTTAGGAAAATCAGTAAAGACGTGACAAATGGCCCCAAGATTTGGGAAAACACAAACAGTAATTGGTTCATAGAAGCTACTGATAGAAATATAAAAGATTTTAGATTTCGAGTAGTTGAGAGAGATAAAGATAGTTTAGGGATAATTCAATTCTTTCCGATCCAAGGAGAGAAAAAAATCGCCGATGTAGATTTATATAAATACCAATTTGAATCAAAGGTAATTTCCGACTCAAACATTTTTGAAAATCCACTATGGGTAATCCCTTGGCCAATTGGAAAGAAAAAAAAGTATCCCATCTTAAAATTGGTGAAAGAAGATGATCACTTTACAGTCAATTTTTTTCCTTTGAGAAAGGAAAAGGAAATCGTTAACACAAATGTAGCAAGCATCCTTGTTGGAAGGCAAAAAAATCTCTGGGCAGGAGTCTGGGGGAGAGGCCTCTATAAGATTAGTACCAAACCCACAGCAGTAAAATATTTCAAACTTCCTGATTCCCTGATTAATGATAGTTTAATCATTCGGGAAGTTTATGAAAAAGATTCATTGGTAATTCTCAAATCAAATCAGGCAGTCTGGACCTACAAGTCATCTTCGAAGTCTTTTGAAGATACGATGATTGTGCAGGAAAAAATACCTAAGCAAGCCTATCCTGTTCAATTAGCAAGAAAAGACTCAAAGGGTAATATTTGGGGATATACGACTAATTATCGAGATGATGGAAGAGACATTTCTTCAGATATAATCCAGTATTTCTCACTCCTGGAAGATGGAAAATTTGTTCCATTTAAAATGGATTCAATACCTAATGCTGTTTATCCAGTTTTTTTCATTTTTGACGAGCAACTTATGGCAGTTCCTTTTCCGTTCGCTGGCAAGGTTCATGTTTTCCAAATTGATAGAAAAAACAGAAAACTCTTGTACCAAACTTCCATATTTAAGGGATTGGAAACCCAACCTAGCCGATTAATAAAAGAATCTGATCATATTTTCTGGACCACTCTACATGATGGGCTTATTTACTACAATACCGAGTCGCATGAACAAATACAGTACAATCAAATTGGATTCAATAACTGCTATGGTTTATACCAAGATAGAAAGAAAAATCTATGGTTACTCACAGATATGGGAATCAAAGTCTTCGATACTAAGAATAAAAAAGTAAAACAAGTAAAGAACAAAGGACTTGATAGGATCAAGAAGGAAAATAATTCCTTTCTGCCTCCTTTCATTCCAAGTGAAAAATCTGGCGATTTCCTAGTAGTTGGAAAGCATGGCTTTTTCCGTTTTGATCCTATTGAAATTCTTTCGGACTCAATCGCACCTATACCTCTCATCACTGAATTTCAGATAGGTTCGGAAAGATTGGCAATTGATTCTGATCAAGTTGAAGGATATTCCTTTAACCATGATCAAAATGATATCAGCATTCATTATGTAGGCATTCATTATGAGCATCGAGAGCATGTCTACTACGAATATCAATTAGAAGGCCTACAGGAAGATTGGGTGCATGTGGGTTCCGAACGAATTGCTCGCTTCAATGATCTTGATCCGGGAACCTATACTTTTAAACTTGGTACATTCAGTGCGGATGGCATCCGCTCCAAAACCCAACGTCTAACATTCGCCATCGAAGCTCCTTGGTATTGGTCCTGGTGGTCAAAAACAGTCTATTTCCTTATGCTAATTGGGGTACTATATGGCTTTTATAGCTGGCGCACTCACCAGCAAAGGCAAAAAATGCTTGAGCAAGAGCATGAGCTAGAACGAGAGAGAAAGCTAAACGATCGCCTCAAACAAGTAGATAAACTCAAAGACCAGTTTCTGGCTAATACCTCCCATGAACTCCGGACTCCTTTGCAAGGAATCATTGGTCTATCGGAGGCGATGCAAGACCGATCCTCCAATCCACAAGATCAGGAAGACCTTTCTATGATCATTTCCTCAGGCAAGCGCCTCAATAGCCTGGTCAATGATATCCTCGATTTCTCCAAGCTCAAAAATTACGATATAGACTTGCTCCAAAAACCGGTCAATCTGTCGGTATTAGCAGATATCATCCTCCGAAATAATGGTCCCTTGGTAAGAGGAAAAAAGCTGGAGCTTATCAATGAAATTCCTGCTGATTTACCCGCAGTTTATGCGGATGAAAATCGCTTACAGCAAGTCCTGTACAACCTCATAGGCAATGCCATAAAATTTACCGAAGAAGGCCATGTAAAAGTAATGGCCAATGCAAAAGAAGAGATGATCGAAGTCATCGTCGAGGATACAGGCACGGGAATTCCCAAAGACAAGCAGCAATCCATTTTCCAGGAGTTTCAGCAAGCAGATGGATCGATCTCCCGCGAATTTGTGGGTACAGGTCTTGGATTGAGTATAAGCAAAAGACTGGTAGAACTGCATGGGGGAGAGATGTGGGTAGAAAGTGAAGTAGGAAAAGGCTCACGCTTTTTCTTTAGGCTTCCTAAATCCAACCTAACTCCTACGCAAATATCCCCTTCCCTCAACAGGACTGAGCAGGCAGTTAGCTCCTTACTGGCCTCCCCCCAGCAGGCACCTATGATTGCAAGCCCAAATCATGGAGCCATCCGCATTCTGGTTGTGGACGATGAAGCCGTAAACCAACAGGTATTCAAAAATCACCTTTCTGGACTAAACTTTGAGATCATCCAAGCCCTCAATGGTGAAGATGCGCTGAAACGGATTGAAGAAGAGGGTCCTTTCAATCTGGTCTTACTGGACATTATGATGCCACGTATGTCCGGTTATGAGGTTTGTGAACAGATACGTGAGAAACATCTTCCCTCGGAGCTCCCGGTTATCATGATCACAGCCAAAAACCAATTGCAAGACATTGTTCAGGGATTGTCTTTAGGTGCGAATGATTATTTACCCAAGCCTTTTCACAAAGACGAACTCATTGCCCGTATTCAGACCCAGATTGATTTGCATCAAATCTTTGATGTAGCCGGCCGATTTGTCCCGAATGAATTTCTGCACTCACTGAATCGTGAGCGCCTAACGGAAGTGGCCCTGGGCGACTACATGGAAAAAGAAGTTACCGTACTTTTCACTGATATTAGGGGCTATACTTCTTTGGCAGAAAGCATGAGTCCAGAGGAAAACTTCAAATTTGTGAACGCTTTTCATGGAAGAATGGGGCCTGTGATTCAAAAGCACCAGGGCTTCGTAAATCAATACTTGGGGGATGCGATTATGGCCATTTTCCCAAAAAGTCCGGAACATGCCTTACGGGCAGCAGTAGAAATGCAGTTAGTTCTTCGGGATTATAATCAGGAGCGAACAAAGGCTAAACGGGAAGCCATCAAAATTGGGGTAGGGCTTCATAGCGGTTCCCTGATCATGGGGATCATAGGAGATGAAAATCGCATGGATGCAGCGACCATAGCAGATACCGTAAATACTTCTGCAAGAATTGAGAGTTTGACCAAACACTATGGCGCTTCTATTTTACTGAGTGGAGAAAGTATCCAGGACATTTCAAATCCTTCAGATTTTCATTTCCGTTATTTAGGAGAAGTTCAGGTCAAAGGGAAAAAAGAGCCCGTCAAACTCTACGAATGTTATGATGGAGACAAGCCCGAAATCCAAGATCGTAAAGCCCAAAGTCAGACCCAATTTGAACTTGGACTCAAACAATACTTTCAAAAAGAATTTGCCCTGGCAGCTGCTACTTTTGACCAGGTGCTAAAGGCCAATCCGGATGATCACACGGCCAAGCTCTTCCGGAATAAGGCCAGTGAGTATTTATTGCAAGGAGTACCAGAGGACTGGACCGGAATCGAGGTGATGCATGTCAAGTAGCTAATCTTTTAAAAAAAAAGGGACAGCCCATAGGCTGGCCCAGAATTTTCAGGATTTGAGTTTCGATCAAATCGAGGAAGTATTATGCTTGTGTCAATTTTTGAGCAAGCGGAGGAATAGCTGTAATTTTGGGATCATTTGCGACCAGTTTTCGGGCAATTTCATCCAAAACCTCTCTGAAATTTTCAACATTTTTTGTAGCTGCTTCCCGCAAATTCTTGAGGTTTTTCTTTGAAGCATCGTCCATCACCGTATTCGCTTCATAAAGATCTGGCTCGATGCGATAGTAATCATTTTTAGCACCATTTGTTGCCTCATCATAGAGCATGGAAAGTTTGTGATCTACAGTTTCAGCGTTTCCAGACATTTGGATATCTATGATTGGGCTGATCCAATTAGCTTTGCCGGCTTTCTTCATTTTTTCATAATCATACTTCTTCCTTTTATGCCCGGCACTTAAGGAAACCATGATAATATTATCAGCTGTGGGGATGTTTCCATTGAGATGAAACTGTTTCATCTTTTTTACTTCAACAAAGGCACACATGGAAGGATTGTTGGCAAACATACCCCCATCTGTTAGGAAGAAAGGCATTCCATTTTGAGACTTCAATTCTACGGGTTTGAAAAAAGTAGGTGCGGATGAAGAAGCACAGGTACTCTGCCAGGTTAGAAAGTTTTTCGCAGGATTTCCATGGGCATTGTTACTGGTAAAGAATATGGCTTTGCGCTTGGTGATATCATAAGCCGTAACCATCATGGGTTTGATCATGTCACTCAACCAGGTATTTCTTCCGATAGCGTCTTTCAATTCAAACTCCAGCTGACGAGAACTGTATCTAACTTTCCACCAACCAAATAAGGTTCTTAATCTGCGACCCAAACTTTTGCCAAATATCTTGGGGGCCTTTTCATAGTAGAATCTTTCTGCATCTGCCGCTTTAAACTTGGGACGGCTGGGATTCAAGGGGTCAGGGGTTAACAGAGTAGAGACCAGAATAGCTCCGGTGCTGGTACCCGCGAAAAAATCGAAATAGTCAGCAATCCGGGCATCAGGATTTCCACTTTCTCTTTGCAAAGCAGACTCAAGATATGTCAATAAAGTGACAGGCAATACTCCTTTGACTCCTCCTCCATCAATAGAAAGTACTCGGATCTTCTTCTGTGCGGTTTTGGGTGTGTTTGTTGTAGGTCTCATTGATTCAAAGTATAGGTTTGGTACAATTATTCTCTGGGCTCCTCGATTGAGGAGTTTATGCGTGTATCTTTGGGATACTTTTTGAAATCTTGACAAAGGGTGTAGTCTCAAACAGCAGGGAAACTGTCAGGTATAAAAACAGATCAAGTAAAGCTCTACGGATTGAGAGTTTAGCTTAATCATTTATTCGATCGCCCTGATCGTCTGAAATTGTCTTTTGGGAAATTGCTTATGCTTAGGTATCTTATTTACGCCCTCAATCTCATGAGGTTTCTCAAGGTTTTCCCGTAGAAAGTGTACAGGTATTCCATGTTTTTTCAAAAAATATTGGTTTTTGACTACATACTTTCACTTCTCGCAGAACTCTACGGATTTCAGGCAAGTATCAACTAAATAGGCAATTGATAAAAATCATCACCGGAAGCCTTTTCTCCTTATTTTTTGCAAATTAGTCGACACACAATTAGCCAAAAACTCACCATTCCATGAAAAGCTTAGTACTGACTTTCTCAAAACGAGAGATTTATCAGGCGATCCAGATTACTCTGGCCTGGACCTTTATCGGAATCATTGCTATTCTTTATGACTATTCTCTTTCTTTTACTCCATATGTTCGCTTTGAGGGAGTCAGTTTAAAAGAAATGCTTTTCGCCCAAATCACTACAAGCATAGTTTCCAGTTTTATTACGGGTCTAATAATTGTCAAATTTTTCATTCCCTGGATACGAAGCAGACCTTATGGGAAAGCCTTACTTATGACCTGGCTAACGTATACCCTCCTCAGTTTCCTGACAGCCACTATCGCACTTAGTTTTTTCTATCCTTATAAATTGGGAATCCCCTATTTTTCACTAGCTCTCCTGCAAGAAATAGTAGGCTTCATATTCGGACCCGAGTTTATACGCTACTATTTTCTCTGGTTATTTATTCTCATGACCACCATGATAGCACTATTGGTAAATGATAAATATGGGCCCGGAATTTTCAAGGATTTTTTGTTGGGTAAATATTTCCAACCCAGACGTACAGAACGCATTTTCATGTTTCTGGACCTTAGAGGCTCGACCCGAATCGCTGAGCAGCTGGGTGAAGTGAAATACTTTTCTTTTTTGAAGGATGCCTTTTTAGATGTAACGCCTGCAATAATCTATTCGGGAGGAGAGATTTACCAATATGTCGGAGATGAAATTGTGGTCAGTTGGAAGGTAGAAAAGGGAGTAAAGCAGGCTCAATGCCTCAAAAGCTTTGTTAGGCTACAGGAAGACCTCAAACAGAAAAGTGAGTACTATCAGAAAGTGTATGGGGTAATCCCTGAATTCAAAGCAGGCTTACATGCTGGTTTTGTCATTGCGGGAGAAATTGGTGCAATAAAACGAGAAATAACGTTCTCTGGTGATGTACTGAATACCAGTTCGCGGATTCAGGGAAAATGTAATGAGCTAGGGGTTAAAATTTTGTTCTCTCAGGAACTCTGTGTTATGCTAAATTCGGCTACACACAATTTAACTTTTAAAGAGATGGGAGAAGTCGAATTAAGCGGCAAGAAAAAGAAAATACTCTTATATACGGTCTAGAAATCAAGCCCTTACTTTTATGGGCTTTCTTGCCGTTCATCCTTTATTAGTTTTGAAAGTCGTTGATCATTTTCCTCAATTAGTCTGAGGATTTCTTCCTTGCTGAGATTCCCATCCGTATTCCAAATCCTTTCTACAAAAACAGGTACCCTCCTCCGCAAACTAGGAATCTCGGCCTCTTCCGGCTGCTCCCATGCACACATTTCTGCACCAATAACAAGAGGGGTTTTCTCCAATTGGATAGGCGTAAAAGAGGGAGCTTTGTCCCACCAATTTTCCCAACGCCACATATTCCATTTATAAATCGTTTCAGGCGCCCATTTCCGCTTGTTTACTACATATAAGGGTTTCCAGGAAGTATTGACCACGGTATAGCCATCTTTGATGAGTTGATCGGGCAGGTATCGATTGGTTTCAAATTCAAAGACAATGATATCTTTAGGGATCTCTACTTCTCCCCCTGGACCGAAGCCTTCCCAAACACACATTTGTTTTCCGTTGCCTTTGATCATCTCATTCATGCGGATCAAAAAATGACGATAAAGTTCATGAACATCATTTTTCAATCCTTCTTTCTCTACATATGCCTGGACCTTAGAATCACCCATTACTTTGTGAAAATAAGCTTCATCACCGCCAATGTGGAAATACGGACTCGCCTTAAAGATATCCATCATTTCTTTACTAATTTTGTCAATGGCTTCATAGGCCTCCTCACTCCCCATATTGATGATCCATTTGTTTTCGGCTGTATCCTCCAGCGCAAAAATCTCAGGATATTGAGTTACAAACTGCATAGCATGTCCGGGCACCTCCAGTTCGGGGATGATTGTCACTCCCCGGGCCTGAGAGTAGGCTTCCCAATTGCTCAATTCCTCGCTAGTGTATTGTCTTCCAAAGGTGGGAAGTTTAGGATAAGCTTTAGTGGGGAAAGTAAAGGACTGGTGATCCGTAAAATGTAAATGCAGGTACTTAATTTTATAAAAGGCCGCTAAATCAATAAGCTTAAGTACAGTCTCTGATTTATGCCACTGACGAGCCAGATCTATCATCAAAGCCCGGAAATTAGCATCTGGATAATCTGATATAGAAAGGGCCGGAAAAACTAGTCTTTCCCCCTCTTTTTGTACCAATTGAAGCAAAGTACTTTTTGCCATGGCCAATGCTGCATAACTGCCAGCTTTAACCTCAACAAAATTTTCTATTTCGATTAGATAGCTTTCATCTGATAAAGCAGGATCTATCTCAAAAACTATATCGGCCTCATTTCCTTTCGTAGCAGTCGTTTGAATGGACAAGGATGTAAGTTCCTCTATTTCTTTACTCAAGATTTCAGCTAGCTCTTCATGTGGACTGGGAGCGAATATTTTGCTGTCTGCCGTTAAGCCCAGACTATAATGCTCTATTTGGATTTGCTTGGGCTGTGGGAGTAAAATTACTTCTACGTCCAGATCCAATAGTTCAGTAGTCTGATCACAGGAAAATAAGCACATGCCTATAAGGGGAAGAAGTAGTAGTATTTTTTTCATAATGTTTTTTCTCTCGAGCTAAAATAGAGGTACAATTGCAATTTTGCGCTTGAATTTGATACGTGTATTTGAACTTAAAGTCCTCACCTCTTTATGAGTTTCTTGATGTAGCTTCTTCCATCTGTATGAATAACAAAGAGATACAATCCCTCAGGTAAAAAGGATAAATTCCAGCTCTTTAGATTCTGCCCCATATCCAGACGTTGTTCTAATAAGACCCTTCCTTGTAAATCCCGAATTTCAATCCCGGACTTCCGATCCTCCACATTCATTTCCAGGCTGATTTGCTCTGAAAAGGGATTGGGAAATAAAGCCGCGTTCAATTGAGCAAGTTCAGGTTCTAAAGGGGTGGTCTGCCCAATTTGCTCATAAATGGTCTTTAATAGAGACAAATGCTCTAACACTCCAAAAGCATCCTGCCCGATTTCCCAAATCATGATACCGGAAGTTTCCATTTGAGCCAGATGGGTTTTAGCCTGAATGCCGGGAATGCCATTGTAGTAGCGTTGGCCTACAGTATCCTCATATGCATATGCAGTATCTTCTTGCACCATGGAACCATAAGTAAATGCCTGGCCGGTATTGGGACTCTCCCAGTTTCGCCCATAAAAAGGGACTCCCAAATTCATGCGATCAGCACTTACTCCATGCCCTTTCCAAAAGGCTATCCCCTGATTGGCAAAAGAATAAGGAGAATGATCACCGGGCCTATTGGGATTCCAGGGTCCCGTAAGGTCATATGCCATGAGGTTGATCCAATCGAAACTGGCCAGGGCTGCATCTGTGATATCAGCATATCGAGTAGTTGCAGGCCAGGCAGCAGAAATTTCAAATCCTTTCGCATGTAAAGAATCCGCCAACTCCAAGACAAAAGGACTATATAAAGCGTCGACATGACTCCATTCCAAATCCACATCTATTCCATCCAGATTATGACTTTCTACATAAGCCACTAATTGCTGAACAAAAGCTGTACGGTTTGCTGCCTGCATGCGCAATTTATAAGCAGCCTCCCATTCTGCAGTAAGTCCTCCCCCGGCTATCGCAACAAATACCTTGATGGTAGGATTCAAACTTCTGGCTCGGGAAACGATAGGGTCAATATTTTGTCCATCAATTACCAGATTTCCATTTGCATCCGGATTGAGGAAGGACAAATTCAAGTGAGTGAGTTGCTCAAAATGGATATCGTTTTGCAAAGAAAATCTGTAGGTCGGCAGGTAGCCAATGATCCTGAACCCCTGGGCAGAGAGTTCAGATTGGAGTAGCAGTACAAAGCAGATAAGAAGTAGCAGATTTCGCATTGAGGCATAAATTTTTGAGGTATTTACAATATGCCTTAAATCATCCAAATAGGGAAGGAAGAGGCCAAATTTGTATATATACCTTTAGTCATTTCTCCATATCTAGGCCCCTTTTACCTCTAGTCGCACAAAACAGATGAAAAGCCATACTTATAATGATTCTACCCAAACGGAAGTGTTAAGCATACAGAGGAAGTGAATTAAGGCACATAAATTTCCCACATTCTTTGAAAAGAAGTCGAATAGTAACTGGCTTCTGGAATTTTTTCTAGATATGACCGTATTTTTCCCCTTTACACCTTCCAAGTACAAAAGGCCATGATACCTGAATATGAGGTAGAGAATAAGTAGTAGCAGGTAGAGTGGGAAGAAAAAATCATGAGGATTTATGCGCAGAAGTTGGGGACTCACTTTTCTCTTGTGGGGAAACTGGATTCGAAACACAGGCAGATGATGCAAGCATTTGGGGGCTTCCAGAATAAAAAAAATGAGCAGTCTGATGACTGCCCATTTACCCAAATTAATTAAACCTACTTTGTTGTCATGATGTTGGCCACGGCTACCCATTGTTGGCTCCAATTTCCGAAAGGAGGTAGTCCTTTAGTTCTTTTGCTCTGGACTTCTTTACTCCCACTTCTGGAAGCATGAATGCGTTTATTTCTTCCATGCATAATGGTGTATTCCAGCACGTTTCCTTTTTCATCTGTTTTTACGTGGGTTACAACAGCTATATGCATGATCGCTCCATTGTTGGTATAGTTGTTATTCTTATCAGTCAGAGACTCGATGGTCATATCTTTAAATTTCTTATTAGGTTTCCCATAAAACATCACCGAACCGGGACGAATAGAATTACGAGAGGCAACAGGATCTTCTACAATGAGCAGGTTGCCATTTTTATGATACCAATCAGCAATTTGACGACTACTACGAATATTATTATACTCCGGGTACTGGTAAGAACTACCTCCTGCCAATGCTGGAAGACGTTTCTGTAAACTATCTTTTAATTGGTGGAAGATTCCTGAGCAGTCCTGAGATTTACTACTAATATAGGCCAGTCTCTTTTTCTCCATATTATCAGCAATGCTACTTAGGATCTCACCAATTTTCCGATCACTAATTCCTGTGTTGATCCGATTCAACACCACTCCTTCAGAAGGAATGGGGTTAGAGCTTAATTCGTCTGCTTCCATTACTTCCATGGGCTTTATTTTCTCTCCTTCCGCCTTGGTACTATCAGTCTTTGCCCCCCCATCCCCATCTGAAGTAGTGGCAATCAGATCCGAGGCGCTTGCTTGACTGGTAGATACTTCTTTATCTGCAGCCTTCTTATTATTTGAGGAAATTTCCTTGGCCGGAAAACTACGTCCGACGAAAAAGCTGAGTATAGCCGTGACAACTATAGCAGCCGCGAATGTTGGGACTGACAATTTCATGTGAATGTAAATTTAGATTGTAGTGAAAAAAGAGTAGAGGTTTCTTATAAGAGATATCTTTAGGTGAAAAAATCCCTGCACGTCCTACGTATTAATCCAATAAAACATTATAAAGACTAGAAGTAAAGTTTTGAGGACCGAATGTTCTGAATGGTCGTAATTTTGTTCTGAATGGTCGCAAGTCACATAAATTTGACGACAAAAATGCATAAAGAAATACTCGCCCTCCCATTAACCGGAAAGACGAGCATACATTTATCTTTGATTTCTTCTTAGTCTTCGCTTGCTGGCACCATTTTAAATCCCAGCTGTTGTCCTATGCTAGCTGTATCATAATAGCTATACATGCGAACAATTTTATCTCCTGCAAAAACAAAAACCCCATGGTTCATGAATTCGACTTCTTTGCCGGAAGAAATCTGGGTACCAGTAGCCTTTCCCCAAAGGAAAACTACATGATCCCCTTCTTCTGTTTTTATACAAGTCGAGATTCCGTTCCAGGTAGCGTCTTTCCATTCTTTGCTAAATCCTGCCCAATCTTCCAGGGCTTTATCCTTGCTTAGTGAATCTTGTCCGGCACCCGGAGGAAATTGGAAATAGGCTTCATGCATCATGGCTCCCATGCTTTCTATGTCTCCAGTAAAACCGGCATTCATAAAAGCTTCTGCCTTTCCAATCATTTCATCCTTGTTATCAGGAATACTTACTGCGGGCTTGTTAAAGCTTGCTTGCGCAAAAAGTGTAGACACACCGATTAGGCATGCCAATAAGAACATTACAGGCTTTTTCATTTGAATTGTGTGTTAAAAAAATAAGTACACTTAGGTAAAAAATAGATAGACCTGAATTATACAGGTTTAGTTTTTAGATATTGAAGGAAAAGCTTTAAGAGGGAATATCAAGCTACTACCGATATCGCTACTTTCCAAAATAAAGGACCTACTTATTTTCGACGTCCAACTTAGATTCCCCTTTTATCAACTTCTTTTCAATTTCTCTCCAATCAACAATTTTAAAATTCTGAGGCTTTAGGCTGTCTCCCTCATAGTTAAAGCCATCTTGAGCTACAAATATTCCTTCTGGGAATTCTTCTCCCAAAGGAAAATGGCTTACTTCTATCCCATCTGTTTCTTCTACTCCATCCAGCACTTCATTTTCTTCAATGATAAAGCTGCCGATGTAAGCATTTTCTCCCAGCCGGTCGAATACTGCATAGGAAAAATTACCCTGGCTACTTGCCAATAGGTAGCCCCTATCTCCTTTTTGGTAAATTGCCAATCCTTCTATGTCATAGGAAATGGCAGGATTATCTTCTCCACTCATAGAGATCAGGCTTTTGGTACTTCCTCCATCTGCTTTCGCAGAAAGTTTCCATATTCCTTCTCCTTCCTCTCCCACATACAAATTTCCATATTGAGCATCTACCACCATGCCTTCAACCTGGCTATCAAATATGACATCCCGAACTTTTTCGACCTCAACTTTTTTCTTTTCATTCACAAGCAATTCAAATTGCTGCATTCGACCATTTTTTCCATTGATAAAAACATAGGACTTCTCACTTTCTTTCTCCTGATAAAAACAGAAACCATAGATATCATCGATTTCTTCTGGATTGACCTTCAAGGCATTTGCTGAGATGTCTACCAATTCAGCCGTTTCCGGATCAAGCGTTAGTAAATCAATGGATTGATCTGTCCGATTGCTTCCCCCTACCAGTATGACTGATTCTTCCCCTAATTTAAAATCCGGGATCACATCAACATTGTTGACATTTCCAACTGGAGAATAGGCAATTTCTTTACCTGTCAAATTGTACAAATGTATGCCTCCTGTTTTATTGGAACCAATGATAATGCTCTTCTCTGGTGCTGAAGGATGGACCCAAATAGCCGGATCATCTGCTGCATCAGAAACATTATCAGAAGCAATATCATCGGTTTCATATGTTGGGGAAACAGAAAGTTCAATTTTCGACTGCCGTTCATAAGCAGCAATCAATTCCAGGGAGTCATCTCTTGCTTCTTGCCTGGCCAGTTCGAGTTCCCGGGAGACTTCAGATACTTGTTTGGGTGTGTTTTTGCAGCCGAAAAAGAAAAGAGTGAGTAAGGAAAGAAGAAGGTGGTGGAATTTCATAATCAAGGCTCTTTTAGGACGAAAGAAAGCCCATATATTGATATGGGCTTTCTCTCAGTATTGACTAATGTGTTTATTTTCTAAACAAGTCCAGCTTAACTCCAAGGTCAAAGCGGGCGTTGTAGTATTCTGCTTGCATCGTACGTCTGCTAACTCCCTGATAATAACGCAGGGGTTGGTTCAGGAGGTTATTAGCGTTTACATATAGTACCCAGTTTTTAACGATTTGGTAACTGAGGTTTACATCCAGATAGTTGACTGCATCATAAAATCTGTCGCTGAAAGCTTCAGAACCGACTTCATCGATGAAATCACTAGCATAGTTGTAAGAAATACGTGAAGTAAATTTACCTCTTTCGTATGCCAAAGAAAGGTTGAAGGTATGATCAGGAGAACCAGGCAGTGCCAGTTCGTCATTCTCTCTTCCGTCAAAGTTAAAGTCAGTAACTTCTGAATTTGTATAAGTATAGTTTCCATAAATGCTCAATCCTTTCAAGGCTCCTGGAAGAAAATCCAGTTGGCGCTGGAAAGCAATTTCAGCTCCCCATACAGTAGCATCTCCACCATTAATTGGTCTGGCAAAGTCGCCCCAGGTTGTACCTTCAAACAAGAAATCCTCGCGTGCTTCAGTTACGATAAAATCACTGATGTCCTTAAAAAACAGACCTCCAGAGACTATACCGATAGTAGAAAAATAGTGCTCAGCCATCAAATCCAGGTTCATGGCAGTAGTTGGCTCCAGCTCAGGATTTCCGATAGAAAGTTCTTCTCCATCTTCTATCTCTCTATAAGGTACCAGGTCAAAATAGTTAGGTCGGGCTAGTGTGTTTGTGTATGCAAATCTAAGGATGGTTCGTGGAGTAACAGCGTAGCGTAGGTGAAGTCCAGGGAGCACATTTACGTAATCGCTTTCAACTTCATCAGTTTTTGTAAGTGTTCCTTCCTCGTCATCAAACTGATTACCGGAATACTTAAGATTTGTTTGCTCAAGTCTCACACCTGCCAGAAGGGTAAGTTTTTCACCAATCTGTTGATTTAGCATCACATAAGTACCCAGGATTCTTTCAGTTGCATCGAAGTTACCAGCAAGTTCGCTAAGGTCTTGCTCTCTTTCGAAAGAAGGCCCTTCCAAATCCAGATCTCCAAGAAAATCTTCGCTAATGAAGCTTCCAATATTATAATCACCTGGGAGGAAGTTATCCTTACTTTGGCTCTCTACATTGGCAGATGCAATGGAGCTATTGAAAATTTCATCAGAAGTAGGCTCATACTCGTAGAAATTATTATCTCTTTCTTTACTCTTTCCTCTATACCTACCTCCAAATTTCAGAAAGCTGTTATTTTTTCCAGAAGCCAGAGGAATTTTCAAATCAAAACGTCCGTTGATGTCCTCATCTTCTGTATACTGAAACTCTTCGGTGATTTCACTCAATTCCCAGGCAGAACTTGGGTTTTGGAAATCAGCTTCTGTAGCAGAAACGAAAGGGGTTTCTTCATCAGAAAAATCAAGATTGAGGGGAACAGTTCCGTCTGTAGCTATTTCATAGTAGCGCTCGTTAGGACGATCTTCAGAAGCTTTGGAATAGTTACCGGACCAGTTGAGCTCAATATTTCCCAACAGGTGATCACCTCCCAAACTAAAGGTCATCATTTCCTGATCTTCCAATCTGCGATTTTTGATATCAGGGATACCGCCTTTGGTTTGACGCTCCAATTCACCTACCCAGGTTCCACCATCCTGCTCAATATCTTTGTAAACCGCACGGTAACGACTTTCCCAGTCTTTGCGTCGGTTGTAAATCCCTTTGAAATAGATCGTATTGTTTTCATCGGGTTTGAAATCCAAAGCTGCCGAATAGCTTTGACGAATGCGTTGGAGATAATACTGACGAATCTGAATTTCCTCCGGCCAGTAATCTTCTCCTTCATCGAAGCGATCATTGTCATTGGCATCGTCATAGGTCCATTCAGCTTCTACATTGTCTGATCCCAGGTTGTTGTCGAAGTAGGATGCACTTACAATAACTCCCAGCTTATCTTCAGCAAAACGATTACCATAAATCAATGCTCCGTTGAATGTAGGTTTTTCTGCTAGAGGATTGTATCCTCCACCCAGCGTTACTGAGATTCTTTCTCCATATGGTGCCGAGCGGGTAACCAGGTTGATAGAACCCCCGATCGCATCTCCATCCATGTCAGGCGTAACAGCTTTGTTTACCTCAATGGTCTGAATCATATCAGAAGGAATCAGGTCAAGCTGAATGGTTCTGATTTCTGCTTCTGCAGATGGAATACGCTCACCATTTACAGTGATTGAATTTAATTGCGGCGCCATTCCACGAACAGATCCGAAACGAGCCTCTCCCTGGTCATATTGAACACTGATACCAGGAATACGCTTTAAGGCATCTCCGATATTGGCATCAGGGAAACGACCAATCTGGTCAGCAGCAACAATATTGGTAACGTTGATGTTTGAGTTTTGCTGGTTAAAAGCTTTAGCCTGGCCACGGATAATTCCCGTGATAACCACTGCATCCAACTCCATTTCTCCTTCCATCTTAAAGTCGGTACGGAGAACAGCCCCAGCAGTCAGCTCTACCTTTTTGGTTTGAGTTTCAAATCCTATATAGGTTACAGTTAGTGTTCTGCTTCCTTCCTGGACTTTGAGAAGGGTATAAAAGCCGTCCCGATCCGAAATAGCACCCTTATCATCATCTGTGATAATTTTGGCACCGGGAAGGGGGAGATTATCTTCACCAATCACTCTTCCCCGGATCGTACCACTTTGGCTGTATACTTCCAGGCTGAGGATTGTAAGAACTAAAAAGAATAGGTTCTTCATGTTTTTAGGTTAAAATTTCAATGCCCAAAGGTGGAGCTTGATCTTTACCCCTGAATTAAGCCCTTGTTAGAAGTTGGATTCAGTGATCTCGTTCATTTCTTACCTTATTCTACATGAGTTTTATGTGTAAAAGCCGTTTTTATCTTCTATTTAGGCTAATTTGAAGGAATAGGAAGACAAGCATTCCTACCTTTTTAAGCAGAATGCGATCCTCAACCTATGTGAATCCCAAATGAATTATGTATGAATAGTATGTACTTTTTGAAAGATCGACAGACTTATCTCTCGTAGTCAAGAATTATTCCATCGGCATTACAGATAAAGCGGTCTTTGGCATCAGGATTTTTAAAAACCAGAAATAAGGATGATTTATCGCTGCCCGACCTAATAGGAATATCAAATAATTCCATTCCTTTTTTAGTTGGATGAAAGTATTCCAGTTTTGTTTCTCCGAGGAGGGTGCCATCGATTGTTCCTTTTCTTAGCTCCACAAATCCCTTGTAGTCATAATCAGCATTAAAGGCGGCTGACAATTGAATCCCTTTCAGATTTTTGAAACTGATGTCGTCAAATCTAAGGTAATTATTATGAGAAAAGGCTCCCGTCAAACCAATTCCCTCTTGTTTCCAGACTCCCAGACCTTTGCTTCTTTCGTCCGCATGTTCTGCCTCCAATTTTGACAGGGTAAATATCAATTGTTCACTTATGCCTAAACTGCTTTCTGCTATATTTTCATTTCCCTCATCTTGATAAGAAGCCATTAGAATATATTTCCCTCCAGCATTATCTCCTGGATATTCTGTAAAGTTAATTGTTCCTTCCAATGGCAAGAACTCTTCTTCCTTATCTTTCGGGCGGAGGGAAAAAATATAGTCTATGATGGTACCTACTTCCTCCACACTCAATTGAGGATGGGCAGCCATCATGGTTTCCCCCCAAACCCCAGAGCTCCCTTTAATTACCCTACTAATAAGCGTACTCTTATCATCTTTAGAATACTTGGAAGCAATATCAACATAAGAAGGACCATTGACCTTTTCATTTTCTGCATGGCAGGCTTTACAGTCCGACCCTTCTATCAGAAGTTTTCCCTCCGGCTGCACCGTTTGTTGGTGCCCAATGGTCGCTAATATGATATCTTCCCCTTCTGGTAAATAACTCAGGGTAAGTTTCACCTTTTCGGGATCGATGCTAGCATCTTCTGTGGAGCCGTCTTCATGATCCTTTACAACTACTTTATAATCAATTTTTCGCCCATCCCAATAAATGTTATCCTCGGTATCCATTTCGATACTCAATTGTGGCGCCTCATTTCCTGCCAGGATTTTATGGGTGGCAGTAGCACTTCCTCCATCCGGATCTTCAACTGTTAGATTTACGGTATAGATGCCTTCTTTTTGGAAAGTAAAGGAAGGATTTTCTTCCGTAGACTGAACTTCATCCGAATCAAAAGACCATTGATAAGAAAGTTTGTCTCTGTCGAAATCAAAAGAATTTCCACCCGAAAACTGAACGCTCAACGGGAGGGCTCCCACTTCTTTATCTGCTACAATTTTAGCTACGGGAGTCCGGTTTCCTTTGATGTAACTGATTTGGCTTAAACGGGCATCCAGATTTTGAGAGTTCCATTTCTGGCCATATTCAAGCACATAGAGTTTACCATCTGAACCAAATATCATATCCATAGGATGGGAGAACTCCGTTTCCGGCATAAAGGCTTCTGCTTTTACATATCGATTATTTTCATCCAGTGTAACTACATAAATCCAGTCTCGCATCCATTCATATACAAAGAGTTTGTCTTCGAAATAAGCAGGAAAACCTTCTGCTTGATCCGCAGCATGAAAAACAGGTCCAGCCATGGGATTTACCCCTCCTTTCCCCAACCAGGGAAACTCCTTTGAATATCCATATCCAAACCAAATCAAAGATTCCTGTACAGGAGGTAGTTCCTGTATCCCAGTATTATTAGGGGAGTCATTTATGATCTTTTGGGGATTAAATTTTTCCCCGGAGGTCTGACTGGCAAACTGATAATCATTGTATACCTGATTATTCCCTCTCGTATAGGGCCACCCCCAGAAGCCTGCCTTTCTAGCCTGGTTAAATTCTCCCATGCCTGCCGGCCCCCTGTCCGGATCACTTTCTCCAGCATCAGGCCCCACATCTCCCCAATACAAATATCCGGTTTTGCTGTCAATGGATGGGCGAAAGGGGTTTCTACATCCCATGACATAAATCTCCGGACGCGTATTAGGCGTTCCTTCTGCAAAGAGATTACCTTCAGGAATGGAGTAGGTGCCATCATCTTCGGGTTTGATTCGAAGTATTTTTCCTCTGAGATCATTGGTATTAGCCGCCGATTTTTGTGCATCCCAAAGGGCTCTCCCCGCTCGCTCATCTATGGGCGCATAACCAGATGATTCGAAAGGATTGGTATTATCTCCTAGTCCGATATATAGATTGCCATCAGGGCCAAATTCTAGAGCACCTCCACTATGGCAACATTTCCGGATGGTGGGTACCGTGATGAGCAGCTTTTCGGAAGAAGCATACAGTGAATCTCCAATCAGGTCAAAACGAGATATGTGCTGCTTGGGTTCATCACCCGGGGCTGAGTAGAAGAGGTATACCCAATTATTTTTTTCGTAGTTCGGATCAACTGCCAATCCCAATAGTCCATCTTCATTTCCATAGAAGATGGGCAAAGAAGCGATCCTTTTCGTCTGCCCTTCCTTGAAATCATACAGCTTTATATCTCCTCTGCGCTCAACAAAGAGAATGCCTCTTCCCGGGAGTTCATCTAGTTCCATAGGTTCGGTAAGATTGAAGTCGAGGATTTCTTTGTGAAAGCGGCTTTCTTCCGGAACGCGCTGAGTCGTGGCTAATTGGTAGTTTAGCTCATGATCAGCAATCGCTGCCTTCAATTTTGTTTCCAGGCCTTCCAGTTCAGGAGAAAGCTGAGCAGCTTCCGTTTGCATATGATCAGCATACCATTTCCATTCATTTTTCATTTCAGGAGCAGCCTCCATTCCCAAAACTCCTCCTCCAGCCTGCGCAAACCTTTCTACTTCCGCCCGTTGAACATCATTGAGAACTTCGCCACTGGTATAAAGGAAAATAATAGCTGAATAAAATTTAAGAGAATCTTCGGTAAAAACATCTGTCTGATCTCGCTCCTCCACAATCATTTTCTGAGTTGTAGCCAGCTCTTTAATTGCAGTTCTGGCAGCATTAGTTTCAACCTGACTACTTTCATCTACTTGAGAAAATAGCAGGAGCTTTTGTACTTTCTGTTCGCAAGCCAGAAACAGGACAGAAAGAAAAATTATCAGAAGGGGTTTTAGCCGTTGATTCATAGTAGTAGGATAGATAGTACTAATATGGCTAAAATTCTGCAATCCTTTGATAACTTTCTTTCTAATCCACTTATTTGTTTTTCCTTCGCTTCCTTTAGGTTTCTAGTGTGGCTGGAATAAGGTCCTATTTTTTTGAAAGGGCCTTTATCTTTTGCTGATATTTCCTCAACTCATCCTTTATTATCGGAGCCAAAATGTACAAACCAATGATATTCGGGATGGAGACCAGAAATACCAGGGCATCAGAGAAATCCAATACAGCATCTAATTGAACCATACAACCCAGAGCCACAAAGACACAAAATATAAGTTTGAAAATAATTTCCGCTTGGTTTGATTCTCCGAATACGTATGTCCAACCTTTGAGGCCATAATAGGACCAGGATATCATGGTTGAATAAGCAAAAAGGATAGCAATAAAGGATAGGGGTAGCACGGACCAGCTGATCGTACTTTCAAATGCCTTGGATGTCAGTTCTATTCCCTGGATACCCGTTTCGACCTGATCAGGTGCATATACAGTGGTTAAGATAAGTAAGGAGGTTATGGTACAAATAACTACCGTATCTATGAAAGGCTCTAATAGACCTACATAACCTTCGGTTACAGGTTCTTTCGTCTTTACTGCCGAGTGAGCAATAGCTGCTGATCCTATACCTGCTTCATTGGAAAATACCGCTCGTTTAAATCCCCAAATCATTACGCCTATCATACCGCCACTTACTGCCTTAGGAGAAAAAGCTTCCTGAATGATAGCACTCACTGCCCAGGGAAGTTTGTCCGCATTCAGGATAATGATCAAGATTGCAAACAAAATATAGGTTACAGCCATGAAGGGGACCAATCTACTCGTGACCTTTGCGATACTTTTCAAACCTCCTAAAATAACCCCTGCCACTGCCAAGGCGATGAGTAGTCCAAATAACCAGCCTTTATCCAGGAAGTAACTCTCATCTGCCCCTGTTACAAAAATAAATTGCTCGAAGGCCTGATTGGATTGAAACATATTGCCTATTCCCAAACACCCAATGATCATGGAGATTGCAAAGAGGTAGCCCAAAGGTTTTCCAAGCTTTCCCAAGCCTCGTTCTTCCAGGCCACGCTCCAGGTAGTACATGGGACCTCCTGAAATACTTCCATCGGGATTGGTCTTTCTATATTTTACCCCTGCTACGCATTCTGCAAACTTAGTAGACATGCTAAAGAGGCCGGCAATAATTAACCAAAAAACCGCTCCTGGTCCTCCTAGAGAAATTACAATGGCCATACCACCAATATTTCCAATCCCAACAGTCCCGGATAAAGCAGTTGTTAGGGCTTGAAAATGGCTCAATTCTCCTGAGTCCTCTTCTTCATCATAATCTCCTCGAAGTAGTCGAAAGGCATGCCCAAAGCCGCGAAAGTTCAAAAAATTGAAGTAAACCGTGAAAAATATAGCCGCTGCCATCATCCATAAGACGATGAGCGGCACATCTGCACCGAACATACTTATCTCAAAAAATATCAGCTTATTTAAGATATCAGCAATTGGTCTGAGGGATTGGTTTATAAATTCGTCCATTTTATATGATTAGGGCAAGGGAAAATGCCAAGGTACTTGCGATCTTTTTGATCAATAAAAGTATCTAAAAAACAAGGCCTGAATATCCTCTAGTCAAAGGAGAGAAGACAGCTATTGTAGCTTTGGGGTAAAATTTATAAAAACAATTTTCGAGTGAGACCTATTGAATCAATGTGATACTTTGGATATAACAAAGTGTTAGTTTTAACCTAGATTTCCTAATAGTGCTCAAATTCAAATTTTGATGAGATTCTTATTTCTTTCATTACTCTGCTTAAGTTTTAGCTTCATCCAAGGCCAATCAAATCGAATTATCCTGGATGAAGTCTATGATGATTGGGCGAATATTCCCGAATTGGCAAGCGATCCCATCGGAGATCAGGGAAGCTCAGTTATTGATTTTGGGAAGCTTTGGATGAGTAATGATGAAGATTTCCTCTTTTTTCGGATAGAAGTAGGCCCTGAAATTAATTTACAGGATAATAATGAGGTAAAGCTTTACCTAGATACCGACAATGATTTAAACACAGGTCTTTCCAGCGGAGGCATAGGTGCTGATCTGGTTTATCATTTTGGCGGCCGAAATGGGGAGGTTTTTATAAATGGGGGTTCAGTAAGTATTTATCATTCTGATATTTTTCTCGTAAGCTCACCAACCGTCACTTCCAGTCAGTTTGAAATCGCTATTTCTCGTGACGCCGAGGTACAGGGCCAAAGACTTTTTATTGGAAATGAGATCAAGGTTCTCTTCAAAAACAATATCCTGGGTGCAGATCAGATTCCGGATGCTAGTGGAGGACTTAGTTATACGTTTACGACACAAGCTCCTGCCCCCTTACCTGCTTACTCAATTGATAAGCTCGACCCTTCTCATGTGCGGGTTTTATCCTACAATGTACTTCGGGATGATCTTTTTGCTCAGGATAAACAGGTGAATTACTCCCGGATTTTACAAGCCATAAACCCTGACCTTATAGGCTTTCAGGAGATTTATCAGCAAGGTTCCTCTCAAACGGCCTCCAAAGTAGCATCCTTACTTTCAAATAGTCCCAGTCAATGGTATCATGCCAAGATTGAACCTGATATCGTTGCACTGAGTCGCTATCCTATTTTGGCCTCCTATAGCATACCTCCGGGAGGAAATGGCGCTTTTTTGATTGATATGGATCCTTACGAAGTCTTATTTATTGTAGCCCATCCTCCCTGCTGTAGCAATAATACGGGTCGGCAAGCAGAAATAGATGGAATTATGGCCTTTATCCGGGATGCTAAAAACGGGACTGGCCTCATTAATCTGGCTAATAATAGTCCCATCATATTGGCCGGGGATATGAATTTGGTAGGCTTGAATCAGCAAGTGCAAACCTTATTGACCGGAGATATTTCTGATGAAGCTACCTATGGAAATGCTTTCACTCCGGATTGGGATAATTCTCCTCTAGATGATGTAAAACCGCCCATTACGGATTATCCACTTACAATGACCTGGTACAATGAAAATAGTTCATTTAGTCCGGGCCGATTGGATTATATCGTATATTCTGGATCGGTAATACATCTGAAGAATAGCTATACTTTATTTAGTCCAGCCCTAAGTCAGTCAGATTTAAATGCTTACAATCTACAAGCAAATGATGTGGTTAGGGCTTCCGACCACTTGCCATTGGTGGCTGATTTTCAGTTTGGGACAAGTACCTCCATTCGCCCAAATGAGGGAAATACCTTTAATCTAAAAATCACCCCAAACCCCGTAAATGGGAATGCGCGAATTACCTATGTATTGGAAAAAAGTTCCAGCATTCAACTCAAAATATTCAATACTCTGGGACAAGAAGTCATGAGCCTGGAAGATAGGCCCCTGGGAATAGGAGAATATTCAGTTAAGGTAAAAAAAGCATGGCTAAGTCCCGGAACTTATTACTGCCAACTCATTACGGATTATGGAGTAGCAGCAGAGAAATTGGTGGTGGAATAAGGATTGATTACTAAGATGGCTTCTTAGTTCAGGATGAACTTTTTAGTAAAAACCCGATCTCCAGCATTCCACTTTATTAAGTAATTCCCTGGTGGAAGTTCTTTCAAATTCCAACGAACCAATTCTTGACGATTCCGGAGTTTTTTACGGATGATTTCTTTACCATCAAGGGTACAGAGACTGAGAAAAGCCGGGGCTTCCTGTTTCCCAAATTCTAACCAAACCCTTATTTGTCCTTGACTGGGATTGGGGGAGATTTCAATACTTACCTTTTCGATCGCTTTGAGCCGCAACTCCACAGAAGTGCTAAAAGAAGATTTCCCATCATAATTTACCTGTTTAATTCGATAAAAAATCCGTGTATCCGAGAGTTGGCTTATTCCTTTGTCTAGAAAGTTATATTTAGCTATCTCCAGCCTCGTAGCTCTCGCTTTTATGGTTCCAATAGATTTAAATGGTTTTCCTCCACTTGATCGCTGAATTTCGAAAAACTCATTATTCAATTCTAAAGCAGTAGCCCAATTCAACTTTGCATGGGGCCCCTTCCTTTCGACCTCTACATACTGCCACCTTAAAGGTAATACCGTAACAGATCTCCAATCCATATCACTGGAATTCGGATCATTCTTTGGATAGGAAGATGCGCTTGATCCACCATTTGTTGGATCATTTACCAAAGAATCATTATCAAATCCATCAAGTAATCCATCTCCATCTGTATCATTCGAATTATCCAGCTTGCCTGTATTAGCATATGGGCTATCATCTCCATCTACTATTCCATCGCCATTAGTATCATGTCCCTCTATAATATCGAGGATGCCATCCCCATCTGAATCAGTATCTCGATAATCAGGGAGCAAAGTTCCTCCCATATCAATAGGATCCGGAACTTGTCCGTAGATAGCTCCGCAGGGATTGCAGTGGATATCATAAGCATTATCAATCCCATCTCCATCGTCATCGCTTCCAGTGGGACTTATATATACCTTAGTTCCCTGGAACTCCGTATTGTCAACTATACCGTCATCATCAGCATCAATATCCAGATAATCCGATGATCCCGTTGCATCTGAATTGTAGAAGGGAAGGGGGGTTCCATTTGTTACTTCACCTGCTCCACTTTGGTTATCTATGTTATCCAAGTCATCCATCAGCCCATCATTATCATCATCCAGCATGGTAGATGGATCCCCTGCCACTTGATAATCAACTCTTCCATCTTTATCCAAATCTACCCCACCTGCTTCTATAATATCCATGATACCATCTCCATCGGAATCCAGGTCCTCACTATTTACTATTCCATCTCCATCTATATCTGCCAAACAATTGTTAAGTGAGTACAATTGAAAATCATCTACAAAATTCCCCACACTAATATTTCCGGAAGCCGTGGAAATAGCCGTTAATGCAAAGCGGGTCTCCGTCTGCCCAGCTGGTACGGTATAGGTACCCGAATAAAATCCCCAGGAACTTTTCGTATCGCTCATGGATTCAGAATAGTTATACGCTCCTCCTTCTGGTCCGATTTCAATTTGCATTACATCAGCTACAGTCGATGAAGCTCTTCCCCGATGGGCAAAAGACCAATACAAAACATCGCCTGGACTACTGTTTATCACCTGATAATTACTGGCGGAGCTCCTTGCATTTAATTCGGCAAATTGGTTCCCTTCATAGGCATCAATTCCCTGAAAACCGGAAGTCCATATCTCAATAATATTATAGGATGACGTGGTACTCCAACCCTCCACCTCCGCTACGCCTACATATGACCAACTTCCTGAGATATCAGGTGTTTCGAATCCCCCATTTAAAATTGAAAATTGAGAAGCAAGGGTTCCTTTACACTCCTCACTATCGGGTATGCCATCATTATCGTCATCCACATCATCCGCATTGGCAACCCCATCACCGTCCAGATCAGAAACTGTAGGTTCTCCTATACTGACATTAGCCCCCAGAAATAATATGGCAAGGAAAAAACCTATGCATATTATCCTTTTGACTAAAGCAGATCTAAGGTATCCAAGCTGTAGATGGGATATTGAGAGCAGTTTCTTATACATAAACCGTATGTGTGAAAGCTAGCCTTGGCTGACTTACAGGCTTTATGAAATCATATGCTCATAATTAAGAAAATACCAGAAATTAAAATATACCATAACGGGTAATTCATTTCACCAAAAAACAGCAGATTTAAGGCTAAAAAAAGCCAATTATTACATCTACCTCCTTCCTTTAAAAAAGACCTGGGGTATACCTTTTGTGGATGGAGAATTAAGACTTAATTCTCTGGTATAATACCCTAAATCCTAATTGCCACAACGATCAACTATAGTTCCAGAACTCCGTTAACATTGCCTAAAAGCTATTCAAGGATAAGCTTCTTTCTTAGGCTGAATTCAATTCCTTTTATATCAATTATATATATCCCGCTACTTATCTTACTCAGTCCTTCCAAAGAAATTGTTCGATATAGGCCCTCTTGAATATCTCCTGAATAGAGCTTGGTGATCCTTTTCCCACTTATATCAAGCAAGTCTATCTGGATGGCTTGCGTTTTTTGTACCAAAATCTTCAAAGAGGAATTGCTATCTATGGGATTGGGGACCAAAACCTGATGTGATGCATCCTGCATGATTTCCAGTTCCAGACTTTTGCTATAACTTCTTACTCCCCCCTTATTAACCTGAACCAGGCGAAAGTAATGCGTTCCTCTAAGCAAATCCTCTACTTCGAATTGGTAAAGCTTTGATTGATTCAAACGTACATATTCCTTCTGTTCTCCAATTTTGAGAAAGTCCTGTGCCGGAGATTTATGCTCTATCTCAAAATAGATATTTGCCTCCTGCCCTTCCGTTTCCCAGTTGAGTAAGGCTGTTCCAAAAGAAAGGCTTTCCACTGTAAATGAGATTAACTCTATATCGAGAACGATTTCGACACCAAATTCTGAAGTGTTGCCCAGCGGATCCGTTGCTGTCGCAGTGATCACGGGTTCAGCAGCAGTAATTGTAACGGGAAGTACTTCATTTAGGGCATAGAAGCCTGCAGCATCTGTAGTAATAGTTGTACTCCCGATAAAGGTCTTTCCCTGAGTAGCTGTATTGCTGGTAAAGAATTCCAGGCGATAAATGGTATTGGCTGCACTAGTAAAATTGCCTAAAATAGTTGAAGTCCCTGGTCCGGCTGTGAATCCAGTCAAATCTGGTGCTTCCTGCAAATTATTTCCACTACTCAGTCTTATGCCTTGTACAGGATGGTCATAAATGCTATTTCCCAGAATTTGATTCTCCGTTGTCGGCACTCCATTAACCTGAACTCCTCCCTGCAGGTTGTTAGCAATCCAATTTTTATCTCCGGCATTGGTTCCCCCTACGATATTTCCTCTTGCATAATTTTGAATACTTACCCCATAATTCGTGTTGGCCAGATTGATCAATCCTGTTGCATCAGTGCCTATGTAGTTGTGTTTGACAATCACACTATCAGGGGCAGTGCTAATGCTCGAACTACTAATCAGGATGCCATTTATGCCATTTGCAGAAATCACATTGGCCCCGGCAGCAGTTCCATTTCCTATATAGGTGCGATAACTCAGATAATTATAAATACCATCTCTCTGATTAGCTAAGGGAATGTTTCCGCTTATATCCGTCCCTATATAGTTTCCGTAAATGGCAACACTATCTGATCTGGAAACAGAAATCCCTTCTCTCACATTGGCTGAAACGATGTTTCGTTCTGCTGCCGTAAGACCTCCCAGAGTAATTTGGGTAGCATAACTAACAGTTATTCCCTCTCTTTGATTAGGTATGGCCAGGGTTCCACTGAGGTCTGTTCCGATGAGGTTTCCTTTGGCTGTGCTCCCGATGGTGTGGGAAAGACCAAGCCCTTCTCGGGTATTTCCTGAGATAAGGTTTCCCTGTCCAGCTAAAGGCCCTCCAACTACTACGGTATCTGCATGCCCAATCTGTATGCCTACTCCATTGGGGAGAGCTGTCGTACCCGATATATCTGTTCCTGCATAGTTTCCATAGACCTCATGAACCCCTGCGTGGTGTAGATAGAGTCCACTATTGGTGTTGCCTGAAAAAAGGTTACGATGAGCGGCAGTAGTACCTCCGATTATTCCTCTTCGGCAGAACCAGAGAAAAGCACCATTTCCATTAGGCAGACTAGCCGTTCCTGTAATATCTGTCCCGGCTTTATTCCCATAGATCATGACATCATCAGCAAACCAACAATAGATGCCATAGGTACCATTACCCGAGACCAGATTCCCTTCATTGGCTCCCGTTCCCCCGATTGTTACCCGATCTGCGAAGTAAACATAAATTCCAGCCTGAGCATTAGGAATAGCTGCTGTGCCTGTCGCATCTGTACCTACATAACAGCCCGTGATCTTAACATCATCTGTAAATACGACCTCAATCCCTTTTGAACCTGTATCAAAGGTTGCATTGTTAACGATCAAGGCATGTATGTGGCTAAAATCTCCTCCACTAGTGATTTCCAAGCCATTATCCTGGCCATTTGCATTTATTTCCACCAGGGGAACTCCTGCATAAAATGGATCAGAGCTTCCATCAATAAAAAGCTGATCTGTAATGTCAGGCAAATCACTCAAAAGAGTAATGGTTTTCACCCCTGCAACTCCAAAATCAAAATGGATAATATCTGCTCCCGGATTGGCATTGGCCAGGGTGATGGCTTCCCGGAGAGTTCCAGCTCCTGCATCTGCCGTGCTGGTAACGGTGTAGGTAAGTGAGTATAGGCAAGTAAAGGAAAGTTGAAATGCCGTACATAAGATTACGGTCAACAGCTTGTAACGCATGTTTCAGACTAAATAAGCAATTTCGGTACCCCATCCCAGCTATGTAGGACAATTCAAAAATAGGGAAAATATTCTTTCGGAGAACAAAATTTTTTCAGGAGAAAAGAAAATTCTTCCTACACCCATTTTCCTTCCCATTCACAACTTTTATAAACTCCCGCTTCAAAGTCGAATCCTTCGGTTACTCCAGATTATGTTTCCCCTAAAAGCTGATGTATTATTCTCTTAACTCGGTAAAAATTGAGGAATCATCACTTACCTAAATATATGGGCGAGGCTAATCATTCTCATTTTCTTAACATTATTTTTCCAATAGCTTCACACAGCTTCATTATTCGCTTGTTAATATTGAATACCTATCTCATGATTAAACGATCCTATGAATCAGATTTCAAGAGAAATCGAGAAGAAATTCCTTGTTTCTTGCCCTCCACAGGAAATTATGAGCCTACAGCCTTTCGCGATCAGGCAAGGATACATTGCCATTGAAGAGCAAGGCAATGAAGTACGTATTCGAGAGAAAGGGGAAAACTATTATATGACCATAAAATCACCGGGGAGCTTAGACAGGGTAGAAGTCGAATTCACAATATCCCAAGAGAATTTTGACAAAATGTGGCCCCTCACCAAAGATAGAAGGATTCGGAAGGATCGTTTCAGTTACGAATATCAAGGCTACCAAATTGAAATCGACCAATACCTCGATCAGTTAGAAGGGCTTTGGGTTGCTGAAGTAGAGTTTGATTCGATAGAAGCCGCAAATCTCTTTTCCCCTCCCTCCTGGATGGCGCAGGATGTGACGTCTTTACCAGCATTCAAAAACAGACAGCTCGCAAGTTTGCCAGAAACCTTTAACATAAAGGAGCTTCTATGAATTTCATCAATCATTTACAATCAGCTTCCAGCGAACTTGATATTGGAGAAAATTCTTTCGAGGAGAAAGTCGGAGCTTATCTACCTGAGGAGTTTCGATCTTTCATTGAAGAGAATTTCTACCAAAAGATTAGTGAACAATCAAGGCTAGAGAAGATCATTCAGGATCCAAGTTTTCTCAAAAATCCCACTAAACACATAGCCCTATTTACTGATCATGGAGTTGTTCATGTTCGGGATGTCGCACTTCAAATGTTGGAAGTGATTGATCGGGTAAATGGTTTACTCATTCCAAAAAGAGAAAACGAAGACTTAGAGTTTCTAAAAGGATTTGGTCTCCTGATAGCCTATCTGCATGACATTGGAATGAGCGAGTTTTCAGCCTATGGTCGCTTTATGCATCCTGAGTTTGCGGCCCAATTTGTTTTTGATCCTCGATTCGATGAAATACTGGATCTTCTATGTGCAAAAGATGTTGTACATATTCCTGCTACTATCCATGATCTGTTTGGGGAGCATCAAGGCGAAAAGGAAAGAAAAATAATTTTCCGGGAAATATTGGCCTTATCTATTGGTCATAGCAAAAGCAAGATGCCGATGGATATCCTCAACCATCCAGAATCCTTACGAACTCATATGCTCGGAGTCTTATCCAAAAATCTGGAATTTCTATACTATGAACAAAAGATCGAGAGATTTAGTAAAGCCCAGAACAAGGCAAAAAAGCTTAAAAGATTTGAGAAAAAGAGAAGTGAGTTTATAGGAGAAAATGAAGAGCTCTCAAATCCTCATTACAGCAGGTTTTATACAAATCCTTCAGAAGAATCCTATAAATGGCTACTTGATCCATCAGATTCAGGTAAAAAATTCATTTTAAATATCCAGGATACAATTAGATGCCTGAGGGCTGCTGATGCACTCCGCCAGCGGGGGACTGTACTCAGGACATCTGCGGGTTACGAAATTTTCGCCGATCGAAAAACCGCCAATGCTATTTATGCATTGAGAAATAATGTGGGGGATCGGCTCTATTTATTGGAAAGTAAAAAAGCCCTTAATGCAGGAGAAGCGAATATTGCCAGTAGTGAGATTGATCCGGATGGAAATCTAAGAATATCCCTCCACCTGGGAGGATTCGCCTCTCAAAAAGTCACCAACAAAGCAGCTAGAAACGCTGCCCTGGTAATCGATGATATCCAAGCCGATACTATCAAAAGTTTTGACAGAAATGGTTTATCCCCAAACAACTTCTTTCCTGAAGCTAAATTGGGCCACAAAGACATCAACATATTAATCGAGCAAACCGAAGACAACCCCAATTTCTCGGACCTCATTTGCAAAGCCTTTACCCAATACAATCCTAAAGCCGCTCAACGCATATCTACCACCTTCTCCTTACACGGTCTGGAAGTATCGGAAGTTGACCGATACTTAAGTGGTGAACCCCTTGTACCGTATATGCAAGCAATGTCAATGGAAGCACTCATCCTTGAAAACTTCAAAAGGCAAGGATACTCTTTCCCAGATCAGGCTTTCATTCCGGGTAGTGCATACATCAAAGTTTTGCATTTAAGCAAAGGGGAAGTTTTGGTAAAAGCGGGCAGCAAGTCCGGTTTTGTTTATTTTCCTATGTCTGAGGGATTACGGGTTCATCCCTTGGGGGGATACGAAAGTAGTGCGGCATCTCCCTGGGTGCCCTTAGGAAATACGGGGGTCATACGGGCAAGTATCAGAAATGCCCATATAGTTTCTGAGAAGACTATTAGCCTAATATGTGTTCCTAAGAATATTTATCTAAAACATTGGTATCAGCCTTTATCTGCCAAGGATTTAGCGGATATGGAATGGTAGGGATAACTGCTGCGATCTTGGAGGGTAGGGAGATACAAATAAAGAAGCATATCCCCTCCACCTTCGGTTTCCTTCTTAGCTTGCAGAGAGTGAGGGATTCGAACCCTCGAAACCCGGTTAGGGTTTACTCGCTTTCCAGGCGAGCCCGTTCGACCACTCCGGCAACTCTCTGTATAGGCTTTTATGATCGGGATGCAAATTTAGCAGAATTAAAGAGAAGGACAAAAAAGTAATGTCTTTTTCGAGGCTTTTCTGAAAATTGATGTTTGGGAATTTAGCTTTTTGTAATGGGGATTTACATTGCTGAAGTCGATTATTTTTCTTCTTTTTCTTTTTCCTTAGATGAAAAAGAAACAAAAAATCAAGCTGCTGCAAAGCCGCCCGCAATCCGGCCCCCACACCCGATGCAGCAGCGGGGCCCCGGCGCGCAAGAGGAATGTGTTGTAGTATTTTAGTGTTGGAGTTGAAGTAGATGCATTAATAACAATCGCTAACACCCTAACAAACTAATACCTAAACACCTTTCCTTAATCCCACACGCGTAGGCCCTGCAGAGCCCATCGGGAACAGGGGCGGCATGTGAGGCTGGTTCTGGGCTCTGCGATTTTTGGCTCCACCTTTATTAAAAAAGGTGGAAAGAAGCCCCTACAACAAAACAAACAAAATCTGTACGTAAACTATTTTCAGGATGATCGCAATCGGAAACATCAGTGCATACCCAATATTGGGCAGTTGATTGCCAGAGTTCTGGATAGCATAGTCGAGAATGGCAGGCTGATTCGCCGACATTCCTCCCAAAAAGGTATAAGGAATCTTAAAGAGTTTGTAACCCACAAAAAGCATACTGATGGTCGACAAAACAGCAATTAGCGTTCCAGTCAGGAATATCATTCCCCCACCTCCTGCAGCGACTGTATCGAAAAAGGTATGCCCTGAACGAACGCCAATAGCTGCCAATAACAAAATGAGGCCTAATTGCCGCAAGGTATGATTGGCACTATAGGGCAAAGACCAAACGATCATACCCGTTCGCCTTTGAGCTCCTAATACAAGGGCCACGATCAAAGGTCCTCCTGCGAATCCCAAACTAAACTCGATCCCTCCAGGTAATTGGAATTTAATCATGCCCAATAAAAGGCCTGCTGCCATTCCTAGACCAAATGAAAGGAGATTGAGCTGACTAAGTCCAAAATAAGAGTCTCCAAAGAGCTTTTTTAACTCCTCAAGATCCTTTCTTAGCGCTACAAAACGAACTCTATCCCCAAGCTCCAAAATGGTATCACCATGAGCAATCATGTCAACATCTCCACGCCTTACCCTAGTAACGATAATTGGAAATTGACCGCTGAGGTTGAGAGAGGCGATGCTACGTCCGGCCAGTTTAGGATTGGAGACAAACATACGTCGCTGGATATAGGTATCATCTTCATTACTAAGGCTCTTATCAGAGACTTTCCCCAGCTTTTCAACGACTTCCTTCCAGTCAGCTTCCCGTGCAGCTAAATTCACCTTGTCCCCGATTTCCAACTTTGTATCATAATTGGAGAATATCACCTCATGCCCTCTAAATACTCGCCCAAAAACCGCTGACCAATCCATTTCTTGCAAAATGTCTCTTAGCACATAACTTCTAAGATCTTCCCTAGTGATATCAATTGTCCCGTTTACAATCTTTTGAGCAACAGGATAGTCTTTTCGCAATGCCAGCTCCTCCTTTCTATAATCAACTTTCAACCATTTCTGCATAATGAACATCCCAAACATCACCCCTATCACTCCCATGGGATAAGAGAGGGAATAGCCTACAACTGCTTCCTTAATCATTTGATCCCTTGCTTCTCCCGTAAATCTCTCACTTATTGAATCCAACAAACCCGCCAATGCAGGTGTATTAGTTGTCGTCCCTGCAAATATTCCTCCGGTAGTTGCTGCATCAAGGCCAAAAATAAAATGGAACAGTACGGTCCAGGCTGCAGAGAGGGTTAGCATAAATATAATGAAGCCGACCTCTCGATACGCTCCTCTTTGAAAAGCAGCAAAAAAGCCAGGCCCACTGCTAATCCCAATGGCATAAACAAATATGCTCAACCCCATCAGAAATATGATTTCCGGAATGACCAGACTCTTATCCAACCCTCCAAATATAAGTCCGACAAAAAGCACTCCTGCTACTCCCAATTTATTCCCACGGAAACTAATACTCCCTAATCCATAGCCCAAGGCAGCTACTAGAAAAAGTAACAATAAAGGATTTGCACTCAGTGATTCAATCATCTTGTACCATTTGCAATAACCAGTTTTCCAAAGGATCAATTACGGCTTTTGACAGGCTAAAGTTTTCCTCTGCTCGCTTTCTACCGGCAATTCCCATTTTCCGCCTCAACTTCCCATCCTTTAGCAGAATGATCAACCTCTCCGCCAAGCCATCAATATCTCCATCTTTTACTACAAAGCCACTTTCGCCATCAACTACAACCTCAGCCATAGCCGGAGTATCAAAAACTACACAAGGGAGTTTCATTGCCATTGCTTCAATCAAGGCAATGCTGGTTCCTTCTCCCAATTTCGGTGTAAATAGAAAAATACTAACTGGCGAAAGCACTGATTGAACGTCCTTAACAAAGCCATGGAATATTACGTTATTTCCCAATCCTTTATCCTTGCTCATTTGAATGAGCCTCTCCCTATCAGGACCATCACCAAGAATGTGTAATTGAGCTTCTGGAATTTCTTTAATAACTTTTTTCATCGCTAGTATGGCTCGATCGATCCCTTTAACTTCTGCTAAACGAGCAGACATTCCGATGTAAAAAGCCACTTGCTTTTCTGGATAAGCTTTCCAAGCACTCATTTGGATCCCATTATTTAAGCGTAGGTGATTTTTTTTGAGTAAAATGGGAAAGCTGGACGTTACTGCATGAAAAGTCGCATGTGAATTTGCGAGGAAAGCGGTAACGATTCGATCCATGTACCATTGGTTGAGGCGATTTACCCCAATAGAATAGGATACTCCCCTGCGGAAAATCACATGAGGAACTCCACTCATTGAAGCCATCAATCCAAAGGTCTTCAATTCATGAGAAGCATTCATCATAATCATATCCGGTCGATGCTTATTTAGAATCGACCGAATTGCCAGAACTTTAAATGGGTTCAAAAGAGAGCTAAACCTGGCAGAAGAAATTTCAAATGGGAATCCTTTAGCCTCGAGCCTTTTGTGTAAAGCAGAATCCGGATAAGCGACCCAAATGACGGTAAATCCCCTTTGCTGCAGAGCCTCACCCACTGTCAAAAACCATTTTTCGCCGCCTCCCCAAGATTTAGAGAGGTTGACCATCATGAGAGTTGGAGAAAGAGTAGACAATTTTCGAGAGAATTTTGGGCAAAGCTACAAAAGGAAGTCTTATAGTGCGAGTGGGTTATAGTGTTAAAGTGCGAATTTCCCATTTCAAACTATAACACCATAACACTAAAAAACCTACAAATAAAGAATGCACTAGCACCCTAATACTCTAACACAGGCACACCTATTCCTTCCACATCCCCCTCAACTTCTTGTACCGCAAATATGAAGCATAAGCCGAAATAAGTGCAATCTGCAGTCCTTTGGCTCCATCCAAAATTCCCAATTGAAAAAAATAGCCTTTAAGAAATTTGAAAATAGGGGCGAAATAGACCTTTAGGATAGAGCCCTTTTTACCAGCTTCGAATTTTGCCTCAGCAGCATAGGTGGAAAAGGCGTGTACGGTTTTGAGATGTTCTGCCCGATTGGCGATGGTGAAATGGAGAATGTGAGACCTTAATTCTTTTCGAGGAACTTCAGTATCAGCTTCCAGTTTATCATGAGGATTTCTTCCGGTCCATTTTCCTTTATTTTTATCCAGCAGGCGAAGTTTTTTATCTGGGTACCAGCCCCCAAAACGAATCCATTTTCCGCAGTAATTATTTCTTCGGCGAAAAATGTAGGCCTCACCCTGCCAGTTCTCTTTGATCTCTTTTACTTCCAGCTGAGCTGCTTCTTCCAGAGCTTCATCAGCATCAAGAGAAAGTACCAGATCATAAGTGGTCTGCTGAAGTGCAAAATTCTTTTGAGCAACGTGGCCCTGGAACGTATGCAAAATAAGCCGAGCCCCATTGGCCCGGCCTATCTTGGCTGTATTATCTGTAGAATGAGAATCTACAATCAATATTTCGTCTGCAATCTCCGCAACAGAATCCAGACAACGCTGCAGATTCTTTTCTTCATTATAGGTAATAATGACTACGGAGAGTTTATGCATAGGCAATTTTAACTCCTAATATCGCCTTTCTGACGGACTTTGCTAATCTTGATCATATTGGTAAGCCCATGATCATGCAGAGGCATACTACCGGTATTGATCATGACATCGCCAGGACTTACAAGCTGCTCCTTCTTGAGAATCTCATGTACATCCTGAATCGTATCATCCGTACTTACTGTTTTATCATAGTGGAAAGCACGTATTCCCCAGACCAAATTCAGTTGGGCAAGCAATTGACGGTTGCTGGTGAAAGCATAGATAAAAGCCTTGGGTCTACAACGGGAAAGCTGAATAGCTGTATATCCCGAGCGTGTCATCGCCAATAATGCAGCCCCATCTGTTTCCTGAGCCAGTTTACATGCTGTAACAATGATAGAGGTACTCAATTGTTCTGCATAAGCCGGAAGGGTATCCATATTTCTATAATAGATAGAGTCATCTTCCTTCTCTACACTTTTAAGGATACGGTCCATACTGGAAACCACACGCACGGGGTGTTTCCCCACCGAAGTTTCCCCACTCAACATCACCGCATCAGCTCCATCCACCAGCGCATTGGCTACATCATTGGCCTCTGCACGAGTAGGGCGGATATTTTCGGTCATGGTCTCCATTACCTGCGTCGCAAGAATAACGGGCTTCCCTGCTTTATTTGATTTCTTGATAATTCTTTTTTGCCAGGCGGGTAGTTCTTCCATAGGAATTTCAACACCCAGGTCTCCTCTAGCGACCATAAGTCCATCCGCAGCCTCTATGATCTCATCCAGATTCTCCAAAGCTTCTGGCTTTTCTATTTTGGCAATTACCTTACTTACTCCATTCTTCAGACGAATCAGTTCTTTCAACAATTTGATGTCATCTGCAGAACGAACAAAAGACAAAGCCACCCAATCTACGTCATGCTTAATTGCAAAATCGATGTCTTTAAAGTCTTTCTCAGTAATGGTGGGAATAGAAATATTTGTTTCCGGAAGGTTTACCCCTTTACGACTTTGGATAAGCGTCCCGGCATTTACTTTTATTTTAACCCGATTTTTATTGTTAGTCTCGATGACCTTACACTCTACTTTTCCATCATCAATCAAAACTGAATCACCTACACTCACATCTATTGCAAAAGATTCGTACTGAATCGGTAAGACATTGCCTTTATGTTCTTCTGTATCTGTCCGGATAGTAAGAACATCTCCGGCTTTTACCTTTACAGGTTCATTCAGATTTCCAATTCTGATTTTAGGCCCCTGCAAGTCTTGCAAAACGGTAATATGGGCACTGTTCTTTTTGTTGATATCCCGAACCATGTTGAGGGACTTCTCATGGGTCTCATGATCTGCATGGGAAAAGTTTAGCCTAGCGACGTCCATACCAGCTTTAGCCATTTCCAGCAGAGTTTTTGGATCAGCACAAGCCGGCCCAATGGTAGCAACGATTTTGGTTCTTCTTAGATGAAAAAATGCCAAGGTAAATAGGATTAAATAATGTGAGTGCTAATAAATAATGTAAGAGCGCAATTTTGTGGAAGTGGGAATTGGCTTAAAGATCTTTATAAAAGTCAAAATTAGCCGAGGGCAATTTTGCAAGTTTTTTTGTCATTTAACAAGTGGAGAATTGATTTTTTGCAAATAATAACAGGAAAAAACCAATATTGTGCCGAAATGGAAATATGGCTTTTCTTTCAAAAATCTTTTCCCGCCTCAATTAAACTAAAAATAACACAAACAACCTCCTGATTTACAGACACTTAATATTTAAGTAATATTAAGGAATATAAGAGGCAAGTGCTACGAAAGAGCAAATTAAAGCAGGATAAAGCTTGTGTGTATGTAAAAAGTATTATATTTGCCCCGTCTTATAAAATAGACTTAACGTACTGATTATTACCTTAAAATAGTAAAGAAAATGTCAAGCATTGCAGAGAAAGTAACAGAAATTATTGTTGACAAGCTAGGTGTTGAAGCTTCTGAGGTTACTCCTGAAGCTAGCTTCGCCAATGATCTGGGTGCAGATTCTCTTGATACTGTAGAATTGATCATGGAATTTGAAAAAGAGTTTAACCTCAGCATTCCTGATGAAGCTGCAGAAAAGATCGTAACAGTAGGAGATTCTATCAAATACCTCGAAGAAAACGCTACTGCTTAAGGCAAGCGCTTTCCTTTCAGATCCACAACAGTAAGTCTCAGTCTTTTCATACGACAAATCTTTACACTCCCAAGCCATCTTGTTAGCACAAATACTCTCGCAAGCCTTGCTTGCGCTCAATGAGTCAGTCTTTTCTGTTAACAGGTGAAAAGCCCCCCGGAGTTGTAAAATGAAGCAGTAAGAAACTGAGTAAGCCCCTGCAAAGCCTGGTCAAAAATGTATCAGGAAGCAAATTGAACGTATATTAAAACACTGATAGGTCATCCTTTCTTTTGCAGAAGGGATGACTTTGTTTTAAGCCGATACTGCATCTATTCTTATTAGTTGGATAATTTCCAATACATTTTGTATTTTGCGTATGTAGATTTGTAGCGTTGGGAATCTCCTTATGATCAGTATTCGCCAATTTTATAACCTTAACTTTTCTAAAGACAAGCCTTTTGTAAGGCAGATCAAGTCGATCTCGGGTTTTACCCCCAAGGAAATCTTCTTGTACAGGCTCGCATTGACCCATAGTTCTTCTATTCAAAAGAATAAAAGATCTGATACAAATCGGGGTCTGGAAACAGCAAGAGGTTGTAATGAAAGGCTGGAATTTCTGGGAGACTCCATCCTTGATTCTGTAATTGCAGAATACCTTTTCAAAATCTATCCCTTCAAAGATGAAGGCTTCCTCACCGAAATGCGTTCCAAGATCGTAAACCGCAAATCCCTCAATGAGATTTGTCGCAAACTCAATATCGATTCGCTTATCCAGCACAAACAGAGTGGCTCAGTAAACGAATCCATGTATGGAGATGCACTCGAAGCCTTTATTGGAGCAGTCTATTTGGACTTGGGTTACCTCAACACCAAATTCTTCGTCTACAACCGCATCATCGAACCTTATATCCACCTTCATTCGGTTGAAAACCAAATCATCAGCTACAAGAATAAATTGATCGAGCATGTACAGAAAACCAAAATGGGTATGCTAATCTTTGAGGTGATTGGAGAATTAGGGGATGGACGAAATAAGACTTTCCGCATCCAGGCGAAAGTTGGGGAGAAGGTATTGGGAACCGGAGAAGGGAAAAACAAAAAATCTGCTGAGCAAAGGGCTTCTGAAGATGCCTTACACAAATTGCAGCTTATTCCTCAGGCTTAGCGCCTCAGTACTAAAGTGTCTGAACTTATTTCTTCGCTCCAATTGCCAGCACGGTCCTGGAGCTTCACCTTATAAACAATTTCCTCTAGCTCATCATTACTCAGCATAAAAGGACTTCCCAGGTCTATCCTGAATCTTCCCTGTATGTGCACCTCAATACCTTCTGGTGCCAAAGGCGGAACATGATACCAATCCGCCTCTTCCAGCCGGCTATCTTTTATCCATAAGCTCTTTTGATCCGGTAAACTATATCCCAGATCTCCATTTGCATCCTCATAATCCAGATAGAGAAAAAGAGAATCTTGAAATTCAATTAAACTATCCTGAGATAAACTGATTTGATGTAAAATCGGAGCTGGATCAAAAGGCCCTATAGCCACTTGCCGTTCACAGGACCAAATAGTTAAGAAAATGACCCAAAAGGCGATATGTACCCAGGCTTTTTTCATCAAAATCTCTTAAAAGAAAAAATCTCCTTGATATAATCAGGACTATCCACGCCCGGAATCCATAAAAATTTACCCGATTCAGGATCTATTATTCTTAAGTGCAAATAAACAACCTTCCCCTTATCAAAGCTATCTAGTTCTATGAAACTCTGATGTGAAAACAATACATCTTCCCCTTCAAATCCGGCCCCGACAATTTGAGCAGAAGTGATTAAGTTATGGCCATCGATTTCACGAAAATCATCAACTTCATAGGATAGATAAAGCTTTCCACGTATTTGTCGGCTATCGGCTCCATCGTCCTGCATGCTAAACCAAATTCCCAGATCCTCTATATCAGTTGGAATGAGGATAGAACCATTTCCCCCATCTCGAGAAAGGCTACTGCCATTATCAGCGTATGCCTGCATGCCTAGCAAATAGGGTTTGATGTTTCCTTCTTCCGCTATATTTCCAAAGATATCTGGTGCGCCATTTTCAATCCATGTCCTGATCATATGCAGATATTCATCCTTTCTTTCCTCCCAGTCCGAGTCAGGATCAACGGCTAATGGCATGATACCCGATTGACCGTCTATGTCATTATTTAGCCTTTCCCACAATACAGAGTTTGTAGATTCAAAGGGAACAACCCGATATTCAAATCCTGCCGAGGGATTATTCTTTAGGACCGGGTGATAGACAAGGGTGTTATATGTACTTTCTATTTTCCTGAAATCTGGCTCAAATTGTCCGTCATGACATCCGGAATTGGCATAAGTAGGCGCAAAAATATCCCGGTGCAACTGTGCAAAACTTCCCGATTCAAGTTCTGTATCATTATTCGCCTCTAGACTTACAGTTTCTTTAAAGCCTTCAAACGGATTGTCGGGCACTACCTTATCTGTAGTGCAGGCAGCGATCAAGATAGCCAGGAGAAATACTCCAAATTGAAATTTTGTATCCATATTACATCCTGTCAAACCAGCTCCGAGCGGACGAGTCAATAAAACCTTTTCCCATCACGGCATCTTTCACCCCCAAAATATCTGCTACAGTAGGCACCAAATCAGCATTCATCCCAATGGGCTGGTTTTCCTTTCCAATTTCCAATCCCTGAGGAATATCTTTGCCTACCATCATCCCAAAGATTCGATGGGCATTTTCGTCTGAATGATCATAGGCAAACCAGTCATTTTCATCCCGGATCGGATTGGGTTCCAAATTTCGGCCACACTCAGGACTAAGTAACAAGACCGTTTCACCCGCCATTTCCGGAATTTCCCGTTGTAAATAATCCCATAAAAAGCCCACCGCATGATCTGCCCTATGCAATTGCTTTAGGTACTCTGTGAAATTGCTATGGCATATATCTGCATTCTCCAGATTTATGAGGAGTAAATTAGGCTTAAAACGAGCCATCACTTCGCAGGCATAGCCGATGGTTTGTAGGTCAGGATTGTCCCGAATAATAGGCTGGATTATTTGACGATTCTTTTTCTTTTCATAGAGATCTTTAAGAAATCTGTGAATCTCTTCTTGTTCCTCCTCAGTATTTTGTACTCCTCGCATAGGGTTTGCCTCCAATTGAAAGCGACTATCGAGAAAGAATTTCATTTTAGAAATTGGATCCATCTCAAATTCAGGATGAAAGCCCTCGCTCAGAGATAGGTGTTTCGTCCCCTCATCTGAAAATGTAATAGAAGGTGCCAGAAAATTTGCTCCGTAAGTGGCTCCATAATCCACATGCTCACTCGCATTAAGTAAAGGCACAGAATTTCCAATTCCACTTCCTACAAACCAGACCTTACTGGCAGGGAAGCCTCCATGTCTGCGGATGTATTCAAACATCGTCGGATATATCGGTCTTTGCTTTAATCCTTGTGTGTTAAAATTTGCCCCTTGCACACACACATTCAAACCGCCATAATGTGCGACATGCTGTGTACGCATTTCTTTAAATAGAACCCCTTGCTCTTGCAAGGATCGATTCAGAATAGGTGCAATGGGATGTTCTCCGGAACGGGTGCCATCCGTCCCAAAGGCCACCTTTTCTTCTGGTAAGGCTCCAGAAAAGAGATTGGGAAGAATATTTCCGGGAATGTCCTCATTCTGGCTACCGGAAAGATAGCGTTGAAGGACAGATTCCTGTTGACGGATTCCTCCCCCAAAAATGACCACCACCACATGATTGGCCCTGACATTTTGGGTCTTGGCAAACAGGCGTCCAGACGGTAAGATAAAGGGAGCACTGATCGCAGCAGCCCCCAGCAGGGATGTTTTGAAAAATTGCCTCCTTTTCATTTCCTAGTAAAACTGATATTCATCTGATAGAGCAAAAGTTGTATAAATAATATGAGGTTCTAATTGGGGTCTGGCTTCGATGAAATTACTCATGAAGATGAGTTCTGCTTGTGTGGGTTGGCGAATGAGAAAGCGGATATACGTCTCCTGAACAAAGGCATGAATATCTTCTCGCATTTCATCCATGGTAGGAACCTTTGCATTTGGATTTCGCATAAAGCTTCCTATGACCATTCGCCGGGCAAGAGTTTTATCACCAATTGAAGCTATGGCTTCTTCTATTTCCTGTAATTCGGCCGGGTTGATAGCTTCCTGAAAAATATTGGTATGCAATACCGCTATATATTGCCTCATGCTTTTCGCCTGCGTTTTTTGCGCTCCTTCTCCCTCCACTTCTACTTGATTCAATCCATAGACATAATGGTCATCCTCTGGTTGACAAGCCAGCATAAGCCATATCCCTAAAGACAAGAGACTGGCTTTCTGATATAACGTTAATCTAAAAGCCAGCATAATCTTTCGTTTTCATGATTATCCTTTGCACCTGCTCATAATCCTGCTCTACATAGAGAATAGGAAGTAATTCTAGGATTTCTTCCTGGCTCGCGGTACGACCCAGGAAGGATAAAAAATCTGCCTCTATACAAGCTTCATGAAATTCACGGGAATTGGTTAGCACCTCAGCATACTCTCTTTTACTCTGACAATTTTCCCCTAAAACAATCCGCGAACGATTAAATTCAATCACATCAAAACCTGCTTCAAACTCGGCCTCTGTAGGAAATCGAAAAAAGAGATCATCAAAGCTTGCATTTACATAATTGAAGCTCCCCATATTTATTTCGTCATAGATCTCATTAAAAATCATTCGACGATACAATTCTGAGAGAGGTAAATGGGCTACTTCTATCTCTTTGGCAGCATCCAGGACAGCTTGTAATTTCAAAATTTCCTGATTTGCGAAAGCCATACCGATTTCATTGCCCAATAAAGAATCCTTTACATATTTCTGTTCAAGTTGGGAAATGTCGAACTCGATTTCGTCATCAGCTTCTCCTTCAATGATTCGTCCTTTTGCCCTGACATACAATTGCCAGGCCCAGGCCTGACGATATGATATGCCCCCACTTCGTAGAGTAGTATCCTGCTGAAGTTTTAGAAGAAAGCTGTCAATCGCCAGAGGATCAAGTTCTTGTAACTGTAGGTAATTCAACTCATTTTCCATCTCACTATCAAGGGCCTCCCTTCCTATAAGATCTATAAAGGCTCTATTGATAAAATTACGGACAGTCAATTCATCTACACCCGAATAAGGAGGTGAAGTATTGTCGCCTATAAATATTACCTCTCCCGGCTCTTGACAAGCCGCGAAAAGAAAGCCTAATAATATTATTGAATATCTATTCAATTTATTTCAATTTTTCGAACAATCCAATTTGTAAAAAAGTGGAGAACCTACAAGTCTTATAGTTCTGCACTCATTACAGAAAAATCATACTACGAAAAATCGTATAAATTGAAAGGGTGTTCAAGAAAAGACCCTGAAAGAAAATGGAGAAGTAAAAATTAAAATGGAGGACGGGGAATTATTCCTTCAGGCTGAGAATTTCCAGGTTGTGATTGGTGTAGATACAGATGTCTGCAGCAATCGTAAGTGCCTGTTTTACAATTTCCTCTGCACTCAGGTGAGGAGCATGTCGCTTTAGTGCCAGAGCAGCAGAACGTGCATAATTTGATCCAGAACCAATAGAAAGGATATCTTCATCAGGAGACAGGACATCTCCCGTTCCACTAATAATCAGGCCCGCTTCTTTGTCCATAACTACCAGCATGGCTTCCAGCTTACGAAGATAGCGGTCTGTTCTCCAGTCTTTAGCCATCTCGATTGCTGCCCGGGTGAGGTTGCTCCGGTACATGTTGAGTTTTTCCTCAAATCGTTCGACTAAAGTAAAAGCGTCTGAAGTAGATCCGGCAAAACCGATCATGATCTTACCTTCGCCAATAAGACGAACTTTCTTCACATTGCTTTTGGCAACGGTATCTCCCATCGTAGCCTGACCATCTGCGCCAAGGGCTACCTCTCCATTATGCAAGACCCCCAAAACGGTGGTTGCGTGAATTTTCTGCATCATTTAAGACTTATTCGCGGTTGCGAAGAGTATGGATGTTGTTACTTTTTTCAAAGTTATACACCTCCCCAAAGTTTTTGTTGCGACGTTCTTCCAAAAAGTCCAATCTGGGTTTAAGCTGATCTTTATCAACTACCAAACGATCCTTTCCAAAAACAGCATCTTCGCGGGATTGGAAATTGAGGTCGTACTCAGGGCTCATTACGATGGCCTCCTCCGGGCATACTTCCTCACAAAAACCACAATAGATACAGCGAAGCATGTCAATTTCGAATCGTTCTGGGAATCTTTCCTTTTGATCTTCTTCCATTTCGGCAGCTTGCATACTAATCGCAAGGGGTGGGCAGGCACGTGCACAAAGTCCGCAAGCTACACATCTTTCTTTTCCCTGTTCTGCAACCAACACAGGACGGCCTCTGAATTCAGGACCTAAAACCGGTTTTTTCTCAGGATAAGAAATAGTAACAGTCGGACGGAAGATATGCTTGAAGGAAAACCACATTCCCTTAAATATTTCCGGGAAATAGAGTTTTCCGCTCAGGCTTAGCTTACGCTCCTTCTTACTTCCTTTTATGATGCCTTTTTGCGTGCCCATGTTTTATCTATAGTAGAGTTAAGTACTCAATTTATCGGTCTTTAGCATTTTAAGCAAACATTTGAGCTAAATGTTTAAGATGATCGGATAAAGAACTCAGGAAAAAGGCATGGCATCAGGCAAAGTATCATATCAAGGAATCAGGGTTTAGATTTGAGGTACTCTTTTTCCTGTTGGTAATTTCTTTGGGTTTTATTCTTTAGGAAAATATTCTCTGCATATTCAGCCATCAGGTTTTTATATAAGGATCGATGGTTTGTCGTGATGAAAATGCCGAATCCTTTGTCTGGAAAAATCAATGCATAGGCATTTTGGCCATCTATACCTCCATCATGATTGAGAATTTTTTGCCCATTTACATAAACAACTGCCCACCCTATTCCCCAAAAGGAAGGAAATATATGATCATTGATTGCCTGTGGGCCAGTGATATAGTCAAATTGTTCTTTAGAGAGAAAGCTATCTGATTTATGCTTACCCTGATTTATAAACATGAGGAGCCAATTCACCAGATTCTTTGGAGTAGATCCTATGGCTCCTGCAGGACCTACAATATCTATATTTCTATGCTCAATTGTTTTTTTTCCATTAGGCTTGTACCCAATGCTTCTTTCCTTGTATGACATAAATGCTCTGTAAGAAGCTGTACTTTCATGCATTCCCAGCTGCTGGAAGACTTCTGATTTGATGAGTTCCTCCCATTTCTTTTCTCCCAATTTTTCCTCCACCATACCTGCAACCATAACCATGAGGTTATTGTAACTAGATTTATCTCTAAAACTATGATCAAAATCCAGGCCTGGAAGTTGAAGGTATAATTCTTCACGGCTGATTTTTGGATTATTTAACCAAACCCCATCACTTCGACTGATGCCCACTCTATGGGTCATCAAATCCCGCATATTTGCATGCTCGCTCGCATAGCTTTCCTTCAAAGAAAAGGAGGGCAAATAGGTTTTTATAGGTTTTTCCCATTCTAAAAGATTTTTGTCCACCAGCCTTGCAGCCAAAACTCCAGTGAAAGCTTTGGTACAGGACCCGATAGCAAATAGGGTATTTTCTGTAACCGGTAATTTATTTTCCCGATCCCTGTAGCCAATCCCTCCCTGATAGAGGGCTTTATGGTCATAGACAATAGCGAAGCCTGCTCCTGGTGTATTGGAAAGCATTCGTAAGGAGTCGGCTATCTCCAAAAATCTTTGCAATTTTTCCTGAGTACTTAGAGTATCAGGAGAGACATTGGGTTGAGGAAATCCTATAAGCGGAAGAATAAGCAGTAGAAATACGATATATCTCATGGATTCAGGAATAATATTCATCGGATCAGAAGTAGATCACCCTTCTCCAAAGGTCCATGATAAGTCTGGCATATCCTCAAAAATTCAGGAGATACGCTATATTTTCAGATACTTTTCAGCCATAAACACCTACTGATGAGCAAATTACTATAAACTTTCAGGGAGAAGCTTTGTTAATAGCTGTTCTAATTCTCTCAGCTGAGTTAGGCTATCTCGATCAATGATGATGTTTTCAGGAAGGCAGTTTAGCTCATAAATTCCCGAGCCTTTGAGTTTTTGCAGGATCAGTTCATTTTGTTCGAGCTTGGGAAAACCGAATTCCTCCAAGGTCGGGTTCAGGAATCTTTTTCGAATATCCGACACCGATTTATAGATATCTCCTCCAAAATCTTTATGAATCCCACTATAGGCTTTTACTTCCCGACCCGACTTTTTGTACAAGGCAAATTTTAGTAAATCCTTATATTCCCGATTTAATTTTGAAAATACTTTTGCTCCAACGATCCCTTTACTCAGTATCGTTATTTCTACAACCAATAAAGCCTCCTCTTTATAAAACTTGAGGTAGGTGCCTGCTTCAAGGAGTTTAAATGGTTTTTGTGTTTCATCTCCCTTTTTAGGATTTGAACCCTGCTGCTTTAGCCTTGCATTTTTAGCAGCCAATTCAAGTTCTTTTTCCTGAAGCTGAAACCGAATTTCCTTTTCAACCGAAGATGAGTCCAGACTTTGCGCATGGATGATCAGGAGAAAAACAAAGCCTATATGAGAAGCAAGCAAGTAAAAAACATCTTCAGGATTTTCCTCTGAATATCCTCCAGGTAAATAATTTAACTGGGAAAAAATGACGAATGCCATGAGGATTCCTGTGAGAGAAAGGAAGCTGATCCCATAGCCTCTCTTATAAAAACTAGCACAAAGAGCGTAGCCAAAAAGCCCCATACTGATTATTGAGTATCCGACATCCAGCAGATCAATAAAGTCAATGGATTGCTGATTTTCCCCTTCCCAAAAAAGCAGATACAAAATGATTAGAAATACATTTAGAAGAAAAACCGTGAGAATCCATCGAGTGGTGTTTCGAAAGAAAGGAAGTTTCTCTTTCCAATTTTGAAAGCCATGTTCAAAGTAAGGCAATGAAGCCAATAGACAGGCATTGTTTAGCAGGGAGAGTAGTTTGGGTTGAAAGCTGCTTTCATTCATCATTGTCTCCCGCAAAATTTTGAATAGATCGATAGCAACCCAACTCAACAAAGCGACAATGATAAAAATCAAGCCCAGCTCTTTATCTGAGCTCTTTCCATTTGACCTGCTTTTCAGAAAAAGGAGAAATAGAAGAATAGCTCCCAGTAGTACATACCACAGATGGAGGCTACGAATAAAATTGATCGAAAAACTCATAAAGAGGGAGAGATTTTTTCAAAATAATCTTTTGCCTGAGGAATAGACGGAATTAATATCCGCAAAGGTCAATTGCGAAACAAAAATTCGTACTTTTGTTGCATGCTGCGTGACGCCCTCAATTTTTTGAGAATTTCGCGGCCCGTGAATGTATTCATATCCTTTCTTGCTTTCGGGGTTGCGGCTTTCATCTCTCAGGATAAATCCTGGGCTTTTCTCACAGACTCGGTATTCTGGGCTACAGCTGCTTGTATTATTGTCATTGCAGCAGCGGGATATTGGGTAAATGACGTATATGACTTTCGCATAGACCGCATCAATAAGCCTGGCAAAACCATCGTTAATGCTTTCCTCTCTGTAAAAAAAGTACTCACAGTTTACTTTTTTGTAAATGCAGGTATTCTTATTTTTTCCTTTGTATACCTCGGCTATATGAACCAGAAGTATCACATCTCCGTGATCAACTTGATTTCAGTAGGGCTCTTATTTTTATATGCGAGTTATTTAAAGCGGATAGGGGTTCCGGGGAATTTGAGCATCGCTTTCCTGATCGCTTTGGTTATCCTTTTGGCGGGATATCTGTATGAAGTAAATTCCCCATTAGTCTGGACCATGGTATTTGCTTTCGAAATCACCCTCATTCGGGAAATTACCAAAGATGTCGAAGACATACGAGGAGACCTGCAATTTGAACTGAGGACCTTACCTATTCAAATTGGTATCAGAAGAACCAAATACATACTCCAGGTCTTTTATGTCTTATTCCTTTTGTCCTGCTACATTCCTTTTGTTTATGGCTACTTCCGGGTAAACACCCTGATTTGGAACTATCTCTGGGTTTCTATTCTATTGGTGCAGGTTCCTACGATATCTATGATGTACCTCCTGGCCAAATCAGTACGCCCGGAGGATTTTGGTAAACAAAGTACTTACCTGAAATATATCATGCTTGGGGGAATTGTCAGTCTCTTTTTCTTATACTAAACTGAAAGAATATTTAGCAGATCGAAAAGGCTCTTATTGATTTGCTGTTCATGCTTACAGGCTTTATCAAAAGAGGTATACTTAATTTCATCATTCACCATACCCACCATAATATTAGAAAGGCCTTCTCTCAAAGCTTCTACAGCTGCCATACCCATTCTTGAAGCCAGTACTCGATCAAAACAAGAAGGAGAACCTCCCCTTTGGATATGCCCCAATACGACTACCCGAGTCTGATAATCATATTTTTCCTCTACTTTCTTGGCAACTTCAAAAGCCCCACCAGCATCATCTCCTTCAGCCACTACAATAATATTTGAATCTTTTTTTCGCCCCTGTTCAAGCTTTTTGATGATATCTTCAATAATGGTTTCTTCTTCTGGGATTAAAACTGCTTCAGCAGCAGCGGCTATACCAGAATTGAGTGCCAGAAATCCAGCATCTCTTCCCATTACTTCCACAAAAAATATTCGACTATGAGAATCTGCCGTATCACGAATTTTGTCTATCCCCTCCATGGCTGTATTCAAAGCCGTATCATATCCGATGGTAAAATCAGTTCCGTAAAGGTCATTATCAATCGTACCGGGGGCACCAACTATAGGAATGGGATGTTCGCTAGAGAATGCACGCGCACCCGCAAAGGTTCCATCTCCACCTATCGCAACTAAGCCTTCAATTCCCATTTTCTTCAGATTCTTGAAGGCCTTTTTCCTTCCTTCGGGAGTTCTGAACTTTTCGCTGCGAGAGGATTTCAGAATCGTTCCTCCTCTTTGAATAATATTGCTAACAGAACGCGCATCCATCTCGATAAAGTCTGATTCAATCATTCCTTCATAGCCTCGGCGAATTCCGACTACTTTGATTCCATGATAAATACAGGTCCTAACTACAGCTCGCACACAAGCATTCATTCCGGGTGCATCACCGCCAGAAGTATATACGCCTATGCAATTCATAATTTTCTAATTTTAGTTCAACAAATTTCCGAAGCAAAAGCTTCTAAAAACGCGCGCAGTATGTCTATAGGGTTGTTGGTTTTCTTGAAAGGCGCACAAATATAAACACTTATGAGAAAAGTCAAATTTTCGCCTATTTCCTGCCTTGCCGAGCAGAAAGCTCTTAGTATCTTCGAGCCATGAATGAAGCTCCTGTAGGTATATTTGACTCAGGTTTTGGAGGTCTTTCTGTATGGAAGGAATGTAAAGCTCTACTTCCCAAAGAGCAATTCATCTACATAGCTGATCAGGCCTATTGTCCCTATGGTCCAAAATCTCAGGAAGCTATTCTTCAAAGAGGTAGAGAACTGAGCCACTTTTTCATTCAAAAAGGAGTCAAGCTTATCGTTATAGCCTGTAATACAGCCACTGCTGCTGCGATCAAACAGCTAAGAGAAGAATTTCCTATTCCTTTCGTAGGGATGGAACCCGCCATAAAACCTGCTGCTCTGGCAAGTAAAACAGGGCATATTGGGATATTGGCAACAGCAGGTACATTTGCTGGGCAGCATTTCAAAAATACCCGCGAGAAGTTTGCCCAGGACGTCGAACTCCACATTCAGGTAGGAGAAGGACTAGTCGAATTAGTAGAATCCGGAAAGATAAAGGGGGCGGAATGTAGGGCTGTTTTAGAGCCCTTTCTTCTACCTATGAAAGACAAAAGGATAGATCAACTGGTATTGGGCTGTACTCATTATCCTTTTCTCAGCAAAGCAATTTCTGATATTCTTGGAAATAAGGTCAATTTGATTGATCCGGCTCCAGCTGTTGCCCGCCAACTAAAGAGGCTTTTGATAGAGAAAAAACAGATGAACAAAAGCCCCGAAAAAGGGATAGATATTTTCTTTACGACTGCTTCATTGACCTCCTCCCAATTAACTCTTAAAAGATTAGAAGACATAATCGGAGTGGAAATCAATTTAAGCGCACTTTCTCTCGAAGATTGAAAATTTGTAAGTTAGTAGAATGAGAACTACTAGCTACTTATTAAGTATACTGCTTGTCATTATTACAAGTCTTCCTTTATGTGCCCAGATGCCCGACTCTCCGGAAAGGACTGAAGGGGATGGGCCTTATTCCCAACTCATCATTCGGGGTGCTACCCTCATCAATGGAAATGGAGCTCCCCCCTTAGGACCCGTGGATGTTGTCATTGAAAATGATCGTATCAAATCAGTAAGTGCAGTAGGCGCCCCAGGTGTTCCTATTAATGCAGCCGGAAGACCTAAAGCGAAGGAAGGAGCTAAAGAAATTGACGCGAGTGGCATGTACTTACTTCCCGGTTTTGTAGATATGCATGGGCATATTGGAGGAAATAGTCAGGGAACTATTCCTGAATATGTCTTCAAATTGTGGTTGGCGCATGGAGTAACCACGGTTCGGGACCCAGGTTCTGGCAATGGCATGGATTGGACTTTGAGGCATAGAGAGAAAAGTGAGAAAAATACCATTACCGCCCCGCGGATATATTCTTATGTCTTCTTTGGAATGGGAGCGAAAGAACCCATTTCTACTCCAGAACAAGCCCGTAAATGGGTACAAGAAATTGCAGAAAAAGGAGCAGATGGAATCAAATTTTTTGGCCTTCGCCCAGACATCATGGAAGCAGCTTTGGATGAAGCAAAGAAATACGGTCTCCGTTCTGCCTGCCACCATGCACAGCTAAATGTTGCCTGGCTGAATGTACTAAATACAGCAAAAATGGGGCTCACTTCTATGGAACATTGGTATGGTCTACCAGAAGCCCTTTTCGAAGACAGAACCATCCAGAATTATCCTGCGGATTATAACTATCAAAATGAGCAGGATCGATTTAGTGAAGCAGGCAGGTTGTGGAAACAAGCCGCAAAGCCGTATACTGATCACTGGAATACAGTGATGGACAGTATGCTTGCACTAGACTTCACCCTGGATCCTACCTTCAATATCTACGAAGCCAGCCGCGACCTGATGCGAGCACGAAGAGCCGAATGGCATGACATTTACACCCTACCCACCCTCTGGCGTTTCTACCAACCGAGTAAGATATCTCATGGCTCCTATTGGCATTTCTGGGGAACAGAAGAGGAGGTGGACTGGAAAGAAAACTACCGCCTTTGGATGACTTTTGTCAACGAATATAAAAACCGGGGGGGCAGGGTAACAACTGGTTCAGATTCCGGATTTATCTTCCAATTGTATGGTTTTGCCTACATTAGAGAACTTGAATTGCTAAGAGAAGCTGGTTTCCATCCACTGGAAGTAATACGGGCCGCTACCCTCAAAGGAGCAGAAGCTTTGGGAGCTAATGATGAAATTGGTTCTATTGAGGTAGGTAAAAAAGCGGATATGTTTTTGGTGGAAGAAAATCCTTTGGCCAACCTCAAAGTCCTCTATGGTACAGGTGCCATCAAACTCAATGACGAAAACGAAGTGATTCGCGTAGGAGGTGTTAAATACACCATCAAAGATGGCATCGTCTATGACGCAAAACAATTGCTCAAAGATGTAGAAGAAATAGTTATTGAAGCCAAAGACAAAGAAAACTTCAAGATCAAACAGCCGGGGATGAAATAGTAAAACGTAATGGTGTGCTAGAGTATTGGCCTGATAGGGCAAAGTAATTTTACAACTCCTGCACACTAACACGCAAAAACTCCAACACCTTTATTCCTTCCTTGGCTCATTTTTTGCTCTTTCTAAACCGAACCCTTTATCAAGCAGCATGAATCTCTCCTCAATAATTGATTGGATGGATTTGCTCATTTTTGTTCTTGCAATCCTTGGAAGCATTGGAGTAATCTATGCAGGATATCAGTTGTATAATGAAGCTCAGGTAGAAGAAGCTACCGTGAAGCCCACCGAGAACAAAGTTCAGCAAGTTCCCTCAGCAGCCGAGAAATCCCTACCGAAAGTCGAAAAGAAGGCCACGCCACGAAAAATGGCAGCAGATGATTTTGCAGATCAGGTACTGGAAAAGGCCCTGAACGAGGAATTGAGTAAGAAAAAGGTAAAACCGAAGCCAAAGAAAATTGGTTATGCCAATCCTACTCCTGAAAAAAAGAAGAAATCCCCTTTTTCGTTTTTCAAAAAAGAGAAAAGTAGCATAGCTGAAGATCTGGGAAAAATCATGCCTCCCAAACAAGTGGCAAAATCTGTAAGTCCCGAAAGCATCATTGCACCGGAATTGATTCCAGAGCAGCTCACCCTCAAGTCCCCCGAGTCCATAAATTTAAGGCTGAAGGTCAAGGGCAATAAACTCATTTATCGAAAGCTCCGTCAAGGAGATTACAATGAGTTAAAAATCAATTATCAAAGCTCTCCTATAGCCAGTGCAGCAAGCAAAAATGAATATCCCACCGGAAACTCCCTGACTTTTAGCATAAATGGAGCTCAGGTAACAAGCAAGACCTATCAATTTACTGTATTCTTTGATGACGATCACGGCAATGTATATAGTCAGCAGATCGCAGGTTTGGGGAGAGAATATCCCATTGTAGAAAAGCCTCAAAAAGTCAAATAGAAAATCAGCAAGCGATTTCCTACATTTGCCGGATGAAAATCTTAATTCTGGGTTCCGGAGGAAGGGAACATGCATTTGCGTGGAAAATCGCTCAATCTCCAAGGTGCGAATCAGTCTTCATAGCACCAGGAAATGCAGGTACTGCTCAATTGGGGACCAATGTAGCCATCAATCCTACTGATTTCCCTGCAGTGGAAACTTTCGCCCAAAAGTATGAGATAGATATGATTTTGGTAGGCCCGGAATTACCCCTGGTCGAGGGAGTTGCTGATTATTTTGCAGACAAAGGCATCCCGGTCATTGGCCCTAAAACTGATGGAGCTCGGTTAGAAGGATCAAAAGCCTTCTCCAAAACCTTTATGCAGAAATACGGAATTCCGACAGCTGCCTATGCCTCATTTGATAGTGAGCAAAAGGAAGAAGCACTAGCCTATTTGGATGCACATGCTTTACCGATTGTGGTGAAAGCAAGTGGATTGGCGGCCGGTAAAGGAGTTTTGATTTGTGAAAGTCGGGAGCATGCTCGTGAGGTAGTAGAGGAAATGCTTTCCGGCAAATCTTTTGGAGAAGCCGGGCAAACCGTAGTTATAGAGGAATTTTTGACTGGAATCGAGATTTCCATTTTCGTCCTAACAGATGGAAAGTCTTACAAACTACTCCCTTCCGCCAAAGACTATAAACGAATAGGCGAAGGAGATACCGGATTGAATACAGGTGGTATGGGAGCTGTTTCACCTGTCCCATTCGCGGATAAAGCTTTTGTAGCGAAAGTAGAAGAGGAAATTGTGAAACCCACCCTGGATGGTTTACAAAAAGAAGGCATTGACTACAAGGGTTTTATATTCATTGGTTTGATGGTGAAAGATGATGTACCTTACGTACTGGAATATAATGTCCGAATGGGCGATCCGGAAACAGAAGTAGTTCTTCCTCGCCTGCAAGCGGATTTACTTGATTTATTCGAAGGAGTTGCAGAGGGTAATTTGGCCGACAAAGCCTTTGAAATCGATCCAAGAACTTGCACGACCGTAATGCTTGTGAGTGGGGGATATCCCGGGTCATATGAAAAGGGCAAAGTGATGGAAGGATTTGATCAAACAGAAGATTCGATTCTTTTTCATGCAGGCACGAAAGAAGAAGCGGGCAAAGTATTAACCAATGGCGGAAGGGTTCTTGCCATTAGCTCTTTTGGAGAGAGTATAGAAGAAGCAGTTGGAAAATCATTAAAGAATGCAGAACAGATCCTCTTTGAGGGGAAAAATTATAGGAAAGATATCGGAAAGGATCTGATGAAATAAGTAAAAGCCTTCGTCCCTAATTAAAAAGGCTTTAGCAACATAAGATGAAAAAGTTACACTTGTTCCCAGTCGTCCTGGCGGTATGGCTCCTTAGCCTATGCTCCTGCCAGTCTCCTTCTTCCACTCCTATCACATTAGAAAATGGTACCTGGATCGGCAGCCTTCAATTAAGAGAAGGAGTGGACTTACCTTTCCAATTTAGCCTGACTAAAGAAGGCGAAAACTACCAGATGGTCATTTTCAACGCGGAAGAAAGAATAGAAGTTGATGAAATCGAGCAAACAGGAGATTCGATTACTATCAAGATGCCCGTCTTTGATAGTGAGTTTAAATTGAAGATACATTCCGCAAAAGAAATGAGTGGAAATTGGTACGAATATACCCGTGGAGTAGATTACCATGCCCCATTTAAAGCGGAACTAAGTGATGCGGGCAGATTTTCTATCAAATCTGCAGCTGCTGAGCTTGCTCCTCTCTATAGCCTTCAATTTCTGGATGGAACGGGGCCGGCAATCGGACAGTTTTCTCAGCAGGGATCTAAGGTTATCGGAAATTTTCAGACAGAGACGGGAGATTATCGTTTTTTGGAGGGAGTCATGGATGGAAATTTACTGAAATTATCTGGTTTCGACGGCTCTCATGCTTTCCTCTTTCATGCTGAAATCGAAGGAGACTCTATTTCGGGAAAATTCTGGTCGGGTAACCACTGGGAAGAGGCATGGGTCGGAATTAAAGATCCGGAAGCTTCCCTACGTACGCCAGAAGAATTGACAATTCTCAAAGAAGGTTTTGAGGACTTCACCTTCAAATTTCCTGATCTACAAGGAGACAGTGTTTCCTTTAGAGATGAGCGATTCAAAGATAAAGTTACCATTGTACAGCTTATGGGGTCCTGGTGTCCAAATTGTATGGATGAAACCCGGCTATTCTCCCAGTGGTATAAAAAGTATCAGGCTGATGGGTTAGAAATTATTGGAGTAGCCTTCGAAAGAACCAGCAAAGGAATGCCTCAGGCACAGAAAAACATTGTCCGCATGGCAAAGCGACTGAAAGTCAACTATCCTTTCCTGATTGGTGCAGCAAGCAATGATAAATCTCTGGCTGCAGAGAAATTCCCTATGCTTAACAAGGTCATTTCCTTTCCTACCACTATATTTCTCGATAAGCAAGGACAAGTACGAAAAGTCCATACAGGGTTCAACGGACCGGGTACAGGACATGTGTATACCCGATTTGTGGAAGAATATGAAGCCTTTTTGGAGAAAATGTTGGCAGAAGAAGCTTAGTGGCTAAAGATTGTGTTGCTCACGGATGAAAGTCAGGAGCCTGGCACAAGATCGATCCAGCATTTCGTAGACATCTTCAAAGCCCTGGGCTCCACCATAATAAGGATCAGGCACATCAGCATTTATCGCCTCTTCATCAAAGTAGCGCATTTTGATGATAGCAGATTTGATATCGGGAACATGGGTCGCAAGGCGTTGAAGGTTAATCAAATTGCTACCGTCCATTGGGATGATATAATCAAATTCAAGAAAATCTTCTTTTTGCACTTTGCGCGCTCGAGATAGCAATTCAATTCCATGTTTTACGGCAGTTCTTCTCATTCGCTCATCTGCTCTTTCTCCTACATGCCATGCACCCGTCCCACAGGAATCGACTTGTATCATATCGGCTAAAGAAGCATCAGCTATATGCTTGAGAAAGAGGCCTTCAGCCATGGGGGAACGGCAGATATTTCCGAGACAGACGAAAAGTACTTTTACCATGTGAAATGAGATGATACGCTAAATTCGCTCAAATGTAGCTGTCTTGCAAATGTGTTTTCTCCTTATTTGGAAAGCCATAGATTAAATCCCATTTTAAAAAGAAAAATACAATAGCCGAAAATTATACAGGCAATGGGACTTTTTAACTTTTTAGGAAATCTTTCAGAAAGAATCTTTACCGTCATTCTTGCAGTCATATTTGCACAAGCTCCCGTTTATATGAACCAGTATACACATGTACTGGCCGGCGCACAAAAAGAATCTGAAACAACTTATCTGGATTTAGAAAATCGTGCAGCAGGATATGATCAAACCGTAGAAGCCTTCCTCAATGATCTGATGCAAAATGAAGATCCACGGGTAAAAGATAATGCAGAGGTTTCCTGGAATACGGTCAAGAGATACCTGGATTATGACAAAGCTCTCAAAAGCCTACGAAATAGTAATGCTTTTACCCGTCCTTTTAACTTCCTCAGACATCTGGACGGGAGAATTCGCTCTGCAGTAAAATTCAGTCCCAGTCTCCCCTTAAATTTTGAAGGACTGATCTATGCCATCCTGGGGGTTTTAGTAGCCATGGGAATCAGTGGACTCTTTGGAAAATGGACTGGTAAAAAGAAAAAGGAGTCTGTTAATCAGGCCTAGGATTTGCTTGGATAAAAGCCGAAGTTTTTCACTTATTGCCTGCATAAAGCATACATTCGTTCACCATTCGCAAATCCTTGAATAGAAAACAGCTTTTTACTCATTGGCTCCCACTCATCCTTTGGCTCTCAATCATCTTTTTCTTATCAAGTCAGGTGAAAGATGATACGGAGGATACCAGCGGACTGATCCTGAGTATTCTTCAGTTTTTTGGGCTGAAAATGGAATTTATCGAGCAATATCACGTACACTTTTATGTGAGAAAGTTGGCACATTTTACAGAATATTTTATTCTCTGCATACTAGGCTTCAGACTTTTTCATCTAAAATTTCAACTAAAACAAAGTCTCTTTTTTGCCTGGCTATTCTCAGCACTTTATGCCTGCTCTGATGAGTTTCACCAGAGCTTTGTTCCGGGTCGGGGAGCTTCCCTTATAGATGTTTTCATAGATGCTTCAGGAGCTGCGCTTGCGGCCCTCTGTATCGCCGCCTTTCTGACAATTTATCCCAAATTTTCTCGTAACTTGCAAGCCGAAACAAAGTATTATACTTAGTAGTAGTTTTTTTACACCAATATTCATTTTCCAATAAATCCTCATGATTGTAGAAATCAAAGTTCCCAGCCCAGGTGAATCCATTACCGAAGTGGAAATCGAAAGCTGGTTGGTCGAAAGTGGCGCCTATGTCGACATGGACGATGAACTTGCTGAGATCAATTCTGATAAGGCTACCCTTACGGTAAATGCCGAACAAGGAGGAACCATAGAAATAATTGCTGCCGAAGGAGATACAGTGGCCGTCGGTCAGGTGATAGCCAAGATCGATACCGAGGGTGCAGCGGCAGCAAAAACAGCAGCCCCCGCTAAAGAAGAAACAACTGAGAAAAAAGAAGCTCCAGTTGCCCCGCCCGTAGTAGATAGTTCTGCTAAAGGACATCCTTCTGTCTCAGCTGCCAAGATGATGAAAGAAAAAGGCATTGACCCTGCCAGTGTTCAGGGTAATGGCCGAGGAGGACGCATCACAAAAACAGATGTAGTCCAACATAAAGAGGCTCCGACAAAAGAAGTTCCGGCTCCCGAGAAAAAAGAGAAGAAAGAAGAGAGACCTTTACCTGGGTTGCCGGTATTGAATGTCGGTAGTGAAAGATCAGAACGTAGAGAGAAAATGAGTAGCCTGCGCCGTAAGATTGCAGAGAGGCTCGTTTCTGTGAAGAATGAAACGGCAATGCTCACTACCTTCAATGAGGTAGACCTGCAAGCCGTCATGGATATCCGGAAGAAATACAAGGAGAAATTTAAAGAGACTCATGGAGTAGGTCTTGGATATATGTCCTTCTTCACCAAAGCTGTTACTATGGCTTTGAAAGAATTTCCGGGTATTAATGCACAGATCGATGGACAAGAAATTATCTATTACGATTATGCAGATATCAGTATAGCTGTAAGTTCTCCGAAAGGACTTGTTGTACCGGTAATTCGCGACGCTCATTTGATGAGTCTAGCTGAATTGGAGCAAAGCGTTTTACATTATGCCCTTAAGGCGCGCGCAGGTAAACTTACGATAGATGAAATGACTGGCGGAACCTTCTCTATTACAAATGGAGGAATTTTTGGTTCTATGCTTTCAACCCCCATCATCAATCCTCCACAATCCGCTATCCTCGGAATGCATAATATCGTTCAAAGACCGGTAGCAATTAACGGAGAAGTAAAAATCAGACCCATCATGTATGTGGCATTATCTTATGATCACAGAATCGTTGATGGAAAGGGAGCAGTGAGTTTCCTTTATCGAATAAAAGAAAGACTGGAAGATCCTTCTCGTTTACTGCTTGAAGTATAAGGGAGGAGGAAATGATATAAAAAAAAGCTGTGCAGATTGCACAGCTTTTTTTTATTCTTTGATCTCAGGACACTGATCTACGATCTTTTGTTTGTGGCTGATTCGGGATTGGTTCCTTGCCTTCTGCTGGTTGTGCTGGCTTCTTTGTCTCGTTGTTCTGATTCGAGACCTACTTGGTGTCATTCTACGAGGCATATATATAGGTTTAAGGGATGAATATCTATTTGATACTTTTCAATAATCGAACTTTAAATTTACATAATTTTTAACCAAAAGTCAATATATTTGAGAATATATTAACAATATGCCTTATTTGGTTAAAATCATTGCAAATCTCATAAATTCATAAAAGCTTGATTAAGAAGAGGGTTCAATAATCTATACGAAAACACACACAATATGTTGTTTATCAATCAATTATAAATAAAATCTCACATTAACAAATTCGCAATTATCCAAAATAGCCTATATAGCAACTGGCTTAGTAAAAGCGAATTCTCATAAGAGGTGGCTTTTTTTGAAAAAATCAAGAAAAAAGCGGGGTTGCGAATTTTCCTTCTGGAGAAAGGACAAAGCTTTACCCATCAGGAAAAATGGAACTTTGTAGAAAAAGGGAAAGAAAGTCCATAATATAAGCGAGCTGGGCAAAGCATGGTGTTGGAAATTAGAATAAAACCTGGATTACTCTTCATTTTTTAAGCTTTGTACTTCCTATGATAAGCCTTGCTTTCATCCATTTTTTATCCAAAAGGTATGACGTTCCAAAAAAGCGAAAAGCTGCCACAAATGGACAGCTTTTCTATTCACGTTGTTAGGAGTACAATTTATAAACGCTCATAAATACCAGCAACACCCTGACCTCCTCCGACACAGGCCGTAACCATGCCGTATTTGTCATTGCGTTTTTCCATTTCATTTACCAGCTGCACGGTGAGCTTCGCACCGGTACATCCCAGGGGATGGCCCAAAGCTATCGCTCCACCATTTACATTTACAATCTCAGGATTGATCTCCAATTCACGAATCACCCCCAAAGACTGAGCGGCAAATGCTTCATTCAATTCAATCTGATCAATATCATTTAGCTTAAGACCAGTTTGCTTAAGAACTTTAGGTACTGCAACGATAGGCCCCATTCCCATGATGCGAGGATCAATTCCTTCAGTAGCATAACCTACCATTCTCGCGCGAGGTTCTATACCCAATTCTTTCACCATTCTCTCAGACATAATCATCACGAAAGCAGATCCGTCATTGATCGGAGAAGAATTACCTGCGGTAACCTTTCCATTATTCCTGAATACAGGTCTCAATCCGCCCAATACTTCTACCGTCGTTCCCTTTCTAGGACCTTCATCTGTATCAATTGTGTACTTTTTGCTCTGTCTACGACCATCCGCATCCACAAAGATGTCTTCCACATCTACGGGAACGATCTGCCCATCAAATTTCCCATCTGCCTGCGCCTGCAAAGCTTTCATATGAGAATTGTAGGCAAAAACATCCATATCCTCACGACTGATGTTGTAATCAGCAGCAACTTCTTCAGCCGTCAATCCCATGCTGAGGTACCAATCCGGATGCTCAGTCGCAATCTTCATATTCAAAGCAGGCTTGTGCCCCATCATCGGCAACATGGACATACTTTCCGTACCTCCAGCGATGATGCAATCAGCCATTCCCGCTTTGATCTTGGCAACTCCAAGAGCGATGGTTTCCAAACCAGAACCACAATAGCGATTCACAGTTACTCCGGAAACATTCATGGGCAAAGACATCAAAGCGACCATACGACCGATCTGCATGCCTTGCTCAGCTTCAGGAATTGCACAACCTACTATAAGGTCATCTACTCTTGAAGGATCAAGCTGAGGAACCTGAGCTACCAGGTGCTTTACTACTTCAGCTGCCAGATCATCAGAGCGGGTAGCCTTAAAGCCCCCTTTTCTTCCTCTGGTGATGGCAGTTCTATATCCGGTTACTATATAAGCTTCCATTATATTCTGTTGATTATAGGCTAAAATTAATTTCTCAAGGGTTTGTTATTCTGCAACATGTACTGCATACGCTCCTGTGTCTTTTTGGTACCTGCAAGACTCAGGAAGGCTTCACGCTCAAGGTCGAGCAGGTATTGTTCAGAAACCTTGTTATTGGTTCCACTGAGGTCCCCACCACAAAGTACATACGCAACTTTTTTGGCAATTAGGGCATCATGCTCAGAAGCATAGTGCCCGTATTGCATACCTGAGATTCCTGCATACAGTGTTCCTAATGCATTCTGACCTTGTACGGGAATGTCAGTTCTCATCGAAGGAGCCGTATATCCATCAGCGACCATGGCCAGAACAGCTTCCTTAGCTTCAGCAATCCTGCGAGCCTTATTGATTACGATTTGATCTGTATCTCTCAGGATATTCAATCCACGAGCTTCTTCCCCAGAAGTAGAAACTTTTGCAGTCGCAATAGACATAAGGTAATTCTGAATTACATCTACCGGTACTGCACCTGCTTTAGAATAATCATCCGCAGCTCTCAAGGCAAACTCTTTGGTTCCCCCTCCACCGGGAATCAAACCGACTCCTACTTCCACCAACCCGATATAGGTTTCAGCATCAGCAACAGCCTTATTTGAATGTAAAGTAAATTCACATCCTCCTCCTAGTGTCATTCCATGAGGAGCAACGACTACTGGGATGGCTGATGTACGCATACGCATAGAAGTATCCTGAAAGGCTCTAACGCCCTCATCTAACTTATCCCACTGTCCCTGAGAAGCCATCATAAGCATGAGCATAATATTGGCACCTACGGAGAAATTGGGAGCTTCATTAGCTAGTACTACTCCATTATAGTTTTGCTCTTCTGCTAGGTCAATGGCTTTATGAATCGCCAACAAAATTCCTTCACCAATGGAATTCATTTTAGAGTGGAACTCAACGTTCAATACTCCATCTCCCATGTCGATAACAGAAGCATCGCTATTTGACCAAACTGTCTTATCTTCTCGCAAAGTATCGAGGAGAATCAGCGATTCTGTACCAGGGATTGTTTTATAGGATTTACTTGGAATATGGTAATACTTTCTAACTCCATTTTCAGACTTGTAGAAAGAATCATGTCCCGCGTCCAGCATTTCCTCTACCCAGACTGCTGGCTTTAATCCTTCTGCTTCAAAAAGCTCCATGGTTTTGGCAGCTCCTACCATGTCCCAGGTTTCAAATGCTCCTTTATCCCATCCAAAGCCCGCTACAATAGCATCATCTATTTGATAAAGGTCATCTGCAATTTCAGGAATACGATTTGAGACATAGGCCCAAACGCCCAGGCTTGATCTGCGGATAAATTCTCCTCCTTTGTCATCAGCATCAAAGAAAATGTTCAGCCGCTTCCCAAGATCAGAGCTATTTCTTACCGCTTTCAAACTTGGAATTTCAACTTTAGCCTTCTCTCTATATTCCAGCGTATTCAAATCCAGAGAAAGAATCTTTCTCTTTCCATTTTCATCTTTGGTTTTTTTGTAGAATCCCTGGCGGGTTTTATCTCCCAGCCATTTGTTATCGACCATTTTCTGCACGTAGTCCGGTACATTAAAACGCGCATTCTCCTCATCATCCGGACAATTTTCTCGAATACCGTTCAAAACATGGTAGGTGGTATCCAACCCTACCAGATCACTTAAGCGGAACGTTCCTGTTTTAGGCTTTCCAGTAGCAGGACCTGTCAGTTTATCAACTTCTTCGATCGTCAGTCCCATTTCTCCCACCAATTGGAAGATTTTGGCCATCGCATAAATACCTACACGGTTTGCAATAAAAGCTGGAGTATCTTTACAGAGTACCGTTTTCTTTCCCAAAAACAGGTCTCCATAATGCATCATAAAATCAAGGATACCTGGATCAGTGTCTGGTCCGGGAATCACCTCCAATAATCTTAGGTAACGAGGAGGATTGAAAAAGTGCGTACCGAAAAAGTGTTTGCGGAAATCCTCAGAACGACCTTCCGCAATCATATGAATCGGAATACCAGAAGTATTTGAAGTAACCAGAGTGCCTGGCTTTCTCAATTCATCTACACGTGCAAAAACTTTCTGCTTGATGTCTAAACGTTCCACAATGGCCTCCAAAACCCAATCGCAATCAGCGATTTTTTCGAAGTCATCATCAAAATTTCCGGTTTTGATCAGGCCGGCGGTCCCTTTATCATAAAGAGCTGCAGGACGACCTTTGATCGCACCCATTAAAGAAGAATTTACAATTCGGTTTCTAACGGCCGGATGCTCCAAAGTCAGACCTTTTGCGGCTTCTTTTGGGTCGAGTTCTCGGGGCACAATATCAAGCAAAAGTACTTCGACTCCGATATTGGCGAAGTGGCAGGCTATGCGAGAGCCCATTACTCCAGATCCCAATACGGCTACTTTTTTGATACTGCGATGTTGGTTGTTTTGATTGGAAACAGCTGCTTGTTCAGCTACTGGCATGATCGTAGGTATTTAATATTTTATGAATAGAATCTAAAACGTGGAAAAAAATATCGAGATCCTCCTCTGAAAAGTCGTTATAGAGTTTTTTGTTAAATCCAATCACAACTTCCTTGGCCCTGTTTTTCTTTTGTAAACCCAGGGGAGTCAAAAAGATCTGTACTTTTCGTTTATCAAATTTGTCTGGCTCGCGATAGATATAATCTCTCTCTTCGAGTTTGGCCAACATCCGAGTAAGGCTTCGGGGTTCCATTCCCATCATTGGTGCAATCTTGGTAGCAGGTGTACCGATCTTGTCGTCAATGTGCAAAAGAACGAAGCCAATATTTGTGGTAATTCCCTCTAGCTGGGAGGGAACATTGTACATGCGAGAAATAGCGAGCCAGGTAGTCTTAATATCGAAACAGATCGCCCTTTTCTTCTCTTTAATCTTTACTTCCAAAATCGTGTGCTAAATAAGGGGGACAGAAACCTAAAAATAGTATGCAAGCATACAATTTTAGAAAAAGCAACGATGAAAAGCAAGACAAATTCGGCTCTTTGTACACAGAAATAAGGGGAAACTCTCTACTAGGGAGTTGGGATTAAAAGTTCCGTAGAAAGGAATTCAGCGTCATCAAAGAATACAAATACCTGATAGTCGCCAGGAGAAAGTAGCTCTACATCCAGCGGAGTATCTTTTTCCGCCAAAAGGGTTAGCTCTTTTTCCCCATAGATCAGGTTATTTTCAGCATTATAAATCCTGACCTTTACAATCTCATCCGTCTTTCCATTATAATGAAGATAGACTTTCATATCAGAAAGTTTTGCATTCAATTTACCAGACAGTTGAGAAGTGGAAATAATGGAAAGCGAATCCGGATTATAAATCACATGGGATTGCTCAGCAGGTCTCTGTTCGCTTTGACATGAGGGGAAGGAGAGCAGAAAGAACAGAAATGCTGCTAATATGAGGGAGGAAAGTAGTAATTGATATTTTGCTGCGAAGCCGCGCATATTCGAAAGGTGGTTAAAGTGAAAAGCAAAGGAAGCCCCAATTACAGCGAAAGTATCTGACTAAATAACGCAGATACCACAGAAAATTGTATAATTCCTAAAGTTCAACAGAAAATTATTAGTTCGGATAATCGTATTTACCATAAATCCAAGGACTGGAATACCAACTAATCTTCACCTCTATATTTTTCCGTATCTTTGTTTTAGGATATTTTCTGATAATTTTGATTATCAAAAACAAAACCAAGGGTCAATCGGCATAGCAGAAATTCGCTAATTGTCTGCCCTTTTACGGAAATGGCACGAATTCCCGAGCATATAGTTGATCAGATATACAATAGCGTCGATATCGTCGAAGTGGTAGGCGACTATGTGCCTTTGAAAAAGAAAGGTGCCAACTTCTGGGGGCTCTCTCCCTGGTCAAATGAGAAGACTCCCTCCTTTTCGGTTCACCCCGGAAAAGGGATCTATAAAGACTTTAGTTCGGGCAAAGGGGGAAACTCTGTCAATTTCGTCATGGAAATGGAAGGCCTCACCTATGTAGAAGCCCTCCGTCATTTGGCAAAGAAATACAGCATCGAGCTGCAAGAGGAAGAGGACAGTCCAGAACAGAGAGAGCAAAAGAACAAACGTCAGAGTCTTTTCATAGTAAATGAGTTTGCCGCCGACTTCTTTCACAAAAAGCTTTTAGAGGATGAAAGAGGGAAGAAAATCGGCCTTAGCTACTTCAAAGAAAGAGGCATACTGGAAGCGACCATAGAAACTTTCCAATTGGGCTACGCCCTTGACGAATGGGAAGACTTTGCGCAGGCTGCTATCAAGAAGCAGTATAAAGAAGCATATCTAACCGAATTAAGCCTCGTTAGCAAATCAGAAAAGACTGGTAAACTCATTGATCGCTTTCGGGGACGTGTGATGTTTCCTATAGCCAATCCTAGTGGCAAAGTAGTAGGTTTTGGAGGACGAATATTGGGCAATCGAAAAGATATTGCCAAGTATATCAATTCCTCAGAATCGGAAATCTACCATAAAAGCCAGGTACTCTATGGCTTATATCAGGCGAAAAAATCCATTCGAGATGAGGATTTGTGTATCCTTACCGAAGGCTATATGGATACCATCGTTCTGCATCAGAACGGGGTCAAGAATGTAGTCGCATCGAGCGGGACTGCCCTGACAAAAGAGCAAATTCGATTGATACGTCGCTTTAGCCGAAATGTCCTCATGATTTATGATGGCGATAAAGCGGGAATTAAAGCGGCTTTAAGAGGTATTGATATTTTGATTCGGGAGGGTATGGAGGCGAAAGTACTCATTCTCCCTGATGGACATGACCCCGACTCTTATGTTCGGGAAAAAGGCGCCAGTGCCTTTGCAGAGATCCAGAAAACAGCCCTAAACTTTGTAGATTTCAAATTACAGGTACTTTCTGAGGGAAAGGATGTCCATGATCCCCGTATACAATCTGAATTGATCAAAGCTCTTGCAGAATCCGTTGCAAATATTCCTGATCGTGTAGATCGTGAGATGTATGTTCGCCATGTAGCGCAAAAGGTGGATATTACGGAGTCTCTCATGGCTCATGCAGTACTGGAAGCCCGAGGAGAACAACAAAAGCTGGTAAGGAGGGAACAGAAAAGAGAGGAAGCTCGACAAGCAGTTGCAGCGCCCGCAGAGGTTAAAGAGCTCAAAAGCTTTGAGCAGCTAGAGCTTGCCAATCAGGAAAAAGAACTTTTACGGGTGATGATTTGCCATTTTGACAAGACAGTTCTTGAAGATCCTAATCTCCCATTAGAAGATAAAGAAGGAAATCCTATCCAACATGAGGAGTTTCCGGTCATGGAGTATATGATCGATGAACTGGAAAACCTGGTATTTGAAAATCAAACCTATGAGCAGCTCAAAAATGAGATGTTTAAAGAGTACCTGGACAAACAAAAGATCGACCTCAATAAATACCTCAGTCATCAGGATTCTGTGATTCGCAATCTAGTTTCTGATTTGCTGACCGCTCCTGAAACCAGCCCCTTATGGAAAAAAATTCGTCCGGATATCGATTACGATAGCAATCTGACCCTCGTGACTGATGGAGCTATTTTCCATTACAAAAGCAGAAAGGTAGATAAAATGCTACGAGAGTGTAGGTCAAAGATCAAAGAAGCAGAGCAGGCTAGCAAAGATGAAGAGGTGGAAAGGTTATGCGAAATCTACCTTGAGCTACAGGAAATGGATAAGGAAATCAATAAAAAACTGGGCTTGGAAGGTGCCAGAAAAGGACTGGACGCTCAGTTATAAGAGAATTATAAAAAATGGGGCCACATTAATGTGGCCCCATTTTTTATTCACACGAAATAGATTTTAAGGATACATCGTGTAGCGGTAAATATTATGGAAGGTGATATTAAAGGGAGCTATAGGAGCTTTTACTTTTGCTTCAAAAACTACCTGACCGCTTTGCTTATCTATTTCAAGTACCTTCCCATACTGTTCACCATTAAAGGCAACAGCTCCGGGAGTAAAGAGGACATTGTCTTCATTTTCATAGTAAAGAACCTTTGAAACAATCCGGCTATAGGTCTCATTTCTTCTTCCTTTTCCATAAGACCAAACTTGCTGTATGGTCATATTCTCCTCATCAATTTTATATTCAACTGCCCTACTGTAAGAGAAAGGACCAGAGAATCCATTTGCGCTATAGTTTCTGTTGTCTCCATTATCAAACAGCATCACATTTCCATTGGGTAAAATGATAGGAGAATGTTGGTACCAGGCCCATTCGAAATCCGGATGATTTTCTTCCCCATTCAACACCAGGGAATCCAGAATAGGTTGCCCCATAGCATCCAGCGGCTGAAGGAGATACTGCTTAAGATCATTTCCATTGCCAGAGGTTTCCCAGCCCTTATGTGGAGCAATGATCCAAACAGGCTCATTGCTGGCTGTAAGCTTTACAGTGCCTTGGGTTCTTCCAGAAACAATAATACAGTCATCTATCTCACTATAAGCGACTCCATTAGCATGCATCCAGTCTACATTTGTATTGGCCAGATCTGTATCCCAGGCTCTGCGATCTTTATCTAGAGAAAGTGTCAGATCCCATCGATTCACAATATTTCCACTGTTCCTATCCAGCTCAATAATCAAATCCTCCACTGTGAATTTATTGGGATCATTGACTGTTACGAGGAAATTTTCATTTGGCTTTTCAAGAACCATATGATGAAAACCATTGCCTTTGAGGCTCCAACTATTCTGTATTTCCCCCAACATATTGATCTCATAAACCGAACCGGTACTTCCATCTCCAAAGAATAGATTTCCGTTTTGTAAACGAATCATTCCATTGTCATAAAAAAGATTGGCTAGTCGAGGATGTCCGCTATAATTTAAATACCAACGTATATCTCCATAGGCATCAAACATCAAAGCCCTTTGGGGATTGAAGTTTTCAGCAAAGCCAAAATAGTTGACCAGATTAAAGCCGGGGGCCATCGCTCCAATATTGGAGGTTTGGACGCTAACTTCAGGCATATCATTGATCAATCCATTGGTGCTGATTTTTACGATCTCCTTCCCCAATTCCTGATTGGCTCCATCAAAGAAGGTTAACTCAACCTCATTCTCATGATCCGCATAAAGTCCCAACACAGGAAGTTCAAACTCTCTCCCAAATTCATCGAAGCGATTATTTACATCTGAGTTTTCTCCATTCTTCCCAATTACCCGTAGATGAATGCTCACATCCACCTGAGTTGTAACCGAAAGCATTGCAGTTAGGGGAGCTACAGCACTGGGATTTCTATTTACGCTTATTGTTGCCCCAACATTCCCAATATTAGGTTCTTCTTCACAGGCGCTCCATAAGAATAATAAAGCGAGTAAACAGAGTATGTAGATTCGTTTCATAAGGGTTGAACTATTGGGCTAGTGTTGAACAAGGATCTTCTGATGGGTATTTCTATTTATGCTAATGACATACAGGCCATTCTCCCAGTTGCTGGTATCCAAATATTTTCGGCCGCCGGAGCATTGGGGGAAATCCAGGATTTCTTGTCCTAATTGATTATAAATCTCTATGTCTGCATAAATTAGGCCTTCCCATTCAATACTTAAATTGGAACTACTTGGATTGGGATAAGCCTTAAACAAACTGGGTTTGTCAAGATTAGCATTGCTAAGAACAAATTGATCACAATATGCCGAGTCAGGATTTTGTTCAATCCATCCCTGAGGTGAAAGTTCCCGGTCGGTGAAGGCTGCATAATCCGCCGGATAGCGTTTCATTCGAAAGGTCAGGTTTTGATTTATTGTTAAAGAATCCCCTTGTGGTACTGCCTGACCTCCCCTGAAGGGAGTTATATATTCCCAAACCACTTCATTAGAAGTAGTTAATTCAAAACTATACCCAAAACGACCGGAGGTAATCAGGGCATTTCCATTATTGAGAAATTGTACACTGGATAAACCTGTTGAGAATAGACGGGTAGTATCCGGATGTGTCCATGTCAAGTCAAAATCACTGGGTACGAAAACCCCATTATTCTTTAAATAACTCCATCCATACATATTCCAACTGGGCTCTATCACGTTTACTGTTGAAAAATCGCTTCCAACGCGATTGTTAAAGACGGCAATATCTCCAAAATTGGGAACCATGATATCGACAAAGTCATCGATCCAATGGGCATCATGCTGATAAAAGAGCTTTTGATCTGATTCTGTACCGAGATCATATGCGGCAGGATTTCCCCAACGATATAAAAGCTGTCCACCCTTTCCACTCAAGCCTCCATTATTTGACGCCGCCTGAGCAGTTGTTGTAGTATGATCAATGATCCAAATTTCATGGAAGGTAGGAACACTCAGCAGAATCTGATCTCGCTCTACATGATAATCTATGGAATTGCTATGCATCCAGTCGGGATGTCCTTCGCTTGTATCATAATTGAGGTTGATTTTGCCAGGATTATCAGCAATAACCCCAAAATTACTTTTGGTAGAATCATAATCCTGAATCAGGTGATCCCAGGCATGCCATTCCCAAACGATCTGATCAGTTGAAGGATCTACTTCTATGATATAATCGGGCCAAAGTTTATCCTGAGATAGTTTGGTTGTATCCCTTCCTGCAGCTATTGCTTCTTCTCTGGTTTTAAGCTCCCAGGCGACCATCAGGATATTGCCATTTGGCATAGGAGCGATATCATGATGCAAGCGGTTAAGAGAATCATTGAGGGTATAGGTCCAAAGTAGGGTATTATCCCAATCCCGGATTTCTACGGTTTCGCCTCCACCACCTGCCCAGATCGCATCATCTGTAACTACTGCGTCTCTTTTGGCTTTCACGAGCTTTCCATCTTCCAGAATATAGGCAATGTTTCCAGGTCTGAAATTGGAATCATCCGTCCAGCTATGCACGATTTCCCCACAGCTATTGAGTAAAAAGACTGTAGGTTGGTTATGGGGAAACATAAGGTTGTATCCATCCAGAGATAGACTGGGATCATAGGATAGTAGGCCAACCGTATTTTGTGGGAAGGAAAAGGAAAATGCTAATAGTAGGAATAATAGGGTAAAACTTCTTTTCATAAGCAGTAATAGGTTAAACGCAATTTTGTGTTGATAGGGGCCTTTAATTGTACCAGCGTGAAAGACTAAGCCCGAATTTAGCAAATTAATAGGGGAGCAGGGGATACATTTTATTGCCTTTTTTGCGCTATCCACAAAAAATACCTTTGCACCTACAATCATTTAGCATAAATCCGTAAATTATCTAAACCATGTGCAGCGTTCCCATTGGGAACTTCGTTTAAATATTATTTACTTGAGGTTCCAAAGGATTAAGACTAGCACTTGATCTATCCTCTCCACCACCTAAAGTCTTTGTTTAACCTTACCCATTGGGTATAAACCATTCAGACTATGAAAACTAACGTTTATCTACTGATTCCTTTTCTGACTCTCCTTTTTCTTGTTTCATGTGTAGATGATGCTGTTAAATTTGAAGAATTTAATTACAGACCTGAGGATTACCAGGTACTGATCCAGTCTCTCGACCTTCCAGAAGAGCCATTTGAGTACACGGTGGAGCTCCCAAATTATATGACCCGCACAGGTTTAGTCGCCAGAACTGTTTCTGACAATCGTGCCACTTTGGGAAGGGTTCTATTTTATGACAAGAACCTTTCAGCAAATGGTACTGTATCCTGTGCTTCCTGCCATAAGCAAGAATTAGCATTTTCTGACAATAAAGCTTTCAGCCAGGGGTTTAAGGGTGAGGATACAGACAGAAACTCTATCGCTTTAGGCTCTGTGGTTAGTTTTGCAGCCTACTATGGAGGAACTTCTCGCGCTGGACTTCCTTTCTTTTGGGATGAAAGAGCTGCTTCAGCTTCCGAGCAAAGCCAGGCTTCTTTGACCAGTGCAGTTGAAATGGGAATGACACATGATGAATTGATCAGCCGAGTATCTTCTAAAGATTATTATAAAATTCTCTTTGAAGCAGCTTTCCGTGATCCAGAGATTACTGAACAACGGATTCTGCTTGCGATAGAAAGCTTTGTAGATGGAATCGGATCTTATGAGTCCAAACTAGATGAAGCGCTTGACGCAAATCAAGACCTCCGTATAGAAGAAGATCTTCCTCAATTGACAGCTGCCGAAAACAGAGGTAAAAGTCTCTTTGTTCAGAATTGTGGCAACTGTCATGGTCGTGAACTGGCTCGTCCCGGTATGCCAAGCGCAAACAATGGACTGGATATGGTTTATAGTGATAAAGGAGTTGGTGCCGTATATGGAGCAGCTAACTTAAATGGCGTTTTTAAAGTTCCAGCTTTGAGGAATGTAGCTGTTACATCTCCATATATGCATGACGGAAGATTTGCTAGCCTGGACGAGGTACTGGATTTCTACAGTGGGAATATTCAAAACCATAAAAATCTGAGTGGATTTCTGAAAGAGTCAACTACAAATACAGCTAAGAAATTCAACTTCAGTAACCAGGACAAACAGGATATTATTGCTTTCCTAAATACGCTCACCGACTACAAGATGATGAGCTACGAGAAGTATTCAAATCCTTTCAAGTAAACCGAATATCGTATCGTTAATATACTGAGGGTAGGGATTTCGATTCCTACCCTCTATTATTGGCACAGTAATTTTATTTTGCATTGAATTAAGGGATATGAACTCCTAATTTGCATTCGATTCCTCAAAGCCTCTTTTAAGCTCAAATCAATGAAAACAAAGCAACATTTCCTTTTCTTTTTCTTACTCTCCGGCCTACTCATTTCTTGTGTGGATGATGTGGTAGAATTCAAGGAGTATAATTATCTCCCCGAAGATTATGCGGTGCTCACACAGACACTAGATCTTCCTGAAGAGCCTTTCAACTACGAATTATTGCTTCCTGACCACATAGGCCAAAACGTATTTCCAAGACCGATATCTAACAATAAAGCAACCTTAGGACGTGTGTTGTTCTATGATAAAGACCTATCTAGAAACGGAACTGTTTCCTGTGCTTCTTGCCATAAACAGGAAATCGCTTTTTCAGATAATGTTGCCTTCAGCCAAGGATTTCAGGGAGAAGAGACGCACAGAAACTCTATTGCCCTAGGATCCGTTCTGGGCTTTGCAGCAACCTATGGCTCCAGCAATACAGTTGGCCCAAATGGAGAATTTGGGGCAGCTTTTTTTTGGGATGAGAGAGCTTTTAGTGCTTCAGAGCAGGCTTTACTTTCCCTTACAGATAACGTAGAAATGGGAATGACCCCGGAATCTATAGTCGCAACTGTAAAATCAAAAGAATATTACAGAATCCTGTTTAAAACTGCTTTTCGAGGGGAAGAAATAAATGAAGAGAATATTCTGGCAGCGTTGGAAAGCTTCATAGATGCTATCGGTAGTTTTAATTCAAAACTGGATCAGGCAATGATCAACGGCAATGGGCTTTTAGATTTTGGAAATAGACTTCCAGATTTTACAAATGAGGAGAATAATGGGAAAGAGTTGTTCATGGCAAATTGTATGGCTTGCCATGGCACACAATTTACGGGCTCTCCCGCCAGGATTGCGAATAATGGCCTTGACCTTGTTTATGAAGACAAAGGAGTAGGAGCTGTTCAGTCTTTGAGTAATATGAATGGTGTATTCAAGGTTCCTGCTTTACGCAATATTGCACTCACGGCACCTTATATGCATGATGGAAGGTTTTCCAGCCTAGAAGAAGTTATAGACTTTTATAGTACGGGCATTAAAAGCCATGAAAACCTGGACGAACGTTTGAGTACGGTAGATGGGCAGGCAGTTAAATTTAACTTTACAGACAAAGAAAAAAATGAGCTGATCGCTTTCCTAAATACCCTTACGGATCAGAATTTCTTATCAGAAGAAAAATATTCAGATCCATTTATGCGATAGGTGAAAGCAAAGAAAAAAGACTCATCAGCTTGATTGAGATCACAATAAGCACAAGTACCAAGAGCTGACTCAGACAAACCTAGTACAAGCATTTTATACTTGAATTTGATTTTAGGGGAAAGCGAAAGCTACTCCCTTTTTCAATTGAGTTTTCATAAAGCATAATTTCCCTCCACAAAAAACAGGGGGCAGCTTTGCAGCTGCCCCTCATCACAAATACATGCTAATGGCTTTATTTTTTGACCTTCATGTCCAGAGATAGGTCCTTGGCTGACTTCATCATCATCATCTGCATCCAGGTATTGGCTGTGCTATTGCTTCCGCCTGCTCCATCGCCTCCCATGATTACAGAAGGAACGAATGGCTGTTGACTGGTCGCAAAGGCGTTGGCCCAGTTTTTCTGAACTTCGATATAAGCTTCAAGCTTCTGCTCAAGAGATCCGTTGGCTTGGGCAGCGAGTCGCTTACGCGCAGCATCACCTTCCCCTTTGAGGATTTGCTCTTTCTTATAGTATCCGGCGGCCTCCAGGGCTAGTTTAGCAACGTCGCGCTTTTTCTCAGCTTCTGTTACTGCTCTTACCTTTTCCACTTCCATCGTAGCGCGGGCAGTTGCTGCTTCCGCTTTACCCTGAGCTTCTGCTTTAATAGCTTGCTGCTCTGCTTCACGAGCCTCTGCAATAGAGGTCTGAACACGCATGATGGCATTTTGCTGCTCTGCGATCTGATTCTCAATGGTCTCGTCATAAGAGATATTATTCAAAGACAAGTTGTAGAGATCAATTCCAAACTTGGATAGCGGAGACTCATCCTGACGCAATACCAAACCATCTCCTCCTACTACCAGTTCCGTAATCGCAACGGTCTTTTCCTTTCCAGATAAAGGGTCTATTTCTTTGCGCTCTAATACGCGTGTTTTATATACACCAACTTTCGCCTGGTCTTCAATAAAGGAAAGTAGATCATTCCTCTTCTCGGCAGAAGACTGCTTAGAAGACATTAGAGGACCGGTCATATATACTGCCTTTTCAATGACAGTTCTGACCAACTCCTGGTCTACCGCTTCCATTGATCCATACTTCTTATGGATATTCAACATCTCTTCCTCCGTTTGTGGCAGTTCGTATCGGAATGTTCCAGAAATACGTGCTTTACCACCATCATTGAAGCGAATCCCAATGCTTTGATCCTTCAAACTTCCCTGATCTTTCGCGCCTGAGAAAGAATACTCTTTCTCTTTGTCATAGAGGGTAACTTTCCCAAAGCCCTGAAACTTAAGGCCTTGATCAAAGTGAATCGTAAGTTCACCGCTGACCGGTGCCTGAATCACACAGATCTTTCTGGCATCTACGTTTTCAAACAGACTACCCGAAATTGAGAATGCGGCAAACAATGAGAGTCCCAATAAGCCTATAAAGACTTTTTTACGTAGTGTCATCGTACTAAAAAATTAAGGGTGAAATTATAAATATTGTGTTGTGCTGTAGGCTGTTGTGCTAATGTTAAAATGTACGCTTGAAAATATTGTGTTTTGAGAACTTAATCATGTAGCAAGTGGAAATGATTTTCCAGCCTTACTAAGCCTGTTCTTTGAAGGTCCAAAGGATTGCATGAGCTTTTTCGCAATGCTTTGGAACGATATATTTTCGAGTGTGCTTCAATTGATTTTGATTTTTAATTGTTTATCCTAATGAGGGGCTTTTGTATGATGAGGTTGGAATTTTTTCAAAAAATTTCTGCAATTTTCGGCCCTCAGAAGCATAATATGCTGATTTTAAGCTTCTTGTCATATTGACCAGATAAAAAGATTTTCATGAGCAAAAGCATCATATTTTCAATTTTAGGCCTTCTTCTCGCGCTTCTGCTGGTGCTTTATCCGTTATGGCAACATATAGCCTTTCTCCCTAGCAATATGGGTCTGGGATTTATAGGAATCAGCCTATTCGTAATCCTTGCTGAGCTTAGTGGGAAGATCGATCGCATCGGAGCAATAACAGGGGGCTTTATTGCTTTGTACATTTTTCTGGGAGCTGGTTTTCCGGGTTTGATCTTGCTTTTGCTATTTTTCGCTCTGGGTTCTTTCGCCTCTCACTGGAAACGCTCCGAAAAGGCCCAAATAGGTCTGGAGCAGGAGAATAAAGGCAAACGTACATATACACATGCTTTGGCAAATGGAGGCGTAGCTGCCATCTGTGGCTACCTGGGATGGATTCTACCTACACATGAGCTCCTATTTCAGCATATGCTTGCCGCCAGCTTTGCTTCTGCTATGGCGGATACCCTTTCCTCTGAACTGGGCAATATCTATGGAAGCCGTTATTGGAATATTTTGAATTGGAAGCCGGAGGATAAAGGAAAAGATGGAGTTATAAGTTGGGAAGGGAGTTTAGCAGGTGTAGCAGGTAGTTTTGTTGTTGCGATAGTTTATGCGCTCCTGACTGAATGGAGTCTGGCAATTCTTTGGATAGGCCTGGCCGGTATCCTGGGTGGGATATTTGATTCAATCCTTGGAGCTACAGCAGAACGCAAAGGATATATAGGAAATGGTATGGTAAATTTTTTAAATACGGCTTTTGCAGCCTTCCTGCTACTACTTTTATGATTCCCGTTTTCTGATCACCGGAATATCTGCTCCCCGCATTCCTTCCAATGCAATTCTGTTTTTCGCCAGTTTAAAGGCAAATTCTATATCTCGACCTGCACCAAGGGCATCATAAAAGCCCGTAGCAAAGGTAATGGCTGTATCATCAGGCACAGCTGTATTCATACCGATTACATAAGGTACATGTTTGATGATCTCATCAGCCTGGGCATCGGAATAACAGGCATTGAGGAAGACACATGCTATATTTTCCCCAAACAACTCAAATAAACCTCCCAAAGCAGTAGCTGCAACGATTTTGGCTTTGCCTTCATTATCCTCCAATGCAATTCCCCCACTGTAGCCTTTCAGTGCATCATCGTCTTCATCCTCTTCCCAGGTCAAACTTCGGGTTCCCGCTGCGGTTTCTGCAGCTTCATTAAGCAAAACCCCATGACCGGAAAAATGAATGATCTGCGGCTCTTCTTCCAGCATGGCCCTGCTCAAATCCTTGGCTCTTACTGCAAAACGGGATTCCAGCTCAAAACTATCTCTGTGTTCAGCCAGCTTGAGGCCTTCTTCGATATCCCTCAATTCAGCACCTAAACGGAGTTTCCCAGTGTCAGTAGGATTAGAAGCGAGGAAAAGAATTTTTCGAACAGCTATCTCTTCTTCCTCTTTCTTATCCGCGTTCTCCTCATCTCCCAAATCTGGTGCTTTGCCAAAGTTTGCGACGATATCAAAAATCCCGTGATCAATTCGAATCAATTCTGAACGAGCATCAGAGCTTTCAGTAAAGCCTGAACTGATTTCTTTATTTATCCGGTTAAATCGGGATTCCAGCACGCTGATGGATCGCTGCTCATCCTCGGAAAAAGAATCAATATTATCCTCAAAAATTTTAAAGGCCCTTTTGGTACGGCCTTTTTTCATCTCCTGCAAGATATCGTCTAAGAAGGTTTCCATAAGGGTGAAAAATACACATTCTGCGGAATTATTCTATATATCGAAGCTGTCTTTTCTTGTAAAATGTTCTATATAATATCTGTAGAGAAGTAGGTTGCAAAGATATATTCTTCTAGTTCTTAAAGTTTATTCTTCTTTCCCTTAGATGAAAAGAAGCAAAAATCAAGCTGCTGCAAATCCAACGCGCTATCCGGCCCCCGCACCCGATGCAGCAGCGGGCCCCTGTCGCGCAGGAGGGGACGTGTTAGGGATTTTGCGTGTTAGCGTGTTGGAGGAGACATGCCATATTTAAATCAAAAAGCCGTAGCAGCTGATTGATATCAGCTGCAATGAATATCCGAATCAATCCTACCCACCACCCAAGAGCGATGGCCCGGCAGCGCCAATCGGGAAATGGGGCGGAGAGTGCGGCTGGTTCTTGGCGCTGCGATTTTTGACTCCATCTTTTTTAAAAAAGATGGAAACAACTCCCTAAAAAAGATGCAAAACACCCCCAACAGTCGTAAATCATATAAGTCAGGTATGCAAAAGCTTCGTATCTTTTAAAATTTGCTATATTGGGATGATACGGAAGCTCTAAAGCAATATGTAAAAAAAACAAAGTCCATATCGCACACATACCACTATGTCTAAGGCCAAGAAATCGTCCGCGAAAGGGATGCAAGATGGGGATTGGAATGAGATCATAGGCTCCATCGAACGGGAAGAGTGTATACTCGTCCTGGGTCCAGGTGCTATTATTGATAAAAATGGCAAGTGCCTGCAAGATCACCTTTGCGACCTCATTGCAGAAAAGCTGGGAGAAAAGGTCCCAGAAAGTCCCGATCGCCTTTTTCAACTTGCTGATCACCTGAGTAATGAAAGGGGCTGGAGAAAGTTACTATCAGACATGACTACCGAAGCCTATCATGTGGATGAATACCATCCTATGTATCCACAGTTGGCACAAATTCCCTTTCATCTGATCATTTCAACTTCTCCGGATCATCTACTGACCAATACCTACAATGACTTTGGACTGCCCTATAATCTGGAGTATTTCAACTATAAAGAGAGACATGAGCTACAAAATGAGGCCAGTTTCAGCGAACCTTTGATCTACAATCTTTTTGGGGAAACCGGTGATGATGATTCCCTGGTACTGACTTTCGACAGTCTGTTTGACTTCATTTTCAGCATACTTAGTCCCAAAGGTTTCCCCTTGAAACTAAAGGAAAAAGTATTGGCCGCTTCCAACTTTCTCTATCTGGGATTCGACTTCGAAAGTTGGCCGCTAAAGATATTGATGCGCCTCTTTGAATCTCATAAGAAAGAAATTTCCTATGCATATGCATGGAAAGAAAACACCCTTCGCCCTACAACAAAATCCTTCTTTGAAAACAATTTCAAAATCGATTTTGTAAGTGATGAGGTGCCTGCTTTTATAGATGAACTTTACAAACGATGTCAGGAAGAAAAGCTAATAAAAGATCCCTCGGAAAGTGAAGCACCTGTATCAGACTTCAAAAAAGTCGCAGAATTACTTAAGAAGGGAGAAATTGTGGAAAGTATTGATTTCTTGGAGAATCATGCAGATGAAAATGATGATACGGATATGCTCAGGTCAGTAATTAGTTTTTCAAGAAGGTTCAATACGCTTGAAAGGGATAAGCAGAAAGGAATTCTGGATAAAGACGATGCAGATCTGGAAATGAATCGAATTGTTGATGGACTTTTGGGACTGGCAGAAACTCTAAACACCTAATCTTTCATGGGAAAAGCATATAGATATCCGGGAGTTAAACCCTTTACGGAAAAAGAAGCCCACTTATTCTTTGGAAGAAAGGGAGATATAAGTCAACTGTCTCGCTTTATCCGTACGGAGGATTTGGTTGTTCTTCATGGGAAATCCGGTCTTGGAAAAAGTTCTCTGATTAATGCAGGTATCTTACCGCTAGTTGAGCAGCAAAAAAACAATCGGTATATCCCCTTACAAATCAGGCTGAGAAGTTATAATCCCAAAGTTCCCCAGGATCTTTTTGAGATTTTTAACCAGGGGCTAGAAAGAGAAAAGAATTTCATAGACGATATTCCCACAAAAACCACTAGTATTTGGCATGCAATGAAGAGTCGGGAATATTGCGATCTGGGAGATAAACCTCCCAAATACCTCTTGATCCTCGACCAGTTTGAAGAACTCTTTACTTATCCTCAGGAACAGTATATGGAGTTCGGAAGGGAATTGGCCAGCCTTTACAATAGGCGCATGCCCAAAGAGTTTCGCAAACTCTTGCGTCATGAAACGATTGGAAATCCTGATTTCGAACAAAAACTCAAAGACGAGAAGCTGGAAGACTGGATAGATCAACCCGTAAATCTTAAGATCCTCATTGCAATACGGACCGATAAATTCAATCTGCTGGATAAATTTTCTTCTTTCCTTCCGGAAGTTCTGGTAAATGCCCAATTGCTTGAGCCTTTTACTAAAAATCAGGCTAAAATGGCCATCCAGAAGCCAGCAAAAATTGAAGGGAGTTTCGATTCTCCTCCTTTTAGTTTTGAAAAGGCCGCCATTGACAAAGTTGTTGACTTCCTTGCCTCCGAAAGTAATGGACAGGTTGAAGGATTTCAGCTCCAGATCATTTGCCGAAATATAGAGGAAAACATCATCAAATTTGATGAGGGTAAGGAGAACAAGGAAGCCCGGATGAGCATTAAAAAGCTCAAAGCAAAAAAAGGCGAGCCTCAGTATTGTATAGAAAATGTAGAGGCCGATTTTGGAGATATTTTGCGACGGTATTATGACGAACAGATCGCTACCCTTGAACCAAAAGAACAAAAGCAGGCTCGCGAACTGATAGAGGATCAATTGATTGCTGATGATCGTCGGGTAAGTTTGGATCAGGCCATTATCCAGAATTTTGTAAGTGAGGAGCTGTTGGTGAAATTGGTGGATACCCGCCTAATCCGAAGAGAACCTAATAATTTGGGCGGCTTCAGCTATGAGATCAGCCATGATACCTTGTTAGCCCCGGTCATGGAAGCCAGGGGCGAAAGGCGAAAAAAAGAACGACAAAAAGAAAGACGTCAGAAAGCCCTTGAGGCGGCCAAAAAGAGGGAAGAAGAACTCCAAAGAGAAAAGGAAGAGCAGGAAAAGGAATTGGCTCAGGTTCGGGCAGAGCAAGCAGTGAGAGAAAAAGAAAGAGCCCTCAAGGACAAAAAGACTGAGCGTCGCTTTAAATATATGCTCGGAGGTATCCTGGTTGTCCTGGGATTATATAGTGTTGTTTTATATTTGCAAAACAGAGCCATTTCTAGTAGTGAAGCCCAGGTAGTTCTACAATCTAAAGTCTTGCAAGAAGAATTTGGAGTTACAGCAGATCAACTCGACTCTCTCCAGAACTTTATCCAGAATCTCCCAGAAGATCAAATAGACGCAGCTACAGATAAAAGCAAATTGCTGGAACTGAAATCTAATATCGAGGCAAACCTACCTGCAGATACTATTCAAACCCGTTATAAGCTTTACATAAAGTTCAACCGCTTGTTTGTACAGAGCCATATATTTCCAAGGAATGCGAATAAAATTCCGCCTCAAAACGTAGATTTTCTGCGAAGGATCATAAATGTCTCCAATAGATATCCCAATATGGGGATGAATATCGAGGTTCATACAGATGATAGAGGAGATGCAAATAAAAATGTAAAAATCAGCGCTTATAGGGCCAGTCATGTCGCAGATATTCTGATTGATAGCCTGCAGGTAGATGCTGTGAAGATCAGCTTTACCAGCAAAGGCGAATCTGATCCGATTATTCCTATTACTCCTACGATGGGCACCATTGAGCGGAATGAAGCCCGTAAAGAAAATAGGCGGGTAAACCTGGTATTTTTCCCGGAATAGAGAAAAAATGACTTCCTTGTATGCTGATTCGTTTAGCATATATATGAATAGCTTAAAAAATATCTGTCTGGCATCTCTTTGGTGTATCTTTTTCCTCCCTTTAGATAGTCTAGGCCAAATCCTGGGTTCGGCTCCAAATGACCTACCTCGATTCAGACCGCTCCATTATATCTGTTACAAAAGCAAAGCCCCCCTGAAAATTGATGGCAAGCTGGACGAAAGTTCCTGGCAGGAAGCTCAGTTTAGCCAGAAATTTCTGGACATTGAAGGCACAAAAAAGCCACGACCGCTTCAGGAAACCCGGGTAAAAATGCTCTGGGACGAGAACTTTCTCTATTTTGGCGCAGAGCTAAAAGAGACAGATTTATGGGCAACTATCAACAAGAGAGATTCTGTAATCTTTTATGACAATGACTTTGAGATATTCATTGATCCGGATGGAGATACGCATAACTATTATGAGTTTGAAGTCAATGCCTTTGGAACAGAATGGGATCTACTCTTGCCCAAACCGTATAGAGATGGCGGCCCAGCGATTGATGGATGGGATATAAGCGGGATAAAAGTAGGGATTCAGTTGAATGGCAGTCTCAATGACAATAGCGATAGAGATAGTAGTTGGGTGCTGGAGATCGCCATGCCCTGGAATATTTTAGAGGAATGTGCTCCTGAGGGAAAACCACCCTTTCACAAGGATCAGTGGCGGATCAATTTTTCACGAGTCGAGTATTTTCTGGATAAAGAAGGCAAAAGCTATAAAAAACGAATAGATCCTGCTACAGGCAAAGCCTTTCCCGAATTTAATTGGGTGTGGTCTCCTCAAGGAAAGATAAACATGCATATGCCCGAAATGTGGGGCTTCGTTCAGTTTTCTCGGGAGATAATTGGCGAAGGCTTCGATCAATTTCAATGGAATCGGGATGAGGACATCAAGTGGGCGTTACGCCAAGTGTATTACAAGCAAAAAGCTTTTAAGGAAAGTACGCAAAACTATAGCCGTAGCTTGGAGCAATTGGGATTAAGTAATATGATGTTAAATGGGAAAAAATTGACTCCCTACATTGAAGCTACCTCTGCTTCTTTTGTTGCAAGTTTGGGAAGTTCAGATGGAAACGGAATTTGGTATATCCGCGAGGATGGTAAAACCTGGAGGAAGTAAAACTTCAATACTATAACACTAATTTCTCATGCATGGAAAGTATTTTGGTGTTGCAGTCGGTTTAATAAATACCGAAATTCGTGTCTTACCGAGTCCCGCTGAGGAACCTCTATTTCTGCTTATTTCCGTTCACTACTCAAACACATATCCCGGATAAAACTCACGCAGTTTCCTCATCACCTTCTCCCGATAGGGAGAATCCCTTTTTACTGCAAGCCCAAAATCCAGTAATTCGGGATACCAGTCATAGTATTTCTCAAAGTATGGGGCTTTAACCAAATAATAATTTAAGGCGGGATAATCATAGTGCGGCATCCAAATGAGATCGGGATCATATGCACTCAGATACCTTTCCATTTGGTCTGCATTCAAGGCCTTCCCTTCCAGAGAAGCTGTATTATGAAGTCCGACCAGACAGAGAATCTTTTTATCGCTATGCTGAGATGACAGGAAGCCATGCTCTGTTGCTGCAAAAACAAAATCTTTATCTCCAGCTTCTGCGATAAGTTCATTCATCAATTCTACTGCATACCAGGCCAAAGAATCATTATCTGTCCGCCCAGGGAGTTCTAGATCAAACTGCTGAGCTTTTTCAAGCGCCAATTCCTTTTTCAGTTGAAAGTAGGCATTCCCTCCCCAGCGCAAGGAAAATATCAAAAGAAGAAGCCCACATAAAATCAAGGATGCTTGCATGATTTCCTTCCTTCCCCAAATCAATCCTTCTTTCATCCATTTATCTATCCCTATTACAGCAAAAGCCGCTATAAATGGAAGGGATGGTAGTAAAAGACGAGATTCGAAACCCATCACGGGAACCGTCCTTAAAAAGTATAATTGTGTGAGAATAAACGGAAGGAGAAATGCCCATGCCCTCGAGGAAGACTTTCCACCAAAAAACAGAAGCCCCAGTAAAAAGAATGGAAGTCCATAAAGGATAAAGTCAGCCAAATATTGCCAGGTATTCCAGAGGCCTATGCCCAGATAAGCTTCATAAAAGCTCCCATTTTTCACATAAAAAGGAATGGGTAAAACAGCACCGAAATAAAAATGTTTTATCAAAGAATCCCCCAGTATCATCAGGGCAAAAAGGCCAGAGAAAATGAACATATCTTTCCATCTGCTCCCTGACAAAAACATAAAGAGTAACGGAAATAATGCAGCATAAAATCCATTATCCGGCCGAACAAAAAACGTAAAGTAGGCAGCAAAAGCGAGCAGAATCACAGGTTTAAGCTCCTTTTTTTGCTCATAATTAAAGGTCGCATAAATCAATAAAGCGTTACTCATCAGCGACATCATGGTATCCATCCCAGTCAGATTCCTTCGCATAAGAGGATTCAATAAGACCAGCAATAAAACGAGTAGGCTAATTTCCCTCCTGTATGGATTTTTTTTATCCAAAATGAGCAGATTACTTTTTTGAATAAGAAATAAGCCCAGCAGAAAGAAGCACACTGATTGCAAGACCAGAAGTTTATCCTGGCTCAATAAAGAAGCGATCCCTGTTTTGAGCAGGATATAGTTGGAGAAAACATAGCCGGTACTGGTACAGCCATATGCCGCTTCATCTGCATTCCAACCAAAAACGCCATGCTCTGCGAGATTATGAGCATAGCGGATAAACATAAAGGCATCATCAAAAAAGATATTCCGGCTGAGATAAAGAAAAGAAATAAAAAGGCTCAAACTAATTACAGCAATTCCAAGAAAATAGCGTATCGCCTTTTGTATAGGCATTCCAGCTATTTCCCGGGAAGTCTTTTGCATCGGCTAATTTTTGGGCTAGGTTTCTGAGCAGATCAAATTAGCCAATCCTATATTGAAATCCCCCTTAATTTGGAGGAAATCTTATTTCTCCATTGCCGCCCTAATTTTATCTCGAGCTTCTAGTAGAGAAGGTTCCTCTGGATTGAGCTCGATGGCTTTTGAGATCTCACGCTCTGCTTCTTCTAGTTGTTTTTGCATAAAGAGAGACTTTGCCAGCATAGCTCGAAGTTTCCAGGATTGCGGGATCAATTCTTTGGCATAGGAGATAAGAGCAATGGCCATTTCATGTTTTTCCGCTTGTTGCAACTTATCGGCTGCCTCGAATATCTGCTGATTCCATAACATGGCCTGGGGAAGTCCTTCGAGTTCTTTGAGTTCGCTCTTCAATTCGTCAATCGAACTACGATCTGCCAAGGCATGGCAAATTTCCTTACTTCTTTTATATGCTTTTGCATATGCCTCATACTCATCAGTCTCCTTAAATAGACTTTTCAACTGAACCTTCTTTCCTTTTTTTAACAAATCCTCAAGGGAAAATTCTACTCTTTCTTCGTAATTGTGAAAGAGATAAAGATAGACTTTCTTTTCCTCCAGGTCATAGATATTGGAATACTGGGTTCCTCCCCAAAAATCTTCCTGGTGCATAGCAGCCAGAACAGATTCGCCATACTCTACTGAGTATTCCAGGCCATTGCTCATGATCTTATCTCCGGCAGCATATCGATGACATACCTTATAAAAATCTGATTTAGGGGTGGAAGACTGGTAAAAATTGGTAGTGATATGGTAAGTGCCTTCTGAATGAACGTAATCGTCTCCTTCTATTACAAGTGAAGCACCAGTACGATCCACAAACATGAGTTGGGCATTCTCCATAAAACTCAGATCGTACTGCTTCATGATCTCTTCCACTTCCGCCACTGTCGAACAACTCCCCATAATTTTTCGGATAAGTTTGGCTGGATTAGTCGATTTTTTCCCTGTAGTATTTTTCACCTTTCGAGCCTCCATAGCAAAACCATCAAAGACCAGTCCTGCTTCATTCATCCCTCCCTGAGCAAAGAAGTTTCCAAAGCCAAAAAAGACGCTTCCGTACTTTCCTCTTTTATCCGTCCACATCCAGGTATCAGGATCAAAATAATCTTCATTATTTCCGACCAAGGTTTTCCCATCCACCTGAAAGCTAAACATGCTACAGGCGAAAGTAGAAATACTCAAAATTGAGGCAAGCAAAAGACAAAGGATAGGTTTCATACAAAACAGGCGATTAAAGCTTATACAGGGTTGCTTATAGAAGTACCGAATTTGTAGTCTCATCAAAATAGATGAGGTAATCGTAATACTGCGTTAAAGGAGTAAGCTGGTAGTATTGAACTGTGGGACTCTGATAAACAGATCCCAGCTGCAGGGATTTTTTATCCAGAACAAACCATTTCCTCAAATTTTTATCACTCATTCGGGGCAATTCGATCACAAAGGCTGAAGTCTCTGAATTATGGAAGATATACTTGTATGAATCACTGGGAGGACTTTCATCTATCCTTTTGGTTCCAGGTATGTTGCTCCCAAAAGCTGTAAATCTTCCTTTTGTAAAACCAAAAGCGCTCACTTGATAATCCTGGAAAAGAGGATAGGGAAAATGAGCACAATTACTAGTAGGTGAGCGTGTAGTTTCATGATTTTTTAAGGTATTAAAGTTAGTGCATATCTGAAATTACGAAACACCTGATTATCAGGCTTCTACTACCTCCTAAGACAAAGCCTCTTCAAGATCTGATTGTAAATCCTCCAAATGTTCCAAGCCTATCGAAAGACGAAGAAGATTCCTTGGGGTTTTGCTTCCTTCAGCCTCTACGGATGCCCGATGTTCGATGAGGCTATGCGTGCCTCCAAAACTGGTAGCCCGTGTAAATAGTTTTACTTTGGCAGCTACCCCAACTGCTGCTTCCTCCCCTCCTTTCACCAATATGGAAATTAGTCCTCCATAAGCATCCATTTGTTTTTGAGCTAAGGCATGCTGCGGATGGCTGGGGAGTCCGGGATAAAGTACTTTTTCAACTTTCGGATGAGATTGGAGAAACTTCGCCAGCTCCAGGGCATGTGCAGATATAGCTTTTACCCGATAAGAAAGTGTTTGTAAGCCTCTGGTCGTTAACCAGCATTCGAAAGGGGAAGGAACGGCTCCTCCTATTTTTTGGATGTGTTTGATCCTTTGCCAGAATTCTGTGTCTCCAGCAGTAATCAAGGCTCCACCCAAGACATCGCTATGTCCACCTATGTATTTGGTGGTAGCATGTACTACCAGATCAACGCCCCATTCAATAGGTCTTTGAAGAACGGGCGTGGGAATGGTATTGTCGCAAATCAGGTAAGCGCCTTGTTTATGTGCCAATTTTGCAAGGCCTTCAAGATCTGCAACACTTAATTGAGGATTGGAGGGACTTTCGATGATAAGCAAACGAGTATTAGATTGAATGGCCTCGGCTACTTTCTCCAAATCATTCATATCCACAAAACTTGTTTCCAGTCCCCAGGGAGCAAAGATGTCTTGTAGCATCACTCTGACACCAAAGTAAATCTCTTCTGGGGCGATGACATGGTCTCCGGCTTTAAGGGCCTGTAGGACGCTCATCATAGCTACAGAGCCTGACGAAAAGGCCATAGCATCTATTCCTTTTTCCAATGCCGCAAGATTAGCTTCCAGGGCGTTGCGATTGGGATTGCCTCCCCGGGAATATTCGTAGCCTAAAGGATAGCTCCCATCAGCCTGTCTTTCAAAGGTGGTAGAAAGATGAATGGGGGCAGTAACGGAGCCAGTAGCCGGATCAATATGCTGGCCTTCGTGTATGAGTTTGGTTTCGACTTTCATACGTATTCATTAATAAAGAGGGCCAGAGAAAGCTCCGGCCCGATGTTTATTTTTTATAACCCTGATCCGCATTAATGGGCGGAGGACCGGGAGGTACAATTCCTTTGTATTCGTAATCGCCTTTACGCTCTACAAATTCAGCGCGAATGGCTTTTCTTAATTCTTCATCTTCAAAAAAGTCAACCATAGTCATGGCCATTGCTTTGGATGCATAATGCATCCCTTTATGCCCGATAGACATTCCTCCACAAGCTGTAACCGCCCAACTATGCCAGGGGGTACCATTAGGTGCTGTTGTAGCAGTTAGTCTTACTGTAGGAACTACGAAGCTCACATCCCCAACATCTGTGGATCCTCCCATAGGATGTTCCAATGTCTCTTCCATCGGATGAATGTCGGCTTCTATTCCTATTTGAGGTTTCCCAGTAGCTTCCTGAATTTTCTTGGCGAAATTTTGTTCGTCATTTGTATAGGTAATTGGGCCGAGATATTCGAGGTTCTTTTGCAAACGAGCTCCTCCGGTTCTATTTACCAATACCTCATGTACACCTGAAATCAGGCTGATCTTAAAATCTACATTGGCCATCATGGCAGCTCCTTCGGCAATCTTTTCGATTTGCTTCCACACCACCTCCATTCCTTCTCGGCGGGTATCTCTTACACGTGTCCAGATCTTGGAGTAGTCAGGCACTACATTCACTACCTTTCCTGCATCCATGATGTGATAGTGGATGCGGACAGTAGGCTTGACATGCTCACGGTAATAATTGATGCCTGTTGTGTAAAGTTCGAGGGCATCTGAGGCACTACGACCATTCCATGGGTCTCCAGAGGCGTGAGCAGCCTGGCCTGTATATTCCACCATAAAATCGACCAATGCCAAAGAACTTTGAACGGCAGCTTTGGTTTCTGCTCCCGGGTGCCAGTCCATAATAATATCCGCATCATCAAAAAGACCTGCTCGGATCATCCAGAGCTTCCCAAAGAACTTCTCCTCAGCAGGTGTCCCATAAAAACGGATGGTTCCCTTCAGTTTCTTTTCTTCGATGAGTTCCTTTATCGCTACTGCTGCGCCTAATGATGCTACTCCGAAAAGATTGTGGCCACATCCATGTCCGGGTGCGCCTTCATTTCGAGGGGCTTTATGAGGAACCGTTTTCTGAGAAAGACCTGGCAGTGCATCAAATTCCCCTAAAATCCCGATGATCGGTTTACCCGAACCATATTCTGCCACCAAAGCAGTGGGGATATCAGCGACTCCCCTTTGTACATTGAATCCCTGAGACTCGGCATATTTGGCTAAAGCTTCAGCAGACTGGGTTTCCCTAAAGGCAATTTCTTCATAGCCCCAAATGCGATCACTCAGGTCTTTAAGTTCCTCAAATTTACTGTCCAAAGAGGAAATGACAGCTTTTTTATTTTTATTGATTTTCGGCTTTTCCTGGGCAAATATGCTCATGCAGAAAAAGCACAACATAATAGATAGAATAGAAGACTTCATAGTAATTAGCTAATTGAATTAAGCTAAGATAGAGAAAACAAAAAGAGGCCTCAAATGGATGAAGCCTCTTTTTACGGATTTATTTTGCTTTTCTAGTCTTCGATGGATCCGTAAATGATGGCATACATACGGTCCCAGAAGTCTGGACGAGTAAATGGAAGTATCTGTGTCATCCCAACGAAAGTGAGATTTTCAGCCGGATCAATGAAGAATTTGGTATTAAATACTCCTCCCCATTCATAAGTTCCTGGAGATTTATGTCCCAAGGCACTTCCTTCTGCTGTCTTTAGTTGAAAGCCCAAACCATAGGTCAGGCCTGGAAGTGGAGAATAGCCTCCTCCCATCGCTTTCAAGCTAAGCAATTGATCAGAAGTCATTACCTCTATGGTTTTTCTGCTCAGGATTCTAGCTTCCTTATAAATCCCGCCATTTACCAATGCCTGAATGAATATCGCATAATCATAAGCAGTACCCGAAAGTCCACCACCTCCAGCATAGTGATTAGGATCCTCCATATTAGGGTAATTGAGATTAGGGTCAGGATTTACGAAGAGTTTTTTCGCTTCATTATTATAGGCATAAACGGGTACCAGTCTATCGTGATTCTCTTTCGGTTGATAAAACCAGGTATCTTTCATTCCCAGCGGATCAAAAATGTGATTCTTGAAATACTTAGCCAAGCTTTCACCTGAAACTACCTCCACAATTCTCCCGAGCAGCTCCATATTAAGGCCATACATATATTTTTCTCCAGGATGAAAAACCAGGGGCACTTTGGCAAGCTGTGCGGCCATTTGCTGAGTAGTCATTTCCATATGCGAAAGACCAAATGCATTAGCACCAGCTTTTGCGTAGACCGCTTGTATTTTCCCTGGATTAAAAGCGCCATAAGTAATCCCAGATGTATGGGTGAGTAAATGTCGAATCGTAATGGGTTTATTTGCAGGCACACTGGTAAAGGTTGTGTCAGCAGCATTGTAGGTTTCCATTACAACAGGCTTGGCAAATTCTGGGATGTAGTAGAAAATTGGATCATCCAGGCCCAATTTTCCTTGCTCATACAATTGCATGATAGAAACTGTAGTTACTGCTTTAGTCATAGATGCAAGTCGGAAAATATCGTCCTTTTTATAGGGATCATTTCCATTCATAGACCTTTGTCCAAAAGCTTTATTATACACTACATTTCCTTTTCGCATTACCATAAATACTCCTCCCGGCAGTGTACCATTATCTATGTATTTCTGGATATGATCATCCAGAAGATTTAGGCGTTTTTCGGATATTCCAACAATCTCAGCATTGCTGTTGGTGATTAGGCGATCATAGTTCCCCTGAGAAAAGGCGAGAGAAAATGATAAGAGAATTATACTCGTAACTAGCAGTAACTTTTTCATAAACAGATATAGATTTTCAGGATAGAAATTGGGTTCAGACTAAAGATAATCCTTAATCTGTTCATTTTGCTAAAAGCTGTTTAATAAGAATTACGCCTAACGCTCGGACTTTCGTTTTTTGCAAGAAATTTTCCAGGTTGGGTAAGAAAAAGTTTCGCCTACATTTACCCATTCACCTAACCATTTGAAGCCCTCGTCTGACATATCATAAAAAGTGATCTTGTAAGATCCGTCCGTCCCATTGGGGGCTTTTTGTTCCATGTAAAGGATGATTTTATCATCCACCATGCCTCCTTCCCAGGCGGGAAGCCTAGGTACTGCTGCCCCTGCCGAATAATAATGGACGTACCACTTAGAACTATCCGCATTGAATTGGCGAATGCTACCCGAGTAGGTCCCGTCTTCTTTGACAGTTTCATCCTGTATAGCCAGGCCGTTCATGATGTATTTGAAGGTCCAGCTCATGTTTACCGCTTCGGCCCAGCTCTGGTCTTGATTTCTACTTTCGGAAATGCAATCACAGGTACCAATCAATGGAGCAAAATCTGCAACTTCTTTTGGAGCTTTGGGGTTTAGGAGGCCAAAGGGATGTTCAGCGCTCACTCCGTAAGCTTTATACTCTTGCGCGATGAGTGCAAGGGAAAAAATTGAGAGAAAAGAGATCGCTAGGAGTTTTTTCATATGAAACTATGAGTTAAATGAATAAAATCTCTCTTTCTTTCTCTTATAACGGCGGGATTGGGAAAGGGGTACGCTAGGGGACCCTTCCGCTACAAACCCGTTTCCCTTGAAAGGGAAAAGACCTGCAAGTCCGACCCAAGGTCATCTCGAAGTTAGGCTGCGCGATGGAAGGAGGGCTGAGAGATCATGTATTATTTGAGTAACCCAATAGTACTAGGTCCCTCGGCGCGCAAGAGCCATTTCTCAACCAATCCTCGGGATGACACGATTTGTTTGGACTGGAGCGCACTCCATTGTTCCACAGGTCAAGGGAGTGTGGGCTTGAGGCGGTGGGTTAATGTGGGTTAAAGAGAAGCCTGAAGATCGATCATCTCAAGCAAGGCAACAGCGGCTTCTTCCCCTTTGTTGCCATACTTACCTCCAGCCCTAGCTTCTGCCTGCTCCTGTGTGTCAGGAGTTAATACACCAAAGATCACCGGGCGGTTATGTTTGATGCTGACATTGGTTATACCCTGAGCAACAGCTTCACAGATAAAATCAAAATGGCGAGTTTCCCCCTGGATCACACAGCCCAGGCAGATGACACCATCCAGTTTTTCCGCTTCCAGAATCATATTTGCGCCAGAGGAAAGTTCATAAGAGCCGGGAACAAAGTGGACTTTAATATTATCCTCTGTCAAGTTGGCTTCAAGCAAAGTTGCTTTTGCGCCCTGCAGTAAGGCTCCGGTTATTTTTTCGTTCCATTTACTGACAAGAATAGCTACACGATCACTGCTATGATCGCCGCTACCTTCGTATTTGATGTGGGAAAGGTCGTGTCCGCCTGCCATTATTGAGAAACTCTACCGATGTATTTGTCGATTCTCAGTCCCTCTGTGCTAAGCGGGTATTCGTCCTTGATGGTTTGATACAGACGTAAAGCCTTATCGGTTTGTCCAGCAGCTTCATAATTACGGCCTGCGTTCAGGAGCATTGTAGGAGTTGTCTGATCATTGGCTGCCGGAATGTAGGCTGCGTCTTCAAACAATTCGGCTGCTTTCTGAGGATCATTCTGCTCCTCATAAGCAAATGCGAGGGCTACGTTTCTAGACATACCCATCATGGTATTTGAAGCGGGTACTTTCTCTAGATAATCAATTGCCTCGCCAACCTGAGGATTTCCTGAGTTCAGGTAGATCAATCCGATATAGTAATTGGCCATTTCGGCTGCACTGGTTCCGGGATAGTCTTCAGTGATAGCCAGGAAGCCGGGATATTGTCCATCACCGTTCAAAGCCTGATTGAAGGAATCTGCTTCGAAATAGTAAACGGCCTGAAACATATCTCTATTGGCCTCAACATTTTGCTGATCCTGGTACCAGTTATAGCCAAAGAATCCTCCTACGATCAAGAGAAGACCAATACCGATACCCATTACGAGTTTTTGGTTCTTTTCAACAAAATCCCCAAAGGGTGCTTCGGAACCTTCTTCCTCCAAATTCTCTACGTCTTCGTAGATCACTTCATCTTCCAACTCTGCCTGCTTTTTCTTTGCCATAGTATAAGCTGTTTTTCTTTCAGTTTGCAAAAAAACTAAATCCCCCCCTAAACTGCAAGCTTTTTCTTGCTTAGGGGGGGATTAGTTTAGGTCTTTTTAAGGACCTTATTCTTTCATAATACGTTTATAGGCAGTTCGTTCGCCATCAGAGATCCTCACAAGGTAGACTCCTTCGGCATGCTTGGTCAAGTCAACACGCTGACGATAGAGGCCAAAGATGTTTTCTTCCACATGGCGGAAAACTTTTCTTCCTCTTGTATCTGTCACTTCTATGGTCAATTTATCCGCCTGGAAGTCGAAGCCATTCAACTCTACGAAGAAGTCTTCAGTTGTCGGGTTAGGATAAACGCTGATCATAGCGTTGAACTCTTCATCTATGGCTACACCTGCCAGAATCTGCTTGGTGGTGTCTGTACCACAATCGTTATAAACGATGAGGGTAACTTCGAATGCACCAGCTAATCCGTAGGTATAGCTTGGGTTCAGATCTGTAGAAGTTCCTACGCCATCTCCAAAGTCCCATAGAACTGAATCAACACCCCCTGTGGAGGAATTGGTAAAGTCATAGGTGAACTGGAAGTTAGGAGCATTAAAGGTAAAATCTGCAGTAGGTACTGTATTTACGGTAATATCAACTGTATCACTTGCACTACAACCATTTGCTTCTGCAACAATTACCGTAACACTTCCACTTTGTGTAACCGTTTCCATTTGAGCAGTTCCTCCGGTTGACCATAAGAAGGTCGCACCTGCGTTTCCGGCATCAAGAACTACGCTATCACAAGCTATCTGATCCATTCCAAGATCAACGACAGGCTCAGTCCCTCCGGTAATGATGATCTGACCACTGTCATCACACCCATTAGCAGTAGTTACAGTTACACTGATCGTATCAGAAGTACCAGTTGGAGGAGGCATAACCATAATGGTCTGGCTCGTTTCTCCGGTAGACCACTGGAAAGTAGAACCTGCATTGCCTGCATCAAGGGTAATCGGATCACAAGCCTCACGATCGGCTCCCAGATCTACTACCGGTCCAGGTAGAATCGTTACGTTAACTGTATCTGAAGTTTCACAACCCAACTGATTAACCGTTACAGAATAGGTTCCGCTTTGGTCAACATCCAGCGTTTGAGCAAACTGTCCCGCGACTGACCAGATAAAGCTAGCTCCAGGATTACCTGCGTCAAGTGTAACCATGTTACACTCTGTACGATCAGGACCCAAATCAACATCTGGCGCGTCATTGATGATCAGAACTACTGTATCAGAAGCTGTACATCCAAAGGCATCAACCACATTTACTATATAAGAACCTGAAGTATCTGCTTGTAAAGTAGGTGTAGTGATATTGTTGCCCCAGTCATAGGATACAAATGTAGGATTAGATGCGTCCAAAAGGAAGCCTTCACACTCAATTCCATCAGGACCAAGATCTACAGGAGGCACTGGTAAGATGGTTCCTGTAACAGGAGTTCTATCGCTATTACATCCAAGGTTTTGATAATAGACCCGACCACTAAAGGCGCGGTTGGTTAATACCTGATTATTACTAGCCCCACCAAATGGATAGGCAACAGAAATTCCGGCACTCAGATTAAGACCAGGGCCGCTGAAGTTGAAAGTTCCAAAATCATGGGTAAGTCCTGCAATACCTGTTGCTGTAATATATATACCGTAGGTTTCTCCTTGTGGTATAGTCAATCCACCGATTGCAACTCTCGTCTGATTACCTTCCCCAGCTGAAACTACGCTGGTAGTTCCCAGCAAGGTCCAGTCAGTTGGATTAGTAATCGAGACACCGTCGTAGGAAGTTGTATAGGAAGAATCCAGATAATAAACCTCTACATTGATTGTTGGGCCAGGAGCTCCATCAATGTTAATGTCAAAGCTATCTACTTCAATCGGACTTCCAATAGCAGTCAAGTCAAACATACTACCATCCTGTTCTTGGAAAAGCTCAGTCAATGAAGTCTCAATTTGTTGCGGCCTGAAGCTTCTGGATTCTACATAATAACTGGTAGAAGTAGTTAGCATCGGAGTCTGGAAGGTAGTTCCAGTAGCAACCAGGTTACCACCTGTAATAGAGTCATACCAGTAGAATTCATCTGCAATACCTGTAACAGCCAAATCAAAAATAGCCGTATCAGTGAAACATACAGAATCGTTGATAGCTAAAGGAGCTTCTGGTGAAACAGCAAATACTGCAACGCCCATTGCGGTATTGTTTCCAATAAACTGATCAGAAGGCAATCCAGTGAAAGCAGAGATGTTCATCACGCCACCGGTATTAGAGTTGAATCCTCCAATAACCATGGTAGCTGTATCTCCCGCATCCAATGTTCCGCTGAAGGTACCGTTTACAGTAGCAACTGTTCCACCGCTGATATTAGCAGTAACTGGGAAGTTGCTTTGCGCATTGGTACCATAATTGACAATCTCAACTTCAACAATCGTAGAATCATCTCCACAATCTTCTCCTGTGGGAGCTAGGATATTAGTTACCCCAATATCATTCGCCAGCAATTCACGGATTTCAATATTATCAAGTGAAATATCTCCACGGAAGGTAGTACCTGTTGGATCCGCAGTAATCTGACCAGTGAAAGTAATGTTGATGGTTTGCCCAATGAAGGGAGCCAGATTAATAGTATCTGTGATCCATGGATCATTTGAATCAAACTGCTGCTCTCCAATCAAGAGTCCAAGGTTGGTTTGTCCTCCAGCGGTTTCTCCATCAATACTCAGGAATCCAATAGAAGATCCGTACATATGATAAGAGTAGAACAGCTTAGGATTAGTAGCGGTTGTCAGATCGAGACAGCCAGTAGACAATCGTGCCTGGTCGCCATCAGCAGAACCTGATGCTTCCATGTAGATATATCCACCTCCACCGGAAACGTCATCATTAGGCCCCGTATTTGTGGAACCTGTTCCGTTGAAGTTTACTTCCCAAGGTAAATCAGCTAACTGATCGTTCACCAGATCATTAAAGATCTCTTCACCGTCAGGGTAGTTATTAAAGTTATCCGAGATAGGCAGAGGTCCACCAGGACTACTTTCAATAGTTGCCGTAAGGGTGTCATTGAAATCATTTGCATCTCCGGGGATCCCACTCGTCCATGCTTGCAGGGTATATGGTCCAGGAGGTGAAAGGTCAACATTGTTGATCACTACCTGTATACCTCTGTTAGGAAGGATTTGGTCATTGATGGTAATGCTCTGCTGAGTACCGCCATTTAAGACGTAGTTGAAGGTAATCGGTCCATTCAGGGTATCTCTACCAAGGTTAGATACACCTACAATGATACTGTCATTAGCACTCAAACCACATTCTCCTAATGGGTAGAGTAGCGTAGTTGCTCCTGCATCCTCATCAATCAGACCCGTGATTCTAATATTGTCAAATGCAACACCATCATCCTGAACTGATCCATCTGACCCAAAGGCGATACGCATCAGTACCTGAGGCTCACCACCCAATCCGAATAGTCGGTTTTGAGCTGTTACCCAGCCACCGGAACCGTTGCCACTGATATCACGACCAGACCATCCTTGTTGCTGACCACCAGGGTTACCATTAATAGTATTGTCAGTATACCAGTTGTCTGGATCACCTACATTACCAATGGTTTGCCAGCTAACTCCGTCATCAATGGAGGTCTGCAAGGCAGCACCATCCCAGCTAAATTCGGCATTCCACCAGACATCGAGGAATACGGTTGGGGAATCAAGGGTCGAGAAGTCAAAACAAGGTCCTAAGATGAAGGAGTTCTCACTTGCGTTGTAAGATCCCGTTCCTAGTCCACCAGTTACCCATGCATTGGCACCAGAAGAAGCACCGACTATGGTATTCTTGGCAGGTGTACCAAAAGCCCATGAGTCATTCGTTCCACCTGATGACCAACCGCCGTTTCCGGATTCGAAGTCTTCAACATAAGGGAAGGAAGAAACAACTGGACGGCTATCAACCACATAGCTAACAGTGTCATTGAATTTGTTGATATCATTGGCTGCATCTGTTACAACCCCAATAGTATAAGTTCCAGCAGCACTCAAGTCAGCCCTTGTTCCAAAGATGTGGGTAATGGTAGCCCCGGGTGCAATCGTATCACCTACTGTTTCTGTGATATAGGTACCACCATTAATATTGTAGGAAAGATCCACTCCGATGATAGTATCTGGACCAACATTAGAATAACTGATTTCTACAATAGATGTATCAGCCAATCCACAATCACTTACGGGCTGAATCAAGGCAGTAGGCTCAACATCTTCTGGAGAGAAGAGAATAATTTTCACATCATCTATCGCCATATCACCTGTAAATCCATTTCCTCTGATACCTACAAATTCGATCTGAATAGTCTCTGTACCTACAAAGTTCAAATCAACTGTATCAGTTTCCCATGGATCAGTATCTGCATTCTGGAAAGGTCCAGAACGAGTGAATACAATCGTATCGATTGTAGGAGTAATAATGTGCACTTCAAGTGTACCCATATCAGCTCCAAACATATGCCATCCAAAGGCAAGTTTTGGGTCCGGGTTTACACTAAGGTCTACACATGGAGAAAGGAAGCTATATGTATCTCCCTGGCCACCACCTGAAGTCTCTGTGTAGAAGTATGTACCAGCAGCTGTTCCCAAAGTAAGGTCAACAGCAGGACCTGTACCGCTAGAACCTGTTCCTCCCTGATCAGGTCTCCAACCTACAAATGGGGATGGATTGGTAATTACCCAGCCATTGTTAGTTGCAGGATCGAAGTTTTCAAAATCTTCAGTCAGTGTACCCAATTGCAGGGGAATGGACTGCAGTGTAACAGAAGCTGTTGTATCATTTCCTGGCAAGGTGTCACCAGGAGCCGCTACATAAGCCGTCAGGGTATAAATACCAGAAGTCGTCAAATCAGCAGGTACTGTGATGGTGTAATCCAGGGTATCTTCTGGATTCAGGGTACCAGAATTAATCACAGAACTCAGGCTCTGTGGGTTAGGACCAGCGATATCAACACCAACGGTAGTATTGTCTGTGCTGAAATCTAAAGGCAGACTTCCTTTATTGATCAATTGAACGATAACATCCTCAGTTCCGCTGAAACAAGTAGAACCAAGCGGTGAAAGAATCGCTTCCGCTCTCATATCCACAGGAGGACCCTGGAAGATATTTACGTTATCGAATGCGATACCATCAGTCTGAGAGAATGCTCCAGAACCAAAGGCTATTCTTAAGATTACCTGAGGTTGACCAGCCAAGCCGTCAAGGTTATGACGAGCGGTTACATATTGACCGGGCCCTCCACCGAAACCGGTAGTACCTGACCATCCTTCGGGTGAACCACCCGGAAGTGCATCAATAGTATTGTCGTTATACCAGTTATTAGGATCACCAAAAGAACCTACATTTTGCCAGCTTTGGCCACCATCTACAGAAGACTGTAAAACAGCACCATCTGTGCTGAAGAAAATCTCCCACCAGATATCAAGGCTAATAGAAGCAGATGTTAAGCTGGAGAAGTCGAAACATGGAGAAACTACCCATGATTGCTCATTGGCGTTGTAATCACCTGTCGCCAATCCACCCGTTACCCATGCGTTTACTCCGGAAGAAGCACCCTGGATAATAGACTTGGCAGGTGTACCAAATGTCCAGCTATTATTTATACCACCTGCAAGCCATCCTCCTTCTCCATTTTCAAAGTCTTCTGAATAAGGGAAAGTCGAAACTTGTGGATAAGTAATCAAACTCAATCTAACCGTGTCATTCTGATTCAAGGTATCAGCAGGAGTAAGCGATGTGGTTACAATTGTGATATCGTGGAAACCTGGAGCAGAAAGATCTGCAGTGGCTGTAAAGGTATATGCAAGTGTATCACCCGGGGCGATAGTAGTTGGGATCGTTTCAGGAGTTGTAAATGCACCACCATCAACAGAGAATGAAGCAACTGCATTTGCCAATGGAGAAGATCCAAAGTTGACAAGGGAAACACTTACTGTTTCATTTGCAGTCAAAGCACATCCTGAGCCGGGGGCAAGAACTGCATCAGCCAATGCATCAATTGGAGCAGGCTCTTTGATAGAAATATCATCGATCGCCATATCTCCCGTAAATCCATTTCCTCTGGTACCTACAAAACGAAGTTGGATAGTCTCACCAGCGAAAGAAGTCAAATCCGCAATTGCTTCTAAATACGGATCGCTTTGGATTAACTGTTGTTGTCCAACTGCCAGGAATACAGAAGTCTCTGTTCCATCAGCCTGGACAACTCTGGCTTCCAAAGATCCCATATCAGCACCATGCATATGGTACCAGAAAGAAAGCTTAGGCAAGCTAGCTCCAGTTAGATCAATACAATTGGTTGTCAATGTATAAGTATCTCCCTGAATACCTCCGGAAGTTTCGGTGTAGAAGTAGATACCAGCACCTGTTCCAAGCGTATGGTCAGTATTAGGTCCTGTACCTGTAGAACCGGTACCTCCCTGATCTACTTGCCAACCTACTCCATTAGAAGCGCTGGTAGTAGTTACCGTCCAACCTGTTGGTAGAGGTGCTCCAGGAATAAAGCTCTGGAGATCTTCGAGGTATGGAAGGACATCAGGTGTAAAATGTTCAACTGAGAAACTGATGGTATCATTGAATCCATCCGTATCACCAGGTATAGTGAACCAGGCTCTTATATCATAAACTGAGGGGGTGCTCAAATCGGCACCTGTAGTAAATGAATAAGTAGCAGTATCTCCGGCATTCACCGTATTTGTGAACTGCTCAGATACTGGCGTACCTCCATTTACACTATAAGAAATAGGGAAGTTGCTGATAGCAGTAGTACCAACATTTGTGAAACTAACAGTTACAGTTTCTGCAGCCGAAAGACCACAACCACTATTTGGGGAACTGCTTGCAAGCATCGCTCCGTTGATTGGAGGGAGCTCAAGTATGTTGATGTTGTCAAAGGCGAATCCATCATCCTGAACAGATCCGTCTGATCCAAAAGCGATTCTCAGAAGTACACTTGACTGCCCGCCTAATCCATCGAGTAAATGTTCAGCGCGTACCCAGCCACCTGAACCATTATTGGTACTCACGCGACCGGACCAGCCTTCTTGCTGCCCACCGGGATTACCATTGATCGTGTTGTCAGTATACCAGTTATTAGGATCACCAAAAGCCCCTACATTTTGCCAGGTCTGTCCAGCATCAATAGATGACTGAAGTACAGCACCATCCCAGCTAAATTCTGAATTCCACCAAACATCCATACGAATCAATGGATTTGTCAAGGTAGAAAAGTCAAAACAGGGACCGTTTACAGCAGAATTATCATTTGGACTATAAGAGCCTGAAAGGCCACCGTTCATCCATGCATTAAATCCAGAAGAAGCACCCTGAATGGTCGCTTTCTGTGGTGTACCAAATGCCCAGGTACTATTTTGAGAGTTCAGGACATCTGGCGTCCATCCTCCAAAGCCTGCCTCAAAGTCTTCAAAGTACGGGAAGGAGTTTACCAATGGAATAGAAATGATCGTCGCAGAGATTGTATCATTTGTATTCAGGGTATCCTGAGGACTAGTAGTAACAACTACCAGCGTATGCGAACCGGATACAGAAAGGTCAGCAGTAGCAGTAAATGTATAGTTTACTGTATCACCAGGTGCGATCGGACCCGGGATGGCTTCCGGAGCACCGAAAGGACTGCCATCGAGTGAAAATGAAGCAACTGCGTTATTTAGCGCCAGAGCTCCCTGGTTGATTACCTGGACAGTTACTGCTTCTGTAGCAGTAAGTCCACAATCAGATTGTGGAGAAAGAAGAGAATTGGCAAGGACGTCAACGTCAGGTGCCTGGAATAATGCCACATCATCTATGGCCATATCTCCAGTAAAGTCGCCTCCGTGAATACTCACAAAAGAAACTTGTACATTCATTCCAACATAAGCAGTCAAGTCAATGATAGCCTGTCTGTAAGGCTCCGTATCAGACTGCTGTTGCTGGCCACTCAGAGACCATACAGTAACATCTGTAGTCCCGTCTAGAATGTGTACCTCCAGAGTACCCATACCGGCACCAAACATATGGTACCAAAACGTAAGACGAGGAGCAGTAGTTCCTACCAGGTCAATACACGGAGAAGTGAGTGCGAAGGTATCTCCCAGAGCAGTAGGAGATGATGTTTCCGTGTACATGTAAATACCGGCACTGGTTCCGGTTGTGTGGTCAGTAGCGGGGCCGGTGCCACCAGATCCTGTACCTCCATTATCAACAAACCAGCCCAGCGAGCCAGTATTGTTTGAAGTACGTGTCCAGTTTTGACCTACCGTTCCCGGACTACCTGTTGTAAACGTTTCAAAGTCTTCCAAATAAGGGACAGTACTGTTGGGAGCACAAGGCTGAGCCATCAGTACAGAACCCAGAAGACATGACGCTAAAAAGGTAAGTAATTGCTTCATGTTAGGTTCTTATTAAAGTAAGCAGATCAACTAAAATACAACTACCCCTTCTAAAATCAAATTTTTGGAAAGGCACGAATCCTGCACTTAATGGCATTTTTTTCTTACGTCAATAGTCAAAAGCCTAATTTTTGGGCTCATTTAAGCGGGTAAGAAAAATTAATAAAATGTCGCCTTTTCGATTAAGGGAGAGTTAAATACTTGTTAATGAAGGAATTCCCATATAGATTTTCGTCCAACTAACAGATAAACAGGGAGAAAGATTTTTCCCTTACAGAAAAAAATTAATAGAAATGAAAAAAAGGATTGTGGAAATCTTTTCTTATTGATCGCTGGTCATTTTAAGAGAGAAAGTAAAAACTGTCCCAGATCCCGGGCTACTTTCTACCGTAATTTGCTCTCCGTGGAGTTTTAACAAATGCTTGCAAATGGCTAACCCCAAACCTGTACCCCCTTTATCCCGTGAGCGGCTTTTGTCTACCCGGTAAAATCTTCGGAAAATTTTATCCAAATGTTCCTTATCAATACCTTTCCCCTCATCAGCTACACTTACATACATTTTATTTTCTTCTGAAGTAAGAGCAACTTGAATCTCCCCTTCTGAATCTCCATATTTGATGGCATTGTCAACGAGGTTTGTAAGCACCTGAAGGATTCTTTCACGATCAGCCAGTACATATGTGTCTTCATGCCCATTACTGACCAAACGGAAAGATATATTGCGGTTTTTCTTTGTGAATTTGTACTCTAATGATTCGATAACATCAATTATCAATTCATAAATCCTGAATTTTCGAATCTTCATCTCCATTTCTCCTGATTCCGCCTGGGTAATAATCAAAAGATCTTCCACCAGGCTTGAAAGCCGATCTGCATTTCGCATGGCTTTCTTCAAGAATTTCATTCGCACTTTTTCATCATCTATAGCTCCATCCATTAGCGTATGGATGAATCCCTGAACCGCAAAAATTGGAGTTTTCAGTTCATGCGATACTTCCCCTAAAAACTCACGGCGATAAGTTTCTAGGTCCTTGAGTTTCTTTATTTCCCGCTGATTGACCAGTTGAAGGGATTTCAGGCGTCGATATACCAACCATTCGAGAGTCATCACCAAACTCAGGAAGGTAATAAATAGAAAAAGCAGAATCTCTCCGAAAGCTTCTGTAAAATCCCAGTCGCTCGCAGCCGACCTAATAAATACATAAAAAACAGTGAGCCCTATGCTCAGGTAGAGGGAGACCAGAATTGAGGAGGGGAGTTTTGATTTCATTTTTCTTTGGCGAATTTATAGCCAACTCCTTTAACTGTTTGAATATAGCCTTCACCTATCTTTTCTCTCAATTTACGAATGTGCACATCAATGGTACGATCAACTACGTAGACATCTCCCCAGATCTTTTCTAACAATTTCTCCCGTCGAAAAACCTTTCCGGGTTTAGAAGCCAGAAAATAGAGCAGTTCAAACTCTTTTCTCGGCAGATTGAAAATCTCATTTCCTCTACGCACGATATATTCATCCCTGATGATTTCCAAATCCTTTACATTCAACATATCCTGTTCATCCTTAAAGGTCTGATCCCTTCTGAGAATGGCCTTAATACGTGAAAGCAAAACACGAGGCTTAATAGGTTTGGCTATATAGTCATCTGCACCGGCATCAAAGCCTGCTAGCTCAGAATACTCTTCAGCTCTCGCTGTAAGGAATACAATAAAAGTTCCTTTCAATTCAGGAAGTTCGCGCAGCCTACGACAAGTTTCGATCCCGTCCATCTGAGGCATCATGATGTCCAGTAAAACCATATTAGGCTTCTCAGTCTTTGCCATTGTGATAGCTTCGTCACCATCCATCGCAGACAAGACTTCATAGCCTTCTTTTTCAAGGTTATACTCTAAAAGATCTAAAATGTCCTTTTCGTCATCGACGATTAGCACTTTGTTGCGTGCCATAAATATTCTATTACCTTTCGAATGGTTGGCAATATAAAGAATCCTGAGGGTATTCTGATTTTTTTACCAAAAATCTTTAACAAGGGTAAATTTCTATTTCTAATTGCCAAATCCAAAAATTCCACCTAATCCCATTTTTGGCTAAGCCAAAAATCATAGGTTCCCAAATTTCAGAAGACCCAATGCAAGTCTAAATTCCAGGAAAACAATCTCTACTTTTCTCCTATTTCTTTACACCAGAATTTATAAAATCAAGCCCTAAATTTCCTGGATCAGAGGCAGATCGGATGTAATATATTAAAGACTGAGCAGTGCTATAATGCTTTTTTTTAGATTTATGAGGGTAAGATTTTCTTGCCTCAAGGAAAATTTTTCTTAAAAATCTATTTCCAGCGTTCAGGAATGAAAACGCATACTAAAAATCAGACGTTAAGATTAGTTCATTATATGAATTTTTTTGACCGTAAATATATTTTAGCTTGTAATTCAATAAACTAACAGAGCTAAATTCTATTAGGATATTAAAGATAGTTCTTATAGGCACTCATTTACCTCATCCATGGAGAAACATCAAGAACATGCATTACTCGCTCCGAAATCCGTAGAAAGAAGAACTGATATTAACAATAAAAAACATGTGAAAGCCATCTCTGAATTCTCAAAAACAGGGCTTTATCAGGAATACAGAGAAAGTAGAAAAAAAGAAAGCAGGCTGGGGTATATACTGGATCAATGCGAGGAAATGATTGTCTCCCTGGATACGCAAAATAAAATCACCTACCTGAACAGAGGCTTCAAAGAACATTTTCAAAGTCGATTTTCTATTTCTCTAGCTGAAGGGAGCAATTTTCCTGATTCTCTAAAGGGAAAATTAAAATCATACTGGGAGGACTTATTGAAACGGGCAAAAAGCGGGGTCAACTTTGAAGAGCAAATCAAGTTGGAGGTTAAAGAGGTTAACTTTCAATATCGTTCCCGCTTTGTCGCTGAAAAAGATGCAAATGGAAATCTAAAGGAATACTGGTTTTTCCTAAAAGACATAACTACCGAGGCTGAGGAATTGGAACAGGTTTACAAAAAGCAATCGATGTTTGAGTCTATCAGTAATAGTGTGCAGGAAGGAATTTTCAGAAGCAGTAGAGATGAGGGAATTATTTATGTAAATCTGGCCTTTGCCCGCATGTTTGGGTATCATACAGTAGAGGAGATCCTAACCGTTGATCCTTCAGAGCTGTACATGGATCCTGATAGGCGGAATGATTTTGTGAGAATTGTCCAGGAACAAGGTTCTTTTTTTAATGAGGAGGTTGAATTCAAGCGAAAAGACGGCACATCTTTCTGGGGACTCATTTCTTCTGTTCCCTCCTATGATACCTATGGAAAAAGATATCATGATGGAGCTATTAGAGACGTAACACAACTCAAAGAGGTAGAACGAAGCCTTAAGGAGAATTTTGAAGAGTTACAGAAAGTAAATAGGGAGTTGGATCGCTTTGTGTACAGTACTTCCCATGATCTGAGAGCTCCTTTAGTATCCATCGCAGGCCTCATCAATATCACACGCATTGAAACAGACGAAAACCTCAGGCAAAAATACCTGGGCTTGATGGACAACAGCATCCAAAAGCTGGATGACTTCATCAAAGATATCATTGGATACAGCCGTAATTCCCGCCTTGAACTCAAATTTGAAGAAGTAAATTTCAAAGAGTTACTGGAGGAAGCCTTTGAATCTCTCAGTCCTAAAGGAAATAGCAGACCTATAAAAACACTTTTAAAGATTGAAGGAAAAGCAAACTTTGTCTCCGATCTCACCCGTCTCAAAACCATTTTTAATAATCTCTTATCCAATGCATTCCGCTACCACGATCCAGAAAAAGAGGAATCTTTTATAGAAGTTAGCATAAAACTGAAAGAAAATGAGGCTTTCATCCGGGTGGAAGACAATGGAATAGGAATCGAAGAAAAATACCAGGATAAAATTTTCCAGATGTTTTACCGCGCCACACAGAAAAGTCAGGGCTCCGGAATCGGACTCTACATTGTGAAAGAAGCCGTAGAAAAACTGGGTGGGGAGATATCCGTGGATTCAGAAGCTGGCCTCGGAACCACATTTGATTTAAGAATACCGACGGGGAAGGAGGAATGAGGAGAGTGTTCTTGTGTTCAGGTTTTCCATAATTCTTAAACCAGAGTACGAGAACACCCAAAACCTGTATTTTTACAAGTATCCCTTCATCGTAGCTTGAAGATGTCTTGCCTGCTGGGCTGCTTCTTGAGCAAAATCTTTTCCAGAACCTGCATAGATAATTCCTCGGCTGGAATTGATAAGCATGCCTTCACCGGTATGATTTTTTCCATGAACACATACCGCATCCAGATCACCTCCCTGCGCGCCTACTCCAGGAATGAGTAAATAACTATCTGGAACTATTTTACGGATATGGGCTAATGAGTTTGCCTGTGTAGCTCCTACCACAAAGCCTAAATGACCTTCAGATTCTTCGTCCCATGATTTGCCTTTTTTCAGGACCTTTTCGTAAAGCGCCTCTCCCTCTTCCTTATGATGCTGAAAATCGTGCGAACTGGGATTGGAGGTCAGAGCAAGCAGAAAAACCCATTTGTCTTTGAAGGAAAGAAAAGGACTTACAGAATCCTTGCCCATATAAGGAGCTACCGTTACTCCATCAAAATCATAGGTTTCGAAAAAAGTTTTGGCATACATGCGGGAAGTATTGCCAATATCACCTCGTTTTGCATCAGCCAGAGTAAAGATATCTTTGGGAATAATCTCCATCGTCTTAGCTAGACTATCCCAACCTTTCGAACCCAAAGATTCATAAAATGCAATATTGGGTTTATAAGCAACAGCGTACTCATGCGTGGCTTCAATGATCGCACGATTAAACGCAAATACCGGGTCTGCTTCCTTTTTCAGGTGCTCCGGAATGCGATCCATGTCTGTATCCAATCCCACACAAAGGAAAGAACCTTTTTTTCGTATCTGTTTGCTTAATTCTTCTGGGGTCATTGTTGTACGCTTTGACTTCAACTGTTAACTTGCTCGGAACGAAATCGCTGGGCAAATTACGCAAATTGATTCGATTCCTGATAAATATTCCACCACCAGTCCACCTCTTATTGCTGGTATTGATCCCAATCCTCCGATTGCCGGGATTTGATGGGAATTTTCTCCTGGAAGAGGAATCTTTTTATTTGCTGCTAGGGCAAAGTATCGCCGGGGATCCGCAGCTATATGCGGACGCCTGGTTTACCGGCCCTCCCATCATGATCTGGATTTATGCTTTCTTTTACCAGACTTTTGGAGATGGGGCATTATTGGCCATACGAATATTTGCCTGTTTCTATATTTACCTGACTGCTGCCTATTTCAATGGGATTCTCGCGGATTATAAACTCTTCCGGAAAAACGTAAATCTGACCTCTATCACCTTTGTCTTTTTGGTTTCGGTTCCCTGGTATGGACAGCAATTTAGTGCCTCCCTTTTTGTCCTCTTACCCATCATCTTTTCTTTCGCCTCTTTGCTTGAGTTGGGTGATAATCGACAAAAAAATTACCGTATCATGTTCCGGGTAGGATTCTGGATGATGATTGCTATTTTGGCATCCTATAAAGTGATTTTTATTCTCATAGGAATTGCTTTTGCCTATATCTTCCTGAAAAAAGCCCGATTGGATGAACTAGTGTCTCTCATAGGAGGAATGCTAAGTGTACTTGGCGGCATGGTCCTGATCCTTTATCTCTCAGGAATACTGGGGGACTGGTGGGACATAGGCCTGGTTTCCTATCTGGACCGGGTAGTCTTGAAAAGTATTGAAAATCCAGAATTGGGAAGCATGGCTGTTATGCAAATCTGGTTGACTTATTTGTCGGCCATTCTTTTGCTGAGTACTATCGGATTTCTGCATTTCCGTTTACGCTTTTATTCCTATGTAACCAAAGTCAGATCCATCGAAATGATCATGGCTGTATGGCTGGTAGGAATCATGTTCGCACTTGCTTTTAAATTTAATCGACTGGACCTGACAGATTTTATTCTGCTTGTACCTCCGGTCGTTTTTTATACAGCCAAGACTTTCGATTTCAAGTGGGTGTTTAGACTACGTTATGCACTCCTTATTGCTATTTTGATTGTTCCTTTTTATAGCTATATGTCTTATCTGGGAATTCGTTTTCCCCAAACATTTGCCTTTTTTCATCCGGCTGAGGAAGCAGTCTTACTTCATGGAGGGCAAATGGGCATACTAAATCGAGAAGCTCCTATTTACAGCCTGCAAAACAGAAATGAGGAGAAAGAATTATGGGTCATGGAATTTAATCCAAAACTATATGTAGCGCTGGGATATCATTGTGCGAATCGGTACACGGATTATCGTATTGCACACTATAAAATACCGACCCTTCCAGGTGCTTCAGATCGCATTTTTTCCAAAAGGGAAACAGATCGTGAAGTCTACGAACAATTTAGAAAGAATCCTCCTGATATCGTGCTGGATAGAAATGATAATTTCCCTTTGCTTCAAGCCCGTTATCCTCAGCTCCTGGGAAATTATCAAAAAAGGAGCCTGGAGGGCTTTACAATTTATGAATTAAACAAAGTAGGGGTACATACATCCGCCAGTCTACCCTAACAGTAACCAAAGCATCATGAAATTCGGTGTTATTAGCTTTCCCGGCAGCAATTGTGATGATGATCTGATCTATAGCATGCGTCAAAACCTCCAACAGGAGGTAGTCAAACTATGGCATAAGGAGCGTGATATTCAGGGCTGCGACTTCCTTTTCTTGCCGGGCGGATTCTCTTATGGAGATTATCTTCGTTCAGGAGCCATCGCCCGATTTTCCCCCATCATGAATGAAGTCATTGCCCATGCAAAAAAGGGGGGGTATGTGATGGGTATCTGCAATGGATTTCAAATGCTGACAGAAGCAGGTATGCTGGAAGGTGCCTTGATGCGAAACAAATCCATGAATTTTATTTGCAAGAATGTCTATATAAAGCCCGTACATCTCGACAGCATCCTGACCCAAAGTCTGGAAAACAGAGCTTATAAAATCCCGATTGCGCATGCAAATGGCAATTACTTTTGCTCAGAAGATGTATTAAAATCTCTCTGGGACAATGAGCAAATCCTTTTTCAGTACTGCACAGAAAAAGGTAGCATCACCCGTAGCTCCAATCCCAATGGAAGCCTGGATAATATTGCCGGAATCTGTAATGCGGAGAGAAATGTATTGGGTATCATGCCCCATCCAGAAAGGGCGACAGATGAAATGCTCCACAATCTGGATGGCAAGCTCATCCTGGAATCCCTTATATAGTTTAAGCCTGTTTTTTTTGGTAATTTATAAACCTTTTATATGCTAAAAGGTCTTTCGAACAGAGTGTATCTGCCCCTGGATACTCCATTTGACAACTATGAAATTAAGGCTCCTTCTAATACTAGGTTTTTCCCTCTTCTCATTTTATCCCTCCTTGCGAGCACAAGATGCGGAAGATTATGCCCGAATGATAGATTCAGTGGTTCAAATTATTGATACAACCCGATCCGATTCGGTAAAATATCATGCGATCAATGAATGGTCTTTTTATGGGAGGCAGTTAAAGAATGATTCAAAAAAATGGGCAACATCTGTGGAGCCAGAGCAGCTCCGCTTCATGGATTCTACCGCTGCATATTTCAAACGTAAAAAGGATACGATAAACTGGCGTATTTCCCTTGCTCATCTGTCCACCTACAATTATCAAACAGAGGATAGTACTGAAAACTTTAGTGTAAAGACACACAATTGGATCGCAGGTAACTATGGATATTTATTAAGAAACACACATTTAAAACCTGATTCAAGTGGGGAGTATTTCTACTACTCATTTTTTGCCGAATTTCTGGTTCTGGAAGATAGTAGCCAGACACTTGAAATTGAGGATGTTATAGGTCCTGAAATTCAACAGCAATTTAGTGGAAACTTTACTTATCCGGTAAACTTTACCAAGAGTCCGGATGATCGGGTGTTTTGGTTGAAACTAAAACTTCGATCTGAAAATTATCGGGACGACGATTATGCCTTTGAGATTGGGTATGCAGAAGAATCCTGGAGAAAAATCGATATCTACATCGAGGATAGTCTGGGACAGTATTCACATATTATTTCGGGAAATGATCTTCCGCTGGATGAGAAAATTGTACCGGATTGGAGAAATAAATTCAATGTTTTTGTACCCAAAGGCGAGAGTCGAATTGTGTATATAAGGTTAGATACCCCTGCACGCATCAAGAAACCTTACCGCATTAGGCTTGGTCAGATCAATCCTATAAAAATCATGGAGGATGAAATGAGAACCTGGCAAATAAATGGGGTTTTCTTTGGGATAGTCCTTATACAAGCCATCTTCTTCATTTTTCTTTTTTTTACCACTCGTCTCAAGTATTATCTCTATTACATCATATTTCTGGTGGGTTTGGCACTCATGATGATGGTTACCAATTACCTGCCATTTATTTTTCCTTACTGGAAGGAGTTTGATTTTGCTTTTAATATTGGCTTGGCAACCTTGGCAGCTGTTGGCCTTATGTATTTCTCTTTTCACTTTTTGGAAATAGGGGAAATGTCCCCCAAATGGAAAACCTTCTTGCGAATTTTATCTGCCTTGCTTATCATTTCCACTTCCTTTTTGAGTTTTTTCATTTTGGACAGTGCTGCTTATCATTATCGAGGGGGCGAAAGTGGTCGTATTGATCCCATGGTGAGTATTTCCTTGTTTTTTGCTCTGGTAGGATTAGTCACTATGGTAGTCTGGGGAATTCTCGCTCACAGAAGAGGACATAAGACGGCTAAATACTTACTGGCTGGGCTCACCGTTATGTTGGTAGGAGTTGGTTTTCCGCTATTAAGCCCCATTCTAAAAACAAACTGGACCAGCCAGGAGGAAGCCATTATTTCCAGTCAAATAAGTGTTATTATTCTACTTGCATTTTTTGGGTTAGCTATTGGTAGACAAAGGCGCGAACTGGAGGAAGAAAAGAGAGTTGCATTGGAAGATAAGCTGGACTTACAGGAAAAAATCAATGCTGCATCTGCCAAGTTCGTTCCCTTTGATTTTATACGCTCTTTGGGAAAAGAAAACATTCTGGATGTACAATTAGGGGATGCTACGGAAAAGGAAGTGACGGTTTTCTTCTCAGACATTCGAAACTACACCAGCATGGTCGAGGATTTAAGTCCAGAAGAAAATTTCCGCTTCATCAATGATTTCCACCGAACCATAGGACCGAGTATCACGGAGCATAAAGGTTTCGTCAATCAATACCTGGGAGATGGAATCATGGCCATTTTCCTACAGTCTCAGGATCATGCGCTTCAGGCTGCTATCGATATACAAACACGCATTCGGACCTATAAACCTCTCTTACCGGGAGAAAATGGGAATATGATCCGCATGGGAATGGGTCTACATGCCGGCAGTCTGATGATGGGAATTATTGGCGATGATAAGCGTACAGATGCAGCTACTGTTTCCGATACTGTAAATACGGCCTCACGCATGGAAGGCCTGACTAAGTACTATGGGGCATCTATTTTACTTTCCGGGGAAGTGAAAGCCAAGCTTTCAGAAGAAGATAATTATACCCTGCGTTACCTGGGGAAAGTCCAGGTAAAAGGAAAGCAAAATTCAGTAGAGGTTTTTGAATGTCTAAATGGAAGGAAACCGGAAGAAGGGGAAAAATTGATAGAAAGCCTCTCAGATTTTCAGGCTGCAGTCGCCAGCTATTTCGATAAAGATTTCAAAGCTGCAGTAGAATTATTTGAAAATATTCTCAGCAAAAATCCGGGAGATAAAGCCAGTCGCATTTACCTCGAAAAAGCCCAACAAAATTTACAAACCGAAATTGGGGAGGATTGGGATGGAGTATTGACCATGAAAGAAAAATAGGCCTTTCCTCAAAAGAAGAAAGGCCCGAATAAATCATATTCTATTTTTCTATTCTTCTTCAGGAGAAGTGGTGCTAAACATGTAGGTATCTCCTTTCTTTCCCTGCAACAGTTTGAGTTCTGTATCTGAAATTTCCAATACATACCACTCTTTGCTTTCTCCCTCAAGAATAGTCGTGATCATAGAACTTTCTTCATCAAACTTCCATTCTCCCTCCTGATCGATGCTCAAAATATGGATCGCATGTGAGCCATCTGGTCGAAAATCCATAAATGATCCCGCCGTAAGCTTTAAAGACATTTCCGTCACAGGCTTTCCGTCTGCTTTGATCCGATCTACGATAAACCATTTCTTAGCGAGTGCTTCAGCAGAAGTTTTTACAACTTCAGGACCTTCGGGTTGCTGTGAAATCGTTAAACCCAGAGTTTCTTCAGGATGCATCAAACGCATAGCAGCTCCAGAAGATCCCACAGTCGTATGGAGCATTCCATTTTCATCAAATTTAAATTCGATATTGTTTTCTTGCCCTTTATCATTGACAAATTTTATATGGGTTCCCGGTTCTTCAATGGTCCAGTTTCCTTCTTCCGACTTCCCAAAACCGTCCATAAGGTAGCGTCCATCTTCCTGGTAGAGCATCTTAACATTGCCCATCATTCGATTCATCATCTCCATTTTTGACTTCTCTTCCTCAGGAGCATCTTCGGGAAGCACCATGGTATCGAATACCCATTCTCCGATAAGTTGGCTTTTGAGTGTCGCTACATCTTGAGCATAAGCAATAATAACTCCCGTCAGTAACAGGAGTGTCACCAGTGTTTTTCTCATGGTTAATAGTTTTATGTGATTAAAAATGAAAATTGAAATTTACTTTTCTGCTGTCTGTTTAAAGGCCGATAAACCACAGTCCAGGAAGTTGAGGTATTCACTCACTTCGGGTGTATAGGCTACCGGATTATTGAGAAGTTTTTCATCTGGACTCATCAGCACATAGTATGGCTGGGTATTATGTTGAAAGTTTTGGGTCTGAAAGGTGGACCATTTATTTCCAATCGTCCTGATCTTTACCTTACTCCCATTTGCCATTTGAATCTCTCTCTGTTCTGACTGAGGCAATTTAGTTCGGTCATCTACATAGAGAGAAATCAATACATAATCTTTGCTGATTCTATCGAAAACACTATTATCTACCCAAACATTTTCCTCCATGCGGCGACAATTTTCACAAGCCAGGCCAGTAAAGTCCAGCATGACAGGTTTATTCACCTTTCTGGCATGAGCCATTCCCGCATCATAATCCTTGAAGCAATCTATTCCCAAGGGACATTTATTTTCTTTATCGTAAATGCTGTAGTAAAGGGGCGGAGGAAAACCACTGATCAAGGAAAGGTTGGCTTTCTTATCATCCTTGCCCAAACCCGGAACAAGATAAATCACAAAGGCCAGGATCAATCCACTTCCGATCAGGTGTTTCGCTTTGATCTTTTTTAAAGGTGTATCATGGGGAAAGCGTATCCAGCCCATATTATAGGCAAACATCGCTATACCGATGATGATCCATAGCCCAATGAAAATTTCTCTTAATAGGAGTTCTGCATTCCAAACCAAATCTGCTCGAGAGAGGAATTTTATTGCCAGCGCCAATTCGATGAATCCGAGATTCACTTTCAAATTGGTCATCCACCCCCCTGATTTTGGAAGGGTATTCAACCAGCTAGGGAAAATCGCAAAGAGGGCAAACGGCAATCCCAGCCCAACTCCAAAACCTCCCATTCCAGCTGTCAAATGCATAGCTCCTGTATCAGGACTCATGCTGGTAGCTCCGAGTAGTCCCCCAAGAATGGGTCCCGTACATGAAAAGGAAACCAGTACCAGGGTAAGTGCCATAAAAAATATACCTACAAGGCCTCCAATATCAGAAGCTGAATTGGCTCTGTTTGTCCACTTATGGGGAATTGTTAATTCGAAGTAGCCAAAGAAGGAAATGGCAAAAACCACGAAGATCAGGAAGAAGAAGAAATTCAACCAGGGATCGGTGGAAATGACATTCAGGATATCCGATTGCACTCCTTCCAACAAATGGAAAGGTAAACTTAACAGCACATAGATCAGAAAGATCATCAGGCCGTACATGACTCCCTGACTGATTCCTTTGCTTTTATTTTCGGTTCCTTTGGTAAAGTAGGAAACCGTCATCGGAATCATAGGAAACACACAAGGGGTCAACAGGGCAACAAAACCTCCCACTAATCCAAGCAGAAAGGTAACCCAAAGGCTATCGCTCTGCTTGATGGCTTCTATACAAGAAGAAATAGGATTCTTCAAATCTATGGATCCTATCATGAAACTTTCATCCGCAGGTCCTGCGTCCACTTCTTCCACCACAGCCATACTTTTGTCCAAGGCAATATTAAAAGAAACCGTCGGAGGGAAAATACACTTACTAGCATCACAAGCCATGTAGATCAATTCTCCATTGACCACAAGCTTTGGATCACTACTTTTAATTTCCTGAGTATATAGGGCTTTCCCCTTGAGAGAAAGCACGTCCATGTCAAAAACTTCATCATGCCCCCCTTTTGCTTTGGGGCTTTCCTTCATCTCTCCGATCGGCTCGTAGCTTCCCTCCTCCAGAATAATTTCAGTAGGATTTGGGCCACCCTCTTCCTGATGCATGGAGTATATTTTCCAGCCTTCCTCAATTTCAGCTGCTATGCGTAGCTCATAAGTTTCTTCTCCTGTTTTGCTGGAGCGAAAGGTCCATTTCACAGGATCGAGAATATCATTCGCGTTAGAGAGTCCTCCTAAGGTAGAGTTGTCAAAGGGAGAACTAGTCTGTTCCTCTGACTGCGAAGCGTTTATCAGGGGACTGGGACCACTCTGCGCTTGATCCTCAACTTTATTCTTGTCTTTCTTCTCTTTTTTTGGTTTGACAGGTGGGGGCGGAGGAGGGGCTTGCACCTGAGGTTCTTTGACCTGCTCGCCCAGGGGCTCTTCGGCAAGCAAGCTTTTAAGTTCGAAATTGAAATCTACTGCACTGGGGGGTAAGCATTTCTCATCATCACAGACCATGTACTCCAAATAACCTGAGAGTTTACCAATGGGACCTGTTGTCTTTACCTTTTTGATGAAAGTTGCTTTATCCGAGAAATAAGCTACCTCCATGTCAAAGATTTCATCATGCTTGCGGGTAATTTTGCCGACTTCCTTTGCCGCTTCAGCACTAACTTCTACCGCTTCAGCACTTTCAAAGTAAAAGGTCGTTGGAATAGGCCCACCTTCTTCTACAAATTGGGAATAAAGATGCCATCCCGGATCTATGTTGGCCTGAAAGGTCAATTCAAACTCATTGGGACCTACCTGTTTGCTATTGTAAGACCATTTAACGGGTTGAACGATCTGAGCAGACAAAAAAGAAAACATTCCTGTCAGAAGGATCAAAAGAAAGGAACAACGCAGACTATATAACTTCATCTTCTGTAAAATCGGATTATACTCCCTTTGATTGTGCGGCATTTCTGGAGAAAGAAAATCGAGATTCGTTTAGAGTACTCAATTCCCTCTCCTATACGCAAAAATAAAAAAATAATTTCAAGCGCATTTGTCAGGAAGCGAACTCATTCAACATATCTGTTAGTTTTGAACTCTTTTTTGGGTTCGAGCTTACTTATCGGAGCAAAGCAGGTTTAAAATATTTACAAAGCCTTTGTCATTGCGAGACAGAATCTCTGGCGAGGCAATCCCCTTGACTTTTATTAACTATTTGGCTGAAGGAGATTGCTTCGTTCTTGCGCTTGAACGTTCCCTACTCCTTCTCAGCCAACTGAGTCTCGATCTGATGATCCAAAGTCTCAACCGTAGTAGGCCCTAAGCCCGTAGTCGCCCATACCACTGTTCCTTCCGGATCTATCACAATATGTGTGGGAAAGCCCAGTACTTCAAAAGTATTGGCGAGTTGGCCGCTATTGGGTACGATTTGGTAGTTGAAGGGAGTTTTCTCGAGGAAAGGACGTAAACGAGATTCTCTATCTGTGGCTAATCCCAGAAAAACTACCTCTTTGCCTTCGTACTTTTCTACTAGTCCATTGAGCTCCGGCATTTCCATGATGCAGGGCTTACAGGCGATAAACCAAAAATTTAGCACCACAACTTTCCCTTTTAAAGATTCTTTGCTATGTTCATTTCCATCCAGATCAGTACCAGAGAAATCAGGGGCTTCTTTCCCCAGAAAATCTGAAGACTCATCCATCATAGCTTGTGCATTGGCCATGGCTTCCTCCATCATCTTCTTTTCTTCAGCCGTGATAGGTCTAAGGAGAAAGGCCTTAATTTCTTTAGAATCATCTATATAAATATCTGGATAGTACTCATTTTTCATCATCATCTGCATCAACTCCATTCCTTTCACGCGTGTACCATCTGTTTTGTATACAGGTACACTTTCTCCATCCAGCATGATTTGTTGCTGTCCGAGGTCTTCTTCACTGGCTTTTACCAGACCTTTTAGAAATTCTGGCTGTTTATCTTCTTGAGCTTGAAGAGGGAGGGAAAAGACAGAAAAGAGGAGGAAAAACAAATAGTTGCTTAGCTTATTGAAATCCATATTTCCTTAAATGATTTTAGGTGAGTGAATATGCGATATCTCGCAATTCTCAAAGCTAAACTTAATCCCCATACAAAAAGGTTAAAGCTTTGTTAAAGCCCGTAAAAGAAACGTTAAATGCCAGATGAGAATTAATTAAAGGCTATCGGAATCCGAATCTCTCTCGTTTCAGTTTTAGCCTTCTTGCCCTCAGGCGTGATCCTGATTTTTAGGATAAATTCTTTTTGGCCAGGATTGGGACGCAGAATTAGCGAATATTTGGGATCTGTACTGAATGAAATTCTTCCGGAAGGACTGTCAAAGCTCAGGTAACGCTGGGGGATTTTCGGGATAAAAACCTGAACCAGGTTAACGCCCTGTTCAAGAGTCTCTCCTTTTTTGAGGAAATAGCGAGGCTTCATGATGCGCTCAAACTCGAGAGGTACGGTTACCGCAGAAATCCTTTCCGTCAGCAACATACCCTTTTCATCAAATCTCTGGGCAAACTCAAGATCGTCTCCATCTACCAGGCCATACATACGCATTTTCTGGCCGGGATAATACACACTCACTTCTCCCTTGCGATTCCCATAGTACCAATTTTCTTTCAACTTCATGTCTCCATTTTGGTAATATTCAATACGGAGCCCATGGATGCGGCCATAGGCATAATTACATTCTGCCTTTAGTTGACCGGAAGGATAAAATTCCTGTTCAAGACCAGCTTGTTGACCATCTTTAAACTGTCGTTTTTTAGCGATAGCGCCAGACTTATAATAGGTAAAAGCCGTGCCTTCGAATATACCTTTATCATTGAGAGGAGTTGCAGATTTAAGCTCACCACTTTCGTAATAAGCTTCTTCTATTTGGGCATGGGAGAATACAGGGAAACCGATCAGCAAACAGCTGACCCAGATAAGCATCTTCATAAAGGGTAGTTTTCCGGTGTATATATTTTGAATAGTAAATTAATAAAACAGCTTTCAAATTCCATTTCGTGTTGCAATAAATTCCAAAAATTCAGAATAGGTGGTAGAAATAGCCACCTGTATGGAAAAGAAAAAGGGCTTGCCTACTAGACAAGCCCTTTATGCTAAGTGCATGTATTTTTATCGCATAATGTACATTTTCCCGAAGCCATTGTTAAAATATTGCTCCAGACCTTCATCACGAAGCTTGAGTTCTTGCTCAGGCATGCGAATTACTGTTTTGTATAAATAGACTCCATTGGCGAGCTTATCGCCATATTCGTCCGTCCCATCCCAGGCATATTCCGTAATATTATGCCCGAAGTTCACATCTCCCATTTCAATCAAATCAATCACTTTTACCAACTTACCGCTAATGGTGTAGATATGAATCTGGAACACCTCTGGCAATTCTACTCCCGATAAGGTATAGACAAAGCGGGTAGAGGTTGAGAAAGGATTAGGATAATTAAGAATGCGGGTGAGTTTACTTTCTGTTTCAACCTTGAATGTAATCTCATAAAAATTCTCTCCCTGACCCGCCGAATTTCCACGCTTGTCTTTGCCTTGTACCCGCAAGGTATACTCACCTTCAGCCAGCCAGTAATTTTTCCCTGGACGGAAATACAGGCGTGCTTTGTTATCCGGCAATTGGGCAGGCTGCCATTCGACTCTTTCGTCATCCATAAAGATGCGCTCGAAATTGATCCCCGCAGATACTCCTTGCTTCCAGTACAATTCGAAAGTAGTAGAATCATCCAGGGCAACCAAGGGGTTTTCATCATTTACCTCCACCAGAATCTCTGGCCTTGGGGAAACAATATCTCCATTGATAATATGTTTTCCATCGAAAGTTACATCCATGATCGGATTGTAGCGGTCGACGATGACTTCAAACGGTTGGACAAAAAGGTTATTGAAATAATGCGTCTCGATTTGTTCCTGAAAAGGGTTGATTTCAATGACCATATTAACCGGACCTTCGAGATCTTTATTTAAGGTATTGAATTCATAATCGAACTCTATACTCGGCCCATCTGAAATAAGGGGTGCAATCTTTAAGGTATCCAATCTCAATCGAGATCTATCTTCCCTTTGAAGCGAAATCAAGACATCTACACTATCCATATCTCTGAGAGAAATATTTTTAGCAGCCATACGCAAAAAGACGTCTTGCCCTTCGAAAACGGTATCTGAACGGAATTCAAAAGTACTGATCGGATCGACTACCCCATCAGGTGCTGGATCAAACAGCACATGCCAATTGTCTAATTGCGGAGCCGTCCGGAATAAGGTATCCAACAGATTGGCTTGTACCCGCAGGTAAGGGAATCTATTAGCATCCAGATTGCTCAAATCATAGGTATCGCCCGTAAAGTTTTCGAGAATTAATGAATCCCCATTGGTGCGTCCTACTGCATATACAGATAGATTTACTTTTTCCTCCCTTACCGGATCGACTGTATTCCATCCCCAGAAAAGCTCTTTCCAATTTATGGATGGACCGATACGCGTAGAAGTTATGGCCCCACGGTCAAATGCAGAACTCAAACGAGTATTCAAGACGAATTTATTCTCAGAGGTTGGCGCATAAATTTCAGTTGCTCCTGAACTCAGTCCTTTTCTACCCATCAGCAAGAAAGAATCTCCGTCATTGAGCAGACGAATATTGTCAGAAACACCAATTTGTTTCAGTGCATTGAAAACGTCTTCTGACCAGTTCTGGACTTGTGGATTGAAATGGCTACCGACGATGACATAATCTCCATCATCGGCATTTTGAATCGCATTTTTTAGTTTGAATAACTGCCCGGGTGCTACTGCAGCGCCGATGTTTACCGGTCCACCAATATCCGTGGTGATATTCGAAGCCAGGGTCAGTTTATCCAGAATAACAAAGCCTACCCCTCCAGAGGAAAATCCTTGCAGTGCGAGGTCAGCTTCCAGCGATCCATTTATTGAGTAAATAAATCCCCCATTACCTGCAACGATAAATTCAAACTCTTTGGCAAAGGTAGAGAACTTCCATTCATCCTGAAACTCGTCGGCCTGTACCTTGTCCATGCTATTTTTGATAAACTGATGCAGACGAGATTGAGCCCATCCTTCCTGATCTTTGATATATTTAAATGAAGAAGTGGACCAAACACTGGGATCAACTCCACTCAATCTTACTCTCCAATAATAGACCGTACTATCTGTCAGGGTGAAGGGAACTTCCCAGGAGGCTTGAATAGAAGTGCCTCTAATTGCTCCAGATTCTACTTTCGCAGAAGAATTGAACTCCTCGCTTGTATCTATTTCAAATATATAGGAGACATCATCATCAGTAGTCATAAATACAGTTGATGCCTGCAAATTTATCTTATCAGTCCCTACGATTGCATATTCAGTTGGATAAAGAATAGCCGGAATATTTCCGGGAACTACCTGGGATTTGGAAACAAAATTATTGTCTTCCCGATATTCGGCGATTACATCCGGGGCATCCACCGATACGTCAAAAAAGTTTTGCCCAGCCAATGCATTTCCAAATGTATTAGAAATGGTGTAGGTAAAGGTATCCACATAAGCCACCATAGGCAATTTTAAACGAACATGCTCTTTGACTGAATTATCTGGAAGTCGCTGGATGATTTTCAACTCAAAACTGTCTGATTCGACCAGCCCAAGGTTATTGATAATCACATTTATATTGAAAGAATCGTCCTGAGCAGTGAAATTAGCTGGCTCAAAGAAGATATTGCTTTCGGTTATTTCTATATCCGGACGGCTGGGGGCATACATGATGATAGCAGGATCGCCCTGCAAGTTCATCTGTCGGCTATGATTTCTATACTGAATACCCGAAAGGGAGTCAGTATAGGACACGATTGAGTTTCGAATCGCATCTCCTAAAGGCTCAGATAAAGCACGATCATACAGAATGCGGTAAAAAACTTTCCCATAATCTCTCAAAGGATTCAAATAACCCGCACTTGAGTTACCGATATAAGCGATTGCCCCACGATTGGGTTCTAGTATCCATCTTTCTCCGAAACTTTGTCCTACCGTAAAGTCCCCACCAAAACATCCCATCGCCAACATGATTGGATAGCGATTGAAGTTGTTGTATTCAAAAGGCTCTCGGATAGAAACATCATTGATATTGGAAGTAGAGTGTCCAAAGAAGTGGATAATTGAAACTCCATTTGAGATTTCATCATGATAAGAAGCAGCCTCAGGATCAATTACCTGTTGGGCACTATTTTTTTGGAAGTAAAAAGGACTACCTCCGTAGGGTCTTCCTTCAAATACATCTATCATGAAATTGAAGGCATTGGAAATCGCATTTTGTTCCCCTAATGTACCCCCACCACCAAGAAAAGTTCCTTTCTTCATCCATGCTTCCCAATCTGTATGCTCATATTCATCAACTTTTGCCAGATAAGCGAGGCCTTCATCATTATTAAAAAGGTTGATCCTTCCTATTGAGGCCTCTGGATTGATTTCGCTACTATTTTGGTCGAAATGGCTGATGAACTCATAGTCTGTGGCAGGGAAACCAAAAGTTGGTACAAGGGTCAGGTTATCATCCAGATTTCGCAATCTGTATTTACCTTTCCCCCACAAAAGGAAATAGCGAGGCTTGATGACCCAGTTATCTAAAGCATCTTTACAGAATCTTTTGATAGCCCAGGGAGTTATAGACCCATAACTGTATTCGTCATAAATCTCATCAGTATATACCACTTTCACCGAACCAATAGGCGTTACGGTAGCGGTATCACGATAATTGGCATATGCATTTGCAGAACTGGCCAAACTCCGATGTGTAATGATCACATAATCGGCTCCCTGATTAGGATCAAAGAGTCTGGACAGACTGGAACTTTCAATCCGAGGTTTACGAATCCCTCTGTCTGTAGCTAAATAAAGATCTCTGGTATTAGGGAAGCCCTGCACCAGTACCTCCGCAATTCCACTGCTCACCCGGCCCACATTTCTAAATCTGTTTTTAAGGTCATAGACTATCACATCGGCATCTCCGGCAACATTTTCCAATCTGTAATAAGATTTGTTCGTGCCAGCCCCCTGATCAGAAATTTTCAATACAGAATCTCCTACCATATCCGGTAACCGCTGATAAAGGATGGATGCCCAGGCGACATGATTGTTATCGGTATTGGCTCTTAACGCATGAAAGGTAATATCCGTATCATCAGTCAGGTTCGAACTAGGGATATAATTGCGCTCATAGGTCTTGATATAAATCGCACTGGTATTGATCGTGGTATCTATAATGGGATTGCTGGTATTTCCATTCAGCTCAGCCTTGAAGATATGCTGAGTTCTGGATCGACCAAAAATACGCATCTTGATATCAAGCGGAGCGGCAGTATTGGCAGGAACCGGTGTAGAGAAATTGATCGTGCGGGAAGTACCATAGGCAAAACTGGGGCCTACATATCCTTCACTGGGACCATAATCACAGTTCAAGGTATAAAAAGGCTCATAAGGGCCTCCACCTCCCTGAATATACGTTGCACCTGGACTTCCGTCTGTATATTCTACCTTTGATTCATAGGCAAAAGAACTCACAGGAGTTCTCCCACTATAGGTAGGGTCGAAATTGCTGAAATAGCGATTAGGGGAGGGAGTATTATCCCAGGTGAGATAATAGGTAGCCTCATCGGTAAAAAGACTCAGGTTTTTATTGGGCTGTAATCCATTCACATGATTACCTGTATTCGGATCTCTATACATGATAGAGTCAACCCGACCATCATTCTTTTTTCCGAAAAACTCCAGATAATCGAGGACACTCCCGTTCTTTTGGGTGAATATGGGAACCTCTTCGCCCCGATATAATAGTTTCAGATTATCTGCATTTACTGCACTCAGGTCAAATCCTTCAGCCTGAAGTTCAGCTAAGCTGACACGATAAATACCGTCCGTATCTACAACAAGTTTTATGTAGGTTCTCTCAGGAGCGGCTTTATACCAGTCGTTCCCGTAGAAAAAGTTTTGGGCCTGTACACCAGATAGTAGAAGAAGCAAGCTAATGTGTAGAAAAAGCTTTTTGATCATAGAAGAACCCGGGTATTTTCTTTTCACATTAATTTCAATAAAGTTGCGGACTCACATTATCAGATAGTTTACTGAACATGGAATTTCAGTGAAACGATGTGAGAATGTAAGTTTTCGGAAAGGTTTCCAATATTTGCCAAAGCGTAATCTATGGTAAAGTTTTTCACCACTATCCCCACTCCAGCTGTAGGAAATACTTGCGTATTTTCCTGTCCATCTAAATCCTGAATGCGCTGTACATTGTATGCACCTGCACGCAGGAAGGCAACTTTCCGATACTGATCATTTAAATATGCAATTTCCAGTCCAGCTCTGGGTTCCCAACTTACCGTACTGGTCGAAGCCAAAGCACCTACTCTTTGTCCATCAAAGTAGAGGTCATTGTCCATCGCAGCGAGTAAGTTGATCCTTCTGCTCAGTTTTAAGGTATATGCTAACCCAAAGCGCACAGCTGGTTTGGTAATTTCGATAGAATTTTGATAAACCTTATTTCCAGTATTGATGAAATCTTGTTCAAAGGTTTCTGTATTATAGGTCCATGCATTATAGGTTTGAGTAGCATCAGTAACTACCAGTCCTAAATCCAGCCCTCCTACTTTGTATTTCGCTGCAAGGTCCAATCCAAACCCCCAGGCATTTCCAAAACGTCCTACTCCCCGATAAATCAATTTAACATTGGCTCCGAAAGATAATTGAGGGATTGAGCGTGGGCTCCACGCGTATGAAAAAATTCCGGCCAGATTGGTTACGGAAAAAGATTCAACTTTGGTATAATCAATGGTCCCATCTGGCTGAACCAGTTGGAGGGTATTGGGGATATCATCAATTCCCATCCGAATCAGCGTAACTGCAAAGCGTCTGCGTGAAGCGGTATCAACGGGAATGGAAAAACCGAGGTAATTGTAATTGGCGATGTTGGCGAAATAGGAAGCATGCATCAGGGCCACCTCAGGATACTCAAGAGCACCTTCACTTGCCAGTCCAGCAGGATTCCAATAGCCAGCCGTAACATCATTTGCTCCGGCTATTTGGGCATTTCCCATACCAAAGGCGCGAGCCCCTATTCCGATTCGTAAGAATTCGTTGGAATATTTGGGAGCATTATCGGCCAAAGGGTCGTTATCCTGGCCTAAAACCTGTGTGGATAGCAGAAAGCAAGATAAGAGTAAGGTAAAAAACCTGTTTATGTTTCGTAACATGATTTATTCTGACCCGAGGGAGCAATCAATCAGCAATTAAGGATTAAAAATACGTTTATCCAATGCAATCAAAAAGCCCCTTATTCCCCAGCTATTACATTTACAAAGCCTACGGCTTTGCATAATAACGTTTACCCTTACTCCTTAGTTTAAATTTGCCCCAAAATGCAGCATATTCTTTACGAAGGTTGCTAGATCTTTAATAGTTGCCGATTTAGTTGACTAAATCCGTAAAAGCAACGCTCGCTAAGCCCATCCTCATATTCCTGCATAAGGTCGATAAACTTCCTATCGTGAAGAAAATCAATGGGTTTCACGCCTACGCCCATAAGTATTTTTTTCAATACATAGACGACATGATCCCAATCTGTGTAGTGTGAGAGGTATTTCCTGCTGATAAATTTATGAAGAAAGCCTTTGTAGCCGGGCAAAGAGGTTTTGGTCACCCATTCGGTCATCTTTAGCTGCTGATCCAGGCTAAATTTTTCCATATGCGCATAAAAGCTTTCAACCAATCCTGGCGTCTCTTGAATGAGAATTTTGTCCAGAATCAATTCAAAAGCCACATGAGCGATAAAGAAGGCTCGGTTCAGCTCATCTTTGTCATAGGCATCTACCAGCATTTTGCTGATAGTTGAGGTTTCTTCCTTAAAGAAATCAGAGGTATGAAAAATGCCATCAACTTCTATATGTCTCAGGCATCCATTATAAAAACTTATTTCCGCTTCACTATTTTCGTTTTCGCGGATCAGGGGCATTTTATTTTTCTTCAAACGTACATTCCGATCGAAAATGGAAACCAGGTCTGGAGTAGAAACCCCGACAAAGAACCAACTGTCCTTACGGTCTCGATCTAGGTAGTAATGTGAAAGAAAATTCATACCCGGGTTGAAAACAGATCTTTGTTTAAGGCGCAAATATGCAAAAATCTGACGCATTAAACTAGGTAATTGCACACGTATCTTAGCTCCACTTTTTATTTTAAGGGCAAATGGTCTATTTTACAGGATGTATTGGGGAGTTTTCTCTTCATCTTTCGAAGCATCTACCCCCCTGCATTTAACAATTAAAACTACATCTAAATAAACGGGCCGGAGAAGGGGCCGTTACACCAATCTCAATTAATTAATCACTATGACAAATTCGAACCTGGGGCCTAATGGCTTTCTATACGGGGGTTCAGCCGACAATCAGAAGACGGTGCTGGATCATCCGGTAGGGTTATTTGTGCTCTTCTTCACGGAAATGTGGGAACGATTCAGCTACTACGGTATGCGGGCGCTCTTAGTTTATTTTCTTATTTCCGAAATAGCATCAGGAGGATGGGCTTGGAGTAGAGAGGATGCAAGTCTTCTTTATGCTTTTTACACAGGCTTGGTTTATCTAACTCCCATTTTTGGAGGATTAATTGCGGACAAATTACTAGGGTATAGAAAAGCTATTGTTGCA
>JBCBRM010000025.1:0-119819 GCA_039819665.1 Bacteroidota bacterium
AACTGGTTTGTCCCAAAGACTTTAAGCCAGAACTGGAGATTGTATATCAGACGATTGAAAATCTACACAAAGCAATTTTGGCTGAAATTTCCTCATCCGTAAAAGGAGCATAAATGTCTTTAACCACATTGCGGGCAGACATATTTCCTTCCTCCTTCATACTAAGAATTTTGCGATACGTCTTATCAATAACATCCTGCATGCCTCTTTCTTTCAATAAGGCAATGGCGGCCTGGAAAGCGATGAGCTTTCCGATTTGAGACATATCGATTCCGTAACAATCAGGATACCTGATTTGAGGCGCAGAGGATACAATGACTACCTTTTTGGGTTTGAGTCTCTCCAAAATGCTAAGAATACTCTTCTTGAGCGTTGTTCCCCTAACGATAGAGTCATCTATACAGACAAGGTTGTCAACATCAGTATTGACAATGCCTCGGGTAATATCATAGACATGGGCGACCAGATCATCACGAGCGGAGTCGTCTGTGATAAAGGTCCGCATTTTAACGTCCTTACTGATCACCTTTTCTACTCTGGGACTCATATCGATGATCTTTTGGATGTCAGCTGGCTTGGCTTTAGGCCCCAATTCCCTAATCCACTCTACCTTTTGAGAATTTAGTACTTTTTCCAACTCCTTGATCATCCCAAAGAAAGCTCCCTCTGCAGTATTTGGGATAAAGCCAAATACTGTATTCTGAAGGTCATGATCAATGCTCCTCATAATGCTGGGTACAATTACTTTCCCCAGATTCTTTCTTTCCTTGTAGATATCGATATCTGTACCCCGGGAGAAATAAATTCTCTCAAAGGAGCAGCTAAGCTTCTTACCAACTTTGGTAAAAGGCTTCACTTTGGCGCACTGACTACCTCCTTTGATACTTAAAATATGGCCGGCGGGCAGTTCGAGAATATCCGAAGGATGAAGATCAAAGATGGTACTGATTGCAGCCCTTTCAGACGCAGCGACGATATAATCTTCGTGGATATGGTAAAAGCAGGGACGAATTCCATTTGGGTCCCTAACGACGAAGGCATCGCCGTTGCCGACAATGCCCCCCATAACATAGCCTCCATCCCAGGCCCTTGCAGAGTTCTTTAAGACCTTAGTAAGGTTTAATCCCTCTGAAATGAGCCTTGCAATTTCATTACGGGAGTACCCATTCTTCTTATACTTGTCGTATAAATGCTCATTCGCTACGTCCAGGAAGTGGCCGATACGTTCCAGAACAGTTTCCGTATCGGTCATATATCGGGGGTGCTGCCCCAACTCCACGAGTTTCTCGAAGAGGTAATTTACATTGGTAAGATTGAAGTTTCCAGCTATGGCGAGTGCACGATTGATATATTCATGTGTACGAACTACAGGATGGCAACTGCTAATCCCATAGCTACCCTGTGTGCCATAACGCAAATGCCCCATTAGGACTTCGCCAGCAAATGGGAAATGTTGTTTCAGAACTTCTGCTTCCGTATGAGTTTCAGGAAAGTCGGCTTTGAATCTTTCGTGGGCCTGATCTATTTTTTTGAACACATGCGACCAGGGCTGTGCTTTATTACTTCGCAATCGCTCCATATATGGACGCCCGGGCCTAACATTCAATTTAACAACTGCTAAGCCTGCTCCATCCTGTCCACGGTTTCTCTGCTTTTCCATAAGCATGTAGAGCTTATTAAGGCCCCACATGGCAGTACCGTATTTTTCCTGGTAATATTCGAGGGGTTTTAAGAGCCTTATTAGCCCTAAACCGCACTCATGTTTTATCTGATCGCTCACGAGTTTATTCTTGTGATTAAACCATTCACCACGTTAACCGAAAAACCAAAACAAAGTTAAGGAAATGTTATGGGTTTTTTAAGGAGATTGTTTAAAGCCTGAAATAAAAATTTCCACTTTTTATCCACGTATACCCCTGATTCCTCAAAATCTAAAACGAACTTCTAATTTTACGTTCGGCTTTTTGTTTTATTTTAGCCACCTAAGTAGAAAAACAATTTGAAAAAGGAAATAAAGATCCACGACCTGGAGTTTGAAGAATTTATTTCTTCCGAACGTATTCAGGCAAGAATCCAGGAAATGGCAGAGCAGTTAAATGCTGATTATAAGGATGCTGATCCCATTATTGTTCCGGTTTTAAGTGGAGCTTTCCTCTTTGCCGCGGATTTGATCAGAAGAATGGAAGTAGGCCCTGAGATCCATTTTATCAAAGCCTCAAGTTATGGAGATGAATTGGAAAGCTCAGGTAAGGTGAAGATCCTACTAGATGTACCGGTGGATCTTAAAGATCGCCATGTACTGATCATGGAGGATATTGTAGATAGTGGACTTACTTGTAGTTTCCTTTGTGATTACTTTGCTAAACAATCCCCTGCCTCTGTTGAAATAGTAAGTTTGTTGTATAAGCCCGCTAATTTGAAATATCCTCCTGTTCCCAAATATGTTGGTTTTGAGATTGGGCCTGATTTTGTCGTGGGATACGGATTGGATTATGCACAGAAAGGAAGAGATCATGATGCGATCTATATCCTGAAAGACTAGGCTGAAAAAATATTCTTTTTTGAAACCCAGCTCAGGCTAATAGCCCTCGAAAGCATGAATAGAACCATGGCAAACCACAGGGCATGATTTCCCCAACTTTCTACTAAGCCATAATAAGCCAGAAAAAATACAGGCATACTTATGAGCATCATATCCCGCATGGCTTTGGTGGCTGTAGCTCCGATATAAACGCCATCCCAGATAAAGGCAAATCCCCCTACAAAGCTGACGGCTACCATCCATAAAATAAAGGGTAAGGCAGTTTCTATGAGCTGAGGGTCATCTGTGAAAATGTGCAGCAAAGGTTCGGGAAATAAAATATAAACCATAGAACCAATAGCAGCTATTCCCCCACCCCAGAAGAATAAATATCGAACCGCCAACTTTAATTCATCAAAGGCCTGTGCACCTTTGTAATTGCCAACCAGACTTTCTGCGGCATAGGCAAATCCATCAATTCCAAAGCCCAGGACAAAGAAAAATTGGAGAAGAATACTATTTACTGCCAGGATTTCTTTGCTAAAACCTGAGGATTCATTGGTAAAAAAAGTGAAGACAAAGATGAGACAAAGGGTTCGGATAAAAATATCCCGACTTACGGTAAAGAATTTTATAAGGGCATCTCGTTTGAAAAGCTTTGATTTGCTGAAATGGGATAAATAGTCTCGATAATGGACGAAAAAGAATCCAATGGCTGCGATGATGCCCAAATACTGCGCAATAACGGTCGCTAGGGCTACTCCGTCCGCCTTCATTCCCATCCCAAATACAAAAAGAAAATTCAGCCCAATGTTAAAAACATTGACAGCTATAGTCAGGTACATGGGGATGCGTGCGTTTTGCATACCTAGAAACCAGCCGTGCAAAGTATAGGAAGCTATGGTCGCAGGAGCCGCCCAAATACGGATGTAGTAATAGGATTTTGCGACTGCTTTTACCTCTTCCTCTCCTTTGATAATACTGAAGCCCCATTCGCCAATCGGCCATTGAAAAATGAGAAGAAGGATAGCCCCTATAAAACCCACGGCCAAAGACCTACTTAAAATCATAGTGATTTCAGAAGAATCTTTCGCTCCAAATGCTTGAGCAGTGAGCCCGGTAGTCCCCATTCGCAGGAAGCCAAATCCCCAATAAACGAAGTTGAAAATTATACTGCCCAGAGCTATGGCTCCAATATAAAGTGCCGAATCTTCCAGCCGCCCCATTAGAGCCGTATCAGCAATACTCAAGAGCGGAACGGAGAGGTTGCTCAGAATATTAGGGATCGCGAGACGAAGGATATGTTTGTTCACGGATTGGGAATAATTTGCACAAAACTATTATCTTATTCCCCATTAGCAAAGGGTTTTTGCTAATGGGGAAGTTTTAGGGTGTTTGTGTGTTTGAGTATTAGAGGAAAGTGAATTTTAAGACGCTTTAAACTCTAATCCCAACACTAATACGCTAACACCCTCGTACCCTAACACCTACTAAAACTACTATGTCTCAGACCATTTCACTTAGCAGCAACGGCCAGAAATTTCATGCCTTAAAATGGGAAGCTTCCGATACGAAGGCTGTAATGTGCCTGGTACATGGGCATGGCGAACATATAGGACGCTACGATCATGTGGCGAAGTTTCTGGTGGGAAAAGGCATATCTACCATCGGTTATGATCTGTATGGCCATGGCAAAACCAATTTTAAAAAAGGACACTGGCCCAACTATGATGCGGTCATGGATAGCATCGCTGCCTTGATTGAGGAGGCTCGAAGTACTTATCCGGGCAAAGCCATCTTTTTATATGGACATAGTATGGGAGGGAATCTGGTAGCGAATTTTGCCCTGCGTCGCAAGCCCGATGTCAAAGGTCTTATCCTTTCAGCACCCTGGTTTCGCCTGGCATTCAAACCCAGTAGCACAGACCTCTTCCTGGCTAAAATGATGCTCAATATTTATCCTTCTTTTACCCAATCCACGAAACTGGATGCTAATGCAATTTCTCGTGATCCGGTGGAAGTAGAAAAGTATAAAAACGACCCTTTGGTACATGACATGGTTTCTCCCCAAATGTTTACCAGTACGCATCAGGCGGCACAATGGGCGCTAGATCATGCCTCAGAACTAAATCTGCCGCTTTTGCACATGCATGGGGATGCAGATGAACTGACAAGTTTTGAGGCCAGCAAAGAGTTTTTTGCAAAAGTTGAAGGAGAAGATATTACTTTTCAAGCCTATCCCGGATATTTTCACGAAATGCATAATGAATCTGAGGAAAACAGGAAGCCGGTACTCAATCTCCTGAGAGACTGGATGTTTGAAAGAATCTAAAATGTATCATTTGCGTAAATAGAATTATGCGCAACCGGCTTTATCTACTTCAGATCTTATTACTCCTTGTCTTTGTTTCTCTTACCTTAATCTGGCAGTACTGGCGAACCCAGGACCTGATAGGCCTTTGGGTGTACAACCTTCGCAATGAAGAAGCCTACATAGACTCCAAAGCAGGGATTGATCAAGTGCTGCAAAAATTGGAAAAAGTTTCCTACGAAAAACTTCCGGATGAATATAAAGTGAGAACGGCCTCCAATAAGGATCCCTATAAAGGCATGCTTGCTAATAAAACCTATTACATCATCCGTGGAGATCATATTTACAAAAAACTTATTGGGGACCACCGTCTTCGGGATTTTCTTCCCAAGGATTCTTTCTACAAAAAGCACGTACATAATCTGGATCCCCTCAATGAGCTTTATTTGTTATTGGACCCTGAGTTACTATACAAGTTTCTCGAGCTCAAGCATCGCTTAAAGCAAAAGGGGTATGATCCTGAAGCCTACAAGCTTAGGAGTATATACAGACATCCACTCCACAATATTGAGGTGGGTGGCGCGAGTCAGAGCAGACATATTTTGGGGGAGGCCCTGGATATCGGAGTAAGAGATATTAACCAGGACGGGAGATCAAATCAGGAAGACAAAAAAATCGTCCTGGATTTGCTGGACAAAGAGATCATCGGTAATGAGGGAGGCTTAGGCCTTTACCCCAATACGATGTCAGTCCATTTTGATGTTAGGGGGAGAAGAGCGAGATGGAATACCTATTAGCAAGCAAGGGCTCAAAATAGATATTTCCCAGAAACAAGCCTGGGAAATATCATACTGTGAGCGATTTTCTTTAGCTATTCCAAATACTTGCTAATATCAGATTTATCCGTGCATCCGAGGGAGACTAGTTGCGTCCATCCGGATTTACTGACCTTCCTTTTTCAATATCCCTAGCTGATTTATTAGCTGAAACTCTCTCGAGGCTAAACATCAATTGAGCTCCTTCGCCGCCTGGTAGAATGGTGAATTTCTCTCCACCGTATTCGATAGAACCGTATCCCATTTCATCCCATTCAGCTACCAGATAGTAAATGCCATTGTCTTTTTCACTTTTTTCGAAAGTGAGGAAACGATCATCACTTACACTAAAGGTGATCATTACCTGGTCTTTTTCGTGTCCCTGCAAGGTTCCTTTTAGATCGCTGGGGATCAGAATTTCCGTTTCTTCCTTACCGTCTGCCATGATGACCATACCATTCTCATCTATCTCCAGTTTGTTGATAGGAGTAGATCTTTTGAGGGTAATGTCTTTAGAAATAAAGTATTGGATGCGGCTAATGTTAGCATTTTTTGTGCTATCGATTCTTTCTCTAATAGAAGCAGAAAAAGGAGCTTTTTTTACGGGCTTCTGTCTGCGCTGAACCTGAGATTGATCTGCCTGACCTCTTGTATTTAGGGGAGATACCTCAGCAGGTGGAGGTGTCGTCGGAGCCGCATTTACAATTCGGTCTGGCTTAGTCGTTTTGCATCCAAATAAAAGGGTGACAATGAGGAGCGTGGAAATGAGCAAGTTATTTTTCATAAGAATTCGTTTAATCCTTAGTTGTGTTAAGGAAATGTGTAGGTTAAAGTAAATAGATTGGAAAAGCTGTCTGATTGAAAACCAGGGTAAACTTACAAATAGGTATGGATAAATAAAAATTTCTAAATGCCAATATATCGGACATTAACCAAGATTTTATTTCCAAAACTATAAGAAACCCTAAAAAAAGCGTGTAAGATTATTTTTGGCCCAGGCGAATATTTTGGTGAGTCATTATGTTTTGGAGGGCCGAAGCAAGTGATTCGGTATAGCACATCGCTCCCTGATGATTGAGATGCATGTCATCAAATGAGTATCGGGACTCATAAAATTCAGGAAATTTACGGGGATCAGATAGGTCGATTTTATGGCCAGCAGGTAGCTGCTGCATCATGGCCAATAAGTCCGGCGCATATACCCTGGGGGAAAGAACGAATACAAGATGTATGCCTTTTGCTTTGCTGCGAGAAATAAGATCCTGCAATCTCTTCATATGGGGTTGATTGATTGCCTGAGTAGACTTCAATTCAACATAAGAAAGGAAGGCTCTTTCTTTGGCACTACTCAATACAGTAGTATCAGCAAAAAATCCATCTCGCAGAGCAGCCATACCTGAACGAATGTCTGCATCGCTTGCATATTGTACAGCATCTTCTAGGTTGATGAAACCATTGTTTTCTAGCCCAAGCAACTCTAAATTTGGGCCATCCCGCTCGACTTCATACCAGGATTTGAGAAGACCTACGTTCCATAGACGTTCGATGTAACTCATTGAATAGCCATACATAGAAACCAACTTATTCACTTTTCTGATTCCTGGCTGCTTCCACGTCCCTTTCATCCCAAACCAAAACTCACGCACATCAAACCAATACTTATAATCTGTGACATGCATATCCGGAGGAGTAGGTTGCATCAACCAGTCAAGCTCCAGAAGAACATATTTTGCTTTAGGTACATCTGATTCCAGGTATTCTTCATAAAAATGGTAAGTAAGGGGAGCAAAAGTTCCGGCCAATCCACAATTAAAAGACTTTGAAGGAAATTTTTCACTCATCAGGTCGTCCATCAAATTGGGATCCATATGACACATAACCCGACTTGATCCAAGAGCCATAATGTTATAAGGGCCACTTTTTTCGAGATGATCCATACGGGCATGCATATACTCATGTCCCCAGTGAAAGGATCGTTGGGATTCCAGCAAATATCCCAGACCTACTTGCACCAGACTGAGCAAAAATAGAAAGAGCACACATTTAGCTAAAAACTTGATCATATCTCTTCAATTTGCTCTGACTAGAATTGGAAGTAGATGAATTGTTGCTGATTAAATTCTCCGAAATTCAGGATGATACTCACCAGCATCACGTAGACGGTCCACCTGATAAAGACAGGCTGTATAGAGATCCAATTTCCCATAGATCGTTTCTCCTGAAAAACCTGGACAGTCAATAGTAAAGCGATTGCCAGGAAGGAAAGTACGATCTCAAATCTATGTTCAGGTGTCAATATCCAGCCGATATCACCGGGCACCCAAACGAATAAATGTTGTATCAGGAGTATGGCATCTGAAAGCGAGTTCGCTCTGAAGAAAATCCAGGCAAAACAAACCAACACAAAAGTGAGCCCCAGGCTAAAAGCATCCTTCAGTAAAGTAGGAAGGGGATTGCTTAACCCTTTTTCTTTCATATAACCTTTAGAGAAATTTTCTACGATCAGGTAAAAGCCATGCAGGGCACCCCAGATCACAAAGGTCCAGTTAGCTCCATGCCAAAGACCGCTGATCAGAAAGGTCAAAAACAGATTGTAGTACCATCTCCACTTTACCACTCGATTTCCTCCTAAAGGAATATATACATAGTCCCTAAACCAGGTCGACAAAGAGATATGCCATCTTCGCCAGAATTCTCCGATGGAACGAGAGAAATAAGGCCGCTCAAAATTCTTCATCAGATCAAATCCCAGCATACGCGCTACTCCAATGGCGATATCCGAATAGCCGGAAAAGTCGCAGTAGATCTGGAAAGCAAAGAAGAAGGTTGCCAAAGCCACTGAGAGTCCGTGAAAATTTTCCGGACTGTTATAGATCATATTGACGAAAAAGGCCAGGCGGTCTGCGATGACTACCTTTTTGAATAATCCCCATGCTGCCAGGCGCATACCACTCATCACCCTTTCATAATCGAAGCTTTTTTTCTCTCGGAATTGTGGGAGGAGATTGCCAGACCTTTCTATAGGGCCCGCTACTAATTGTGGGAAGAAAGAAACAAATAGGGCAAATCTTCCCAGATGCTTTTCTGGATCTATCTTTCCATTGTAAACATCGATGGAGTAGGAGAGGGTCTGAAAAGTGTAAAAGGAAATTCCGACTGGAAGTAGTACTTCAAATAACGGTGCTGAATAAGAAAGCCCCATGAAATTTGCCAGTCCACCTATACTTTCACTAAAGAAATTGAAGTACTTGAAGGAAAAGAGGATTGACAGATTGGAAATAAGGCTGATATACAGAAATTTCTTTCTCTTTTCCTTTAGGGGCTCCTGCCCCATTTTAATCCCCATGAAATAGTCTACCAGCGTAGATATCACTATGAGTAGGATGTATTCGACCTTCCAACTCATATAAAAGATATAGCTGGCTATCAGCAATAATAACCAGCGCCACTTATGAGGGGTCGTGAAATAGAGCAGAAAAACTGCAGTAAAGAATACTACAAACTCGACGGAGTTAAATAGCATGTTCGGGCATTTCTTTGTTCGGATTAAAGGTTCATCTTCTTATCCGAAACTTCAATTGGAAAATGAAAGAATCCTGACAGACTCAAAGATCTGCCAGGATTCCTGATATACTTATTCTGTTATTACGAACTTTCTGATCTCTTGCTTGGCGCCATCGGCATAAATACGCAAGAGGTAGGAACCTGCACTTAAGTTGGAGACATCCATGCTAAGTACTTCTGTTTCCTGACTGATTTTATAAGACTCTTTTATGAGGGTTCTTCCTCTCACATCCATTATGCTTATTTCGACTGACTTTCTGGACATATCGAAAACTTCAACACTCAGTTTGTCTTTTGCCGGAATAGGGAACATACGAGTGATCATGCCCAGATTTCCTGCATCCATGGTAACCTCAATAGAATTGGAGTAATCCAGGGTTCCATCAAAGTCAACCTGACGAAGTCTGTAGATATTGCTTCCGAAATTAGGGGCTAAATCAGAGAAGCTATATCCTTGCGCATTGGTGCTGTTTCCATTTCCTTCAACTCTTCCGATAGGACGGAATAGGCCATTAATTTCTTTTTCTACCAGGAAGTAATCATTGTTGATTTCCAAAGCCGTTTCCCACTTGAGTTCTATGCGTTGAACTTTGGCTTCACCGCTGAAAGAAAGATACTCCACCGGTAGTCCTGGAGAAGGGGTAGCTGCCAGAACGTCATCAGCTCTTAGCATACCGTTTCCAGACTGTGTGGCGAGTCCTCCCAACCCAGTACGAGTATTGGCGAGTAGCAAATTGGTTACTTCGCCTGCAGTCAGGTTCGGATTTTTAGAAAGTACCAAAGCAGCAACTCCAGATACTTCTGCAGCTGCTACGGAAGTTCCTCCGAAGTAGCGAGTGTATTTCATATTGGGATAATCAGAGTTAGCCAAATTGTTGGCAGCCTGATTGTATCCTTTGGTTTCGCGATCTACAATTGCAACATTGTTTTCTTTTGTTGCTGCAGGACTGGTCTGGCGAGAAGTTGGAGCTACAATATCAAGTTCAGCTCCATAGTTAGCATAAGCAGGAAAGTCTCCTCTAAGGTCGATAGCTCCTACTGCAATAACTGAGGTTAAAGAAGCAGGATAAGCCACACAGTTATAAGGATTATTTCCTCCTGCAGCCCCAGGGCCTACTTCCTGACCGGCAGAGAAAACTACCAGGCTTCCCTTTCCAGCTCTACCATTTGCTTTTGCATTGGTAATAGCTGTTTCTATCGGTGCAAAGAGTGCAGTAGATGTGCAGGTATTCAATACCCAGGAATTGTTGATGATGTCGGCTCCATTCAGGTAGGCCCAGTTAATACCATCGGCCAGATATCCGATATCTGTTGCATCTGTTTCATCTACTGCTCCAGAGTTGGTGAATGCACAAACAGATATCAACTCACATTCGGGGCAGATTCCTGCAACTCCAATGTTGTTGTGGGAAGCTGCAATGACTCCTGCTACTCCCTGACCATGTGCACCGGGATCTTCTTGTGGAACCCCTCCTGCTGTTAGGCCGGGATCAGGGGTATAACCTGCTACGATACGACTTCCGCCACCTCCATTATCATCATTGAGGTCTTCATGAGCTTCTACTCCCTGGTCAATTACTGCTACCTTAATGCTAGAAGATCCAAGTGTTTCACACCAGGCTTCTGGGGCATTGATATCCCAATCAGCGATTCCTCCTGACCAAAAACCAAGTTCGATAGGATTCTGACCTGTATTATTCAGATAGTATTGTTTTCCGTAGAGAGAATCAGTTGGGGTAACTGGAACTCCGGTTTGAATACTCTGCGGCAAAACTGTTACTGCGAAATTTGGCTGAGCCCACTCTACTTTTCCGCTTTCATATAGTTGATTAGACAAAGGCAAAACTGCTTGTATGTCATTTATCTCAAGTTCATTTGAAGTTTCAGCTGATTCTCTGTTCAATTTTGCTCCACTATACTCTGCCCAAATCGGCGCTACCTCTTCCATTGTAACTCCATCTTTTAGGATAAAACGTATTTTATGGGTAAGCCACATCGGCATACCTGTGCCTAGTTCTACTCCCCAATGTGCACTTCTAAGCTGCGCAGGCTCAATCCCTAACTCTTCTACCATTTCAAGCGCACTTAAGCCATAATCAGCATTGAATTCGAAAATGAATCGATCTTTTTGGAGTTGATCAGTACCTCTTACTACCCGAAGTCCACGATGTTTGGTGAAGTTCAATTCATTTTTCTTGAGGGGCTGATTGAAATACAAGCAAAGTGAAGTTCTTTTCTCAATGACAGGAACCTTCTGATCGTCAGAATTCCAGAAGTATTTATCCTGGGCATGTGTTGCGTTCAAGCAAAGCCATGATAGGACTGCTAACAGTAAAAATTTCTTCATTACAGAGATTATAATTATTCCCAAACTATGTTAGAGGCAAGAAGATATAGGAGTATACCTGCCTTGAATATCGATAATTTGAATTGTGGATTTTGTTGCTTTTTCCTCAATGGTTAAATGTTGAGGATGAGTGGCGTATTTACCTGATAGACAAATTCTTTACTCAAAAAGGCAAGACTCAAAAAGCCCGTCAGACCAGTAGATAGGGAGCCAAAAATAGCAGACATAGCGCTCTTTTTTAGCTTGCGTAAAGATAAATAACAGATGTAAGAAATTTTGATTTTTCGTACGAATCGCGACTAATTTAGGCTTAACGGCTTGAGCCAGCCAGATTTGTAAGCGTTTCTTTACGATCAATGTTGCGAATCAGCTCTTCAGTGAAGATACCGGCGCCTTTTTCATTGAGGTGATTGGAATCGAAGAAATCGCCAATTACGAAGCGGTCGTCAAAGGTGTGATTGAAATAACTGATCTCATAAGTTTTGGCCAAAGAATCGACTTTGCTGACCATCAGATCATAGCGCTCCTGCTTTACGGTTTCCATGTAGGACTTATACATCGGCATGGAAACGAGGTAAACCTCTATATCGGCTTCCTTACAAGCTTCGATCATATGAGAAATATGAGAAAGATTATCCGGAACCAGTTTTTCGTCATAATAGGAATCATGAATGACTCCTGTTGTTTTACCGCTGGCCTCAGGATCTTTAGGGGCATCATCGCCCACATACCAGCCATAGGCATCGCTTTCGATCAAATCATCCTCACCTTTATAATAAGCTATCGTCCTATCAACCGATCTCTTGAAGGTAAATAAGGAGACCAGACTGAACCTTCTAGGAGCCAGTTTATTGATGAAAGCTTTACTCCCATAGAAATAGGCGAAATGATAGCTCTTGTTAAAGACTCCGGGATTTAAGTAAGCTTCTGTACCCAGGGAAGAATAACTTATGGGAAGGATCACCCGCTTTAGCTTAGGCATATCCTTTTGATACTTCTCAAAAAGAAAGCGATCGAAATAAAGAGTCTGTGCAGTTGAAGCCAGATTGAAAGCTTTGCCTTCAAACATAGAGGGATTAATACCCATATAGCTATGAGAAGTTCCCAAAATCAGGGTTTCGATATCCCCCAATTTGGATTCCAGCATTTCTTTCTTGTGCGAATAGTCATTGGGTAATTTTCGTTGGACAATCTCCAGACTCAACATGAGGATGAGAATGGGAGATAAATAAATCATCACCCGGCTAAAAAACTGTATGACTGCTTTTCGCTCCATTTCTTTATCCTGCTAAAACTGAAAATACACGAAGGCTCTCCGATCATAGTTGAAATACAAAATGACCAGCGCCAATCCATAATACACCCCCCATCGCAAAACGGGATGCCATTCTGCGATCTGAAGGGGAAATACTTTTTTCTTATACATCATCAGCCATTCCACTCCCATAAAGAGGATTAACCAATAGAGTTCTTTGCGATAAATATTGGGTATGCTAAACAGAGAGCTGCTGAACATATGTGAGAAATAGCTCATAGCAAAACTGACACTCTCTGAAAAGAAAAATACCAGTGCCAGCAAATTAAGTGTTAGGGTAATTCCCATTTGCATAGCCGCTCGAAAGGTTCCCGGAATAGTAAAGGGCGGACGCGTTTGTTGAATTTTTGAACGAAGCTTAGGCCAAATCAAATAAGGCACCTGAAAGAGTCCGTGAAGCAAGCCCCAAATAACAAAGGTCCAGTTCGCCCCATGCCATAGACCACTGACTGTAAAAGTCAGGATATAATTTCTAACAACGATCCATTTATCTGTAACTACTTTTCCTTTGCTCATGGAAAGGAAGACGTAGTCTTTAAACCAGGTAGTAAGTGAAATATGCCACCTCCTCCAGAAATCCAACATATCGCGGGCAAAGAAGGGATAGTTGAAATTTCGCATAAGGTTGAATCCCAACATGCGAGCTGTACCTATAGCCATGTCTGAGTAGCCTGAGAAGTCGCAATACAACTGAATCGCAAAGAATATGACTCCCATAGCTAACACACTGCCACTCATGGTCTCATGGTAGCCAATTATATTGTCTACCGCCATGCCCAGGGTGTCTGCCATGACCACCTTTTTGAAAAGGCCCCAAAGCACTTGCCTTAAGCCGTCTTTGGCTTTGACTAGGTCAAACTTTCGGCTTTTGAAAAATTGAGGTAAAAGATTGCTGGCTCTTTCGATAGGACCTGCAATCAATTGTGGGAAGAAACTGACAAATGCCAAAAAGGGAACTAATTCCTTGGTCGCCTTGAATCTGCCTCGGTATACATCGATGGTATAGCTCAGGGTCTGGAAAGTGTAGAAGCTGATTCCTACCGGAAGGACAATACTTGTACTTCTTTCATTGAGTTCATATCCAAACATGCTAAACATGTCTATGAATGAGTCAACGAAAAATCCATAGTATTTGAATACGCCCAGCAATCCCAGATTTATAAACAGACTCAGGAAGAGCCATGCTTTTTTCTGTTTTTTATGCTCGGTTTTTGAAATTTGATTGGCAACAAAGAAATCTGTGAGGGAGCTTCCCAGTACCAGGCTCAGAAAACGCCAATCCCACCAGCCGTAGAACATATAGCTCGCTACGAGGATGAGGATGTTCTGCGCACGGAGATTTTTATTCGTCGCAAACCAATAGAGAAGGAAAACCGCTATATAAAGTATGGAAAACTCTAAGGTGTTATATAGCATGCGGCTGATTCAGCTTTTGCCCACAATTTGCCTTATTTCGTCTAATTTTTCGCGCTGCTTTGGGCTAAACCGTTACATAGAATACCTAAATGGCCAAATTGCATTATTCAATCAAATATGCACTCCGGTCTTCCGGCCACCTGATATTGCCAATTCGGATGATTACGGCCATAGATATGTAGAACATGATGCTATTTGGAAGCTGAGTAATGGCCTGTTGGGGATAATGCGCGAGAATCATGGCAAATAAGAATCCAAAGAAAGCCAGGGAATATCGTTTAGATGAATCTTTCTTAGCGGCAAAATAGGTCCTCACTGCCGTCCATAAAATGGCTGCCATGAAGCTGCAGAAGAACAGCAAGCCTATCCATCCGGTTTCTACTCCCAACCTTACGTAACCACTATCTGGAGGGAATTGAGATAAAAGGCGTTCCGGAGCAAATCTTTGACCCCAGATACCTGTAGTGCCTAATCCACTTCCAATCGGATATTCTTGTATTATCGGCTGGATATATGCCTGATTTTGTGCACGAGTTTGGAAAGACTCAGTAGTTTCTGGATTAAATGCCGTCCGTAGTCTTAAAATCTGGCTGTTATCAGTAGGGACGACTAATAAACCTATACCGATAAGCAGCACAACTCCACTGCTGATAAACATTTCCCGTTTGGGATTCATCGCTGTCATAAGGAATAAACCCGCTGGGAAAATAATATAAGCTGTACGTGTACCAGAGAATATCATAGCTACCAGCATGAGACTAGCCAGAACACCCAGAATAATTCTTTTGACTAAATCCAGTTTTTTATCATAAATGAATGGAATACACATAAGTGCACTGGCTGCCATCATGATTCCGAATACAGTAGGATCTGAGAAGAAGGAGAATACCCGAAACCTGTCCAGCACGAAAAATAATTCGAAGACTTCTGGATCATCCATTACCCAGATATACTCAAATTCAGCAAATCCCCAGATCTCTTGTTTTAGTCCGTATAGGGCTCCTAAACTGGCCAATCCAATCCATAAACGAAGAAGATTTCGGATATAGATAGGTCTGTCAAGTACATAAAGAGCCACAAAATAGATCAGCATCAGAAAGGCAATATGCCTCACTGTGTACACCCAGGGAATGATCGAACTGGGGTGTGGATTTAAGCCTTGAAACAGACTAAATCCGATCCAAAAGAGGACAAATGCAGTTAAGGGATGTTTGGCGAAGGATAAATCTCTCTCTCGGGTTTGTTTTATCAGTAAGCCAAAAATTAGGGCTAAAACACAGGCATCTATGTAAACTCCTAAAGGAACAGCATCGTTAAGAGACCGCTTAATCCCCAATACAAACACTGAGGCAATGAGTGTCATAAACAAGCCAAAACGCAAATGGAATACCGATGCAATCAGGGCAGGAACAGCTACTGCCATTCCCAATAGGAAAAGGCCTGTTTCTACTCCACCTTTTCCTATAAAGTATGCCAGAGCAAATCCGATACACATGAAGATCAGATAGCCTAGTGGCGAGTCAAAACGATCAATGATAAATTCCTGATAGAGCTTCCTTTTCAGTTCAGAGACGGGGTGGTCTTTCATGGGCTCCTGCCCAAGATTAAATAAGGTTCGCTGCATAAGGAATAAAGCTAGACCTACTGTAGGTCGGGATAAATGATTTCTAGCTAGAAGAAAACAATTTTAACGAAAAATCCCAGACAAATGATGACGCAGACTGATAATAGGATAAATTCCTGAACTCTTTCAAAATTCGAGAGAACAAACTTCCGTTCTCGAGGGTTTTTGGGCTCCATTACTTTTATTAAATAGCTAAGGCGATTGAATATATATTCAATATACTTGAAATCTAGAGAAACTTCTTCTGGAATGGTATTATCCGACAAGATCACTTGCTCAATGGTCAATATATTACCCTAATGTGAAATGATCTAGTAGTGCCTTTAGTTCCGATGCTCTGGAATCCCAACTATGCTGACTAGCAGCTAAGCTTCTCTTTTGTCTTAACGACTTTGTGTTCTCCTGAATTGCTTTTTCTATTAACTTTCCAAAAGAAAAATGGTTTTGGGTGAGAAAGATTTTCTCCTTGAAAGCATTAATGTCCTCAGAAAACGGAGTGCTTACTACCGCCAGACCAGCTGCCAGATACTCATGAATTTTTAGGGGATAGATTGCTGCTGTCAAGGGGTTAACTTTGAAAGGAATGATAGCGGCAGATGCATGATGAAAATAGGGGAGAAGTTGCTCCTGAGGAATGGCTCCACTAAAATGAACTTGCTCGTATTTCTCTAAGACCGGATCATATTGATTTCCCTTCGGGCCGATGAAAATAAATCGAAAATGCGGATATTCCTTAATTACACTTTCCAATAATTCAAAATCTATACGCAAACCTATCGCTCCTACATAAAGCACTGCTTTTTGATCTGCACTTCCAAAAATTGTAGGTCGCTCAAATTCTTTTTCAAGTGCTTTTTGGAAAAAAGAGGTCTCTGCAGCATTCGGAAGAAAGTTCACAACCCTTTCTGTGTGGTTCTCCAATTCTTCTTTCAGGGCAGTGGAAGTTGCAAATAAGAGATTCATTTTTCCCAGAAGGTCTTTTTCGAGATAACTCCCATGCTTTTTTATATAGACCGACTCAGAGATCTTGTCCACTGAATAATAGCTAGTCGAAAGGGCGGTAGGTACATCTTTTCGGGAAATGGGATAAAAGGGATTAAAGATATTGAGAAAATGAAAACTATCTATCGAATATTTTTTGAGAGTTCTCTGAATAAAGCCTTTCATTTTTCGCTGATTGATTTTGGAAAGGAAGCGATAAATTTTCCCTTTCGGCAACCAATTGATAGGGAGCATGAGCGGAGGTACACAGATATAGAGTTGAGGGAAATCATTCAGGGGAATACTGACTCTCCCTTTCCTCAGGAGAAAGGCTTTCCATCTTTTACGGATTTGTGCTCTATTGAGGCCCAGGATAAAATCTTTCCAGGTGAAGGGGTTATCTATCAGGAAAACTCTCTGCTCTTTTGAAAGTGCTTTTGCAAGGGAAAAGGCAGTAGAACTGTAAGGGGCATCCCAGCGGGAAAGTGCCAGTATGACCATATCAGGAACCTTGCTGGGCATCAGGTTCAGACTTTGTGGTAGGAATAATACTGCCCGGGAGATTGGCTTTGTCTCGGATTACTACTTTGTTCCAAAGCAGACGGAACCCATTCGCATACACCTTTTGAGAATAAAGGATTGCATTGAATGGGCTACTGCCAATTTCCTTATAGAGGATATACTGGTTTGCAACAAATAATAGAAATAGCGTCGTCAGGGTCGCATAAGCCGCACCAATGATGCCGAACTGAGAAATAAAGAGAAAATTGAAAACCACATTAAGAGCAGCACTTGCGACTACCATAAAGAAATTGATTTGCGGTTTTCCCATCGAATCCATAATCACTCCAAACTGACGGGCAAAAGGAATCAGCAGACCATATAACATCGTCAACCTTAATAAGGGAACAGCATCCATGTATTTATCTCCGGCTACTACTTGAAGTACAAATTCAGGGAATAGTAAAACAAAGAGGATACCTGGGATAATCACTGCAAGGATTACTCCCACAGATTTCTCATATAATCCTTTGACAGAACCTTTACCTTCCTTCTCAGCTTTCTGGGCACTTTTTGGGAAAACAATTGCGGCTACGGATTGGGTGGGAACTTCAATCAGATTGGCAATTTTTATCGCAGTACCATATACTGCTGTTGCGATAGGATTGATAAGCAATCCCAACATCAATTGATCTATACTTTTGTTGAGCATAGAAGCGATATTGGTTCCCAAAACATATTTACCATACCAGAAAAGCTCCTTTAGCCAATCTCGATCCAGTTTTCCTGAGAAATTTAGGTATTTCCTCCCCAGTATAATAGATAAAAGAGCGGCTGCTATCGCTGCGATCACCTGTGCCACTGCAAGCAACATCAAACTATACGCCTGGTTTGGATCTAAATATACATAGAGGACATAGCCAAAGAATATCCCGGTGCGAAGAAGATTGCTTAGAAATATAGCTTTAAAATCCAGATGGGCCTGTTGGATTACCTGCATTTGTACCAAAGGGATGAGGGCCACATTAGTAAAAATAAAAAGGTAGAGAATCTGATCCAGGACATGTACCTGAAAGGCTCTGTCGGCTACCTGGGCCAGGATAAATACTACAACCGACGTAAGAAAAGTAACGGCTAAATTGAGAATGATGGAAGCTGTATTTATTCTGCCTCTAACTTTGGGATCTTCCTGGGTCGTGATGTATTTGATTAGTGCGTTTTGAATCAGCCCAAATCTCAACATCTCAATGATGGAGGTTACAAGAAGGAATATGGTCCATATCCCGAATAATTGTCGGGTAAGGCCTCGTACAAGCAGGAAGAAACTTCCGAAACGAAATAGCTGCAACGCAAATCGTTCCAGGAAAGTGTATGCCCCTGACTTGAGCCAATATGATCCCTTTATCTTCATCCAAATGGAAATTTAAGGCATTTTCGCCGGAATATATAGTCATCTGGGCTTTCGACTAAATTTTCTGCGATTTTGTCAGATTTTTATCACACTGATTTCCTTTGAAGAAGTGCCGGAATGGTTTGAATGACTATTTTCAGGTCATTCCAGAAACTTGCATTATCTGCATATGCCACATCCATTCTTTTTCTTTCTTCTTCAGACATGTAAGCTTTCCCCCTTCTTTTTACTTGCCAAAGGCCTGTAATGCCTGCGGGTGCGAGGAAACGCTTTGCCCAATAATCGGTAGTTAGCTGCTCTGCTTCATAAAGGGGTAAAGGACGGTTGCCTACGATTGACATATCCCCTTTGAGTACATTGATAAGTTGCGGGATCTCGTCCAGGCTGGTGTTCCTTAGTATCTGGCCGAAAGGAGTGATTCGAGGGTCGTTTTTGATTTTGATAAATGAAGAGCGACGTCCATCTGCATCCTGGACTTTCTTATATGATTTTTCGCACATCTGACTTCCATTGATCATAATGGGCGAGGAGCACATTTTCCCTTCCACTATGCAATGGATACACCTTTCATGGCTATCTATATTTTTATCTTCGGTTTGCTTGTACTGATTTAGGTGAAGTACGGTCTCCAATTGTTCGTCAGAACCGGAAAACATGGATCGAAATTTATAGAAATTGAAAACCTTGTATCCTGTACCTGCTCTTTTCGATACATATAATACCGGACCTTTGGATTCCATCTTTATGATCAGCGCGATCAACAGTAATAAAGGAGCACAAAGCAGGAGTAGAGTCAAGGAAATCATAACATCGAAGATTCTTTTTCCCAGCGGGATCCGGAATTCTTCTTCTTTATCCAGCTCATTGTTTAACTCAAGGGTGCGGCTTTTATACTTTTGAAGAAAGGCAATTCTACTTGTTAGTTCTTCAAGTTGAACATCTACAGGATACAAATCATCTACTTTGCTCTTTACCGCTGCCTGCTTCATTTCCTGATCGATATCCTCCGCCAGAACTATGAATGGAATTTCTTTTAAAGTTTCATGCTTTCGAAGTCGCTCGAAAAGATCCGTTGCCATCCCATCTGAAAGTTCCCAATCCGAAATTATAGCACAGGGCAAATCATCACATTCCTGCCCCATTTTTTGAGACCAGTTATGCGATTCGCTCATCTTTTCTAACCAGAGATAGGCTTTGAAGGAAGTATTTAAGGGTATACCCAGATAATCGAAGGCTAATAACTTTCGGCTGAGTTTTTTGGCAATGGATCCTATGTAGAGGATCTTTTGCGTATGAACCTCTTGAATGGGGTTGGCCAATAGATCACCCATCTCTCCTTTAGAGACTTTACTTTCTATTGTATTTCCTTTGGAACTAACCGCCTTCATTCCTGTTTATTGCCGTTTGATTTTTTATGGGATTAAGCCGCTATTTCGACCTTTAGCAAATCCTCAATGGTTGAGAAAACTTCTTCCGGATTGAAGGGCTTCAATAAATAGGCACATTGCCCTTTACCTAAACACTTCTTTTTTACTTCATCTTCCTCATAGCCGGATAGCATGATCACAGGTATATCTCTGTACAATCCGCTTTCCCGTATTCTACTTAAGAACTCGAATCCATTGATAATTGGCATATCAATATCAAGAATGATGAGGTCCGGTAGATTTCCTGCACTGATCCATGCGAGACCATTCAAACCATCAGAACGGGTAGTGATGCTGTATTTCTTTCTCAGCAGAAATTCCAGCAGCATCCGAATATTCGGATCATCATCCACTACTAGTATTTGATGTTTTTTCTTCCCCATGATCTATTGTGTGGAAGGAGTATTCTCCTTTTGCTTAAATTTCCCTTATTATAAATTCTGTTTTAGCTGCTTAATTGGGTAAATATTTCCTGTGAAATATTTATTACCAAAACAGAGAATTATTGAGAGTTGGTTTATCCTTAATTTTTAAATACAACAATGAACCTCAATTTCCTCTAATTGGTAATTTCCCCAAACCAATTCTCATAAATTTACGTTTGCTTTCAGTCCTTTTGACTGACTTTTGAGAGAAAGACACATTATTTCGTTTGAATGGCTACATTCTGGAGCTGAATAGTTTTCCTTTCCGGATGGAATGCAGAGGAGCTTTGATCTTTCCTGAATAAAGGAGGAAAAAGGAACAGGAAAAATCTTATTTATAAGGGATTTGAGTTTGGAAAAGTTCGTAGTTGCGAAGGTCAACCATTTTGCTTTCCACTTCAATGAAATGCTGGTCATCCAGTTCCTGTAACTGGACAATTTCGGAGATGAGTTCATTATTGGGAGCCTGGAAAAAGCTTAGTTGCCAATAGTATTCTATACTTGGCATTCCTACTTCTGCCGGTATGTCGCAATAGCTCTGAGCTCCCGTCGCGAGACAAATATCTCTAGCAAACTGGACTCCCAGCCAACTATCATAAGGAACAGATTTGCGAAAGAAACTTAAGCTAAGATCAATGTCCCAGGGAAGGCCTTCGGGTTTGAGGGTAAGTCTTCTGGCTCTGAGTACCGAATATGTATTTTGTATTTGGAGAGTGTTTAGATCGGCTTGAACTTGTTCCACCTTTACTCCCATAAATTCATCAGCAAATTGGTGGAAGAGTTCCCACTTGATATTGGAAAGATAGCAATGTATCTGTGCTGTCGTTATTCTATCCAGCATAGCGAACTCGGAGGATTTATCTAAATCGAAGCAGCCTTATGCTGCAATTGCCGTTAATACATTTGCATAAAGATAAGCAAATAATGTAATTTATGGGTTCATTCTGCAAACACCTAACCTAATATAAACTTTCTCTGCATGAGACGATTATTTCTACTTTCCCTCATTAATCTATTCGGTTTTTGTCTTTTTGCCCAGGATTTGCCCTGGCCAGCTGAGAGTCCCTCCCCGGATGGTTATGGATATACCTGGAAAACAAATTCCGCTTCTGGAGGCCCTCAATACAATTGGGTAGAGATTTCTAATACAGGAACAGTTGTGGAAGGATTGGGCGATGACAACTTTGTTGGTCCTATTCCCCTAGGAATTGATTTCCAGTTTTACTGGTTAAATAAAACGGAGGTTTGGATTTCTTCAAACGGGCATATCTCATTTGCTCCATATGTAATTGCATCCAATGCAGATGGATTTCCTCCTTCTCCTCGCTCTACAGATGGGAAGAACGATTTGATTGCCCCTTACCTTTCTGACTTGAACGCAGGAGAAAACGAAGGCGGCAACCCCAATTTAGGAGAAGTTTTATACCTGAGTGATGTGGCCAATAACCGTTTCATCGTTACATACAAAAATATTCCTTATTGGGTAAATAATGCAGATGGATGGCAAGGAGCCAATACCTTTCAGGTGATTTTGGATGGTAATGACAATAGTATCACTTTTCAGTACAGAACCATATTTGGAGATTGGTCCCCGGCTTATAATGATGCTGACTTCCCATTTACGGTAGGGATTGAGGCAATTACCGGCACCTTCGGTCTTAGTGCTACAGGCAATAGTCCAGTTGGCCCAACGGACAAGCCCGTCAATCAGACGGCAATTAAATTTATTCCTCCCAGCAGTCCTTCACCCGTTACAGATGTAGGGGTGAGTTCAGTAGGTCCTTCTGGAAACAAAGGATTTTTTGTTCCCTGGAATCCATTCCCTTTGGAAGAAGATCCACGTTTCCGCTTGAGAGGAAAAATCAGAAATTTCGGTAGCGCAGATGTGAATAGTGCGATCATCATCCAAACTCAGGTTACTGATTCTTTGGAGTTGTTGTATGTAAATGAGATTGATACACTCTTTGGAGGCATCCGAGCGGGTCAGGAAAAAGAATTTGTTTTTGAAGACGTCTTTTATCCTGCTTTTGAGAGCTCGTATGATTATGATGTCCGGATACTAAATGCCAATAGCTTTGGGGATATCAATCCTAGTAATGATGGGGATGCTGCAGAAATGATTACGATTGATACCAGTAAGGCGGATATTATTTTGTCTTATATCAATCGCGATGAACCTCAATTTGTTACTAATCCTAACCTCACGGCAGAAGATGATGGGCAAGGAATATTTTTTGCACCGCCTGCTTATCCTGCCGTTGTGAAAGAATTGCAATTTAGATTATCTCTTTTAACAGCTGATCCTATTGGGCCAAATCTTGAATTGGCAGATGTGGGTTTATATGGTTTGAGTCAGGATGGTTCTATACCTGGTCCAGAATTGTTCCGGACTTCAATCTTTGGAGCCGACCTTGATAATTCTAATTTTGATGGAGATTTTTTCAAAGTAGTTCTTCCAAATCCAATTACAATTACAGAAGGCGGCTTCTATGTGGGTTGGTTTCAGGAACAAGGGATAGTTGGACTCTCTATTGGAAATACTGCCCCAATTTCTGGGCAGAGCTTCGAGGTTTCCAGTGGGACCTGGGCGCCTGATAGAAATGCAAATACCCAGGAATTCTACATTAGGGCGATTATATCCCTCGATGACAATGCCGTTTACACTCCGATTGATCATGAAATTGAAGATTTGGGTAAATTTGATGTCTATCCAAATCCCAATCAAGGTTCATTCACCCTAGAAGTTGAACTAGACAATCCGTCAGAGTTGGGCATCAAGGTATATGACCTTGCTGGAAACAAGGTTTTCCTCGAATTTGAACCTGTACTTAGTAGTTATTCTAAAGTTATGGATCTCAGTTATCTGAGCCAGGGGATGTATATCCTTCAAATAAGCACGGCTAATGGGGTTCAGAGTAAAAGAATAATCATCCGATAAAGATTTATATAGGATAAAAAGGGAGGCCTGATTCAGGCCTCCCTTTTTTCATAAACATCAAATTATCAAACAACCATCAGGCCTTGGACTTCACTTCCCAGCCTTGTGGCAGCTTTTCCCTAATCTCAATATTTGAAAATTCCTGTCCCTGTCTGGCTCCCACTCGCTTGGCCCAGTTTGCCATTCTATTGATTCCCTCTTCCAAATCGATCCCACTTCCAGCTCCGAATACAGAGTGTGCTTTGCTATGATCAGCATAAGCATCTACTACTTCATTTCTCGCACGTAAATGCGTTATGTCCAATTCAACATTGAATTGCTTTGAAACTACCTCCGCCAGACGATTTACGGTATAGGGTTTGTCCGCTCCGATATTAAACACTTCATTGTAGGATGCGGGAATGTCAACACAAGTTGCAATAGGAATAGCCACGTCGTCTATATAACTGAAAGCCCTCGTTTGTTCTCCATCTCCAAATACTGTCAGTGGCTTTTTCTGCATGATCTGGTTCATGAAGATACCAATCACATTTCTGTATTTGTCCCCGATATTTTGGTTCTCCCCATATACATTGTGTGGACGGAATACAACGTAGTTTAGCCCAAACATTTCATGCGCTGCTTTAAGGTCAAGCTCCACCGCATATTTGGAAACTCCATAGGGATCTTCCGGCTGAGGCACCATATCTTCTACCATAGGCACCTGACCAGCCCCATAAACGGCGATGGAGGAAGTGAATACAAAACATTTTACTTTGTGCCTTACCGAAGCATTGATGAGATTCATGCTTCCTATCAGATTGGTATTGTAATTATAGCATCTGATAAAATGTGATAAACCTTCTGCCGCATAAGCAGCTAGATGGTATACATAATCAAATTCGAATTCGGCGAATAAGGCATCGACTAGTTTCGCATCGGTAATAGAACCTTTAATGAATAGTGCTTTTTCAGGTATGTGATCTTCAAAGCCACCGCTTAAGTCATCTAGCACCACAACTTCATGGCCCTGATCCAAACAATGTCTGGCAACATGTGAGCCAATGAATCCAGCTCCTCCTGTAACGAGTGATTTAGGCATATTGTTTAATTCGTTGAATAATTTATTGAACATAAATTTAGTTTATTGAAATAATACTTTCAACGAATAGGAAAGGATTGCTGATCGAAAGGATCGAGGAGCTTGTCAAAAATATTTATAAAAAATGCACTAAAATCAGCCTTTCTTCCTTCTAAAATGCCAGGTTATAGCATTTATGAATGATTTGGCGTGTAAGTTTTTGCCCTTAAGAAAAAAGGCGAGGAGTTTTAATGGACTAAGAATCAAAAAGAAATATAGCAGAAATATGTACAATGGAAAGCCCTTCACATTTCGGCGCATAAATAGCACACGATTTCTGTAATAGTAATAAGTCTTCAATGGACTGTCTTGCCCTGTACTTAAAGATGCATGGTGATACACACTTGCTTTCGGATAATAATAGAGTTTAAAACCTGCATTCCTAATAGCTAGCGACCAGTCCAACTCTTCATAATAAAGGAAATACATCTCAGGCATTGAGCCGACCTTTTCAATAACCTCCTTTTGTACCATGCAGGCAGCTCCGTGCAAATAGGCTGTTTCTCTTACATCTTCATACTGCCCTTTATCCAGTTCTTCTTTTCCAATCGTGCGATTCCTGCCGGTGTATGGATTGATTTCTGTATAGCCCGCATACTGTATGCGACTTTTATCTTGCATATACAGAATTTTTGGACTGATCCCTCCCGCGTCTTCATATTCATGAAAACCATTTAGCATTTTTTCTACTAAATCCGGAGGAGGAACTGTATCATTGTTCAGAAAGAAAATATAGTCTCCCTGAGCTACTTGCAGTCCCAGATTATTTCCTCTGGCAAATCCGTTATTTTTTACATCAGCTATGATTTGTACCTCGGGAAATTCCTGATAAAGCTGGATAAATTTTTCTCGATTAAACTCATTGTCAATCAAAATGACCTCCAACTCCTCATGGGTCTGCTTTAAACAAGCATTCAGAAAGCTCCTACTCGCTTCATACTCTTTATAATTGACACTTATGATGGAAACTTTGGCCATTATTCCGATGGGTTTTGCCCATGAGGGGTATGGATAAATTTCTTGTTGGCTCCTTTGAGTTTGAATAATAAAGAAAACATGATCCCAAAAGCCTGAGGGAGTTTTGAAAGAGATTTGAAGAAATCTTTATTGTAGTAACTCAAAGGTACAGAAGGAACAAAAGAAAGAAGTAGAATACCCAGCAAGGTCCACCAAAGTAGGGGAGATAGATTGAGCCAGGCATGAAATAGGCTATATGCTAAGGCAATTAGTCCAAGTAAGCCTAGATTAATTACCCTAGGGAGTTGAATATTTCGGAGGATGGTGCTGTTGAATAAAGCGAACTTACCACTAAAAAAGGCTTTCATTCCCATACCCCAGAATTTCGCAAGATAATGGTATTGGCTGGCAATCCATCTTTTCCGCTGACCGGCAAATACTTCTGCCTTCTCGACCTTTTCATCATATACCCAGGCATCCGGCACATACACAACTTTATGGCCTTTTTCGACTAATAATACTTCCAGTTCCCGGTCAAAGCCCCCTACAGAGTCCATAGTAGAAAGTCGCTCTTTCAACAACTCAAATTCGAAGGCCATTCCTGAACCGATTAAAGAACTCGACCATCCCATTCCACAATTTCCCTCCCGATAAATATGGTTGTTGATCATCTCGCTCAATCCATCCAAGACGGCAAAGTCGGTATTTTTATTTTTTGCGGTACGTCTTCCCTGTATTGCTTTAAATCCCGCAGCATAAGTAGCATTGATTTTTTGGAGAAAGTCTTCTTTCATCACATTATCCGCATCTAAAATCAGAGCGATATCATAGCAGTCTTTAATATTTTGCAGGACGAATTTGAGAGATTTGACCTTTGTACTTTGCTCAAAATCTACCTCGATCAAGCTAATGGGCATCTTCCGGAGACCTTCAAGACTCTCCTCTTTGAGGCTATCTGCGATAATAAAAATTTCAAAGGATTCCTTAGGATAATTAACCATGAGGTTGCGGGCGGTAGCTGAAAGAATGACCGCATCTTCCTTATAAGCTGGAACCAGGATTGCAATTTTATGTGTATCCCAATTTTCAGAAAGAGGACTCTTGAAAGATCTAATCATTCCGGCAAGGGAGCAACTGGCGGTGTATCCAACCACATAAAGGAAATAGACAAGGATCAGATATTCAAAAAATATCATGAGTTGAGATTGCGCATGTCCACTTTATTCAGGACTGCACCTATGACTTTGTTGCCAAATTTCTTGAGGTAAGTGATCGCGTCCTGATCTTTTTCGGTCAAACTTTCTTCGGCAGAAAAGACAGGGAGAATACGAGTAGCTACCGGACTGAGCTCTCGGCTATCTACAAATTCATTGATAGAAGGCCCTTCCATCAGAATGTAATCGTAGCGCTTTTGCATACCAGTGATCAGTTTCTGGAACTCATCCTTTTTGAATATCTCAAAAGGAGAGTAATTTCCACCCTGACATCCAATTACATCCACTCCTTCGAAAACAGAACCTGAAATCAAGGCTCTTTCTGAGATCTCCTTGTTGAGGTATTTTTCTAAAGAAGGAGAAGCAGCAGTTATATCTGTAAGAGAGTGATTTTTAAAGTTGGTATCTATCAGGAGAACTTTGCTATCATTCAGGCTGAGTGAATAGGCAAGAGAAACCATGAGAGAGGTTTTACCTGAGCCTTCCTTTGTACTTGTGATCAAGATACTCTGATCTTTTTCTCCGCTTACTTCATGTCTAATCTTCCTTAAGAGTTGTTTATAGTTCTCGAGATTCTTGACATTCTGATCACTTTTGAAAAGGGCGACCAGATCAAGGTTCCCATTTTTAAGTTTATTTAAAGAACCGATTACTTCCATGCCGGTAAGGGCCTTTAAGCGGGTTGGATGTTTTATACTGGTATCCAGGTATTCGATCAGGAAGATGATTCCCATACTCAAGCCTAAGGCAACAAGACCTGCGAGGACTGTCAAAATGAGTGTCTTGGATGGAAGCGGCTTTTGAGGAGGTAGTACATGTTCAACCTGAGAAACCCTTTCCAATGCCAAATCTGGAGCTCCTATCAAGGCCAGGGCAGTGGTCCATTGATTGAGTGAAAGGAAATATGCATCTCTTGCCAGCTGAACTTCTTTCCCATAGTCAGAGCTGTATTCATCTGCCCCGATATTTCCGGCTCTAGCTGTCAACACCCGTACTTCCTGGTTGATCGCAACAATTCTTTTGCGAGAAATTTCCAGTTGTATTTCAGCATCTATTTTATTTCTGAGTAAAGCGCGAGTTTCACCACTGGCATTGGGGACACGATTATTCGCCTCTACCAGTAACAGATCTGTCAATTCTCTACGGGTCATTCTTATCGAATCCCTAAGGGAACGGTTTTGGAGATTGCCCCGAATGTAGCGATAATTCAATCGCTCGATCCTATTTCTCAACAATACCGAATTATCTATGCCTCTGCTACCTGGATCAAGGAAGGATACCTGCGCAGCTTCGGGAAGAAATTTGTCTGCGTCATAGAGTTTTTGCTGAGCATCATAGATCGTCTTGTTTGCACGTTCCCGTTCATTAGTCAGCCGATCTATTTTAAAAACGATACTTCTGGTAGGACTATCATTTTCGGATGCTTTTTCCGAAGTATAGCCATCCCAGGTTTGCATCTTGGCATTGAAATCATCTCGCTTTTCTTTCACCAGCTTCTCCAAAAGCTCTAAAGAATTTTCCGCAACTTTTGCATGGGTATTTACATGATAGCGGGAAAACTCCTGTGCGAGTGTATTGGCAGCGAAAGCAGAAAGCTCAGGCTTTTCAAATCTCGCATCTATACCGATAAAGTCTGTTCCTGCCACACGCCTTACGACCAGTTTTTTTCTGAGTGATTCTGGATCATACTCCATTTGGCGAAGGCTTGCGATATGCTTTTTCTCTAATTCGTCATTGATGGATAAGGAAGTCAAAGAATCCCGTTTCCTTTTCAATTGACGATTGAGTACCTGTAATTCTTCCGCAGAATTATTTCTCCTCAGGGGAGTAAGCGAACGAAAGGGGAATTTGTTATTGAGGTCGTGGATCATGAGTTGATATCCCAATAGAAACAGGGAGGGATCAGAAAGGATATTTTCTTCCATCGTCCTGAATTTACCTTCTATCTCATGCTTGAGAGCTGATCCTGATTTTTCGAGTGAGAAAACAGGATTAGAGGTATCTTCTGTAATTCCGGTTGCTAGTCGAACTTTCGCTTCATATACGGGAGGAGCCTGACTGGAAATCAGAAAGGTCGTTACCATAGCAATACTCGTAATAGCAAGAATTAGCCACTTCCTTCTTAGTAGAACCTTTATAAAATAAATCAACTCCATATAAATCGTCGAATTTTCTCTTGTCCTTATTGCTGATCGATTCGGAGGCGAAAATCAGCATATTTAGCCTGCAGCCAAAATAATATATTCTCTACATATTACTTTTTCCCCAATACTCAGCAGAGGAAAATACTGCTTAAATCGTACCAAAAGGTAATAATAATAAAGCTTTTGTTGCCTTTCCGAAAATTTTTACTGGAAATACTGGATCTTTAACAGCAAAATTAGCCAAAGTGCCAGGAACGCAAAAAACGAAAAAGCTGTCAGGATCCAGATAGCGGCATTATTTGGCAAATATGTTTTAGCTGATTCAACTAATTTTATTTCTGACAGATTGACCGAACTACTACCCAGCACTTCTTGCAAATGTTGCTGAGCTTCCAGTAATGCCTTGCGATCATTCTTCTCTTTTTCCCAAAATATCTTCAGATGCTGCTCCTCATATTTCTTGAGCCTGTCCTGCAGTGCTTTTAATTCTGCATTTATCAATCTTAGATCATTCAAATTCTTACTTAGATCAAGCAAAAGTCTTTCCTGATCCACTTCCTCATTACGTACGGAAATAATGGTCGGAGCATTGTTCTCTTCTTCTCTTTGGTCTCTAATTTTATCCCTTAGTTCATTGATTTTACTTTCTACCTCTACCAGATTCCGTTTGAGGGCAAATATTTTCCTGCTGATTTCTCGCATGATGGAAGGGCCTCCTCCGGAATTTAACTCCTGCTTCTCCAGCTCAAGACGTTCTTTACTTGCTTCCCAACTGTCTCTTCTCTGCGTGATGAGTAATTTCTGCGCATTTATTCCAGCACTAACATTTCTTCTCCCTATTACCTCCTGATATTGAATGATAAGAAAAGCCAGGGTGTTTACCATGAAATTGGCCCGTTTCTGATTCTCATCAAATGCTTTCAAATACAAAAAGTTGCTTTGTGGAACCCACTGCAGGTGAATTTGCGAGGAGAGAGATTCGAAATCATTGTCAAACTTATGTAAACTGAGGGAAATCAGGCTATCCAATTCTATTTCTTTTGATTCCCTGTCAGCGAGGAATTCGATCCGTTCCATGCTTTCAAGCATATAATCTATGAGTTCTGGCTGTTCAATCCCGATTTCCTGGCTGAAATACAAGCGTTTTTCGTCTTGTCTCAAGTCGTATGCAGTCAGCCTGCATCCTAGGATATGCAGCACTCTTGGAGATTTGACCTGAAAGGTTATCTGCTGGGAGAGTTCTACCATCTCTTCATAAAAGGTGGCTGCTGAACTATCATTGCTCACCGATTGCTGAATGGGTTCTTTAAATAATAGCTCCAGTTTTGCAGAAGAAATATAGGAAGAGGGCTTGCTAAGCAGAAATGCATGGACCAATACCGAAAGGAAGATAGGCACAGATAATAGGACCAGAACCTTTTGGGGCCATTGTTTTAGGGAGTAAAGAAATCTTTTGATAGTAAGCTGGGCAGAATTCATGGAATCAGTTTACCGCAAAGTGATTCTTTAAAATTATCTACTTATTTCGGTTAATCAGACTAATCTCTTTCCATCAGAAATAGAGAATGGCTGACCGGATAAAATAGGAACCTGAATTGTCCCAATTCAGACAATTATTCTGAAGGATTTTCTGATTTTTTCTGAATATTGCAGATAGAGTCAAAAAAGGATTTTTTCTTTGGAGTGATCCTAATCATTGGGTACATGTTACTAGTCTTCTGGATTTCTTTTGCCATTCTTTTCTATACCTATTTTGGGTATGGGATTTTGTTGTTTATTTGGCTCAAATTTTTCCGGAAGAAAAACTATGAAATTGGGGGATATGACAACCCCCGCGACCTACCTGAATTGACTCTATTAATTGCCGCTTATAATGAAGCTGACTTCCTTGAAGAAAAGATTGCTAATTGTTTTAAGCTCCAATATCCCAAAGAAAAGCTGAAAATTTGTTTTGTAACAGATGGAACAACCGATGATAGCCGGGATATTTTGGCCCTTTATCCAAATATTCAGGTTTTTCATGAAGAGGAGCGAAAAGGAAAGATGGCCGCTGTGGACCGGGTGGTTCCTCTGATTGATACGCCTGTTGTAGTTTTGAGTGATGCCAATAGCTTACTAAATCCAGGAGCTATGCTTCAACTGGCAGATCATTTTGCAGATCCTAAAATTGGGGCGGTGGCTGGGGAGAAAAAAATTCGAGTAGGCCGAGTGGCAGATGCGACTTCTGGAGAAGGCCTTTACTGGAAATACGAATCCAAACTTAAATCCTGGGACTCCGAATTGCATACTGTAGTAGGAGCAGCGGGGGAGCTATTTGCCTTTCGTACAGAACTCTATGAAGAATTACCTTCCGATACCCTTATTGAGGATTTTGTTCAAAGCATGCAGATAGCCCGAAAAGGATACAAGGTGGCTTATGAAGCAGATGCCTATGCGGAGGAATATAGTTCGGCATCTATACAGGATGAATTAAAAAGAAAAATTCGGATAGCTGCTGGTGGCATACAAGCTGTAGTACGTCTAAGAGATTTGCTCAACCCTTTCAAATACAAACTTCTCAGCTTTCAATACATCTCTCATCGCGTCCTTCGGTGGACCCTGGCACCTTTGGCGCTGGTATTTCTGTTTCTCAGCAATATCTTTCTGATGAAAGGCTCAGAGTTCTACCAAATTGTATTTTGGGTGCAACTTTCTTTTTATCTGGCAGCCGCCCTGGGGTATTTTTTGGAACGGAAAAAGATTCGCCTCAAACTTCTTTTTGTCCCTTTCTATTTTTGCATGATGAATTATGCGGTCCTTGCGGGATTTCGAAGATACATGCAGGGACGTCAGAGCGTCCTCTGGGAGAAAGCTCAGCGAAAGCAACACAATTTCTAAATAATTTCTTGAGCTCTCAGTTCAAATTCAGGTACACGTTTTAATTGAGTTTGAACTTTATTTCATCTCATCAAAGTGAAAGCTGTTTTGTAGAAGGAAATGAAATGCCCCAGTTGTGGTGGCACCTATTCTATTTATCACCCCTGATTCGGGCATTTAGATCTTCCTCATTGACGATCAATTGAGAAAGTAGCCATGAGTCTCTGATCGCATCCTTGTATTTGGGCAAAAGGACGAGATCTTCATAATAAGAACCTCCCGCAGAAAAGCGAACTGTGATTTCTTTCTCAGAATTTCTGGCAATCAGTTCCATCATGCCATTATCAGCCCCTCCCTGAAAATGAATTTCTTCAATGACACGATTCCCTTTGCGATAGCGAACGCTTCTGGGATCAAGGGCACGTATCCTGTCCGAGATGATTTCTTCCCCATTTACAAAGAGATGTACACGGGTATGATAAAGGCCCCTTTCGGATGAGTAGTGAGATTGAAGATAGACTTCTCCATCTATGTTTACATGGGCCGAAAGATAGCTTTTAAGGAAAGATTCATCGTCTTTGAGGTAAAGACACTCATATGCTGCTTTTTCGGCGCTCATTTCCTGATGGAGCCTAAAGCGACCCTTTAGCAAATCAATCACCCAGTCATTTTCAAATATATCTATGATTTCCTCGCCTGTGCTTGAGCTTATAAGTTTATTGAGCTCATCATTGGATGCACTAAACTCATCCTCATAACTAGACCATCGGACTTCATTTTCAGCTTCCAGACAATCTAGATCAAACATCTTAAAGCTGGAATAGTCATCCAAAACGATATAAATCTTATTATCTCCGCAGTAGAGGAGTACTTCTTCAGCATAACTAAGTACATCCGTAACCCGAACTTCCATTCCGGGATTGGAGGGGTCGAGATGCTTGTCTTGTCCATCTGCACGCTGGCGATATCTCAGGCTCGCATGATTTTCCAGAAAGAATTTATGTCCGATAAAGGTTTCGGACATCTCTGTGCGGCTGTCGATTTGATCGATAGATTCAGCTCTCACAAATACATGTGAAATATCTGGATAACCTGGATAAAAAATGTAAGTAGAACTATTGCCTTCCAGCAGAACATAGTCACTATTATTTTCCAGTACCTTCAGCTTGACTCCATTTAGGCTTTTGCTATTAACCGGGTCCAATCCCAACGGAAGAATCAAATAAGGGTCTTCCCAGGTACCAGCAAGGGGTCCTTCAAATCCGGGACGAGGGGTAAAAAAATGAAAATGAGCGGGAAGAAAATTTAGTCCGTAGACGTTTCCATCTCCAAATACCAGCTCATACTTTTCACCATCTTCAATCCCTTGCTTCATTTCCTTCTTTGAAGCAGGTCTCAGGTATTCAAAATACTTGGTTTCGGATGGACTTTGATCATATTTGCCAGAAGCGAGCGCCTCTAAATATGCGTTACTAAGGTAGATCTCCTGATCTACTTGTAAATTTCCTAATTCAGTATCTATTGTATAGCTCAGTAAAGAATAATCTCTTGAACAATTCTCTCCTTTTTGTGCATGGGTTGTAAAGAAGAGCAGACACAGAAAAAGGTATGATGCAGTAATTTTCACATTCATAAGCATCTCCTCTGGATAAGAAACGGACAGTTAAGCTGGAAATCTTACTATGCAATTAACGTTCCAGATTTGCTGTTCCATATACATTTACCAGTCGTTTAAGCAAATTCCAGGGCAACGGCCCATGTGCAAAGCAGATGCTATGGAACGATTTAAAGGTCAACTTGTTAGGGAATCTTACTTGTGCCTCACCAAACAATTTAGAGAATTGATTGGCACCATAGATAGTCGCAGTGTAAAATCCTGGATCAGCAAAAATCTGAAGCAGTACCTCTTCTACTACGGAAGTATTAGAAAAGGAGTTCTTCCGAAGAAAATCTTCCGCTTCTTCAGAGGTCCAGGATTTAGTGTAAATTCCTATTTCTGCGAGCATGGCTGCCTGGTTTTGAATCTGTAATTCCAGGTAGTCTTTTCGTGAATAAGGATTTTCAGAAAAAAGATACAAAGGTTCGTTGGCAAGTCTAAGCACATATTCTTGCCAACCTTTCTCCCACGCCGGATAATCCGAAAGCCCGATGTAAGATAATTTTGTATTCGAAAGCTGTTTTAAGGTATGTGTGCCTGGATAGAGATTTTTATACAACAGGACGCTTTGTTGGAAAGGTCGCAGATTTTGCCACTTCTCATCATCGACTATGATACGAGCTTTTCGAACCTGATCAAGAGATGCTTCTTCATATTTTATAACAAAATCATCGCCAAGATGACTGGGTTTTAACATGATTTCGGGAGAACGCTGTGGCAAACTGTCAAAGAGACTGATCATTTGCTCTCGGGCTTTGCGCATATTTGCGGCAAAAATCTGAACCTGCTCTACCCGATTGCGTTTGCGTTTTTCTATTGCTTTTCTTTTTAGCCTCTTCTCCTCTATTTCTGTATTTACTTTATCCAGGAGTACTTGAAGGCTTTCCAATTCGAGCTGAGCCTGAATGAATAAAGAATCAGGACTTACATTTCCTCCGCAATAGCTATTGAGTTTCCAAAGAAAAAAATCTTCTGAATCTCTATACTCTTCGTCCGGAGTCAACTCCTCTAACAGAGACAAAATCTTTTCATAGGAAGGAAGAACGTAATCCTTGAGATTTATTTCTGCGACCTCTAAATAGTCTCCTGCCTCATAGAGATTCATTTCTGTCGGATCTACTCCATTGAGTTTAATAGCTAATCCTCTGTAAATGGGGTTTTGTTCAATATCAGTGGCAAGTAGCGCTTGTATTTCCTCTTTAGCAGCTTTTATGGCCAAAGATGAACTATACATCCCCGCTGCTTCTCGAGCCTGGAGAAGGGAGGAGAGATCCCTCAGGTATGCTGGGACCATCTTTAATCGGGCATTGTAGTCCTGGGTTTCATCCTTAGAACTACAAACCTGAAGATGAAAGCTTCTCATCAGTTTTGTATGGAAGCCGCTTCGTGGACTCAAAGGATCTTCATGTAAGTAGAATTTTTCTCCCTCAAGTATCTGTTCTATGGCCCAAATATCTGCTTCTTGCTTTATCTTATCGATAGAATCTTGCAAGGCAGGATTTGCTTTAAGCTCTTGGAGTTGCGTTTTGAGTAAAGTAATTCGGGCTTGCTGACCTGCCTGATCTATAGCATTAAGGGTATATCCATGTTTTCCAAACTCATCTAGAAAATCAGGACGTAAAGTAGAAAGCTCTTGTGGAAGGTTAGCGATATAGGCTTTGAAATCTTCAGATGTTTCAACTTTCTCCTCTGTACTCTCTTCACATGAAAAGAGACTTAAAGCTAAGACAAGGCTTAGTGTATACAGGATCAGTGTAAAATATCTCATGTGTCAAATTATGCCCCCAAAGCTTTTATCCTTTGCAAAAGGGTAGGGTGTGAGTAATTGAAAAATACGTACAGGGGATGCGGGGTCAGATTACTTAGGTTTTCTTCATGTAGTTTGACCAAAGCATCTCGTAAGGGTTTGGCTTTAAAGGTTTCTGCTGCATAGCGATCAGCCTCATATTCATTTTTACGTGAAAAGAGGTTCATAAATAAGCCGATAACCAAAGAAATGGGACTGTAAAGTAAAGCGAAAGCCATGAGGTTGAGATGAATTGCACTACCACTTCCTCCCATTGCTTCTGTGAAAGATTCGCTAAATACGAAAAACGAGAGTATGAAAAGCATCAGGCCACTTTGGGCAATACTCAAAACCAGACTTTGTATGATGTGTTTCTTTTTAAAATGCCCCACCTCATGTGCGAGTACTGCCAACAATTCTTCCTCCCCGTGCTGCTCAATCAAGGTGTCGTAGAGTACAACTTTCTTTTGTTTGCCTAAGCCGGAGAAAAAAGCATTAGCTCTGCTGGATCTTTTGGAACCGTCAATTACAAAAACATTGTCTAACGGGAATTTTACTTTTTCACTGTATCCTTCTATGGCAGTTCTTAGAGGACCTTCTTCTAAAGGAGTCAACTTATTGAAAAGAGGCATGATCAAGCTGGTATAGAAGATATTCATCAAAAGGGAGAATGCACTGATGAAAATCCAAAACCAAATCCAGAAGGATTGTCCCAACCACTGAATGAGAAATATCAAGGCTCCCAAAACCAGCCCACCTAAAATGATCCCGAGGGCATAGGATTTGACTTTATCCATCCAGAATGTCTTGACGGTAGTTTTATTGAACCCAAATTTCTCTTCGATAACGAAAGTTTTATACCACTGAAATGGGATAGAACTGATATCAGAAATAATGCCCAGGGCTCCAAAGAACAGCAGTGCCAGTAAAACAGGATGTTCTGTCACGCTTCGTAATTGTTCGTCCAACCATCCAAAGATCCCAAAATATAGCAGGGCCAGCATGATGGGAAAACTAATAGCTGTTTGAAGGAAGGAAAAACGATAGTTAACCTGATGGTAGTCAAAGCTTTTTGTGTAAGCTTCCTGATCATAGGTATCCGCCAATTCTTTGGGAAGATCAGAGGTATGGTTCCTGAGATTGAGCCAGGAGAGAAGCTGGGCAAAAAGGGTATTAACTACCAGGATAATGAGGATGAGTTGTAATATCATCTACTCAGGCATTGGGAGTGAGCTCAGAACGGAGACCACTAAGATCACGAACGGTGATTCTTTTTCGGTCAAAATCCAGCAATTTGGATTCCCTGAACTGATTGAGAACTGTGGTTACTGTTTGACGAGAAGTACCGGTAAAACTGGCGATTTCCTGATGAGTCAGGTAATTCTTCAAAACTACTGCACCATCGATCGTCGTTCGCCCACTTTTATCAGCTTGCTCCAGAACATATTCGGCAATCCGAGCCTTCGCATCTTTAAACAGGAGGGACTCCAGCCTTTTCTGGCTATAGATTACTCTTTGACCCATAAGTCTGTGGAGAAATGAACGGAATCCATCCGTATTTCTCATCATATCCACAACCTGATCAGCTGTAAGGATACACAACTCGCAATCTTCTGCTGCCTGGGCATAATCGTTTCTTTTGGCTGCTCCGTAAACCGCCAATTCTCCAAAGATCTCACCTTCGTGCAAGACGGCTTTGATCATTTCATTCCCTTCTTCGGTATATCCGGCGATTTTGATAGCGCCACTATGTATGAAATAAACCTTATCAGCTGTATCGTCGCTGAAGTATATGAAGTCCCCTTTTTTAAATTCCTTCTTCGCCTGCTTATTATATTTTCCTTCGCCATCTGTAATCGGGCAAAAACACTCCTTCAAATTGAGGTCTTCCAGATACCAGATATTACTCTTATTGTTCATAAAAATAAATTCTACTTGGTCCGTAGCTGTTACAAAAATACTATACTAATATGCGATCTACAAGGCATAAAAGTATCACAAGAGGGCTTTTGTTTAGATTTTTATTCTCTTTATATATAGGGGATTCGCTATAGGTAAAGAGGTGTCAGAATTATATCTACCCTTCGATTGGCCATCCTACCTCTGGCAGTATTATTATCAAAGAGATTATTGAACTGCCCATTATCCTCCTGAAGAATCTTTTCATTTTCGATATTGAGGCGAATGAGTTGCCCCCTGACAGATCGGCTTCTTTGCTGAGAGAGCCATTGGTTATACTCGACGCCCCCTACATTATCGGTATAACTGGAGATGGAAATTTGGTACTGTTCAATATTGGGAATGGACTGAATAAAGTCCTGGATTTCTTTCACCTGCCTTCCACCTATATAATAACTACCCCCTCCGAAGTATACACTTTTTACCAAGGTCTCCTGAGAAAAGACAGTCTGGAGGCTAAGACAAGCCAGCAATAGACTCAATACATATTTCGCAGGCGAATTAACAGGCATGAGATTGACTTGGAGGTTTAAAAGGAAAGCATCTATAAATTACTTATTCCTCTTTCCAATTTCAAACTTTCTCTCTCCGCTTCTCTCCAATCCTTGCTTTTTTTCATAGGCCCTTCTACGTTTATAAGTAGCTTTCAATTGAGAGATTCGCACTTCTAAATTATTTCTGCAGGCCTTACTCAAAACATAAAGCCCCTTTTTTTCTCCCTTTAACTGAGCTTTATAAGCTTCTAGTTCCTCCCTCGCCAAATTTGAGGGGGCGTATATAAAGAGCTGGGTTTCTTTTTGGGAAAAACTTTCTTTCATAGAAAGGAGAATCTGTTCTTTTTTCTCCTTGGCCATATCCTCATATCCATCATAAGTTGGAAGAACATCTTTTGTAAAATGCTTAAGATATAAAGCGACTTCTTTTGGATGAGGCTCATAGATATAAGTTCTTCCTGTATCCCATTGTAGGATAATCCCTTTTTTATCCCGACCCAGTTTATATTTCCCTCTTTTTTGTAGTAGAAAGTGGATGTATTCGTGGTAAAGGATAGAAAGGCTATCATCAAACGTATGGAAGACCCTTTGGACGTTACCCAGGAAAATACTATCCCTGTCAAATTTTGCATTTGCGATGAGTTTTTTATCCTGAATGACGGGCGGGAAATCCACCAAACTTATCCCTTCTGATTGAGAAATTCGGTCGATCATTTCTTGCCTTAACAGCTGGATTCTTTCCTGCGCCTGAATACCTGTTGTCAGAAAGAGAAAAAGCAGGAAAATAACCGGGCTTTTTTTCAGGAAAACCATCGAGAATTTGATTTATTACGTATATTCAACAAACACTTATAATGTACGAAATCCAATTCTCCGAAAGACAAAATTATAGACAAATCTGGGTCTGGGTACTGCTACTTTCGGTGGCAGGATTATTTCTCTGGGGCATCGTACAACAAATCTTTCTTAATATTCCTTTTGGTAATCAGCCAGCTTCTGATACTCTGCTGATGTCGCTGAGTTTGGTACCTATGGCACTTATTGGGATGTTTCTCTATTTGAGATTGGACACAGATGTAAATGGTACCGGAATACGGATCCAATACCGTCCTTTCCATATGAAACCTCGATTTATTGATTGGAAGGATGTGAAAAGTGTTGAATTGAAAAGAATCAGTCCCTGGAAACTGGGGGGGTGGGGATTTCGTTTCAGCGGGAGTTCAATCGTTTACAGCGTTGGAGGAAATACGTATCTAAAACTGACCTATTCGCGAGGGAGGGCTTTACTTATTGGAACCCAAAGGCCCAAAGAATTGCAAGAGGCCTTAAAGAAATGCTTGCCACCAGGCAAATCAATGAGTTCCGACTACTAATCCCATTTTAGCATAAGTTCGATTCCCGTCTCTATCAGCTTTCCTACTACTCCTGCAGGATCATCTGCAAATTTGCCTGTACTCCTGTTTGCTAGGATGGCTGATAAGGAAGCAGCCTGATGTCCTAGTCCTTTCCCCAATCCCAAAATACCAGAGGTCTCCATCTCCAAATTTAAAACCGGCAAACCTGCAAAGTGGAATTTTTTTAACTGGTCAATAAGATTTTCAGATCTAAGAGGAAGCCTACCCAAACTCCTTCCCTGAGGCCCATAAAAACCGGCGGCGGTCAAGGTGATTCCCTCTTTGACAGGATAACTTTCTTTTCTGACCAGTTCAGAAAAACTTTTAGAAGCTTCACTTCCATAGAAAGCGGGACTGGAAGGCAGATAGTCTACCTGGAAATCCAGTAGTGCCTTTTGAAAAGTAAGGTTAGTATACTCCTGGGTATCGTAAAAATGCATGAGACTATCCGCACCAATGGCAAAGCGAGAATTTACCAATGTTCCTACCTCAATATCCTCCTGCAGCCCACCACAAGTTCCCAGGCGAAGGACTTTGATAGATCGAAGTTCTTTTTTGATAGTCCGATTGCTGAGGTCGAAATTGAAGATGGCATCTAACTCATTCCAAACGATATCGATATTGTCCGTTCCTATGCCTGTAGAGATTACGCTGAGTTCGGTAGGGCCTATCCTACCACTTATGGAATAAAACTCTCGATTCTTTACCTCGAAATGTATTTGGTCGAAATGTTGACTGACTTTTTCTACCCTCATTGGATCTCCAACGAAAAAGATTTTCTCCGCCACTTGTCCCGGCTTCAGGTGCAGGTGATAAATGGAACCATCAGGATTTAGAATTAGTTCGGATGCTTTCGTTGAATGCTTCATAGGAAATGCGACTTCTCGAATTTAAACAAAAATGACCTATAATAGAGTTACTAGATAAGACAAAGTAATTATTGTTGGATGAAAGGTTTTTTTGTCACTTTATTGGAAAAAACGCGTCTTACATAAGGATTTTTTCCTGTACATCCATACAGTCCAGGTGGCTTTTTTGTCAATCCGTGCACAAATAGCCAGACAGGTCAGATCTTTGCACAACAACTAAGATGTTACATTCGTATCATTTATTGTATTTGCGAATGAAAAGGAAAGCCTTTAATTTTGCGGATCAGGAAAGGAAAAACCCAACAATAAGCGCTTTTTCGCGTTAAATCGCCCTCTAAAGCAATCATATTAGCCAAAGATAAATGAGACAACTCAAGATTAGTAAGCAAATTACCAACCGGGAATCCCAATCCCTGGACAAATATCTTCAGGAAATTGGTAAAGTTGAGTTGCTTACGCCGGATGAAGAGGTGGAATTGGCTCGCAGGATTAAACAAGGAGACCAGGTGGCATTGGAGAAATTAACCAAAGCCAACCTACGTTTCGTGGTTTCTGTTGCTAAGCAGTATCAGAACCAGGGACTGTCTCTGGGAGACCTGATCAATGAAGGCAACCTCGGATTGATCAAAGCGGCAAAACGTTTTGATGAAACTCGGGGATTCAAATTCATTTCCTATGCAGTTTGGTGGATCCGCCAAAGTATTCTTCAAGCATTGGCAGAACAATCTCGGATTGTTCGTCTGCCATTGAACAGGGTAGGAGCCCTAAACAAGATTGGTAAGGCATTTTCTAAACTGGAACAGGAATTTGAACGTGAACCTTCTCCTGAAGAAATTTCGGAAGTACTGGAAAACATGAGTGAGGAAGAAATTTCCGATACCCTCAAGATTTCCGGACGCCATGTATCTGTAGATGCGCCATTCGTACAAGGAGAAGAGAACCGTCTGCTGGACGTACTGGAAAATGATGCGGAACCCAATCCAGACAACGAACTTATCAATGAATCACTCAGTAAAGAGGTAGAGCGTGCCTTGAGTACCCTCACTCAAAGAGAAGCTGAAGTTATCCGTTTGTACTTCGGAATTGGAGTTGAGCATTCACTTACACTGGAAGAAATCGGAGAGAAATTCGATCTTACCCGTGAACGTGTACGTCAGATCAAAGAAAAGGCAATTCGCCGCCTGCGTCATACATCTCGCAGTAAAGGATTGAAAACCTACCTGGGATAAGCCCTCAGGTATTGAAAAATAAAAACGGGAGCAGGATTTCTGCTCCCGTTTTTTTTGTAAATATATCAGGAAGGACAGATTATTATCTATCCCTCCTGTATTATTCAACAAATACTTTTCCGCTAAACAACTTCTCTCCGCGAATCTCTAGTAAGTACATACCAGGAGCAAGGTTCCTTCTTTCCAAAGTCAAATCTCCACTTCTTACTTCCCTCAACTCCCTAACTACCTGGCCCTGACTATTGATCAGTTTTAAGGTATAAGGTTTGGCATCTACATTATCAAATTCTACTCGCAGGACATCTTTAAAAGGATGGGGATAGAGTTTTACTGGTAAGGCATCTACACCTGGTATAATGCTGGTATTGGCATCAGCAATTTTGTAAATAATTCCTGAAGTATGATCGGCTACATATACCTCTCCATCTGAACCTTCTCCAAAGGTGCTAAGTCTGTCTCTGGAAAAAAGTTGTCCCTGACGAGTAGTGTCCCAACCCCCGCTACCATCTGAGAAAATGGTAAAGAACTGGCCACTATTATAATCACCACCAATGTAATGTCCCACTAGTCCTGGATGATCTTGACCTCGGTAGACAAAACCTCCTGTGATAGAAGAACCTGATTGGAAGCTATGTAAATATTCAAAAACAGGGGCGACATAATCTGAGACAGGTCCACAGTCTGTGGTATTAAAGTCGTGGTCTCCTTCTCTACATCTCCAGCCATAATTTAGGCCGGCACTACCTGCAGTTTCGAAACTGACTTCTTCATATAGTCCTTGCCCAACATCTGCAATCCACATATCTCCTGTTTGTCTATCGAAAGAAAAACGCCAGGGATTACGCCAGCCTAAAGACCATATTTCATCCAGTATATTACTTTCATTTACAAAAGGATTGTCAGAAGGGATACTGTAAGGCAATCCATTGTCGATATCGATACGGAGGATTTTTCCGTGGAAGGTGGTAGTCTTCTGTCCATTATCTAATGGGTCATTTCCACTTCCTCCATCGCCAAATCCTATATAGAGGTATCCATCTGGGCCAAAATTAAGATCGCCTCCATTGTGGTTGCCAAAAGGCTGACTGAGGCTAAGGATAGTTTCCTCACTGTTTATATCGGCAACATTTGGATTTTGACTATCCACTGTATAGCGAACTACTTTCGAATCCGAAGAATTGTCAGTGAAATTCACGAAGAAATATCCATTGTTGGCAAAGTCTGGATGAAAGGCTAGACCTAACAATCCTTTCTCACCTCCAGAACTTATTATGGGGTCAATATCCAGGAAAGGAACCGAGTTGGTGCTTCCGTCTGGATTTACAATGTAGATTTTGCCGGCTTGCTCGACAATGAATAGTCTGTCATCTCCAGCTGAGGCGATATCTACGGGATTACTAAATCCTGAGGCAAATGATTGTAAAGTGATCTTGGGTTGGGAGAACAGTTGGGTGAATGCTAGCATGAAAATTATGCTAGTGAATGTGTAATTGATTCTGTTCATAGGTTTCGATGGTTTTCGAATGATGAATATTATTCCGTTCTAAAATATGCCCTAAATAGCATTCGTTAACTCAATGTTTCCTGATTTTAACAATACCCTGCTTCAAGTGTTTTGAAAATTCGTTATTACGGTAATCAGGACTAATCTAATTGCAAAAACTCCAATTTATAGGCGATTTATGGGTATATTTAGGCCTCAAACTTGCTTATTTGCCTAAGTATGAATATCTATGTCACTTGAAATTTGAAGTCATAAAAAACGCTAAGAAACTGACTTAAGTTTGAAAATAAGACTATCAACGCAAATTCTATCATGAAAGTATCTTTTAATCTCCTAAAAGTATTCCCCCTCATCCTCGCAATGGGACTTATGTCTTCTTGTGTATCTAAAAAGGTATATACAGAAGATTTAGCCCGTGCAAATGCTGAAAAAAGCGCGCTTGAAAGTGAGCTTGCAACAGCTCGTGAAGAAACTGAGACTGTAAGAGGCCAAATGTCTGAGCTCGAAAAGAACCTCAGCATGAAGTCTGATGAGATCGTTTCTTTAAGTTCTGAGATCAAAAAGAACAATGAGCAAATCGCAGAGCTTCAAAACGCGATCAAAGATGTATTTGAAATCTACAACTCTGCAGATTTTAGCATCGAAGAGAAAAACGGAAAGCTTTATCTGACTATGGATAACAAGATCCTTTTTGACTCTGGTAGAGACAGAATCAAAAAAGAATCTGAAGATCTCATTACTTCTTTGGCAACTGCTTTCAATAGCAATCCTGGATTGAACATCTACGTTGAAGGACACACTGACAACGAGCCTGTAAAAATCCACAGAAATCGCTACAAGGATAACTGGAGCTTGAGTGCTGCTCGTGCTTTGAACGTTGTTCGTATGCTTGAAGAAGCTGGTGTTTCTTCAAGCCGTCTGACTGCTTCTGGAAAAGGTGATACTCAGCCTATCGCTAGCAATGATTCCGAAGAGGGAAGAGAAACCAACAGAAGAACTGAATTTGTTATCGCTCCTAAAATCGAAGGTCTGTACAAAATGTACAAGAATGGATTTGAGTCTTCTAGCTCAAACTAGTCGATAAACAAATAAAGATATTCGGCCTCGCAGCTTTGCTGCGGGGCTTTGTTTTTTTGAACGTGTTGGTGCATTGGGGTGTTGGCGATAGGATGATGTTATAATTAAACACCAACACGCCAACACCCCAATACGTTCCTTTAGAATTTTTGCCTAAATTTGCCCTCCGAATTATCCAGCAACATAAGACATAGAATCATTCGTTCATGGGTTTTAAACAAGAAATAGAACGTAGAAGGACCTTTGCCATCATCTCTCACCCGGATGCCGGTAAAACGACTTTGACGGAGAAGCTCCTGCTTTTTGGAGGGGCTATTCAGGTAGCTGGGGCAGTAAAATCCAATAAGATTAAAAGAGGGGCAACTTCAGATTTTATGGAGATTGAGAGACAAAGGGGGATTTCTGTTGCTACCTCAGTAATGGGATTTGAGTATAAAGATCTTCAAATCAATATCTTGGATACTCCCGGTCACCAGGATTTTGCCGAGGATACCTATCGTACCCTGACTGCGGTTGATAGTGTGATTGTGGTGATAGATGTGGCGAAAGGGGTGGAGACACAGACCGAAAAGCTGGTTGAGGTTTGTCGAATGAGGGATACACCAGTGATTGTTTTTGTCAATAAACTGGACCGGGAAGGAAAGGACCCTTATGAATTGCTGGATGAAATAGAACAGAAACTAAAGTTGAATGTAAGGCCTTTGAGTTGGCCGGTGGGCATGGGAAAAAACTTTCAAGGAGTCTATAATCTCTTTGAACAGAATCTGGTGCTCATAGATGCGCATAGTAAGCAAGTTGCGGAACAGGGAATTGGTTTTGAAGATCTTTCTGTTCCTGAGTTGGAATCTTATATCGGAGATTCGGCTGCGGATACCTTGAGAGAGGAAGTAGAGTTGATCAATGGGGTATATGAAGAGTTTGATCACGAAGCCTATTTGGCAGGTAAACTATCCCCCGTGTTTTTTGGATCCGCTATAAATAATTTTGGCGTAAGAGAGCTGCTGGATTGCTTTATTCAGATAGCTCCTCATCCGAAACATGCCTACACAGAGGAAAGAAAGGTCGATGCCTTTGAAGATAAATTCTCAGGCTTTGTCTTTAAGATACATGCCAACCTCGATCCCAAACATAGAAACCGGGTAGCTTTCGTGAGAGTCTGCTCCGGAACTTTTGAGCGAGGTAAACCGTATTTGCATACCCGACTGGAAAAGAAACTCAAATTTCCCAGTCCTACTTCCTTTATGGCTTCGAAAAAATCAGTTATTGACGAGGCTTTTCCCGGAGACATTGTAGGACTTTATGATACTGGGAATTTGAAAATCGGAGATACCCTGACTGAGGGCGAAAAGCTTCATATCAAAGGAATCCCAAGTTTCTCTCCCGAACTCTTCCAATACGTCGAAAATGGTGATCCCATGAAGTCCAAGCAACTGGCAAAAGGCCTCGCGCAGTTGACGGATGAGGGAGTAGCTCAGCTTTTTACGCATCAGTTTAGCGGAAGAAAGTTAATTGGAACAGTAGGAGCTCTACAGTTTGAGGTAATCCAGTATCGCCTCAAGCATGAATACAATGCTACCTGTATTTATCGATCCGCAGATTTGTACAAGGCGTGTTGGATAAGTTCAGAAGATCCTGAGCAGATAAAGGCTTTTAGGCAGCGTAAACAGAGAAATATGGCTATAGATAAAGACGGACGTCATGTTTTCCTCGCTTCTTCGGCCTGGGATTTGAATTCAACCAAGGATTTGTTTCCGGAAGTGGAGTTTCACTTTACGAGTGAGTTTTAGACCCGCGCCTCAGGCCCACAAGTAGAAAGTGTTATAGTTTTGTAGTGTTATAGTTTTTGTAATGGGATTCAATAGCCCAATTACAACACCAAAACACTACAACACAATATTTAGAAGAAAGTCTTAGTGTATTAGGGTTTTAGTGTTCTTGCATCAAGTAAATCACGCAATTCCAACACCCTAACACTTTCCCCCACATTTCCTTACCTTTAGGCAAAACTACCACTACATGGAACTACCCGCCAACCGCCTGATATCTTTGGACGTATTGCGTGGCCTGACCATAGCCGGAATGATCGTAGTAAATGATCCCGGTTCCTGGGCCTATGTCTATCCACCCCTTCGACATGCTGACTGGCATGGAATAACTCCAACGGACTTTGTCTTTCCTTTCTTTCTCTTTATTGTCGGCGTATCGATTGTGCTGGCTTATACCAGAAGGAAAACAAGTGGAGCTCCCAAAAGAGAAATGGTGCAAAAGATTTTCAAGCGATCGGCCATTATTTTTGGCTTGGGGGTATTTCTCTGGCTATTTCCGGGATTTGACTTCTCGAATGTACGCTTGCCAGGAGTTTTGCAAAGGATCGCCCTGGTCTTTATGGCCTGTTCGTTGATCTTTTTGAATTCGAACTGGAAGTTCCAGGCCCAATTAGGAGCTGTATTGCTTCTGGGCTATTGGTTTTTGCTAGCCTTTGTACCTGTACCCATAGATGAAACCATCCGTTTGGCCCTGGAAACAGGAGAAGTAAAGGCTGCAGGCGGACAATTGAAAATAGGTGAACTCACTAAATTGTCGGAAAGTTTTATTGCAGCTAATCTGGAGCCGGGGGCTAATCTTCAAGCCTGGATGGACCGCCTCATAATTCCCCTAAGGCTTTATCAATATACCTGGGACCCAGAAGGTTTGCTTAGTACCCTACCTTCTATCGCAACAGGAATAACGGGTATGATGGCAGGACATTTACTCCTTTCTGATAAAACGAAACAGGAGAAAGCCTTTTTCTTGCTATTGGCTGGTTTTATCTCTATGAGCTTGGGTAATGTGTGGGATTGGTTTTTCCCTTTCAATAAAAACCTTTGGAGTAGCTCTTTTGTGCTTTACACTTCTGGTTTGGCGACCATGACCTTGGGAGCTACTTATTATTTGATTGATGTTCGGAACTGGGAGGGTAAGATTCTTTTTCCTTTTAAAGTATTTGGTGCGAATGCGATAGCCGCTTATGTACTACATGGGGTCTTTGCTCGATTTTTTGGGATGAAAATTGGTTCGGGTGAAGAGGCTCAATCCCTCAAAGGAATTTTTATGGATATGGGGATGACGACGGGTTTTTCAGGTGAGTTTACTTCGCTTTGTTATGCATTGCTTTATACCGCCTTTATTTATGTGTTTGTGTGGTGGATGTATAAGCAGCGGATTTTTCTTAAGGTCTGATTTTACTTTTTGGTCTTTTTCTTCTTTTCCTTAGGTGATTTTGGCCTTCCCTTCTTTTTCCTTAGATGAAAAAGAAGCAAAAAATCAAGCTGCTGCAAAGCCTCCCGCAGTCCGGCCCCCGCACCCGATGCAGCAGCCTTGCCCCGTCGCGCATTTGGATGATATGTAAGCATTCATAGAGTTTGTATTAGGGACAATTGTTACCATTAAGCGCGTGGAGATGGAACGGCTGTGGGCGGATGAAACTGTGCGTTGGCCTTGGTTTAGCCGTTCCGACTTTTTGCTCCACTTTTTGAGAGAAAAAGTGGAAAGAAATTCAAAGAGAACCCCCAAAAAAGATACCTGAAAAAAAGAGAAAACTATTTTTTAAAGCCATCAATGTCGACTAAATCCTGAAGGATTGCTTCACGAATTAAGCCAGCCGTATTTTTAACTTTAAATTTGTTGCGGAGGTTACGGCGATGGGTTTCTACTCCTGCTTCGCCGATGTGGAGTTCTTCGCCGATTTCCTGGGTGCTTTTTCCAGCTACTAATAACTGTAAAACCTCCCGTTCTCTTTTGGTTACATGGACTGTTTCGGCTCCATGCGCATGAAGTTTACTGATGTAGTCCATATGGGCCTTCATCACTTCAATCCCGTAATAGGTGTCTCCACCATTTACTGTGTTTAGCGCCTTGACCAATTCTCGGGCTGCGGTGTTTTTGAGCATATATCCGGAAATCTTCTGGCGAAGCATGCGCGCGATAAAGCGGCCGTTATTTGAGGCTGTCAGAATCAGAACTTTGAGGTGAGGATATTCTTCGTATACTTTTTCAGCTACATCCATCCCGTCCATTTCCGAATTGTGGAAACTAATATCCATCAGGATGATATCTACCTGTGGCTTTTGTGCGAGGATTCCAAGAGCTTGTTTGGGTGAAGAGGCTATAGCAGTTACTTCTATTCCCTGCTCATCTTCCAACAGACTTCTCAGAGCATCAACAAAGAGTTGATGGTCATCGACAATCATGACTCGTATCATAGACAAGCTGATAAGTATTCAGTTAGGTCCTTGAATACTGCAACTTAGGAAAGTACAGGGGGAATATCAACTACTAGGAGAGTATGAGCGGAATATCTACTTCTATCAAGGTGCCTTCTCCAGGTTTGGACTGAATTTCCATCTCTCCATCCAATTGTCGTACCCGAGTTAGGATATTGTTCAGGCCTAATCCTGAGACTTTGGAACCGGGTTCATACTCAAAACCTTTGCCATCGTCTCTGATGCTAATGTGGAGCTTTACAGGAGAATAATTGAGTTCATACTCAATGAAACTTGCCTCAGCATGCTTGATAATGTTTTGGAAGAGCTCCTGGGTGATACGGTAGCTATGTTGCTCGACATTGGAGTCAAGCCTGCGTCCACCCAGGCTAGCGTAATCCATGCGGATATTTAAATCGGTATTTTCTGAAAGGGTTTCTTTCAGTTGAGCCAGGGCTGGGGATAATCCGCCGTCTTTGAGGCTGAGATCTGCAAGGTTGTGTGAGATTCCACGCATTTGCTGATAAGCCTGATCAAGTAAGTATTCAGCTTTGTCGTAGGTCTTCTTAGCCGCTTCAGGGATTTCTGGTAATTTTCTTTCTAAACTTGCCAAAGTCATTTGTACAGCCGCAAGGGTGCCGCCCAGGCTGTCATGTAGATCTCTGGCGATTCTTTTTCTTTCGCTTTCCTGTCCATCAAGCATGGCGTTGAGGGTTTCGACTTCATGATCACGTAGCATTTCCACCAACATCATTTTGTTGCTTTCTTCCTTCATCACCAGTTCTTTCTTCAAAGCTTCTTTACGTTCGCGATAATTGCGCATAAAGAGGAAGAAGATCAGAGCTAATAAACCAGCAATCGAGCCCGCCATGAGATAATAGTTGCTGAGTGTTTTTTGCCTTTCCAGTTCGAGTTTACTCACCTCTTCTTTCCTTTCGCTCCTTGCTTTGTTGTACAATAATTCTGCTCGGCTAGCTGTTTCTCTGATTTCTGCCTCATGAATGCTGTCGCTTAAAACAGCGTATGCGTTTTGGTATTCATAGGCCTTTTCTATATTATTCAATTGCCCATGAACCAAAGAAAGATTCCAATAAACGTTTTTTAGATTGATTATATTTTCATCCACATTGGGATGCTCAAGTGCAGTTTGGTAATACTGAAGTGCCCGATTGTATTTTTTCTCTCTTTGCGCAAGGCTACCTAAATTGATGTAGACAACCACATCCTCTATTGATTCGGCCTCTTGGTACAACTCTAGAGACTTATTGTATTGGGTTCGCGCTTCTGCAAATCTAAGTTGGCTTTCCGCAAGTATTCCTAAGCCATTAAAAGAGTGCGCTAAATGGGAGAGATTTTCCCCTTCAGAATGCTCCCTGAAATAAGCGATAGCTTCATCCAGGTTTTCCTGTGCCTGGTCAAAACTTTTGGTATTAATATATAGCATGCCCAGTTGCATCTGTATCCGGGCCACCAAAGCTTCGTCTTTGCTGTCTTTTGCCAGACCTAAGCCTTTATTCAGAAACTCCTCACTGCTTTCAAACTGCTGAGTTCTGGTACTTAAATCCCCCAGGTTTGAAATAGCAGATATTTGTTTCTGGGTATTTCCTTCTACTTCTGCCTGCTCAAGACTTTTGAAATAATAAGAAAGTGCTTGTTGTTTGTCACCCATGTACTCATAAACCACTCCCAGATTATTATAGATCCTTCTTAAATCTTTGGGGGATTTCGTATCCACATATAAATCCTCTCCTCTATGTAGGTAGTGGATTGCAGAGTTTAATTCATCTTTTGCGAAAAGCACAAGTCCTAGTCTCCGAAATGCATCTGCTTCCAGATCGGTTCTTTCGAGGCTTCGGGCAATAAGTACAGCTTTATTTGCAAGCAAGAGGGCTGAGTCGGGATTTTCATACGTTAGGGTACCAGATTCTTTGATGAATGATTCAGCTATCGATACATTTAATTCTGGAGAAGGGATATCCTCTAAGGAGATCTGAGGCGAATAGATCGATACGTTTTGACCTACTGCTACAAATAGGAAAGCAAAGGCCAGCGTAAATAGAAGGATATATTTTTGATAGCTGTTCATAATTTTATTCGTCGTCCAAAATAGGTTTAGGATGGCCCGTTGAATTTTTAGGATCTCCAAGCCCTCTGGAACGACTAAAGCTGTCATCAATAATGGGTTTTGGATGTCCTGTGCTATTCCTGGGACCTCCTGTTAGACTTCTGGAATTTCCATTTTCGGTTTGTTTAGGCTTCCTTATGTCAAAAGTCATAGGGTCCTGTTCAATTTCATAAATCTCAGTAACCTTAACTTCAACTTTTGTTGGATCGCCTTTTTTCCATGGGATGTTTACATGTATGGGAGCAGGAGCCAGGTGATTCAGTGGACAAACCCTTAGCTCTACAATTATTGCTTGCTTGGATTTAGGTCTTCCACCTCTTCTTGTGATATTCATGGATTGTAGTTGTACCCCATTGTCCGGATAAAGGCTGATGCTTAACATTGGCGAGTTGAGCTCTACTTCTGGATGATAATTGGACATAAGACAGTATTATTATAGGTTTTCTGTGTGAATAGGTTTATAAGGTATGTTCTACTCGCCTTAATATATTAAAATTGCCTGTTTGTTTCAGTGCTTTAAAAAAAAAGAGGAACGCGTAGCGCCCCCCTTCCAAGTCAAGGTTATGAAGAATGCTTTGTAAAAAAGAACGATTACAAAATCTTATCGAAAGGGCCCGCAAGGGCTAACATCAATTTCATGCTTGTGAGAGAAAAAATCTAGAGCGCCCGGCTGTTGTTAAACATCCGGGCGACTCATAGTCCTCCCTGTTTAACTCTTTTGTGTGTGTTTGTTAATCTGTTAAAAAACTGTGTTTGTTTGGGTTGCTTTCTTCCAACAAATTCAAATTTCTTTAGCTATCTTTCCTTTAGCAACAATACAAAGATCGGGATGAGAGCCTTATAAGACTCTAATTGAAATTGAGGTTTTTGATCTACAGGTTTTCCTGTAGGTTTCATACATAACGAAGAGAAACCGTGATTTACATCGAGCACCCGTACCTCTACAGGGAAAAAAAGAGGTAACAAAAAAGCCATCCCATGGCGGATATCTTGATTGGGTATCTGCCTAGACAATCAGAGCTTGAGGCTGAAGATAGGGGTATTAGGGAAAGAGAACTTTCCGGGAAGGTATTAGGCTGGCCATTCATAGAATCGGCCACAGATTGTCTGAAGCTAGGGGCTAGCGTCTTCTTGTAACTGAATCGGGTGATCGATGTAATCGTTGGTAGGTACAGGAGATTTCCGAGGCTGGGAAGCTCTCTGGAAAATAGGGGTATAAGTTGAATTGGATTCATCTCCTGCATTATTAAAGAACTGTCAATGCGTTGAGCATCAACGGATTTGGGTAAAAATATAACAGGAAATGTGAAAGGATGGCGAGGAGCAAAAAAGTTAAAAATTGTTAAAGACCGTTTAACTTTGCTTTAACTTACATTACAAATGTAGGGGGTTTATTTCGGTTTTCCCAAGCAAAATTTGACCGTTCGCGGTGCTTTATTTACCGGTCAGGAGGTCTTTTCTGAGTAGGGTATTTTTTCGAAGTCTTTTCTTCTTATAAATGCTCTTTATCTTACAAAGCCTTAAAAAATGAATATGTATCTTTTCGGAATGAAAATATCTATAAGACCTCTGATCCTGTTACTTGGATTTTGTTTCCTCCTTCTGAATGCCTGTGAAGAAGATGCTTGTGCAGGAATAAGTTGTACCAATGGCGGGACCTGTATAGAAGAGACAGGAGCATGTGATTGTCTTCCGGGCTATGAGGGCGCTACCTGTGAAACAAATATCATTTTAAAATTTATTGGCTCCTATGGCGTAAGTTATGAGGGTTGTTTTGCTACCAGCCCGGATCATATGGTAGACATTACCCAGGTATCCGGCGAAAACAAACTCAACATCTTTGATTTAGGGGATTATGCCTGTCCGGGAAGCCGAGTTCAATTAATTGCTGATATTTCAGGTGACCAGATTACGATTCCCAGTCAAAATATAGATTGTAGTGGAGAGATCGTTTATACTTTTAGTGGGAGCGGAAGTATCAGCGGAAATATTATTACCCTTAATTTTTCTGTTAATTACGAGTCGGACGGTTTAGAAAGAATGGATAACTGTACCGCTACCCTGGAAAAATAGCAAAGCAAATTCACACACACAAATGAGAAAATTAGCCTTCTTTTTATTGTTAAGCTTCAGTCTTTTCGCTTGTAGAACTGATGAAGCCTGTAAAAATGTTGAATGCGGAGAGCACGGAAACTGTGCTGAAGGCGTATGTCAATGCGATCAAGGGTTTGAACTGGGAGCAACTGCCAGTTGTGATGTCCGTACAGCAGAAAGGATCGCAAGGGTCTATTCAGGAAGCACCCAGGGCTGTAATAGTGGTAATCACAACGTTACGCTTCAGGCATCAAATATCCACGATGAAATCCTGATTTTAGTAAATCTTGGAAATTATGCCTGTGATAATGAAGAATCCGTGGTAGTAGAAGCTGAGATTCTCAGTCCGACTACCTTTAAACTAGAGCCCGGTCCGTATTGCGGAAAATATACCTTCTCCGGGGAAGGGAGCCTATCTGATAATGAAATCCGTGTCAACTTTCAGGCCGAATACCTGGGACCCGGTGGAAATCAGGTTGTAGATCGCTGTGTTGCGATTTTACGTTAGGGTTTCTTACACGTTCTCACACTTTATATTAGAACTTCTTTTTTCAACAAGAACTTACCCATTTGTATTCGTTTGGGGCGAATATATACCACTGAAAAAGGGAGCTCTAACTGCCAGGATCATCAATTAGTCTATGAGATAACCCTTTACCCTGTTAAAATCTTCAAAACTTAATGGAAACCTAACATACTCTGTGTGTTTGGAAGTTTTTACTAAGTGAAGAATATTGTACTTTTGAAACCAATTCGAACACCGCTGTATGAAATCCGTCTTATTCCTGATAGGCGCTATAGGCTTTTCTTACTTGCTCAATAAAATATTACTCCGCTTCTCAAGCAACTTTGGGATCGAAAGCCGTCAGGCTCAGAATCTTGTAAGATGGAGCACTGCTTCCAAGCCTACCACCGGCGGGATTTCATTTTACATTACCTTCCTTTTAGGGACTCTTACCCTACTTTTTTTGCGTCCGCTAGAAGTAATTGCCTCTCAATCGCTGCTGGCCCTTCTATTAAGTGGGACTATGGCTTTCCTGATTGGTTTTGCGGACGATGCATATGGAACAGCTCCTGGTTTAAAATTTTTGGGTCAGATTTTTTGTGGTGTGATCCTGATATTCTTTGGGATTCATATCAATTATTTTTCCCTCATGAATCCAGCCTTCTGGTTCCTGGATTATGGACTTACCATCTTCTGGGTAGTAGGGATCATGAATAGCCTCAATATGCTGGACAATATGGATGCGGTTACTACGACTATAGCAAGTACGATTGTGATGATTGCTATGGGAATGGTTGTCCTTCAGCAGGGATTGAGCAATATGTTTTATGTACTGGTTGCAGTAGTTGGGGGCTTTACCGGATTTCTTTTCTGGAACTGGAAACCTGCCAAAATATATATGGGAGACACCGGAAGTATGTTTATCGGAATGGTCCTGGCATATGTGGGGATTCTGTTCTTCTGGAATGTAAAAGCAGCTCCTGATAATATTTCACATATCCGTCTGGGCTTGATGCCATTATTGGTATTTCTGGTTCCTATTATGGATACAACTTTTGTTACCATTGCTCGCCTGGCAAGAGGATCTTCGCCTTTCGTGGGAGGAAAGGACCACCTGACTCACAACCTCACCCGCGTAGGTATTCCTGAAGCTTATGTGCCTGTAACCTTGGGAATTGTCTCATTGATCTCTGGCAGCTTAGCCATCTATATGTACCTTCTTACTCCCGAATGGAGCGGTACTTACTCCGTGTTCTTCATCATTTATCCCATTGCTTTATTTGCCCTTTTTGGTACCCTATATCTAAAAGGGACACGCATTGGAAAGATTCAAGACTTACAGAAAGAACGAGATAAGTGGAGAGAAGAATTATTGGAGAAAGAAATGGATCAGGGAGTAGTCATCCAGCCTTCAGTAGGATAACCTTTCATGCACATTCTGTACTTGCAACAACTTCTGGTGCTTCCCGGCAATCCGGGCACCCAAAGGAGTTGGGAAATGGCACAGACATGGAAAGAAGCAGGACATAAAGTAAGCTTTATTAGTTCGACGGCCTTACTGGGAAAAGAAGAAAGCAATCAATTTTATTATACCCAAAAACTTGAAGGAATAGACCTGCACTTGCTGGATATCCCTTATTCTCACTTTATGCCTTTTAGGGAAAGGCTAAAGGCTTTTTATCGCTTTTACAAGGAAGCCTATAAATTGAAAAAAGTCTTTCAAGAAGTAGATATTGTATTGGCCTATTCAGCACCTCTGTCTACCGCCTTTCTGGGCAGAAAGCTGGCAAAATACCTGAAAGCCCCCTTCGTGTTTGAAGCAGCGGATGTATGGCCGGACGTGCCCATTGGTATGGGAATCGTTAAGAATCCTGCACTTAAATTTTTCCTTCAAAATCGGACTAAGAAATTATATAAATCAGCTAGTATCATTTGCACCTTCACTGAAGATATGCGGGAACAAATCCAATCTCATGGGATTAGTGAAAATGATATTCAGGTCATTCATAATGGCGTTAATCTTTCTCGTTTTGGACAAAGAAATCCCATTGCTACAAGGCAACTCAAAATTGTATATGTTGGAGGTCTGGGAATGGCTAATGGACTAAGCCAGCTTTTATATACCTGGAAACTGATTGAGAAGAAATGGTCCAGCAATAAAGTGAGTCTCCATATAGTAGGGGAGGGGAATGAAGGGGAAATGTTACGATCGCTAGCAGGAGAATTGGGATTAAAGTCTCTGATTTTCCATTCAGTTCTACCACAAGACGATATAGGAGAATTTCTGGCTGATGCGGATATCGGCCTGGTATGTGTAGCTCCGTATCCTGTATTAGAAGCTAATGGATCAACCAAAGCTTTTGAATACATGGCTGCTGGTATTCCTATCGTACTAAATTATGAGGGCTGGTTGGCAAAGTACCTACAAGAACATGAAGCCGGCCTGTCCGCTCCTATGGGACATCTGGAGACCTTTGCCCGCCAAATTAATCAACTCATCTTAAATCCAGAAAAAAGGCTGGAGATGGGCCGCAATGCCCGTAGGCTGGCTGAGGAAAACTTTGACAGAAGAATGTTGGCTCAAAAGATGCTGCAGATTTTTGATTCTTTGCAGACTTTTGTTTAAGACACACTTTGACCCACCGCCTCAAAGCCCATACTCCCTTGTACTCGAGGAACGAGGGAGTGTGCGCGGAGCCAGAAGTTTTAATTATTTTATTTGACCCAACTGCCAAATGCGGGTCGTTTCCTTCTTGAGGGAAACGGGCTTGCTGCGGAAGGGTTAAGGCAATGACGCAGTAGCTCCTTGCAATCCGAAAGCAGTTTCTATCGGACCGAGAATTAGAGATGGGAATACTCCGTAAACCAGAATGAGTGCAACCAGAATAGCAACACCTACAATCGGTAAGGTATTGAAGCGTGTATTCAATTCCGGAACATTGCCTTGGCTATTGAAAAACATCAATACAATTACGCGGATGTAATAATAGGCACCGATCACTGATGTGAGGATACCTACCGTAGCCAGCAAAATAAGGTCTTCCCGAATGGCTGAGATAAATACTTGATATTTTGCCATAAAGCCCGCCAATGGAGGGATACCGGCAAGGGAGAAAAGGAAAATTGACAGCGATCCGGCGAAGTAGGGAGATTTGGCCCCCATTCCCCGCCATGCTTCAAGATCGGTATCGTCATAGCTCCTTTCGGCCATACTCACAATGCCAAACGCTCCTATATTCATCAGGGTATAGATAAACATGTAGAAGAGGATGGCTTTAAAACCAAGCGTAGGCGCACAAATACCAAGTAGGACGTAACCGGAGTGAGCAATACTGGAATATGCGAGCATTCGCTTGATATTGGTTTGGCGAGCTGCGACAATATTCCCGTAAATCATGGTGAAGAGGGCGGAGATCGCGACTATGGTTACGATCTTTTCATTTTCAGGAGCGCTAATTAGTTGTAGTTTCTGTACGATAACAGCAAGAGCGACAAAAGCTGCCATTTTACTACCAGTTGCCATGAAGCCCGCAAGAGGAGTAGGGGTTCCTTCATAAACGTCAGGTGTCCAGTTGTGAAAGGGGAAGGCAGCAACCTTAAAGAGAAATCCAATCAGTAGTAGTCCGCTAGCAGTAAAGAATAGGGGTTGGTTAGATTGTAATACCCGAAGGCTGTCGGCTGAGCCGAGTTCTGAAAAGTTGGTATATCCTGTCATTCCATAAAGAATGGCAATGCCAAATAACAGGAAGGCTGAAGCAAAAGAACCGAGCAGAAAATATTTTAATCCTGCCTCATTCGATTTTACATCTGTTTTGTAAAGTGAGGCAAAGATGTAGAGACACATGGACATGGTTTCCAAACCAATGAAAGTCATGATCAGATCATTCGCATTGGCCATGACTACCATCCCCAGAACAGAAAATACCAGCAAGGCATAAACATCGCTAATTTCGCGTTCTTGTCTCCTTAGATAATCCCTGAGAAAAAAGAGGGTACATATACCAGCAATACAGAGAAATACATGAACCAAAGGAGCAATACCTCCGGTTTCAATCATTCCATAAAAAACAATATTACTCGTAGCTGATCCCTGAACCCAGGCGAGCACAGCAGATAAAGTTAATCCTGCAGCACTCACCCAAAGCAAACTTTTGTCTTGCTTGAAAGAGTCCAGCAACATTAATGCGAGTCCGGTAATAAGTAGTATGATCGAGGGAAATGTAGCAGTAGTAAATTCCCCAAGGGCCTGAACATTGAAAGTTTGATCCATGTCAGAAGTAAATTCTGGGTTTCTTAATCCGCCTAAGTTAGCATATCCGCTCTATTCATCAAAATTGGAATTGTGCCTAGAGGGCTTTTTGTTTTTATCCCTCTATTCTTTGGGTAAAAACCGTAAAGACTAATTAGAAAATGCTTACCTGAGACTAAGTTTCTTTTATTGTTTATTCATTTGTATTTATGCATTTCTTCTTCTTTTTCCTTAGATGAAAAAGAATCCAAAAATCAAGCTGCTGCAAAGCCTCCCGCAGTCCGACCCTCGCACCCGATGCAGCAGCGAGGCCTCGTCGCGAAAGGGAGACGTATTAGCGTATTTGGGTGTTAGTGTGTTTGAGTTGAAGAGGATGTTAGTACTAACAATCGCTAACACCCTAACACACTAATACCCAAACAGCTCTTTCTCCTCTCAAGCGCGCAGACCCTGCAGAGCCCATCGGGAGCTGGGGCGGCGTTGCGGCTGGCTTTGGGCTCTGCGATTTTTGACTCCATCTTTTTCTAAAAAAGATGGAAACATCCCTCAGAAAAGCCCAAACAGAAAAAGAATACGTACTTAAATAATAGTATCTTGCGATCGATATCATATAAATGGATTCTCAACCACTACCAGCACTAAGCGAAAGAAAACAGCAAATCCTGAATGCTGCCAGAGACCTCTTCAGCCATAAAGGCTACGGAGCTGCCTCTATGCGCGATCTGGCCAAGGTTATGGATATAAAACCTGCCAGCCTTTACAGCCATTATGATTCCAAAGAAGATATTTTATGGGAAATTGCGATTCGGGCGAAAGAGGCTTTCTTTCAGAAGGTATTGCCTTTGGCAGAAGGGGAGGGAAACATAGAGGAACGATTGCGATCCATGCTTCAAGCCCATGTAGGCGTAATCATCGATAATATAAACGCATCAGCTATTTTCTTTGGAGAATGGAAACACCTGAGCGATCCCCGAAGATCTGAATTCGCCGCCTATCAGGAAGCTTATGAACAGGCCTTCCGGGAGCTAGTAAATAAGGGGATAAGTAGTGGAACCTTTCGGGATCAAAATACCCGATTTGGGGTGAGGAGTTTGCTTGCAGGAATCAATTGGATTCATAAATGGTACAAAGCCGATGGAAGGATGAAATCTGAAGAAATAGCCGAACAGGCTGCTGATTTTGGATTGGCAGCTTTGAGATAGCGCTTACATCAGGAAAGTTTTTGCAGTCCCAATAATCTCCGTTTCCTCGTCTGAAGTTTTTCTGTAAATCAAAACGGTATAAGGTCCTCCTCTCAATTTCGTCGCGAAATCATAGGGTAATACTCCTTTTATGGGAAGCGAACCTCCCTGGTAGTTGACTTTTATCAATAAAGAGGAAGTCATTTCTTTTCCCTTATTCACAAATTTTATCCCACTATTTGCATTGCTAACATGAAATATAGGCTTTTTGGATAAGGCTTCTTCAAGTACGATAAAAAGTTCTTGTTCCTTTTTTGCAGAAGTAGGTATTTTTTCAGTCGCAAGTAGGGGCCTTCCGTATTCAAAGTCGAAAGTAAATAGGAATTCTTTTACGGAATTCTTCCTAATTGTTTTATTCCTATTTGTATTCTGTCCATTCTTATCTAAGCCTTCAACGTTAACATTTAAGGCAAAGAATCCAGGAATTTCCTGCTCAATCCTATCTACATCTAAGTTTGGTATTTCCTCCAACTTTTCATTCGAACACTCTTCATACAAAGATTGAATAGACTTGAGAGTTGATTGTAAGTGAGCTTTCTCCAGCTTCATGTCTTCACTTTCTCGCATGAGTTCTCCAAGATCACCTACCAAAAGATTGATCTCGGCTTTGTAGGTCTGAACCAGTACTTCTTTTACATTTGCCAATTTCGCCTTCATAGCCAGAATGGTCCGCCTTTGGGTCTTTCCTTCCTTTTCCAATTTGGCAATATTGGATTCCAGCTCACGAACCTGTTGATTCATGTGCTCGAGTTCGTCGTGCTTTTCTCCTAAAAGAAGTTGGGTGATTTCGAGACTGCTAGTGGCCTCGGAGGTATTGGCTTGATATTCAGCTATGCTGCTATTGAGGTCATTGATCTCTTTTTCCAGCTTTTCTGCATAGGCTTTGGCGGTATCCCGGTCTCCAGTAAAGGTGTCGATCAACAAGAAGGCAATCAGGGTCGAGAAGAACATCGCCCCAACAATGAGTAATTGTCGCTGGTATTTCATCTTGTGCAGTGTTTTAGACCGAAAGAACCGAGGGGATATGAAGTCAGAATAAGGAACAAGGAATAGAGAAGTAAAAAGGATTAAAACAAGCCTTCTAAAATCTTCATTCCTTGTTCTGCATTCTTCATTTATTCTTTATAATAATCTCTATACTCTCCTTTTTCCTGTACTTGGTCAACCGGTACCGCTTGGGATTCTGTATCTATAATTAAGCGCGAACCGATGTAGGCTATACTTACTGCAGCTGCGATTATGAGGATCAATACGAGGAATCTACGAGCGGGCTTTTTGTTTGCAAGCGGATTTATGCTCATTGAAGGTTAAAGAGAATAAATTATTGTATAAAGGTTTTTTCTGAACCAATGATTTCTGAGTCTGTAGCAGATTTCATCAGGTAAACAAATACGGTATAAGGTCCACCTTTTGCATTCTTAAGGGCTTCCCCTGCATTGAATTCACCTTGAACTCTCATGGTATTTCCCTGAAAATTTGATTGTACTTCTAAAGTAGAAATCAATTCTCTACCATTACTTGTGAACTTTCTGCCACTATTCTGAGTACCTGCATTATAGATCGTTGGACCGTCTCCGCGAGTAGGTTTTAATACAATGTGAACTGTCCTGCTCCCACTAGGCATGTCGATTCCCTCGAAATCAAACTCAAAAAACAATTTTGTAGTCTTTTTGCGTAGAATACTGCTTCTTTTCATTGCACTACCTCCTTTTTGGTCGAGTGCTCTGAATCTGAAGTTTGAAGCATAGAATCCTGCAGGTCTTTCTGTAACCGCTGCCGGAGTAGGTGTTTCTATTTGAGGCGAAGGAGATGTCATCGCCATTCCGCCACCACTAGCCTGACAATCATCATATACATTTTTCAAGCTATCAAAAGCATTTTGCTTTTTGAGCGCTTCATCTTTCAAACTATCCTGAGTACGTGTCAAGGTACCGAGATCAAAAACCAACAGATCAATTTCTGCTTTATAGGTTTCTACCAGTTTACCTCGGGCATCTGATAGTCTTTCCCTCAACTCACGAATGGTCCGCTTGTCGGTTTTACCTTCTCTTTCCAGGCGCTCAATCTGCTCCTCAAGCGTGCTCACTTTTTGGCTCATATTGTCCAGCTCGACATACTTTTCGTCCAGCAGGGCTTCAAAGTTCTCAGCCTGGTCATCCTTTTCAGAAAAAACCAGTTCCAATTCGAGCAAATTGCTTTCCAACTGAAGAATTTCCTCCTTAAGAGCAGCCTCTGTAACCACCCCGGGATTTACTGCGGGATTATTTTTGGAAAAGATGCTGATCAGCAAAAATGCGAGTACCGTAGCCAAAACCATGGCTCCGATTATCAGGAAATTCTTATTAATCTTCCTATTCATTATTTGAGTTTAGTAACAAAGGTAAACATTATGGGGGAGACTTCGTATCTAATTGTCATCGCCTCCCTACATGATAAGAACGATTAGAATGGACTAAATAATAAAAATAGTCCGTATTTTTTTGTCTTCCTGCTGAGTGAGCAAAATTCATGCGTAAGCTGATTATATTGACGAGAAGCGCATGTTTTGCTAAACTTTTTGTTTGTCGCTCTTGTGGGAAATTCTCATTTTACAAATATGAAAAAGAAAGATAGGATCATTTCGCTCTTTATTGACAAAGAGACTTATGCTCAGGGCAAAGTAGAGTTAACCGAAAAACTCTATGAGATTGTGCCCAAAGATCAGATCGAAGGAATCAAATACATCATTCCTTCTGCAACGGAGAATGGTATATATTATACGATTCATATCCTGGAAAAACAGGATAGCTCCAGCAACCTTGGATTCTAGTTCAAGTGTTGGGGCAAAAGATCGCACCTCTCACATCACATCCGTTTCCGTAACTAAGCAACTTATTTTATTTCATGTCTAAAATTCCCAGAGAAAGGACCATCATCCTAAGTCAACAGATCGACCAGAAAGCCGTTAATGATGTCGTAAAATTAATTTTTGATGTAAACCGCAGCGATGAAGCGAAATACAAGGACTATAAAAAGTTTAAGCGTAAACCCATCCAACTGGTCCTAAACACCTATGGAGGAGTCGTTTATGATGGCCTCGCCATGATCAACGCAATAGAAAGCTCCAAGACGCCGGTTCATATTACTGCCCTGGGTAGTGCTATGAGTATGGGACTCTTTATTTTGGCTTCGGGCCATAAGCGTTTTATTAATAAAAACGCTACAGTCATGTATCACCAGATCTCTTCCTTTTCATGGGGAAAAATAGAGAGTTTGCGGAACGATATAAAAGAGGCCGAAAGGTTGGAGAAAATTTGCGAAGATATTCTTTTTGAAAAGACCAAGATCAAACCCAAAGATCTAAAGCCTTTCAAAAAACAGCAAAAAGAGTGGTATATGGATGCCAAGGAAGCCCTGAAATATGGGATCGTCGACAAGATCGTATAAGCTTAAAAACTGGATGAAATAAAAACTCCGGCTCAAATGGCCGGAGTTTTTATGTTAAGCGTGAACTAATTCTTTATTGATCGCCTTATTGACGGTTTTCTTCCGCCCCTGAAATATAGTAGGGGCATAGAGTTGATGCTCATGGCTAATTCGAAGTATTTCTGCGATACTCCAGGCCTGCGCAAAGCAACCACGAGCTTTATGATTGGCATTTCCATCAAATATTTCTGAAATGCTACCTATAGCTCCTTCTCCCCGATAATGTTCTTCCAAATAAGAGATCAATTGACGGGATTGTTCTTTGCCTAAGCTGCCTTTCACACGTATGCTAGCATCCATATAGGGTCCCATTAGCCAGGACCAAACAGTGCCTTGATGATAAGCAGCATCACGATTTACCAAATTGCCAGAGTAGCTGCCTCTGTAATCCTGATCTTTATGGCTAAGACTTCTCAGGCCTACAGGCGTTAGTAATTCCTGCTCTACTTTATTTAGAACGGAAACTGCCTTTGAAGGACTCAGGCAAGTATAGGGAAGGCTGATTGCGAAAATCTGGTTTGGCCTTATACTGGCATCTTTCTGATCTCCATCAATGAAATCATAGAGGGCTTCCGTTTCTTCATTCCAAAAATTCTGGACAAATTGCTTACGGATCCATTTGGCTTTTACGCTTACCTGATTCATCTCCTCTCTTCTGCCTAGCATGCGAAGTGTACTACGATAGATTTCCCAGGCATTGTACCAAAGAGCGTTTATCTCTACAGCTTTGCCATATCTGGGAGTAGGGGTCCAATCTCCTACTTTAGCATCCATCCAGGTCAATGCATATCCTGCTTCTCCTCCTCTCAATAATCCATCTTCCTCCATTTTTATATTAAAGCGAGTCCCTTTCTGATGCCAATCCAGGATTTCTTTCATGGCTGGTAAAAGTGTCTCTCTTGCCGATTTGAGGTCTTTGGTTACTTTGAGGTATTTATGAGCCGCTACAAAAAACCATAAACTTGCATCAATGGTGTTGTAAACCGGCCGTTCGCCATCATCTGGGAAACGATTGGGTATCATGCCCTGACTCAGATTTTCTGCATATACCTCCAGCATTCTCTTTGCATCCTCATATCTTCCTGTAGCTAGACAGAGGCCGGGAATAGATATCATGGTATCTCTGCCCCAATCCGTAAACCAGGGATACCCAGCGATGATTGACCTGCGCCCATTTCCTCTTTGTACAACAAATTGATCTGCTGCAAGGCTCAGTTCTTTGATAAAAGGATTGCTACTTTTTATGTTGTTAGCGAGTTGCTTTCTTCTTTTACTTTCTCCTTCGAAAAGTTGCCAGGCATCTTTCTCTCCCGGATTTTCTGTAGAAACGACGATTCCCAATTTGGCTCCTGCATGCAAATTCACATAAAACCTGCCGGGGCTGAATAGGTCTTCATGCCCTTCCATTCCTCTTTCCAATTCCTTACTATACTCAAAATTGAAATACCACTCTCCCTGCTCCTTGAAATGTGCACCGGGTACTTTTATATACAAATCCTCACTTTCCAAATTGAGGGTACTGTGGAAGGTGTCATTCACAAAACTACTTGTATATCCGTGTAATTCTCTTGCTTTAGCTAGATGATGATGATCCCGAATGGCTGACAGAGGTAAAAGTTCCATGCAAAAATCATGGTTGGCTTTCAAAACCTCATAAAGAATGACCACCGTATTCTCTCCATGTATCGCCGCAATAGTTTTTTGTACTTCTATTCCATTGGTACGATAAACAAAAGTGGGGAATTGTCCGCGAGAAAAGCTTTTCTGGAAAATATATCCATTTGGGAAAATAGCTCCCTGGTACTTATTACAACCAAGGTCATAACTCTTGGATGTTTCCGGTACATGGATGGTTTCATCCATTTTTGAAAGTATCACTTGACGACCTACTGGTGGTTTGGACGCAGCCACCAAAAGTCCATGATATCTTCGGCTGAGGGTACCGATGATGCTAGAGCAACTATAGCCTCCAAGTCCGTTGGTTTCTAACCACTCGTACTGACTGGCAAGGTCAAATCGGTTGAGGATGGCAGTATCAATTGAATTCGTCATGTAAATTTCCGTAAAAGCGGTCTCATCTAGTTTTTCATTTTACACGAATGAGCATTAATATCCTGTCTTGAGTCCGACATGGACTCAAAAAGGCGTTAATTTGGGCAAAGAGCCAGTTGTCTGGGTTGGAAGAAGTTGATTCGGATCAGGTCTTTTCCTATCTACTTACTCCGACAGGATGAGTCCAAAGATCACTTTAAATACGGTCTTCCTCCAAGTGGGTTTTGCAAAATTTCTAACAAAACTCAATGTGAAATTTTTGTTAAAAATATAATCCAGTAGCTGAATATATTAACCCCAGTATGCACAAATATTTAATAAGTGTGCAGGCATTATGCCAGTTTCATAATCGAAAAAACGTATCAGCGAGTAGAGATGGGTAAAAAATTTACAATACGTTCAGGTGGTAATACAAAGTAACGGAAAAGCTTACAGCTAAAAAAGAATTTTGAAGAAAATCTTTTGACAGGATGATTAAAATTTCCTAGCTCTCTACCGAAAGTTTGTTCATCTTTTTATAAATATCCCAATAGTTGATAATCTTACCGGGATGATCATGGTTGGAAAGGATAATAATGGTTTGTTCTGCCTGAATATCGCGGATGAAACAGGTACGATATCCTCTCCACCATCCAAAGTGATAAGCCAATCCAAGAATGTGAGATTTTAGTCTAAACCCAAATCCGTAATTGTTGTATCCTTCTTTACGACTGGCAGGAGTAAAGGCTTCTGATAAGGTGGTCTGCTTTAGTAAAGCATTTCCATATAAAGCCTGATCAAAGAGATAGAGGTCTCGGATCGTGGCGTGGAGACCCTTATCCCCCATGACTCCATCTACGTGGTCTCCACCTGCATTGCGGAACTTTCCACGCATATATTTATAGCCGACTGTATGATTATCTTTTTTGAGTCTTTCGAGATGGTTGGCGAAATAAGAATCCTGCATACCCAATCTGTCAAAAATCCTTTCCTGCACAAAGTCTTCAAATGGTTGACGGGCAATATCACTCACCAGGGCGGCGAGGATAGCATAGTTAGAATTGCTGTAGTCAAATTTAGAGCCGGGATCAAAGAAAAGGCCAGGTTTAGTATCTACATACATCTGTAGAACATCCTCATAGTTCATGAATTTGTTACGATCCCAATAGTTGTTGCTCAAAGCATCATAACGTTGTAGGCCGGAGCGATGATTTAGCAGATGGCGGACGGTCATCTCTTTATATGGCCACTGAGGAAAATATTTTTTTACTGGTTTATCAAAGTCAAGTAACTTTTCTTCATACAGCATCATAACTGCAGCTGCGGTAATTGTTTTTGAAACGGAAGCCAGCTGAAAAACCGAACCCATGTGCAGACTATCTTTGGTACGGTGATTGGCGAAACCATATGAACCCACATGAACAATTTTTCCCTGATTTGCGATCAGGACATTTCCATTGAAATCATGGGTTTCCTGATATTTGCGAAAGACCTTGTCCCACTGCTCATTATGTCCCTCCAACTTTACGCTTTTTTGGGCAATGCTCTGTACCTCCAGAGAAAGTAAATCCGGAAGGGGAGTTTTGTCCATCATAGGTAGAAGGGAAGTCCTTGCATGTTCAGCAAGATTTGGCTTGATCAAAATAAGGCCGAGCGAGAAAGGAACTAATGCGAGAGCAAGGATGATCAGTCCGCGTTGATTCATGCTAAATCAGCTCAATGAGCTTTAACAGGTTAAAAACAGTAAGTAATCTCGTGTCTGCTTGAAGAATGTGTTCGAAAATTATTGGCTTTATATTCCAAATCCTTTTCACTTTCTCCAAATTTATTGCTTCTGTAAGGTTGATCCATTACGAAGCTCGCTCCATAGCAACAGGAAGTTGAAATTCTCATCTGCAAGTCATTTATCTTCCTGATATAGCTCAAAGACAGCGTTTTCTCGCATTTTGCATGCCTTGAACTGAGATTTTTAGAATTTTCTATACTTCTTCACATTTTACCAATGACGAAAGTCAGAAATGAAAAAGATGAAAAATCCTTACATTTTCTCTTCAGAAATTATTTGTTGAATTACGAAAGTAGGACAAAATTAGGGCCAAAGACCCTAACTCTTTAGGCCAAATCCTATACTGAAGCCTACTCCATGATCTAGCTTATTGTCTCTCCAGAAAGGTGTATAGCTAAGGCGAATGAGAATCCCTCCATCATAGTCGGGATGAAAACGAAGTCCCAAAATACCGGTAGGAGTGATCTCTGCACCTGATTCCATCAGTCGATTATTGAATTCGACATTTACCCCAGCTCCGATTTCTCCATACAAATTTCCCCCACCAAAAAAACCACTCACCGTAACAGGAATTCCGAACTCCATTTGTTGATCGCCTGATGGAAAAGCTGAGACACCAAATCGGGTGCTGGCAGCCGCATGATCACTGAGTGCAATCAACTGCTCGTAGTTGAGAGAATAGTTCCCTCCATTCCCCATAAACTCCAGATAGAGTAAACGGGTAGAAAGAGCCGAATAAGTTTGAGGTGTCAGAAACTGGGCATGAACCGAAGGATACAGCAGGAAAGCCAGGATGATACTGAGCAAGTTTCTCATCATGGATATGGTTTATCCTAAATATAGCGAGGATGAATCAGTATTTTTACGATCTTTTGAAGTAAATATTACAGGCTGTTTTCGGCACATCTTAATCTTTTTTCTCGCTTCATTAAACCTTTTCACCTCTGAGATATCTAAGCAGTGTATCGAATCCGGAAACGAAACAATCACAGTAATTTTTAACAACAATAAAATCCACGCGAATTATGAAATCGCTCAATTATTCTTTGCTAAATAGCGCCCGCAACTTTTTTATGATTGCCCTCGCACTTGCAATGTTTACTGCTTGTAATCCGGATGAAGAAATCATCAGCATTGGAGAAGACGAAACAGATTTGGTTATTGACGAAGCTGCTCTTGAAGCAGATTTTGAAGAAGTAGAAAGCCTGGGAGTAGACGCAATGGAAATGACAGATAATTCAAATATGGGAAGAATTCCCGGAGGAGTTTCTGGTTCTATCCTGCATACTACCGGCTGCCCGACTATTACCCATGACGCTCCTAACAAAACTATTACCATTGACTTTGGTGCATCTTGTACAGGGCCAAATGGAAAAGTAAGAAGTGGACAAGTCATCGTTACCTACACACAACGTCTATATCATCCAGGAGCTAGTCTTCAAATTGCTCTTAACAACTATTTTGTAGATGGAAAACATATAGAAGGGACCAAAACCCTTACAAATACCATGACCAACTATCGCGATACAGTAAGCTTCCAAACTACCTTAGTTGGAGGTAAAATTACCTGGCCCGATGGTACGTTCGCAGAGCGTGAGTTTACCCGCGAAGGTAAATGGGTAAGAGGAGTAAATCCTTTACAAGATGAATTCTGGCGCGAGGGGAGCATTGATGGAGTTCGCCGCAATGGAAATACCTATGAAGGAGATATTACTTCCACCCTTATATATAAGAGAAAATGCAAACTGGTAGGAGTATTTATCGCAGTCGAAGGAACCAGACTTATCAAGCGTAGTGGCAAGCCTGATCTGGAGATTGATTATGGTGATGGTACTTGCGACCATATGGTTACTCTTACCGCAAATGGACAAAGTCGGACCGTAGATGTAAGAAACTTGTAAAAGCAGTAAGACTTTCCAAAAAAAATCCGGCCTATTTAGAGGTCGGATTTTTTTTTACCTTTGCCGTTAAATTTTCCAGAACGGACAGCGGCATGGACGCTTATCAGAAGAACAGGAACACCTTCCAAAACCTATGCGTGTTAGCCTTTATAGACGGAGGGCTTCATGAAGAAGAGCGCAACCTCCTCGTGAGTTTGGCTGATTCTATGGGACTGGAAGCAGAAGAAGCCCTGAGAATTCTCGAAACGGCAGGAAGACTTGAAGTCAAAATACCTGTGAGTCAAGAGGATCGACTGATGGACCTTCAAATGCTGGTTCTTTTGATGTTATCGGATGGGAAAATCGATGAACGCGAATACGCCTTATGCGTATTGCTTTGCAACAAAATGAATATAGAGCGTAGCTATTTAGATGACTTGCTAAATATCCAGGTGGAAAAACACCACGTCCATACCCATCATTTATCCATCTTCCAAAACCTCTATTTGGTGGCGGCAGCTGATGGTAAGATCGAAGACAGTGAGCATGACCTGCTCCTGGAGGTCGCCTATAATTTGGGGCTTTATCAGGAAGACATAGATTTTGTGATTGGAAATTATCCCGATTTGCAATTGGTCATTCCGACAGATAAAGAGGAACGTATCTATACCCTTCGAAATTTGGTCTATATGATGATCGTTGACGGCATTGTGGACGAAAAAGAATACAATCTTTGTATAGAGTTTGCAGAAAAATCCGGTTTAGGTGGAGGAGAAGTTGAAAAAATTATCGAAGAATACGAACAATTGCGGGAAGAAAGACTGGCAGAAATGCCCGAGATTGAAGCCTTCAATCTGGATGTATACCTGGACGTATTCAATTCTCTTGATAAATCCGGCATAGCAGCAGAAGTGCTGATCGACCGTTTAGAATCCAGTATGAGTGCCCACAAGCCAGACAAAAGCCTGGATTTGGGAGATGAAGGAAATCGCTCCTATTACGAATTCCTCTGGTTGATCCTCGTTCGATGCATGACCCTCAATCGTGAGAGTACCCTGAAGTTGCCCGTCTTTCTGGATAAAGCCAGGCGGGAGAATGAAATGCAGTCTCTCAAAAATCACTTGATTGAAATCGAACGCCAGCATGGAGCGACTCGTATCCCTTTACAGGAAATGAGCTTGGATGAAATCATTGATGATCTGGCTCAGGTTTTGAAGTGAAATCCTTGAAAAACGGATGAGAAAACTGAAAAAAATAGAGAAGATCACGCTAGTCGCATTTCTTAATTTATTGCTGATTCTGATCATTCTCTGGCTTATGGAAAAGCGGCCTAATCGAGACTACTATATTCCTAAAGGATACGAAGGCTGGGTGATGATCCATTATAATATTCCCGATACTCCCCCCCTTGAAAAGAAAGACGGTGTATTACAGTTTGTAATCCCAGCGTCTGGTTTTATGGAAACCACTGATGATCTGGATATCGGCTGGAGAAGGGATCGTTTTTTCTGGAAAGGTGAAAATGGAGTTGAGCAAATCCCTTCTTCCGTTAAGATTGATGGGGAATATCACATTTACGTTCACCGACATAAATATTATGCCCGATCCCATATGGGCATAGTTAAAGATCTGCCGGTAGGTACAGATACTATCCTTTGGGATCAAACCAAGATCACAAAAGAAAATGCAAATGAGGTAGATTATATGCCCGGAAAGAAAACCCTGGAGTACTTTTACATTTCTGCCGAGCCCAAATCGATCATGTTTAATCCTCCTGAAAATCTGGAGAGCATTGCGATTGAGTCCACCCAAAGTAGGGAGTTGGAAGAGTAAGAAGTGTTTAGGTGTTCAAGGGCTGTCGTGGTTTTGGAGAACTGAGCTGAAATTCCTACACCAACACACCAACACCTTTAAAATATCTTCTCTAACAAGCCTGTCATTGCGAGCCTGTATCACAGGTGAAGCAATCCCCTTAATCCCAGATAATTTATGGAAGCCAAAAAAATTGCTGACCTTTTTGCATAAATCCTCCCACCAGCCATATAAAGCAACAAGAACCCCAGGACACATTCCATCCAATTTTTTTGTTTTTATTTTGCGGGATTTGTCCTAGCTTTCGAGATTGATTTTCCTCTGGAAAGAGCTAAAATTAAGGTGAACATTCCCTTTATTTGCTTTGTTCCTTTTCTAGTAGAAATAAACATACTTTCCTCTCTCTATGGAGAAAGCAGCTACAAATATAAACTTCAATAATACTGAACTGGCTTTCAAGGCAAAGTCAGACAAAGAGCTGAAAAGAAGCTATCGTCTCTTCCGAATGATAGACAATCCCTTTCTTACCAAAGTCGGTCCCAAACTTATGATGCTGGGCTTCAAATTGCGATTGCCTATAAAAGGAATTGTACGGAGAACCCTCTTTGATATTTTTGTAGGGGGGGAAACTTTGGAGGAAACGATTAAGGTTTCTTCCTATCTGGATACTTTTGGGGTAAAGACCATTTTGGACTACTCCGTGGAGGGAGAAAAGACCGAAGAAGGCTTTGACAAAACACTCAATGAGATCATCGATGCGGTTAAACATGGTGGCCGAATTCAGGAAGTTGTATTTGCTGCTTGTAAGTTGACCGGATTGGCGGATATGGATTTGATGACGAAAATTCAGGCAGGGGAAAAACTGGCAGAATCAGAAGTCAAAGCAAAAGCGCGAGTGGCTGAACGCATGGATGAATTGGCCGCCGTAGCCAAATTGCATGATACGCCCATTTTCATAGATGCAGAAGATAGCTGGATTCAGGATTACATTGATGAATTGGCGGAGGAAATGATGGAGCGCTACAATAAGGACAAGTGTTACGTCTACACAACGGTTCAATTGTACCGCCATGATCGTTTGGCTTATTTGCGTGGGCTTATCAGAAGGTCAGAGGAAAAAGGCTACATCCTGGGCGTAAAATTGGTGCGAGGTGCCTACATGGAGAAAGAAGCGGAACGTGCAGAGGAAATGGGCTACGAAAATCCTATTCAACCAGACAAAGCTTCTACCGATAGAGATTATAATGCAGCCTTGAAGCTTTGTATCAATCACCTGGATCACGTAGCCATTTGTGCCGGTACCCATAATGAAGCTAGCAGTTTACTTTTAGCTGAATTATTAGAAGAAAAAGGCCTCTCTCCGGATCATCCACATATTTGGTTCGCACAGCTACTCGGCATGTCAGACAATATTTCTTTCAACCTCGCCCACAACGGATTTAATGTTGCCAAATACCTTCCGTATGGCCCGGTAAAAGCGGTAATGCCTTATTTGATTAGGCGAGCGGAAGAAAATACCTCGGTTGCGGGACAGGCAAGTCGGGAAACCGATCTTTTGTCTAAAGAAGTGAAACGAAGGAAAACTTCAATATAAAGCAAAAAAAAGACCGCCGAAGCGATCTTATTTGCCTCAATGAAGGCCTTTGCAGCTAAATTTCATGGGAGAACCAAGGTGCTGGATCGGTGCATTCCTGATTCTATATAATTTCTTACAGTTGCTTGCAGACAAGAGTCAAAACCTCAGACTGCTCGTAGTTATCGGTTTCTAGCTGCAATTTATTTCCTTGAGTAGTGAACTTTGCCGCTACCTTTTGTTCATCTGTTCCTGCCAAAACTTGCATACCCTTAGGTGAAGTCAGACGAAGACTTTCAGTCTCATTGTCCAGTAAGTAAGCTTCTCCACCTGGGCGGATATATCCGGAAGTATAATCCAGGCTGATGTCAGCGGGATTCCCACCGGGATAAACGATAAATTCATAGGAGATCTCCCTGCGATCGTTGCTTTGTGGAATGTGAACGATGAGGTCGATATTGAAGTAAAGATTTTCATAAACCACTTTGTCGATTCCATTTCCACGAGTGGTCATGGTAACTTCTTCATTGGCTTCATTCAAACCGAAAATGCGAGTGTCTTGATTCGCATTTGAAAATACCATGGCCTGCTTATTAAACATGACGTTTTGCTTCTCAATGGAAAAATCCAGGAGAGAGAAAAGACCACCATAGGTAAAAACAGGTCCTTCAACTACATTTCTTGTAGGTTGCTTGTCCGAAGCGATCAAACCAAAGTTGAGGCTCAGTGCTAGCAAGAATACGAAGGAGGTTTTAAAGAATGCCATAACAGTTTAGAATAAAGTTTACTGTGCTTGTTTTGTTTGTTACTCAAATAAACGCAAGAAATAGGCAAATAAGTATGCATTTAGGCTAAGAGGTAGGAAATGGAGTATTAGCGGGCAAAAATCTGTATGAACGGGAGAAATAAACAGGCCCGTTTTTTCGAAAAACAGGCCCTTTTTGATCTATGACGAAGAATCGTAATACTTGATATCCAATAAGTTAGGATTTGAATGTAAGCTTAGAAGCGAATATTAGTATTTTTTATTTAATTGTTTTGTTTTCTAAAACATCCGTTTTGTCTGAAGGATTTATTTGCTCAATTCTTCATAAGCTGCACGAAGAGGACGCTCGATTCCTTTGCTCTCATATCCTTCCGTTCCGGGGATCTCCGTATTCTTCAGAATTTCTTCCTGAGATTTCCCGGCAGCGATTTCTTTATATACAAAATCCAGAACTTTCGTCAGATAATCTCTTTTTTCTTCTATGGCAGTAGTATCTCCAACAATGTCTTCGGGATTATTGGCATGTCCCCAGACAAAAATAGTTTCCTTACTATAGTGCTTAAGGATATTTTCCAACACTTCTATCCAACCTTGTATGCTTGCACCTGAACTTGTATCAACATAAGGATGTCTTTTTCGGAAAAGCAGATCTCCTAGATGAGCAATATTGGCATTTTCAAAATGTACGACAGCATCTCCGTCCGTATGTGCTGCACCAAAATATCTCAGACCAATAGTCTCTTCTCCTACTTTACCAGACCAGCTTTCTGTAAAGGTAGTGTTGGGAAACAACTGGGTATCCATTTGATTTCTGTTCTCCGCAACCCTCATCTGGTTGTTTTTACTATTCTCATGCGCGACAATGGTATCCACCATGCCCTTGAAAGCAAAATTACCTGCAGTATGGTCTCCATGATGATGAGTATTTATCAAGAGATCAACTTTTCTATCAGTCGTTTTCCGCAATTCTCCGATCAGCTTTTTCGCAGAAGCAGGAAACTGGGTATCTACAACTGCAATGCCATTAGGAGTCAGGTACCAGGCGATGGTTCCTCCTCTATCCGTAAACACCCCGATATTATTTCTGAGGGGCCGCATGACATATTCCTGATTTTGCAGAAAGGCTTTGGCCATAAAATCCTGCCAGGGAGCCAGACTTGCTCCTAAACCCAGAGCGGAAGCTTTGATAAATTTTCTGCGAGAGCTGTTCATAATAAGCGAGTGATTTATGATTAGAAATTAGGCTAAAGGAGGAATCCTTTATTTGACAGGCTAAAGAGAATCTTTATTTCCTCCTCGGTTTGTCAACTACTATACAAGCTCCCAAATCCTATTTATGTTTTTCGAAAGACTTCAGTTTATCAACGCTATCGGTTAAGGTAGATTCTTTCGTCCATTCATATTCCAGTCCTTCATTGAGGCTACTCTCCCATCCCTTATAATAGAGGTCTTTCATCAAGGCGATGGTTTGGCTACTATTTTCAAGGATAGAAGCACAAAGGGCATCCACCGTACTTCTCAATTCCGCAGCAGGAACTGCCTGGTTGATTAGCCCAATTCGAGCTGCTTCTGTTCCGGAAATGGGCTTGGCGGTAAAGGAAAGTTCCATGGCTTTGATTCGACCTACCAATCTTGCCAGCCTTTGCGTCATGCCCCATTTAGGAGCAATGCCCCATTTAGCATGTGTGTCTCCGATTTTAGTGTCCTCGGCCGCAATTACCATATCAAAAGCCATCATGAGTTCAAGCGCTCCTGTAAAACAGTAGCCATGAACTTCTGCAATACACACTTGCGGTATGCTTTGGAGGCAATCGATAAAATCCTTTCCATCCTGCATTACTGTCGCCTGTGTAAACTGGCCATGCTCGATTCCTGCCCTCAAAGCCTTGAGGTCTACACCGGCTGACCAGGCCCTGCCTTCACCTGCCATAACAAAAATCCGTGCTTCCTGATCCTTAGCTACTTCCTGAACAACTTCTTTTAGCTCTTTTATAAGGTTTGGACTGAGTGCGTTGAGGACATCGGGACGATTGAGGGATACTCTAACGATGGGGCCTGATTTATGTACCAGGATATCTTGATAGGACATAGATGATTTTTTTAGCAAAATAAGAATAATTGGGCAGAGGGACAGATTTTGATTAGATGAGTAATTTTTTCGTCTTATATTACCTATTGGGTATTTAAATTTCCCTGCATGATACGACGAATTTGGACCTCCCTGGGAATTCTTGGGATTCTGATGTGCTTCCCTTCCATCCAGAAAGTCGGTGCTCAGGATCAGCAATTGACGGATAGCTTGATTTCTGTATTAAATGCTATACCTGAGGATACCAGCAGAATTCCGGTTTTGGTAAACCTATGGCGAAGTTTTGCATATAATGATGTGAAGAAAGCAAAATACTATGCCTCTCAAATCCTTGAACTTTCGACTAAAGCCGATTTTAAGAAAGGAATTGCAACGGGCTACTTGAGATTAGGCGCCAGTCATGGGATAGATGGGTTTGAGGATAAAGCTCGTGGAGAGTACTTGAAGGCCCTCGCTATTTACCGTTCTCCCGAAATCAATGATTCCGTACAGCAAGCGGTTCTGTTATTTAATATAGGCTTGGGATTCAAATCCTCTGGGAACTACGATAGTACGCTTCTATATCTTGAGCAGGCCAAAAGGATATTTGACAAAAAGGGAAGCCCGAAGCAGAAAGGGGCAATTTATGATGGCTTAAGTGGAGTCTATTACGAAAAAGGAGACTATGAAGCTTGTATTGAAAATGCCTTGGAAGCAGTCAAAATCTTTGAAGAAGCAGGTGAATATGTTCGACTGGCAGACTCCCAACATAAAATCGGACAGGCTTCTTCTGCCATTGGGAATTATTCAGAAGCCCTTAAGTATTTCAAAACTAGCCGAAAAATTTATCGAGAGAACCATGATAAACAGTATGAAGCCTTTACCCTAAAAGAAATAGGATTTACCTATGACAATATGGACATGGAAGACTCCGCTCTTCATTACTATGAATTGCTGTATGAAATTTCAGAGGAGGTCGGGAGTAAAGAAATGTTGGCTGAGGCCCTGATCGCTCTATCAGGAGAATATTATGATAGGAAGCAATACAATAAGGCCCGGCCTTTATTTATAGACGCCATCGCTGCTTGTGAGGAAATCGGTAAGACTACCATTCTTATTCCTGCACTGGAAAACTACGGCCTGCTACTTTATAAAACCAATGAGTTTGCGGCAGCAGAAAGTTACTTTTTGCGGGCAAAAAATCTGGCTCAAAAAGGAAACTACCTTCATTATCAGGTATCCATTGAACAGGAATTAGCTGTTTTATATAAAAACTGGAACAAACCTAATAAAGCCATCATCCACTTTTTTGCTCATCAGGACCTCAAGGATAGTATGCTAAACCTTGAGACGAACTCAAAGATCGCGGAACTCCAAACCCTCTATGAATCGGAAAAGAAGGATCGAGAAATCGAACAACAGGAAAGTGAAATTCAAATTTTGCAGCAACAGGCGGAAATTGATGCACTTAACCAAAAGATGCTCATTGGCGGAATCCTGCTGAGTCTCTTATTAATGGCTACCATTTATTTCGCCTACCGACAAAAGATCCAAAGAGAACAACTCATCCACAAACAGGAAAAGAAAGCTTATGAGCAAGAACTTCTTTTCCAACAGAAAGAATTGGCTACCCATACTTTGCACCTTGTTCAAAAAAGTGATCTGCTGGAAAAGCTAAAGGGTCAGCTGGAATCTACGCGTAAAGGGAGCGAGGATTCTAAAAGGGAATTGGGGCAAATGATTCAACTCATCAAATCCGACAAAATCGTCGAGCAGGACTGGCAGAATTTCAAAAGTTATTTTGATCGGGTGCATCTGAATTTTGAGGAAAAGATGCGAAGCCTTTCAGAAGGATTGAGCCAGAATGAGTATCGACTGGCTGCCCTCATGAAAATGGATCTTTCCACGAAAGAGATTGCAGGAGTATTGAACATTTCTCCGGATAGTGTGCACAAAAGTCGCTATCGTTTGAAGAAGCGATTGAAGTTGGAGGCAGAGGAAAACTTACGAGACTTTATTTTACGACTATAGGCGACGATAAAAATCGTCGCCATTGCAAGGCCAGACAGCACGACTGGCCTACCTACCAAAAAAGTCCCTAGTATATCCAGAGTTTATCAGACAGGATCGCTCGACCATCGGTAAAAACATGTACCAGGTAAAGACCCCCCGGAAGCTCAAGATTATACTCCCAAACCCATGTGCCTGTATCCGGATTTCTCTCCTCAAATTCATACAATCTATTCCCCAATAGATCATAAACTTCCATTGTTAATGGCACGGACCGATCCAGATCCAGAAAGAGTCTGATTTTATTTTCGCTGGGATTTTGTAATCGTGGATTCCATTTTCGGAGCAATTCATCTTCAACAAAGTCGAGGGAAGTGGATGAGCCTGAAGTGATCCATTCGACCGCATTCTTCATAAACTGTCCAAAGTCAGTATTCTCATCAAAATCGCTCCGATTATGACCGAGAGATGTGTAAAAGGCTTTTCCCCCTCCATCCAATTCCCGATAATGGGCCGTCATCCGGGATGCATCATAAGAGTTGTTGCCTGTTTGCCCTACTTTTAAAAGGGTTGTAAAGGCAGAGCTTAGATAGCCATTTTCCCAATAATAATATTCCTCTGGCTTGTTCCAGGGATTGGATAACATACGACTAAAAATGGTATTGGTCTCTTCGAAAGTCATACTTCCTTGATAATTATTGGCTGTATGGTTGGGTGAGTTTTGAACGCTTGCCCCGCAAACTGTCTCTGCATACCAGTCCCAACTACCACGTGCCGAACCATTAGCTGAAGAATGCCGATAGGTGTCACTGGCTGCATGGATGCCCAGATAACTACCCCCATTGTTGATATACTGTTCGAAATTTGATCGCTGGCTTTCGCTCAAGCCCTGGTTTCCGGAAGTATTGGAAAAAATGACCAGGTCAAATCTTTCAAGATTGCTCAAGCTATTGAATTCTGAACCATCTGAATCCTGCACAAGGCTCATCCCCAGACCACTAGCAATATTCTGGAATAGAGTCTGACTAGGCTGCGCAGTATTATGATTGAAGCCTGTAGTCTCCGTATAGTGAAGAATCTCTCCATTTTGGGAGAATAGCGGATAGGGCAGGATGAAAAGAAAAATTAACGCAAGTTCTTTAAAATACATAAAGTATTATTAGGTAAAACATAATAAATGGGGGTATTCCTTGAGGAGAATCAACGTTATCGGTCTTTGCCTTATTGCTGTATTTGGTAGGTAAGTATAGGGATTTTTATGCATGGGGTAATAGCAAATCCCTCAGCGATTTATTGCTGTATATGTGGGTGCGATACGTAGTGGGGGGATGTTGGACCGGACGTTTCAAAGGTAGAAAATCTTATTAAACTTCCTACAAATTTTTTAATTATTTACTTTTTTGGAATAAAGTTTCTGTCTAAATGCTTGCTAAACAGAGGCTTAAAAACGTGAATTTTTTTTGGATTTTTTGCCAAAATTTGAGTTTGCCGATAGATCACCTCCCCAGAATTTATCCCGGCTCTCCAGGTATGAATTAGTTGAGTTATTGACCAATTGCGAGGCAAAATTGAAGAATTTTAAGCTTGTCCAGAATTTGTCCATATCGCTTTTTTCCTTCTTAATAGCCATTTAACGTGTATTGGGGCATATGCAATCACATAAAATTATGCCCTATGAAAAATTTACGTTTAAGCCTACTGGCAGGAGTATTTATCCTAATTAGCGTCCTTGCCTTTTTTGCCTGCGAAGGAGAAGTCCCTCCCGGACCTGTAGGAGATAATGTCAATGATTATTTAAGCGGCCTTCCCAGCTGGTCCGAGTTTTCTCCTCCCAGAGCCGATATGGATCCAGCCCCCACAGGAGAGAATCCCTCCGATGAACAAGAAGAAATTCTGGATGTAGCCGAGTATCAGGAGGATGGAAGTGTTGATACACTTTTTGGCGTTAGCTACAAATGCAAGAGCATACCCTACAGTATAACCAATAATCCCAATCAGATCGTAATGTACAGTCCGGATCGTGAGATTCTCTATCCGGGAGCCCTCATACAAGGAAAAAGCCATGCAGAACCTTTGGGGTCTTTGTTGGGGCTACGGATTCGGGAGAGAACGCCGATCAAAGTAGCTATTCCCGACTTTGCTACCTCAGATAATTTCAGGTTGGTAGAGGTAGTCGAAAATGCAGATGTAAGTGCGGCTGTCGGAGAAATTATTGGCAACGCTACCCAAAACAATCTTTCAGCTCCCAGTTCCATCAGTTTCAAAGAAGAGAGCTATAATTCTGAATCAGAATTTGGATTAAAGGTCGGTATATCTGGGAAATATCTGGGCTATTCAGCCAGCGCAACAGGCAGTATAAATAGAAACAGTTCTGAAACAACCGTTACTGCTCAGTTTTTTCAACGGATGTTTGAAGTTGTAGTCGAGCCTCCTCAAACCCCCGGAGGTTTCTTTAGCAGTGATTTCACTTCAGATAAATTACAGGAGCAAGTGAACCTTGGGCGAATGGGGCCGGACAACCTGCCCGTCTATGTTTCCAAAGTAACCTACGGTCGGATGATGATGTTCTCCATGACTTCTACAGCTAGTGAAGAAGATATTCGTGCGACTTTAAAAGCGGGATATGAAGGGATCTCAGGTAATGTCAAAGCAAATATGAGTCTGAAACAGCAGAAGATTCTGGAGACCTCCAAGATTACCATCGCTTCTTTGGGTGGAGATGCAAAAGCTACTCTGGACATGATAAAGAGTGGGAATTGGAAAGACTACTTCACCAATGAAGCTCCTCTTTCAAGTGCATCGCCTTTATCCTACACCTTCAGAAATCTCGGAGATGGAAGTATCGCTAAAGTTACCGAGACTACAAAATACAGCATAAAAGAGTGTAGTGCGGTTCAAACCAGTCCCGGGGTCTTCGAATTTAATCCTGAGATGAGTTTTAGCATAGGAGATATTTCTTTCCCGGTTGAAACCCACAAAGGAGACTTTGACGGAGATGGCGATACGGACATCCTTTTCAACCACAAAAGCAACAATAGCAATCAGGTCAAAGTAGGATTAAGTGATGGAAATGGCGGATTTAGCTTTTTGTCAGTCAGTAATCAGAGCGAAACGGCTCCTGATGGAGACTGGCAAAATTATACAACCCTGATCGGCGATTTCAATGGCGATGGGAAAATTGACATAGCCTGGAACAGTCTAAAGACCAGCAATAAGAACTTCATTGCCCTGGCACAAGGAGACGGAACCTTTGAATACCAGCCCATTGAGGAATTTGGCTCGGTTTGGCCGACCTATGATGCCCTGGTTGGAGATATAGATAATGATGGGAAAGACGAATTTGTCTATAACAACACTACAGGTTCAGCGAATGGCCTTCATTCTGCGGATTATGATGGGCCGGGAATGGAGCTGAATAACTACAGAAATATCGGAAGGAGCGGAGATGCCTGGGGTGGATATACAGCTTTTCTTGCAGATGTTGATGGGGGAGGGGAGGATATGATTTTCTCGACTATTCCACTTGCCAATTCGCATTATATCTATACTTCTAGTTTTGTAAATGGAAACTGGACCTCTCGAAAGGTTACTAGTCGAGGAAATAATGGTTGGCGGCCGTATAAAATATTCATTGGTAACATTGATGGTAATAGCAATACGGATTTGGTTTTCAATGCGCTGGAAGACAAACGGAATGTCATCCATAAAGATCTGGCAAAAGGAGATGGAACCTTTAGTCTACCCGGATACCAGGATCACCCGCTTGCTGATAATGAAGACTGGCGAAAATTTGAAGCCAATTTGGTGGACGTAAACAATGACGGAAAATCAGATATGGTTTGGTCCATTAATGGTACAGGGGAAACCGTAAACCGTGTGTATGTGGCTTTGGCTACCGATAGTGGAGACTTTGATTTCTCCCCCGAAATGCAAACGCACCCCGCCAATGTAGTCTGGTCGCAGTATAAATCCTTCCCTATGGACCTCAACGGCGATGGCAAAATGGATTTATTATGGGTAGATGACGGTGGAACAGTCAGCATGTTTGCTGCAATTGCTCGATAACAAATAACCTGTTTATGCCCTAAACAGAAAATATCAATAGGGCATTATTATAATGCATTGTGTAGGGGCAGCCAGTGGCTGTCTCTGCTTTTTGAAGAGGTGTTAGGGTGTTTGTGTTTTAGTGTGCTAGGGTTTGTATAGCTACATAATTACCAACTCTAGCACGCTAACACCCTCGAACTCCCACACATTTCCCAAAAAGAAAGGGATGAAGGCCGAAACCTCCATCCCATCGTACTTCTACTATTATGTTTCTTTAGGGAGTGTTGTAGTGTTTTAGTTCTGTAGTGTTGTAGTATTCGGCTGAACCAGGCGTGAACTATAACACTTGAACACTAACGCACTATAACACCTCCTTAGGTGAACCACTTATACAAAATTGGTACAACCAGCAAGGTCAGCAGGGTCGAAGAAACCATACCTCCGATGATGGTCCATCCTAGCGGTGACCAAAGGCTACTGCCACTCAAAGTCAGTGGGAGAAGTCCCAGAATAGTCGTCATAGAGGTCAGGATAATCGGAGTGAAACGGGTTTCGCTGGCCTGCTGTATTGCTTCTAACTTTTCCATGCCTTTATCCCTCAACTGATTGCTATAGTCGACCAGAATAATCGAGGTGTTTACCACTATCCCCACCAGACTCGTAAATCCTACAAATGCCAGGAATGAGAACGAGTATCCCGTAAGGAATAATCCTACAATTGATCCTGAGAATGCCAGGGGAATTGCACTGAGTACAACAAAGGGCTGAGAAAATGATTTGAACTGAAGTACCAGGATTGCAAAGATTCCCAATACAGCCGTGATCAACATCACACCCAGATTTCCAAAGGACTCTTGCTGAGATTCAAATTCACCTGAAATATAAAACTCATAACCTTCGGGCAGTTTAATATTATCTAACTGATCGATGATTTCGAGGGTAATCTCCCTAGAATTTGCATTCGGTTCTACATCGGCAGTTACCGTCGTATTTCTTTGCAGTTCTCTATGATCAATTTGTGAGGCACTAGGCTCGAAGACGATATCTGCCACTTGCCTTAAAGGAATCTGGGCACCTGTTACGCTTGCAACAGAAATTTTTTGAAAGTCTGATACGCTTGCATCTTTTCCTTCTTGCATCCGAGCAATAATATCGTATTCACTTCCGTCCGGATAGTTCATTTTACCCAAAGAATTTCCATTCAAAGCTGTACGCACACTTAAATCTATATCGGTAAACTGCACTCCAAACATTCCTGCTTTATCACGCTTGATTCTTGTGCGGATATTCATTCGATTGATGGCAAGAGGATTATTTACATTGAGGGTTCCTGGGGTTCTTGCAATTAGTTCCTCCAATTGGTCAGCGTAGGTCTTGATTGTATCCAGATCATCTCCCAGGATCTGTATAGAAATAGGCGCATCATAAGGAGGACCATTTTGTAATTCATTGACCTTAATTTTCGCCCCCGGGTATTCGCTAAAGGTGGTTCTTAATTCATCGAATGTTTTATAAAACCTTTTTCGATCCCATTTATCCAGGTGCACGATAAGCTGTGCATGATGCTGGGTAAAGTTTTTTGGAATGACATTGTAGTACATGCGAGGGTTACCATGACCTACATTTGTAATATATCCTTTCACAAAATCGGTAGTGTCCAAAACCGATTCCACATAACGGGCGATCTCATCTGTTTTCTCTATATTTTTTCCATCAGGCAAATCGATATCTACCACTAAGATGGGTTTGTCTGCTCCCGGGAAAAAGCTTATACCTACGTAGGGAAAGAGGGCAAAACTTCCCAAAAGGCTTCCTATACCCAAAGCCAGTACGACGAATGGACGCTTGAGCGAGAATTTCAAAGTTTTGCGATAATAATTATTGATTAGGTTTTGCATGAAGCGCTCCAGGCGACTCAACTGACGAGCAGATGCTTCTTTGAGCCATTTGCTAGCCAATAAGGGAGTTAGGGTCAATGCCAAAAGTAGAGAAGCTAAGAGAGCATAAACCACAGTGATAGGCATGGATTTGATGAAATCTCCTGTTCCTCCTCCCAATTGTGTCAAGGGGAAAAATGCAAGGATAGAGGTCGCAGTAGAACTTACAATTGCCCAACCTACTTCTTTAGTACCATTTATGGCGGCATCTTTGAGGCTATGACCTTCCTTGAGGTAGCGGTTGATATTTTCTACAACTACGATCCCATTATCAACCAATAATCCAAGTGCTATTACCAGTCCTGCTATCGACATCTGTTGTAGCCCAAACCCACTACTGTCCAGCCACCATATGGCCATTACAATTGAGGTCGGGATCACTGTCATGATAATCAGGGAGTTGCGGAAGCCAAAAAACATGAAGATGATGAGGCCTACCAATCCAATTCCTTGAAGTAGGTTGATGAAGAAATCATTTACCCGAGCTTTTACTGCGGGAGGCTGCTCAAAGGCAACTGCTAATTCAAGCCCTGCAGGTAATTTTTCTTTAAAAGCGGCTACTTCATTATTTAAAGATTCTCCTACTTGCAGGATATTCTTTCCATCCTTTTGAGTAGCAGAGATGAATATGGCTCGCCTACCATTTAGCCTACCCAAATACTTAGGATCTTCATAGGCAAATTTGATGTCTGCAATATCTTTGAGGTAGAGAATGCGTCCCTGAAAAGAACTTACAACCGTATTCTTTAACTCATCCAAAGATTTATATCCTCCGCTTGTTTTCAGGGAAAAATGAAGTTCACCAGCATCTAAATCACCACCCGGAATATTGGTATTGTTAGCTTGGATAATTCCGCTTAACTGACGGAGAGAAATGCCATATTGAGCTATTTTATCCATATCCAGAGAAATTCGAACTTCCTCTTCGGGATAAGCTTCAATTTCTACCGTACGTACACCCGGAACTTTTTCCATACGATCCTCCAGGTCCTCCGCCCAGTCCAGCATTTCGCCATAAGGAGCTGTCTCAGAAATGAGTGCAAGTTGCAGGACGTTAACATCCAGCGGATTTACCTGAGTTACTTCAAGTAAGAAGAGATCTTCGGGTAATTCTTCTCTTGCAGCTGCTACCTTTTCGTTTACCTCATCAAACAACTCATCCACATCAGCGTCATAGCTTCCCTCTACATTGATGATTGCAAGACCATCTCGAATTCTGGATTTAAGTTCTGTAAGATCCTCCATCTCATTGATCTGCTCTTCTAGAGGATTTACAACCAATTCCTCCATATCCTGGGGATTGGTACCTGGGTAAACAGCTACTACATTAAATAAGGGGAAGTTAAGAGAGGGGTCCTCATAGCGCGGCATATTGAGGAAGGAAAGTACTCCTACACTCCCAGCCATCAGGACCAGGATCAAAACAAATGCGTAATTCTCTATGGCTAGTTTTGGAAGTCTCATGTTGATCTTGATTTGAAATTAGTTGCCAGTGATCTTAGGGCTATCAGTTACGATCTTGATTGGACTTTCAGGGCGTAGATAACGGGCGCCATCCGTAATGACTTCTTTATGGCTTCCCAGTTCACTTTCCGGAGTCAGGATAAAGTCATCTCCAATTTCATAGCTCCGCAAATCCAGTCTTTGAACTCCTTTTCCATCTGCACTGGGTACATAAATACTAGCCGTTTTGGGGTCTGCTTCAACCACTGCTTCAATCGGGATACGGACGATCCCTTTTTTTGCCTCAGGGAAAATATGCGCTTTGCCGATGAATCCATTTTTGATGCTGACCTTATTATTTCTGATAGCAACTTCAACTTCATAAGTTCCACTCATTGGATCGGAACCTGCAGCAATTTCCGTTACTATACCTTCAAAACTTTGGTTGGGGAATGCGTCGAAGTTCAACTGAGCTACATCTCCCAATTTGATCCGTACTACATCTACATCCGTAAGACCCAGTCGAAGGACTTGAGCGCTTTGATTAGCGGCGATGAAGTAGACAGGATTACCGGGGCCTATGATTTCTCCTTTTTCTGCAAATCTTTTTAAAACTCTACCAGAACTAGGTGAATAAATGCTAGAGTACTTCTGATTGAATTCGGCTATTTTAAGGTTGTTTTCTGCGACTTCTTTGGCAGTGGTTAAATCCTGGACCTGTTCTAAAGTGGCTACTGTATCTTTGTAAAGCCTTTCTCCTCTTTCCAAGTCGCGATTAGCTTTTTCCAGGGCAGTTTTCGCCTGGGCGACTTGAGCCTGAATTTCAGAGGGATCCAGTCTGGCCAATACCTGCCCTTTCTTTACTCGATCTCCTTCATTCACATAGACAGCAGTAATGACACCGCCTATTTTGAAAGCCAACCTTAGCTCCTCCTGAGATGCCACAATTCCACTGGCCTGAATCGGCAAGGATTTATCCTGTGGTACCACCTCAGCTATCCGTACAGGGACGGGCTTAGGTTCAGTCTTCATTGCTTCTTTCTTTGGAGCTTCGCTACAAGCTGCAAGGAATATGAAAACGCTCAGTATGAGTGATGTATATTTCATTTTAATTTTTTTTTAATGTGTTCTAGTGTTCTGACGCATTCTATGTACAAAAACACGAGAACACATGAATACCTGTGTACTTATCTTACTTCCCCACTCGCCCATTGTAATTCGGCTTGCTTGCTGAGAAGGGAATATGTGTCTATCGTCAGGGTTAATTGTGATTGTGTGAATTGGGTGCGGGCATCCAATAATTCGAGGAGGCTCGCTTTATTTTCTTTGTAGAGTTTTTGAGTAAGGCGGAAGCTTTCTTTTGCTGCGCTCAGACCTTGTGTGTCAGATTTGATGCGACTTTTAGCGGCTTCCAATTCATACCAGTTTTGGCGAACTTGTAATTGAATTTGGGAATTCAATTCCTGCTCTCTGATCTGCAAACTTCTTTGGTCAAGTTTGCTCTGTTGAACACGTGCTTTTCTTTGGTTTCCTGTGAAAAGATCCCATTCAAGAGAAACCAGCGCCAACCAGTATCCCTGGTTCCCAAAGTCATAACCAAATCCCTGGAACCCCCCATCAGCAACAAGATTCAGCCTAGGGATGCCTGCAGATTCATTGAGGTTAACAGCTTCTTTTTGTGCTTTTTGAGCCGATCGTAATTGAGCGATTTCAATGCGATTGTTAAGGGCCTGCTCACTAAGTTGATCCATTGAGAGTAATATTTTCTCTTCTTTTACTTCTTCATCCTTCTTTATTTCCGTTTCCAGTGGTCGGTTTAAGAGAAAGTTGAAATAGGCACGAGCGGTTTGAGATTGAGCTTCGGCCAGGCTTTTATCCTTACGAATTTTACTCAATTCAAATTCTGAACGAGAAATCACAACGGGAGTAGCTTTTTCGTTGCGTACCAGGCTACGATTTACCCGGATAATCTCCTTTATCAACTCCTCAGACTCTTTATATATATTGAGTACTTCCTGAGTCTGTAGCCATGAGAAGTAGGCCAGGCGGATATCCCGAACTAATTCTTGCCTGTAGGCATCTCTTTGATTTGCCTGAATTTCAATTTGAGCTTCTTTGGCTTTGCGATTAATGCCCAATGCAGGATTGTAAATGGGCTGGATGAGCCTCAGTTTGGTTTCCTGAAAATTGTTAGGGGCGAATTGCTCATTTACATTCTCAATATTGGTAGCAAAAGAATTGGTTTCTGTAAGCTGATTGAGGGTCGCATAAACGGGATTGAGCAAGTCTCCTACTGGGAAGTTCAGACTACGTCCGCCGCCTGCCAGGCTATAAGATGCATTGAAAGCCAGATAAGGCATGAACATGCCTTTTGCCTCTCTTAAAGCCGCTTTGCTTTTTTCATAGGAAAGCTGTTGGGTTTGTAAGCTGCGGTTGTTTTGCAATCCCATTTGAATGTACTCATTCAGGACCGGAGACTGTGCCTGTAAAGCTACACTACTTCCCCAAAGGCATAGGAATACCGTCAGCCAATAGCTACTATGTTTGAAGTATCTCATTATAGTGGTTTTTGACAGAATAATCGTTCAATAATGAACGGTGTTCAGTGAGCGTGTAAATTTTTTTCTAGTCTTTTTTTACTTTAAATAAATCAGTAACTAAATCTGTTGATTTCAGTACAAGTTCTTCGATATTATGATTAGGAAACATCATCATGCGTTTGCAGAGGCAGAGTGAAACCATGCCATGTACTGAGGACCAGAGGCTAAAGGTAATCTTTTCGATTTCATCTTTTATAAAAACCCCTTTTTCAATGGCATAGCGGACTGATTCATACAAACAGCCAAAACTACTCATGGCGCTGGTCCATTTTGTTTCATCTACTTCGTCTAATGGCCCATGTCTTTCTTCCAGCACATTCATAGGTGCCTGCTTATTGAACATAAGGTCATAATACTCAGGATAATCCCAGGCAAATTGAATATATGCACGCGCCATTTCTTTTATCCTCAACATGGGATCTTTGATTCCCATTCTTGCCTGCATGCGCTCATGAAGTAATTTAAATCCTTCGTCATGTACAGCAAAGAGCAGCTCATCTTTGTTTTCGAAGTAGAGGTAAAGCGTTCCCGGGCTACAATCCAACTCTTTTGCAATGGCTCTCCAGGAAGTCTTTTCAAAGCCAAACTCGGAAAACATCTTCATAGCCACATCGAGAATGCGCTCCCTCATGTCCTGCTTCTTCTGATATTTTTTCGATTTACTTCTCACGATGAACTTTTAGACAGTCAGACTGCCTAATTAAGATAGTTGCCTGTGATCAAATGAACAAATAATATTTGCTTGTTCATAATGATCTAACGCAAATTTATGAACAGTGTTCAGAAAAACTAAATTTTTTCTCCAAATTTTTGTTAGAATGCGGAATAAAGGGGTTGGATTACCAATCGGGACGCTTGTTACGCTTCTTCCTGCTACTGCTTCTAACCACTTTTCGGAGCTGTTGGACATATTGAGGGTCCTGATTTCGCAGGGCTTCCAATACAGCATAAGCTTCTTCTTCTGTAAGTGTATCTCCCAGTAGGCGAGGAAGGTCATTGGTACGACGGGTTTGCGTCATGCGCTTTCTGATTTGCTGGAGTAAGCGTTCTAACTCCTGGTCATTCATGCGAGGAGGTGGGGGAGGAGTCTCCTCTTCTTCCTCTTCAGGAGGATCATTATTATCATCCTCATTTTGTTTGGGAGGATTATTTTGTTTCTGCCTTCTTACCAATTCGAAATTATAGCGGGCAGATTCATTATTGGGGTCAAAAATCAGGGCTTCCTTAAAGGAAGATAAAGCCGTATTTAGTTGTAAAGCTTCCGCCTGAAGGACTCCGAGATTATTTGCTGCCTTGGAGGCTAAGTTTGGGTTCATAGAAGCCAGAACCAACTGGAAGTGATATACGGCACTATCTTTATTATTCATCTGCATCAGACACTGAGCCATATTGTAATTGATCTGTGCCTGTTTTTCTGGATAACGTTCTATGGCTTCCCCGAAAAGTTGGAGGCTTTGCTGAAAACTCCCCTGATCATAGGCTTCCAGGGCGCGAGAGATAATCCCGTCACTTCCGGTTCCCAGAAACAAGAGCAGGTATGCAAGATAAATCCTCATACTTTTCTGATTGGCATAATGAAGAGACTCAGTACAATTAATATTACAGAAAAAAAGAGAAAGACCTGATAGCGGTTGTTCTCAATCTGTCCGGTACGAGCCTCTATCGGGGAGGAACTCAATTGATATATCTGCTCTTCCAATTCACTTAGGTTGTCTTCAGAAGCGCTAAGCTTCACATATTCTGTATCAAATTCTCGTGCGATGGTCAATAAGTCATCATCGATCAGACGAGAAATTACGGTTGTGCCTTCCTCATTTCTTTTATAGCCATTTTTCTTGGGGTCAGATTCTGGTACGGGAGCACCTTCATAGCTCCCAATTCCCACAGTAAAGACATGGATATTGGCATCTTTGAGCCTTTCAATTACTGAGGCATAGGTATCTCCAAAATCTTCTCCATCAGAAATGAGAATAATAGAACGGCTTATATTTCGCTCCGTAGTATCTGATTTGGAGAAACGATCCATTGCCATAGCAAGCGCAGATCTAAATTGCGTACCCGTCTGGGCATATTGATAAGTCTCAGCCATATCCAGAAAGGTCAGAAAGGCTTCATGGTCGAGGGTAAGTGGGCATTGGACGTAAGCGTTTTCTGTGAACAGGATAAGGCCAATCTTATCCCCTTCGAGCTTAGTCGTGAGCTGCCTAAGTTCTCGTTTGACCCGCTTTAATCTGCTGGGCCGAATGTCCTCGGCGTTCATGCTGGCAGAAACATCGAGAAGCACATAAAACTCTCTTGCCAGGGCATTCATTCGTTCCTGTTTAGAACCCCAGAACGGTCCAAGTAAGCCTACAAATAGCAGGAAAAATCCTCCTGATCTCAGGAAGAATTTTGTCATGGGCTGGCTTCGGGCATATTGATCCTCGCTAAACCAGGATTTAGTTATGTATCCAACCCTTCTGTACACAAGGTAAATGATTCCGATACTGGCCGGAAGGCCCAACGCCCATATCCAATATTCGGGATAAACTACTTGCAATATTTTTGTCGCTTGTCTATGTGCCTTTGTTTCTGGCTTCTAAAATGCAAAATAGCTGCTTTAAAAACATTTTTTTTCAGCTTAAGTGCTTTCTTTTCATCCTAAAACGGTGGATAGTCTTTTCTATTGGCTTCTAGGGTCGAGAAAATCGCGTAGTTTTTCCCCTATAATATTGAATGAATACACACAGAGAAAAATGCTGATACCGGGGAAGAGAGCGATCCACCAATGTTGTCTGACCAACTTACCTTCTGTAAGCATTCCCCCCCAACTATTCTGACTATCTTCTATCAATGCCAGAAAAGAAAGGGTCGATTCTGCCAATATTGCTGAGCCGATGCCAAAGGCCAATATGGGCCAAACACTGGCCAAAGAATTGGGAAGCACATGCCTAAAGAGAATTTGTGCCGGTTTTATCCCTAGTGCTTTGCCCGCCTGGATAAAATCCCTTTCGCTTATACTCATCATTTCTCCTCTCACTACCCTCGCAATTCCCATCCAGGAAACCAGGGCTATGATCAACATGACAAACCAGATGTTGCGGCTATTGAAAAAGGAAGCCAAAGCTAGGATTAATAATAAGGGAGGCAAAGATTGGATCAGCTCCATAATGCGACTGATGTAGCTGTCGACTTTCAAAGGAATTTTCTCTTCCAGAAAATTTCCCCAGTAAATCCTTTTTCCCAATTGCAAGAAAAGTGCGAGGATCAGGCTGAAAATCAATAAACTCAATATGATTTCTGAGATAAGACTTGGGGCTCCGGCTTCCGTTTGGAAATTGAATCGCCTCAGGTAAAATCCATAAAAACTAGCCAGGAGAAGGCCGGGCACCATAAGATAGAGACTGGCCCTTTTCAACAGCAGCTTATGATCCTGAAAATAGCCAGCAAAACTTCCCAATAGAATACCTATAATGCCAGCAATAAGCATAGTAAAGAGTCCAATACTCAGTGCTCGTCGACTACCTCTAATGATGACTGAAAGTATATCCAATCCATTTCGACCTGATCCCAACCAGTGCCTTTCTCTTAATGGAATACGTTCTCCTGAATAAGTTTTCTGTTCGCCTAAGGGAGAAATGGTCCTGTGATTCATATCAATTCCCGTTCCATAGGGAATCAAGGGCCAGATGACCGATTCTAAAGGTAAATTCTGCCACTTTTGTTGTGCTGAACTTTGTAGAACTCCATCCAGAACTACCGTTTCCTGGAAAGCAGGGAAATAGCTTTTGCCTTTATAGCTACAATAGATTGGTGAAGAGCTTGAGAGAAAGTTGCTGAAAATGCCGAGAAAGAGAAATACCCCAAGTGTAATAAGAGCAAAGCGCATGGCCCAACCGGCTTTCCAGCCTTCTTTCAGAAATGATCGATATGTACTTTCTGTTTGTGGGATAGCTTAGTCTTTGATGAGGTTAATTCGAGGATCTGCTTTATATGTCAGGATATCCGATAATAGATATCCCAGCAAGGTCAGAAATCCGAGGATGGAGAAAACGGCCAGAATGACCGGGGTGTTATTCAGAGCAACAGCCGTGTATATATAAGTCCCAAGACCTGGGATATTGAAAATCTCTTCTATAATGACAGAACCGCTAAATAAAGCCGGGAGTACGTAAACAGAAATGCTTATCATAGGTAGTAAGGCGTTTCTCATCCCATGCTTCCAGACGACCTGATTTTCTTTAAGCCCCTTAGCCCGAGCCGTTCTAATATAGTCCTGCTCGCTTACTTCCAGTAAAGCATTTCGTGTCATGCGGCTGAGAATGGCAATACTTCCATAGGTATAAGTAATGAGGGGAAGAATCATACTTGCGATCTTTGAAGAAAGGTCAGGAGCGTGAGCCATATATTCTGCAGGGAAAATTTTGAGTAAATAAGGATTGGCAAAGGTCATCAATAACAAAAGCCCCATCCAAAATGCTGGTACACTGTCAAGCGCAAATAGAATGCTTCCACTCAATTTGTCCGGGAGCTTATCTTTATTTCTTGCGGCCCACACGCCAAGGGGAATGCTTATCAGGAAGACCAGCAATGTACTGATAAGGGAAAAGCCGAAGGTTACCCAGAAGCGTCTTTTAATTTCTTCATTTATGGGGCTATTGTCCAGGTAGGAATATCCCCAGTCAAAGCGTAATGCTCCTTTTATCCAACTGTGATAGCGATTGTCAGTTCCATACCACGAGAACCAGGGAATGTAGGACTTCCATTTATTGGGCGAATGTTCAATTTCATCAAGGGCCTTACGAACTTTTTCAGTATCCTCCTTTAGCATTTGTAAGGAATCCTGGTTTTGGAGGAAAAGCTGTATTTGATCCAGCCTGGCCTTAATCTCCTTTACTTTACCTAATCCTCTGAGGGCAATGATCTCTGCTTTCATGTGAGAGAATACCTCTCGACTGCTAAAGGTTTTTACTCGGGATCGCTCCCTCGCATGTGCATTATCTAATTGACGGATTGTAAGAAAATAGTCCTGGACCTTTGGCCAGTCTCCACTATGATGGCAAAGCTCTTCGGCAGCAGCTTTTTGTCGGTAGTCATAGATCAGGTGGAGGGTATCTGGTTCGGCAAAGCTTTGGAGGGCAAAATAAAAGAGGGGTTTATCTAGCTTGTGAAGTTTCCAACTTCTTTTTAGACAGGCTTCATACTCACTAAAATTGGCCTGTGCTTCCACATTGCATTGAGAGGCCAGTTCATTTACCGGAGACTTGGTACTCAAATAAAAGACGAGCATGGAAATCAGGAGTAATCCCGGCAGAAAGACCCCCAAACGTTTTAGCACGTATTTCCACATGTGTCCAAATAAAAAAAGTAGAGGCTAAATTCAAACCCATAGCGGCTTAAGCTGCTTTTTTGGAACCTAAAGGCAGAGGTTTAATTTCAGTTAAAATTTTTTTGAAATTTCGTTCGCATATTCAATCATAATTTCTATCTTTGCAAACGCTTCGGAGAGGTGGGTGAGTGGCTTAAACCAGTAGTTTGCTAAACTGCCGTACTCTAACCGGGTACCGCGGGTTCGAATCCCGCCCTCTCCGCCACTTACAAAACAGACTAGTTATAGCTAGCTTTTTGTTTGCCAAGGGGCCGAAAGATCTTTAAATACACAGGTGTAGACTCCGGTTTTTTAGGAGATATACACTATCGAGAACGAGGTGTGGCGCAGTCCGGTTAGCGCACCTGCTTTGGGAGCAGGGGGTCGCAGGTTCGAATCCTGCCACCTCGACTTAAAGAGCTATTCGAAAGAATAGCTCTTTTTCTATTGTAACTTCTGAAGACTTTTTTCTGCGTAAGGACCCGCAATGCTTTCTTTCCTACGCTTTTCCCCAAAGAAATCCCATACAGGAGGCTGGCAACGACTCACCTCAAAATGTTTGAGGTTTTTAGTTGCCAAATAAACATCTCTCAAGATTTCGTAAGCATCATACTTGATGTTCTTCTCGGCAGGATTGTTTTGTCCATTTTTGAGTTGGGATTTTGACCCATATTTTTCCAGGGGCAAAAGATCTCTCGGCAAAATACCAGGGTCTTGACCGTAGTAATTATTGGTCGCTTGAGAAATGAGGGCCAGTTTGTCGGCTTTATTCCAGATCCATCTTCCATTATTGGGATTTCTCCAGGAATCATAAACCCAATCATGGAAAGAAGTACCTGAGCGTTCCTCCATATTTAGAACAGTTCGATTCTTTAGACTTGGTCCATTGATAAACATGACATTATCGTTTAACTCAAGACCTTTGGGAGGATTTTTCTCCCCGTAGCCCTGAAAATTGATGCCGACATTAGGTCCCTCAGGGGAATCTTCTCTGTCGTATCGAGCCAGTCCTATATTTCCGCAAAAACTATTATAATCCACGCTAGCAGTAAATTCTGAGCGGGAAGCAGATCGAACCGTTGCTGAAGTAGGGACACGACTGGACCAGGCTGAAAAATTATTGCGGAAATGGGCATTTGGTGTGAGGCTGTGAAATCCCCTCAGCCCACAATAGGCGGCAATATTGTTCTCAACCAGATAATGCTCTGCTGGCGCAATTCGGTCTTTGGAGATAAGTTTATATTGTTCTTTTTGCCCCTTGTGATGATCAATGATTATCCCATTCCCATCACTAATATCCTGCAAATATTTTCCATTTCTTCTTAACTCCAGAGCATCCAGAACCACATTATTTGCTACATAATATTGGATATCGTGTTTAAAGTTTATCTCCTTTGAGGTAAAAACGGCTTGTGAACCTCTGCTGAAATTGTCCCAAAGAGAAATACCACTGCAAAAGTCATTGCGCGTTACTGTACTTACGATATTTCCCACAATGGCATAATTATCTCCTCCATTGGCCTGGATGCCAGAGCAGCCTACATGATGAACAAAGTTATTGAGGACCCGAACATTGGACGAGTTATTGATGAATATTCCAAAATTTTTCTGCGTATTTGCTTCCCAAAATTCTTGCGAACTTAATTCAAAACCTTCAAACCAAATGTTGTTGGATCGGGTGATTTCAAAAACGTGATATTGATTGTTGTTGCTGATCTTGGCAGCAAAAGGAACCTCGGATCTAATGACAATCCATTTATTGCTCTTGGTCTTCTTGTCGAGTATATAAGGATGTTCGCGGTAAATGCCTGGTGCTACCACAATTTCATCTCCGTGTTGGGCTTTGTAAAGTGCTGTTTCTATCGTTTTGTAGGCACAGCCCTTTTTACAGACCCGAACCGTCCTTTGAGTTTTGGGTCTTTTGAAGAGTTTGGCAGGCAGGGGTACCTCTGACTTTTGAAAAGAAGTAGTGGATACAACATGCTGTATCTCCTCGGAATTCTTTTCAGAGAAAGCCATAAAGATGGCTGCTAAACCCAGGCAAAGCGTGAGAGAAATAATGGGAACGGTTTTCATGTAGCTTAGCGCAGATACTAGGTTAATAAGTACTTTACATGGAAGCACGAATTATCGTACCAAAGGTTACGTAAATTGCAAAATATGCTAGGATTTTTTCAAAATTTCATCTGTAGGAATCATATCCTAACGACTAAGCAGCTTCCTTCTCAAAATTTTGAAATTTTTTTTGTTTCAGGAATAATCTTTGCAGTAATTTGCAATCCGTTTTACGGAGTTCTTTATGTTTTGGTCCTGTAGCTCAACTGGATAGAGCAGCTGCCTTCAATTGAAATTAGGAGCCTTTATGGGGAAAGAGAAACCCATAAAGTGGACAGCACTGTATCGGTGAAGGCTTCATTCCTTGTGGATATGCTAATACCGAGGAAACTTTCTGCTTGCGATAGCAAGCCAAGGTAATTCGAATGAGTAACTTACGTTACTGGTAGAATTACCGAAGACATTAGGGAGGTTCCGTAGAGGCCATACGTGCTGCACCTGAAATGGTGAAGATATGGTCCAGACCATCAAATTTCCGCTTCGCGGAGAGTAGCGAAAGCTATAGTGGTACGCTAAGCAGCAGGTTCGGGGTTCGAGTCCCTGCGGGATCACAGTTATTTAATATAATCCTTTGGTAATCAGTAGATTATCAAAGGATTTTTTGTTTTGGTGGAGTTATGGGTAGAGCTGTTTCGGGCTGGGCATACTATTTGTTAGCTATCTTTTTCTAGGTTTACTTAATTTAACTTTTCACCCAAACTTACTATGAAGGAAAACACTACAGAAGAAGAGTATACTGAGGAGGCAATTAGAAGAGGAGAAAGAACCTATAAAGCTCTTTGTAAATTATTTTTTAAATCATTTAATCAGCAACCAGAGTCTTGGAGAGAGGAAATTGTTGAGAAGGCAGAGTTTTATATAGGTTTAGAATTTCATAAGATAAAAGAGGAATTAATCACCTCTCATGAGGATAAAGATTTTGATGATATTATCAATCTTAAAAACGAAACCCCCCATTTTGATTATCAAGAACGAGTAAAACAAAGAAATACATTCTTTGAGAAATACGATAAATATAAACTAGTACTTGCTGAAAAAATTAGTATCCGTTCTCCCGAGATCGAGATTTTTATCAGAGATCTTTACATAAATCAGCCTGCCGATTTTCCTAAAGTTTTTGAACGGAATTATGTTATGATTGGCGAGGATTTGGAAATAACATATTTACTCAATATTAAGCTAAATTTTATAAGAGCTTTTCTAGTTAGGCTTCTAGATTATTATATCGAAACTACAAATGATTCAATAAAAAAGCTCAGCCGTGTAGAAGCAGCTGAGTTGCTAATTACATACTATCAAGCTAGTATTGATAATAAGGAAACGAAATTGAACCTCCTTTCAAATCTTGTTTTTACAGAGTTTAAAATCAATATATCTAAAGAAACTAGCGACTTATATGCAAGTGAAATAATCAATATTCTTCAAGAAAGAATTTTATCTGATAAAGAAGTAAAAACTCCTAGAAAATATTCTAATAAAAGGAAAGAGGAAAATGGGCTGACAGTAAAGCAAACCTGCATTATTTCCTATTATCTTCAGAAACATGCAGTTTTTAGTCCAAAAGCTTCTTCTAATCAGATAGGGAGAGCTATGTCCGAATTGACAGGATATAATGAAAGAAATTTAAGAAATCTTGAAGCTAGTTACATTGAGCAGTACCTTGAGGAAGGGGGGAATTCTCGGATGAAATATGGAAATGCTTATTCTGTAATTGATATTCTTGACTCTATTAAAAAATCTATTTTAGAAGATTTAGAGGAAATAAAATAAAATTGGGTCACCCATGGGTGACCTTATTTTATCTTCTCTTCCGATAATTGAGCATGTCAAAAACTAAAAAACAAAACATGCAAAATGAGGGAGAACAGATCTTTACATCTATACCCTTTCCTACTCTTATAAAGGCAATAAGGTCTGCCTTGAATGAAGAGATTTCTGAAATAATAGATCATCAGAAGTATGAACCTCTAGTCAAAGCAGATGAAGCCTGTAAGATTTTAGGTATCTCTAAAGTAACCTTACTAAGCTGGCGAAAAAAAGGCCTAGTTCCCTTTCATAAACTCAATTCACGTATCTACTACAAAAAATCTGAGCTTCTTGCAGCACTGGAGCAAGCTCCTAATCGAAAAGGGAGGAGAAGGTCATGAAAAATCGACATGGCTGTCCCATTGACATACTTGAGAACTTAATTTTCGAAGAAAGGGAAAGGCTCAAAGATTATCGATCCTCCGAAAAATCGAAAGAACGCTATGTTAACCGATTAAAAAATCTCATATCCACCTTAGAACTTGTGGTAATTCTCTTAAAGAATATCAAATACCTTAAGTTATGGGAAAAATTGGATAGGGAAATCCAAGAAAGTGAAGCCAAAGATCCTAACCTCACGGGACATAGCATTCACATTCGGACTAAGCCAGGAAAAAGAAGAAATTCTTTCTTTGATATTGATCTACGGTATAGGGAAAGGAGAAGAATATGATCTATAAGAAAAATAATAAGGCTCCAGGCACTTTCTCCGTAATCGCTAAACATGTAATCGAAGATAAGCGTCTCAGTGCTCAGGAGAGAGGAATTCTGATTTATTTACTTTCTAAACCGTCAGATTGGGAGGTAAATATTAAAGATTTGATTAGGCAAGGACTTGGTGGTCGATCATCTGTTCAAAAGGCGATGAAGAGCCTTGTTACATTCGGATATGCTGAATTAAAAAGGTGTAAAGATCCCAATAATCCAGGAAGGTTTTTAGGGAGTAGATACCATATCTACGAGGATCCCAAAAACCGGGAGAGGGAAATCCTGGCTGCCGGAAAAACTGACAGTCGGGAAAGCCGAGAACCGAGAAAATCGACCACCTCGAAAGCGAGCTGTATACTTAAAAATGAAGTATTACTAAAAAATAATACAATACATAAACAAACTCATACCAAAGCGAGCTTTCAAAAATTTTTGGAAATATATGAAGTCAATGAATCGGATTCTCTTTACAAGATTTGGGAGAAAATTCCTGTAGATGATTATGATAAGATTCTAGAACATGCAGCAAAATATATTCCGGCAAATTCAAATAAGAGATATCGAAAATTGGCTCAAAATTATTTAAAACAAGAAACTTGGAAACAAGAAATAATAGATAGAAATCATGAAGAAAATACAAACAATGGAAGAGCGAGTGGACCAACTAAGAGCAGCAATGCTCGCTCGCATTCCCGAGCAAAGCTCAAAAAAACAGGATTTAAAACCTGTTAAGTCAGTAGATTATGATCGCTTATTTTTGGAATACAAAGCTTCTTACATGGCATTTATGAACATTAAGATTCCAGGTTTTGAGGTAGATGAGCAAAATGAAAGACAAATAGATGCGCTTGTTATGTACTTCGCTAAGCATCCTGACTTTCTTGAATTGGACTTTATCGAAAAACCTTCTTTTGAAAAGGGATTGATGCTGTTAGGGGGACTAGGAACAGGAAAAACTTGGAGTTTATGGGCTTTTAGGTCTATAGGCCAGTTTCCAATTATCCCTTGCCATGAAATTCCGATGGAAGTCCAAAAAGATGATATTCCGGTCCTAGTTAAATATGGGAAAAAGTCCTATAAAATGAAGGAGGGCTTAATCAGAGATATAAAACGCCCCCTAACTAAGGCCTTTGATGATTTAGGGGCTGAAATTTCGAATGGATTTAAAAGTTATGGTACTGATATCAATGTGATGAGGTCAATTTTATTAGCTCGATATGAAGGGTTTTGTCAGCATGGTATGATCACCCATTTGACTACTAATTTCGATGCGAATCGAATTCGGGAAGTCTATGGGGATGATATAAGGTCAAGATTTCGGGAAATGTTTAATCAGATTCTTTTTGAGGGGGAGGAACGAAGGTGATCTCAGTAGGCTTGTTGCTTATACCACTTCAAACTCCTCGCCTACATCAAATTTACCAACTTGCTTAAAGCCTCTCTCATGAGTATAAGCTTTCTTGGAATGATGTGCATTGCAATTGGTAAGTAAGCTATTTAGAGTGATGGTCTTGAATTCGTTGAACTTAATTATCCCAGGTTCGACTTTATTTACTTCTAAATCGATTAATACCATCCCAAAGTTTCTTAATTCTTTCATTTTGAGACTTTGATCACTCTTGATGGTATATTTTGCATCTAAAATAAACACAACGTCTTTAGGAAAAGGTCTGTCAGAGGCTTCTGATAATTGAAATGAAATATCTGGTGTTGCTCCATTTTCATCAAGTTCGGTATGTATTCGAGTGCCCAAACATACTTGGAATAAAGGGGTATTTGTTTCCTTGTCGTGAAGCCAAAATTTTGACCATCCTTTTTTATTGGCAGGTGCCTTAGGAAACATATTTTCCTGAACGTCAAATCGGATTTTATAAGACTGGGATAAATCTTTCAGAATACGCATGAGGCAGTAAAACTCATATATGTAATTCGTTTCAGTTTGTCCATCAATATGACCAAAAGGTTCTTTGCTATTATTCCAGACATTTACATCAGCCAGAAATTCCGAATAGTCTTTGATGGCTTGATTTAAATCTGATATGTGGGATCGAGTCTCTAAGATCGGCATTAGCTTAAAATTATGGGCCAGTCTAATTCTCTAAACTTTTTAGAATTGGAAAATATTTGGTCGGATTCTAAGGAGGATACCTGGGTTTCTAAATAATCAAGGAAATTGGGTTCTATTTTTGAGTCTACTTCCTGGCTTACGAGAGTGTTTTGTGTATCATGTTTATTCAGGAAGGTTTCTACTATTTCTACTTGATTTGAAATTGTGTCAGCTTTGACCTTTAGGGTATTCTCGCTCTCTTTTTGGAAGGTGGTCTGTTCCGTTATCTGATCATAATTGACAATTTCCTTAAATAAGGAAAAGGCTTCGCGAAGTTGTCTGGCTGGTTGAATAATAATGATCTTGATATAATTTGAAAGCCTATTATATGCTTCTATATAGTTTTTATCCTTTACTAGAAAAGCTTCAGGATCATCTGAAACATAGTGTCGAATGAAGTTTATTCTATGAGTCAATTCCATAGAATTAATGAGTCGTCCAAAGGCTGTCCTGGCAATGTAGATTCTTCCTTCTCTGATGGTTTCAAAATCGAATTCATCAATATTCGAATAGGATCTATTAAAGTGTTTTTCTGGAGATAAATAATTAGTGATTCTCTTTAAGCTATATGCAAAATCAGCCAGTTGATTGTTTATTTGAAGTTTACCTTCAGATCGAAGTTCAATCTTGAAGACAAATGCTAGTTCTTGTATGGAATCATCTTTTATTTTCTCAATTTTTTCAACTGAACCAAAATGGGTAAAAACTGCATCTAATTCCTCATTCTGAAGAGCTATAAATTTGTCTCCTGCCTGGATGCTGACATTCCTTCTAATATGAAGCTCTATCGTAGAAATTTTGATATCTAAGAAAGAATTACTCCGATTCTTCCAATGATGATTTCCAAAATTGAAAACAAAATGATTTGGCATGGTAGCTTAAATAATGGAGTCCAAATCTTAAAAACTATTTACACCCTCACCCAATATAGCCTTTCATCCAACTCCTTCCAATTCGGAGCATGCTTTGACAGCTCCGCCCAAAACGCCCGGGAGTGATTCTTGATTTTTGTGTGGACCAACTCATGTACGATGAGATAATCAATCAAAGAAAAAGGAAGCTTGATAGCATCTATATTGATGATGATGTTATTCTGCGGAGTGCAACTGCCCCAGCGTTTTTCGAGCTTCCGGAATTTGAGCTGCTGGTAGCTGAGTCCTGTTTCTTTTGAAAGCTTGCGAACCCGAGGAGCGATTTTTTCCTGGGCCTTACTGCGAAAGAAGTTTTCTAAAGCCGCTTTGATGTTTGCTTGCTGATCCTGCTGATCAGGAATCACAACTTTAAATTTCGAATGGGTGAAGTCGATGCGTACTTCTGAGATGTCAGGCTTGGAGAATACTTCCACATAATACCTGCGCCCCAGATACTGGATACGCGAACCCGTAACGATATCGTCTTCGGCTATGGATTTGACAAGCTCCAATTTCTCGATGATCCATCGAGCTTTTTTAAGGATGAGGGCCTGGGATTTTTCCAGGCTGAGAGGCTCTCCTTTGAGAATGACGCCTTCTCCCTTTTGCACACTGATATAATGGGATTTCAAGCCCCTCTTTTCAAGTATGCTAAATTCTATGGTACGCTCTCCGTATTGGACACTAGGCATCTTTGTTCTTCTTTAGGATGTCCAAGATCTCCTTGGCTTTTGCGCGAGCTGCCAAACGCTCTAAATTAGCTTTTTTCAGGTAACGCATCAGCTTGTTTTCAATATCTTTTTGTACACGGCCTTTATTTTCCCATCCTACGATGTCCAATTCACCTTGGATACGTTCAAATACGGTGTGAGTCGCCTCTTCAGCCTTCTCCCCAAACAAAGTCTTCATGGACTGGTAAACGGCTCGTTTACGCTCTGTATTGAAGCCCATTTCTTCTCCTTCGCTTTGCTCATCAATGATAGCATCCTGCATTTCTGTATAGGCCAATAATAGTTGAGCCTCATCTATGCGCTTGGCTTCCCGCATTTTCAATAATTCTTCCAGGCGTTGAGCCAGGGGTTTGTAGAAATCCGGATTTTTATCTAGCCCTACCCGTATGGTATGCTTGAGGTTGTTACGCATTTTGAGCTCCTTGGTCTCAGGAGAGGCGTTCATGATTTCTTCTTTGAACTTATCCTTGTCGATGATGGAAATGGGTTCTTCCAATAAGTTGTGTATCCCATGTGATTCCAGATGCTCATCGATCAGGGCCTGCAACATCTTACTTTCGTCCTTACAGATTTTGAACTCATCGTCCTCAGGGAAAGCATTGCGTGCACGGAGCTTTATCTCATTGAAAAGCTTGAAATCTCCCTGGTATTTGATTGCTCGGGTATTGGGAAGAACAATGTTGAGGGATTTGTTGAAATGCTTGAGGAGGACTTTGAATTCATCTCGTTTGTCGATGGGCTCCAGGTAACGGACGGCTGCATCTATATAATCTTCCCGTTCATAATGCCTGTCCAGCTTTAGCGCTTTGAAAAAGTCCACGAGCTTGGTATGGTTCATTTCCAGCTTGGGGATTTCTTCGCTCAGGTTTTTGAGGATGTCGTCCGGACGGATATCTCCCGAAAAGATCTCCAGGGCTTGAATGAGATAAGCTGTGATACCATTGTAGTCAATGACATAGCCTGCATTCTTGCCTTTACCAGAACGATTGACCCTGGCAATGGCCTGTAAGAGGTTATGCTCTTTGAGGGGCTTATCCAGGTAGAGGCAGGAGGCTATTGGTACATCATAACCTGTAAGGAGCATATCAGAAACGATGAGAAAGGCTGTATTGTCGTATTTCTTTTTGCCCGATTTCTCTTTTATGTTGCTATCGCCAAAAGGAAGCTTAAAATCTTCAGTTACTGTCTTTACCCTATCAGGTTCTACCACCCAAATAGGCCTGGGATTTTTGGGATTCTTCTTGTTCCATTCCAGGCTTTCATAATGTTCCTTGGCAATGGGATCAGATTTAGGAGTACCCAAACTGATCACTACCTTAGAATCAAAATCATGGTAGCCTGCTTCTTTTAATTCGTGTAGGGTCTGCTGATAGCGAATAGCTGCAGGCCTTCCACTGCAAACAATCATGGCCTTATGCTCATCGGGATAGATTTTACTCCCATAATGATCGACGATGTGTTTGCAAATATCTGTAATGCGTGCTTTGGATAGGCTATATTTCTTTAACGCTTCTTTTTTAAGTTTTTCCTTTTTGGCTTCGGGTTCATTTCCAAATTTCTCTTCAAATTTCTTATCTAATTCCTCCTTTTTGACATCCAATCGAGCAATACCTTCATCATAGAGCAATTTGACCGTAGCTCCATCTTCTACCGATTCCATAAGGGTATAGGTGTCGATATAGTCTCCTCCGTAAAACTCTCCCAGGGTTGATTTATCTTCTTTGGAAATAGGTGTACCCGTAAAGGCCACAAATTTTGCCTTGGGTAAAATGCTGCGCATAAAGGCAGCCAGGAATCCATAATGGCTGCGATGAGCTTCATCTACCAGTACATAGAGATTTTCTTTGCTCGAAAGTTCTTCCAGCTCTATGACTACCCGATCTATTTCCACCCATTTCCCCTTTTGAAGCTCCTTGGTGATTTTGGTGAGGGTCTGGCCTTCTATTTTCTTCTCTATTTTGAGATTGCCCTTTTCTTCCAGCTCTGTCTGATCTAGCTGCTTCTCTTCCTCTGGATTGTTTTCCTGGAATTTTTGGAGGGTGGTGGTGATGATGCCTCCGTAATCGTTGCGGAGGAGCATATAGAGGTGAGCCACAGAAGAAGCCTGGTTTACGTTCTCAAAGCCGACATTTTGGAAGGTGGCGGTGATTTGTCTATCCAGATCCTTGCGGTCGGTCATGATGATGACCGTAGGGTTTTCAAAGCCGAATTCCTGTGCCTGAAGCTTACGGGTGACATAGGCCATGGTAATGGACTTACCAGAACCCTGCGTATGCCAAACTACTCCTCCCTCTCCTCCTTGTAGCTTGCGGACACATTTATTGGCAGCTCTGAGCTGTTGGTAGCGGGGCAATTTCTTAATGGTCGTACCTTCATCCAGCTCAAAGATCACAAAATGACGGATAAGGTCGAGGATGCGCTCTTTTTGGAAAAGTCCGTAAATGAGTTTATCCTGCTTTGTGGGATTTTCCCCTAAGGTTTCTTCATAGGCTTCGGGCTTGCTTTTATAAACGGAATAAAACTGCTGAGGGGCCTGAATGGCTCCATACCTTCCTCCGACTTGCCAAATGCCTACACAGAGCTGGTTGTAGTGAAAGAGTTTGGGATTGAGGTCCTGGTATTCATCCAGATCATTATAGGCCTTGTCCCAGGCGGTGGCAGCTGTAGGCGATTTGCATTCAATCACTGCCAGGGGAATGCCATTGATATAGACCACCAGATCGGGTATGCTATTTCTACCCAATCGGTTTCTATACTTCATCTGATTGACAACCAAAAACTCATTCTTTTCCGGATGGAGGTAGTCGATATAGTGTACCGGATAAAATTCTTCTTGAGTTCTTATTGTTTGTTTGAGGCTAAAGCTTCCTCCCTTGATAAGCTTCCAGATCTTTTGGTTGATCTCCATGAGAGAAGCCCCATGCTGGTTAGTCAGCTCATAGAAAGCTTTATTTACATTGGTTTCATCTATCCAGGGATTGAGTCGCTGGATAGCAGCCCGAAGTCTTTGGGTGAGAATTACTTCTGTGTGATCTGCTCTTTCCTCTTTTTTGCTAGCATCATAATAGGAGTATCCCAACTTCTGGAAAAGCTGGATAGCTGGGAGCTCGCTGTAGATATATTCGGGAGATTGACTCATGAAGCTTCGGTTTTCCTGAGTAAGCTATTTACTCTGATGTGGCCTGTTAATAGCTTTTGCATGAGCCCTTTTTTGAACTCTTTCATTTGTTCTTTCCTTTCTCCTAAAATCTCCAGTTTTTGATCAGATAAGTTTAGTATATCACTGATTTTTTTTTGCTCATCAATCGAAGGAAGAGCTAATTTATATTGAAAGAGCTCTTTACTATTAACGTTAGGGAAAGTAGATCCCATATCTTTAGCTTTTCTCAATACTTCTTTAGCTAAATTTTGTAAAATATAGTAGATATATTTTGTTGATGTGTTTTCTCCCCCTCTTATTGCAGCCAAACCTCTACCGATACAATAAGTTTGATCTGCTACGTTCATTCTACCAGTTGTTGACCCTCGAACACAGAATAGAATATCTCCCTGACTTGCCAATTTTGTAACCTCTGTAGTGAATTGAACAGGGATTGGATGGATATTAGTGAATTCAGTCGGTCCATTTAATACAGGCATTCCTGTGCCTACTTTATTATATGATTCTCCACTTGGGGATTGCCCCATGATAATTATTGCTTCTTCCCCCAACTTCACTACCTCCCACTCCTTCGGAATCTCTCCCAGGGGCGAATCCTTAAAGTCCGTATGCCCGATGCCCTTGCTGAGCAGGCGCTGCATGAGTCCTTTTTTGAGGGCCTGGGTTTCGCTGATCTGCTGCTCGATGAGCTCTATCTTCTCGTCTACGGTGCTGAGGATTTCGGCGATTTTGCGTTGTTCGGGGAGGGGGGGAAGTAGAGTTTTATACTTGCCAATTTGTGCACCCGTTAGTTGAGGAATAGCGCTACTCTCTACAAAGAAGTTTACTTTATAATTAATATAGAAGGCAAGGTAACGGTAATTTAAATTTTGATTTGGAAAAAGAACAATTAGCCTGCCTATTGCTCCAAATTTACCGTTTCTATGAAAAGCTGTTCCCAATCCTACGCCTCTTCCGATTACTGTAACTGATTCACCTTCATACTCCACAAAATTATAGTACCCATATAGTCCATAATTAGATACGGTATTCGAGTAAATCGGATATCGGAATTCATCTTTTTTATCTTCAGAGTAGTTTTCTTCTTGCAAATCTCTTCCGATATGTATGGAGGTTACATCACCAATGTTTGCTACCTCCCAATCCTCTGGAATCTCTCCCAGTTTCGTCATTTTATATCCCTCTCTCATAATTCCTTTCTTTTATGTAGTTCATTCCGATTTCTCATTTGACTTAGGCAATTGCCTTTGTTGTGCATTGCGAATGGCCAGTTGTAGTTTTGCAATCAGGACATCCTTGGGAGGAAGTTCTGTATAATAGCTGGCTACATGTATGCCCTGCGCATCCATTTCCAGGAGCTCTACGACTTCTTCATTTTTATCCGCACAGAGGATGAGTCCCAAGGGAGGCTGCTCATTTTTTTGTTGTTCATGCTTCGCTAGCCATTTGAGGTAGAGTTCCATCTGGCTTTTGTCATGAGGCTTGAAGCTGCCAAGTTTGAGCTCTATGGCTACCAAACGCTGCATTTTTCTGTGATAAAATAGGAGATCGAGGTAGTAATCCTCATTTCCTATCTGCATACGTTTTTGTCGAGCCAGAAAGGCAAAGTCAGAACCGAGTTCGAGGATAAAGCTTTGGAGCTCATTCAGGATGGCTTGTTCCAGGTCTTTTTCTGAATAGCTATCTTTTAGTCCCAGGAAATCTAGCAGGTAAGGATCTCGCAAGGCAAGGTCCAGACTCATCTCTTGATCTGTTTTGAGCTTTTCAAGGTCTTGGATCAGGGTCTTTTCAGGCTTGCGAGAGATGGCCGTTCGTTCGAATAACATGGAATCCACTCTTTCTCTCAATTGACGAACGCTCCAGTTTTCGTTTTGGGCCATTTGAAGGTAGAAGTTGCGTTTGAGCTCGTCTTCTATCTTCAATATCTCTACAAAATGTGACCAAGACAATTGTGACGACAGTGTCGGCACAATCTTTTCATCCGAAAAGCATTCATACATCTTTAGCATGCGATAGAGGTTTCTTTTGCTAAAGCCTCTGCCATATAGCTGAGTCAATTCGCTGGCCAGAGTGCTCAGGATTTCTTCCCCATATCCTGCACGTTCTGATTTCAATACCTCTTCTTTGATTCTCTTTCCGATCTGCCAATACAATTGGGTCTGTACAGCATTGATCTGCTTTACAGCCCTTGCCCGTACCTGATGCACCAGGGATTTGATTTCCTGAATGAAGGAATCAGATCTACTCGGTTTCATATCCCCAGTTCTTTTAAAAAGCCTGCAAGTTTTTCATCGATCTCTTTTTCGCGGATTTCCAATTCACGGATATTGGCTTGAACCTCTACCAAATCCACTTCGGGCTCAGGTTCACTGGTGTCTATGTAGCGAGAGATATTGAGGTTAGCATCATTTTCCACCAGAATTTCATCCAATTCGACTACCCGCATATATTTCTCCACTTCTTCCGCAGCATCATAGGCTTGAATGATCTTTGTTATATGTTCTGGGAGAAGCTCATTTTGATTTTTGCCTTCCTTGAAATCACTACTGGCATCTATGATCCGGACCTTATCTTTTTGGGCTGCTGTTTTGTTTTTATTGATCACCCAAATAGAAGCCGGAATGCCTGTATTGTAAAACAAGGCACTGGGTAAACCTACAATTCCTTCTATTAGATCGGCTTCCAGAAGTTTTTTGCGGATTTTTCCTTCTTCCCCTCCTCGGAATAGGGTGCCGTGTGGTAGGACTACGCCAGCCTTGCCGTTTTGCTTTAAGACTGCAATCATGTGTTGCAAGAAGGCAAGATCCGCATAGCCTCTGGGAGGAACCCCATACTGCAGGCGACCATGTCTGTCAACCACATCCTTTTTATAGTTGGGATTGATTTTTTTAGGGTTGCCATTCTTATCCAGGACTTTGTTTCCTTGCTTATCGACTTTGTCTTTGAGATTGGCTTCGATTTTTGTCCACCATTTATCCTGAGAAAAAGGAGGATTGGCAATCACCCGATCAAAGAGCTGAAGCTCATTTTCTCCATCAAAGTGTTTGGGGTCAGTTAGGGTATCCCCTTTCCGAAGATCTGCATCTGTAAAGTTGTGCAGGATCATATTGAGTTTGCCGATGGCCCAAGTGCTGAGGTTTTTCTCTTGGCCGAAGAGAGAGACATTGATGTTCCTCCCGACTTTCCCTCCTGGCTGTTGGGAGATATATCGAGCAGACTCGATGAGCATACCTCCCGATCCGCAGGTGGGATCATAGACGGTTTGCTTTGGCTCAGGTTTGATGAGCTGGACGATGAGTTGGACCACTCCTCTAGGCGTATAGAACTCCCCTCCTTTTTTGCCTGCATCATCTGCAAATTGTTTGATGAGGTATTCATAGGCATCGCCCAGCAGATCAGGAGATTCCAGGTCTCTATTTTTTAGGGAGTATTGGTTGAAGTGTCTCAAGAGGCGTTGAAGTACAGCATCTGAGAGTCTCTCCTTATTCCCAAATTTGGTAGCTGTCATGACTCCTTCCAAACGAGTATTCTCTCGCTCAATGGCTGCGAAGGCTTTGTCCAGCGCCATGCCTATATTTTCCGTGAGTTTTTTGAGTGCTTCCCAGCGTGCTTCAGGCGGGACATTGAAGAAGGTTTCTTCTTCGGCTTCTTCTCGGGAGATGCCTTCCTCTTGCATGATGCTTTCGACTTCTTCTTCGAAAACGTCATTGGATCGCTTGAGAAAAAGCAGTCCGAAAATGTAGTTCTTAAAGTCAGAGGAATCGATGCTGCCACGTAAAATGTTGGCGGAGTCCCAGAGCCAGGATTCGAGTGTGTCTAAGGTTAGGAGGTTTGCGGTCATGTATAGTAGGTGCGAGTTTTTATCTTTATCTGTCAGGGGGTTTTCTGGCGCGTTCTAAGTTAGGATTATTCTTTGAGAGAAGGAAGAAGATTCTGGGATAGGAAATTTCCACGTTATGATAGAGAGCTATATTGTAGATTAGCTAGAAGTAGCATGCAAAATTGCTTTGCTAAGAAATAAAGGGAAGATGGGTTTTTCATAAAAAAGATGTCTCCAAATTTTGAAGTCATAATTTTCCGAATTTTTGGTGTAGTAGAAAAATGACTTTGATGGAGGTAATGAAAATCATCTTTTATTTTTCTCTCAGAAATTTATTGTCTTTTCTTTTTGTGATTTTGGGAATATATTTTTTTGAGGAAAGGAATAGTCTGTTTACCTATTATAAGAATATGGTAAAGCTTTTTTTTGGGTTTTGTTTTCGTTTTGATCTCATTTTGAAACCATTTTAAGCGGATTTTGAAGCGATTTTAGAGTCGTTTTGAAAATTTTTGATCAATTTTTAAAATTTTGAGAGTGGGTTTTAGTTTTTTTTGATTTTGGACTTTCTGTGAGGGGATCGTTGAGGATTATTATAAAAATACCTCTAAAATGTAAACCTGAATTTTTGTCCTCCTTCAAATCCGGTTTTTCAAAACCTGATTTTTTGGTTTTTTAAACTCTTATTTCTTTTCCCATTCTTTTTTCATAGGCTTCTTTTCGACACTCGGTCGAACAATACTTCGCTCGATTCGGGCTATTCTTTATAGCCTTTTTCCCACAGTTTTGGCAAGTGATTTCGTAACCCTGTTTCGAAACCGTTCTAATATCTCGAACAATTAAAGATTTAGGAGGCACGGTTAAACGTGCCTCCGTTTTTGTACTGTCGGAAAGAAATCCGATGACTTGGTTTTCTTTCAATTGCCCATTGCTAGATTGAGAAACTCGCTCATCCAGTTTTTGCAATCCAGAAGGTGGTTCAGGATCAGGATTTTCTCCTTCAACAAATTCAATCACAGCATCCATATAAGCATTGGTCATGAAGGCAATAAGCAGAACAACGATATAGATGAACTTCACAATGGTGGTATGGGTAATCTGTTTTCTTTGGACGCTGGTATCATATCGACTTTTGTCTCTTTCGTAATCATCTAAAGCAGCATTAATCGCTTTGGCTTGCAGTCGTTCTAGCTCGGTGATTTCGTTTTGAATACGATTCACCTGGGCTACATTCTTTCTATGGCGACTTTTGGAAACGGAAGTCGTAGGGTAGGGGAGAAAATTTAGGACATTTTTCGAGCAATATTTTCCAAGAGCTTCTTTGCCATGTGTAGGACACCAGGAATATAAATGCTTAATCTGCGCTATTTCGAGTTTCTTTTCCTCAATTTTGGTAGTGTATTGGTTTCTGACACTTGCTTCTTGGTTCTCCTGGTAGAATACCGTGCTCTTATGAGATACTGGATCCACTCCTTCCAGATTAGCGAATATGTCCCAACTAACGGCACCTAGCAATACTAAGCAGCAAAAGAGAAAAAGTGGAGCAAATCCTTCTGTCTTTTCCTTTCTCCCATTCCAGAGGTCGAGAGTAAAACCTGCAACAAAGGACATGCAGAAATAGACGCCCAAGGCAATCCCGATAGTAACCAGCCAACTGAGTTCTTGTGCAAAGGGTAATTGATCCAGCCTGGATAGGTAGAACGAGAAGGACATAAAGGCATTGTAGCCCAAAGCGATGAGGCTAAGAATGATCACAAAGAGAAAGGCCCAATAGGCTTTGCGTAGGGTAGGGTGATTTTTGAGTTTACCTGTAAAGGCGTAGATGGATACTTTGAAAAAGTCAAACATGAGGTTTTTATTTATGAGGTTGAGAATGGTTTTTGGGTGTTTCAAACTTCTATAGGGAAAAATTGGCCTTTAGGGTTCTTCTTCATTTGGCCATATAAAGAGGAGTTTGTTATCTGAGGAGTCATACATTCGTGCTTGCCATATTTTCCCAGCTTTGATAAGCTTTCCTAAGTAAGGATAGAATTGCTGCATAGCTTTCTTGATGCTGGTAGGTGAATCTGAACAGCGATTTTTGAGTATAACAACACCATTTGGGGTTTCCTGAAACTCGTTTTTGAACTTTAGCCATAGCTTGACGTATCGTTTTGATGTCTTCGTTTTCATGATTTCTTGTAGGCTTGATCCTGCATCATTTGTGCATGAAGGTGAGTGAAGTTTCTGCGAAAGCCTGAGGCTGATCGAATGCCAAATCCTCCGGATTCCTTTCGCCAGAATTTGGCTCGTTTAGATGGACTTTTGACAAGCCAAAGAATAAGGGATTGAAGAGTATCTTTCCCTAGTCTGGATTCCTTATGAAGGAGTTGGAGCTCATAGGCCCATTTGCTAAGATTAGCTTTCCGAACTCGCTGGTCTTTCGGATGAAGAGGGCTTAGATGCTTCCAAAATAATTGAGCCAATTGTCCGAAGGCTTCTTGCGGTAGAGTAGGTCTGGACGCCGGGATTAGTTCTTTTTGTTTCCAAGCATGGGCTTGCTGATCCCAAGGCAAGAGGAATTTGCGATAGGCCCCGGCAATATTGTGAGAATAGCCCATATCAAACCATTTGGAGGGAGGCATGACAAAATTTTTGCTGGGATCATGCAGAATCCACTGTTCCATGTGGGTGATGGTTCGAAGGCATTTATCCACAAAGCCATCAAGTGCAATAGTATTACACGCTTTGAGCAAGGATAAGGCTGACTTCTTGCCTCGTTTGAGCTCAGCAGGGGAGAAGCTACGATTCATGGCTTTGGCTAGTTTCTGCTTGTAGGAATCCATCAGGAGCCTTGCATAGGCTTCCAGTACTTGTCCATCCAAATACAGCTTCGCAAAACTTGCTACCTTCTTGCTGTTCCCCTCATCTGATAAATCGCCTTCCTGGCTTATTTCTTTATTCAAAGTTTCAATCCAATCAGGGAATAGAGGCATTTTTTGCTCCTTGGAGGCCAGAGTAATGGCTGTCGCGACATATTTTTTTTCTGGCTCTAGGGCATAGGGATCAAAGGCTTCAAAGTTGATTCCTTCTGGAAATAGGTGAGTAGGGATCAAATCATGATGGATGCAAAGCTCAAAATCCTGTTGGGTGCCATGGAATTGTTTCCAGGCTTTTACACCTACTCCCTTGCCTTCTGAAAAGGTGAACTGACATTTGTATTCATTGGTGATAGTATCCGCTTCACCTATCAAGCAACCACAAAAGACCCCTTTGGCAAAATGCTGATTGCTTCCTCTGGCTGAACGCTTGAAATTCCTGGCACTTTTACGGTTGGTGGATACGATATTTGATATAATGGTCTCGCCAGTTTGGATTTTGTTTGCAGTTTGTTTGGTCCATTGCTTTAGCACATTCAGGATAGTTTTCTCTTCGCTTTCTTTGATGCGCTTAGGATAAGCTATGGAGTAGGAGGGGAGTTTGCTAAGTTCTGGGTACTTCTTTTTGAATCGCTTTTGCTCTTCGGCAGTTGGGTACTGAAGATTGTGGGCTTCAATGCGCTCATAGGCTTTTCGAGAAAGTGAGCGAAAGAGTCTTTGCCAGGTAAGAGGATATTGTGGATTAGGCATATCGATTTATTTTGAAAAGAGGTGGCTAAGAGCAATTCTCAGGGTGATGAGAATTGCCCGAATAGCTACCTTCTTGCTTTCTTTGGGGTATTACTTTTTAAGGCTGGAAAGAATAAAAACCTCCAGCTTTTTTTTACTTTTCTTATATTTTTAAAAGAATCTCTCTACATTATTCAAATATTATTGATCAAATTAGATTATTGACCAATAATAAAATTTATTAGAATAATTTACAATAAATTAGAGTATTATTTTATTATGTCTATTGGAAAGCGCTTAAAAGCCCTGGTTGACAGCCAAAATATCTCTGTCCAGAAGTTTGCAATAATGTTGGGGCAATCTGAAGCGAGTGTTTACAATTATTTGTCAGATAAGACAGTTCCTAAATTAGATACCGCATCAGTAATTTTATCTTCCTTTCCCGATGTCAATCCTTATTGGTTGTTATTGGGAAAAGGTGAAATGATGGTTAAGGAAGGCGAGTACGCTAATATAGGCAAGGAAGAAGAAAGCTCTATTCCAAGTTCGCTTCAGAAGCAGTATGAGGATAAGATTCTAGATTTAGAGCGGATTATAGAGAGTAATGAACGGACCATAAAGAACCAAGAGGATATGATTGAAATCCTTAAGAGGGGCTAATGTTTGATCTATCTAGCAGTGAATCAATTATTGCTTTATTCAAAAGTTGTCTGTAATTAAAAGAGCATGAAAAAGGAATATTCTTATCAATATAAATTTCCCAATCTTCCCTTCAATCACGAGTTAAATAAAGGCCTTCTCTTAAATATTGGCGGTCTAACTATTCAAAACTCTCATACTTATAATTTGGTCTTTGGTTCAGAAAGATTTCAACAAGATAAATTTTTGTTATTTCCAATTTCGATTATTCTACTTAATCTTGGGGATGCGTTGATTGAAGAACTCAGTCTTGAAATAGAATATCCTTCTACTGAATACCTCTTCTTACCATTTCTTGATATTCAAGCAAAAGAATTTGATAAAACTTATGTATCTAATGAAAAAATATTAAGAGGATTCTATAAAAAAGTTTTGTATCCAAAATCTCAAGTTGTTGGTGTCGAATCTTTGACAGTCCCTGAACTACTTATTACTAATAAATTTGATCTTAAAACTCAATTAAAACTTTCAAGAACTGGTTATACTACTGTATTTTCAGTGCGATTCGCAATCTCAATTAAGCAAGAAGATAGAGTTTTAGGTACTTCGCTATTTGACGTTTATGGAATTAAGTGTGGTGATATTGCTGAATTAGAGAAAATATTTCTAAAGCATCTTGGTGGGGAAGCTCCTTTACCACAAATAAACCAGAGTAGTCTAATGTACTCCAATAGTTTCTCAGAACTACTTAGTGATGGTGTACCAGAGAAATATAAAGATGTAGTAAGTGGTAAGTTTTTTTTATCTGACATAGCAGACGAACAAAAGTGTATAGGAGTAAAAGGGTTTAATAGTTGAAGAGTAGACATGTTTATGAGGGAGATTTTGATAAATATTCGGAGCATAATTTCTTTAACTCTTTAGTCAAATTATCTCCTCTTTGGTCCATTTTAGATAGAAACCAAGTAATCATATCTCCCTCGGGGATTAATTTGATGGCATATTTAATATTGTTTAGACTTTTTATCCTTGCCTTTCTTTTCTGCCATAATAAGGCATTGTAAAGATATCCTAAGTAATAGTCAGGCCTCAAGTTTATAGCTTGTCTCAAATCCTTTTCTGCATCCGTAAATTTTCGGCTTAGTATGTCAATTTTAGCTCTTTCTAAAAGAGCATCACAAAGTAAAATAGAATTATAAGCCAAATCTTTTTGAGTCGTCTTGCTTATATATTTTGTTAGATCCTTATAGGCTTTTTGGGAATTGTAATTTAAGTGCGATTTTCCTCGAAAATAGTAATATATGCTATTAGGAGAATCCATCTTTATTAACTCATCAAAATCTACTACTGATGCTTTTTTTCGTCCAATCATATAGTTCAAATGTCCTCTTGCATATAAATAAGTGGAAACAGGATTAAGTTCAATAGCAGTGCTAAAATCGTCTAATGCGTAAAAGTAATTCTCTAAATTTTTTTGAGCTTTCCCTCGCATAAAGAAAAGTTCGTTTAGATCGCTTTCTACTTCTAAAATAATATTTAAACTGTCTACTAAATTCTCGTGGTCTTGATTCCTCTCATAACTTTTCGCAAGCAAAAAGTTAATATTGATTTCCATTTCTCTATCCGAATAATAGGTTAGCGATTTCGTATAATCTGTTATACTTGAATTGTAACTCTTAGATTGAGTTTTGGCTATTCCCCTAAGCAGGGTGGATTCAATCTTTAAAAAATTGAGGACGTCTGAAAATTTTTCATCTTCATGAAGTGATTCGATTAAAAATGTAAAATCCGTAATTGCTGTAATTGGATTATTATTTGCTAACTCGATACGGCCCTTGAAATAATATAAAAAACTTTTAAGGGTATCACTTTCGATTTCCTCTAATAATCTGGTGAAATATTCTGTATTTATTTCCAATTTTTCTTGGGGAGTTATAACAGAATTTTCAATTTTTCTGAAATTTTTATAAAATTTAATTATTGAATGAAAGTACTCCTTCTCTTCTCTTTTTTGTCCGTTTCCTTCATTAAGAACTGTTAGATAATACTCTATGAGAGTACAAATATCTGATGAAATTAAAGTTAAGTAGATAAGTTCTTTTTTTAGTAATTGAATAGTGTCAAGAGGATCTACAATTAGTCCTGACAGAAGATAGTTTAATAGATTGTTTAGGAAAATAGGAAATCTTATTCCCTCCTTATTGATTTTTAGGGGATCTATATTTTTAAAATTTGAAAGGTAAATTTTCTTACAGAGTAAATGCATTTCTAGAAACCTACTCCGTGTTTCTGTATTGTTTAAGATTAATTCTTTATTGATTAGTATGGATTCGAATAATGCAACCCTAATATTTTCTTTTAGCTCGAATGTACCTTCTTCAAAGGCTTTAAATTTGTAAGTTAATTCCTGTAAATAGTCTTTATAATTTTCTTTGCCTCCCGCAATTGTTTTTAATATTTTTTTTTCTGGTTGTCTTAAACAAGAGATTAGCAGCATGCTAATTTTCTCATCATTAATACTATTTTTCAGAATTCTTTCAATTACATCTTTATATGGATTTTTAGATAAATTCACTTCGTTTCCTGTGGGGCCAATCTTTTGAGATTCATTGATGGCATATTTTCTGGAAAGGAAATACTCTACAATTGAAAAGGGATTATTATGGTAATTACTTTTTAAAAAGCTTATGTCTTGTTTGCTCAGTTCAACTTTATGTCTATTTGAGAGATTTAAAATTTCATCTTCAGAAAATGGAAAATTGTCTAGATCAAATTCTTGGATTTTAATTCTCTGCAAAGAGCTGAGTTTGTCTGCGTTAATATTATTTCCTGAAAAAATAAACTTTATTGGATGTTCTTTGGCTTTATCAATGATCTTTGAAAGCGTTTCCAGTAAATGGTTAAAAGAATATCCCTCCTGAATATTATCGAATATTAACCAAGTGCCATTCCTTTTAGCTGCTTTTATTAAACCAGAGTAGAAGTATTCTTCCAATGTAGTATTGTGGTTCTGAAAAAAAGATCCGATTGACTCATCTATTTTTTCTGCCACCTTTAGCCTGTGTTTTTCAATGCTAGAATTTATTTTGTCTAAGGTCTTAAGTTCATCATTTAAAAATAACGCAAATAATTCCTTGATTTCTTTAGCAGATATGTCGTCAAATTCTTTCCCTAGTTGAAATGAAGTTTCTGTAAAAGGGAGGATTGAAAAATTTGGATATTTCATGTACTTTAAAGAAATATCCAAATAAGTTGTGTTGTTTGTTTCGATTGCAACTTGTGAAATGAGTTCATAAATTGCCATAAAGTTGTGGAAACATTTACGTAGGCTGTTGGGCTGCAGCCTCAGGCTTTGATACATAAATCCCCAGAAGTAAAGTTGGAATCTTTTTGGATTATTTACTCCAAAATATTTGAAGTGTCGGAAGTCTAAGAAAAAGGTATTCATTCCTTTTTTCTCTAGGGAGATATCTAGCTCTTTAACAAGAGCTGTTTTTCCTGAACCTGCAGATCCTGAATAGATAAAGATTGCTGGATCATCTTTGTAGTTTTCATTAGAATAGCTCGAATTTAGAGTTAGATAAGTAACTAATCTTTTCCAAGGAGATGTTTTACTGTCTTTTAAGTTATATGCCACTGATTCTATAAAATCAAGTAATTCTCTTCTTCCTATATATGATTTGGCCATTTGAATGTATCTAATGGAATGATAAAAGTCGTTACATGAATTCAATGGTTAATTTCCGAGAATTACTCTGTAATTTTTGAATTTCTTCTCCTCCAAAATTCTCCTCAGTAACTATCAACTTTTGAAGGTTCGGCAGTTCATGTATAAAATCCAGATTGCTTATGTTTGTATCGCTGATATCAAGCCCAATGAGATGACGAAGATTAGCTAGATTGGTAATTTCTGATATTGCGGTATCAGATACATCAATGGATTTTAAATTTGGTAAATATGGGATATCATTCAATGATGTTATACGAGTTCCTCCTAGTAGTAGCATCTCCAATGATTCAAGATTTGGTAGACTTTCAAAGGTTTCAATTGGAGTATTTACAAGTGCCAATTCGCGTAGCTTTGGCAGTTTCGGAAAATGTTGGAATCCAACAAGTTTTGTACTAGTCAGATCTAGTTTTTTAAGATTCTCCATTAAAGGGAAATCAAACAAAGAAGATATCAGAGTTTTTCGTAAGGATAGAGTTTTTAGTTGGTTGAGTTTTGGCATACCATGAAAACTTTCAACTAATGTTTCATCCAGGGATAGAGTAGCTAAGGAGGGGAAATGGGGTAGTTTTTCGATGCTATTTAATTTTGATCGGTTCAAATTTAAATACCTTAGTTTCGGTAATGAAACAATTCCTAATAATGACTCTATAGGGTTATTGGCAAGATTCAAAATCTCTAATTCTGGTAACTCTATTAGTCCATTTAGACTTTCTATTTTAGAGGAGCCTAAATCTATTTTTTTAAGAGCTGGATATGAATTAACACCTTGCAAGTTTATTAATTTAGTGTCAATTGCCTCCAGAGTTTCAAGTGAAGGGAAAACTGTGCTTGATTCTAAACTAGATATTTCAGAGCCCGAAATGTTAAGAACTTTCAAAGTTGGCATTTGGGGTAAACTTCGCATATCTGCCAATCTGGTATGCGAAAGGTTAATTTCTTTAATATGGAGAAGTTGTTCTGGTAGATGCTCTATGCTCTCAATTTCATTCCAGCTAACATCAAGTATCTCAAGATTCTTAAAATCTGGAAATCCCTCTAAACTTTTTAATTTTTGTCCTGAATCCTGATATTTAAATTTCCGTAAAATATCTCCACCAATTTTTAAAGATTTTAGTTTTGGTAAATTAGGAAGTCCTTTTAAACTACTTAAAAGGGTCTTAGATAAATCTAGAATCTCCAAGTTCATAAGATTTGGGAAGCCTTCCAATGTTGTTAGCGGGATATCGCTAGCATATAATTCTTTTAAATTGTCTAATTTTGGTAGTGTAGCCAAATCATTAATATCTGTGCTATTTAGGTTCAGTATGCTTAAAGAACTAAAACTAGGAATACCCTTTATTGCTTTTAGGCTCGAGTTCCCTAAATCTAAGGTCTTTAATTTCGGGAATACCGGCATATCTATTAGAGTTGCTAAGTCGCTATACCTGAGAGAAATTGTTTCCAGAGATTCAATACTTTTGGCTCCTTTAAAGTCCAGAATATTTGTATTGAATAAATACAATTCTCTTAAACCGTTTAATTCTTCCCAAGGCCATGACGTGAATTCCTGAATATTAAATTTTTCTTGAATATAAAGTAATTCAAAAGAAAGAAGTTCCTCAGCTTCTTCCCAGCTATCGGCTTCTTTATGGATAGGATACAATTTCGCATCCCTAAGTTCCGTATTATTTAAATTTGCTTTAAAAATACTTTTATTTATTCTTGCACCACTTAAATTAGCATGAGATAAATTAGAATTAGTGAGGTCTGTATATAGAAAATCAACATTTCTCAATTCTGCTCCTTCTAAATTTTCTCCAGAAAGAATTTCAGGATTTATTCTTACAAGGATATTTGCTGCATTCGTTCCTTGATAAGGGTTTCGATTATTTACGCTATGGCTCTGCTTAACATAATCAATTAGCTTATTTGTATTAGGTTTTAATTCACGTATAAAATCATTGACTTCTTTCGTTGTTTGTATTTTTGAAAAATAGTCGAGCTCCCCTGAATTTAATTCTTTAAAAAACTTTTTTGCTGCTAAGTAATCTCGAAACGATTTATGAGAAATACGAAACCTTTCGTGTCCTTCATTAAGTTGAAATGAAAAAGGAAGGAAATCATTTAGAATTTTTTGATACTCCCAATCTCGATATTGGTTGAAATATTTTTTGAGCTCAAGTTCTTCTTCAAGTAGTGGAACCTTGAAGGACAAAGTATTTTTTACAAACATCCAAGCAGAAAGTTTCTCTAATATTTCTAGTCTTGCTATTTGAGGAATCTTTAAGTTAATTTCTCTCTGTTTCCTATCTAATTCAGCTTTTATAGCTTCTTCGTATAGATCAATAGCTTTAATTGGTTCTTCTCTACTTTTTTTCGACAAAACTTTCTCTAAATGGTCAATTATTATTTGCAGCAAAACAGGCCTTGTTGCGACATCCATCAAACCAGGAATTTGATGGATTTTCTCCCAAGTTTGTTCAGCATTGATATTATGACTACTGAGAAATTGCCAAATTTGTGAATCATTAAAACTATGAAGATGAACTATTGGCAAGTCCTTCTCACTCGAAATATTAAATACCTCCCATCTTTCTCTGGGAGAAATAAAATATTCTTCTCTTACTGTTATTATTACCTTTGCATTTTTATTGTTTTTTACGAGATCAAATAGAATTTGGAAATTTGTTCTTTTTTCTGATGAAACTATTTCTTGAGCCATTTCATCTAATCCATCTAGTAAGATTAAGAATTCTCCTTCTTCATTCTTGTTATAGAAATCTTCTAATCTCAAGCTATTTAAGCTGTTCCTCCCGATTTGATTTCTTATATAATAATCAAGTGAGCCGGAATATTCTCTAAGCGGGAAAAATAAAGGAATTCTGTTGTGGATATTATTTCTATCTCTAGAACTACTTTCTAAATATCTCTTCGCAATAACATATTCTAGATATTTGCAGTAGGTCGTTTTTCCCGTTCCATATTCCCCAACAATTACTAAAAGGTTTTCAACCGAATTATGAATCCAATCAAAAATAAATTCATCAATTGGCTCAAGATTATCTGCATGAAAAAGAGGTTGATCATTTGATCTATGTTCTTCGAAATTACTTTCTGAGTAGTAATCCCTTATTTCTCCGTTAATCGGGATATATCTTTTTTTATCAATAAAGTTTTCGTTGAATCTTTTTGTTGCGTTTTTTAAATAATCTTCTATCTGATATTCAAATGTATTTTTTAAGTTTTCTTCATATAAGTCAGCAATCTGCCTAGCCATTTCGTTCATAGTGTTGAAATTCTCGCATTGAATTGGATCCATTGCTTTTACCAGAATCTCATTGTAGCTATCCCAAACTAATTCTCCTATACTGAATAAAGTGACCTCAGGGATTTCATATCTCCATAATTGTGTGTTTTGTAAAAGACATGCTTTAAGCATCTCTCCAAAAGTACTTTTATTTTTTAAGATCTGATCTAATGATTTGATGTTATTCTGGTGTGCAGAATGGTATAGGGCCCTAACCTCTTTCGAAAAAAAGATCTTTATATGCATTTTTTTTGCCCAGATTTCATCTAATGAAAGCAGGCTATAGATATAAATTGAATCGAAAGAGGTGCTGTCAAGTTTATATATTTTATATTTTGATAGTATTTTGGCAATTCGAGCATTCTTAGCCAGATTTGAGTAAAGTCTGTTAAAGCTTAATTCAATTAAACTTGCAGCTAAGTTTGGCCAGACACTCTCAACAAACCCTAATTCTTTTTGTTCTTTCATTATTCAGTTATTTTGTTTGTGCTATTTTATATATGAGTGAGCTAATGTAATCTTTGATAAGTATTAAAGAAATAAGGAATTAAGACCAAGCCCCAAACATTTCATCCTCTTTCACAGAATCTACAATCTTCACATAGCGCATCAGCGTCTTGAAATCCTTATGTCCCGTAATCTGCATGAGTACTTCAGGACGCATCCCTTTCTCTAAGGATAAGGTAATAAAAGTTCGTCTGGCCGTATGCGTAGTTACCAGCTGATACTTCGGAAATCGCTCTTCCTTTTTCTTTGCACCTTTATGAGTAGTAATTAAGACCAGATCATTTAGGCCTGCCAGTTCAGCGACTTCTTTGATGTAATCATTCATTTTCTGAATAGAGATCACCGGAAGTGCATTTAAATACTGGCCTTCATACCTATCCAGAATTTCTTTAGCCTGGGGTAAGAGAGGTATGAAGAGTTGGTCTCGGGTCTTCTGGGTTCGAAGCTGGATTCCCTTTGGGGTAATATGCTCTGCAGTTAGCTGTGAAATATCAGAAAAACGAAGACCTGTATAGCAACCAAACAAGAACACATCCCTACAGTGAGTCAAACGCTCTGAATGAGACAAGTCTAAATCTCTAAGGGTGTAAAGTTCCTCTTCAGATAAGTAAACAATATCTGTAGCTTCTCGAAAGACTTTAAACTTGTGGAAGGCTGGATTTACTGGGATACCCTGGTCTACGGCATAGTTCAAAAACACCTTGAGGGTTTTGATATAGCGCCCAACCGTATTGGAGCTCATGTTCTCCTTTTCGAAGAGGTAGTTACAAAAGGAATCGTAGAAAGATCGATTCATATCCTCGAAGCTGATTTTCTTTCTACGATGCTTTTCAAAGGCTTTGAGATGATTTACTCCAGATCGGTAACCTTTGAGTGTACCATGAGCTTTTGTATGCTTACTAGCTTCTATGAAGCTATCGATAAGTTCAAAGAAGCTTGGGAGGGGTTTCTGATCTTCTTTTCGTTTTTGATCCACTCTATTCAATTGATCTTTGACATATTGGGTAGTAGGATCAATTTCTTTCCAGCGAGCTTCATCTACTATTTGTTCGACCTGGGTTTTCTTTTTCTTGATGATGGTATCCAGCTTCTCAAGCTCTGGATATCTGCGAGATTTTCGGAGTTTGCCTTCCTTCGCATTCCAGTAGTCTGGATCTACCTTTTTGCCTGTTCCAATGAGGGCTGTTTTTCGGTTGTGGCAGTATTGGACATAGATAGGAGCTCTACCTTCATTATCCAGCTTATCTTTGCGTATGATGAATTTTGTCGTTGCCATAGTTCTTTTAGCTCTACCACTTTGCTCGACCAATGGAGCCCTGTTTTTTATGAACCTTCCCCAATTTGACTCTACCGGTAGAGCTAGGTTCTGATCGGGGTGAGACTATTTTAGACATAGGTAGAGCTATAGGTAGAGTAAAATTAGAAATAATTAGGTCAAATTGAGAAAAAGAAAACTCAATAAATCGCCCTTAAAGTACTGGAAAGCAATATAGTTAAGAAAAATTTGGAAAAGTAGGTTCAGTTGCCTGCGGGATCACTGGAATATCAAAAAATATGAAATGTCAGTTATTTTTAAATAGCTGACATTTTTATTTTGCTTGTAGTCAGGGGGTTGGATGATTATACAATACTTGACTTA
>JBCBRM010000026.1:0-119394 GCA_039819665.1 Bacteroidota bacterium
ACCGGAAAAAACCTTAAGATTTCAATCAAAAAGCGGTCCTGTACCATCTGATACCAAATATGAATTCCAGCCAGAAGGCGAAGGAACAGTAGTAAAGCTTCAATTCGACATTGAGCCAGGTAGTTATTTCAGATTGGGTGAAACCTTTCTGAAGCCTCGTCTTAGCAAAGAGGTAGAAGATTCCATGCAATCTCTTAAGAAGATTCTGGAGGCCAAAGCCCTCAAAGCTGCAGCAAAATAAGTTCCCTTTATGTTATCTTAAAGATAGCCGTTTTAAGAAAACAAAAAACCCATCATGCTAAGTCAAATTAGCATGATGGGTTATCATTTTTTGTATTACTTCTACAAGTATTGCAGGTCATGCATAAATAACCAGACACTAATGGCAAGTCCCAATATCGAACCTGAGATAAAACAGAAGTTCAATACTGTCTGGGGCTTGATTTGAAGCTTTTGTTGGGTACGGTTTGTTACACGAACTTTCAGTTGCTCTTTCATACCCTATAAAAATATATAATTCGGATAATTAAATTATTTTTATCTTGTACTAAATATTACACCGAATTTTGAGCTTACTCTTCTGTTAATGACTCAACCAAGCCTTTCGCCTTTGGTCAAATTTATTTAATGCTGATAAATATTACATCTGTTTCTGTGGATCTCACGAAACAGTGACATATCATATGATTGTAGGCGGCGCATCGGATCAACGCAAATTATGGTAAACAGATTATTCCTATAGCTTAATTAGAATCAAGGGGATTGCTTCGCCCTTGATAAGGGCTCTAATTTCAGGGCTTTTTAGGACCCTACAATTTATTTTGATTGGGAGTAAACTGAAGCAATCGTGTTCTCCCTAATAACCCAGGCTATAGTCACAAAAAAAGCCCCAGAACATATCCGGGGCTTTTTTTTATTAGCTGTTGTTCTATTAGTCAGGACTTCCTACACGGATCATAGCACAACGGAATCCGATAGTAGCGCTAGAAGAGTCAGCATTGAAGAATCTTCTTGCACCTGGAGACAGATAGTATGCAATGTCATACCATGAACCTCCACGATAAACTTTTACGTTATCAAATCCATCGTTTCCTTCTGGAGCATTGGGATCCGGATTGAAAAGGAGAGACTCTTTTGGCTTGTAGGAAATATCATCCAACCAGTCATCAGGACGAATCTCAGTTTTACCTTTTCTACGATATGGGTTGAAGTCATCAACGTCTTCATAAGCAAGCAGACGGTAGTTATCCTGCGTCCACTCAGCAACGTTTCCAGACATATTGTACAGACCGAAGTCATTAGCAGCAAACTCTCTTACAGGAGCGGTGATCATATAACCGTCAGTGAAGTGTTTACCATCTCCGCCTCTCCAACCAGCATAATCACCACGACCACGCTTGAAGTTTGCACGAAAGTTTCCTTTTCTATCTCTTAGAGATTTACCTTCCCACGAATAGATTTCACTTTCCTGAAGGCCACGAGCTGCATATTCCCACTCAGCCTCGGTAGGGAGACGGTAAGAAGGATAAAGTACGCCTTGCTCATCTTTTTCCTGAATAGCTTCGTTTACTCTTTCAGTTCTCCACTTACAGTACTCATTAGCCTGGTGCCAGTTTACACCAACAACCGGATATGTGTAGAATGCAGGGTGAGAGAAATAAGTCTCTGCATAAGGATCATTGAAAGCGAGGTCTCTGCGCCATACATTGGTGTCTGGATAAAGTTCCGCAACCTTACTTTCCCCACCTTCATTTTTTCCTACCCACTCAAGGAATTCCTTCCAGTCTACATTTGCTACTTCTGTTTCATCCATATAAAAGCTTTGAACAGTCACTTGCCGCTTGCGATTGTCCATTTTATATTCGATGTCTTTTTCGCCACCTCCCATGATGAAGGTTCCTCCAGGGATCAGCTGAAGTCCAGGTGCAGGATTTCCTTTCTTCCACTTTTTAGGTTGAAAAGATTCCTCACTGTACTTGATTCCAGTTTTACTACTTACGGTTCCTACTTTATTGATCTTGTCCTTGTGATTGGCACATCCAACCATCATTGCACACATCAATAGAGCAGAAAATGTGTAGGTGATATTTCTCTTGTTCATATTAATGAAAGTGATTAACAGCTTAATAAAAAATTGAGGTAGAGATTTCAAATCATATAAGTATAACGTCTATAAGGCGCAAAGATACATAATTTCTGCTTTGCTAGAACTTGGGACAAGGTAAGCTTCTGTGCTTGCGTCTGGTTCTTCTTGTTGGCTGCTCAAACTCCATTACCAAAGATACTTCATGGGAGCCGCCCGAAATACCCTGAGTAAGTTGAGAAGTTGTGTAGTCAAAGGAATAACCAAAGCTCAAAGGTCCTTGTCTTAGTCCGATCAATCCGATCACTGCATCCTGATGTCTGTACCAAACTCCAAATACCATGGGTTCTACATTGACATAAAGACCTGCATCAATCTGATTGAATTCTCCCTGCATTTTGTAAAGGAAAGCAGGCGTAACAGAAATCTCTCTTACATTTCTTCCTTCTTGCACAGGAATCTTAACCCCACCAGTAATGGTGTACTTGCGTGGCAGAATAGCTTCAGGCACTGCAAGGTTAGGATAAGAAAATTGTTCGCGAGGCTCAGTGATATGGTTTACCGTAACACCTACCCACGCATATTGATTGTAGTAAACTGCACCTGCACTCACATCCGGACGAATCTGAGATTGGTTCCATAATCCGGCAGGCTCATTAGTAGGCCTTACAAATCCATCGCGAGGATCGATTTGGTCAGGGAAGCGCAACTTGAAGAAGTCGATACTTGCCTGGGTGATTCCCCCTGCAAGACCGAAACTCAAGAAGTGCTCATCTTCTACGAGTTCTACCTGATATGCATAATTTACTGTCATGTTCAATTTCGTCAGATCACCTTCACCAGCTACATCTGAATTGAAATTGACCCCTAATCCCTGATTTGTTCCAAGAAAAGAGATCGGCTGGTCATAAGAAAAAGCGAACTGTTTGTAGAAGCCAGGGATCTTAACCCACTGAGCACGGTAGTTCATAGCAATCCTGGGTCCTATACCCGATCCTGTAAAGGCAGGGTTTAGCATAACAAGATTTGAGTAGAACTGTGAATACTGCGGATCTTGTGCGACCGCTGTCGAAAGGCTACCCAGGTATAAAGCTAAGAGAAGTGCTACATGAGCAAGTGATCTTTTCATCTTAATCAACCCTATTGAATAATGTTGTGTATATAACGGAATGTTATTTTGCCCAAACTCAATACTAAGGTGTCGTATTTTTTTGGATAAAACCAGCTAATTAGCTTTGCACTCCAACATGTAATGTCTTATTAACAGAGAATCCCCCATTTTTATTGGAAAATTCCCTGTAAATTAAGATAATTTTTTTCCGAATCCCTATACCTTCGCAAAGAGAAAACTAAACTAAAAATGGGGATTATTCCCAAAAAGCAGCTATGCCAGAACGGAGCAGCATTTTTGATATGATTGGACCTGTTATGATAGGACCTTCCAGTTCACATACCGGCGCAGTAGTGCGAATCGGCCGTACCGCCCGAGGCTTATTTGGCGAACAAGCCGAAAAAGTGATCATTACTTTCTATAATTCTTTCTCCCGCACCTATGAAGGTCATGGAAGCGATCGGGCAATTTTAGCTGGCTTGTTGGATATGGCACCCGATGATGAACGTATTAGAGACTCACATCAACACGCAAAGGATGCAGGCCTTAATTATCATTTCAAAGTTGTATTTAATGCTTCCTCCCTTCACCCCAACGCCATACGGATCGAGCAATTCAAAGGGGAACGGAAACAAAACATTCTCGGAATTTCCCGAGGAGGTGGTATAATCTCTATTAAAGAGATAGATGGCTTTACCTGTAGCTTCAGTGCACAAGTGCCTACTATTATCTTTACCGCAAAGGATGTACATGGAAGTATTGCTTTCATCACAGACATTATTGCTCATGAAGACTGCAACATAGCTACCATGACCGTTGATAGGAGTGGAAAATACGATATGGCAAAATTGGTATTGGAACTGGATTCGAATGTAAGGTCCCTTACCCTCGAATATCTGCGCAGTCTCAGCTGGATAGAAAATGTAACCTACTTAAATGGTAATAAATAATTAGAGGAGACATTCTGCCAGCTAGAGGTTTCCTTCTGCCAGCTAATAGCGCATTTTAGAGAAATGACGGAAATTAGCCCCTTCAAAAAGCTTTAGGCCTGTAAATAAGGTACTTGACCGATAATTTTCTAGCGCTCATCTGTAACTTACAACCTTTTTAGGCGACTAACACTCTATACCTCTACACCTTCTGTCTTTTATAAAAAACATATACATGTTACGTCAAATACTCACCACATTTCTAAGCTTGGTTTTAGGGTCTGGATTCCTGTTTGCCCAGGTCTCTGATTCTGACATCTGGAGTTTGCGCAGATGCCTTGAATATGCGAAAGAAAGCAATATTCAATTGAAACAGGCTGAGCTCAATGTTGAATCAGGAGAAATTTCCCTGGCTCAATCAAAAGCTCAAAGATTACCTAACATGAATTTCGGAGGAAATTATGGCCTTCGCTTTGGATTGTTTGAAGACCCGCTTACCAATACCTTGAGTAATACCAACGTCCGAAACCTTGATATCGGTCTTAGTTCAAGGGTTGATCTGTATAGGGCAGGAGCTATCAGCAATGGCATCAAGCAAAGTCAAATTGACCTTGAAGCCAATCAGGCTGACCTGACCCAACAGGAATACGACCTGGCATTGGACATTACTCTGGCTTACCTTACGATACTTCAGCGGAGTGATCTATTGGAAAGTTCTCTGTTGCAGATCAGTTCAACCCGTGAACAGAGGGATCGTACTGAAAAACTGGTAGATGCGGGTTCATTGGCTCGTGCAGATCTGCTCCAGTTGGAATCGCAAATTGCGACTGAAGAAGTGAATGTGGTAAATGCCACCAACAACCTCGAATTGGGATACCTGGCCTTACAACAATTGCTCAACCTCGATCCTGATGGAAGGTTTAGTATTGAAAAACTGGACCTGCCTGATCCGGAAGGAGATTTTCTGGATGCTGTAACTGAGGAAGTATATGAGTTCGCGGAAGCCAACCAACCCTTCATCCGTAGTGCAGAGCTCAATGTTGAAAGTGCTAAACTGGGAATTAAGATAGCAGAGAGTGATCGTATCCCCAGCCTTAGTCTCTCCGGCAATTACGGAACAGGTTATTCAAGCAGAGCAGAAGACATTACCGGCGAAGGAGTAGGGGGGCAGTTCAGCGTGAACAGAAGCGGAAGCGTAACCCTCGGATTGTCGGTTCCCATCTATAACAGAAGAAATGTTCAATCCAATGTAGAAAGAGCTGTCATTACCTATAAAAATGCCCAGTTCACTTCCGAGTTGAGAAAGCAAAATTTGAGGCAAACCATTGAACAGGCCTATGTCGATCTCAAAAATGCCTATAGTACTTATAATTCAACCGTAAAGCAGGTAGATGCCCTCGATTTGGCTTTTACCAATACGGAAAAACAGTTTAACCTCGGAGTAGTTAATTCGGTGGACTATCTACTAGCAAAAAACAACCTGAACAGAGCTCGCTTTGATTTGGTTCGTGCTAAATATACCTATATCTTCCGCCAGAAAGTCCTAGACTTTTATCAGGGTAAACCCATTGGTTTCTAATCTATGCTAAGAACATACACAAACTTAAGGCTAATAAGCTTACTTCCCGTACTATTCCTGATAAGCGCTTGTAGCAAGCCCAAAATCCAGGTACAAACCGGAAAATCAGAAGTAAGAGATATTTATTCTAGGGTTACTGAATCCGGAGTGGTTCAGCCTACCGTAGATGTACCTATTTCTCCGGATGTACCCGGTGAGGTAGTTGCCATCGCTGTACAAGAAGGTCAAAAAGTAAAAAAAGGGGATCTTTTGGTAACCATTCTGCCAGATGATTACCGCGCGCAATTGGAGCAGGCAGTAGCCTCCCTCAATCGCTCTCAAGCCGCTTACCTTCAAGCTCAGGCTAATGCTTCTCAATCCAAAGCTCAGTTATTGCAGGATTCGGTTTCTTTGGCAAGGACGACTCAATTATTCAATGACAAAGTAGTTTCCAAAGTAGACCTGGAAAATTCCCAACTGGCCTTTAATGTTTCCAAATCTCAATTGGATGCCGCTAACTATAATGTCCGCTCTGCTTACTACCAGGTAAAAAGTTCGGAGGCATCTCGTAAGCAAGCTCGACAAAACCTGGACAGAACCAACATTTATGCTTCTATGGATGGTACCATCACCCAGCTCAATATCGAATTGGGACAAAGGGTAGTAGGAACCAATCAAATGGCAGGTACGGAGATTCTCAAGATCGCAGACCTTTCGCGTATGGAAGTGATCGTAGAAATCAATGAAAATGATATTGTCAATGTAGGCCTTGGAGATTCTACCAAAGTCGAAATTGATGCTTTCCCAAATCAAGACTTCTATGGGAAAGTTACAGAAATCGCTTATTCCGCTACCGTTACAGGAGCAGCATCTACTGATCAGGTAACTAATTTCGAAGTAAAGGTTCAGATTACTCCTGAGTCTTACAAAGAACTCAAAGGAGCAAAAAATGGGGAAAGCCCGTTCCGTCCCGGGATGACTTCTTTGGTTGAAATTTATACCCAGAAAGTAGATGATGCAGTTGCCGTTCCGATACAAGCAGTAACCTTGAGAAATGTTAAAGAAAAAATGAAGACCGAAGGTGCAGAATCTACTGATGCCGAATCCAGCAATGATGATTCACAGGAAGTCATCTTTATTTATGAAGGAGGAAAGGTAAAGAGAAGTACCGTTGAAACCGGGATCAGTGATGATGCCTATATCGAGATTAAAAGTGGGCTGAAAAAAGATACAGACATCGTTACCGGGAATTACAATACCCTAAGTAAGGTGCTAAGAGACGGGATGGAAGTTGAGAAGAGTAGTGGAAAGAAGCGAAACTGGGAAAAAAAGGAAGGTTAGCCTTCAAAAAAATATAAATCCAACTAATGAGGCGATGATTCCGATCATCGCCTTAATTTTTCCATAAAAAACGTAACTTGCATAGGTGAACTCTATTTCATTTCTAGAACAACTAAACGAAGCACAACGCGAAGCTGTGGAAGCTATTGAGGGCCCACACATGGTTATCGCAGGAGCTGGTAGTGGTAAGACCCGGGTGCTTACTTACCGATTGGCATTTATCCTTTCACAGGGTATTGCCGATCCACAGGAGTTATTGGCCCTGACCTTTACCAACAAGGCCGCCAAAGAAATGAAAGAAAGGATCTACCGCCTGATCGGTGCCGAGGCAAAAAGCATTGTGATGGGCACTTTTCACTCTATCTTTTCGAGGATTTTGAGGGTTGAGGCCGAAAGATTGGGCTATACCAGTTCCTTTACCATCCTGGATGCTGACGATTCTCTCAAGATGATCAAACTTCTTCTTAAAGAGAAGAACCTCGATGACAAGGTCTATAAGCCCAAAGTCATCCGAAACGGAATTAGCCTGGCAAAAAACCGCCTCATTTCTCCGAAAGAATATCAGGAACAAGCCGTAGATGATTTCAACAGAAAAGTAGCAGAAATCTTCGGGATGTACGAGAAGCGCCTATTCAAGTCCAATGCCATGGATTTTGATGACCTTCTTCTCAAACCCATCATCCTTTTCCAACAAGATCCACAAGTCCTCTATAAATACCAGCGCCGCTTTAAATACATCATGGTAGATGAGTACCAGGATACCAATCAGGCACAATACCTCTTGTGCAATATGCTGGCGGCTCAACACCATAATATCTGCGTGGTAGGAGATGATGCACAGAGTATTTATGCCTTTCGTGGCGCTAATATTCGTAATATCCTCAATCTTGAAAAGGACTATCCGGATCTACAGGTTCATAAGCTAGAGCAAAACTATCGCTCGACTCAAAATATCGTAAACGCTGCCAACTCAATTATTTCTAAAAATCGGGATCAAATCAAAAAGAATGTTTTCACCAAAAATGAATCTGGAGAAAAGCTTCTAGTGGTAGAGTCCAGCAGCGAACAAGACGAAGCCAAACGAGTAAGCAATATGCTCCGAGAGCAAAAGCAACTCTTCAGCTTTTTCAATAAAGACTTTGCCGTACTCTATCGGACCAATTCTCAATCCCGCGCGATAGAGGATGAACTCCGCAGAGCAGGGCTCACATATAAGATTTTTGGTGGTCTTTCTTTCTATCAGCGGAAAGAAGTTAAGGATGTTATTGCTTACCTGAAGCTGTCTATCAATCCGCAGGACGAAACAGCTATCAGAAGGGTAATCAATTATCCGACTAGGGGAATAGGAAAAACCAGCCTGGAGCGCATCAATATTTTCGCCAATGATGAGGGGATCAGTTTGTGGGAGGTTTTGGAGAATGTGCACAATGTGCCAGGATTGAATAGTCGGGCAAAAAATAAAGTTTCGGAGTTTGTCATCATGATCCGGGACTTTGCCATCACAGCGGAGAAGAACGATGCCTATCATGCCGCTAACTACATGGCCAAACAATCGGGCATTCTAAAAGAACTTCATTCAGAAAATAATATAGAGAACCTGAGTCGCTGGGAAAATGTGCAGGAATTGCTCAACTCAGCCCAGGCCTTCACCGAAGACCCGGATCAGGACAACACCAATCTTGAGAGTTTCCTGGCAGATATTTCCCTCTTTACCGATCAGGATCAAAAGATTGAGGACGATGACTACATTACCCTCATGACCATTCACTCCGCAAAAGGATTAGAGTTTAAGTCGGTCTTTCTGGTGGGAATGGAAGAAAATCTCTTCCCAAGTAGCCTGGCAATGGAAACCAGAGCTGACCTGGAGGAAGAAAGACGTCTTTTTTACGTAGCTGTTACCCGAGCAGAGAAAAGGCTCACCCTCAGCTATGCGAAATCGCGCTATCGCTTTGGTAATCTTCAGTTCAATGAGCCAAGTCGATTCCTTGATGAAGTTGATGAAGAATATCTCATTAAGCCTGCACAAAATATTCGTAGACAGACTGTTTCACCTTTCATGAGTCCAGGTATGGCCAAAAGGCCCACTACGAATCGTAAACTTACACCTGTCTCAAAAGCCAAAAGTAGCCTCACGCCTCCAGATTTTGAAGCGGCAGATCCGGATAAGATCGTTAAAGGCCTCAAAGTAAGGCATCTCAAATTTGGATTGGGAGAGGTCCTCAAAGTAGAAGGGCAGGGGCCAGGCAAAAAGGCAACCGTCCTCTTCAAACAAAAGGGCCAACGGGTACTCTTGCTCAAATATGCCAAGCTTCAGATTGTTTAAGTAGCTTCCCTCATGAAAAATTCCATTCCCAATATCCTGACAGCTTCCAATCTGTTTTGTGGAAGCATTGCGGTTATTTTTATTTTTCTGGGGAAAGCAGACATGGTTGCCTGGTTTATTTTAACTGCTCTAATCATGGATTTTTTTGATGGTTTTGTGGCGCGCATGCTAAAAGTCAGCTCACCCGTAGGAAAGGAACTGGATTCACTTGCGGATATGGTGAGCTTTGGTTTGGTTCCTGCTTTGATTATGAGTCGAATGCTCGCAGAATTGCAAGGACACAGTTTTCCGTCTATGGATATGACTTTGAGTGAAATGGGATTTCTGGCAGGTTTACTGATCGCTATTTTCTCTGCTTTAAGATTGGCAAAATTTAATCTAGACGAAAGGCAGTCTGACGTTTTTTATGGACTTCCTACTCCTGCCAATACAATCTTGATACTTTCACTTTGGCTGATTGCTGAATTCTGGCCCGATAACTGGCTGAATGCATTCCTGGGAAATATCTATGCCCTGCTCGCCATCACAGCTTTTAGTTGCTATATTCTCATTGCCGATGTGCGACTAATTGCGCTTAAGTTTAAAAATTTTCAACTCAAGGATAATCTCTCTCGCTTTCTCCTATTAGGTATTTCTCTAATCCTCCTGATTTCCTTGCAGGTCCCTGGTATTCCTCTTATCATTTTCCTTTACCTCATTCTTTCTATTCTGGAAAATACCGGAGCTCTGAACCGTAAATAAAAAGCATTTCCAATCATATTTGGAATTCTTAAGCTGAATGTATCTCTTACATTCAAATTCTCAAGTTTAAAAGATTCTAGTGCTGTGAAATTCAAGGCTACCATCTACATAATGCCCCGAAAAGAGATTCTTGATCCCCAGGGAAAGGCAACACTTTCAGGCCTTCATAATCTGGGCTACGGGCAAATTTCTCAAGTCCGTATAGGGAAGCAAATCGAAGTTCACCTGGAAGCTTCAGATAAGACCTCTGCCGAAGCTACCATAGAAGAAACTTGTAAAAAGTTACTGGCCAATCCCATCATTGAGCAATACTCTTTTGAGCTGGAAGCCCTTTAGACTTTGCTTGTATTGATAAACTCGATTTCATGTGCTTCCCAGGGATGAATTTGTCCCTGACGAGCATACTTTCTCCTAATTTCTCGATAACTAATTGGATCCGTAATCCCGGACAACAAATCCTCTAATTGTTCCTCAAAATACAGGATTTTCACTTCCATCTGCTCCATTCTCAGGATATCGATCAGCTCCCGTCTGAGGGATTCACCCGTAAAATCTCCTTCAAATAAAAGTACCTTTTCCGGATCAAACTGCTTAGAGATCGCATTATGCAAATGAAGGCTATCTTCTTTCTCAACCTGGAGACGCACTGCCTGGTGAAATCGAGCATCCAGAAAATTTTGCATACTAGAAGCTGATGCTCCTATGGGGATAATGCAAGTATTGTTTTTTCGCTTTTTATCAGTAGGCATGACAGATTCTGACAACAACTTTTCCAGGAGTCTACTTTCACTAAACTGGCTTGCCTGCCATAAAGAATTTTTATGTAATAAATCTGCTTCTCGATAGGTTTCCTGGAGAGAGGCGAAAGTGCCAATCCGAGAAATTACCTCCGGAAGAATCCTTTCTTTAAAGTTGCCAGTCAAATCCCATACTTGTTGTTGGTTTTTACAGATTCTTCCCGTCAGATCACAATAGGCAAATATCCCAAGGAGTCTCAAATCCACCTGGATGGCGATGGGGATATATTCACTTACCGGACTTTTTCTGATCCCAAAGCGCAAAGGAATACTATGCCAACGAATGAGATTAAGAATGGTCGTTCTTTGTTCAGTAGAAAGCTCCTGCCTTTGCAATAATATATTTCTGGCAATAGGAACTCCTGCTGCTTCATGTCCATGCGAATGATAACGACCATTTTCCCATTTGGTGGTTTTGGGCTTTCCTATATCATGAAGGAGTGCTGTCCAATATAGAATTTCCCTTTCATTCTCTGTTAATCCCCAGCTTTCGTCCAACTTCAACACATTTTCCAATACCATCAGGGTATGCGTATAGACATCTCCCTCAGCATGATAGCTGGGATTTTGCATCGTACGCTTCATTTGATTGATACAGGCAGTTGGAAGGGGTAAGCTTTTGGTATAAGCCTTGACCATAATACTCGATTACAAATATCCAGTCAATCTGAGTTTTGTGATTGTACTAAACTACAGATATTACGAGATGCTGCATAATGCATATTCGAGTATTTCTTTCATCAACTTCCGCTTTTCTTCTTGGGAGTCTCTTCCTTCTTGGGTGGGTTCTTGCTCCCGGGTTTGGCAGGAGTAGTCTTAGAAGTTGAACCACTGGATTTCTGAGTTTGCTTTTTCTGTCTTTCTAATGCCTTCTTTTCTGCCGCTTTCAAAATATCAGCTTCCAACTCTGCCTCGAGGTCCAATTCATCATCTTCCTCGAAATCTTCATCGGCCATTATTTCCCCTTCCCAATCCGCTTTTTCCTCCTCAGTCATTTCCATCTTCTTCTTTTCCTCTCCGGGTATATCTATATCCTCTCCCTCTTCATCTGGAAAAAGATTTTTATCAAAGAATAATTCATCTTCGGTAGGTAGCCACATATCTCCTTCAAACCCATCATCCATGGTAAGTTTAAACTCTACTCTACGATTCTTTTCTTTATTCTCCTCCGTATCATTTGGAACTATCGGCCGAGTCTCACCATAGCCACTAGCTGTAATTTTCTCATCATCGAAGCCCCCATTTGTTATTATATAATCTCGAATACTATTTGCCCGTGCAATAGACAAACTCAGGTTAGCTTCATCCGGTCCATCAGAATCTGTATGGCCTTCGATTTCCAGCTTGAACATTGGATAGTTCTTGAGGAAGCGAATAATATAATTCAGTTTGGGCTTTACGCTACTCTGGAGCTTAGTACTATTACTTCTGAATCGCATAGACTCAAAGACAATTGGCTTATTATCTTCAAAACTTTGGGTAAAGATTTGAAAGGCAGTATCTCCTTTAAAGTAAAAGTCTCTTTCTATGGTGAGGAAGTTATCTCCCAGTACAAAGATTTTATAGCGATTATTGTTGATGAGGTCGAACTCAAAATAACCTGATTCATTGATCTCTTTGGGAGCCACCTCACGGTTATTTTCCATGTCGATGATCATAACTGTCCCCTGCAAAACATACCCACTTACAGAGTCAACCAGTGTTCCTTTCAAAGTGGCTATCGCATCTGGACGAGCCTCCATCGGCATGGGGAAAGAATAGAGGTCAAAGTTTTGTTTGACATGATCCTGATCCGTATCCTTAGCATCTGAGTAAAAGATCGTACTTCCCGCTCCGTCGATGGAGAAGTAATATTGATTTCCTCGAGTGTTTACAAGAGGTCCTAAATTATTGGACTGTTCCCAGCGGTCAATCATCCAGCGAGATTTGAAAATATCAAAGCTGCCAAAATTGGGATAATGACCAGTCGAACTGTAATAAAGGGTATTGTTGATCTTGTGGAAATAGGGAGTTACTTCCTCATTAGGAGTATTGACATTTGGCCCTAAATTTTGAGCAGGTCCCCAGCTATCTCCTTCTCTGTGAGAAACATAAATATCTGTCCCACCGAAGCCAGACTTACGATTCGATGCAAAAAAGAGCATTTGACCATCAGCAGAGATATTGGGTTGGGAGTCCCAATTTTCTGAATTTACTCCACTGCCCAAATTCTTGATATTGGTCCAGCGGATACTGCCATCAGGATTATTCCCTTCAAACTCTGCGCTGTAAATATCGCATCCGCCATAGGTAGGAAGCTCTTTTTTACGAGGATCGGTATCCTTATTTTTCTTCCGGCTCCGATCCATGTATTTTTCCTTATCTCTGCAACGGGTGAAATACAGAGTCTTGCCATCCGGGTCAAGGCTGGCAGAACCTTCATTGTATTTGCTATTTATATCGTCATTGAGTTTCTGAGCTGGCTTCCATTCATTGGTAACCCAGTCAATCTCTGTGTAATAAATATCTTCATTATAACTGGCATATGGATCAACGAAGTCAGATGTACGCATTTCTTTTCCTGTCCTTCTGGAAGTAAATACCAGCATCGTATTAGTGGGATGGACAAAAGGAGCGTAATCCGGGTCCAGAGAATTTACCTGGTCTCCCATACTTGTCAGTACATTGGGAGGAGGGATCAAAGAATCAATTCTTTTTCTAACCTCAAGCAATTCATAATATTTATCTATCGGAAGCCACTCACTGCGAGTCGCAGCGGTCAAAGAATCATAAGCCAACCTGGGTGCTCTTGTCCCTCTATTATGCATGCGGGCAAGGTCATAGTAATAGACTGCCCGTGCGGTATCCTTTAATATATGCTTTACTCTACCTGCCAACCATAATAAAGAGGTATCTCTGCGAAAGTTCTGGATCCCAAAGTTTTCAATGTAAGGGATCAGGACCTGATCCAGTTTTTCCATGTCTTCCCCACTTGCCAGCTCTCGGATTTCCGCAAGTGCCCTTTCGTTTTTGTAAAAGGGATAGCGATTGATATATGGAAAAGTTAAATAGGTACCTGAACGTTTCAGCGCCGCCTCATCGGATTGAATGAGTACAGATTTTTGCTTTAGAATATTTTCCGGAACAGAAGAACTGGCTTCCTGAGCCTGTGCCGAATTTATGCATAGGCAGAGACCTAGTAGAAAGGTTCCAAGGATTACAACAATAGCTCGCATGGCTATAAAAATTTAACACATTAAAGTTTTCCCCACATGCAGAATTACAGAAAAAAACTTATTTAAAAAAGACAGAATTTACTCAAACCCTGCTATTCAAATATCTGAAGCAATAAAGCATAAGCCTTCTGACTTTGGACTGTATTACTCCCGGTTCTAATGAAAAGATCTTCTCCTTCCTGAAAGCTTACGAAAAGTAAGCTTTTACCGGAATTCTGCAAGGCAAAAGAAAATCTCAGCGTAAGCGCATCTGCACTTAATTCGGGTAGGCGAATATTATCAAAACAAAGTTCATCTTCCTTTCCCTTCGGCTTGATATTTTTTAATCGTGCCCATTGAAATATCTGCTCTCGAAGCAATTCAGGAGCGTCTTTGCTCTTCACCGCAAAAGCAGGGACTCTTTGTTCTTTTATAGTTGTTGAAGCTGGATCAATCCGCAATGCTGAGGTCTTTCCCTTTTTCTGAGACTCGAAGCGGAGTCGTTCCTCTGTCAATTGATCGATTCGCTTTTCAAGATCTGCTATGCGTTGCATCAGTTGAGCTTCTTTCCCTTTCAACTCATAGTCCGCAAGAAATTTTTCTCGTTGATCAATACGAGTTTCCCTAATCTTTACTTCCCATTCCAATTGCTCTAGTGCAATTTGAGCTTCTTCCAGTTCTTTTTGCTGTTTCAAATACACTTGCCTACGAATCTTCGCTGCATCAGATTCCGGATTCAAGGTAGCAATCTCTTGCCGGAAAGAATCTTTCAATGTCGCCATTCTTTCCTCATTTCTCTTAAGGAGCATATCTTGTTCGCTCAATCTTCCCCTCAATATCTGAATCAGGTCCCTGTCCGTTTCCTGAACCTCATACAATTCCTTTCGCTCTTCTTCCATCTGGGCAATACGAGCTTTAGGATCATTCGCTGAAGCAGCAACAGCAATTTCTGCCTGGTATTTTTTGATCAGAGAATCCTGCCTTTCTCCAAATTCCTTTAAGGCTTTCATTTGCTCGTCTTGTTCCGTTACGCGATTTCTCAAATTTTGATTGAGCTGCTCAAGACTATCCAGGAGCATCTTCCCCTCAAGAAATAGAAGGCTATCAGTACTGGCCAGCAAAGGACTATCCATTAAAGTATCTATGGCTTCAGGCTGACTCTCCTGCAGATTCGCAATTTGTGAACTTAGGGAATCCTGTCTGAGAGAGGCCCGAATCAAAGAAGCTCGAAGCTCATCAATCGTAAGATGGAGCACCATGAGGGAATCCCGGTATTGGCTGACTTGTTCAGCTGCATTTTCATTTAAAAACTGAGAGGACTCAGAAGGTGCATTTTTTAGGTAATCCTGAAATCGAGTACTGATCCGTTCGACAATCTTCTCATCTTCTTTCATTTCCGGTGCTTCATAATCAGAGAAGGGGTCTTTCTTCAAGCGCGTTTCTCCAATATCTCCTACCCAATCTCGCTTCCTCTCAACAATGTCTTCATATTGAAAGCGGGATTCTCGCTCCTGGTATTTTTTTCGAAGCTCTGCTGCACTGGTTTCCTTAAAAAGGGGGTCAAAGTTGATGGTATCTCCACTAATATTTCTAACCATCTCAGCCAAATCGAGGAGTAACCTCAAGCTCAAATCTGGAGCTTTGGTAATATTGATGGGCTTTTGGTAATCATAGCTGCCTACCAACGTAAGGCGAGTCATGAGACCTGATATATCTTCTAACTGGTAAAAGAAGCTAATGGGTTGGCTTACACTGACGGGGGGATAATCCAGCTGCTCAAAAATCATAAAGTCCTCGAAAGAAACGGGAGGATTGATTGTATAAGTCGCAAAATGGTTTCTAATTCCTTGTTTTACTTCGGTACGAGGCTTTCGGACCATTACCTGAAATCCTTCCAGCTGTCGTTCCATGACCCTGACACGACTGGCTTTCACCGGAATCAACTGCCCATACAATTTAGGAGTATAGCAGATAAGGAGGATCAAAAGAGCGGTGAAAGTAGATCGCATATCTTCATTCTTTTGCCAGGGTACCAAATCTTATAACGAATAAGATCCGATAAATTGTGAAAATCAAAGCCTAAGAATTGCAGGATACTTAAGCAAACGTTTTGGATGCCCTAAACGTTCTCTGAGAGCTTATAGTGCTTGACCAGATCATAGGTATGCCAGCTCTTACAATCCTCTATGGAATAGCCAAGCAGCTCAACCATTTCGGCAATCCTCTCCATACCCGGTGCTTCAATTTCCATAAACTCTGGAATTGTCTCAAGTTCGTCCTGGTAATTATCAATTACAATATGAGTATCTCCCAATTCATACTGAGTCCTGAATTTGCGTGTCTTTTTACTAAGCTTGAAATTCAAAAGATCCAGAATCGCGCGCATCTGTATGATATCGCCAATTGAAGTTTCGAATTCCTCCATGATTTTTGCTTCTCCCTGGGAAACAAATTTCTTATAGGTCAGAACTGTTTCTTCTCCTTCTTTCCGCAATCGAAGTACATCCCCGGATTTATATATGTCTCCCTCCTGAGTATCAAAGAAAAGTGCCAGCATTTCTCCATCAAAGGATTTTTCAGCACCTAATTCTTCCAGACGGCTTATTAAGGCCTTTCTATTGATCTCTAATATTTTTACTTCTATTTCCTTCACAGTAATTGAGACTTTAACAATAATACGAAAAATGCATACAGAAGATATAAGGAGGAATATAAAAAACTTAAACCTGGACAATGTCCAGGTTTAAGGCACTTGCTCAGTTTGAAATGTTTGTAGATATCTGAATAATTTTTAAAACCTGTTTAATCTTTGTTTTTGATTCTTTTTGTTTGACTTACAATACAAAGATGTAAGAACGGAGGCAGATAAGAAAGCATAAATTACGAATAATCAAACATTTATCATATCGTATTAAATAATCAGACATATCATTCAAGAACAAAAATAAAGCACATAACTCACTGACTACCAATACCCTAAACCTTCATTCATAAATTTTAATATATCTTTTAAAGATAGGGGAGGTATATTCTAGAAAAGCACAGCCTTTTTAATACGAAAAATAGAATTACCTTACGCAGTTGAACTAAGAATTATCTCCCTTATCAGGATAAATTTTAGAAAGGATGGGTAAATCTTAACATAAATCGGAAGGAGCATATCTAAGAAATACTTACCTGTGCGATAAAATTAGTATGAATAGGCTGGGGGTAAATAGAAAAACCGGAACCCAATGGATTCCGGCGATTACACAGTATTCTTAAAAATTACTTTTACATGCCTTAAGCTAAATAAATCAGCTTATACTGACAGGAATTCTTTGCTTGGGGAAATTTATATGAAAGGTTGTTCCTTCTCCTTTCTTTGATTCTAGCCAGATTTTACCATTATGCCTCAGGACAACCTTTTGGCAAATAGAAAGACCGATTCCTGTTCCTCCATACTCATCTCTTCCCTGGAGTTGCTGGAAAACCGTAAAGATTTTATCCATATAGGCCTCTTCTATTCCGATTCCGTTATCCTTAAAACTTAGCAGGTGGCGATCTCCCTGGTCCTTGTAATTGATTTCAATTTCAGGTCGCTTCCCACCGGAATAGGTCATCGCATTGCTCAGGAGGTTTTGAAAGAGCAAAACCTGAGAGCTCATATTGCCGGTTATGCTTGGCAATTCGTCTGAAATGATGATAGCTTTAGTCTCCTCTATCTGTTCTCGCAGATTTTCGATGGAGAGATTTAAGCTTTCATTCAAATCCACCTCTTCCATTCCATCCGCTTTGTCCAGGCGAGAATAATTTAACAAATCGGTTAGCAATTGATGCATTTGCTTTACTCCCTTGGTAATGTAGTCGATGTATTCTTTGCCTTCATTGTCCAAAACCTCTCTATACCTACGCTCCAAAAGACCCGCAAAGGATCCGATGGTACGCAAAGGCTGTTTCAAATCATGGGAAACGACGTATGCGTACTGTTCAAGTTCGGCATTGCTGATGGCAAGTTGCTGGTTATGAAATTCAATCTCTCGATTCTTTTCATACAATAACTTGCTCGTTCTGGCCTCTGACCTAAAGCGATAAAAAAGGAACCAGGATACTCCAAAGAGTACAATAATTACGATGAGCACCAAAAGGCTATACTTTTCGAAGACTGCTTCTGAATAGTCCTCTTCCAGAGCCACAATTTGGTTTTCCTTTTCTTCTGTTTCGTAGACAATTTGCATCCGTCTGAGAGACTGAGCTTTTTCCTCATCGAAAATATCATCTCTTATGTCTGCATAAGCAATCTGATTTTTCAGGGCAGATTGGGTATCGCCAATATCTTCATAATACTCTGCCAAGAGCCTGTGTGCCTTAGCTTCTTCCGCTTTGCTTCCGGTTTCCTCAGAAATTTGCAGAGCTTCTTCGAGGTTTGTCCTTGCTACTTCGAGCTTTCCCCCCTTTTTTAAATGTTCCCCTAAAAACAACAAGGCAATCAACTGAGAACCAGGATCCTCAATTTCTCTGGCAAGCTTTAAAGCTTGTTCGTGTGCTTTCAGGGCTTCGCCGTGCTCCCCTCTTACATCCAGGACTTTACCGAGATCTGTAAAGGATTCCCGCATCCCAACCGGATCTTTCAAGTTTCTTCTCAAATCCAGTGATTTTTGAAAGAAACTTTGTGCTTCAGCATATTTGTTTAGAGAAAAGCTGTTTTCTCCCAGATTTGAGTAGGTATCTGCTAATCCTCTTTTGTCATCTCCTTCTCCCAAAAGCGCAAGGGCTTTTTCAAAGTGCATGTGCGCCTTTTCATGATCCTTGGTAATTGCATATATGTTCCCAATATTCAAGAGGGATCGGGCTTTATTTTTATCATTATTAAGAGCCTCATAAATTTCCAGGGCTCTCAAGTGATTATTCAGGGAGTAGTCATAGGCCCCTAACATCTGGTAGATTACCCCCAGATTATTGCACGAGGTTGCTACGCCTTCCAAATCATTGATTTCTGTTCGGATTTTGTAGGCCTGGCTGAGAAATTCAATTGCCTGTGAATAATCCCCGCCCATTTGCTGAGCAAGTCCCAGGTTATTGTAAATATTGGCCTGGCCTTTTTTATCGCCTATTAGTTCAAATTTTTCGAGGGCAGTGTAAAAGGATTGATTGGCATCCTCCATTTCCCCTTTATACCAATGCAAGACCCCTTTGGTCTTGTAGGACTTTGCCTGTCCGCGTGCAAATCCTAATTCATTTGCCAAGAAAATTGCCTTATCTGCATACTCATCTGCTTTTGCCAAATCAGCATCCTTCCATTCCCAGGCAAGCTTTTGAAGGAGTATGACCTTTTGGGTGTCGGAAAACACTTCCGATAGCTCATGTTCCCATTGCTCAATTTTTTCACTTTGAGCGAAAGCAGGAAATGACAGAAGCAGAATATAAAGTAGACTAAAGCAATATTTCATTTCAGGATCTATCTGCTGATCACACTGAGGTATCGGTTATGCGCCCAGGTTTGTCCACTTGTATTGTAAAAACCTTCTGTGAGAACCATAACTCCAGCTGCATGAGGGGCAGCCATGGAAGTACCGCTCATATAGGCATACTTGCCATCCAAATGAGTTGAAAGAATTCCTTCTCCGGGAGCTGCAAAGTCAACTCCGTCTCCAAAATTTGAATATGTAGTATAAATGTCGTCCCAATCGATTGCAGCAACCGTATAGACATTGATCCCATTAACATTTGCAGGGGAGGTTTCTCGCACATCTTTTCCTTTGTTACCTGCAGCAGAAACTACATGCACCCCTCTTCTTCCCAGGCGTTTTACCAGGCGAGTAATAGCTCTGCTACTTCTTCCACCTACGCTGATATTTACCACGTCATTGGGCAAACTATATCTTCTTATGTAATAAAGGGCAGAAATGATCGCTGATACTTTTCCCTGACCTTTATCATCCAGGACTTTTACAGCAACGACTCTCGCCCCTGCAGCTACCCCTACTGTACCAAAACCATTATCTTTTGCGGCAACAATTCCTGCTACATGCGTTCCATGTCCCAGCAAGTCCTCATAAGAAGAACCTCCGACAAAGCTCTGTGAATAGCCATGTACTATATTAAGGTCAGGATGGTCAGAGTCAATACCACTATCGACTATCCAAACAAAGCGGTCCTTCCAGTATTCAGAATTCTCGAAGTTGACAGAACCTCCTATTCGCTCTACTCCATAAGTTTCAAAATCTCCATCAGCATCTTTTTTTGCATTGGGAACATTACCTTTTCCTCCTGTACTTTCCTCACTCGGTATAAAGGGAGTTCTCACTAATGGCTCAAAATTTAAGGCAATGATCCGGTCTTCCTCTACAATCTCTACATCCGGATCATTCATAAGAATCTGAGCCTCCTTTTCAGTAAGCTCAGCCATAAAGATGGAACCATTATCTGCAAATGCCTGCAAAACTTTCGATTGATCAAGTCCATTTCTTTTGAAAATACTTTGCCCCTTTTGAAGTTTGTTTTCAAGTGCCTTAAAAATGATTTGGCCGCCACTACCTGACTTCTTCAACCTCTCGTCATCCGAATCCGGAATCAGGCCTATGCCTCCTTCCTCTTCCTCTTTCAGCAAAATAATGTACTGGCCCGGAATGACAGGATTATCCCCCTCATAGCTGACTAAACCACTTTCAATAAAGGCGGGATCGTCTGCATCATTCTTTAGATCATCCGGCGTATAACAGGATGTCATAGAAGTCGCCAATAGACATAGAAGTAGAGGTACGTAAATTCTTATGTAGAGATTTCTGACCATATAAGTACACGTGATTGTATGTAACGCACACAAATATGATCAGGATGTTATCGTCATCAAACACAATAGTACGATTTTTCATACATTTATTTACATGGATTATATTACGTTCAAAAACACCCTGCTGGATCAAGCAGGTGTATCGTAAACCCTGAAAAACAATACTTTAGGGCATGATTTTCCCAGGAAGGGATTCGAAATCGTGAATTTATTACGATTTTTCGCAATTTATTACAGTCGATTCTTACAGCAAAAACCCCGCTTAGCGATGGGATTTTATGTAGTCGATGGCAGCATCCAGCTGGCTATCTGTGCTACCAACTATATCTGTGTATTGCTTAGGTTCGAGGTAAATATCAGGAGCTACATCTTCTCCTTCAAACAGCTTTCAAACTAAGCTCCTTTTGAATGGTATCTCCCCCTTCTGTCCTCAGGGTTAAAAGATTCACCTTTGGGGCTTTAGCCCAAGAGACCTGACAAACTCTACCAAATCCTCTCCAAATCTCTACTTCCATTTGGCCGGATATACCAGTTTACAGACTTCGATTAACTCTCCAGCTCTTTCCTCTGAAAGAAACCAGTTCATACCATTAATCCTCTTTGAGAAACTGGGCATCGTCTCCATTCCACTTTATGGCTTCGAAAGGAGTGTTTTTTCTTCAGCATATAAACTCTTGCTTTTCTACTCAGCAGAGCAAGCAGTTAGAAGGGCCAACAGACTTAGAATGAGTAGGAGTTTCATGTGTGAGTGTTGGAGGATTAAAACTTAAGGAATTTCTTATCCATTTAGATAAGCTCCCTAAAATTTCCCATACATGAATAAATGAAACAAAAAAATACCCGCATAAACGCCAGGAGTTAATGAACCCCCTAATAGACATGTATGGAGCCGCCAGCTGATTCGGTAATCCTCCGTCTTCCGTAGAAGCAATCCTTAAAAAGGTTGAGGCCCGCCCTAGCCAACTAGAGCTTAACTCCAATAATTATAACTGTTAGGTTCAAAAACAGTTAGGCATTCACGCAGGGTATTATCTTTATGATGATATCCCGGTATAAAACCAAAGATCTACAATTTCTTTTCTCAAAAATACGAAGGCTGTTCTTTGATTACAACAGAATCTCCAATGGATTGTTACAATACATAGATTATGCCAGTAGCTGATGGGGGTAGAAATTTTTCATCTTGTGCTTAGGCAGACAAAATGTATTTTTATAACTTCTTCGCATTTAGATCGTTTGAATTAACATCCCTTATGACCTGATCGCATAGTTTCAGTCACAATGGTATCAGAAAATAATCAATTAAGATTCTATTATCTATTATAAATTATGAGTAATAACATCCGTAATGGTTTCATGCTGCTAGTTGCCAGCACCCTATTCATTCTTTCAAGCGCATTCACCGGGCTAATGGCACAAAGCCCTATAGGTACCTGGAAAACTGTAGATGATGAAACCGGGAAAGAGCGTTCCCTGGTAGAAATCTATGAAAAGGGAGGGAAATTATATGGAAAGATAATTAAGCTTTTCCCTCTACCTGGAGATGATCCAAATCCTGTTTGTGATGAGTGTGATAAAGATGATCCGCGTTACATGAAGCCTGTTGTTGGTCTGGAAATTCTTCAAGGATTGGAAAAAGAAGATGATGGCGAATGGGAAAACGGAGAAATCCTTGATCCTAAAAACGGGAATGTTTATAGCTGCTATATTGAATTGAAGGGAGCAGACAAATTGAAAGTAAGAGGATACCTGGGAGTAGCTTTATTGGGAAGAACTCAATACTGGTATCGGTGGAAAGAATAATTTTCCTGAAAAAATGGAAAAGAAAAAGGCAGCTTCAATAAGCTGCCTTTATTTTTTTAATCTTCTCAATGTTAACCGAAAAGATTACCAAGTTTCATAGCCACTCCCATATCTCCATCGATAGCAAGTTTGCCAGTCATGAAGGCTGTCATGGGATTTAAATCTCCTGAAAGAAGTTCAGTAAAATCAGCGATATCAACATTTACCGTACAATCTGCATCTTTATCTTCATTTGATACCACATTGCTGGCACCAGACCCATCCAGGAAAACAGCTCCTTCACCTCCTTTGAACATGAATTTCAAGGTAGAACCCAGAGCATCGGCATTTGCAGCCATTTCGGTGACCTTTCCAGTAAGATCTTCCAAAGTCATAGTTGTAAAATTTATCTGTTATAGACCTAAATGTAAAGCGAACGCAAGATAAAGATGTTATCGCAACTATAAAACAGGAAAATTTAATTTTTTCTATATTTTCCTACCCTTGATTTAAGCCCTTTAATTTTCCCTCATAACTTTTTGGCGGGCGATAATTTTCTTAGTTTCGATGCACAAACATTATCTCAATGGAAAAAGCAAGAATCGTAGTATTGACAGGAGCAGGCATTAGCGCTGAGAGTGGCTTATCAACTTTCCGAGGTAATGGGGGCTTATGGGAAGGACACAATATTCAAGAGGTAGCTTCCCCTCAGGGATTTGCCAAAAACCCTGACATGGTATTACGATTTTATAATGAGCGGAGAAGGCAAGGGAAAACAGCCATACCCAATGATGGACACAAGGCTTTGGTCAATCTTGAGGAGAAATATGAGGTATGGATCATTACCCAAAACGTAGATGATCTGCATGAAAAAGCTGGCTCTTCCAATATTCTGCATCTTCATGGTGAATTGAACAAAGCCCGTAGTGTTACGGATGAATCTTATGTGGTCGAGATTGAAGGAGACATCAATAGAGGTGATCTTGCACCTGATGGAGGACAATTGCGCCCGCATATTGTCTGGTTTGGAGAAGAAGTTCCTAAAATTGAAGATGCTATAGAGATTATGGCGACAGCCAGTTTGGTAATCATTGTTGGAACTTCATTGGTCGTTTATCCTGCAGCAGGCTTGGTACACTATGCACCTTTAGAAACTCCCATCTGTGTGGTTGACCCCAATAAACCAGAATTGAATAGTGAGAGAGAGGTATTTTTTATAGAGGAGCCTGCAACTACCGGTTTGCCAAAACTTGTTCAGCGATTACTGGCTGAGGCCTGATTTTTCAATTCTTTTTTCAGCTCACTCAAAGCGATTTTACAGCGATTTTCCAATCCATTCTGATAGAAGTAATCCTTAAATGTGAGGGCTTCTTTATACAAAACTTTAGCCTCGCTTGGCTGGGCTTGTTTGCGCCTTATTTCTCCAGAGTAAAAGGTAGCGTATGCCTGCAACCAACTCTGCTCGCTTTTGGCTTCTTTCCTACACTTCTCATAATAAGTCAGGGCTAATTTATTTTTTCCGTCCTGCTGATAAATTCTCCCGTACCGATAGTATAGTTCTGTCCGTTCTTCCAGGTTGAGCTGAGCAAAAGATGTTTGTTCTAATTCTGTGAGGAGTTCAAGTGCATTTAGCAGATAGCCCCCATCAAACAGATTTCTGACTCGAAATAGACTCAACTGATAAGCACTGGGCTTTTTTTGTGAAAACTTTTCAGCCATAAATTTCGCATACTCGTCCTCGTCCAATCCTTGTTTTTTTCCATCTGCTATGAGCTGAAAATACGTTCGCCCCTGTTCATACTTTCCTTCCAATGTATAGGACATAGCCAGCCTGAAATACGCATCACTTTTAAACACCTTACCTTCATATCCTTTGAGGAAACGGGAGAAGTACATTTGAGACAAAGAATGTGTACCCTTATAATAGTAGGCTTTCCCCATTAAATAATCCCAATAAGGAATAAAGAAAATATCTTTTCGGCTGTAATACCCTCTGCGATTCAAAGCCTCCAGAGCCTTTTTATTATTTTTTGTACTTAGGTAACCAGAAGCAAGGATAAAATCCATGAGAATGTTCCCCCCAATCTCTTTGCGTTTGGCCTCCAGACGTGCCAGAGATTTATGGGTTTCATTGAACATATTCTTTTCGACAAAATAGAGGATGAAAAGTGCTTCTTGCCTCAGGAAAGAACTTTCTCTGGCAGCAACTTCGAGTTGTATCCGCGCTTTTTGTATATCTCCTTTGTACCCCAGGGTATTTGAGATCCATTGGTATTTTCGCGGAATTGCTCCAAGTAACGCATTGAAAAGGCCCCGAATCTTCATTTGCTCGATGTGGTCTCCATACTTATCTCGAGACTTGTCAATCAATTTATGGCAATTTCTGGCATAACGAATGGCCTGAAAATAATTGTGATCGAGAAATGCGATCACCGCCCTTTTCCCATACAAATCTGATAAAAACACCTCTCGCATGGAATCAGCAGGGCTATTTTCTATTATATCTACCGCCTGATCAAAATAGTTATCCAAAGCTGAATAATATTCACTTTGCTGAGTACTGAAGTATTTATAGATGAGGATATTACAAGCGTAATACGCCCTGAGTTTGGGGGCTTCCAATGAATGGATTTTTTCTTCAGCAGCAGATAGTCGAAATTCTTGTAAATCCTTTTCGAGTTCTTTTAGGACCGTTTGGGAAAAAGTTGAGGAAAAGGGTAGGAGCATAGCCCAACATAGCGCTATGAGTAAGGCCGGTTTTTGTTTGTTTGGTGTTATGCTCATGGGATAAAGTAAGGAAAAATAGCTTGGAGAATTTCTACTATTTTCGGCTATAATAAGACATCCGCGGGCCAATGAGATAGGAGAGGGGATATACAAAAAGGGCATGAACCAGTAAGTTCATGCCCTTTTCCTGTTGACAGCCTGAATTTAGGCTTTAACCATTCCTTCTTCCAATTCTGTAAAAAAGGACTCATCTACGAGGATACGTCCACAATTCTCACAGTGGATCAAGCGAGTTTTTTGTCTAAGCTCGATATGAACCTGAGGAGGGATGATAGAGAAACATCCACCACAAGCATCACGATCTGTACTTACAACTGCCAATCCATTTCTCATATTCATGCGAATCTTGCGATAACCATTAAGGATACGATCTTCTACTTCATTTTCTGCAGTTTCAATCTCCTCCAGTAATTTTTTCTCCTCTACTTTGGTATCCTCCTTAATCACCTCTAATTCCTTTTTCTTCTCATCCAGTTCTTCTTTTTTGGCCTGTACATCGCCTAAAGTCTTCTGCAACATTTCATCCTTCTGCTCAATCTGCTCTCCGAACTGACGCATTTTCTTCTCCGAAGTCAGGATTTCGAGGTTGGCATATTCGATCTCTTTTCTCAGCGCTTCATACTCACGGTTGTTCTTCACGTTCATCTGCTGAGATTCATATTTCTTGATCTGAGCGCCAAACTCTTCGATCTTAACTTCCCTCGATTTGATATCATCTTTTAAACGGTTGATATCAGATTCAATTCTTTCCTGACGAGTCAGGAGGCCCTGGAGATCATCCTCGAGATCATTTACTTCCTCTGGAAGGCTCCCTCTGAGTCTATGGATTTCATCCAATTTTGAATCTAAGAGCTGAAGTTTGGAAATGGCTTTAAGTCTTTTTGCAACAGGGTTATTGCTCATATTCTGTTTGCTTTATTCTATGTTAATCCTTCCTGATATACAATTTTGGTGGCTTTCCTGTAAAAGGAGCCGGGGTCTATGAACCGTTATGAAAAATAGTTGACCGGGTTGGTACTTACTTCTGATAAACGGATCGCAAAGTTAATAAATTTTTGCGATAAAAATTCATGTATTAATTGAGAGGTAAACTGCTCAGACTCATAGTGTCCAATATCCATGAGTAGGAGCTCCTCTTCATTATCAAAAAACTTGTGATAGGTGATATCTGCTGTAACAAAAGCATCTGCGCCTTTCTTAATGGCCTCTTTCGTCAAAAAGCTTCCTGAACCTCCACAAACTGCCACGCGTTTGATGAATTCTTTATTGCCAGGAGCATATCGAATTCCGCCAGCATGGAAACTTTCTTTCACCAAAGAAAGAAATTCATCCAGCTTCTTCGCCGATTCCAGATTACCTATCATACCGGAACCAACCTTCTCCTCTTTATGTAAAATTCCCTTTTTCTCACTTAGAAATTCTACCTCCTTCAATCCTAAAGTATCAGCAATTCGTCGATTGACACCTGTGCGGATATTATCGAGATTGGTATGGATGGCATAAAGGCCGATATCATTCTTCACTGCAGAAATAATGGTCCTACTCACATAATCCTCTCCATTGAGTCGTTTTCTCCCACTAAACCAGATCGGATGGTGGGCAACGATCATATTTATTCCTTTTGCTATGGCCTCTTCCACAACAGCTTCTGTCATGTCGAGGTTGATCAATACGCCTGAAGCTTCCTGATCGGGATTTCCCACCAGTAATCCTACATTATCATAGGATTCTGCGATAGGAGCGGGGGCCCAATCTTCCAATACAGTTGCTATTTCTCTAAAGCTAGGCAATAGAATGATATAATTTTCCAGATGCCTCTAAATGAGGCATCTGGATATTTTTTCTGAATGATCTAGAGTTTACGGCGAATCTCATTGACGTGGTAGCACTCCAGTACATCACCCACTTTGATATCATTGTAGTTTTCTACCATGAAACCAAATTCCTGACCACTTACAACTTCTTTCACATCATCTTTGAAGCGCTTGAGTGAGGAAAGCTTGGAGTCATAGATCACCACACTATCACGAATGATACGTATCGGCTCATCTCTCTTAATCTTTCCACTCATACATTGTGATCCAGCTACATTACCTACTTTGGTAACTTTGAAGACTTCTTTCACTTCTGCTGTACCGACGATCTCTTCCTTGATTTCTGGTGAAAGTAGTCCTTCCAATGCATCTTTGATGTCATTGATGGCATCGTAAATAACGCTGTACATGCGGATATCTACTTCTTCTCTTTCTGCCAGAGCTCTTGCAAGAGAGTTAGGTCTAACGTTGAAGGCGAGTATAATTGCATCAGAAGCAATCGCCAGGTTTACATCAGCCTCACTGATGGCACCAACTCCTTTCCAGATGATGTTTACTTCTACCTCATCATTGGATAGTTTCAATAATGACCCCGAGAGTGCTTCTACAGAACCGTCCACATCACCACGGATTATGATGTTGAGTTCTTTGAAGTTACCGATAGCGCGACGACGTCCAATCTCTTCAAGCGTAATACGCTTGGTTTGACGGAACTGCTGCTCGCGATATAACTCAGAACGTTTTTGTGCAATACTTTTGGCTTTACCGTCTTCGTCAAAGATGTAGAACTTATCACCTGCCTGAGGATGCCCACCCAATCCCAGCATTTGCACGGGTACAGATGGTCCTGCAGTTTTTACTCTTTGTCCATTCTGATCGATTAGGGCCCTTACTTTTCCATAGTGGATACCGGCAACCATTTCGTCGCCCACTTTCAAGGTACCTGTTTGAACCAAAACGGTAGCCACATTACCTCGTCCTTTATCCACTCGCGCCTCAATAACGGTTCCTACAGCAGATCTGTCAGGATTAGCTTTAAGTTCGAGAAGTTCAGATTCAAGAATCACTTTCTCCAACAAGTCTACAACTCCGTCTCCTTTCAATGCGGAGATATCCTGAGACTGGTATTTTCCTCCCCAATCCTCAACGAGGTAGTTCATCTCAGCCAATTGGCCTTTGATTCTTTCAGGATCGGCACCGGGGCGGTCTATTTTGTTGATTGCAAATACGATAGGTACACCTGCTGCTTCAGCATGGTTGATGGCCTCCTTGGTTTGTGGCATCACTGAGTCATCCGCTGCTACAACAATGATAACTACATCGGTAGCTTTGGCACCCCTTGCACGCATCGCGGTAAAAGCTTCGTGACCCGGTGTATCCAGAAAGGTTACAGTTTCGCCACTTTCCAGCGATACCTGATATGCACCTATGTGCTGGGTGATCCCCCCTGCTTCCTGAGAAGTAACATTGGTTTTTCTCAAGTGGTCAAGTAGGGTTGTTTTACCATGGTCAACGTGCCCCATAACTGTAATGATGGGTGAACGAGATTGAAGCATGGCCGGATCATCTTCCTCTTCCTCCAGTTCGAGCTCGGTTTCCTTGGCATCGATGAAGTTGATTTCAAATCCGTATTCTTCCCCTATCAGGGTCAATACTTCTGCATCCAGTCGCTGGTTGATTGAAACCATGATTCCCAATTGGAAACATTTGGTAATAATCTCATTGACCGGTACATCTATCAGGTTGGCAAACTCATTTGCTGTAATGAACTCGGTTACATCAATGATGCGTTCACCTTCCTCCTGCTCTGCGAGTTCCTGTGCACGTCTTTCGGCATCGGCATCCCTTTTCGCCCTACGTAAACGCTGACGGCTTCTCGAGGCTCCTCTTCCCATTTGAGAGAAGGTGTTTCGGATAGATTTGTCCACCTCCTTCTGAGTTGGCTTTTCTTTTCCACCTGAACCACCGCGACCTCCGCCTCCGGATCCTCCTTTTTTGCCTACATCTTCTTTAACGGCAGATTTGCGCTTTCTTTTCCTCCTTCTTCTTCTCTTTTTAGAACCGTCTCCTCCTTCTTCATCAGAGCTTTTCCCTTCAGAAGATTTTTTCTCTTCTTGTGCGGGTTTGCTCTTCTCTTTCTTAGGCTTATCACCTGGAAGTTCAATCTTACCTTTGATCGTAAGCCCAGATAATTGCGGCATATTATCTCCAGCCCTGATTACGGTTTCCTGAACTTCTGGAGTTGGTTCTTCTTCCTTTACAGGTTCTTTTTTAGCTACAGGTTCTTCTCTTTTGGGGGGAGCTTTTTTCTCTACCTTAGGTTCTACCTTTGGTTTCTCTTTAGCAATTGGTTTTTGCTTCGGTTCAGAAGTACTGACCTTTTCGGCTTTCTTCCGGGTTCTTTTCCCTTTAGGTCCCAATGTATCGAGGTCAATTTTATCGACCACTTTCAAGCCAATAGTGGGAGCCTCTTCTTTTGGAGTTTCAACTTTCGCTTCTGGTTCAGGGGCCTTCGTTTCAACTACAGGGGTTTCAACAACTACCTCTTCCACAACAGGCGGAGTTTCCACTTTAGTTTCCACTACAGCTTCTACTTTCGTTTCGACCTCAACCTTTGGTTCCTCAGTTTTGGGTTCTGTAGATTGACCTCTTCTGCTCCGAGTTTGAATTGTGTTTCTTAGGTCATCCGCTGACAAGGGATCCGGAGCCTTTTCTTCAACCACAGGGGTTTTTTCCGGTTCGGGCGGTGTTTGGTTGCTACGGACCTCTTCTTTGCGTTTCTCAGAGAGCTGCTCAGCTTTCTCTTTCATGAGTTTTTCTGAAGCAAACTCTTTGAGCAGGATATCATAGTGCTCAGAATCTAACTTAGCGTTAGGGGAATTATCGATCTCATGACCGTTTTCACTTAGGTGATCAACGATCAGGTTAGTCGAGACATTCAGTTCCTTTGCGACTTTAAATAACCTGTACTTTTTTGTCTGTCCTGCCATGCTTTATTTATATCCAGCTAAAAAATAAGCTAATGTGCTTATTCGCCTGAATTAAGGCTCAAATTTACGATAAATCCAGAAAATAAGAACTAGGGTAAGCCGAAACTTGCCCTAGTGGTACGTATATCTTTAGCGTAACAACGTACGGAAGACCGATGCTTTGTTAAGTTTATAACATAGCAGGTTATATAGTCTGTTCCTTAACCATCATTACTACTATCATCATCGAATTCAGCTCTAAGTACTGAAAGTACTTGCTCAGCTGTTTCTTCCTCCAGGTTAGATCTTCGTACCAATTCATCCCTGGAAAGAGAAAGAACGCTTTTGGCTGTATCACAACCGATTCGCTTGATTTCATCAATTACCCACTGTTCGATCTCATCGTTGAATTCGTCGAGATCTACATCTTCTTCATCAGGATCAAGCTCCCTGTATACATCAATTTGGTAACCGGTCAATTTGCCTGCGAGTTTGATATTGAGGCCATTTTTACCAATTGCCAATGAAATTTGATCTGGTTTCAAAAATACATGTGCTCCACTATCTTCCTCATTGATTTTAATGCTGGAGATTTTTGCGGGGCTCAATGCTCTCTGGATGTACAGCTGCTCATTGCTGGTGTAGCTGATTACATCTATATTTTCGTTGCGAAGCTCTCTAACAATACCGTGAATACGGCTACCTTTCATCCCTACACAAGCTCCTACCGGGTCGATGCGGTCATCGTAACTTTCCACTGCCACTTTCGCTCTCTCTCCCGGCTCACGTACAATCCCTCTAATATTGATCAAGCCATCGAAGATTTCTGGTACTTCCTGTTCGAATAACTTTTCAAGGAAAAGTTCAGAAGATCTAGAGATGATGATCCTTGGGTTGTTGTTTTTCATCGTTACCTCAAGAACAACTGCGCGGATGGTATCTCCTTTGCGAAAGCGGTCCTTGGGGATCTGCTCTGTACGAGGCAGGGTCAGCTCGTTTCCTTCATGAAGGATCAGGATTTCATTTCTCCAAACCTGATACACTTCTCCTACAATAATCGTCCCTACTAATTCTTCATATTGCTCTACAACTGAAGCTTTTTCCAGGTCGCGAATTTTCTGCGTCAGGGTTTGCTTTGCTGTTTGTACAATTTTTCTACCAAATGAGAAGAAATTGATTTCCTCTGCCAGGTCATCTCCCACTTCATAATCCTCATCAATTTGCAGCGCCTCACTTAACGGAATTTGCTGCGTTTCATCCTCCAACTCAAAATCCTCTACCACAACCCGCTCACGGAATCCCTGAATATCTCCTTTATCAACATTTACAATGATCTCGAAATTTTCATCTGATCCATACTCTTTACGAATCATAGTTCTGAACACTTCTTCCAGAACCCCCATCAAGGTTGCCCGATCAATATTTTTGAATCGGGAAAACTCGGTAAACGCTTCTACCAAGTTAATTTTCGGATCTACTACTTTTCTTTTTGCCATTTTCGTCTAAGCTTTTGCCATAGTGCCGTACTTAAAATAACTGCTCAAATTATAATGACTTTTGCTTCTCGTATTTCTGTGAACAAAATGTCTCTGTTTTCCGGTTGTTCTGCTTTTTTCTTTTTGGAAGCTTTCTTCCCTCTCCTGTTTTTCTCTGGAAGAGGACCCAAAATGAGTTTCTCTTCGTCCATTTCTTTTAGTGTACCCTTTTCAACTTCACCAGAACTCAAGGTAATCTTGAGTTGGCGACCCACATTTTTGGTATACTGTCGATGTAGCTTGAGGGGATAACCTACCCCTGGAGAGGAGACTTCCAAAAGATATTGTTGAGACAAAGATTCTTCTTCCTCCAGTTCTCTTCCAATATTCCGGCTGATTTTAGCACATTCTGCCAGACTTATACCAGCATCTGTATCTACCTTTATATTGAGAACTCTTTGCTTACTTTTATTCAGCACTACATCTACCAAATAAGCTCCTGGGACACTGTATTCTACGATTTCCTGGATCTTATTGCGCAAGTCTTCTGTCAACATATCTAGCAAAAAAATGAGGGAGTGAAACTCCCTCAGTCATTAAAGTCTCGCACGACGCTGCAAATGTAGGCAATTTTTTCTTCATTTTCAAAAATCTTAAGCTCTTAGGAAATTATTTAAGAGGAAGTGTTTGGGATTCACGTGAGAAGGAGTGTTATTTGCGCCTCATCCCTGAAAGACCATGGTTAGAAGCCTACTGAGCGGATTCCAATCTTACAAAAAGGACCTGAAAGAGACCCTACATTTATCCGGGCCCGTCATTGTGGCTCAATTGGGGTTGGTTTTAATGGGTGTGATCGACAATATTATGATTGGTAATATTGAAAATATCGGTCATGAATTACTTTCTGCAGCCTCTTTGGGAAATAGCATATACTTTATCGTAGGAGTATTGGGGATAGGTATCACCTTTGCCATTTCTCCTTTGGTTGCAGAGGCTGATGCAGCAGGAGAAGTCTCTCAATGTGGGCTCTACCTTCGACAAGGAGTTTTTGCTAGCTTGCTTAGTGGGATATTGCTCTGCCTTATTATGCTGGGTCTGACTTATCTGCTTCCTTTTATGGACCAACCGGAGCAAGATGTCCGACTGGGTACTCCTTATCTGCACATTATCAATGTTTCCCTAATTCCGATGATGCTCTTTTTGGCCTACAAGCAATTTTCCGATGGGCTATCTTTTACCAAAGCAGCTATGTATGTCACACTCTTTGGCCTGATCTTTAATGTGGGTATAAACTGGTTGTTGATTTATGGGAATTTGGGTTTTCCAAGGTTGGAGTTGATAGGAGCAGGGATAGGTACTTTGAGTAGTAGAATCTTTATGCTCTTGCTGATTGCGATCTACATCAATTATACACCCCGTTTCAAAAAGTATAAGCCAAAGTTGAATTTTCGGGAATGGAGAGGAGACATCATGCGAAAGATTTTTGAAATCGGCTTGCCCTCAGGTTTCCAATATTTCTTTGAAGTGGGTGCCTTTGGAGGAGCCGTTATCATGATAGGTTGGATTGGGATAGACGAAAGGTCTGCGCATCAAATTGTTATCAATATGGCGGGAACTACCTATATGCTGGTCTCGGGGCTGGCAGCAGGATCAGCCATCCGCGTGGGCAATGCTTTAGGGCGAAAAGATCTCCCCGGCATGCGAAAAGCTGGCTTTGCAGGGATTTATTTGAGTACATTTATCATGTTCCTGGCTGCCATTGCTTTTATAAGTGGTAAAAACTGGTTACCCAGCCTCTATGTGGATGACGTTGACGTTTTGATGATCTCGGCACAACTTATGCTCATTGGCGGACTCTTTCAGATATTTGATGGTGTACAGGCTGTAGGACTTTCTGTTCTGAGAGGGATGCAGGATGTACGAGTACCGACCATAATTGCCTTTATTAGTTACTGGATCATTGCCTTACCAGTGGGATATGCACTTGCCTTCAACTTTGGAATGGGCGTAGACGGAATATGGTATGGATTTGTGGTGGGGCTCTTTGTGGCTGCAGTAGGACTTGTATTTCGTTTTCATCAACTTACCCGTAGTGCACAGCTGGCTAAGCTTAGTTGAAATATGAATTGTGAATATTAAACAGGAATTCTTTTTTTGCCTAGCATGCTGAAAGAATACATAAGCCTTTTACGGCCTCACCAGTATATCAAAAATCTCTTCCTTTTTTTGCCGGCATTTTTTTCCCTGCAAATTCTGGATGGAGAAGTGGTAATTCGTACTTGTGTAGCCTTTGTTGCCTATTGTTGTATGGCAAGTGCTGTATATATCCTCAATGATTATAAAGATAGGGAAGCTGATCGAGAGCATCCTGTGAAGCGTTTAAGGCCATTAGCAGCCGGGACAATCAAAACTTCGACAGCGTTTATCCTAATGAGTAGCCTAATCGTTTTAGGATTTCTGCTTAGTATTCTTCTCGGGAAAAGTATTTTCTACTTATTGACAGCTTATGTCTTTATAAATGTGCTCTATTCTTTCAAATTAAAGCATATAGCCGTCGTCGATATTTTCATTATCGCACTTGGATTTGTGATTCGAATTGCTGTAGGTGCCTATGCTGCCCCAACTCCTATTCCATATTCTAAGTGGATTGTCCTGATGACATTTTTGGGGGCTTTGTTTCTGGCATTGGCAAAAAGAAGGGATGATGTATTACTCGCAGCTCAGGGGCAAAAAGTACGTAAATCCATAGATGGCTACAATCTGGAGTTTATCAATGGAGCTATGATCATTATGGCATCTGTGCTGATCGTCAGCTATATTTCTTATACAATAGCTCCGGAAATACAGGAGAACTTTGGGAGTGAATATTTATACCTAACTGTTGCCTTTGTTATTTTGGGGGTGTTGAGGTATTTACAGATCAGCTTTGTTGAAGAGAAGAGTGGAAATCCTACGCGAATTCTGCTGACGGACCTTTTTCTTCAGCTTACCATTGTAGCCTGGCTACTAACTTTTGTCTTTTTGATTTATTAAAGGTCAGCCATTTCCGGGATCAATACTTCTTCCCCAAGACTTTCAAGCTCTTCCAAAACTTGTTCTGCAGCCGTAGTCCAATTGAGTCTGGTCGCAAGTTTCTGCATATGTTTGCCTTGATCAAAGTGAGATTGCTTTACCGCTTTATGGAGAGCAGAAAGTAACTGGCTATGATTACTGAAATATGAGGCCTCACTTGCTGTTAAATTTCTGGAGAAGCTACTATTAAAGCAGAGAACGTGTTTCCCCATCATCATGGCCTCTAGCAATCTCAATCTTGCTTTTATGGTGGGCTCTAAATGAATGTACATATATGCACCCATTAAAAATGGCTCAAATTTCTTCTCTGGGATGATAAAATGGATGTGCGAATATTCCTGATAGGCCTTTATTTCATCGGATAAATATTCATAAGAATTCTCCAGAATCAAATAGTAATCGTACTTGGGATACTGGGCAAATGATTTAAGGGCCATAATTGCCTGTGTGGATGAAGCAGGCATAAAGGAAACTGCATATTTTTTGTCCTTTTGAGTTGGTGAGACCACTTTATAGGCTTCTTCTATATGGTCTGCTCCATAAGCAATGAGCTTGGTTTCCTGTCCATATTCTTCTTTAAAAAAGGAACGGGCTTGCTCATTATCCACAAATACCCTGTCAGAGAATTTTAAGGTGAGTCTCTCCGATATCCTTTCCCACAATCTATATTGATAATTCTTTCTATCTGTTCTTTTGTGTCTATAGTGGATTTGGGTAAATACCTTTGCTCCTGAAAAAATGCGAATCAATGGAAGGCTTAAGCCGGCATCTTTCCCCAGTATGTAAACAAGGTCCTTTCCTAATGATGAGAAGAGACACGCAAAGAGAAAGTTGAGATACGTAATCAGTGATCCAAAGAGTGGGAGGGATGTATTAAGTGCAAATTTTGGGGGAGGGGACACAACTACAAGCTTCGCTTTTAAATTTGGTTCAATAGCTCTGGCCATTTCCATTGCAATACGCTCAAAACCCAAGGATTGGGTTTCAGATTTCTGAACGATAAAGACAATTTCTTTGAATGAGCTCATGTGTTCTTGTAAAGGGGAAAAGCTTGTGTTGTACAACGAAATTAGAATCAGCTTACAACTTTCCAGCATCATTAGCAGACAAAAACAAACATGTGACGCTTCTTAAGAAAATCTTACACGAGCTGGAATATTACTTAATTAAAGCCTCATATGAAGGTATTATTATATTCTTAATGGACTTGATTTCCGATTTTGATTAAAGAGTTTGTAGAAATTTCTAATTTTTTAACATGGCCCCTAAAGATTTTTTATTGAGATTTTTTCGTGCTTAAACAAAAAGCCCGGAGGTGTATCCGGGCTTTTTGTTTATGGTTTTAGGAATCCTTATTCTTTCACGAGTTTCTGAACCCAGGTAATACCTGCGATTTTCACTTTCAATAAGTATACTCCTTTGTTTGCTGAGCTAAGATCCATTTCTACGCGATCTTTTAAATAAGTATCGGAAGATTTGCTCCAAACTCTTCTTCCCGGAAGGTCAAAGACTTCAATCTCCACTTCTTCACGTTTTAGCAAATCCATATCCAGTACAAAGTTTCCTGCACTTGGGTTTGGATATACTTTTAACTCTCCAATCTCGGCGAGGTCTTCTTCAATCCCCACAATTCCTGAAGCTTCAATTTCTGCAGTTGCAATATCTGTACAGCCTCCAGCAGCCTCAACAGTCAAGGTAACCGTATATCTTCCTGCTAATAGGTAGTCGTGTGATGGACTTTGATCAGTACTGGTAGTTCCATCGCCAAAATCCCAGAAGAAATTAGAAGCTCCTGTACTCTGGTTGTTGAAATTCACCCGACCGCTATTGGCAAGATTTAGAACTGTACGTGATGGGGTAAAGGCAGCATTGGCTGAAGTAGGACTTACAGTTACTTCCTGAGCAACTCTATCACAGCTAAAGCTGGAAACAATCTCCCAATCGTAGAAGAAATTATAGAGACCATCATTGGAACCCGTAATTATCAGGACCTCAGGGACTTCCAAAGGAAAAGAGAAGCCATTTACTGTTGCAAATAATTCATCTACCTGACCTACTTGTTCCATTCTGTATCCTTCGCCTCTGGGAACTGCGATATTCAACTCGACAATATTTTCTCCTGCTTGTAAGTTGAGAAAAGAACTCCTACCAATCAGACTCCCATTAATATCGTTAACTGCTATCCTTCTAATTCCAGCTGAGGCAGCAAATACTTTAACAGATCTGATTTCTAGATCATTTAATGCATCAAACACCAAATAGGAATCATCAGATATAGAGGCAAAAGATTGTCCTACATTAATATCTGGGAGACCTGCTTTCTCGGCCTTCATGGCTTCCGCATAGAAAGTAGTATTCTGAGAAAGGTCTGGAGTAATAAAAGGTGAACCTATACCTACAATATTACCACCAGAAGCCGCGTCATACCAAACAACCTCACGGTCCGAGCCACCAGTATTTGCTTCAATTACTGCAGCTCCCCCACTACAAGCAAGTGGATTAGTAGTAACGACTGTAGGAAGAACTTCATCAAAAATGCTGAAGTTTTCTTCTATTAGATTATCTCTTACAGAGTATTCAGTTTTACCATTGACCTGCGTCAACTCAATACTAATGGAGTAATCACCAGTAGGCAAACTTTCTGTAGGTAGATTAATCCTTTCTGTGCGATTCTTTGTAAGACTACCAGTCCAGTTGATTGTACCAGTAATACCATTAGAATAAGTATAGCTAATGGTAGCAGATGTCATGGTTGAAGTACCACTATTTTCCAAGAGGAAAGAAGGGGATACATCTTTTGCACAGGCAAACGAGGTCAAATCATTTAGATTATGAACCAGACCATCTGCATCCGGGTTTCTCGGTTCAGGTGTATTCCCTTGATTTACGAGATAGTTGAAAGCTGCAACAGCATCGACAAGACCATTTCCATAAAAATCATCCTCTCCAAGAATCCCCAAATCAGTAGCACTATTATAAATCGCTAATTTTATTTCTTCTCCCGAAAGTGTAGGAAAGGCTTCTTTTAAAAGTAAGAATAAACCAGCGACATAAGGAGCACTAAAGGAAGTACCTTGGACATTCGCAAAGGCATCTCCATTTGAAGTTGTTCTGATTGTTACACCTGGTGCAACTACTTCCGGTTTAATTTCAAGAGATCCACCGTCTGAATTACAAAGGCCAGGCCCCCTACTAGAAAACTGAGCAATATTAGAAGCCTGTGTTACAGAGCCAACAGCAAAAGTATTTACCAAAGTCGTTGATCCATTTGCAGGAGGTCCAACTGTACTTGGATTAGGACCAGCATTTCCTGCTGCAATAATTACCCCAACTCCAGCTGCTTCTAATGCTGTTATCTGTTGGAATCTAGGATCTGTACAATTCGCAAAATTTGAAGTACCGAAAGACATGTTGATAACATCCGGCATATCATCTATTGTATTGGGATCACCATCCGGATCTAATGCCCATTGCAATGCAAATGCATAATTCCCTGAAGCATTCTGGCAGCCAACATTTCCTTGCCCATCACCTAAAGCTAGAGGGCTAGACATCCACAAAGCATTGGGAGCAACTCCTATAGTATCTCTTCGCCCAAAATCGTTTCCAATCACAGTACCTAAAACTAAGGTTCCATGGTCCCCAAAAGCAACACATTTTGAAGGAATCGAATCAGCTACACCACCCTCTGGATCAAAGTAAGAGACAGTATTTCCATCTACTAATCCTCTATAATTATTGAACAATGCAGGGTGTCTTAGGTCAACCCCTTCATCAATCATAAAAAGTCTGCGATTGGTACCCGTGTACCCTAAGGCCCATAAACCTGGAACATTCATCAGATCATGTCCGGGCTCACGCCCATTAGGAGTAAGCAATGAAGCATTCAAAGCCTCAACTTTTTCCTCAGATAACCTTTCATAGGGATACTCAAAATAGAGATAATCAATCTCGCTTCTGAAACTTAGGGTAGAAATTGCCGTTTTGTTGAGTCTTAACTGAATCTCATTTGAAATCCACAATGGCTGTATACTCCCACTCTCAACTCCATTCAAAGTATTTAGATAAGAGATAAATTGAGGCTGAGTTGCAGCAGCTTTTGCCTGTAAAGTTGTTATTACCTGTTTGGCTCTCCTCTCTAATGGCACTCTCTCTGTCCGGAAGTAATTCATCATGGATTCCAGATCAACCTGGTCATACATGATGATGCTCACTTGGATGTATTCATCATCCGGAGTTTCCTTCATTTTTGCCTCTAAAGATTCTGAAATTCTGGCCCAGTTGATCTGAGAATTGCTTTGGGCAAGTCCCATAGATAGTAGCAGGCCAAAAAAGGACATGAAGCATATAAGTTTTTTCATATGGCTTTTGGGCTTTGTATAGGATAGATGTATTCAATAAGTATTTTCAATCTCCTCAATGGGAGACTCAGATTTTACAAAAAACCAAATTATCCTTTTTTCCTCATTTTTGCGAAATAATGAGGGGGAAAAGGAAGGGTATCCGCCAAATATATAGAATTCCCTATGTAATGACTCCCAGTTCTTTCCCGATATCTGTAAAGGCCTGAATGGCTCTATCCAAATGTTCACGGGTGTGGGCTGCGGATAACTGAACCCTGATTCGGGCCTTCCCTTTGGGAACTACCGGATAGAAAAACCCAATAACGTAGATTCCTTTTTCCAGAAGTTTATCCGCAAACTGTTGCGCCAGCACGGCTTCGTACAACATGATAGGCACTATAGGATGTTCGCCTTCCTTAATATCAAACCCGACAGCTGTCATTTGTGTTCGGAAGTAGTGCGTGTTTTCCTCTAGCTGATCTCTCAAAGCTGTACTTTCCGTCAACAAATCCAAAACCGCGATACTCGCTCCTACAATAGAAGGTGCTACCGTATTTGAAAACAAATAAGGTCTTGAACGCTGACGAAGCATATCAATGATCTCTTTTCGCCCGGAAGTAAATCCTCCAGAGGCTCCCCCTAAGGCTTTCCCTAGGGTTCCGGTGATGATATCAACTCTTCCCAATACATCCCGAAATTCGATACTTCCCTTTCCTCTCACTCCCATAAATCCGGTTGCATGGCACTCATCCACCATAACCAGAGCATTGTATTGATCTGCCAAATCACAAATCTTATCCAGCTGTGCAATTGTTCCGTCCATAGAGAAAACTCCATCCGTCACAATTACCCTGGCTCTACAATGCTGAGATTGCTTTAATGCATCCTCAAGAGCCTCCATATTGTTGTGCTTATAGCGATAACGTTCAGCTTTGCACAAACGTACCCCGTCGATGATACTCGCATGGTTCAGTTCATCAGAAATGATTGCATCTTCCTTGCCTAAAATAGGCTCGAACACCCCACCATTTGCATCAAAGGCAGCAGCATATAGGATAGTATCATCTGTATGTAAAAATTCCGAAATCTTTTTTTCCAGTTCTTTATGGATATCCTGAGTTCCACAAATGAAACGTACAGAGGATAATCCATATCCATGCGTGTCAATGGCAGCTTTGGCAGCTTCTATGACTCTGGGGTGTGAGGATAAACCCAAATAGTTATTGGCACAAAAATTTAGGACTTCTTCACCCGTCGAAACCTGGATATTGGCTCCTTGTGGACTGGTGATGATACGTTCTTTTTTGTAAAGGCCCGCAGATTCGATCTCGGCAAGTTCCTCTTTGAGGGAAGTTAAAAATTGAGGATTCATTCGCTTGGAATTGGCAGTTTTGTTTTTACTTCTTCGTTTAGTAGTTCGTAATAAGAATGCTCTTCTGATAATTTCGACAGAAGATAAATTTCGTATAGAATGATTTGGTTCTCACCAATTTCTGATTTCGGATAAGTTTCGATGAAATTCTTATACGCAGCTTTCAGGAAGACCTTCTTTCCTTCGATAGCAGCATTGTTCAGGCGAACCACCAGCTCCAGAAATTTCTGGGCTTTGGCATAGAATTCATCTTTCAGGAAGTGCTTGTATTTTTTTCGAAGGGCTTTGTTTAGTTTCTGGGCTTCCTCGTATGCCCGAGCTTCGTAATGATTGACGACTTCAAAGATGGCCACATAAAAACGAAGCTCTTCGCCTAAAAACCCTACCCCAGGATGGGACTTGATACGTGTAATGACATCAGCAGCTTTATGATGCAATTCCTGGCTAAAATATTGATCTGCCAGGCTAATCAACATATAGAGCTCATGCAGTTCATTTTGTAACAGCTCTTTATGCCTAAATGCTTCTTTTAGCACTTCTCCTGCCTCATCAAGTTCTCCCATCAGCTTAAGATTATAAACCTTGGGAGCATAGTAATGGAAACCCAACTCATTGAAGTTCTGCTTGTCATACATTTGCAGATCTTCATATAGGGCTTCTATCTCTTTGGTTGACTCATCCAGCTTTAATACTTTCTGTAAAGAATTGATTCGCCAAATGCGAAGCATGAGCCGGGTATGATGATTTTCCTTGTTAAAGAGATTATTTGATTCAAAATCCTGGAAGGTTTGCTTTACATATTCGCCCAACTCCTCATAGGCCGACTTCTGAATAAGTATAGAAACCACCGTCTTCAGGATCATCGTCTTTCCAGAAGTAGACTGAAAAATATCTTTATGTTCTTCCAATTGGCGCTTCACCTCTTCGAGGGTTTCTATCACGGTCTCACTTCGCTTACTGCGTGAGTAATTTCGCTTCATCAACTGCTGAGTAACCATTCCCAGGATTTCGCGATTCCCTCTGATGAGATCAAGCTTCTTTTGATTGTCCCTTCGCCTTTGAATAACAGCTTCAATGTCTACTTCATATTGAGCAGCCAGGGTTACCATTTCATCATAAATCACTTCCAGCAGGGTAAACTGATCGTATTCGATGGCTACCTTTTCGGCTTTCTTGAGGTTGTGATAGGCTTCTTTGTAAAGGCCGCGATCCCGCATCAAAATATATAGCTGAATATTGCTATAGGATTCGATGGAGTTTTTATAGTTGAAATGATAAAAGAGCAAACTCTTTTCGAGATTGCTCAGCAATTTATTTCTTAAACGGTAATAGCTATTTTTTGCCTTGGACTCCGTACTCCCATAAAACTGGGTGATCACATGCTCTTCCGTATCTTCAAAATCACCCGAACGAATAGCATCGAAAAGCACGAGCAGCTTTTTCTTCTCATCAGCTTTAAAGCGATTGGAGAGAATTTTAAATCTCCGCACTTCATCGCTGGTAAGGCTCTCTATGATTCGTTCAAGTATGTCCAAGGTTACGAGTGTTTTCTCTTCTTTAAGGTAAAGAATATGGGTAAATATTCGAAATTAAGTTGATGCGGCAGCCGCTGATTTTAATTTTTCAGCCAATTCTTTACCTAAAAATTTATCAATCACATAATGGGCTCCATAAATTGCAGGGGTCAATAAGATGGCTGCTGTAACTTTGTAAACATAGTTTACTGTAGCCACCGCAAAAAACAAACTCAACGACCACTGAGCCGGTCCCAAAACAAAGGCAATATATAATACGACTAAACTGTCTATAAGCTGAGAAACCACCGTTGAGCCAGTAGCCCTAAGCCATACCTTTGATTCTCCAGTCCATGACCGGATTTTATGGAAAACAATAACGTCCAGAATTTGCCCCAAGAAAAAAGCGACAAGCGAACCTACAATGATCCACATTCCCTGACCGAATATATTCCGAAAAGCTTCTTGCATATCCGGCACCCCCTTTTCAGCAAAAGACCCTACCCACCAATCTGCTGGAGCTAGATTGATGGCTCCATAAGCCATAATGAAGGCATAACTAATTAATCCCACTGCCAAATAGGAAAGCAGCCGTACGCCTCTCTGCCCATAGTACTCATTTATCACATCTGTCATGATAAATACAATGGGCCATAGGAGCACTCCGGCAGTAAATGAAAGTGAGCCTGTTTGCCCAAATAAATTCCAGTTCAAGGGTTCCATCCCAAAGCTAGCTTCCAGCGCAAATATTTTCACCCCAATAAATTCTGCAATAAGGGCATTGCTTATAAAAAAGCCTGCCAGGATGACGAAAAGTAATTGATCTTTCTTAAACATAGGCTAGAAGGGTATTTCTGCTAATTACGCATAATCTTTGAGTTTATGCACATCTCCTTCAATGGCGAGGGCACTATGAGGGAAAACACTTTGTGCTTCTTCCAGCAGTTGATCCAAATCCTTATAGCGAGCAGAATAGTGGCCCAAGAGCAACTGTTTAACTCCTGCTGCCTTTGCTATACTTGCTGCCTGCATAGCTGTACTATGTGCCGTAGATCGAGCCCTATCTTTCATATCCTCCGTAAAAGTGGATTCATGATAAAGCAATTTGGTATCCTTTATATAGTCTACTAAGGCCTCATTGTAGCGTGTGTCTGAACAATACGCATAAGAAAGGGGAGGTTCGGCGGGGAATAATACCTCATCCGGAGAAATGACTCGCCCATCATCGAGGGTAACTTCATTTCCCTGCTTCAGAAGTCCAAAGTATTTATTGGGAATATCCATGGCCTTGGCTTTGTAGAAATCAAATTTTCGCTTCTTTTTCCCTTCGACAAATCTAAATCCCCGACAAAAAACCCGATGATCCAAAGGAAGTAATTCTACATGGAAGGTCTTATGTTCATAAATGATATCCCCCGGCTCATAATCTTCCAAAGCAATAAAGTTAAGCTCATAGCCCAAATAACTTTGCGTCAGGTCGAAAATAGTTTTGAGTGCTTTTTGGAGCTCTGCAGGCCCAAAGAGGTATAGGGGGAAATTTCTTTCGTAAAGACTTAATGAATTGAGTAAACCTGGAAGGCCCAGAATATGATCCCCATGCAAATGAGAAATAAAAATTGCGTCCAACCTTGAAAAGCGGACCTTATATTTGAGCAATTGCATTTGGGTGCCCTCCCCACAATCGATCAAATGATGGCGATCATTGATAGAAACCACCTGGGAAGATGGGTTTCTGGTAGTAGTGGGTATTGCAGCGCTGGTTCCGAGGATCTGAACTTCAAACACTAGGCGTCCTGTGCTTTTTCTCCTTTTTCGCTCAAAATATCTTTTTCAACTTCCAACATATGGATCTCATCACGAGCCTCTGACTCAGTGGGGAAGATCTTAAGTACGGTTTCCAGTTGAGATATTTTAATCAGCTTTTCAACATGAGGGTTGATATTGGAAATAGCCAGTATGCCTTGTGCAGCAGCACAGACTCTATTGGCTGTGAGGATCGAACTTAAGCCCGAACTGTCCACATACTTTACCTCAGAAAGGTTTAGCAATACGTTCCTTACACCCTGAGCATTGAGGTTTACCATCTCACTTTTCAGAGCTGGAGCGATCTGAGAATCCAGCTTTTCCTCCAACAGCTTGATTACTGTATGACGTTCTTCTACACTCTTTTCAAATCTCATATTTCGGGATATCAAATGTTAGTACACAAAGATAAACAATCTTGACCATTAGCAACAAATTCAATCCGTCTACTTGAAACATTATGCCTTCTTGTGTCTTTTTTTTCATTTTTCCCATATTCCCAAGGATTTTTGTAAATCTTTTGATAGAAATTAGCCGTATGAGAGTCTAAGAAATACAGAATATTCTCTTTTATTCCTGCATTTATTCCATTTCCACCTTAGCTATCATGTTGCAAATGAATTTCCTTCCCCTCCTTCTCATCATTTCTGTATTAGGTATCGGATGTGCTACAGATGAAAGTAAAACTAAATCTGTCCTAGAGGCCAAAGAAGAGATCCGTATGGAAACCCCTGCAGCCACTCCTATTAGTCTGGAAAATGATAAAGGCTTTAAGTCTTCAGAATCTTATATAGAAATCAAGAAGGAAGTCCTGAAACATTCAAACATTTACCGTAATGCTCAAAAAAGACGGACCTTAAGTGTAAAATCTGAATTGAATAAAATCGCCCAAAAACATAGTGATGATATGGCTGCCGGCCGAGTTGATTTTTCTCACGCAGGCTTCCAGAAAAGATTCAATGCCGTAAAAAAATATGCCAGCTTTCCTGTAAGTGTAGCAGAAAATCTTTATGCTACTACTGATCCACGTGGAGTAGGGGAGGAAGCCGTAAAAGCATGGATCCTTAGCCCCGGACACAAGAAAAATTTAAGGGGTAAATTCATTTATTCCGGAATTGGCGTATCAAAATCTTCCTCAGGTGAATATTTTGTCGTACAATTGTATGTCGGAAAAAGTAATAAGTGATGATCCTTGATTTTGGTACAGAAAAAATTCCCTGTAAAGTAGAAAAGGCTAGAGGTCGAAGGACAAATATTAGCTTCAGGAATGACCAATCTGTACTGATCATCCGAACCCCCGGTGGGAAATTCACTCCTCAAGTCCAGGAATTTGTTTATAAAAATGAAGCCTGGATTCTCAAAAACTTTAAAAAACAAAAAGGCAAACTCTCCCAAAGAGATGAGTTTCTGAAAAAACTCGATCGGGGTATTGTTCCTTATCTGGGCGAAACTTATGAAATAGAATTTCTGCTGGATTCAAAAAGATGGGTACAAAGAGAGGAAGAAGAAAAAAAAATATACATCTACATGCTCAAAAAGGATAGTCCCGAAATGCGGATGTCCTTATTGTATGGAGCCCTCAGGAGTCTTGCGAAATCTCATTTGGAAAGACGGACCATTGAATTGGCTCAGGCAACCGATTCAGCAATAAATCAAATCCGAACTAAAGACCTGAAAAGTAAATGGGGAAGCTGTAGTTCAAAAAGAAATATAAATTTGAATTGGCACCTGATCCTGCTTCCGCCTCCTATCGTGGATTATGTGATTATCCATGAACTCATGCATTTGAGGGAGATGAATCATAGTTCAAGATTCTGGAACTGGGTGGCGCATTATTACCCCAATTATAAAATGGCCGAAAAGAGCTTAAAACAAAATCAGTGGATGATCGGCGTAATGGAGCAGTAGCTCGATAGCATGGCAAATACGAAAAAAAAATATATTAGCAGTTTAAAGGATCTCATTCTCTTTGAGGATGAGCATATCATCATAGTCAATAAGCCTCTGGATATGGCCAGTCTGGATGATAAACAGGCAAGAAACCTGATTGGTTTAGCCAGAAAATATCACGAAGATATCCAACTATGCCACAGACTCGACAAGAATACCTCAGGCGTTTTATTGATGGCTAAAGATTCAGAGAGCTATCGGTCAATGGCCTTACAATTTCAAAAAAGACAAGTCGAAAAAACCTACCATGCCCTGGTAGCAGGGGTACATAGATTTGAGGAAGAGGTTGTTGATTTACCCTTGCTTGTAAGTACCAATAAAAGAGTAACAGTCCATAAGCAGGAGGGTAAAAAAGCGACAACCATCATATCCAACATAGAGCAATTCCGGAATTTCACCCTACTTTCCTGTAAACCTGTCACCGGTCGCATGCACCAGATACGGGTTCACCTCAAAGCTTTGGGTTGTCCGATAGTTGGTGATATTCTGTATGGGGGAATAGATATTATGCTGTCGAGGCTCAAAAGAAATTACCGCTCCAGTAATCGAAAAGAAGAGAAAGCCCTCAACCATGGATACCTGCTGCATGCACACAGCCTGAGCTTTACACATCCCCATTCAGGAGAAAAAGTTAGCTTTACTGCTGAGGCTCCCAAAAACTTTCAGGTCGTATTGAAAATCCTGCGAAAATATAACAATTAAGACGAGCTTCCTTCCCATGTAACATTTGCGAGACAAGTGCTTTAGAGCCCTTGTGTATATTTCCAATATTGGTATATACGAAAACCCAAATAAATTTTAATAGAATCTTCTATCCGATTTATTAATGTCTCGTCTTGAAGGAAAAGCGCCCACACATATTAACGCCAGAAGCACTCTTAGAGCTAGCTCTAAGTTTTGGTCAGGAAGAAAATCAGGAACGTAACCTTTCAAACTTTCTGGAGACCCTGAGCAAACTCAAAGATCTTTCTTATGTATCCATTTGGGTTCAACATGAAGAAAGATCACAGGCTTTGCTACGCGCTTCATTTCCTTCCGAAAAAAAAGAAATCTTTAGTCAATCCATTCCCAACCTTAGTCCAGGATGGAATTTTCCTTTAGGAGGAAGCATCGAAGCTAAAAATATAGCAGTTTTCTCTTTCCCCTTGACCGGATTTCTAAGCTTGCATAAAAATGAAAGGGGAGGAGCTTTTAGAACCGAAGAGCTGGAACAACTTAAGCCAGTCTTAAAAAATTTCGGCCAGTTTCTGAAAGCAGACATTTCTCATCAGCGATATAAAAATGAATCCTATGAGAAAGCATTCTATGCGACTCGATTACAGTCGATGATAGATTATGCTTTAGACGGATTCATTATTATCAATGCTGATGCTGAAATTTTAGAATGGAATCCTAAAGCAGAGGAAATTTTGGGTTGGACCAAAGAGGAGGTACTAGGGCAAAAACTGGAAGATTTCATTAATCCTATCAATTACTGCGACATACATATCCAGGTCATTCATAATTTCCTGAGGCAGATAGATACTGAAGCAGATAAGCAAGACCTGGAATTGGAAACTAAAAATAAGGCAGGCAAGAACCGAAGCCTGGTTCTCAATTTCGTACGGGTTGAAACCAATACTCTACCCATTTATTATGGCTATATCCGGGATTTCACCCAACAAAAAACCGAAGAGTACAAACAGAATGAACTACTTGAAAAGCTAGAAGAAGCCAACAAGGAACTTAAAGACTTTGCACATGTCGTTTCCCATGATTTGAAGGCTCCCTTGCGTTCTATAAAAATGCTATCTGACTGGATCGGAGAGGATTATGCTGATGAATTGGGGGAAGAAGGCAAAGAGCAGTTTGAATTACTCAAAGGCAAGGTAGACCATATGAAGGATCTTATAAATGGGATTTTGGAATACTCACAGATGGGTAGAAGAAATTCTGAAGAAAAGACCGTCAATCTAAATAAAATGCTTGAGGGTATGATCGATATTCTTGCGCCTCAGGAGCACATAGAAATTAACGTCGCCTGTAATCTCCCTCATATCCATATCAATGAAGTAAGTATAGGCCAGGTTTTTCAAAACCTTTTATCCAATTCCATCAAATACATGGATAAAGAAGAGGGGAAAATTGAAATTGGGTTTAAAGAAAGTCGAAATCGCCTCACCTTTTGGCTAAAAGATAATGGACCAGGAATCGCGCAAAAAGACTTCCAAAAGATATTCAGGATATTCGAAACGCTTGGTAAAAAATCCTTCGAGTCAACAGGAGTCGGACTTGCGATTGTGAAGAAAATCCTTTCCAATTATAATGGAAAAATATGGTTGGAATCAGAAGTAGGGAAAGGCTCAACCTTCTACTTTAGTTTACCCAAAAGCCGTAGGGTTCATCTTGATAAATTACAAAAAGTAGCCTCCTAGTATGTCTTAAGATACTGCGTGAACCGAGGTTCTGGTGATTTTAGCTTCAAAATCCGCTCTGAATCGCTTGATGGTATTTCTGACCGGCCAGGCTGCAGCATCTGCCAATGCACATACTGTCTTTCCTTCCATCGTATCACACAACTCCAGTAAGGTATCGAGATCTCTCATTTCGCCATGACCTGCATCGATTTTTTTAAGCATTTTTACAAACCAACCTGTACCCTCTCTACAAGGCGTACACTGGCCACAGGATTCATGATCGTAGAATTTTGCAATCCTGATAAGGAATTTAACGATATCTGTATCCTCATCCAGAATACACATGCCGGCTGTACCTACAAAGGTTCCTACTGTCCTGAGTGAGTCTGCATCCATTGTGATCCCTTCAATCATCTCAGCGGTAAGGATGGGCACAGATGAACCTCCGGGTACAACAGCTTTCAACTTTTTGCCCCCTCTGATTCCTCCAGCTACCTTGTAAATCAAGTCTGAAATCAGCATACCGGAAGGATATTCATAAACTCCCGGGCGGTTAACATGTCCCGCAATCCCATAGAGCATAGGTCCGGGGAAAGTAGGACATCCGATGGAAAGATAATTGTCGGCTGTATTGTTGATCACATAAGGTACGTGTGCAACCGTCTCGACATTGTTGATTGTGGTGGGTCTTCCCCAAAGCCCTACCTGAGCAGGGAAGGGAGGTTTAGAACGTGGATATGGCCTGTTTCCTTCGAGAGACTCCATCAAAGAAGTTTCCTCTCCACAGATATAGGCTCCCGCTCCTCTGTGAACAAAGACATCTATATTTTCCCCACTCTTCATGATATTCTTCCCGGCATATCCTTTTTCATACGCCTGATCTACAGCCGCCTGAACCATATCGATCCAGTCTACATATTCACCACGGATATAGATGTAAGCAGCATCCATTTCCATCGCATAACAGGCAATCAAGGCACCTTCGATGATTGCGTGAGGATTGTATTCAAATAATCTTCTGTCTTTGTGAGTACCGGGTTCTGATTCATCCCCGTTTACAGCCAAATAGCGAGGTACTCCTTCTTGCTTGGGAGGCATAAAGGACCACTTCAAGCCTGCATTAAATCCTGCTCCACCACGTCCACGGATGTTGGCTTTTTTTACTTCATCAACTACGGCTTTACGATCCCATTTCTTCTGCTTCAATACGGTCTTTAGGGCCTTATAGCCATCCCCTTTGGATTCGTAAACAGAAATGTCATGAAAATCTGGAATGTCTGGTAGTAGTATCTTTTTGTAGTTTCTCCAGTCTCCTGCCATAATTTTTCAGCTTCTATTGATGAGTGGCCATGTATACACAAGTTCATTACTCACATCCCCTGAAGAATGTTATAGGAGGATGAATCAATTTGTTATACATGAACGATTGATCTTTCAAACAAGTGAAGTTAAGGAATTTTTAGAATAGATCAACTGGCTTATTACAAAAGGCTGGGAGAGTCATCTTTGACGATCTCAGGCTTACTTAGGTGTTCATGGCGAGCCTGAAATTTATTCTGAAAAATAAGAATACTGATTATCCCCAGGCTTATGGCAACATCAGCAATATTGAAGATCGGAGAAGAAAAGCCCCCTTCACCAAAATTAAAAATAAACATATCTACAACCTGCCCCTGAAATAAGCCCCCTTCATAGAGGTTGTTATTTGAGAAAAAGACTCCATAAAAAAGTCGATCGATTATATTTCCACTGGCTCCTCCTAAAATGATAGCTATAAAAACAGGAAGCAGGGATTTGTGAGTTGAAAATTTCTTCAGGACGAAAAAGAGTCCCAGAATGGCAAGTAGAGAAAAAATACTGAGGATCAGCTTTCCGGTATAGGGAGAAAGTGCAAAACCTATTGATTCAGAGATTTCGGACAGGGTGAGGCCAAATGCAAAACCATTATTTTCGGCAAAATAAAGACTTAGCCAATTCCCCAGGAGAGGAATCTCTTCACCTAAATACATCGAATTTTTAACTGAGACTTTAACCCACTGATCAAGGAGCAACACTCCCAGGCTAATGCTCAGGTATCGACGCATATAAAATCTACTTGGTGGTCAAATGGGTATCGTCCGGGGTATCGGCTTCCGGTTTTTCAACAGGAGCAAGAGGTTTTTCTTCCTTTTTCTTTGCTTTATTTGCATTCTTTGCTTCGGAAGAATCACTACTAATCCCTCTCGCTTCTTCATCCATTTTGAAGAACTTTCCCTGAAAGATCAATAAGACAATGATGCCAACAGTAATGGCCGAATCTGCAATATTGAAGATGGGCCAAAGATGGTAGTAGCCTCCGCCCATAAAATCCGGCAAGGATACATTCCCTATATCAAAGTAGAACATATCAACTACTCGGCCGTGGAAAAGGCCTCCACTGTAATCATTGATATCTGAAAAGAATACTCCGTAGAAGGTACGATCTATGATGTTACCCAAGGCTCCCCCGAAGATTAAGGCCACAAAATAGGGGAGAGGAGATTTGTGTGTAGCCAGTTTGTACAGGACATAGCCTATAGCAGCTACTGCAATGATAGAGAAAATCGACAGGATCAGCTTCCCTGTCGTTTCCGACATATCACCTCCAAAGAGCTTTACGAGTTTGGGGACAGTAAGGCCAAAGGCTGCGCCCCTGTTCTCAATGAAATGTATCTTAAAAAGATCGCCTATTACTTGAATTTGTCCGGCCACCCCTTTCTCCATATTCAGCTTTACGATGACTTTGAGAATCTGATCGAAAGCGACTATAAGTCCAGCAATTAAAAAATACTTCTTGGCAGCCTTAAACGAGTTCTCCTTCATTATGGATTGAGTATTTACCTTCTTCTATCGGCGTTGCTTTGGTTCATTTTAGCAGCAACGGTAGTAGTCGCATGAGGAACTACTCTCAGACGCGCGGGTGGAATAAGTTCTCCCGAGATTCGGCAAATACCATAGGTACCGTTCTCGATTCGAACAAGTGCTTTTTCCAGCTTGTCAATAAATTTTGATTGACGGGCCATCAGCACCTCAATACTTTCTTTTTCGCGGCTTTCGTTACCGTATTCAGTGAAATTGATGCTATCTGCGGAACTCCCACTGAATTCCCTCAAGCTATCGGCCTGCTTCTTATGTTCAGCGCGAGCAGACTCAAGTTTTTGCATGATGATTGTACGAAATTCTTCTAGCTCAGAACGGCTATAAAACTTCTTTTCCATACTTTTTTCCATGTTCATACAGTTTAGTAAATAGTAGAATGAAAAAAGAGCACTACCTAGACAGTTGCCAGGCGGGTTAGGGAAATATGCCCCCTAATTCCATTTATTTCGATCTCATCTGCCTCTGTTTCCAGTTCCCTGAGCCACAGGTTTACTCCCAGGGTTTCTTTACAGATGTAGCTCGTAAATTCTTTAACCGCATCGTTCCAGTTTTCATTGTCCGATATGACGATGTCAATTCTATCGGTTAAGTCAAATCCTTTGGATTTACGGAGATTCTGGATACGATTTACAAATTCTCTGGCGATACCTTCTTGTTTCAAAGACTCTGTCAAAGTAACGTCCAGCGCAACTGTGTAAATGCCATCAGAGGCCACAGACCAGCCGGGTATATCTTCACTCAGTACTTCTACATCAGATAATTCTATGACGAAAGTTCCGGTAGAAAGTTCCAAATTCGCCTCACCTTTTACTTCCAGATCTCGGATATCTTCCTGAGAAAATTTTGCCAAAGCCGGACCTATCTCTTTGATCAGTGGACCAACCTTGGGACCCAGAGACCGAAAGTTCGGCTTCATCTTCTTTACAAGGATTGAATTATCTCCAGTTATATATTCAATTTGCTTTATATTTACCTCATTTGCAACTAAATCTTTAACTCTGGCTAACTCCGCTTCTCCTAATTCAGGGTCCATAATAGCCACCATCGCCTTGGCCAACGGCTGACGAACTTTGAGCTTTTCTTTACGCCGTAAGCTGAGTATCAGGCTGGTAAGCTTCTGAGCCATCTCCATCCTTTTTTCAGCACTGAGGTCGATTTCTTCTTCTTTTACTTCGGGAATTCTAGATATATGAACACTCTCATATGAAGCTCCACCAGTTAGGTCTCTATACACTTTTTCCGCAAAGAAAGGAGCGAAAGGACTCATCAGGATCGCAACTTTTTCCAAACATTCGTACAAAGTCTGGAAGGCATTTACATCTCCTTCCCAGAAACGTCTTCTAGAGAGACGAACATACCAGTTAGAGAGCTGTTCGTTTACAAAATAATCTATAGCACGAACTGTACGAGTAGGCTCATAATCGTCCATGAATTCCTGAACTTTCTTCACAAGGGAATTCACCACAGATATGATCCACTGATCCAACTCTGTTCTCTCCGCTACGGAAATCCTTTCGCCATAACTGAAGTCAGCGATATTGGCGTAGATCGCGAAGAAGTTGTAGGTATTGAAAAGGGTACCAAAGTATTTACGCTGTACTTCCTGCACCCCTTGCAGGTCAAATTTTAAATTATCCCAGGGCTGGGCATTTCCGATCATATACCAGCGAGTAGCGTCTGCCCCATAGGTATTGATGGTTTCAAAAGGATCTATTACGTTTCCGACCCTTTTTGACATCTTTTTCCCTTCTTTATCAAGTAAAAGGCCGGTAGAAATTACGTTTTTGAATGCAACGCTATCTTCCAGCATGACCGCTATGGCATGCAGGGTAAAGAACCATCCACGAGTTTGATCAACTCCTTCTGAGATAAAATCTGCAGGGAAACTTTCCTTAAATGTTTCCTGATTTTCGAAAGGGTAGTGCCATTGGGCGAAAGGCATGGCTCCAGAGTCAAACCAAACATCGATCAAGTCTGGCTCACGATGCATAGGTGCACCGTTTTCACTTACCAGCACTAAATTGTCTACATCTGGTTTGTGCAAATCAAGTTCTGTAAAAAAATCATCTAATCCAGCCTGACTCATATGGCCAGTAGCTATAGACTTTTCGACCTCAGTCCTCAATTCCTCAACTGATCCTATGCATATTCTTTCCTTTCCATCCTCAGTACTCCAAACGGGAAGGGGTACTCCCCAGAAACGAGAACGGGAAAGATTCCAGTCTACCAGATTTTCCAACCAGTTTCCAAAACGACCGGTTCCGGTAGATTTGGGTTTCCAGTTGATGGTATTGTTGTGCTCGATCAGCTTATCTTTAACAGCAGTCGTTTGAATAAACCAGCTATCGAGCGGATAGTACAATACGGGTCTGTCAGTTCTCCAGCAATGTGGATAACTGTGGACATATTTTTCAACCTTAAAGGCTTTATTTTCTGTTTTAAGCTTGATGGCAATGTCAACATCCAGAGAGCGAGGCTCTTCCTGTCCATAATCCTTCACATAGCGATCCGCAAATTCGCCCATCTCCTTTACATACTTCCCTTGCTTATTTACGATGGGAGCATCATTGCCCTCTTCATCTTTCACCAATAGAGCTGCTATATCATTCTGCTTGGCGACAAAGAAGTCATCAGAACCAAAAGTCGGAGCAGTGTGAACGATACCTGTTCCGTCTTCGGTAGAGACAAAATCTCCCAGCACAACTTCGAAAGCCTTTCCTTCCGGCAGTACGTAAGGCATCAATTGCTCGTACTTCATCCCGGCGATATCCGTTCCCTTCATTTCGGCTACTACCTCATAAGGAATCAGCTTATCGCCTTCTTTATAATCCTCCAATGCCAGCTCGGCAGCCTTCTCATTAAAGTACTTATGCATGAGAGCCTTTGCCAGAATCACTTTCACCCGCTTATGCGTATAAGGATTGAAAGTATCAACCTTTACATAGGTGATATTCTTCCCAGCCGCCAATGCGGTGTTTGCTGGCAAGGTCCAGGGAGTGGTCGTCCATGCAAGGAAATATTCATTCTCTGTACCCTCAATTTTAAACTGAGCCGTAACACTGGTATCGGTGATTTCCTTGTAGGCCCCAGGCATGTTGAGCTCATGAGAACTCAAACCTGTTCCTGCAGCCGGCGAATATGGCTGGATGGTAAACCCCTTATACAAATAGCCTTTGTCCCAGATTCTCTTGAGGAGATTCCAGACAGACTCTATGTAATTATTTTCGAAAGTGACATAAGGATTATCAAGATCCACCCAGTACCCCATGATACGAGTCAGATCATCCCAGAGATCCTTAAATTCCAATACATCATGCCTACAGGCCGCATTGTACTCTTTAATAGAAATCGTTTTTCCAATGTCTTCTTTGGTAATACCTAAACGCTTCTCCACCTGTAGTTCGACAGGCAGTCCGTGGGTATCCCATCCACCCTTACGCTTTACCTGAAAGCCCTTAAGGGTTTTGTAGCGACATACAAGATCTTTAATGGTTCTTGCAATCACGTGATGGATCCCCGGTTTTCCGTTAGCAGAAGGTGGACCTTCATAAAAGGTAAAAGTCGGTTGACCTTCCCTGCTAGAGATACTTTTGTCGAAAGTTCCTTCTTTCTCCCACAATTCTAGTATCTCTTTGTCTATTTCCGGCAAGGACAACTTTTTGTGCTCCGGGTATCGTTTGGACATAGAAAATTATAACTTGTTGGCAAAGCTTTGGTAACATTTTCGCACCCAGGCTTTACACTCATTCTATAGCATCTGAAAATTGAGGTGCAAATATAAGAAAAGCCCTTAAATTTTGCTTGGGGCTAAAAGGAATTATTTGAGGCATCCATTTCAAAGCTGTCTTGTCATTAAAGCACCCCTCTTTTTTCTTCAAACAATTACATTTTAAACTTTCACAAATGACACAGAAGCAGTATCTCATTTATGTCTTGATTCTACCCCTCCTCCTTTTTACCAGCTGCACTACCAGCAAGCAACTCAAAATGCACAAACAGTCGCTCCGCAGTATTGTCTCCAGTCCGATGAGTGCTGAAGACAAGTTTGATGCCTTTGCCCAGATCACAGCAGATGTACTAGATGAAGCTACCAGCTTGAATTCACCCGTAAAGACTTATCGCTATCTCAATAAGTTTTCCAAACACAATGATAGAGAATTGGGAATTTTGCTAAAGGAACTCGAACCCTGGCAGGCAAATATGAGCTTTAAGCAAAAAGCCAACTTTGCCAAAAAAGCGGTTACAAAACCTTATGGGAGAAAACTGGTTAGATTGGTGCCGAAGGTGACGAAAATGATGGCTAAAGGGGAGTATAAAATCGGCAAAATGGAACAGGTTCTTCTCTTATTTAAGTTGAGAAAAGTTCTGAAGTAAAATTTATATATAATTTTTTCTATATAAACATCCAAAAGGCTCCATTAGTTCGTATCTTTAGATAGATGGTATAATGGAGCCGCTTTTCGATCCAATACCGTGTCTAAATCTTCTGCTATCACACCCGACGAAAAAATCATTGAGCTGTTGCAGCGCAATGATCAGAAGGTGATACAGTTGATTTATGAGCGTTATTCACACAATCTTTTCAACATCATCTACCGAGTGGTTAAAAATCAGAGCATGGCTCAGGATGTTTTTCAAGAGGTGATGGTGAAAGTGTGGAAAAAAGGGCATTATTATGAGCGCAGTAAGGGGAGTTTATATACCTGGCTGGTGAGTGTATGTCGAAATGCAGCCATTGATAAGACCCGATCGCGGGAATTTATAAAAGCAATGAATACAGCGAGTCCGGAGGAATTTGTGGAAAGGAATGAACACTCAGAGCAGAAGGTAGAGAAACAGGAGCAAGTACAGGAAATGCTCAGGCATTTACCTGAAAAACAAAAGCTCATCGTGGATATGGCTTATCTTCAGGGGTATACCCAGGAAGAAATTTCGAAGAAATTAGATATTCCTTTGGGCACAGTAAAAACAAGAATACGTTTAGCACTTAAACATCTGAGAAATATCGTTCAGACGTGAATGTTGAATCATACATAGAATCCGGAGTATTAGAAGCCTATGTGGGCGGCTTTTTATCTGATACCGAAAATAAAGAGGTAGATCAGATGGCCGAGAAATATCCGAAAATCAAAGAGGAAATTGAAAAAATCCAAGAAGCTGTTCGTCTGTATGCACACCAGAATGAATCAGGTATTCAGCCCCCTTCTCTGGATAGTATAATTATGAATTTGGCAGAGGAAGGGAAAGAGCAAGAGCCGGAAACAAAAATAAAAAGTCCTAATTGGATGTCGTATGCATTAGCGGCGGCGATTAGCTTACTTTTGCTGAGCTCCTTTTTTGCCTACACTCTCTACCAGGACATGCAAGGCTTACGATCTGAAGTAGCCAGCCTTTCTCAAAGAACTTCAACTCTCGAAGAGGAAAAAGACTATATCACAGAACAATACGCAGCTCTTCGTCAAAATCCTGTAGTTATAGAGCAGCACCAAAAGATCATTAATGATCCGGCTAGTATCCCGATCATCATGACAGGACTTGAGTCCACCCCAGAATCCAAAGTGCATGTTTTCTGGCACAGCACCTCCAAAGATGTTTACTTACTCATCGACGACCTCCCTGTGCCTCCCAAAGACCACCAGTATCAATTGTGGGCAATTATTGATGGCGTATCTCTGGATGCAGGGATTTTTGACCACCATACCAAAATGCAGAAACTCCGCCATGTCGAAGGCAAGGTGAGTGCTTTTGCCGTTACGCTGGAAGAGGCTGGCGGAAAGCCAACCCCTAATTTAGATCGCATGTTTGTGAAGGGGGAGTTGAAAGAGGTTTAAGAAGGTGCTAGGGTGTTTGAGTATTAGTGTGCCCGAGTAGGAATTGTAGATTTTCGCTAATGCCCTAATACACAAACACACTAAAACTTCTCTAAGTAGGCCTTCCTCAATTCTTCTGTAGCTTCAAGCATTTCCTTCTTGGCAAATCTTTGCGTCAGCATAATCCGCGGTGAATCCAGACTATTCGGAGCGACGGTATGCAGGATTCGTAAATCCATCAAATAGACATCTCCGGGTTCTCCATGCATTTCGACCACCTGAACACTTACCCCTCTATCGGTTGGGGTTACTTCCATGAGGGATAATCGATTGGGAAATTCTTTGGACCAAAGATCTCGGAAGAAGGCCTCTCGCTTCAAAACCCCTCTTACCGCTTTGGATTTGAAATTATCCAATGCATCCAAATGACGATGGGAGCCTGCAACGACCAGCGTTCCTCCACCTCCCGGTCGAACTTCGGCAAGGAAGGTGAACATTTGAATGCCGGGGAGTCCTTTGTTTTTGATCATGGGCATATCTAAATGCCAGGTGGTTGTAGGAACCTCCCAATTCGATGTATCCGGAACTGAAATCAACGACTGAAATTTCATCCAAGGAATAGCTTCTTCACCCATCAGTTGAGAAATCACCTCCAGCAATTCGGGAGTCTGCAGAGATTTGAAAGGTTTGAGGCTCCCTAGCCGTTTATTGAAGACCTTATTGGCTTTGGGGAAAGGAATATCTTTTACGGATTCATAGTTCCACTTTTCATTTTCGTGGAACTTACTCAGTTTTTCGAGCGCTATTTCCGCTGCCTGATTCGCAATAGCAGCAGGAATGAAATTCTCCAAGCGAAGAATACCTCTCTCGTTGAATTCTTGAATTTGAAGATCGTTTAGCTTCATGGCTAAAGGGATTTATAGAGCTCAAACAATCCTGTCAAGATTGGGAGGATCTGATGGCATTAATGGACTTCTCTCAGGATCTAAGAAAAATGATTTATACAACCAATCCGGTAGAAAATCTACATAGAATCCTAAGAAAAGTAGTTAAATCAAAGGGGGCTTGGATTAGTGAAAGGGCCTGGATAAAACAGCCCTATCTAGCACTGATGCAAAATCAAAAATCCTGGAAAAGATAAGCATATAGATGGAAAACAATACAAGAACAGCTTGAATTTAAATTTGGAAACAGATTCCCTAAATTTCTTGATAATTGAGTTTGACACACTTTTCTGGATAGTCCCGTATTTAATATGAAAAACGAACTACAACACTAAAACACAACATCACATTTTATACCCCTCTAAATCAGCCGGTTACATTTTTTGTTTAACTTTTCTTCAACAAAAAGATCTAAACGCTTAAGCTACTTCGTAGTTCTGGTACAATTTCATTTTTTATCAACAACACTATTATGAAAAGTAGCCAAGTAATCAAATTGATCGTTAGCGGAATATTCATCGCAAGTATCAGCCTAAGCCTCGGATTTGGACAGTGCAGCAGCAAGTCAAGCAACAAAAATGTCCACAGAACGAGCTACAAAACTTCCTACAGAAGCCCAGCGAAATCTGCCCATGAAAGAGACCTGGTAGGAATCGCCGCTTCCAGAAAAGATCTTTCTACTTTGGTAGCTGCCGTGAAAGCTGCCGGCCTGGTAGAAACCCTCAAAGGAAAAGGACCTTTCACCGTCTTTGCCCCAACCAACTCTGCCTTTGCCGCTTTGCCTGAAGGAACCGTAGAAATGCTCCTCAAGCCTGAGAACAAAGACAAGCTTATCAAAGTACTGACTTACCACGTAGTTCCTGGTCGTATCGAAGCCAACGATCTAAGCAATGGAAATGTAACAACTGCTGAGGGAGGAAAAATCAAAATAGACCTAAGTACAGATGCAGTTAAGATCAATGATGCCATAGTTACCTCTGCGAATAAAAGAGCAGTAAACGGAGTAGTTCACATCATCGACCGCGTATTGATCCCTGCTGATTTGTAAGAAAAAATGTGTAGGTAGATTAGTTCAAAAAATGAAAGGCGCAGATTAAATCTGCGCCTTTCCTATGTTTTAGTCTCTATAATTCCTTTTAAATCGGCTATTCTTTTTTCTTCTCCTTCTCCTCTCCTCACGATCCATCTTCTTCTGCATCTTGCGCTCCATATTTCGGATCTGTCTTTCCATCCTTCTTTGCTTGAGAATAAGGAAAAACTCTTCCAAACCTTCTCCTGGAGCCTGATCCCTAAACATATCACAATCCATAGAATTAAGCGAGGAGGCTCCGGGATCTTGAAATCTGGTGTTTCTGTGTTTAGTGTAGAGCTTATAATAGCGCTGCATAAACTTCCCATAAATGGGCAAAGCAGTATTCGCTCCCTGTCCCAGACTCAATGAGCGGAACCGAACCTTGCGCGTTTCTCCACCTACCCAGGCACCTGCTACCAGAGTAGGAGTAATTCCAATAAACCAACCATCCGTTTGATCCTGTGTAGTCCCGGTCTTTCCTCCGATTTGATTGGTCAGACCATAGCGTGTTCTCAATCTTTGCCCAGTCCCATTATTTACTACGGATCGTAACATATAATTCATCATGTCAGCCGTGTTGGCATCAATGACACGCTCCCTTTCCGGTTTATCCGGCCACTCAACGATCACGTTTCCTTGGGCATCCTCCACTTTTTTGATAAGCACAGGTTTAGTTCGCAATCCCCGATTGGCAAAAACCGAATAGGCAGAGAGCATTTCTCTGAGGCTCAATTCAGCGGTACCAAGCACCATACTTGGAGCTTTCGGAATATCAGAATCAAAGCCAAATTTATTAACAAATCGGTGAGCATCTTCCACTCCAACTTTATTCATCACTGCTGCAGAAACCGTATTGACAGACTTGGTCAGGCCTCCCTGCATAGAATAATATCCCTCATACTTTCCGTCCGCATTTCCTGGCGACCAGTTTTCATAATCTTCATACACTACCTGCTGATTCTCGATATACTCACAGGGATCCATTCCTTTCGCCAAAGCTGCTGTATATACAAATGGCTTAAAAGTCGATCCTACTTGACGGCGCGATAGCACATGGTCGTATTTAAATTCTTTGAAATTGATGCCACCTACCCAGGCTTTTACATAACCATTGCGGGGATTCATAGCCATAAAACCCGCATGCAAATACGCCTGATGAAGCTTTATGGAATCTATGGGGCGAATTTCCTTTTCGACCATGCCTTCCCAAGTCCAGTATTTTATGTTGGTTGGAGTTTGAAAATGCTCCAGAATCTGGGCTTCTGTCATACCCGCTTCTTTACGATATTTATATCGATCCGTCTGCCGCATAGCCTTGAGAATCTGCGGATCTTCATCTCTAAAAATAGTTCTTCCCTTCCAGTGCTTATCAAACGTCTTTTGCAGTTCCTTTAAATGAGAAGCAATGGATTCTTCGGCATAGCGCTGTAAACGAGAATCTATAGTTGTATAGATTTTCAGTCCGTCGGTATATACATTATATTTCCTGCCCTCCGGTCCAGGGTTATCGCGAAAATAGGCTTTGAGTTCTTCGGCTACCTGCTGACGAAAATAAGGTGCAGGACCTTCCAATAAGGTTACTTTATTATAGTCCAGCTCCAGCGGAAGTTCTTTTAGCGAGTCTGCTACGGCCTCAGAGAGGTATTCATAACGTGCCATCTGCTCCAGCACAACATTTCTTCTTTCCGTAGATCGAAGCGGATTCCTTCGGGGATTATAAGCCGTGGTGGCCTTTAGCATACCCACCAATAGAGCTCCATCCTCAATAGAAATATCTTTCGCATTGGTATTGAAAAAACGTTGAGCAGCCGCGTCTATGCCATAGACTTTTTCCCCGAAAGGAACTGTATTCAGATATAGAGCCAGAATCTCATCCTTGCTATAATTCTTTTCCAGTCGTTTGGCGATGATCATCTCCTTGAACTTTGCAACGGGCAAGCTCAGGATACTAAAGTCTTCTCTCGGGAAGAGGTTTTTCGCCAATTGCTGAGAAATGGTACTTCCTCCTCCTGAACTTTTATCCCCTAGCAAAATTGATTTAAAAGCTACCCGAAACATACTACGGGTATCAATTCCGGCATGCTCATAAAATCGGGCATCCTCTGTCGCTACCAAGGCGTGAAGGAGATCAGGGGATATATTTTCAAAAGCTACATTGCTCCTGTTTTCGATATAGTATTTCCCCAACATCTTTCCGTCTGCAGAATATATCTCAGAAGAATTATGATGGCGAATATTGGCAAGTTTATCGGCTTTAGGAATTTCGCCAAATGCCCCAAAGTAAACCAAAAGAAAAAGGAGCAATACAAAGGCTACTCCTGCTCCCATTACAATAAGGGAGATTTTTCCGGTCTTGCGTACACGGGGATCCTCAAAAAATGCCTGAAATTTATCTTTGAGTGTATCTGGCGAGGTGGAATCTGTGGTGCTATGTTGAAAATCTTCCATCATTCAACTATCCGTGAATGGCTTCGCTTTTCCCATACCTGCTAATTACTTCACCCTCATACTCGAGAAAAGCTTCCCAGCGTTTATCTACGTCCACATTGGGGCAAAGTTGCTTAGCGAGCTTGATGAAAAGCGTATAATGTCTAGCCTCAGAGACCATGAGGTCGTAATAGAAATCTGCCAATTCTTTGTCATCGATATTTTCAGACAAAACTTTGAAGCGTTCGCAACTACGAGCCTCAATCATTGCTGCAAAGAGCAATTTATCTGCCAGGCTCTCCTCCCTTCCTTTCCCTTTCACTCGAATAAATTTCACCAATTCATTCACATAGGAATCTTTTCGCTCCGGTCCCAGGGTAAACCCTCGTTTCTGAATTTGCTGATGAACCATGCGGAAATGACTCATTTCTTCCTGCGCCAAATCCGACATCTGAGTCACTAAATCTTCATGCATAGGATATTGTACAATAAGCGAAATAGCAGATGAAGCCGCCTTTTGCTCACACCAGGCATGGTCCGTCAGGATTTCCTCGATATTACTCTCTGCTATATTCTTTACCCACAAAGGGTCGGTTTTCATTTTTAACCTCAGCATCTTATCAGAATTTTAAATGAGTCTGCAAGTTACGAAAACAAGCAGAATAGACCTTAGGGAATAATTTGGAGAATGATTAACTTATTAAAAGAGGAGAAGGGTAAGGGAAGTAAAAATACAGAATAAGGAATGGAGAAGTGAGAAGGGGATCGGAGGGAAGTATAAATTCAAGTATTAAGTGCAAATTCATTTTTTTTTCTGTATCAAATAAGACTTCTCCTTTCTCAATTCCTTGTTCCTTGTTCCTTGTTCTTCAATCATTCTCAGCTCATCAACATGCACAGGAAAACACATTTAAGCATTTTACTCATACTTCTCCCGCTACTTAGCATAGGGCAAAGTTGGAAACGTATTCCCGGAGAAGTAAAGGGCCGCCGAACTGGAAGAGGAATCCCTTATGCCCAGGTGCGAATTCTCAATAGTTCTATCGGAGTAATCACCAATTTTTCTGGTGAATTTCGAATCAGCATACCGGAACGGCATTTCAATGATACTCTTCGAATTTCATCTATTGGTTACCAAAGCAAGGATATTTCTATTCAAACTTTGCTGGATTCAATTTTTCTCAGTGTTTCTCTAGGGGAAAGGATATACAGCCTTGAAGAGATAGCAATTAAGGAGAAAAGAGGAAAAGAATTACATCCAGAGGAAATCGTAAGAAGGGCTGTCAATCGTGTAAAAAGAAATCTACCGGATGAAGAAATGATGCTCAAAGGTTTTTATAGGGATTATTTGCTTAAAGGGGGAGAATATATCAACCTGATGGAGGCCGCTCTGAAAGTCTATGATAAAGGTATCCAAACCTATGACCATAAAAAGACCCAAATAGAGCTTGAGCAATTTCGTTTCAGGCAGGATATTCAAATAGATACTTTTCAAAGTGGTTCTTATGCCTCTGGTGAGAAAAAGATCCCAGAAATGGAGATGAATTATGCTGGTCAAAATGAATTTTCTATTCTTCGCCTGCATGATCCAATTCGTAATTTTAAGCATCCTTCCTTTGCCTTTGTCTTTATCACCAATAAGTACTTTTTAGCCTATCACAATTTTAAACTGGATTCCTTAATCATCCAGGACGAAAATTTTTTATATGCGATTTCTTTTGATCTCATTGATGATCCTTTCTATAAGCATATCATTGAAGGCAAGCTATTTATCCGTGCTTCGGATTTTGCGATCCTGAAGTTTTCTTACACCAATTTCTTTATGCCAGAGGAAGAGGAAGAAGGAGTCCGCTATGAAGTTTTGGTGGAATATCAGGATTTTCAAGACAGGATGGTTTTGAAATATATTTCTATGAACAACTATCTCAATGCGCGAAGTGGAAATCCAACTTTTAGAATTGATACCATAATCGCTGATACTTCCGCCAATAGGCTTATCCTTCGATTCAATAAACCTCTTGATTTTCGAAGTTCAGGCAATCCTAAAAGTTACAAAGTCTGGATAGACGGCAACAGGTATAAAGTTGAAAGGGTCATTCATAATGCTCCTGATGAGGTTAGCATTCCCTTTAAGAAAAAGCTACACATAAGCAGCCCGGATCAAATTCAATTGGAAACTGGCAATATCCTCTCATCTTATGGCGAGATACTCAATGTTTATCCCACTGCATCTATGTATCAGTATCGGGAATTTTTTGTCAATGAAGTGGAGATAGGGGAGTGGAAGGAAGGAGAAAGAGTCTTTATGAATAAAGAGTTACCTCTTTATCGGAGCGAAATTGAAGCTATTCCCGGTTTCTGGGAAAATTATAATATGGTACTGAGTCAGCCTTTGAAGAAGTTGGAGAGGTAAGCCCATACAAACACAATTCGTGTCATTTCGAGCCCTGTCGAGGAACCTAAATCAAGTAACAAAGAATATCAATCGAAAACATGAATGGCATAGCCTCAATAAATAATTTCAGGCCCCTCCGCTTTGGTCGGGGCGACACTGCTTTCGCTCAGGATGACTCAGATTTTTTAGCCCAAAAAAATGCCGGGCACTAGGCCCGGCTGCATTCGAGTGAATATTGAAATATATAATTTCCTTATTATTTCAGGAATCCTCCCAGCATGCCACCGATGTCATCCAACATACTTCCATCTCCATCCTGATCCAGTACTTTTCCTAGGATATCCATAACACCAGAACCTGAAGCCTGAGTTTGCTGCTGACTTTCTCCAGCCAACAATCCTGCAAGATCAGCAGGATTCAATCCCTGGCTTTTCTGAGTTCTTCCCAATTGCCCTAAAATAACTGGGGCAAGGTTTTCAAGAAGGTTGCCTGACTGTCCTTGGTCAAGACCTGTCATTTGGCTAAGCACAGATTCGATTCCTCCACGCTTCTGACCAAATACGTGTCCTAGAATAGCACCACCGGGTCCGTTATCAGATTGAGAAAGAAAACCTCCCAAATTGTCCAGAATACTTCCGTCATGATCTTTCTGCAAGGCGTTACTGAGAGAAGCAGCACCATCTTCCGTAGCAGTATTCTTAGCAAGAGCTCCGACAATCATAGGAATTGCAGCTGAAATTGCTGCTCCGGTTACTCCTTCGTCAGCGCCAATATTTTTGGCCAGTCCCTGAAGTACCTGGCCACCAATTTGTTCGGTGAGTGCGTTTAGTAAAGACATACTTATTTGTAAAATTTTTTGAATAAAGTGAAATCGTTCAGTTTTAGGATACCGAGGTAGTGAAAAGGTCACACACAAGATAAAAAAATACGGGAAACGAATAATATGATGCTCGAATTTTTACAGATGTACTTGTTATTCTCTGAAACTGAGCTTTAACTTCACCCCATGCTAAGTTACCCGATTCATATTGGCGCTGATGGTCGTGAGAAGCTAGGAGAATTTCTACGAAACTCTGACTACTCTCAAATCCTTGTTCTGGCGGATGAAAACACCTATGAGTTATGTTATCCCAAACTCAGGGATTATCTGCCGGTTCATGAAGCCATTCATATTCCTGCTGGGGAGAAATTCAAGACCCTTGAAACTTGTGTCGGAGTCTGGAGCAAGATGACTCAAATGGCCATGGATCGAAAAGCTATTATGGTCAATTTAGGCGGCGGAGTAATTGGAGATATGGGTGGAATGATTGCCAGTCTTTATAAAAGGGGAATTGATTTCGTTCAGGTTCCAACAACTTTGCTTTCACAGGTAGATGCGAGTGTAGGAAGTAAACTAGGAGTGGATTTTATGCAATTCAAAAATCATATTGGCTTATTCAATGATCCACAAGGCGTTTACATCTGGCCAGGCTTTCTCAATACCCTTTCAGATCGGGAATTGGCTTCAGGTTTCGCCGAAGTAATCAAGCATCATTTGATCGCAGATCAGGCAGGCTGGGAAGAGTTAAAACACATTCGCGATTTGCGAAAACTCGACTATACGCAAATCATTGAACATTCTATAGCCATCAAACAAAGAATCGTTGAAGAAGATCCGTTTGAAAAGGGCGCTAGAAAATCCCTCAACTTTGGCCATACTATCGGACACGCCATAGAAAGTATGCGGTTAGAAACTGAAGCACCTTTACTACATGGAGAAGCCATTTCCATCGGCATGATATGCGAAGCTTTCCTTTCTCGCGAAGCCGGCCTCATCGACACAAAAGCCCTCGTTAGTATCATCGAACTCATTTCAAACCACTATCCTTCCACCAACTTCTCCGCTGCTGAGTTTGATGACATTATTGCCAGAGCCTTAAACGATAAGAAAAACGAAGGCAAGAAAATCATGTGCACCTTCATCGATGGTATTGGCCAGTTCAAGATTAATCAAGAGATCAGTGATGGAGATATCGAAGAGTCCCTGGAATTTTATAATGATATGGCAAAGGGGTATTAAGAAGTTCCAGCGTGTTGTGGTGTTATATTGCGGTAGTTGGTATTTTAGTGCCACAACTATACCACTACAACACGCCAACACTTTAACACTCCCTTCATGGCCCTCATAAAATCCTTCAAATCCCACGTTCCGGAAATCCATCCATCGGCTAGTTTAGCTGAAAATGCTACCATCATCGGTGAAGTTGAAATCGGTGAAGAAAGTAGCATTTGGTACAATGCAGTTTTGCGAGGAGATGTAGGAGCGATTAAAGTTGGGAAGAGAAGTAATATTCAGGATGGAGCGATTCTTCATTGCTCGACGGGACTTACCCCTTGCGTAGTAGGGGACGAAGTCGTGGTGGGGCATAATGCCATCCTACACGGATGTACAGTAGAAGATCAAGTATTGATTGGGATGGGAGCAATAGTTCTGGATGAAGTGGTGATTCCTATGCATACCATCATTGCAGCAAATGCTTTGGTAAAGCAAGGAGCAGTTTTGGAAGGAGGTTTTATGTATGCAGGCACACCAGCTAAAAAGATAAAAGCCCTGAGTGAATCTCAAATTGAAATGATTCGCTCAGGGGCTTTACATTATGTAGAAAATGCGAAACTACATTGGGGCTGATGTCTGTGGAATGAGACTAAAAATTGTCAGCACCCGATTTCGCATCAAGACATATACAAATACGGCTTCCAGTCTTCTCGTACATTCCCGGCAAAATTACTCAGAAACATCACAAAGCTCGGACGGAAAGGTTGATGGGTCATACTAAGCCCTGCTTTTTCAGGACTTAGAGCTCCCTTTTTCGAATTACAGCTTTGGCAGGCTGTAACAAGGTTATACCAGGTATCTCTTCCGCCTTTTGCCTTAGGAACCACGTGATCAATGGTCAGATTTTCTCTGCTACCGCAATAGACGCATCTGTTTCCGTCTCGCTTAAATATATTGTGGCGAGAAAGGTTCACGCGCTTATAAGGCAATTGAACATAACGTTTCAGGCGAATGATTGAAGGGAACTTAAACTCTGAATTTATAGAACAAAGTTTACGTTTCGGATTGTCAGACAACATTTCCGCTTTGTCCAGAAATATCAGGACAAATGCACGCTCGACCGAACAAATAGTTATGGCCTGGTAATCCGAATTCAAGACTAATACACTTTCTCTAACTACCATCTTTTTATGATAATAAGTTTATGTGTCAATTGATTGCTATCAATATCAATGATCCCAGATTCTTCGAATCTGTCTTTACGCACCCTCCCGGATGCATGGAGTATATGATCGAGGTGTATAAGGATTCCTACGTGCGTAATCCGACTTTGTTGGGGTTTGGCAAAGAATGCGAGGTCGCCCGGCTGATGCTCGCCATAAGGAATCGTTTTACCTTCTTTCGCTTGTTGAGAAGAATCTCTTGGGATGGAAACACCACACATAGCATAAACCATTTGGCTAAAGCCCGAACAGTCTATTCCAAAGCCTGATCTTCCGCCCCACAGATAAGGGATATTAAAAAAATAGCGGGCAATATCTACCCGCTTATCAAATTCTTGTATGTCAATCGCCCGAAAACCCTTGGGCATACTCCACCGCTTACCTGCCATGTCGAAAGCGGACTTGCCGCTACTGACCGGAATTTTTACCCCCAGGGGTATCCGCATATGGCTTCCATCGTCGAGCATAAGACTTCCTTCTAAAACATATCGCCAAGTTTCAAAGGATTCATATTCCTTTTGATCAATTGGCAAGAACATTCGAGGGTTTACCCATCCCTCATATCTGTCAGAGAGCATTCTCACTTTGTACCAATTCCCTTCCTCCTCCAGTTTTTCGACCGCTTCACCAAATAAAACCTGGCTTACCATCTCTGCTGAATCAGCAGCATTTCCCCGTAAGGGTACAACAGCTTCTCTTGCAACATACAATTCTGGCATTATCGCAAGATTATCTCAGGGTTATCGGTATGGAAAGTCCTCATTATCCGTAAGATAAGAGAGAAAAATCAGAAACACATGAGCTTTATAATATATTTCTGAATAAAGATTAAAGTCCTTTGAAATCCTCACCGAGCTTTGTATCTTTCTATTCAAATCAATTTTTTTTTAACTTCTAAACTCCTTGCAAAGAAAAGCTGATTCATTTTTGAATCGGTTTTTCTTTTTATGCACTTTTTTATCTAACTTTGCCAGCCGAAAGAAAGAGCCGATGTCGAAAGAGCGCAACTTTTTGAGAAAATACTCCCTGAATGTTGCTCGCATGAAGCCAGGGAAAAATGAGGAGGACTTTCACATAGGCCCTGAGTTTTTTGATCATTTTGAAGTTTCGCCTGTAAAGACAGGAGTGGTTGATGCTCATCTGGTGATGCAGAAATACGGCACCCATGTGGATGTTGTTTTTCAGATGCGGGGATGGATAGAATTGAATTGCGATCGCTGCGGAGAACCTTATCCGCACGAGTTTGAAACAGAGGAGCGCATTATCTATTCTTTTGATTCAGATATGGATTTTGAAGGATATGAAGTGATGTATGTGAATAGTGGAGAAGATAAACTTGACATCAGCCAAGAATTGTACGATTTTGTGCAAATTTCCATTCCGTTGCGAAAGGTTCCGCATCCAGATGTACACCTTTGTGCTCCGGAAGTTCTTGAAGCTTTGGGACTGAATGAAAGAGGCGAACCCAAAAGAATAAAGCAAGAAAAAGAGGAAAAAGAAATTGATCCTCGTTGGGCAGCTTTAAAGAAGCTCAAAGATCAAAATCAGTAGATAAAGAAGAAAGCAATAATTAACGAATAAGAGTTTAAGATAATGGCGCATCCGAAGCGAAAAATTTCCAAAACCCGCAGGGATAAAAGAAGAACTCACCTGAAACTAAAGTCCAAAACTTACTACATGGACCCCGAAACTGGTGAGCCGGTATTGTATCACAGAGTGAGCCTGGAGAGCGGTACCTACAGAGGTCGCCAAATCCTGGAGCCCAAAGACGAATAAGCTTAGCCTTAGGCTAATCAATATATTCAGGCCTTGGATGCTTTTTAATCGAAGCATCCAAGGCCTTGTTTTGTGGAGTTTTTTTTGAAAGGTTGCAGCTGGGGGGAAGAGGATCGGAAGCATATGCTACTATTTTTCCTAAGATTCACGATCTCTCAGCACGCAAGTCCTAACACCAGCCGAACTTCGAGATGACAGCTTACTCAACCTTCGTCTCCAGCCAATGTTTCCGCATTTCCGCTTCTTTGGCTTTCACTTTCTTATTACTCAGAATATTGTAGGTTTTTGAGCGACTATCTCCTGTATAGGTAAATTCGATTTGCTTCAATTCTTTTAGCCCAAGCAAAACAGATAGGCGAACCTTATCTCCCGGCTTTAACTCATTGGCCCATTCATCCAGATCCACTTCACCCGCCTTCTTTCCATCTACCTCTAACAATAGATCATCAGCCCCAACCCCTGCATTGTATATATCACTACCTGGGACCACGCGGCTGATCAAGTGCCCCTGACTGATTCTTTCGGCAGCAGTTATCCCTAAAGCCCTTTTTCCAGAAGATTCGCTTATTCCAATCTCCATTTCGAGCCCCATAGGAGCTAAGAAAGATTCGTAATCAATCGCAGTCGCTCCATGCACATAATTAGCAAAGAATTGCTCCCAACTTTCACCCGTCAATTTTTCCAAGGCTTCCTGAACCCCATCTTCCGGCACTCCTTTATCCTTTTGGTAGTAGTTTTTGAACAAATACTGAAATACCTGATCAAGACCTTTCTCACCTTTACTCTGTGCTCTCATCTTCAGATCAATCATTAAGCCCAAACGACTCCCCAACTGGTAATAAGAAATTCGGTGATCTGGATGTGCATAGGGGGAAGTAGACAACCAGCTATCGAAACTGGAATTGGAAGGGGAAATAACTTGCGACGCATAATTTCCTTCCAGGCTACGAATCGTATTTGCCATCCTTTTAAAAAATTCATCTTCATCTATGATCCCCGCTCGCACCAGGGTCAGTTGGGCATAATACTCCGTTACCCCTTCTGTAAACCAATGTAGATGGGTGTATTGCTGTTCCCTATAATCATAAGGCCACATTGCAGCCGGACGGATACGTTTCACATTCCAGACATGCCAAAATTCATGGCTGGTAATTCCCATGAGCCCACCTATAGCTGCTTCCGGGCTTTGAGCTACAGAAGAGGGCAAAGCAAAACTTGCAGAATTGCTATGTTCGACCGCATGACGCATCCGATAGGGGAGAAGCCGGTAAATGAAATGGTATTCTTCGAAAGGATAGCCCCCAAAAAGGGAAGACTGCTCCTGAACTATTTTTTTAACATCCTCCAAAATGACCCGCTCTGTTTCACTTCCTCCTACAAACTCTCCCTGAAAATGGAGTTTAAAGGAGCAATTTTCATCCGAAAATTCCAGCGTCCTCATCTCTTCCGCAAAAACTGTAGGAGAATCTACGAATTCATGATAGGTAGCTGCTTTATAAGACTTTCTCGATCCATTTTGCTTCAAAGCCGTAGCAATCTTCCAGTCATCAGGCAGCTCAGGCACTTCCAGCTTCACCGGATCATTGTAGCGTCCCTCCACATGCATAAAGAGATTGATGGGATTAAAATAAGCTTCTCCCAAGCCATAGTAACTCGAACCTGCATCCCGATTATTAGCGAAACAACGATAGCGAATCCGAATTTCGCCCCCTTTATTATGCATCACCTTCCAACTATCCTTATTCACTTTCTGCCACTTCAACTTATTTCCCGAAGCATCCCAAGCCTCAAAATGAGAAATCGCCCCCGAATAATCCTGCATGATATACCTCCCCGGTCGCCAGGCCGGAATCATAAATACCGTATAGCTATCCGTTTGGCTCTGCGCCCGAGCTTCAATGATGTAGGTATGTGTATTGGGCGTCAGCCAGCTGAGGCTGTATTGGTATTCAGCCGAAAAAGCGATGCTTGACATGAGAAGGAGAAAGCTGAGGAATAGGAAGAGTTTGTTCATAGGGAAAGAGGTGTTTTAGTCTTGTAGTATGGATGTTTTAGTTTACAGAATTTCTCGCGACAACACCAAAACACTACAACACTTTCTTTTTTACTCCACCACCATCCGAAAACCCTTTCCATGTACATTTTCGATCTTAATGTTCGGATCTACTTTAAATCTTTTCCGCAATTTGCTGATGAAAACATCCATGCTACGGGCGTTGAAATAATTGTCATCGCCCCAGAGAGTTTTGAGGGCCTCGTCGCGGGGAAGGAGATCATTTTTATTAACGAGGAGTAGGCGAAGAAGGTCCGCTTCTTTTGGAGAAAGTCGGTCTGCTTCTCCATTGTAAGCAATCGTATTGAGACGATAGTTGAATTCAAAATTGCCGAATGAAAATTCATCAGGTAGGCGATCCTGCGGAGCACTGTCTCCAGACTTAGCCCTTTTTAAAATGGCTTTTACCCGATACAAAAGTTCTTCCGAATCGAAAGGTTTGGTGATGTAATCGTCTGCGCCGATCTCAAATCCCTTATGTACATCTTCTTTCATGGTCCGGGCCGTAAGAAAAATAATGGGAATGTCAGAATTGATCTCCCGTATTTCATTTCCCAATGCAAAGCCGTCTTTCTTCGGCATCATTACATCCAAAATACAGAGGTCAAAACCTTCACTTTTAAAAGCTTCAAATCCTGCTTCCCCATCTCTTACGAGGGTCACATCATAGTCATTCATTTGCAGGTAGTCTCGTAGAACAGCTCCAAAGTTTGCTTCGTCTTCTACCAGTAAGATCCTTGCCATGTGTTTCTGTTATTGATCATTGATGCAGAATGATAGGCCCTGCATCCATTCTTGTTCTTTTATGCTAAAGGCAGCGCAATGCTGAATATACTTCCCTTTCCAAGTGTACTTTGTACAGAAATTTTCCCATGATGGGCTTCTACAATATCTTTTACATAACTCAATCCCAGGCCAAATCCTTTTACATCATGTAAGTTACCGGTTGATACTCGATAAAATCGAGTAAATATATGCTGCAGGTCGGCCTTGCTAATTCCCAAGCCTTCATCTTTTACATGGATCAATAAATGACCATCTCGATTTTCCGTTTTCACTTCGATATTAGGTGATTCCGGACTGTATTTGTTCGCATTATCCAGAAGATTGTAAAGAATGTTGCCGATATGAACCCGATCTGCTTCAAGCACAGATTTCGTAGCTGACAGATCCATTTCCAGGTTCCCCTGTCTTTCCAATACCTGCAAACGCGTATGCTGGACGGCAGAAGAAATCAGGGCATGTACATCTACTTCCTCTCTACGCAACTGAATTTCCTGCTTCTCAAATTTGGCCGCTTGCAATACCCGCTCTACCTGTCGATTCATCCGACTATTTTCCTCTTTTATAATGCCTGTATATCGACTAATTCCCCCTTCAGAGGCTTGCACCTTGGGATTGTTGAGGGCATCGGCCGCTAAAGAAATGGTCGCAATAGGTGTCTTGAGCTCATGCGTCATGTTGTTGATGAAGTCATTTTTCATCTCAGACAATTGCTTCTGACGAAAGATGGTTCGCACACTCACCCAAAAACACAGCAAAATAATCCCGGAAAATATCAGAGAAGCCAAAGCCTGCGTCCAGACTTCCTGCAAGGCCACAAATCCTTGATTGGGAAAGAGTAAATGCAAGAATACTTTTTCACGACTTTGTTGGAAGGGATATAGCTGTACCTTATGACGAGAATTCATGAACTCATTCAAGGTATTTTGAGAAGAGCGGTACAAAATTTCCTTGTACAAAGGAACTTCAACCAGAAATTCTACATTTTGCTCAATCCCATGGGAAGCCAAACTTTCCGTCAGTATAGTATCTAATTGTAAAGTATCCACCCTGTCCCGAATCGGAACCGGACTGGAATGTACCCCAGCAAGGGTAGCATTGATTATATCTACCATGCGAGGATTGGCAGGCATTTCAATCTGCATATCCAGAAAAGCACTGTCTTTACTCACAAAGACAAAGGACTCCATGCCCTGGATCAGAAAAGCAGAATCCTCAGGAATCATCTCTAGATTTTCAGTTACAAAGGTGATGCTATCGCGATTCCGCAATTTGCGAAGCGGTTTTTCTTTCGGCATTTCTCCACCGTCAAATTCAATTTGTGTCGCGTTTACCTGCACACGCATGTCATCCTGAAAGTTTCCCTCCTGATCTGCAATATCCCGACTGCGGCTTACCCGTATGTATTTGGTTTTTACGGACTCGCTATAAAGCCTATCCACCACCTCATTCATGGCCTGGCTTACACTTGCATTGAACTGCTCCTCATTTAGGGCCATGGCTCGCCTCGTTTGCTGCACTTGCAAGGCTACGATACCGATCATAGCCAATGCCATCAAGCCGATTATTATATAGATCTGATTCTGCTTCACTTCTTCAAATATATGGCTAAATGAGCAATTCAGGGGCCTTTTTAATTGCTCAAAAATCACTCTTTTTCACAAAACCCTTTTATAAGCACCTGATATAGAGAACCTTATATTTGAAGATTGTGTTTCAAAGTCAGCTGAGATTAACTTTTCCTTAACAATCTTTAACTAAGCTTTAACCCTTTGGTGTAGAAAAGCCGCTTACCTTTGGATCATAACAAATACAGTTTTGAAGTCCCGCACTAACATATTCGAGCAAATGAAAAAGGTATTCATTACCCTTGTGAGTCTACTAGTTCTTCTGGTAACACTCAATAACCTTCACGCTCAAGACAATAAGAAAAAGCATGAAGTTCATGTGAAAGTCAAGAAGATTATCAATGGTAAGGAAACCCTGGTGGATTCAACTTTCACCCTCGATGGGGATGCCGATCTGGACGAGATTATGAAAATTCTTGGTGAAGACATGGGAGATTTACATGAAGATGTGGATGATAAAGTAAGGAAAAGAGTTGAGCGTAGAGTTATCAAGGAAGGAAAAGATGGCGAAAAAGAGGTAGAAGTTCATGTGGAAGTAGAAGGGGACGATGATAGGAATGTATTTATTTTCAAGCCCGAAAATGGAGACAAAGAAAAAGTAATGATGCATATAGACGGAGATATAGATGTGGAAAATGAACATGTATTTATCATGAAAAGTGCAGATGGAAAGGTCATTGAAATAAAACAGGAAGATGGAGAGAAAAAAATAATCAGGATCAATGTTGATACAGATAGTGATGAAAGCGGAGAAACCAAGATTTGGAAATCAGAGGATGGAAAGGTTATAGAAATAGAAGGAGAGGATGGCGAGAGAGAACTGGATGATGAAGACATCAAAAAATTACTTAAGGAAAAAGGAATTGATTGGGAAGAAATGAAAGCGGAAGGAGCTACTATCAAGAAAAGTAGCAATATTAATGTAGGCATTAAACCCATTAATGAAGAAGATAAAAAAGCCCTCAAAGAAATTGGATTGGAAGAAAAAGAATATGCTGGAGATCTGAGAATAAGTGAAATGATGATAAAAGTAGAGAACGAAGGTCCAGTAATGTTGCAGGTGGATACAGAAGAAAGTGGGCATTTGATAGCTGTGGTGCGTGATATAGAAGGAGAAGTGATTTCAAAAACCGTTTTGAAAGAATCCTCAAACGCATACAAAATATATCTCAATCTTGACCAGTCAGGAAGCTACTATGTCACCCTAAGCCAGGGTGGCAAGTCCCTGACGCAGAAACTAGTCATCAAAAAAGCATAAAAATATTTTTTCTACGTTTGACGTGACCCGAGTGCCGGACCTTTCGTTCGGCACTTTTTCTTTTATGATGGGTAAAATATTTGTCCTAATCCGCAGCAGGACGTAATTTAGATGGGGTTTTTCCCCTTTTAACTGTTTGGGACGTCTGTGTCCCTTGTTTTTGTTTCATTCTCATCATGAAAAATTTCTTACCCAAACACAGCAAGTATTTCCTCCTGAGTTTTGTACTTGTTGGACTATATTCCTGTTTTCAACCCGCCAGTCAGCATACGCATATGCGCGCCAGTGATCCCTGGGTGTTTCGTTCTGTATTGGATGAAAAAGCACGTATGATTACGCTCGCGCTGGATTCCAATTTATGGGTTGCCTATGATGCTCAGTATGCGTCCCTTTACAAAGCCTGGAAAGGAGGCGTCGAACTGGACGGAGCGGTTTATACCTACCGACATGGACCTCAGCCTACAAGTTTAGGTGATCCTTATTTTCAAGCTAAAGAACAAGAAGCCTGGAGAATTCGGAAGGATGGTCAAATGATGACTCCCAAGCTTATCTACAAAGGCCACCGTTTTGATCATGGGGGAGTTATTCTTAGCTATGATATCTCTCATGATGGGCATAAAATCCATGTAGAAGAGCATCCAGAGTATGTTCGCTCTGCAAATGGAGACCATGCCTTTGAAAGAAGCTTTCACATTGAAGGTATACCCGAAGGAAATGAGCTCGTCTTATTAAGCAATCTCGAATCCGTTTCCATGAATGGCATTCAAACAAATGCACATTTTGAAATCGACCAAAAGGCAGAGACTATCATCCCGGGAGAACATGTATTTAGCTATGAAGGTAAACTTGTTTTGGAAAACGGTCATAGTTATTTCAAAGTATGGTTGATTGACGAACCTGTACAGGAATCTGTAGTCATAGTAGAAAGTGAAGAAATCCATCCGGGTCTTGCCCTGATCGATCAAAGCGATTGTCGCAGCTGCCATAATCCCAATGTAAAAACCATCGGTCCAGCTTATGTTGAGATCGCAAAAAAATATCCCACCAATGGCCAGTCTATTCAAAACCTCGCCCGCAAGGTAATCAATGGAGGTAGTGGGGTTTGGGGGGAAACCATGATGACGCCACATCCACAACTTGAATATAAGGATGTTCGATCCATGATCTCCTACATCCTGACCCTTGATGGAGAACCTCCTTATTTGGGTGAATCGGGATTACCGAACTCAGATATTACCATATCTGATGATCCCCTAAGCAGCCCGGAAAATCAAGGACTCATTGCCAGTGTATACCTCTTTCAAGAAGGGCCTGATGCCATTCCTGAATTTGATCCCAATGATGAGCCAGCGGCATCTGTGATCGTTCCGCTGATTTACGCAACAGAAGATGAGCATTTCAGAGAATTGAAAAACGCCCATCACTTCTACATTCGCTTTTCTGGATTTATCGACATTCCTGAGGATTCTAAATACGACTTCCGCCTCAGTTCTGATGACGGTTCTCGTCTGATGATAGACGATAAAGTAGTTGTTGATCATGACGGCTTGCACGGACCAGATGCTAAAGACGGAGAGGTAATTTTGACAGCCGGTAAGCATAAGTTTATCCTGGACTACATTGAGAATTCAGGAGGAAAAGCTGTTTTGGTAGAATGGCTGAAAAGAGGAGATGATGAGTTTACAGTGGTTCCGCCAGAAGTATTCACTTACGATCCGTCCGTATTTACCGAACTACTTCCTCCCGAGATTGAGGAACAGGTCGCCATGCCACAGGGAACTCCCGGTGATGGTTATCCGGTAGCTGGCGTTCACCCGGCTTTTGACTTAGAGACTGTTCGTCCGGACAATTTTAAACCCAAAGTAGGCGGACTGGACTTTTTGGATGAAAGGGGCGACAAACTTCTGGTGAGCACCTGGGATCCGGAAGGTTCTGTATATCTCTTAGAAGGTGTTCAAACTGGAAATCCGGATAATGTAAAAGTTACACGTATTGCCAAAGGTCTGGCTGAGCCTCTCGGACTAAAGGTAGTTGATGGAGATATCTATGTACTCCAGAAACAAGAGCTTACCCAACTTATCGATCATGATGGAGACATGATCATCGATGAGTACAAAACCGTTTCAAATGAATGGAGAGTATCTGCAAATTTCCACGAATTTGCTTTTGGACTCGCATATCAGGACGATCATTTTTATTTCACCCTGGCCACAGCTATCCTTCCTGGAGGTGCCAGCGCCAATCCTCAAATTCCGGATCGCGGCAAGGCGGTAAAGGTAAATCGCACTACAGGAGAATTGACATTTATCGCGCATGGCTTACGTACACCAAATGGAATTGGAGAGGGAGTCAAGCAGCAATTGTTCATTGCCGACAATCAGGGAGATTGGCTTCCAGCTAGTAAAATTGTCCATGTAAAAGACGGAGCCTGGTACGGTTCGCGATCTGTGGATTTTGCTGGAACTGCAAATCTGACAGAAACCTTACCGGTAGTCTGGCTACCTCAAGATGAAATTGGTAATTCTCCCTCGCAACCTGCTTACCTGAATGTAGGTCCCTACAAGGGACAAATGATTCATGGAGAAGTGACACATGGAGGAATTAAAAGAGTGTATGTGGAAGAAGTTGATGGGCAATTGCAGGGATGCTTGTTCCGCTTTAGCCAGGGAATAGAGGCAGGAGTTAATAGACTCATTTGGGGACCTGATGGTTCGCTATATATTGGTGGGGTAGGGAACCCAGGAAACTGGAGTCATCAGGGCCGCAATTGGTATGGTCTTCAAAGAATGACCTACAATGAAAAAGCTGCTTTCGAAATGTTGAAAGTAAGTGCCAAACCCAATGGCATGGAAATCGAGTTTACAGAAGCTATTCCAGAAGCTATGGCCAAGGACCCAGCTAGCTGGAATATCCAGCAATGGTTCTACCTCCCTACCGCAAATTATGGAGGGCCAAAAATGAATGAAGAAAATTTAAACATCAATAGTATTGAACTTTCCACTGACAGAAAAAGGGTATTCTTAGGACTGGATGGGATGAAGGAAGGGCATGTTGTTTACATCAATATCAAAGCCCCCCTTAAGAGTGAATCAGGTCAATCGTTATGGTCAACTGAGGCCTGGTACACTTTAAATAAGATACCTGCTTCTTTGGGAGCTGGAATGATTAGTTCCGCGAAATAAATCCTGGGGCTAAGGAAATCCTTTAGATTCTGATTACCTTAGCCCCCCCTTTAATCAACAATCGTTACACAGGCCTTGGATCTCGGTTTACATATATGAGCAAAGAAGCATCGCAAAATTCCCTGGACGATCAGGCATTTAAAAACTTGTTCGATACTTATTTCAAGGGTATCCGCAATTTCCTGTACTATAAATCCGGGAATATGGAGCTTGCTGAAGACCTGACACAGGATGCTTTTATGATCTTATGGAAAAAGAAAGACCAAATCGATCCCAGTAAGGTAAAGAGCTACCTGTATACCATTGCCCACAACCTTTTCCTCAATGAGATCAAGCACCAGAAAGTCGTAACAAAATTTGCCCAACGCCCTCAAATCAGAACTTCCTCTAATGAGACGCCGCAGTTCCTTATGGAAGAAGGAGAGTTTCAGGATAAACTCATTTCGGCCATTGAAGCCCTACCCGAAAAAAATCGCATCGTTTTCCTGATGAACCGCATCGAGAAACTCACTTATCGCGAAATTGCCGAGCGACTAGGGTTAAGTGTAAAGGCGGTGGAAAAACGCATGCACAAGGCATTGCTGGAGTTGCGGAAGATTACTCCGAAGATTTAAACTCGTTTTCAAAAATAATTGCAAGTTAAGCCAGCCTGTCACCCCGACCTGAGCGGAGGGGTCTACATTGCTTGATTAAAACTCAGTAGTATGGGATAAGTAATTTAGGTTCCTCCGCAAGGTCGGAATGACACTGGTGGTTAGGTTTAAGAAGCTGTCATCCCGGCCTTAACCTAAGAGCCGGGATCTCTCGCAAATGGGATTAAGCTAGAGGTCCCGGACATCTGATAGATTCCAGGATGTCAGATTGTTAAGAAACTAATGATCAAATCTCTTGAGATCCCCTCTCAAAAAACCCCACTCAGGCGTCCTGAGTTGTTCTCCAAAATCCAGCGAATACCAGGGCCCCAGGGTCTCCGAATTAGGGTTTGATAGCACCTGAATCTCCTGTGCCGGCATATAGCTCTGAGCAAGCAGAAATACCTTTTCACTTGTAGCCTCATTTTCAGCCATATCCACCACGATAATCGCATGACCAGGTGAACCTCCCTGAATAAATACATCACCGATCTTCATTTCTTCTACAGAAACAGCAATCAATTCCTTTTCCAAAGAAAGTGTACCCGCATAACTAAATATGATCTCCATATATTTCCAGAAACTGCGATAAGAATCGGAAGGACTAGCTGATTGCGACCAATAACTTTTATTCCCTTTCACCACAATTCTCTTACCTTTTCGCCACTCATTATAATCCACTCGAAAACCATTGGTGAAATTGAAATGAATCCTATCGTACTCTTTTTGCTCGTAGTGATGCTCCGCCCAAAGTCGCATGACAGCATCCGCACATTGATGAAGGTCACGTTTGCCTATATCCATATCGACCACCGCTTCGTAAACACCAAAGTTTCTCTTCTTTCGCTCATCATAATAACTTACCTCAGCTCCATCTGCTTTGAGGCGTAGATTTCGGAGGTAATGGGCGAAAGAGGTTTTAGAGACTGATTTTCGTTTAAATCCTTCAGGTAAAAGAAAGCGAGTCTCAATGGTATTTCCTTTAGGATTAATGAAATTTCCCTCTTCAATTGGCTCGTCGATTGCTAAAACAGTCTCATTCGCAATATGCGACTGACTTTCTTCTTGTGCACATGCAGGGAGAAATAAGGAAATGAGCAAAAGTGATATGAACCATGATTTGCTAGCCATTCTTTTTTGTTTGATCCTTGATAAAAGCGATGAGCAGATCACGATAGCTACTCTCCTCATCATAGGACATATTCCTCCACAAAGCTCCATGCCCTAATTCTGCGTAATGAACCTTCACCCGATCAAAACCAGATTCCTGAATTTTGTTTTCAAAGATTCGGCAATAATTGGCGGTATTGCTATCGCTCATCAGAAGCATAGGCGTTTTCAGGTTCTGCATATAGTTGGTGGGAGAAGCTTCTAGAAAGTCTTTCTGACTTTCCCCAAAAACTGCTTGCACATGTTCTTTCGCCAAATGACTTTGTGTTTCACTTTCTTTGAAAGCCCTATAATAATCTGATATATCATATGTCCCACCAATTGGCACTAATCCTTTAAACAGATCAGAATTCAATTTCCAGTTTTGTAGATATTGAGGATCCATGGAAAGTAAGCTCGCCAAATGCGCTCCGGAAGAATATCCACCAATGATGACCTGCTCCTTAGAGTAACCATATTCTTCCGCATGATCAATTAACCACTTTACGGCCATAGCCACATCCTCCACATGAGCCGGATGTTGCACCCCTTGATCCAAATCAGGATCTTTCCAAACGGCTGAGCTCAAACGATGCCCAATACTTGCTACAGCAATTCCTTCCTCGGCCACTTTCCGCGCCAAGTTCATCTCCATATTTTTATCCACATAAGACCAGGCTCCACCCCCAATCCAAATCAGAATAGGTGCATCTTTCACGCCCTTTGGTAAAATAAGGTTGAGTTTTTGGTGCTCGTCAGCCGCCCCTTCTCCTTGAAAATAGGAGAGATCCATAAATTCGGTATGAGCAGAGGTATCCTGACAAAAAGCAGGGCTTAGCAAGAAGAATAAGAGACCGCAAAGTAGGATGGATTTTTTCATAGGATAAGCTTGTAGAGTTATAGCTTATTGGTAGAAGATAAGTGCACATCCTTACAACTTATTTCAAGAGAATAAATTCATCATCCCGTATAACCGTTTGAAATTCCGGCTCTGAATTTCCTTTCTTGAAAATCACCGAATATCCTTGTTGTGGCTGCTGGTACGTACTGCCCGGCCCAAAAGAATGAGCGACAAGCAGAACATTTTTATCCGTAGGGGTAAAGGAGTTGATAAAGGCCTGAGTTTTGGCGTGTCTTTGGCTTTCATCGTAGACAAAAAAAGTAATGTCTTTTTCCGTAACAAAGGGCTTATCAAGGCCTAGTTCTTCAACCGTCTGAATACATCGACAATATTCACTCACATAAATGGTATCCTCCAGGGGAATCTCTAGCCTCTTAAAGGCATCTCCAAGCTCCTGCGCCTGTACAAAGCCCTCAGGGGACAATTGCCTTGCTGTATCAGAACTACAGCTTAGGTGCCAACCCTCAGGCCCTAAATTGAAGAGGTCGTTTCCTGTGCGGGCAATTGCATGGCGAAGATAGATGATGTTTCCTCCTTCCAATAAAGTATTGAGACTTTCAGCTCGATTGCTAACAAATACATCTTGTTCGACCCGATTGGTTTCATCTCCTTTACTTACGGCTTGGAGCACAAAGCTCCCGCTACTATCTCCTGCAATCAGGAGACCTTCTGCACTGATATTTGCCAATCCTTCAGGCATCAGTTTCCAATCAACGTCAATATTGGCTGTCAGCTGAACTGTATCGCCATAATTCAAAACAGAAAGGTTCCCAGGAGTTAGTTCGAGAGCATCCTCTTCACAAGCGAAAAAACAAATGGAAAGGAAAAGGAGAATTAGGCTGTGTTTGTAATTTTGCATAGGGAGCTTAGTGATTGCTTATTTAGGTGGTCCATCTTCGGCCAGATTTTTTATTGTTCTCACCAAATGATCCAGATCATCCAGAGAAGTATAAACATGCGGAGAAATTCGTACTCCTTTTATATCAGGATGGCCGGTTACAGTATTATATAATTGGTGTTGATTGGTCAAAGCCCTACCCAATTCTCCTGCATTCCAATTTTTTAAGCCAAAATTGCAGATTCCACAGGCGTATGTGGGATCCAATGAAGTATAAAATTCAACTTCCGGAACATCTTTGACCCGATCTGTCCAGTATTTTTTCAGGTAAAGTAAACGCTCCCATTTTTTTTGGGTTCCTATCCCCAGATGAAAACGAATGGCTTCCCCTATGCCCAACTCGATAGGAAAAGAACGTGTACCCAGGTGCTCAAATTTGGTAATCTTATCTTTTTCACCCTCCGGATAGCCATACATGGGCCAGATCTTTCCTATCTTTTCCTTTTTGATATAGAGCATTCCTGTACCAAAGGGAGCGGATAACCATTTGTGAAGACTGGTCCCAAAATAATCACAGCCTAAGTCAGAAATCTTAAAGTCCATATTGGCAAAGGAATGGGCTCCATCGACCAACACTTCTATCCCATTTTCATGGGCCATTTCACAAATCTCCTTTATGGGCATGATCTGTCCACTTAGGTTGATGATGTGGCAGACTACAATCAATTTGGTTTTAGGGGTAATTGCCAAACGGAAACTTTCGACCATCTCTCCAAAGTCTTCACAGGGAACTGGAACAGAAATCTTATTCACTTTTATCCCATGTCGCCTTTCTCTCATGGAAAGGGTATTCAAAATACTGGGATAGTCCTGATCCGTAGTCAGAACTTCATCCCCCGATTCCAAATCCAGTCCTTTGATAATTACTTCCAGAGCTTCCGTAGCATTTCGTTGGATGGCAATTTCTTCTGTTGAAACTCCTGCCATATCTGCCAGCTGTCTTCGAATTGCTGTTCGTAATCGCCCCATAACGCGCCACATATAGTAGCCAGGAGCCTCATTTGCAAATTGCGTATAGCGCTCTACCACTTCCTGTACTACTTTGGGATGAGGACTTACCCCTCCATTATTCAAATTGATTAGGGTTGCTGATTCTGTATAAGCTCTTCTTATTTCTTGCCAAAAATCTTCATCAGATACCCCAAATAAATCGGCCCCAATTAAGGAATGAGTAGAGGCAATACATCCAAGCCCTGTGAGCAGGCTGGCTTTTTTTACAAAGTCTCGTCTGGAATGTGATGAATAAGCAGGCATAAAAGCAAGATAAATGCTCCATACATGCAAATCAATAATTAGGAGTTTTTATAAGAATTTCTCTTTACCCAAGCAGCCTTTACCAGCTACTGACTATGATTACGATGATGACGGTTTGTATGGCAATTCCAACCCCATAGCCTGTCAGGACTCTACCCAATTTCTTTCGCATCACCTGCCTATCATAGCCTCTGGCATATTCAGAATTATTGAGGTATAAATCAGGATCGGGTAGTTGATAAGGATCAACTTTGGGTGGAACGGCTGCAATAATCCCTCCCGTAATAGCTCCGCCCAATACTCCATAACCCGGAACGGCTGATGCAAGCAGAGTTCCCCATAAAGGACCATTTCCTTTATAAGTGGATCGGGCATCCTCTGTTCCCTGATAATAAAACCCTCGAGGATCAAGGCTCTGCAAATTGGAACCCGGAGTAGAAAACACCAGGGTATCTGGCTCATAGTCCTGAGCTGCAAAATACTGTTTCATTCCGTCCTCAAAGATGATGAGTTCGATTTTGTGCTTGGCCAGTTTTATAGGTTTGATGTTGGGTTCATCAAAGGGTGTGTAGGTAATGTGATTTGATTTTACTGCTTTTACTTTTGCGCGAATATCTTTTTCATCTACATCTCTGAAAATGATCAGGTCCTGAGAAAAAAGAGATATTCCCGAAAAAAGTAAGTAGATAATGAGAAAATAAGCTTTCATGGTTTGGGAATTACTGAGATATAGCTTCATTTAGAAAATTAACGAGTGGGTGCATTACTTGTAATTTTTCTGCTACTTTTTGTGCCAGGCCTTCTTCGCTTAAATCAGCCGTCGGTAAACTGGTCATTACATAAAAGCCCTTCATACGTAGCAGTTCTATTTCCGGATGATCTTTAGGATAGCCCTTGGGAGCTGTTTTCAACCTATCTCCCTGGATATTTCCGAAAAGCTCTTGAAATTTCTTATCAGACGTTATAGCATGTAAATCTGCTGCATTCATCTCTATATAGGCACGTATCTTTTTCAATTCAGCAGCTTCCGGTCTATAGCTTCCTCCTCCAAAGAAATTTCCGTCCGGGGAAAGGTGGATATAGTATCCGGCATATGGAGACTTTCGTCCTCCTTTTGATAGACTAGCTCCAAAATTGGTTTTATATGGCTCTTTGTTTTTTGAAAAACGTACATCCCTGAATAGACGAAAGATTGACTTTTTTGCTTCGACACCAATCAATTCAGGATCAAAATCAATAATTTCATCAATCAGGTCCTCTACAAAAGCTCTGAAATTATCTCTGGCCTCAATATAAGAACCACGGTTCTCTTCGAACCATTCACGATTATTATTTTGCGAGAGCTCAGATAGGAACTTCAGGGTATCTTTTTCTATCATGTATACTTATGTTGGAAGATTTTGATCAAATTTAGGAGAGAATAAACAAAAGCGCCAATTGAATCGAACTAAGGCCTTTGTCCTATTTGCGCTTTTTCCCAAATTTATTCCTCCATAACTTAATTAGCCACAAAAGCGTTTTTAAAAGTATGCAAAAATATTTGATCAGCCTTTTGATTGTAGTTCTACTACCTCTTGAAAATTTATTGGGACAAGGGGGAGAGCAGTTTCATTTTAAAATAGCCAGACTAAAATACGAGGGCGGGGGAGACTGGTACTCTAATCCGACTTCATTGCCTAATCTGATCAGCTTCATCAATGAGAACAGCACTATACGAGTAGCAAGTAAGGAAGATGTAGTCGAGCCAGGAGGTTCGCAAATTTTTCAATATCCCTATGTCTATGTTACCGGACATGGGAATCTTCAATTTTCAGATGCTGAGTCTAAAAACCTGAGAAATTATCTCCTCTCCGGGGGATTTTTGCATTTTGATGATAATTATGGGATGGATAAATACATCCGCAGGGAAATGAGAAAAGTTTTTCCTGAATTGGAATTCACCGAACTTCCTTTCAATCATGAGATGTTTACCCAGCATTATGCTTTTGAAAAAGGCTTACCTAAAATCCATGAGCATGATGGAAAACCTGCGCAAGGACTAGCACTCATTTATGAAGGTCGAATCGTTTGCTTTTATACCGCAGAGACAGATCTTGGAGATGGATGGGAAGACCAAAGCGTTCACAATGACCCAGAAGAACTGCGCCAGAAGGCTCTTCAAATGGGAGCTAATATCGTGGTGTATGCGTTGAATAATTAGGAAGTGTTTTAGTGCGGTAGTGTTGCAGTTATTGTTGGGTAAGATATACAACTACAAAACCATAACACTACAACACTTTCGAATTCTTCTTAAAAACTCTTCCCCAAAGCTTTTCTCAAGCTATCTATATTATGTGCAGAGGCAAAGATGTCGATGTAAGGCATAGCAGATGCCATGCCCATAGCGGAGGCTTCGAAATTGGGATTGCCAGCCAGAGGATTGAGCCAAATTACACGAGAGGCTTTTTTATGGATTTGGCGCATGGCTTCCTGTAGCACTTCGGGTTCTCCAGTGTCCCAGCCATCACTCATGATCAGGACTACGCTTTGTTTATTCAAGCAGCGATAGCCGTGATCTTTTACAAATTCGGCCAGGCTGGAGCCGATCTGTGTTCCTCCCGACCAACCTGGTACCGTTTCCGATAAATTGTCCAGGGCTTTATAGAAAGTCCGCTCCTGCATCTGGTCTTTGATGTGATGCAGCGAGGTACTAAAGACAAAGGTGTCTATGCGTTTATAGATAGTCTGAAAAGCGTAGATAAACTGAACCAGAAAACGGCTATAGAGGTCCATGGATTTGCTGACATCGCATAAAAGAACAAGTTCTACTTTCCGCTTTTTTCTTTGGCGAAAGTACATGTCCACTATCTCGCCTCCTCTCCGCATATTCTTCCTCATAGTCTTTCTGAGGTCAAAATTGGCTGAAGAAGGCACCGTTCGGAATCTGCGATTAAACTGTGCAGCCAGTTTTTTAGCCACCAGAATGATCAGCTTTTTGACTTCCTCCAGATCATCTTCTGTAAAGCTGCTAAAGTCTTTAAAGCCCAAAGCTTCGTGGGCACTATAAGTAGCTATTTCTGCTTCCTCTTCTCCCGGCTTTCCGTATAGCCAGTCTTTGATTTGTTGTAGGGAAGGCGCTTGCTGCTTTTTGGGCTTATTTCCCGGCTTTTGGTTTTCCTCTCCCAATTCTTTCACCTTGGAATCGACCGCTTGCTCGAGGTTTTTCCAATAAACAGGATAAAACTCATCAAATAGTTCTTGCTGTTTAAGACTGCGAGGTAAAACCGCTCGTAAGGTTTGGCGAAAACGATCTGGGTCTTTTACAGGCGTCACAGCTAACGCTTCAAGGGCATCGGCTTCTTCTCTTGGCCCCAAAACAAAACCTTTCTCCCGCAGAAATCTGCAGAAGGAAACGATATTCGCGCTAAGTTCGGTTTTGCGGGTAATGAGGTCCATGGGCTAAAGCTATTCCATTTTGGAAACCACATTTACTTTTTCCAATAGCTCGGATAAAGAGGTCTGTGTATGACGCATATCTCCCCAGTCTTTAAGGATAACTCCCAGGGTTTGTTCAACCAATTCTTTTTCCAAATGATCGAAGTGCAAAGAAGAAAGGGCAGTTGCCCAATCCAGGGTTTCGGCTACACCGGGAACTTTCTCCAATTTCATCTGCCTTAGCTCCTGCATGAAGCGACAGATCTGATCCGCTAATTGGGTGTCAATCTGAGGAACTTTACTTTTTACAATTGCTAGTTCTTTTTCGTAGCTGGGATAATCGACATAAAGATAAAGGCACCTTCTTCTCAAGGCTTCAGAGAGTTCACGGACCCGATTACTGGTTACAACTACATGGGGAATATGGGTAGCTTTTACCGTTCCTATTTCCGGAATACTGATTTGCCAGTCAGAAAGTACTTCCAAGAGAAAACTTTCAAATTCCTCATCCGCCCGATCAATCTCATCGATAAGCAAAACCGGTGCTTTATGATGCGTAATGGCCTGTAGCAAAGGTCGCTTCAACAAAAAGCTATCCCCGAAGATGGTATCTTCCTTTTCCTCAAGGCTTTTGTTGCCTTGCTCTTCCATTTTGATATAAAGCAATTGCCGCTGGTAATTCCACTCATATAAAGCTTGTGTTGCGTCCAGTCCTTCATAGCATTGCAGGCGGATCAGATCCGTATCCAGGGCATGAGCCATGACCTTGGCTATTTCCGTTTTCCCAACTCCAGCAGGACCTTCAATGAGAATAGGTTTCCCCAATTGCATACCGAGAAAAACCGACATTACAATACTGGGATCACTGATGTAGCCTTGTTGCGCGAGCAGGCTTTGCACTTTCGAATATTCAGGATGATTCATATTTCGGATCTAAGCTGATAAATATAGAAAGCTTTAAGCGAATATTTTGTTTGGATGAAGACTAAAAGGACTAAATGCCAAACATTTCAATTTTTTGTACTTTAATCGGGATTTCTCCGGTATCATACACACCCAACATCCTGCTCATGCAAAAGCAAATGATTTCTCAGATCTTCCTTTTTTTGTTTACTGCCTGCTTCCTTTATTCTTGTGGAAATGAAAAGGAAGCCATGTCGGATACAAAGGAATTTGTTGAGACGAAAGAGGAAAAACCCAAGAGCCAGAAAAAAGCAAGCCCTCATCCCTATGAAAAGGAGATGAAAAAATGGATGGGCTATGATGGATTGAGAAGTTCTTGTGAGGGTTCAAAGTTGAACCTGGCCATTCCAGTAAATATCATTGCTGCCAATATCACTAAAGACTCTCTGGCATACAATGTAGAGCCATTTTCGGATTGCTCAGGAGTATTTTTGCGTTTTCTCGATAGCCTGGAAGCACGCTGTCCGAAAAAGTCCTATCCTGACCCTGCCAGCCATAGAGATTCACGGGCCCTGGCAAAATGGTACCATGAAAAAGGAAAGTTGGTTCGAGTGGAAGAGCCTTTGAATATGGCTCATTACATCAAGCCTGGCAGTGTGATGTTTTATGGGGGTAGGGGAGTAGAAAACAAAGAACTCAGTTTGGATGATTTATTTGCGCATGGAGGCATCAATCATGTGGGTGTTGTTACAGAGGTAGAGGAAAAGAACGGAGAGATCGTCGGTTACTCCTTATTTCATGGACAAAGACCTGGAAAGCTGGCTTCTACTACCAATTATCACCAAAAAGAATATAGAAATCGCACCAACTATCCGCATTTTGGAAATGGAACGGAACAATGGGTCGCGGTGGCTCCGATTGTGGATACGGATGGGAAGGTGTTTAATTGATAAATAGCTTTCGAGCTAGTTTTTTCTGGAGTCTTTCGGATATAGAGGTTAAAGGAATAGATTCCAGCCTTGATTCAGGTCCGTGTAAGGTAAATTTTTGATTACTTTTCCCCAACTTATTTATACCCGCGACAATCACTAAGGCAGGAAAAATAATCCCTTTAAGAAATAGGCTGTTATCTCCGTATTTTAGACCAAAGTTGATATGAAACCACCATATTCCCACAAGTAATCCTAATGCAAACAGAAGTAAGCCCAGAAACTTATTTCCTCTCCTTTTAGCCTCAGTACCCAAACTAATCTCCTGAATTTCTGAAAAGTAAATTCTTTGACGATCTATTATCATTGATTCTTTCTCAATGGAAAGAATCTGGCCTTGATTAATTTCCCAATCGCCTCGCATCTTTAGATCAACCGTAGCTCCCGGATAGATATAACTTACTTTTTTCTTTTTCTCCCAATAGCTGATGGGCTTCTCTCCTTCCCATCTGGTTTTATTCTCATAATGGAAAATAGTGAGCACATAAGTTGTATCTGAATGATGATGCTGAATACTATACCCACAATTTGGCAACAGAAAAAGAATCAGAAAGAGTAGGTGTATGCGCGCATATCTGGCAATCTGAATAGAAGCTTTCATTTTCCTGGGCTTAAATGAGGATGATTCCCAGAAATTAGCTCATCATTCAAGCAGGCGTTATGACTTAGGTTTTCCCTCTGCCTGACTTTAAACAAAAAAGGACAGCTTTTGAGCTGTCCTTTTCGTAGATATATTCAAATTCTTATCTCGTCGAATAATTCGGTGCCTCTTTGATGATCTGAACATCATGCGGATGGCTTTCTCTCAAACCGGCATTAGTGATACGGGTAAATTGTTTTGTCTGTAAACTTTCGATATCCCCCGCTCCACAATATCCCATTCCCGCTCTCAATCCTCCTACCATTTGGTAGATCACCTCACCCACTTTTCCTTTAAACGGAACACGGCCTACAATCCCTTCAGGAACAAGTTTTTTGATATCTTCTTCTACATCCTGAAAGTAGCGGTCTTTACTTCCTTCTTTCATCGCTTCAATCGATCCCATGCCACGATAGGTTTTGAATTTCCTTCCTTCATAAAGGACGGTTTCACCCGGACTTTCATCTGTACCTGCAAATAGTCCACCAGCCATGATGCTAGATGCTCCCGCAACCAGGGCTTTTACCATATCTCCTGAGTACTTGATTCCTCCATCAGCAACTACAGGAACTCCTGCAGGTGCCGCTGCTTTCACCGCTTCTAAAACTGCGGATAATTGAGGTACACCTACTCCGGCAATCACACGAGTCGTACAAATACTTCCCGGGCCTACGCCTACTTTCACAGCATCTACTCCTGCATCAATCAAAGCCTGAGCTCCTCCCTGTGTCGCAACATTTCCTCCAATGATCTGAAGATCAGGGAAAGTTCTTCGGATATCTGCAATGGTGTCCAGTACTCCTTTTGAATGGCCGTGTGCTGTGTCTACTGTAATCACATCAACTCCCGCCTTCTCAAGGGCTTCTATGCGATCATATGTCCCATGAGATACTCCGACTGCTGCTCCTACCCTAAGGCGCCCCAAATGGTCTTTACAGGCATTAGGGAAGTTTTGCTTTTTGATGATATCCCGGTAGGTAATCAGTCCGATAAGCTGACCTTGCTTATCTACAACAGGTAGTTTTTCAACTTTATTTCTTCTGATTATCTCCTCAGCAAGTTCGAGAGTAGTTCCTTCCGGAGCAGTGATGAGATTTTCTGAAGTCATAAGTTCGCTAACCTTGCGATCATCGATCTGTTTGAATCGCAGATCTCGATTGGTCAGAATGCCGACCAGCATATTGTTGTCATCCACAATCGGAATTCCACCGATCTTGTGCTCGGCCATCAATCGAGAGGCTTCAAAAATCGTATTATCTACTTTCAGTGTGATGGGATCCACAATCATTCCACTTTCAGATCGTTTCACTTTTCTGACCTGTTCCGCTTGCTGTTCGATCGACATATTTTTATGGATGATTCCAATCCCTCCATTGGCTGCCATGGCAATAGCCATTCGATGTTCGGTAACTGTATCCATAGCTGCACTGACAATAGGCAGGTTCAAACGGATCTCACGGGTTAGCCAGGAAGAGGTATTTACGTCGCGGGGAAGTACTTCAGAAAAGGCTGGAAGGAGCAATACATCGTCGTAAGTCAATCCTTCAAAGGCGATCTTAGACGTAGCTAGAGAGAGTTCGGTATTTTCAAGCATAAGGCAAATATCGTTTTGGATATTTGCCGGGTAAATTTACACAGAAAAAGTCTATTGGCGAAAAAATCAGAATTTTTCTCCTTCATCTATTTTGGGGGACCTGGAAATCAAGGGAATAAGAATTGCCAGCGCAATCAGGCCATATCCAACTGAAAAAATCCAGGTTACTCCATTGGAAAGAGCTCCAATATTTAGTCCCGCTTTCTCCGTAAGACCGAAAGCCAGAAAGAGCTGTACAACAATAAAATGCGTAGACCCCATTCCTCCAGGGACCGGTAAGGCCCAACCTATTCCCCCAATAAACAGAATAAGGATAGCAAAGTAAAGCCCTAACTCCCGAGTATCCGGCAGGGAAAGAATGAAGAAGTAATTCATCAGGATGAGTAGGCCCCAGATCAAGATAGTGTAAACGATAAATAACCAGGGCTTTTTCAGCTGAAATATGCTTTTGGCTGCATTCAACATATTTAAGGCAAAGACCTTGACTTTTCCAATCAAGCCATCTCCATCTGTCTTTTTTGAGCTTAAGAACCAGATTCCAGCAATCCCTATTAGAATCAATCCAACTAGCCCTCCAATAAGGATATTACTATCAATTCCTCCGAACTTCTCTGAAAGACTCTCAAATATTTTTGAAAACAGGCTACCCAGGCGTTCTATTTCGAATAAAAAGATTAATCCCAATCCTCCAAATAAAACCAAGGCATCTATCACCCTTTCCGTTACCACGGTTCCTAATCCGGAAGCAACTGGTACTTTATCCGTCCGATACAAAATCGTACAACGAACAATCTCGCCAATTTTAGGTGTTACACTATTCACCAAATACAAAACCAGTACAGAAAGGAGGGTATGTTTCTTTTTAGGATGAAAGCCAGAACTTTCTAGCATCATTTGCCACCTCAGAGTTCTGGCGACAAAAACCCCAAATAGCGTCAAACCGGACATGAACACCCAAAATACATCCGCTTTACTAAGATCATTGGACAGCTCTTCCCAACTGGTATCCTGATAAACATAGTACAAGAGACCTCCTGCAAGTGCAATTCCGATTACAAACTGGAGAATGGTTTTTAGCTGATTGCTCATAGACGCTTACTACAAGGACTGGAGTCCTTTCCAAACAAAATTGAGCGAATCTACGAAGGGGATATGCAGCTTGCAAAAGGATTCAGGGAAATTATAACATTTCCCTAATTGGAGGCGATCATCCGCTTTTGGGTTTTAGCCTTCTTTTCTTGAGGAACGACGCGATGAGGGACTTCTAATGCGTCATAAATAACCTGCTGTACGCGTTGGCGAATTCTCAACTCATTGATCTTAAAATTCTTCTCACTCGGGTGTACGCGATTGGAAAGGAAAATGAACACCAGATCATTTTCAGGATCTACCCAGAAAGCCGTACCCGTAAACCCAGTATGCCCATAAGTAGAATATGGAGCACTTTCCGCGACGATATAGCGATGGGTACGAGGGGGCATATCAAAACCGTAGCCTCTATGGCCCCTTTGGCGAGAGGTGAATAGATCCACCGTTTCCTCCGAAAGGTATCGCTTCCCACCATATTGCCCTTTATTTAGGAGCATTTGTCCCAAAATAGCCAGGTCATTGGCATTGGAGAATAGGCCAGCATTTCCTGAGATGCCTCCCATCAATGCTGCAGTGGGATCATGTACCGTTCCGCAAAGAAGCTGTCCTCTCCATCTGTCTGTCGATGTAGGGACCAATTTATCACGTGAGAAAATCTCTAACGGATTGTAGCCCATGGTTTGCATACCTAGCTCCTGGTAGAAGTTTTCATGTACATAATCGCTGATGGTTTGCTGATTGACTGAGTCGATCACTCTTTGCATCAACACCATATTCACACAACTATACTCATAGGAATTTGAATCCCTGCGTACCCGCAGTCCTTTGGCAGTATTCCAAAGGGAATCAAGGTAGTTTTCCTTCAAATAAAGTCCGCTGGCAACTGGTACCGAATATTCCTGATTGGAGGTATTGCTGTATAGATTTCCGTAAACTTTTCGCTGGTAAGGCAAAATCGGAAGCGTCGCTTGTAAGCCAGACGTATGTGTCAGGAGTTCTTTGAGTTTTACATCAAAGACCTTGCTCTTCATTCTTGTTTTAGGAGGCATCACCCACCTTCCCACTAGATAAAGTGAGTCTTCGAAATTGAGGGTATCGATTTGTGGAAGGTTAAGAATAGAGGTGTCTTTTTTCACCGAGTCCAAAAAGGCCAGGTAATCTATTTTCGGAATGGTATCATAAACCTTTCTTATTCCAGGAGTATAAGTTGGATCATTAAAGTAGGTTGCCAGACTTTCATCCAAATTGATCTTTTCCTCTTCCATCAGCTTCATCGTAGCCAGGGTAGTCGAAGCTACTTTCGTGATAGAAGCCAGATCGTAGATATCACTTTTTCTAACGGGCTTTTTTCGAGAGTAGGTATGGTAGCCGAAAGCCTCATGGTAGATGACTTGTCCTTCTTTGGCAACCAGTACCTGCGCTCCCGGCATCGCAAAGTTGTCAATCCCCTCCTGAATAATTCGACTGATTTTAGCCAGACTATCTGAGCTTATCCCAACATATTCGGGGAAAGTATATCCCAGGCGCTGAGATTCAGTATTGAAACGATCCTTCAGCCCAAGGTCTACCATCATATCTTCAGGAACATCACCAATAAGAGGAAGACCTCCAAACAATGCCTGAGCCGAAATTTCCTGACTGATCAGGCTATTGTTATGAGCTTGTAGAATACTTGGAAACTGAATATAAGGCTTGATGGCATCGTAGTCGCCAAAATTGACGATCACTACTCGTGTCAGCTTTTTTATGTCTAATAGGAATTTCTTGACATTTTGAGGAGTCTCAGCAGGATTATTGAGGGCAATTACTACCGTATTGTAAATACCATAATCCATAGTATTCAACTTTTCCACAAGACTTGTATGCTCTGAAGAGAATGAACTGTAATAATTCAGGTATTCTTCAAACCTTGGGAGCTCCTCTCCAAGCGTCAATACATGAAAACGATGGCTCTTCAATTCGCGAAAAGGAATAAGCTCCTCCTTATTCTGAAGAAGTATCATCGAAGCCTTGGTAGCTTCTCTGTCTGATACCCTGACGATGGGGATGCCCCAAAGTAAACTGTCCTGTAAAGTATCCGCCCAAACCGTAAACTCAAACTGAGCTTTATAGGATAAATTATTGAAGGAATATCTGCATGCACTGACTATAGTAATCATAGTCAGCATGGCTATTAGGCCCCATGCATATATGCCTTTTAATTTACCGTTCATCACCTTCTAAATTCGGCTTAGGTTTTTGAGTTTTTTTCCCTTTTATGACGTTGGATATATCCAATATCAACAAATAAATTGCCATATGACAGGGACCATTCGCGAAGCGGTTTTTTATCAAAAAGAGGCCCAAATCAATAGGATATAAACCCCTGACAAACAGCCATTTAAACCACTAATGATTTAATACGAAAACTAAAACAAATAAGACTTCATACGCCAATTTTATCAAGATATGAATGCAGCTTTACTGTTCTTGTAGAAATTATTACGGTTCAGCATAATTGATCGCAAATCGAGGATGAAAAATCGCGATTTCGTAGAAAGGCATAAAAAAACTGCCAGCTGTTTAGAAATTGGACAACTGGCAGGCATGTTATATTTTTTCACAAACTAGCGCTCTTGCTGGCGGAAGAGGTTATAGGAACTTCTTTCTCCACTGGAAACATCCAGGAAATTCACATGATAGAGACCTCTTGGGAGATAGCTTATATCAAGGGTCTTGAGAGGATCCTCTGAGAAGTCCATGACTGCCTGATAAACACTCGCTCCACGTGAATCAATGATACTCACTTCAAACTTCCCTGGATCCAGAAATTGAGGTTCAAAGCTTAGCTCTCCAAAGGTGGGATTGGGGAAGATCTTAAACTCAGGAGTAATGGTTACTTCATTTTCAACCAGGATTACTCGAGAGTAAAAGAAGGTATTATTGATATTGGTGAATTTGATTCGATAGTAATTTTTTCCAGGTCTGGGCTCTACATCGACATATACATAGGTCACTGGACTTCGGGCCGACGTTAACTCTTTCCGTGTATAGATCACATTATACAAAATCCCATCTATACTTCTTTCCACAGAATAAACTCCATCTCTAACTGCTTCAGAGAGAATCCAGAGTAATACGTTTCTAGGACCTGGTTTCTCGGAAAGATCAAACTTGATGAAAAACACAGCTGAAACTACATTAGTAGGAGTTGCAGGGCTACTGATGTCCGCACAAATACTAGCGGTATCAATCTGGTCCGTTATTTTATTTAATGAGTCTTGTCCCAAATCGATGCTGGTGAGATCTACAAAGTCAGGACTATTGGGGTCAGGATTGTATACCAGAGAATGAATCCTGTATCTCGCGGAAGAATTCACTGTAAAGATGGGCGTATTTCCGATTGCCTCGATGATCATGCTGTCGCCTGAAGTCAGGATGTACCTGAAGTTATATCCAGAAGGGACAGTAGGGGAGGCGAGTATATTAGCTTGTACATCTATGGGGCCGGTTCTTAGAGAATCCGTTTCTAAAGCCATGGCCAACACACCGGCATCTGCTTTACAGGAATCAATATCTACAATCGCTCCCGCAAAATCTAAATCTGCACAAAGCCTGTCTGCTGTTATTTGCGCTTCAATATCTCCAATTTTAGCTGTACCAAGCTGATAAAAACTCAGGTCAAGAAAATTTACCCCTCCCGGAACCGAGTCATAAACTAAGGTATGAATGCCATACTCTGCAGCTTCTGTAACCGTAAACTCAGGAGTATCTGAAACATCTACATAAAGAGCATTGCTACCACGGCTCAACAAGTACTTTACATCATAACCTGGTGGAACAGATGGAGGGACCGTATGTGATGTTGTCAAAGTTGCTTGTCCTCCATTGATGGTAGAAGCGCTTGGGATATCCAATGCACCCGCATTGGCACCACAATCCTGAACATAAAACTGGATGCCGCTGGTATCAATATCAGCGCAAACTCCTTGTATTTGTATAGCATCCTGAATCTCAATTATACTCGTTTGGCCAATGATGATAAAGGAATCGTCAAAGTAATCATAGGTTCCCGGCATCCCCAGATAAACCATAGAATAGATTCCATAATCTCCTCCACTATTAACCTCAAAGTTTAGGCTATCCGAAACTTCGAGGATAATTCCACTAGGTTCACTGGTGAGAAAATATCTTTTCGTGTATCCAGCTGCTACGTAAGCAGTATCTTCAATGGTGATGGTCAGATTTGCCTCGCCATTGATAATGTTTAGAGTATCGGAGGCTAGAGACAAGCTATCAGCACTCGAAATACAGTATTCACTTAGTACAAAATTGATGGTATTTCTAAAAATATCCCATCCAACATCTGAACTCAGGGTTGTTGCGTTTTCCCTCAGATAGTAACCAATCCGCATAGCCGGAGCGCGAAAGTTTATCATTTCATCTTTGTAGTCGTAGACAAAGATGGCTACCTGATTTGTACTTCCTGAATTACTTACTTCTGCAATCTTTAACGCATCAGCAGATGGATTACCCCACATAAAGCTGGTCAAAGTTGAAGAGACTGCTATAGTATTATTGTAAACACCTGCAATGGGATGATCAGGCTCAAGAATATCAATTTGTTCGCGGCCGGAACGAATTCCATAATCTACTCCTGCAGTAGGACCGGTCATCTTCATATCGTCGAAAAGAAATGCTTCGCTAACTATAATGGGAATTTTCACATCTCTGAATGCAATCCCAATAAGACTAGCTGTCACTGAAGGTGAGATGAAAGCAAATGTCTTTCCATCAGCTTCTTCCGGCTGAATCGGAGTTGCGTCTACTCCTCGAACCATCACGTTTAGCCCCATACTTTCCAAAGTATCGAGTAATTGACGATCTGAGCTCAACATGTTTACCGAGTCAGGCCCAGTAAGAAAGAGTAGATCCTGAGATCTTGAAAAATTAAAACAAGTAATCAGACACAGAAAAAGCGTAAAAGTTCTAATCATACCCCAAATATGATTTGCCTAATATAGCTGCTAGCATATAAATATACCCTGTAATATCTTATAACTTACAATAAACAGAAATTCTATAGCAAAAAACGCACCTCAGAGGTATTTATTCTCATATTAGTGGTTTTTTTATTCGCAAGTCCTCAATTTCTCGACCAGAACGACTTTGCAAGCGCCAAAACTTTTTGATCAGATTCTTTATAAATGGTATGTAGCCAATTTCCATCTCCTAAATCTTCTACAGCTGACAAAAGTTTGTCTCCCCAGGTAGACTCCGATCGAAAGTTTAAATCTATACTCTTCAAATTCTGTTCGCTCAGGACTTCGAAAGGCAATCCTTCGATAGCTATTTGGAAATAATAGGTATTGCTTAAATGCTGATTGGTATCTATGTCATGCCAGCGAAGGGGAAAACTCTGAGCCCCTTCCGAAGATTTGATGGGAGGGATTTTGCCAGAAGCAACGTTCAAGGCGTTTTGACCACGAGGAAGTGAGGTCAGAGACTGCAACCAATCAGGAATGCGAATCATCCTGCGTGTTTCCAAGTCAAAAACCAGCCAGGTACTAGTGGCCTTTGCTATACAGACCTCATTTTCATCATACACTCGATAATCCCGATATACAAAAGAACGTTCCCCTCCCGAAGGCCAGGATTCGACATAATAATACTCCCGATGTTTGGGTAGCCTTTCGATCTCCAACTTCAATCTTGTCAGCACCCAACTAATTCCATCTTGTTGCAATCTGGAAACGGATGCTCCCAGAGATTCCGCGCTGTTCCAGGCAGCCTCCTGCATGTTGTTGATCAAAGCAGGTATACTCATGCGACTTTTGAAATCTATTTCGTGTGCCTTAACCTGGTTCTTCTCTCTGGTTACTTTCATAAAAGCTATTTGTTTATTTAGGTCCTGGGCAATGAAAGGATATCGGCTTCAAATTGCTTTATAGATTCATGAAAGCTTTCAGGAAGCTTCACTTTCTTTCCTTTCACAAAATCAAAAAGTACCATTTTTGACTTTGCCTTCGCCACACTCTTCTGGTATTTTTGACTTACTATATTTGCCTCGAGGACATATTTGTAGCCCCCCATTTCAAACATGCGGGTTCCGATCAGCACCTCATCCGGAAATCCTACAGGATATAAATATTGAATCTTTATTGCTGCAATGACTGGCCCAATTCCTTCCCCTTCTTTTTGATCGACTCTTTGGTAATATTTTCCCAAATAATCTATCCTGCCCATTTCCGCCCATTCGAGGTATTTGGTATTGCTCACATGTAAGGCCGGATCTATATCCCGCCAATTTACCACGCGTTTGGTGATCACAGGATAGTCTTTTAGCAGTTGAGGAAGGCTGGTTTCAGGCATCGGGCTATTTGCGATATCTACGAAGATAAGCCTCTGCTTTGGGATGATGCAAATCTGCTGCCCGCTCCCAGGCCTTGATAGCAGATTGAGGTTTGCCCAAATTCTTTAGGGCAACTCCCCGATTAAAGTGAACCGAGCGAAAGTCAGGAGCGATTTCCAGGGCCTGGTCATAGTATTTTAGTGCATTCTCATATTGCGAATTTGCAAGAGATGCATTTCCTCTTCCCAAATAAGCATCTGGATTTTTAGGATTTAGTCGTATAGCTTTATCAAAAGCACGAGCAGCTTCATCAAAATTTTGCCTTTCAATCAAGGCAAATCCTTTAAATAAATAAGCCTCTGGGATATCTCCCCCCCGTGCTTCATATAACTCCCATTGTGCATTGGCTGCATAGAATTTGCCCAATTCATAATTTGCTTTTGCGGCAAGAAGATAACTTTCTGGAAAATCCCTATCTAGTTCCTGCACCCGCTTCACTGCATCCAGACAATTTTGGAAATCTTTGGCCTTGAAATAAACCCCTGCCAGTACCAACCAGCTTTCCACATTTTCCGGATCGATATAGATGCTTTTCCGGAGTAAATCAATCGCTTCAGTAAAACGATTGAGAGACTCCAGAATTTTTCCCTTTAAAAAGAAATATGCAGCATTTCCTTCTTCCTTCTCATCATCCAAAACATCTAAATCCGTCCAGGCCAACGCAGGTGCATCCGCTCGTACAAAGCACTCTGCACGTTTTAATTTGAGTTCCTGATCTTCTGAGTAAACATTCAGGGCTCTTTTACTTAAGGAAAGGGCTTCCTTTAATTCTCCTCTTTCAAGATGGAGGTCAACTAGTTTGATAAACAATGATTTACCAGCCCCTTCATGATCCAAAGCCTGGTACAAATCCTTTATTCCTTCCTCCTCTCTTCCCAAAGCGAAAAAACTCTCGCTTCGCATTTCAAGAAGCGTAGAAGAAAAGCCATCAGAGTGGTCTTTAAAGGACTGAAAATCCGATAGGGCCTTTCTATGCTCTCCTTTTTTCTGATAGGTAAGAGCACGATTTAAATAACTGCTGGGATGGCCTGGATTAAATTGAAGGGCTCGCTCATAATCTCGAATAGCTCCGGCTAAATCTCCCATTTCAAACTTACAATTTGCCCGATTGAAATGGGGATAGTCGATGCGAGGGTCTAGCTGGATGGCTTTGGAATAATCGCGGATGGCTCGTTCATACTTTCCCAATGCAAATCTCGCAGAACCTCGATTATTGAAAACCTCTAATTTTTCAATCCCTTTCAGGACCAATTGGGTATATGCAGACTCTGCCCGCTCAAAATCTCCCAATTCCAAGAGTCGATGGGCAGTTTTCAGCAGGACATCAGTATTCATACGTTTGATTGATTCTTATAATGGGTGGTCTTTAGGTAATCTTCCTGAACCGTTGCACCATTCACATCGATCGCGATTGCGGGTGTTTTGCCACCAACCTTTTCCATTGCAGCGACTACACTTCTTTGTCTCAGATAAGACTTCTTCAAAGAGGTAACGGCCCCCTTCATAAAGAGCTCCAACAGCAAAGGCAATTAAAATTAATTGGATCCTTTATGTTTCCCGATTTGTGCTTGTACCTATAAAAATAAAAATGGGGCACCGAATTAGCAAAAATTGCTCATCAGTTCGACATCATGCCCTTCCGCTTTTCAGCGTAATAACCGTAATCTCCGGACGAATGCCCACCCGACCGGGAAAACCCAGGTAGCCAAAGCCACGATTTACATAGAGATATTGTTCTCCTTGCTTATACAAATCCGCCCACTGTTGGTAGACATATTTTACCGGGCTCCATTTAAATCTTTTGGTGTCTATGCCAAATTGCATTCCGTGGGTATGGCCAGAAAACGTAATATCAATATCGGGATACTCTGGGATCACCTGTTCCAACCAATGACTGGGATCGTGAGATAAAAGTAGTTTCACAGGTATTTCTTCTGTCCCTTTATGAGCTTTTGATAAATCTCCGTATTTGGGAAATCTTGCTTTAGCCCCCCAGTTTTCAATTCCGATCACAGCTATCTTTTCTCCTCCTTTTTCTAATATTCTATGCTCATTGATCAAAAGGTCCCAGCCCATCTCTTTCTGTATATTCGCTAGCTTCCTAAGGTTAGCCTCTTTTGCTTCTTTATTCGGCCAGTATACATAGTCCCCATAATCGTGATTCCCAAAAATGGAGTATACCCCATACTTTGCCTCCAACTGACCAAAAAGTTCTTTATAATCTTCCATTTCATCCGCCACATTATTTACCAGATCACCTGTAAAGAAGATTGTATCTGCCTTTTGCTCTTTGATGAGTTCAATCCCTTTAGCTACGGCATTTTTATTCCAGAAAGTACCTGAATGAACATCGGATATTTGCAAAACCTTAAAACCATCAAAAGCTTTAGGCAAATTGGCTAAGTAAACTGTTGATTTTCTCACCGCATAATCATGAGCACCGATCAGAATTCCCCAGCTAATCGCAGCTAAGGTAAATAAAGCCAGAATTCCTCCAATAAAGATCATCCAAAAAGACCGCTCAGCTGCATAAGGAGAGCCTGTGCTTTCTGCCCAAATCCAAAATAGTAACCTCCGAATATCATCTAGAACCAGACTCAGGATTAAAAAGGTTTTGGCCACATAAATAGTGAAAATGAAAACCATAATTATGGTTCTTGCCCTTTTCCCTAAAACCTGAGGATCAATAAAGTGATAAGCAAAAAGGCAAATTATGGTAATCACACTCAGTCCCCGGTATCCATAAGTGGCAGTGGATTGAATGGAAGCAGAAAGAGGAGCCAGCAATACCCGAATGGCTTCAAAGGCATAGAAATCAATTAATAATAGAATCAATGCAAGAATCGGGATGGCAATACGTTTATTCATATGAGCTCGGAACTAATCTATACACATGACACAGATAGGTTTTTAATTGTGACATTCAAGATGTACTTTTATCCCAATCTGTTATAGGTCAAGTCTTTTCAAATCAAACACCTGATGTCGGAATTGGGGCCGATGTCCTTAAGTTATTTGTATGAAACCTCTAGTTCATACCACTTTGCTTGCTCTGCTTTGTACCTTAGGCCTCTTCCCCCAGTCATCCTTTAGCCAGGATAAACTGTCAAACTGGTATATCGAAGAAGTGTTTCTCCTCGCGGACCTTAACGAGGACAAATATCTCAGTGAATCTGAAATTCTGCAACTGAGAGAAAATTTCGCCTATTACCAAAGTCCTGAATATTTCGAACGTACAGATAAGAACCAAGATGGATACCTGGATTATCCTGAATTCAGATATCGATTTGGTCAGGCACTTGTACATCGCCAGGAAATCGATGGGAAGGAATTGAAAATATTATCTGAAAGCTATCCTTATTTTGAGGATGCAGCTTATAAATACCTCAAGCGCCATCCAGAACTTACCGAGCGTTTGATGAACAATCTAATCTGGACCCGTGAGCATCCGAATCTCATGAAGCAGATCATATCGGACAGAGCATGGTTAGCTAAAGAAAAAGGTATAGTAGAATCTTTGAGTTCAAATCTTATCTGGCTTTCTGAGAATCCGATTCTGGCCAAAAAATTCTACCAGGCAAAAAAGTTAACTCCTGTTTCTGGCATCTGGAGGAGCTGGAGCATTTCTCATATGGATTACCTTGCCAGTAATACTGTAGATCAAGGTATTCAAATCGACTTTCCCTATTGGCCGGCAGAGGAACCCGATGAAAAGGCCAATAGCCAATTGGCGGCATCTGCTCCCAGTCCTGGAGAGCGGCAACAATGGGTTGATTCTCTCCTTATGGCAAATCAGTCTCTTCAACTGGCCTATGAAGAAGCAAACAATGAGCTGGAAAGAAGAGATAGTGTGGCGAAAAGTATTTTCACTTCCCAAATGGATGCACCCGAGGAAAAAAACCTCTCAAAGCTCAAAAAGGAATATGCTGATTTGCGAACAAGGGTTCGTCAAATGATGATTGAAAAGAAACTTTCCCGCATCGAAGAGGATAAGTTATTGGAAACCACTATCCGTCAGCGAAAACAGATTGCCCGCCTTGAAAAGCAACAAGAATTAACGGATGAAAATGGAAGTCTCAGCATAAATAATACAGCTGTACTAGAAGAAGATTTGGCTAAACTTAAAGAAGACTTATTAGCCAAAGAGAATAAAATCAATGAATTGAATGAGTCTTTGGGCGAATTGAATACTTCTAATATGAATCTGCTCAAAGAGAAACAAAGCCTTGCAGCAGATTATGATCGCCTCAAAGAAGAAAAAAGTAAACTTCTTGCTGAGAATGAATCCAACTTAAAAAGTATTTCTGAAAAAGAGCTTTCCACAGAAAAAGCTTTTACGCAAAAAGAGGAATCTTATAAAACTCAAATCGCTTCCCTTAAAGAAGAGTCTTCCAAACTTTCCAGAAAAAACACTCAATTGCTTGCGGAGAAAAAAGAGCTGGAAGGAAATCTAACCCGAGTATTGGAGAGCAAAGACCAAGATAATTCAGAACTGATTGCAATAGAGGGACAGTATAAACAACAAATCACAGCTTTGGAGATTGAGTTGGAGAAAGCCCAGGCCAAGCTGAATGATAACACAGCTAGTAAGGAGGAGCAAGTCCGTAAGCTGGAAGATGAGCTTCAGGAAACTCAAAGTAAACTGGCTAATAACTCAAGCCAAAATGAACAAAAAATAGCCAGTCTTGAAGCGAAGCTGGAAAAAGCAGAAAACAGTTTGGCCGATAAGAGTGGAAATAGCCAAGAGACAATCAAGGCATTAGAAGAAGAATTGGAAAAAAGCCAGGTGAAATTAGCAGAGCAATCTAATACTTATGAAAAAGAGATTTCTCAGTTGGAAGCAAAGCTACAGAATTCAAAAAATCTCATAGCTGAGAAGTCAGACAATGTAGAAGAAAAAAATGAATTGCAATCCGAGCTTTCTTCCAGCAAAGCAGAAATCGCCATGCTTCAAAGCCGTATAGATGAATTGCAATCAAACTCTAGCCTGCGCAGAGAAAATGATCTACAAATCCAAAAAAAGAAATATGAGCAAGAGATAGCAAATCTGGAGGAAAGTAATGAGAAATTGACAGCATCTCTTGAGCAAAACAATAAGCAGATGGTCGCACTTCTGGCCGAGCAAGATGCTTTACAACAAAAGCTCACAACAAACCAGGCAAAAGAAGCAAATTTAATACGCCTTGATCCAGCAATTGAGAAACAAAGAGATTCTCTCGAATTAGCCCTACAGAATTCTTTGAGTAAAATCGGAAACCTGGAAGAGGAGTTAATCTTATCAGAACAGGCTTTGAAGGAGCAAGAAAAGCAGGTAGAACTCAGCAAAAATAGCCTTGCAGCAAACTCTCCTGTAGTGGACGAAGAATATGACATCTTGTATTTGCGGGTAAATGAATTGGAATATAACAATGCCAAGCTTAAAGATGAGCTGGAAGCTACCTTGAGTTTGGCTGGTGAACGTGAGGCTATTCTGGAGAAGCGCCTCAAGAGTAGCATGAAGGAGAGTAAGCGAATGCAAACCAAAATGAATCGTTTCAAAAGACGCAAAAGGTTTTACGATTCTGAGGATGGGCAACGAATGGATAAAATGGCCTTAGAGTTGGATGAAAAAAGGAAACGTATCAAAGAAATGGATGAAGTAAATCGGGCACTACTCGCTCAACTTCATGCCAATAACAAATATTTGGGACAAAATATTTCCAAAAGAGATCAGTACCAGCAGGAAATGACCCGCCTAAAAAGTGATGTCAGCCGTTTGGAATCCGCCAATGATAGCCTCAGTTATTTAGTCGAAAATGGTCAAGGTTTCAATGGCCCACAAAGAGACTCTTTGCTTGCCTATCAGGAAAGAATATACCGCATGGAGCAACGCATCCTTTATATGCAGAATTCAAATAAAACCCAATTGGCGCGTTTGAATTTGGAAATCGATTCTCTGACGACTGAAGTGAGCACACTGGAAGAAGAAAAAGCTACTATCACCCGTGTGCAAAAGGTTGAAGCAAGTAGAAGTCAGTTGAAAGATGATCGTGAAAGGAAACTGATACTGCTTCAACAGCAATTAGAGGAAAAGGAACTGACCCTTCGCCAAAAAGAGAAAGTCATTCAGGCAAAAATGAATGAAATCTCTCAGAAAGAAAAAAAGTACCAGGATATGAGGAAGTGGGAAGAAGAGCTCCATCTACTTGAGCGAAAACTCAAAATTAATCCGGCATACAGGGAAACTAATAAGGATAATTAAGGATTTCTCCACACGAATAAAAAGCCCCAATTTGATCGTTTATGCGAATTGGGGCTTTTTATTTGCCTTGACCCTTTCCGGATTTTTTGGTCTAATAGTATGAGATTACGTATTTTTCCGTTCTATAAGTAAAGCATTCTATAATCGTACTCTTACTATGCGCATATTCCTGATTAGCCTGTTCCTATGTTTTTTTACCCAGGGACTCATCGCTCAAGTTGATACCACAGGCACAGCTATTGATACAACTGCAAATGATACTTCTCGTGTAAATCCCGAAATGTTATCTCGAGGATTCACCCCGGGCCCCAGACTTGATGCCTACCAGCTCAAGAACAGTAAGTGGTATTATAGTATCAATGATGCAGTACGTGATCCGGAAAGGGTATATAAACTTTCCCTTAGTGGACAGAAATACAAAGAATTACCTCCGGGTCTCGATCGTTTCTCCAATCTGCAAGTACTCAACCTTAGCAATAATAAGCTCAAAACCATTCCTGCAGACATCAGTCGCCTTCAGAATCTGGAAGTATTGATCCTGAGTAAAAATAGGATCAATCGCCTGCCCGAGGAGATCAAAAATATGGAAAACCTCACTACCATTTACCTCAGTAATAACCGTCTGGTAGAGGTTCCTGCCTGGATTGGAGGCCTTAGTAAATTGAGAAGCCTGGATCTTTCCCTAAACAATCTCACTCGCTATGAAATCGAATTGGTGCAGCAGAGGTTACCCCGCTGTAAGATAACGCATTAGGGGAACGTGTTGATGTGTTGACGTGCTGGTGTGCGGGAGGTATATCGGAGATTAACACCAACACGCTAACACCCTAATACTCCAACACGTTTTTTCCTTGAACCCTTGAACACCTTTCTGTAACTTGCGCGCGTTAGAAAATTAAGATGCAGGATAAAATTCAACAGATACTGGCAGAGGTAGATTCCTTTGTAGTAGAGAAAGCAGAGGACCTTGAGGAGTACCGCCATAAGTACACCGTCAAAAAAGGCATCATCAATCAGATGTTCAATGAGTTTCGTAACCTTCCCGGTGAACAAAAGCGGGAGTTAGGGAAACCTTTGAACGAGCTAAAAAATCGTGCGCAGGCACGCCTGGAAGAATTTCAGAAAGGACTCAAGGCGCAGAATCAATCAGCCAACAAGCCGCATGATCTTACCCTGCCTGGTGATCCCTTTGTTACCGGTGGCAGGCATCCACTTTCTATTGTCCTCAATCGCATCGTCAGTATTTTTGAGAAAATCGGTTTTACCGTAGCTGAAGGTCCTGAGATTGAAGATGACTGGCACAATTTCTCCGCCCTTAATTTTCCAGACAATCACCCTGCAAGAGATATGCAGGATACCTTCTTCGTAAATCGCGATCCTGAATATGTGCTGCGTACCCATACTTCATCCGTGCAGGTGCGTGTGATGGAAGATTCCCAACCGCCGATTCGTGTGCTTTCGCCAGGAAGGGTATATCGCAATGAAGCTATCTCAGCTCGTGCTCATTGTTTCTTCCACCAGGTAGAAGGATTGGTAGTAGACGAAAACATCAGCTTTGCAGATATGAAGCAAGCGCTTCTGTATTTCGCCAGAGAAATGTTTGGAGAAGGTGTAAATATCAAGCTCAGACCTTCTTATTTCCCATTTACAGAAATTAGTGCAGAAATGGATGTTACCTGTGGAGTCTGTGGGGGAAAAGGATGTAATGTATGTAAGCACACCGGCTGGTTGGAAATCATGGGATGTGGCATGGTCGACCCCAATGTATTAGAAAACTGTAATATCGATTCCAGTAAATACTCCGGTTACGCATTTGGAATGGGTGTGGAACGTATCGCACAGATTCTCTACAGGGTCCCAGACTTGAGATTGTATTCCCAAAACGATATTCGCTTTTTGCGATTGTTTGAGAAAATATAAGAGGAATCCTCTTTTTAACGCATAGATCATGAACGTACTGCTGATTAATTGCGGTAGTTCTTCGGTAAAAATTGAAGTTATTCAAACGGAGACTACTGATAGACTACTTGTGGCTCGTCTGAGCGATATCAATCAGGAAAATCCGGAATTTAGCTTAAACGGAGAAAAAGTCGAGTGTCCCGATAGTGGCCATAAGCCTTGCCTGGATTTCGCCATTCCAAAGATCAAATCAGCACTAGGAGATCATGAACTCTCCGGTATCGTTCATAGAGTTGTACATGGAGGCGCTGATTTTAGTGGACCGGTAGAAATAGATGAAACGGTTGAGAAAGCCATCGATAATCTTTCCTCTCTTGCTCCTCTTCACAATCCCATCAATCTCCTGGGAATAAAGCAGGCGAAGAAGCATTGGCCTGATCTTCCTCATGTAGCCGTATTTGATACAGCTTTTCATAATACGCTTCCCAAACGAGCACAGGCATATGCCCTTTCTGCGGAATTATCCAATAAACATGGAATTCGTAGATATGGCTTTCACGGAAGTAGTCATAGCTATGTCAGTCGCAAAGCTGCTGAATTTCTCCAACAAGATATTCGCCAATTGAGATTGATTACTTGTCATTTGGGGAATGGAGCTTCATTGGCTGCAGTCGAATTTGGGCGTTCTATAGAAACCTCTATGGGGATGACGCCTTTGGAAGGTCTGGTCATGGGAACAAGGAGTGGAGACGTGGATCCCGGTATTCTCATTCATTTGATGAAGGAGGAGAATTGGGACTCGACGCAATTAGATGAAGCCCTAAATAAAGAAAGTGGTTTGAAAGGCATATCAGGCACCAATGATATGCAAGACATAGAAAATATGGCAGCCGGAGGAAATGAAGCTGCAAGAAAAGCTATTCAGATTTTTAGCCACAGACTGAGAAAATATATCGGGGCATATGCAGCCGTATTGGGAGGGGTTGATGCCATCATTTTCACAGGAGGAATAGGAGAAAATAGTGCTACAATCAGAGAAAGAGCCAGCCAAAGACTGGAGTTTCTGGGGGCGATTTTGAATGAAGATGCAAATCGCGACGCCGACCTGGATGATAAAAATGCCATTGCGGACATTTCTATGGGACACAGCCGCTGTAAATTGCTGGTGATTCCTACAGACGAGCAATACGAAATGGCGCGTAAAGCAGAGCAGATCATTCTAAAAAAGCATACAGTAAAAGAAACTCCCCTCAGAATACCCATAGCCATTTCGGCTCGCCATGTTCACCTCACACAAGAAAGTATAGATACTCTTTTTGGAAAGGGTTATGAGCTCACCGAATACAAGCCTCTCTCTCAACCTGGACAGTTTGCCGCTAATGAAAGAGTAAGTTTGGTAGGACCGAAAAATACGATAGAAAGAGTTCGAATCCTCGGACCTGTTCGCTCTAAAAATCAAGTCGAAATTTCTCGGACCGACGAATTCTTTCTCGGTATCGATGCCCCAGTACGTGCATCCGGTCATGTAGAAAATACACCGGGCATCAAATTGGTAGGTCCAGAAGGAGAATTGAGCCTCAAAGAAGGAGTGATCTGTGCATGGAGACATATCCATATGACTCCTGCAGATGCTGAGACTTTTGGAGTTGAGGATAAAGACATTGTAGAAATTCGGGTAGAGAATGAAGAACGAAGCCTGACTTTCGGAAATGTCCTCATTCGCGTTTCTCCTAAATATGCCCTCGAAATGCATATCGATACCGATGAAGCCAATGCAGCCGAGCTTAGTCGAGGCGCGGTAGGGGAGCTCATCACCACTGATCATGCCGGGCAGGTCTTGCGGAAGAAAACGCGTTAAGTAAACATCTCATACAGACTTGTCATTGCGAGCCCTTTTTAAGGGCGCGGCCATCCCCTTTGCTTGAAAAATACGTATTTGAGTGAAGGAGATTGCTTCGGTTCCCTCGCAATGACAGCTAGGCTGCGGGTATTTTTCACACACATAAACAACTGACAACCAACACACTAAACCTTTAACACATTTCTTTATCTAAAAAATTAGTTGTATATCTAAAAATTTAGATATACTTTTGATCTAAATCTTTAGATCAAAATGCAAAAACTCACACGTGCAGAGGAACAATTGATGCAGATTATCTGGAAGCTGGAAAAAGCTTTTCTGAAAGAGATCATGCAGGAGCTTCCAGAGCCCAAGCCTAAGCAAAGTACCGTTTCTACCATCATCAAGATACTTGGCGACAAAGGCTTTATTTCGCACAATACCTTTGGCAAATCTCATCAATATTATCCATTGGTTGAAAAGGACAACTACGCCAAGGCTTACTTTCAGCAATTTCTGGGCAAGTACTTTGACGGTTCCTTCAACCGCCTACTGAGTTTTTTCCATAAGGAGGGAGAAATCGACCTCAAGGATCTAGATGAAATTTTAAAGAAACTAAATAAAGAGCAAGATCATGAATAGCATAGAATTTCTCTTAACTTTCACAATCAGCTCCTCTCTCTTATTTGGGTATTTTTACCTCTTTTTACGAAAAGAGCAGAAGCACCAGTTGAACAGATTCTTTCTGCTAAGCATTCTACCTATTTCAGCTATTCTCCCACTCATAAAAATCCCAGCATTCCCAAATGCAAATATAAGTCCCTTAATCAGCACAAGTCTGGAAACCATTACTATAAGCACTGAAGCTGTAAGTTCATGGGCTTACAGTTATGACACCATTCTGAGTCCATTATATATCACCGTATCCTTGCTGATATTGGGACTTCTCATACTGCGAATAGTCAAAGTCCTGCAAAAAATCAGGAAATCTGAGCAGAAAGAAAGTATAGAGGGCGCTACCCTTATTTATAGTGAAGGAAAAATCAGTCCAGCATCTTTTGGCCCCTATATTTTTTGGGATAAAGAAAGCAAACTGAGTGAGCAGGAAAAAGTACAGATTATCCAACATGAACTCTGTCATGTGAAACAGCGACATAGTCTGGATATCCTTTATATGGAAATATGGAAGGTACTCGCCTGGTTCAACCCTGTGATCTACTTCATCCTCAGTGAACTACGCATGGTTCACGAATACCAAGCCGATCGGGCTGCTTCACAGCAAGGTGAGCAGCATAGCTATATACAATTGATCCTGTCCCAAACTTTGGGTCAACCGCTGCAGCTGACGCACAGCTTTTTTCACATGCATACCAAAAATCGAATAATGATGCTTATGCGAAAACCAGATCCCCACAAATCGAGGATCAAATACGCAATGCTTCTGCCATTTGCCTTTGCACTGGTAATTGCCTGTACTTCTGAAATTGAAGAAGCACAAGTGATCTCCGCAGAGAATGTCGAAAATAAATACGTTGCCATCCTTGACAGTGTCCCCGCTTCAGATAATGGGCCTGTAATGATAGAGATGAAAGTGCAAGATCAACAACCCCAAGCACTTAATATCAACGAAATCAAAAAGACCATTGGATATCCAAAAATTGCTCGGGACGCCGGCATAGAGGGAAAAGTCCTGGCCAAGATTGAGGTGAATAAGTTTGGGGAATATGTAGGGCATGAAATCATTGAATCTGCTCATGCAATTCTTACGGATGCAGTAGAAGAGCACTTAAGCAAACTCGAATTCGAAACCCCTGCCAAAGACGGTAAGGCAGTCACTGTACAAGTTACCGTTCCTTTCAACTTTGTATTATTAGATTAAAATAAAATGAACCACTTCATCATAAACTCTGCTTTACTCAAGCATATACTAAGTTCTCTTTTCCTTATCTCTCTTTTTTCACTTACAAGCCTCTCCGCACAGGATAAAAAATTGGATGTGGATAAATACCCCAAATGCACCAATCTGGTAGAGGTACATCAGGCCATCGGTTATCCCAAGGATGCTGCAAAAGCGGGCATAGAGGGAAAAGTTATGGTAAAGGTGAAAGTAGATAAAAACGGCAAGGTAAGCTCTCACGAGATTTTGCCGGGTTCTCCTAAAGAGTTGGCTGAAAGTGTAGAGCCGCATATTGCATCGCTCACCTTTACTCCGGGAGAAAAAAATGGAAAAGCCGTAGCAACTATGGTTACGCTGCCTTTCCTTTTCAAACTAAAATAGCTACACTCCTTCAATCCCGGGCTTAGGACGCACATCCGCTTCCTAAGCCCTTTCTTTTTTTCTAATTTGTATCCATGAATCACAGCTGGATACTTTCTTTTCTTTTATTTTTTCTTCCTTTCTCATCTGGCGCCCAATCGGCCGAAGAGATCCTGCAAAAGGCTCGTTCGGAAATTGCGATCCTCTGTTCCGACTCCTTAGGGGGGCGTGGATATATAGACCAAGGACACATCAAAGCCGCCAATTACCTTAGTCAAAGATTCAAAGAAATAGGCTTATTTCCTTTACTCGAATCCAGAAAGACAGGAAAAGGAACCTATCTCCAGAAGTTTACCTTGGAAATCAATCTTTCTACCCATGCACGCCTCAATATAGATGGCAAGGATTACGAAATAGGGAAGGACTTTATCATTAGTCGAAACAGTGGCTCCGGGTCGGCCAAAGGGAAAATATTAGACTTAGGCTATGGGTTAGATGGGCAAAAGTATCCAAATGCTACTGGAAAAATAGTGGTGATCAGGAATGGTTTGCCCAAAGAAATTGCCAACGATTCTGAAAAGAAAGAGGCGGTAAAGGAATTGAGAAATATTCAGGTTCGAATAGGAAGTATTTCATACTTCCAGCCCAAAGCGATACTTGTGCTTCATGAAAAATTGACCGCTGGTTTTTCAAGAGAGCTTGGCAGTGTACCTGTAATAGATTTTCAGGCTGATATGAAAACAGAGAAGTGGAAGAAAGCAGATCTAAAAGTGGAAACCGGTCCTCAAAGACTAGAATCACAAAATGTGATTGGTCTCCTCCCCGGAAAAAAAGTTCGGGATACAGTCATTATTATCAGTGCACATTATGATCATTTGGGGAAAGTAGGTACAGCTGTATTTCGAGGTGCCAATGATAATGCTTCCGGTACCAGTATGCTTCTGTCTATGGCAGAGTATTTTTCACAAGAAGAAAATCAGCCAGACTATAGTATGCTTTTCATTGCATTTGGAGGAGAAGAAACCGGCTTATTGGGATCGGGCTTTTATGTCCAGCAACAAGCGATCGTTCCTTTGACACAAACCAAATTTATCCTAAACCTGGATCTCATGGGAAATGGGATAGATGGAATCATGGCAGTAGGGGGGAAGGATTATCCGGCACAATTTGAAAAATTGGTCCAGGCAAATGAAGAATTAGCGGCCGTTCCAAAAGTCCGTTCCCGAAAAAATGCGCCAAATAGCGATCATTATTTCTTTTTGCTAAATGGGGTTCCCGGCTTTTTTATTTACACCCTCGGCGGACCTCCGCATTATCATGACGTCAATGATAGACCCGATACAATTGAGCTGTCCCGCTACGCAGAAGTAAGAAATTTGCTGATAAAGTTCTTAAAGCGCCTATAAATTCCGCAAAAGATTTATCCCTGCCTCACTTTTTTCCGTAAAGATTCGTTAGTATAAGGAAAGTTTATCCTTTCGTTTCAGGCTCTAAAAACACATAGCGGAATCCAAATGGCATCTCCTTTCGTCATTACTATCGTTGTACTCATCTTGGTCTTTTTTGCTGCAAATGCGGTTCTTTTTATGATTGCCCGTATGCGGGAAGCCAATAGAGATCAGCAGGATAAGCTGAACGACGAACATCTTTCTGATGAAGAGATAGAAGGATTTTTGGGTTCGGAGCCCTAATCAGCACGCATATCCCTAACCAAACTCAGTAAATTATTTCGGAGATCCTGTAAGCCGTAAATATTGTTGTCATAAACAATATAAGGGAATCGTTTGAAGTCACCCGGCAAGTCTCTGGCATGCTGGGTAATCAGGATTACATTTTTACCGAGTGTATGAGCTATACCGACTTTATAAAAGACATCCGGATGTTTATAGGTAAGGTCAGCAATAATCAACTCACATTGATTGATTTCTCGCCAATTGATTTCTAAGGAGTCTTCAGAATAAATGGAATTTGCTTTACGAGAATAATACCCCAATTCACGAAGCGTATCTTTAAGATGCAGCCATAAAGACTCAGACCAATAGGCTTCCAGGGGCATAAATACCAAAGAAGTCAGTGGCTCAAAGCTAAAATCTCTTTGCTTAAAAATGGGATCAAAGCTAATCTTCTTCCTTTCTTGAGGCAGTGGTACACTTACCGGCTTTTCAGTTATAGCTTCTTGTTCCGGCTGACCATTTTGTGGGGGATGCTTCCGGTAGTTTTTCAGTCCCAATTGTTCCCATACCAAAGCTCTTACGACTTGGTGGGTTTCATGATTTCCCCACATCATACTCAAGCTCCCATAAGCTTTCTGAACCGGAGACTCAAACTGAAACATCAAACTGAAAGTTTGCCCCGTATCAGACTGGTTGATTCCATAAAGGAGAAAGCTTACTTCTTCTTTTTTCTGATTGTAAACACTTCTCAATTGGCGAAGGGTGAGAGCGGGATAGGTTTCGCCCTCAGAGGTTGAAAGGAAAGCAGTAGCTGCTTCTTTTTTGAGGTATTTACTGGAAATGCTGGAAATAAGTTTGCTTACCTGATCCAAAGAGAATTTATCCTGCTCGAATAGAAACATCTCATGCACCATGGAAGCTGTCTTGAGATTAACCTCAGCAGTTCTCTCAAGGAAATCGCGGATCATGGCCTGGATCATTTTACCTCGCTTGGCAAAAATCTCTACCTCTGCACTGCAGGCATTACTGCTTTCGAAATTGATGACAATATTTGCCCACTCTCCCTGTGCCGTAGCTGCATCCATCATAAGGGTTCGGACACTTTTACGCCTTTTCTCTAAAAAGAGCTTGAGTCCTTTAAAACCCACATTGGAAAAGGGTTGCCCATTAGAGGTAATTACTTTTATGTGAAAGGGTGCCCGATGCAAAAGATGCTCAGATATCCGACTCAACATTTCGATGATCAGATCAGCCGAAAAAGAAGCATCAAAGGAAAAACGATCTCTCACCGGTCTGATAGTAGAGAGTGAATCTGTTCTTAAACTTCTATTTCCCGGTATCTTCTCAACTTTTGCTCTATTCTCCTGTGCTTTCCTTTTTTCTTCCTCTAATAATCGCGCAGCTTCTTCCGCCAATCTAGCGGCTTCCTTTGCTTTGGCTTCTTTATAGCTCAAAAGGTTCCCGATCAATTCTCCTACATACTCACGTGCCCATAAGGCATCCTCATCTGGTATCTTGTATTCGCCTCGAAATATTGCCTGAACCTGTTTGCTGATATAGGTGGAATCGCTGCTTATCACAAATTGCGATTCAGCTTTGCCTCCTTTTTTGGGATAGCGGACAGAGACACTCATACTCTTGCCCTCGCCAATATTACAACTGCTTGTAAGCGAACGTACATCTCCTTCATGCTCTTCAAAGACAGAGGCTAATTCGGCATAGTCCATACCGTAATAGCTTTGTCCTTTAAAGGTCGTCAGATAAGTACTAAAGCTTAAATTTGGCGAAAAAAAATCGGCTGCTTGCTTCAATCTCTCGATCAAAGCAAAGATTGAAGTAAAATCAAATCTTCCAATAAGTGCCGCTTTTTTCCGGGTCATATATTTGTCCTGAGAAATTCTATGCGATTGGGCATTCGCAAAATAAAACTACATTTTCTCCTATAAATTGTTTCCCTCCAAAGATTAAATTCCCAGTGCCTCTATCACTCTATTGGGATAGTCAGAAATAATGCCATCCACCTTCATCTCTATCATACGGGAAATATCTTCTTTATCGTTGAGGGTCCAGGGAATTACTTTCATTCCCTTTTCCTTAGCAAATTTCATCAAATCCGCATCTACCAATTGAAAGGCAGGGCTATAAATTTCTGGTACGAAGCCTAGCTTCTCGAGATTGGCTTGTGGGCTATCCTGATTTTCAATCAATAATGCCAAAGTCATTTGCGGGTATTTTTCATGAGCCACTTGCAGGGTCCTCACATCAAAAGATTGAATGATGCTACGTTTTACAATACCCGTTTCCTGAATTACCCCAACCAATAAATCCGTAAAGAGTTCTGGCTCAGGATGAAAAATAGTATCTCCTTTAGGTTGAGACTTGGTTTCTATATTGTAAAACGGAAGTTCCCTTCCATCTGTTTTTGCTTTTTCTTCAGCTGCCATGATCACCTCTTTCAATAAAGGCTTATAGGCCTTCATCTTTTTCTGTTCGGGAAATCTCTTATGCACCTTCATTCCACAATCACATGCCTTGATTTCCTCATATTCCATTTGATAGAGGTTCCATTCTCTTTCATTCTCTTCTGTGATTTCTTCTTCTTTAGGACCCTTACAAATTTCATGGGACAGGAAAGGCTCATGGGAAAGTAGGACTTGCTTGTCCTTGCTAATCACCACATCCATTTCTAAGGTATTGACACCTATTTCCAAAGCGCGAATAAAGGCTGGTACAGTATTTTCTGGTAGCAAACCTCGACATCCTCTGTGTCCTTGTACATCCATATAGGTAAGACTTTTCTCTGATACCGGCCCGGAACAGGAAATGATTGCCGAGCTGATGATGAATAAAAGTAGGGAAAATTTTCCTTGGTGAGTGAAAGGGTGTAATCGCATGTAAGACTAATTTATGCTGAATTTATTTAACCATAGGTTGCCATAAGTTGTCCCCAACTACTTCACCTTCTATTGCTATTGCACTCAGGGCTTCCATCAGAAATTCATTTTCTGTAATTCCGGTTTGTTCAATGACACTAGCAAGTCCTTGATTTGTGATCTCAAAGAGAGCCGTCAGATCAAACTTCCATTGATTATTCTCCTTATCAAATTTGAAATAATAGGGAGCAGTTTGTCCATTAATTACAAATGCTCCTTTTGCCATTTTCCCCTCTACATCAACTTCTCCCATATCTACGTTTTGCATCCCTTTTTTATCAACCAGACCTTCTTTTATTCCATACAAAAAAAACTTTTTGCCATCCATCCCTTTCAAGTCAGCCTCTGTCATACTCATTCTGATTCTCATTACGGTAATCTTATCCGTCAGGCTGCGTCTATCCAACACGTCCTTATCTGCATGCAGGGCCAGTTTGATGATTTCCCTATAATAATCTGTAGTTTTTGAGCTAATCAAGGCAAGAGCTGTGTTTGCATCTTCAGATAATACAGCCTCCTTATACTCCTGGAAACATTTTTTTACTTTTTCTTCTTCCTGTGCAAAAAGGGATAGGCTTAAGAGCAAAAAAATTGAGCTTAGAAAAAATTTTCTCATATTAAGTTTAAATTGTGTTGTCAGGGACAATGTGGGCGAGTGAAAATCTGTTTTTATATGCAATATACCCTTTGTTGGGCTTAATTGAATGTTTATGTGAATTAATTTTCCCTTTTTAAAACAATATTTCCCCGCATTTCCTAAGCACTAACCCAAACAAGTTAAAATCACCTTGCTATGTACGGTAGACTATTCCTATCGATCTGTTTCTGTCTGATCTACTGCAGCTGCTTCCCTCAACAAAGCCCCGATGTTTTTCAGTTGGACAGGACTGCTGAGTCAAAAATCTGTTACCTTCCCGCCATTTATTTTAAAGAGAATTCTGCGGAAGTAGATGAGGACTACCTGGAGGATATGGCCTTTATCGCCTACCTCATGAAGAAACACAAGAAGATCAAAATCCGCATACAGGCTGAGATTTCTCCTAGTCCTTTTGATACAAGGGTAAAACTCCTCACACAGGAAAGATTTACCTACTTCACCTGGATGATGAAAGATAAATTTGGGATCAAATCAAAGCGAATCCTTCAAACCGAATATACAGAGCTTACCAGAGGCTATACTTCCTACCAAAGTGCCCTTGCCATGGACAAGCGAAAACTTGCCTGCGATTGCGTGTGGGATGCTAAATAATGCGTAAGTTCGGGCCATGAAGAAGGTCCTGCTCATCACATATTATTGGCCACCCAGTGGGGGAGCAGGGGTTCAGCGTGTTTTGAAAACCGCTAAATATCTACGCGAATTTGGATGGGAGCCCATCATTTTCACCGCGAAAGATGCCGCCTACCCCATACTCGATGAATCTCTTCTTGAGGATGTGCCGAATGATATGGAGGTTTTGAAAGGAGATATCTGGGAACCATATGAGCTCTACAAAAAATTCACTGGGCAAAAGGAGAAGAAGCAAGTCTATTCCGGCTTCATGAATGACAAAGGAAAGCAGTCCTTTACGCAGAAATTATCGATCTGGATACGCGGCAATTTCTTTATCCCGGATGCCCGAACTTTCTGGATCAAACCTTCCATTAAATACCTCAAAGAATACCTAAAAAAACATCCCGTAGATGCTATTCTTTCCAGTGGACCTCCGCATTCGGTTCACATGATTGCCAAAGGATTAAAAGAAACGACAGGCATTCCCTGGCTGGCAGATTTCAGAGATCCCTGGACTAACATTGATTTTTATGACCAATTGAGGTTGAGTAAATGGGGAGATCGTAGACATCGACGTATGGAAGCTTCAGTCGTAAAAGGCTGTGATGCCCTAAGTACGGTAAGTTGGGTCTGGGGGAAAGAATTTGAGGAAATGGGAGCGAGTAGGGTAGCGGTCATCACCAATGGATTTGATGATGCAGACTTTGGGGGAAAGGCTCCGGAACTAGAAGAGAAATTTGTTTGTAGCCACATCGGCTTCCTCAATCAGGACAGAAACTCTCCTGTTCTTTGGGAAGCTTTTGGGGAACTGTCGAAAGAAATTCCTGCTTTCAAAGAAAAATTAGTATTACGATTCATAGGAAAAACCGATCCCCTCTGTTTGCAGCAACTGGCTGAGCAAGAGCTTAGTGAGCATGTGGAGCAGATTGCCTATGTCCCTCATAGCGAAGTCTTAACTTATACCCGAGCTACTCAGCTATTGATGTTGCTGGTGAATGATGTGCCCAATGTGATGGGACATATTCCGGGAAAAACCTATGAGTATGTGGGTTCTCGCAGACCTGTACTTGGCATCGGTCCTCCAGATGCTGATTTCGCCCGCATCATCAAAGAAAGTAAATCCGGACCCGTATGTGGGTTTCAGGATAAAGAAGGCATGAAAAGGGCCCTTTTCAAAATGTTTAGTCAATACAAAAAAGGAAAGCTACATACGGAAGATGCAGATATCGATCGCTTTACCCGTAAACATGCAGCGGGTCAGATCGCAAACTTTATGAATGAGATGATTTCGGAGAAAACCTAGATACGCTTCAATACTTTCAATTCATAGAAAACCGCCTTTTTAAAAGGATTTTTTCCCGCAGCTCCGTTTCTCAAATATTTAAAAATCACTTTGTATCGACCATTGAGGTAATCTTTGGTCTTAGTTTGTCCCTCCTTAATATTCATAGTCCAGGGATCTATTCCTCTATCGAAAAGGAAGCTACACGTTATTTTTGCGGATCCTGGTTTTAGGTCATCAACTTCGATCTTTACTCCTCCGCCATTTTCTCCTTTATGGTTTCGGAAATATCCTTCCTTGATCCAGGTGTCTTCACCTGTTCTACTCAAAATAGTTTCGTATCGTGGAGCATTAGGATCATTAGGAGACCTTGATTCCGCAGTGGCAGGTTTGGGTGCGTTTTGTTCATAGCTTACTACTCGATCTTGTGCTTCAATCACAGCATTTAATGAGGGATTTTGCCGCTGTATTTTTTGGATTTCTGCGTTCTTCTTGTCTTTCTCCTCCTGGCTCAATTCTTCTGCTTGCTCTACCAGCTCACGTTCAATCCTCTCTATATTTTCAGCATCTTCTCTAATATTCTTATTATCCTTTATTTCATCTGAAACATGAGACACGGTGCTCTTGACCTCCATGGCTTTTTGCTTTTGCATGCGGTCTCCCTCGCTTATAATTGAATCAACAAAGGTTTCGTATTTGAGGTTGGCAAACTTAAGGGCAAGCTGAGTCCTTTCTAATTCAACCTGTTTTTCCCAGAGGGCAGTATTACTATCCTCGAGGCTATCTTTTTTTGCCTGAAGTTCCTGATCCTGCTGTTTCAGCTTGGAATTTTTCCTCGCATTATCCCAGGAAACATAAGCCAAACCCGCGATCATAAGCAGCATCAGGAGGAACATTCCCGAACTAATTGCTGCATATCGCTTTTTTTCTGCTTGTAATTTTGCTTTTTCCAGTGGCATGTTGTGAATCATATATGAACCCACACTTAGGAAAACCTAAGTTTCAGGTACCTATCCAGGCTTTGTTTGAACAAGCTGACGAAAACAACTCCTCCAGAAGCCAGGATACCCGTCAGCTGGGTATCTTCATCTTTATGAAATGCTATAAAATATATAAGCAAAATAGCAGCAGCGCCCATGAGGAACAGTACCACTATTTTGCTTGCTTTATCGACTAATGTTTCTTCTTCAATATTAAAGAAATTATCTCCTCCTCCGCCATCTGCCTGCGCCACTTCTTCCTGCTCTAATTGGTTTTTATTCTTCTTGATCGACTTGAGAATATCAATGAGTCCCTGCCTGATCTTATTGTCCTCAGCATCATATTCTTTCTTATCAAGAATCCCTTCTTGTTTGAAGCCTCTTTCATTTTTAGAATAACGACCCTCAAGGCTCAACAAGCTTCTTACTTCCTTTTCGAAAAAATTCCCGGAGTCCTTCTCCAAAACACCTTCCAGACCTTTAATCGCCAAAGCGATTCGGTCCGTGGTTATCATTTCCTCAATATTCTTTATGTCTCTATCCAGGTCCATCTGAAATTGGGCAGTCTTCGATATTCTTTATTAAAAGGCCAAATATATCGAAAAATTGGGCTGTTCAAAATATACGGGAGCTTAGACTGTGGAGTTTGGGACCTGTGTAGGCTTATTGAATAAGCGTACGGAATGAGTGCCTTGTAGCGAGCATTTCGCCTCTTTCAGCCCATTCGTGGTAGATATTTTTCATTAAAAGGGCATGATCAAAGAATACGGAGCCTTTGGGAAAACGGCTGCGGTCTTCGAAGTAAGTAGCTTGAAGTTGGTTCACGCGGAGGGGCTTGACTTCCCAGTCGGAAATGTGCATTTCGAAGCCATCAAATATTTCTTCTTTGTAAACGGGAGAATACCCAATATGCCCTTTTCTAAAAAAGGCAGATGCTCTCCCCAGACTGCGAAATATGGAGCCTGGAGGAAAGGACTCACTTTCCTGAGCTTCTATAAAGAAATCAACTTTATCACGACTTTTGATTCCTAATTCGTACTGTCCCTCCTCTTCTCTCACCTGAAATTTGGAGAAGTGATGCAAGCCGGGAAAAACTCTACCTCCGGCAATGGTATTTAATAAAGAAGAGGTATCTCTACGGGGGATATATACACCGGTCTTCCTTTTGCCATTCTCCTCCCAATGAGCTGAAATCCGATAAGCAGAATTTTCAGAGCTCAATCCTACAAAACGTGGCGCCCCTTTAATACGAAGGTCCTTTAATCTAATCAGACAAATTCCCACTATACCATATCCATTCACCAATATCGGCTCGAATGGCTGTGGCAGCAGCTCACGAATAACACTTTGCTCAATTCGGAAATTGACGAGTATGCGACGGTCTATAAATCCTTCCAGCGAGGCTATCTTCATCAGTACAAGATTAAAGGGTTTCTCCTGGGGGTTCTAGTTAAACGCAAAAAAAAGAATTAAGATGTTTTTCTAAGTAAATTTTTTGACACTAACATTAGATTTTTCCTAAAATATCAAACTCAAATAGAAAAGCAAGAATATC
>JBCBRM010000027.1:0-110480 GCA_039819665.1 Bacteroidota bacterium
TTCGATTGAAGAAAATATGTTTTCCTTTCAATTCCAGTTCGGCGACTTTCTTTTTCTATTTCTCTTCAGAATATCCATCTGCTAAACATTAGTAGACCGCCTCAATGGGCTCTTGAGCTGCTTACTCTGCTTCATGTCACGAATACAGGGCCTACACCAGCTAGCCCAAACATCCAGAATGCTGGTTTTTCCTTCAAATACTCCTCGGATCTCTTGAATGAGATCAGGCACATTTTCGGTAGTGGAAAAGTAAAGTCGAGTATCTTCTCAGAAATTTATTTTATTAATACCCAGATCACTTTGCCTTCTATAGTAGGAGTATTCCTTAGATTTTCCTCGATTTGAGAGGGAGCAAATATACGCTCGAGACTTTACTCAGATTCGAGGCTAAATGGATATTGTGTAGAAGTCCCTAGAAATTTGAAAAGAAGGATGATTACAAGCGAGCTGTGTTTCATGATGTTAAAGTGGGCAGAACTTTATGCGCGACAGTAAATTAAAGTGCCTCAATTTTGTAGTTTGCTTGCAATCCGATCAATATGCTCCTGCCACTGATCTAGTTCTGGTTGACGCCATTTTTCATCATCCAGCTCTCGAACTTTTGCGAATTCCCATCCATTTTTCGCAGCTACTAAAGCGTCTTCATAGAGCATAAACTTTTCGGAAAGTTCCATTTGTAGTCGATAGGCGTATCCTGATCCTTTCATTTCGGCAGATTTATTTGCGAGGAATAAAGCATCTCTAAGATTAGTTCCCTGGTATAACAGATACTCAGCTGCATCGGCATATTCACCCGCTTCCTGGCTTTTTCCTGAGAGGAGATTTTCTTCAATGTATGTTAATTCTTCATCATCGGTATTCGTTTTGAGTTCGAAATTTAGGCTGGTATTTGCCCAGGAAACATAGATGCGCGCATTATTCGGAACTACATCTATGTCGATGGTAAAGGTCTCGTAATAGCGAGACGATTTTTGGACTGGGACGCTAAAGCGTGCCACGTCTTTTTTTACATCATAGTCGAAACTCCCGTAGAGGGTAGTATCGGCATTAATGATGATGGTCCACTCTGTGGGATTGGGAATTGAGTGTACAGAATAGCTACCTGCGGGAATTCTTTGCTTGCCCAATTGCACTTCCTGGCTCAGACGAATCTTTGTACAATATCCTGCTCCCATCCTCCATACTTTGTTCCAGGGTACTAAGCCTCCAAAAATTACTCTTCCTCTTGCTGATGGTCTTTCGTATTCAATCTCCACATTAGCAAAACCTACCTGTGTGGATACTTTTGATTTGGAACTCAGGGGCGGAAATTTGAACTGGGCATGGGCGGGCGAAATCAAGTAGATACTTAGGAGAAAAAATACAAAGGAATAGCAAAAATTTTTCATTGTAGCAGCGAATTAGCGTTGGTGTAAACAGAACTTTTTATAAGCATACAGATAATCGGAGAAAGAGGTTGGATTTTTTTTCAGAAAAGCCCCGGAAAAGCGTGGATATTCTCCAAAAAATACTAGCTTCGCAAGCTGTTTTCACGCAGAGAAAAATAGACCCACTTTTTCTCATTATTTAGTCTCCTACTTCATCGCAAAAATTTGAATTTGATTCGCAGCTCAAAAAGCTGTGATAGCCAAACTTATGTCTAAAATTGCATGAAAAAATACCTCAATCTTTTTGATCTTTCTCAGAAAGTCGATTATAAAATCGAGATTCTTTCGGGCTTAACGGTCGCCCTTGCTCTGATCCCTGAAGCGGTTGCCTTTGCGTTCATTGCAGGACTCTCTCCCTTGACAGGGCTTTATGCTGCCTTTATGATGGGGCTGGTTACTTCCATCCTGGGAGGACGTCCGGGCATGATTTCAGGAGCGACAGGTGCAGTGGCAGTTGTCATCGCTTCTTTGGCTTTGATGCATGGAGTAGAATATGTATTCGCGACTGTAATTCTTGCTGGACTTATCCAAATGGCTGCGGGCTTTTTGCGTCTGGGAAAATTGATGCGTCTGGTACCTCATCCGGTGATATTTGGATTTGTAAATGGACTCGCCATCATCATCTTCATGTCTCAGTTGGATCAATTCAAAGATGATAGCGGAGCCTGGTTGACAGGTATGCCCTTCTATACCTTTTTCGGATTGGTGCTATTGACCATGCTGATTATATGGGGACTACCGAAACTCAGCAAAGCCATACCAGCCTCTTTGGTTGCGATTCTTGCCATATTTGGGATCGTAGTAGCATTTGGGATGGATACCAAAACGGTAGGTGATATGGCTTCGATTCAAGGTGGATTTCCTCCTTTCCATATCCCCAGCGTTCCCTTTAACCTTGAGACTTTTATTCTGATTCTTCCCTATGCGGGAATCATGGCGGGAGTAGGACTTATTGAAAGCCTGTTGACCTTAAATATCATTGATGAAATTACGGAGACTAGGGGTAGGGGAAATAAAGAAGCCGTAGCGCAGGGAGCCGCCAATATTTTATCTGGATTATTTTCAGGCATGGGAGGTTGTGCAATGATCGGTCAAAGCCTCATAAACATCTCATCTGGAGCAAGAGCTCGTCTATCGGGGATTGTGGCTTCAGTAATGTTATTGGTCTTCATCATGTTTGGGGCGAATCTTATCGAACGTCTGCCTATGGCAGCCTTGACGGGCTTGATGATCATGGTCTCTATCGGAACTTTTGAATGGGCCAGTTTGCGGACGCTTAACCGCATGCCCAAGTCCGATATTTTTGTAATGATACTCGTTACCTTGGTAACCGCTGTTCTTCACAATTTGGCATTGGCCGTATTGATTGGAGTAATCATTGCCGCTTTGGTATTTGCCTGGGACAATGCAAAGAGGATTCGTGCGAGGAAGCGTTTCGATGAAAATGGGGTGAAATACTACGAAATCTACGGCCCCCTCTTTTTCGCCTCTGTCAGCGTATTCAACTCCAAATTTGATGTGCTCAATGATCCGGATGAAATTGTCATTGATTTCGAAGAAAGCCGTGTGGTAGATATGTCAGCCATCGAAGCTCTCAATAAAATTACGGAGCGCTACCACAAAGTTGGCAAAAAAGTCCATCTCAAGCACCTGAGTCCGGATTGTAGAAAGCTCCTCAAAAATGCAGAGGAGATTATTGATGTAAATGTACTGGAAGATCCTACTTATAAAATCCTGGTGGATGCTGTTTAGGAGAATCTAATAAGTTTTTTCTTCCCCTTTTGATAAAACAAAAAATCCGGATAGAACCACTGGTTCTATCCGGTACACATAAATGGGGCAATCAACTAGGCGGATACATTCTCCTCTGCGAAGGGATAATCCGTATATCCTTTTTCACCAGGAGTATAAAACGTATTCATATCAGGATCATTAGGGGCAATACCATTTTTTAGACGATATACCAAATCCGGCGAACTCAGGAAAGGTCTTCCGAACGCAATCAAATCAGCATGATCCGCATCCAGATCAGCATCTGCGCGCTCTCTGTCATATCCTCCGCTCAAAATCAGACTTCCACTAAAGGCTTCTCTGATCTTTCCTTTTACCGAACGTGGAACTTCAGGGGCTCCCATAGGACTGTGATCTACCAAATGGATGTAAACCAGGCCGAGTTTCCCCAGTTCTGTCGCGAGGTATTCATAGGTATCTTCTATGCCTTCATAAATCTCCATTCCATTGAAAACACCATAAGGAGATAGTCGGATACCTGTTCTTTCAGCACCAATCGCTTCCACGACTCCTTTCGCTACTTCCAGGGCAAAGCGACTCCTGTTTTCTATGCTTCCTCCATATTCATCTGTTCTTTTATTAGTAGCTGTATTGAGAAATTGATCTACCAGGTAACCATTAGCACCGTGGATTTCCACTCCATCAAAACCAGCTGCTATGGCATTCTTTGCTGCCTGAATGTAGGTATCCCTTTCTCTGGCGATTTCATCCAGACTCATTTCTTTGGGAACTGGATAGGCTTGTGGCCCTTCTTGATCGGTGTACATCTCTCCTTCAAGAGCAACTGCCGAAGGGGCGAGCACTTCTGTTCCCTCTTCCATATTCAAGGGGTGAGACACCCTTCCTGTATGCATAATTTGCAGGAAGATCTTACTTCCTTTCGCATGAACTGCTTCGGTAACCAGCTTCCATCCTTCGATCTGTGCTTCACTATAAACTCCGGGAATGCGCGCATAGCCCAGACCATTGGCTGAAGGTGCAGTGCCTTCCGTAATAAGAAGACCTCCTGATGATCTTTGACCATAGTACTCTGCCATGAGCGCATTAGGGATATTATTGATTGCACGGGAACGAGTCAGGGGAGCCATGACAACCCGATTTTCCAATTCAAGCTTTCCGAGCGTGTATTGACTGAATAATTTCATTGAGAGACGGTTAAATATTAATTGATGTTAAAAGATTGTCTAAGTCTTGTTTGTACATACAAATAAATATGTAAAAAAATTTATATGTTCAGTTTTAGCTGCGCCTGGTGAATGGCTGCAGTTAAATTTCTTGCTTCTTCTTTGCCCAGAATTTCTTCGTATTTCTCATAAAGATCAGACCACGCTTTTATTATTAGCGGAATCAATTTTTGACTTTGCTTGGTCGGAAATACTTCAGTATTTCTTCCACATTGTCTCCTTTCTAGAAAACCTCTGTACTCCATCTTCTCAATCAATCTAGTAATCGTCGAAGGAGTTAATTTCATCCGGCAGCTGATGTCCTTGGGATTAATGCCTGGACTTTCATTTACCGTCATCAACAGAAAGGCATAGGAAGAAGACAAACCTGTAGGCGCAAAGGCCTCGTCAGCCATCTTTGTCATAATCCTTGACAAAGCATTGGCTGAATAATACAGACAGGTGGGGTATGAAGTATATTTTTCTTCCATGAGTCTCAAAAATAAGACTAATGTTTGTACATACAAATATAAATGAAAAAGGTTTCAGATTTTTTGAGAAAATTGGGGGCTCTTCCGCTGCTATCCCCGTTTCTCTTGACAGAGAAACAACCCGCTAGCCAGACCTTGGGTCATCAAGAAGTTTGCTATATGAGTTGGCAGGAGTGCTGAGAAATCGTGTATTACTTATTGCTCCACAAATACAAGTTCCCTTGGCACGCAGGAGCCTATCTACAAGTAATCCTTGGGATGACCATTATTTTTCAATGGCCTGCGTGCATTCCCTTGTTCCGCAGGTCAAGGGAGTGTAGGCCTGAGGCGGTGGGTTCCCCTCTTCTCTCAAATAATACATACTTTTATCTGATTTTTTAGGGATTAAACTCAATCTTAAATAGATCCCTTTTCGTAAAAGAAATAGATAGGATAAAAAGCATAATTAGAAATAATGGATTGAAGCTTTTTGTTTAATTTTACACGCAGAAATAAAACTTATGGCTGGAGGATTGATCAATGTATTTACGTTAGGGTGCCCAAGATGCAGACAAGGGAAATTGTATAAAAACCCCAATCCCTATGCATTTAAAGAAATGGGAACCATGAACAAAAGTTGTCCGGTATGTGGGCAGGATTTTGTAATCGAACCAGGTTTTTATTTTGGAGCTACCTATGTGAGCTATGCACTCAACTTTGCCTGGATCATTCCACTTTTTGTTCTGGTTTATGTGGTGCTCGATTGGCCCTTTGAAGCTTTCGTGGGTATCATGTTTGTTCTGCTTCCTGTGTTGATGCCCTTAATTCTGCGAGCTTCCCGATCTGCTTTTTTGGCTATGTATGTCAAATACGATAAGGAACTCGCCAAAAAGTTAAAGTCACAAGCCTGATTTTATGCTGGACTTTCAGGCTGGCCAAACCCTCCTTTTCAATAAGCCTAAAGGTTGGACCTCATTTGATGTAGTCAAAAAGGTGCGGAATACCATTCGTATCAAGAAGGTCGGGCATGCAGGTACCCTCGATCCATTGGCTACGGGTCTTTTGATTCTATGTACGGGCAAGCATACCAAAACCATCAACGAAATTCAGGGACAGGAGAAAGAATACATCGTAAGGATGAAATTTGGTGCGACTACTCCTTCTTATGACGCAGAGCTCCCGGAAGAGCAAATTCAGGATGCTTCTCATATTTCCATAGAGGACCTTCTTGGAGCGATAGAGGAATCATTTCAGGGAGAAATCGAACAAATTCCTCCTATGTATTCAGCTGTTAAAATTGATGGGCAAAGGGCTTATAAAGCTGCTCGTCAAGGGAAAAGGCTGGAGTTAAAGCCCCGAAATGTTCATGTTTATTCCTTTGACTTGTTAGATACGGATACAGAAGCGCCAGAATTTGATGCTCGCATTGTTTGTAGCAAAGGAACCTATATCCGTTCTCTGGTCCATGATTTGGGACAAAAACTGAAAGTAGGAGCTTATATGCGTGAATTGGAAAGAACTCGAATTGGAGAACATCACCTGAAAGATGCATGGGAAATAAAGGACTTTGTAGAGCAAGTTAAGGCTTCCGATTAATGCTCAAATAAACTACCTTTGTCCTCGATTAAGACGAGCAATGAAAGTATATCGTTCCCTGGAGGAATTTGAAAAAGGTGAATATACTGTAGCAACCATCGGAACCTTCGATGGTCTACACTTGGGACACAAAACCATCCTCAACAGAATTCAGACTCTTGCCAAAGAAAAGGGTGGGGAAAGCTTGTTAATTAGCTTTCATCCTCATCCACGTTTGGTAATTTTTCCTGAAAATAACCCCCTAAGACTTCTTCATACCCTGGATGAGAAGATCAAAATGCTGGAGCAAATGGGATTAGATAAACTTTTGCTCATCCCTTTTACCAAAGAATTTTCCCGTACTAGCTCTAAATCCTTTATCCGGGATATTTTAGCTAAACAAGTAGCCATTTCTCATATCGTGATTGGCTACGATCATCATTTTGGGAAAAATAGGACGGGAGGCATAGAAGAATTGCGGCAGTATTCCAGAGCCTTAGATTATGAGGTGGAGGAAATTCCCGCACAGGCCATTGATGACGCCAATATTTCCAGCACCAAAATTCGCAATGCTTTACTGGAAGGAGACATAAAAACAGCTCAAACCTATTTGGGCTATGATTACGGATTTTCTGGCACAGTCATTCACGGAGAAAAAATGGGGCGAAAATTGGGCTATCCTACGGCTAACATGGATCCTCTGGACAAATTGAAGCTCATTCCTGCGGACGGAGTATATTTTGTTCGGACTTATGTTGGGGGCGAAAGTTTTTATGGGATGATGAGCATAGGGGTAAAGCCTACAGTAGGCGAGTTCGAGCGTTCCTACGAAGTCAATATTCTGGATTTTGATCAGGATATTTATGGGGAAGTGATTCGGGTCGAGTTTTTAGAATACATCCGGGGCGAAAAGAAATTTGATTCCCTGCAGGACCTGATTAAAGGCATGCGAGAAGATGAAGCATTCTGTAGAGCTAGGATGTAGATTTCATGCAAAGACTTCCGCTAAGTCAGCCTTATCCCTGATAAAAATCATAATAAACCTACACATACTCTCTTACCTTATGCTATTCGTAAATGAATAGCTATGAAAGTTTTATTGTCTATCCTTCTTTTCGGTTTGATTTATGTTCCCAAGCTTTCCGCTGCCCAGCAGGAACCTAAATATAGGTATGAAAACCTTCAAGAAGTTGATTACAAGCAGAATGGAAAATTGTGGAAGGCAAAGAAAAAAAGCAGGAAAAAAAGAGATAAGCGAACAAGAATCTATGATCCGCAATCAGAATTTCGGCGAGCTTCCTTATTGAGCTGGCTAAGTGTTACCGCTGCTTCTATTACGATTTTTATGGCGAGTTCAGGGGGCTTTGCTATACTTGCTTTGTTCGCTATTGGCTTTTATGTGGCATCCTTGGGAATCTCAATAAAGGTCTTGCGCTATGTCAAAATGTATGAGCAAAAACTTCTAAAAAAAGCTCGATTAAGGTTCATTTGGGCATTGATTGCTCCCTGGTTGATCTGGTCTTTAGCGGGGACTATTTATCTTTTGACCTGGTTTTAGGATAAAAAAAAGCCAGAAGCAGTTCTACTTCTGGCCCTTGATTATTTTCAACGGTATTTATTGTCTGATTAACTTGATGCTCTGCGTCAGTTGACCTACCTGTACTTGAAGAAGGTAAATCCCTTTTGGATACTTTCGCAGATCTACTTTCCGCTGCAGCTCACCTTTCCAGGGAGCCATTTCAAATTCGACTAGTCTCTGTCCCTGCAGATTCAGCACGACAAATTCCATTTGGGAAATACTTTCGGCCCCTTCCAACTTCAGTCCAAATAAGCCGTCGCCAGGATTCTGCTGGATTTGAATATCTAATCCGGGATAAAGATCTTCCAGACCTACATTGGAAATATCCAATTGTTGGACACTGGTATCATTTCCACAGCTATTTGTCGCAATCATTTGGATACTGTAATTGCCATTGACTGTATAGGTATGAGTAACTGGACTACCAGTGGCAGTAGTTCCATCCCCAAAATCCCAACTGACCTGATCCGCGTTTTGAGCCTGGCTTGTAAAGGTAAATGCCTGGTAGCTGGTATCGGGTTCTAAGGCAAACTGGAAGTCAGAAACTACTTCTTGAAGCACTTCGACTTCTAGGGTATCTGTACTTGTTCCGCTGCTATTGCTGATGCTTAGGATAATCTGTTTAGACCCTGGAGTAGTGAATTGAACTTGATGTGGTCCGGCCAGGATCGCTGCGTTAGGAGTCGCATCTGCACCGAAATTCCAGGTATAATCCAGATTATTCCCAGCTGAAGTATCTGAGAATGTAAAGAACTCACCTGGACAGATACTAGGTACATCAGAAGTAAGTGCAGCATTTGGGCTAGCCTCTTGTAAATCCTGAATCAGAATATTGTCCAGGAACATACTATTTCCGTTTCCATTTACATTCACAAACTGAATCGCAATCACATCTCCAATAAAGGCACTTAAGTCCAGATTTACCTGATCCCATTGAGTCGGGCCTGGCGTCCAGAAATTTGGTTGGCTACCTCCGGTTAAAAGAGCTCCTTCTGATCGGTTAAAGATGACTTGACTAAAGCTTTCTCCACAATTATTAGAAATCAGAATCTCTAATTCTTCTGATTGGGTTTGGTTTTGACGGGCATAGGCATATTCAAAGATAAGATATGGCTCAATAGCCGTTGAAAGATCAACCACCCAGCTATTTAATCCATCTCGGCTTCCAGATGCATTGTAATTGAAGTTATCTACGAAAGCAGCTCTACTTGCTTGTCCATCACTTCCGGTTACCACACGGCTTTCCCAGGTATCACGAAGGTCTGGGTTAAAGATACCCCACTGATCCGGAGGAAAGTTGATGTTCTCGAAGTCTTCTGATAAAGGCAATTGCTCACCATCTCTCACACGGATAAATTGTTGCTTGACGATGCTGTCGGTGCCATAAGGATTGCTGATGCTTAGGCTAACCGTATAGAAACCATAATCCTGGAAAATAACAGCTGGGTTTTGTGATCCGCTATTTGTAGCATTTGTAAAGCTAAAGGTCGAAGGACTTATAGACCAATTCCAGCTATCAGGGTTGAGATCACTGAGATCGGTCAAATTGACCAGCCCTCCCGGACATACGGTGCTGAAATCAGAAACGAAATCAGCCGTTGGAGCTGCTGCAGCTTCAAAGACACTAAAATCATCAATAGAAATATCACCTTTGAAGTCGATATCTGTAATTCCTCTTATTTGAATACTTACCGTACTATCAGAATAGATCTCCAGAGGAATTTGAATTTCTCTCCACTCGGTTCCCTGATTTCCGGAAACAAAAGCCACACTTTCGGCCCAGTCAGAGCCATTAAACACATCTACATGTAGTTCTCCCATATCTTCTCCGTACATATGATACCAAAGGCTCATGGTCGGTTTAGTCATTCCACTGATATCGATACAGGGGCTGAGCAATTTAGCTTCGCGGAAGTTACAGCCACCAGAGGCCTCCAGGTAGAGATAGCTTCCTCCGGGATTTCCAGGTGCATGGTCTTCTGAAGGGCCTGTAAAAGGACTGGCAGTAGAACCTGAATTTACCCTCCAGTCAATGCTATCTGCTACGCCATTTTCTGCATTTGTCCAGCCATTACCTAAAGGGCAGGTAGTAGCTCCACAATCAATGGTAGTGGCACAAAGTCCATAAGATTCAAAATCCTCCGCATAAGGTCCGGCAAAGGAACTATTTCCATTGATGGTGATGGTATGGTCTAAAAAGTTATTGCTAGTATTCTGATCTCCAAATACACTCAAGCTTGATCGGAAAACATAAGTTCCAGCTGTTTGTGGAGGAGAAAATGGAGTGGTAAAGCGATAGGTTTTTATTTCTCCCGGATCCAGAGTATCTGTAAAAGTTTCATTCGTATTGTTGGTGCCAATGATGCGGTAGCGAACCGTAAAGTTACTTTGGGTAAAGATCCCCGCATTGAAGAGGGTGATTTCGACGGGAACATCATTGGAACAAGCAGGATATCCTGCTTGCAGAGGCGTATTTATAGAAAGAACCTGTAAGTCATTTCCATTTGGGCAATTAAATACCCCACCAATTTGCTGAATAGCAACCGTTCTCCTTCCGATCACATCATTGGATCGAGCTCTAACGGCTATCCAAAAATCAGCAAACGCATTTGAAATAGGAATATCAAAAACAGTATTACTAGTTGTACCTATTGAATCCATTTCTACTGCACCTAGCAGGAATACATCATAATCCGTTGCTCCTGCCACGCTATCCCACTGGATTTTGATCTGGGTGTTACAAGTCTGTATGATCTCTAAATCCTGAGGTACACTTAGCACATGAAAGGGATGATCACTTTGGCCTGTGCTACTACCTCTGCTCACTCGTATCATTCCTTTTGAGGTAATATTAGTCGGAACCTGCCAGTCATATACTCTCAGATAGCCAGCTACCTGATTATCTACCAGACTCCAACTTGCGCCTTCGTCCTCTGAATATTCAATGATAAAATTACCTTGATCCCCTGCAGCTCCCCAATGGATACGTACGTTTTCTCCAGGAACAAGATTTTCACCTCCGATAGGATGAGTAACCGTAATTTCATCCAGGACATACATATAAACTACATAGTAGTCCTGCGGACCCTGAGCCAGGCTATGTCCACGTACTTCTAATACATAATTTCCAGCAGCAGGATTTTCGATAGTTACCTGCTCGACATTATTCAGAGAATCCACTCCTCGTACAGCTGGATTATTCAGATTGGAAGGATTGGGATTTGAATCCAGGATCCAGGGATCAAGACTGCTTCCGGAAGGAAGATTTAACTTCGTATTGAGGTCATTTACCAAAGCCGTACTTGCAAGAGTACTTGCAGCAGGGTCCATCCAATAGGTCATCACCCGCATTTCCTTTACTCCGGCAGGAACTTTCAACAAATGTGTATTGCTACTGTCCTGATCTATGTTTGCAGATAACCAGGTTCTGTTTTCCAGAATCCTCACTGCTCTGAAAGCATTTATCCTTCCCCAGCCAAACCTAAAGTCAGGGCCTTTATTTCCCAGATCGTCTGCCGAATTAAGCATGACGGCCTTTATCAAACCAGATTTAGGCAAGGTATCCGCATTTAACTCTTTGTAAGCATGGTAAAGCTGTGTTGCAACTCCTGCTACACCTGGAGCAGCTCCAGAAGTTCCCCCAAAAGGTGAGTAGGCATTTCCAGGAGAAGTTGATAGGTGATTGTTCCCATTTGCAGCTAGGTCCGGTTTGATACGACCGTCAGATGCGGGCCCTCTACTACTACTTGCCATAAGTGAACCATCTGTATCCAGATTTGCCGTTGCAATTACGTTCTTGGCAATCTTATGTCCACCCGTAATATTTCCCCATCTTGCACCAGCTCCATAGCCACAGTCAGAGTTACCGGAATTACCAGCAGAAAAAACATGTAAAAGTGCTTGGCCTGTACTATTTAGGGTCTGTAATTCAACAGTTTCTGTAGTAAAGGTATATCCATCGTTACAACCATCACTATAGGAGGAATTGGTAATAACTACTCCCTGATTGAAATGCAGATTATTCATTTCAATAAAATCGGCTGAATAGCGAGAAACAAAAAGATCAGAACCCGAGGCCATCCCTTGTGCAGTTGGATCGAGATTACCAGATCCCGCCATAATTCCTGCTACTCCGTCTCCGTGAGTTCCATCAGCGCCTCCTGTGAGGAAAGCACTATTTAATCGACCTTGAAAGTCAATGTGGGGTCCAAGGGCACCATCATCTCTAACAACAATACTAATCCCTTCTCCATCATAATGCCTGCCCATAGGAGAGAGGCTATTAATGGCATTCGACTTATGTAGGGCTCTTCCTCGCAAGTCTTCGGCAACGGGTGGAGAAGGAATAGGTTCAATAAAGGTGATATATGGCAGGGATTCCAATTGAGGGTAGGCCTGAACATCTACTTCAACTTCAATGTATTTCTGTCCTCTATCCTGAGTAGATACTGCAATTCCTGCTTTTCTCAATTCATTTTTCGCCCAAGTGAGGGAAAGATCAGCAGGCAGGTGGAGGATCAGGGCAATTTTATTCCCGCTTAAAGCATATGAAGGAAGGTCTCCTGCTTTTAGTCTGGAGGAAATTTTCTCCCCAAATCCTGTTCTCATCACGCTTCTGATTCCAAGACCATTTAAGAGAAAACTCGGATTTGCATTGGCGGGTAAGGAAGCGAGATACACCTTATTAGGAATATAATCGAGGAGCTTTATGCCCCGATTTTCCATCTGAGTTCTTTGCTGCCTGTTCGGAATTTTATAAAACTGCAGGTAGCGGTAAGCTCTTGTACCTACTTGATCCTGATCCAGGTCTCCGGATTGCAGATAGCTTTGAATATTTTCGGGGAAATTTACCTCAGTCGATTGGAATTTGACCGTGTAATTGTCTTGAGGAAAAGCTAGTAGGAAATGAAACAATGCCAGCACTAGCAAGGGTAGAATTTTGCGCATAGCCTATAGTAATAGTTTAAACGAGCGACGACAGTTAAAAATAAATCACAAGCTAAGGAATAATCTTTGTATTAGTATAACTATATATTCTCCTTATTTTGAAAAACTATTCGGAAAATCGAATCTCATCCTTTTTTTCAGGTAAAGAAGTTCCTATTACTAAGAAATCAGGAATATAAATCGCATTTTTACATAATCATGAAGCATCTGGCAAAGGTCATAATCATAGGAGCAGGAAAAGGAGGAACGGCTCTACTGGAACTTTTTCATGAAGATCCCAGCATTGAAGTCTTGGGCATGGTGGACAGAGATACAAAGGCAAAAGGAATGCTTAGAGCACAGGAAATGGGCTATCCAGCTGCAAGAGATTTATCTGTATTCCTCTACGATCCGCAGTTCGAGCCTAATATGATTGTAAATGCAAGTGGAAGCCAGGAGATTTGGGAGGAGTTAGAGAAAATTAAAGATCCGAATATTCGGGTTATTGGTGGAGTAGCTGCAAAGTTTATCTGGGCCTTGTTGGAAGCTAGGCAGGAGAAAAAATTTCTGGAAAAAAAATACCAGCAACTTAAGTCTAGTATAAATTTATCCGGGGGAACCCAATTGATTTTTGGTTCCAATCAGATCATGAAGCAGGTAGACCAAATGATCAAGCAGGTGGCTCCCACTGATTCTACAGTCCTGATTGTGGGTGAAACCGGAACCGGTAAAGAAGTGATTGCTCAAGCCATTCAGTCTTTGAGTGCTTATCGGGATCAGGCTTTCCTTAAGATCAATTGTACAGCCTTTTCTCCCCAATTGCTGGAAAGTGAACTTTTTGGATATAAAAAAGGCGCATTTACGGGCGCGGTTCAGGATAAAATTGGTCTGCTGGAAGCTGCAGATGGGGGAACGATCTTTTTGGATGAAATCGGAGACATAAGCCTGGAGATGCAGGTAAAGCTATTGAGGTATTTACAATTTGGAGAAGTCAGGCCAGTAGGTTCGACAGAAACCAAGATTGTCAAAACCCGCATAATTGCCGCTACCAACAGAAACCTCGAAGAGCAGATTAAGGAAAAGACCTTTAGAGAAGATCTCTTTTACCGCCTGAATACCTTTACCATAGAACTTCCTCCCCTTCGCCAGAGAAAAGAAGACATTCCCTTACTGACTCATCACTTTCTCAAAAAGGCCGTAATCAAGCTCAATAAAAAAGTTAGCGGAATAGAGTCCTATGCAGTTGAGCTCTTAAGTGCCTATCATTTCCCTGGCAATCTACGGGAACTTCAAAGTGTAATTGAAAGAGCTGTGATTATGTGCGAGTCAGATATGATTATGGCTATACATCTACCAGCTTTCGTCCAAAGTGTTAAGACCCCTTTTCAACTTAGAGATGGGCTTATTCAAAGCAGGGAAAAAATGGTGGCAAATTTTGAAAGGAAGGCCCTACTTCAATATCTGGCTGAAGCGAAAGGAAATGTGAGTAAGGCTGCAATGAAAGCCAAAATTTCAAGGAAAACCTTTTATAGGCTTATGGAGAAATATAATATCTCCAAAGAGAGTCTTCCCATCCAATTGATGGACCAATAGAAAAACAATAACTGTGTCATGTTTGACACATTTTTGCGTTTGGAATCTCTTTTAGAGTATGTTTTAGCTTAGGATGTGTCGTATAGTATACACTCAATTTGCTGATAATCAGTTAATAAATTTGTTTAGGCTTATTTTTGACCATTTTTTGTTTGTATTTTGTGTCATGTGTGATACACTTTTAGGATTTTTATTAAAATTAAGTAGTGATCTGTTTCAATTAAGTTGCTGTTTTTCAATGAATTAAGCCTTTTTGTTAATCTCATGTTAAATACTTGGCACAAATCTAGGGTATGTTTGGCAAGCACCTTTTATAAGATTACATCTATCCAACTTAGGAGCGTGCAGAAAACACTTTCTTAATAAAATAAAATGATCAAGCGAATTTCTTACCCTGAATTCACGAATCTGTACAAAAGTGATAAAGCGATTTTGGTTCACTTTTATGAAGAAGGAAATCCAGATTCACTAAGATTGAAAAGGCACTTAGACAGGTATATTAAATCAAGAAAAGCAGACATTTCTGTGCTTCACCTACAGGTTGGCGAGCACCGCTCTATTGCTGATTTTCTGGGAAAAGAAAGAGAAGCTGGACTTTACCTCATCAAAGAACAAAGATGTGTACGTGAATTCAAGCTCTCACCCATTTCTTATCATCTATTCGAGTACCTCATCGAGCAATACGCTCATACTGGCGAGCAACTTCCTTATGCCGTTTAGAAAGGTTTACATTGCAGCCACAGACCAACATGTAGGAAAAACTACGGTAACAATGGGGATAATAAATCATATACTCAGACATTCATTGGATATTGGTTTCTGTAAACCGGTAGGTCAGGAGTTCGTTGAGTTTGATGATGGGTTTGTAGATAAGGACATTGCTTTATTCGGAAATTATTTCGGTAAAGAGTTGAAGCCACATCTCCACAGTCCTGTAATTTTGAAAAGAGGGGTGGTAAGCAGCTTTCTTGATCATCCTGAAAGGTATCAGTTTGAAGAGAAAATTCTGGCAGCAGCTGAGAAACTAGAAAGAAGACATCAATTTGTAGTGTATGAAGGTACTGGGCACACCGGTGTAGGAAATGTTGTAGGCCTTTCAAATGCGAAAGTAGCTTCGCTCCTTAACTGCCCAGTTATATTAATTGCAGAGGCAGGAATAGGATCAACATTAGATAAGTTAATGTTGCACATCCTTCACTTTCAACAATATCAAGTACCTATTGCAGGTGTCATCCTCAATAAAACCTTTCCAGAAAAGCGTACCAAGGTCTTGCATTATTTAGGAAAAGTCCTGAATAAATGGGGCATACCTTTATTGGGAGCATTGCCCTATGATAAGTCCTTAGCTTTTAGCGTACCTGGAACGAAACTTAAAGCTCAGCACGTCCAAAAAATCCAAACTGCATGCGCCTTATTTGAAGAATTTGTACCATATCTAACCCAAAAACTAAGCTATGATATTGCTGCTGACATAAACACAGAGGCAGCTTGAGAAATCCTCTACTTCACTCATAATTGCTATATAGCGACACCACCCCTCTAATTTTGTCCCACCCTCTTCCTCGAGAATAAGATGTACTTCCTGAAGGGAGTATCAGAAAATCTAATTGTGTAAAAATGATAACTGAATTTCTTTCCTTTATTCAGGAGAATCTCCTGATGCTGTATGCGCTGGCCTTTGCTATTTTTTTGGGCTTTGAACTCATCTCCAAAGTTCCCACAGTCTTACATACCCCTTTGATGTCAGGGGCAAATGCGATAAGTGGAGTAGTAATTATTGGAGCCATTACACTGATCCGACTGAGTGAACCGGATGACTATTTGGTCCTCGTACTTGGAGTAGTCGGAGTCACCCTTGGGATGATCAATGTGATTGGTGGCTTCGCTGTTACAGATCGGATGTTGCAAATGTTTAATAAAAAGAAGTAAGTATGGTTACTATTTACAATTTAATGTATTTCACCGGGGTTCTGGGTTTTATCGTAGGACTTCAAAGATTGGGACATCCGGCTACTGCCAAAAAAGGGAATCTATTTGCAGCAGGAGGTATGGTCCTCGCAATCTTGGCTTCTTTTACAACTCCTCTGGAGGGGAGCCATGGCAACTACCTGTGGATTTTTACAGGTTTGATATTGGGAACAATTATCGGGTATAGAGCGGCTACAAAAGTTCAAATGACCGAGATGCCTCAATTGGTTTCTTTGTTCAATGGGCTTGGAGGTGCTTGTGCAGTACTCATATCTTTGATTGAGGTACTGATGAAAGGAAATGAGGGAATTCCGGTGCTAGGGTTAATCAGTTTATTACTCACCCTCTCTATAGGAAGTGTTGCCTTTTCGGGTAGTTTGGTCGCTTGGGCAAAACTTGATGGCAGATTGAGAGATAAAACTTTGGTTCCCCCATATCCTCATATTTTCAATTTGATAGTCCTTGTTGCATGTGTAGGCATGATCATATTCCTGAGTTTTGATCAAAGCTTGTTGTTTCCTTTGCTTATGGTACTCATGTTGATCTCTTTGGTCTATGGGATAACCTTTGTCGCACCCATAGGGGGTGCAGACATGCCCGTGGTTATCTCTCTTCTGAATTCATTTACAGGATTAACCGCTGCTCTAGCAGGCTTGATTTATGATAATCAGCTTATGCTTATGGGAGGAATACTTGTGGGCTCCTCAGGAATCATACTTACTGTACTGATGTGTAAAGCCATGAATAGATCTTTGGGCAATGTGCTGATGGGGGCTTTTGGTTCGAGTAATAGCAGTACTACCTCGGCGGGCGAGGACCATCGGCAAGCAAAAGAATTATCCAAACCGGACGCTTCCATATTATTGGCATATTCGAGTTCGGTTATGGTCGTGCCGGGATATGGATTGGCCGTTGCACAGGCACAAAGAGTTTGTAAAGATTTAGACAATGAGCTCTCATCCAGAGGAGTTCACCTAAGCTATGCGATACATCCGGTGGCAGGTAGAATGCCTGGTCATATGAATGTATTACTTGCAGAAGTAGATGTCCCCTATGAAAAACTTATGGACCTTGATCAGGCAAATGAAGCCTTACCTAATGTTGATGTAGTATTGGTCATTGGAGCAAATGATGTAGTAAATCCATCAGCCAGAGAAGACTCAAATAGTCCGATTTATGGTATGCCAATCCTAAACGTTGATCAGGCTGGTAAGGTTCTCGTATTAAAACGTAGCATGAGTCCCGGATACGCAGGGGTTCAAAATCCGCTATTTTTCAACGACAATACTTTCATGCTGTTTGGCGATGCGAAAGCTAGTCTTGGGGAACTACTCGCTGAAATGAAAACAGGTGTTTTAGTTTGACTAAATTGGATATTCGTAGCTGTTCCCTCAAATACAAAGTGTTTGAGGGAATTTTATTTTATATCTGAATTTTTGAGCTTAAAAGCTTTCTCTGCAATTTATCATCGATCCTTTTTGTATAAATTTTATCAATAAATCATGTTTGACTCAGCTTTTAATATTCCTTCAATTTCCTCAGTCAGACGAATCGGTTTGGGACTTGCAGCACTTGGTAGACCAGGTTATATAAATCTGGGTCATGCGGAAGATTTACAGGGAAACTATGATCAGGTGTTTATGGAAAGTCATGCCCATAAAGTGCTAGACCTTGCCTGGGAAAAAGGGATTCGGCATTTTGATACGGCTCGCTCTTATGGCTTAGGTGAGCAGTTTTTGGGGAACTGGCTGAAGAAAAAGAATTTATCTAAAGATGAAGTATTGATTAGTTCCAAGTGGGGCTATACCTATACTGCCAATTGGAAAATTCATGCGGAACATCACGAGGTCAAAGAGCATAGTATTTCTGTTCTGAATAGACAGTGGAAAGAAAGCCAGGAAATTTTGGGAGAATATCTGGATGTGTACCAGATTCATTCCGCAACTCTGGAAAGTGGAGTCTTGGAAAATACCGAAGTACTCAATCGGCTAGCGAACTTAAAAGCTGAGGGAATCTCAATAGGATTATCAACAAGTGGTGCCAATCAGGCAGAAGTTTTACAAAAAGCGATGGATATTGAAATTGATGGCAGACCTCTTTTCGACAGCTTTCAATCCACCTTCAATTTGCTGGAAAGGTCAGTTGGCCCTGTATTAAAGGAAGGCTCTGAGGCTGGAAAAGCCATCATCATCAAAGAAGCATTGGCTAATGGGAGATTGACTTCCCGAAATCAGAATTCGGCCTTCCAGGAAAAATTCAAATTACTAGAGGAAATCTCACTTGAATTAGCTACGACGATAGATGCCCTTTCACTAGGATTTGTGCTCAGCCAATCCTGGGCAGATCAGGTTTTGAGTGGCGCTGCAAACACCGAGCATCTTCTGTCCAATATTAAAGCTGCTGAAATTGAAATAAGTGGTGAACTGATAGAAAGAATGGAGGCGTTAATTGAGGATGCGGGAGAATACTGGGCCAAGCGGAAGAAATTAGCCTGGAATTAGCAAGAGATTAATTTATCAGATAGCAAAATTGTCTATCGGAGAGAAATGCCTAACTTCCTGTTAAATTTTAGATGACATGCTAGCTTTCAAAAACTACTACCCCATATTCTCATTATTAATTCTTTTGCTCCTGCCAGCTTGCGGAGAATCTACTACCCAAAAAGAAGAAAAGGATGATCCTGCAATTGCCAACTTAAAATCTTCTATGACCCTGGCAGCTAATTTTGATCAGGGCTACGATGCAAACTTTGCTGCAGGAGACCCTAAAGTATATACGGGGCCCGCCTATGATAGCCTGGATGCTCCTACAGCGGGGATGACAAGTTCGGAGATTGCTCTGTTGGAAGGAAAAGGAAAATCTGGAAATGCCCTGCAATTTAAAAGTAAAGCAAAGCCTGTCATATTCTATAAATCAGAAAAAAATATCGCTTATAGTAAGGAGAACTGGAGCGGAACGGTATCTCTCTGGCTAAGTCTCAATCCCGAAGAAGATCTGGCACCCGGATATACAGATCCTATCCAAATTACAGACCAAGGCTATGATGATGCAGCCATTTGGGTGGATTTCTCCAATAAAAACCCACGCTCTTTCAGAATGGGAGTGTACGGAGATGTCGATGTTTGGAACCCTGATAATATAGGTCCTGATGAAAATCCTGCTTTCAACAGCCGACTTCTTCCTGCTACAGACAGACCTTTCACAAGAGAAAGTTGGACCCATGTTGCGGTGAGCTTTTCGCGCCTGAATACCCAGAATGGCAGAGCTGAGTTTTTTATCAATGGAAAATCTCAGGGGACCAGAGATATTACCGAACCCTATACCTGGGAATTGGAGAAATCCAGAATCTTTCTTGGGCTCAATTTTGTAGGACTCATGGATGAAGTAAGTATCTATAATAAGGCACTTACTGCAGATGAAATAAAATCTCTGTACGAATTGCCAGGTGGACTGACAGATCTCCTCTAATGTCATGAAAAATTTTGGAATCATAGGAGGTGGATCTATAGCTAACCTCCATGCTGATGCTATCCGCGACATGAAAGGAGGGCAATTGATTGCTGCTTTCGTTCGTAATCCTGAACGCGCGAAAATCTTTGCAGAAAAACATGGATGTGAAGTCTACATAAAAGAAGAAGAATTACTTGAGGATGATCGCATTGATATTGTTGTCATAGCAACTGCATCAGGGGTTCATTTAGAATCAACCATATTGGCTGCGAAAGCTGGCAAACACATCATTTGCGAAAAACCTCTCGAAGTAACTCCCGCTCGAGTTGAGCAAATGATCGAGGTTTGCGAAAAGCAGGGAGTCATGCTAGCCGGTATTTTCAATCGTCGATTTACCCCAGCCGTAGATTATCTGAAAAGCGCTATTGAAAGAGGAAGATTTGGACGGCTGACTCTGTGTGATGCCTATGTGAAATGGTATAGGGATCAAGCTTATTATGATTCGGGAGCCTGGCGCGGAACCTGGGAACTGGATGGGGGAGGGGCCCTGATGAATCAATCTATACACAGCATAGACCTCCTCAATTATCTGGCTGGAGATATTAAAAGATTGAGTGCATCGACGACAACCTTAACCCATAAAAATATCGAGGTAGAAGATACAGCGGTTGCCATTCTTGAATTTGAGCATGGAGGAAGAGGGGTTATTGAAGGTTCGACTTCTTGCTGGTCTGCTGAAGGTTTACCGGCCGAAATTCACATTTCCGGGGAGGAGGGCTCTGTTTTTCTGAGAGATGAGGTTTTTCGTGTCTGGGATTTTGCAGAGGAAGCGGAAGAGGATGCCTACATCAGAGAAAACCTCATGTATAGCGGAGAAGCAGCTCAGGGAGCCAATGATCCCAAGGCTATCAATTATATGGGCCACTTACGGAATTTTGAGGATGTGGTGGAGGCTCTGGAGAGTGGTCGTCCGCCAAAGGTAACTGGAGCTGAAGGCATCAAAGCTATCAAAATTATAGACGCCATTTATCAGAGTTCCAGAAATCGGGGACAATGGATAGACTTAGCTAAATAAAAGCATAGATTATGAAAAAATACCTCACTTCGTGCATAGGATTCTTCTTTTTTGCAACCCTCTGCACCTTAGCCCAAACGGATAAACCCTTCAAATTAATTGAAAAGGGAGCCGCTCTGAAGCAATTATCTGCTGAATACACTTTCACCGAAGGCCCGGCTGTAGACAAGCAAGGCAATGTCTTTTTCACTGACCAACCCAATAATCGCATTCTCAAATGGGCTACGGATGGAACACTTAGTGTATTTATGGAAGATGCCGGTCGTTCCAATGGATTGTATTTCGATCATGAAGGAAATTTGCTTTCCTGTGCAGATGAAAAAAATCAGTTGTGGAAGATAAGTCCGGATAAAAAGGTAGAGGTATTGATCAATGATTTTGAAGGGAAGAAATTCAATGGTCCCAATGATCTTTGGGTAGATCCTCAGGGAGGCATTTATTTTACAGATCCTTTCTACAAAAGACCCTGGTGGGATCATGAAGAGGCTGAATTGGAACAGCAGAATGTATATTATCTTTCTCCAGATAAAAAGGAGCTTCGCATGGTCGCAGATGGTTTTACTAAACCCAATGGAATTATTGGTTCCAAGGATGGAAAAAAACTTTTTGTAGCAGACATTGGAGCTAGCAAAACCTATGTTTTTGATGTAGCTGCTGACGCAAGCTTATCCAATAAAATCTTGTTTGCAAATATGGGCTCTGATGGTATGACCCTGGACCACAAAGGAAATCTCTATGTTACAGGAAAAGGTGTAACAGTTTTTAATAAAAAAGGGGAACAAATAGGGCATATCGATGTGCCTGAAGATTGGACGGCGAATGTAACCTTTGGAGGGAAAGATCAAGACCTGCTATTCATTACAGCCAAAAAATCTCTCTTTAGCATAAAAATGAAGGTGCATGGGATTCGATAAGTAAAGGGAAGATCTAACTTTTCTGGGCTGAAGGCAAAGGATGTTGTAGAGCAAGTGCTGATATTTCTTCTGGACTTGCGCTGCCCGTTTCTTGTAGTTTCTGGACGGAAACAGCTGCAGCAAGATTGGCGATATAAATAGCCTGAGCAATAGGAATTTTTATTCCCATACATGTAGCAAAGGCAGACAGACAGGCATCTCCTGCTCCGGTAATGTCAAGAGGGCCTTCTAGCGGAATACCAGCTATCTTGTGGTTTTGTTCTTCATCAACATATATCATTCCTTTTTCTCCCAAGGTCATAAGAATGGGAAGCCCAGTTTTGGAATATACTTTTTTTGCCATTTCCATGGGATCTAATTCTAAGTTGTTAGCTGGCAAAGGAAGTATTCTCTTTATTTCTGAAAGGTTACCTTTTATCAATCCATGCCCTAGAGCTCCTGTACTATCTCGTAAATCGGAAATGACTAAACATTTAGGAAATTTTTGTAATAATTCTTTGAGTACGATAAGCCTGTTCGGAGCTGTAATACCCGATTTGAATTGTTGATTGATGATAAGAACATCTAAATCCGGAAGTAATTCTTCAAGAAGTCTGCAAATCTTTTGAAAATCATGGGGATGGATAGAATTCTGACTTCCAAAATCAACTCTGTTACCCTCGACACTCTTAGTATAGGCTTTTGTATAGACATAGCTATCCCAAGCTTCATCCACCTCGATGATTCCACTCAAATCAGCCCCTCTATTTTTTAGCTGATATCGGAGCTCTCGTCCAAATATATCTTTCCCTATCAACCCAAAACAATAAATGTCCTGTACTGCTAATGCGCTGAGATTATTAACGATTGTTCCCGCTCCACCGGGAATAGGACGGGGGCTTGAGCCATGAAATACCTCTTTACCAGTTTCAATTGATATTTCTCCAGTCTCTCTTTCAAGGTCATAATAGAAATCAAGGGCAAAGTCTCCCAAAACGCCTATTTTAAGGTTTCGGATCGATGAAAAGATCGAATTAAGGTTCCTTGGGTTCATATCTCTTATCAAAATTCAGGTTTAGAAGCACACAATATTCTGATTTCTCCTAATTTGAACCTAAAATAAACTTTTCACCTATTCATTTTGTATTTTCTATAATAGCTGGAATAAACAGCTGAATTAACCAACATTCATGAGAAAACTACTTTTACTAATCCCCTTAATATTCCTAATCACCATGAGTTCAGCTCAGGACCGATTGACAGGTAAAGCCTTTACAACTCGATCAGAAGTATTGGCAAGAAATGGAATGGCTGCTACCAGTCAACCTTTAGCTACCCAAACTGCAATTGACATTTTAAGAAATGGGGGTTCGGCTATGGATGCAGCTATAGGTGCGAATGCCGTATTGGGGTTGGTAGAACCAGCCAGTTGTGGGATTGGTGGAGATATCTTTGCTATTGTATGGGATGCCAAAGAGCAAAAATTGTACGGTTTCAATGGAAGTGGAAGGGCTCCTAAATCCCTATCAAGAGAATACTTTGTCGAAAATGATATGGAATATGTTCCCTTTCTGGGTCCTCTTCCCGTATCTGTGCCCGGCTGCGTAGATGGATGGTTTGAGTTGCACAAGAAATTTGGGAAAATGCCCATGGCGGATATTCTTCAGCCTGCTATAGATTATGCGCGCGAGGGCTTCCCTGTATCTGAGGTTATTGCCTTTGAAATGTCTGGAAGCTTTGATTCTCGAAAAGATCTTCCCGGTTTCCGCGAAACCTATATGCCCAATGGAAAAAGAACTCCTGCCAAAGGAGAAGTATTCAAAAATCCGGGATTGGGCAATACCTATGAAGCCATTGCAAAGGGTGGGAGAGATGCTTTTTACAAAGGAGAAATTGCCCGTACCATAGATAAGTACATGAAGGAGCATGAAGGCTTTTTATCCTATGATGATATGGCCAGCCATACTTCCGAATGGGTAGAACCCATCAGCACCAATTACAGAGGATATGATGTTTGGGAACTTCCCCCCAATGGACAGGGGACAGCAGCTCTTCAGATTCTAAATATCCTTGAAGGCTATGACATTCGTGAGATGGGTTTTGGATCCAAAGAGTACCTGCACGTATTGACCGAGGCAAAGAAACTGGCTTTTGAAGATCGAGCTAAATTTTATGCTGATCCTGATTTTAATAAGCTTCCCATCGATGAATTGATCTCCAAAGAATATGCGGCCAGACGAAGAGCTCTAATTGATCCCGGAACTGCTGCCAGAAGTTATCCTGCTGGAGATGCCGAGATTGAAATGGGAAATACTACCTATTTGACAGTAGCGGATAAAGATGGAAATATGGTTTCCTTTATTCAGAGTATTTACACAGAATTCGCATCCGGAATGGTCCCAGACGGACTGGGTTTCGTCCTCCAAAATCGGGCACAACTCTTCAATGTAAAGGACCCCGGTCATTTTAATGTTTGGGAAGCTGGCAAGCGACCTTTCCACACCATCATCCCGGCCTTTATTACCAAAGACGGTAAACCCTGGGTAAGCTTTGGCCTCATGGGAGGATCGATACAGCCGCAGGGACATGCTCAGATCGTTGTCAACCTTATCGACTTTGACATGAATCTACAGGAAGCGGGAGACGCTCCCCGTATGCGCCATGCAGGTTCTTCTCAACCTACAGGCTCAGTAATGACCAATGGTGGTACCCTCAATCTCGAATCCGGTTTTGATCCTGAACAAGTTCGAGAACTTCGTAAACTTGGCCACAGAATCGCCACTTCGATTGGGATTTATGGAGGTTACCAGGCCATTATGTTTGATGCGGGAAATCGTGTCTATTATGGAGCCTCGGAGTCTAGGAAAGATGGACAGGCGGCAGGATACTAAAGGAAGTTCAGAAGTGTTGGGGTGTTTTAGTGCGGCAGTGCTATATTCGAAGTCGACTACACCACCACCACACTAAAACACTTCTCCCCATGTCTCATATAACTTTCCGCAAACTTTCCCCGTCCGACCTTCCTTTCCTAAAGGATATGTTCTACATATCCCTCTTTTCAGTCAAAGGAGAGGATGCCTTTCCTCGAGATATTATAGAAAAACCTCATCTGGCCAAATATCATCAGAATTGGGGAAAGGAAGGCGATTATGGGATTGTGCTTCAACAGGATGAGGAAAATATTGGAGCAGTTTGGGTACGTTTTTTTAGCAAGGAAAATCCTGGCTATGGCTTTGTAGAGGAAAGTGCGCCTGAGATGGGAATTGCTTTAAAAAAGGAATTTAGAGGCAAAGGATTGGGGCGAAAGTTGATAGAACAGCTTTTTGTGGATTTGAAGAATAATGGAATATCGGCTATTTCTCTAAGTACGGATAGCAGAAATCCAGCTATGCAATTATATTCTTCTTGCGACTTTGAGGAAATCGATCGGGAAGGGTATTCAGTAAGGATGTACAAAAAACTTGAATAGCTCTGAAAATTTCCTACCTTTAAGTTATTCCAATTGTCCTCACATAAACCATGGATCGTCCGATCCTCTTGAAGTCTTTCAGAGAAAGACCACATATTTTCATATCCATTTTTAAATACAAGCATAATGAAATGCTACATCCTTATAGGGGGATTTCTTTTAGCTATACTTTCCCCTGCCTATTCTCAAAATCAATCTGAGATGAAAGAACATAATAAAGCCCTGGTGCAGACTTTTTATAAGGAAGTACTGGGAAATAGAAATACAGATATCATTGATAGCCTCATCAGCGAAAATTACATCCAACACAGTCCCATGGTCAAAGATGGGCGTGAGGGCCTCCGCGAAGCCATCAATTTCCTCAAACAGATGCCTGAGCCTAAAGAGAAGAAATCTCCCATTCTTTTCATGATGGCAGAGGGAGAGTTTGTTTGGGTATTCTTGCAAGTAGATATGATGGGTAAAAAACTGGCCATTATGGAGATTTTTCGAGTGGAAGAAGGCAAACTCAGCGAACATTGGGATGCGACCGAAGAAATCCAGGGAAGCTATAGCAAAGAGGATTTTCTCAGCTATCCTCTGATTGAAGTTTCCGGCTTTTCAACCCAAGCTCTTTTCCCCGATAGAAAAATCCATCGTTTACTTCATGATGGAAATTTTGTAGGAATACAATCTTCCGGAATGATAGATGGGAAAGCAGCTGTTTTCTATGACTTAATTATGAAAGGAGAGGAAGGCGTCGAAAATCACTGGACAGTCAAACAAATCATCCCCGAACAAATGATGCACGATAACGGAATGCTGTAATTAAATTAGGCGCGTTGGCTAGGTTTTTTCGTTTCGATTTTGGGCGACTTTTCTAAAAAGTCGCGAATAAAACCTAAGCTAATATTTCCTCAATAATCCCTATAAAAGTCTCCAGCCCTGTTTCAATGATTTCATCCGGAAAATCGTAGTCATCATTGTGCAGAGCAGGGGTCTTTTCTCCTGATCCCAACCCAAACATCGCTCCGGGGACTTTTTGTGTAAACCAGCCAAAGTCTTCGCCAAATTTACAGCCCTGATCCACTTTTTTGAGTTGCCCGCCCATACGATTCGTAGCATTTTCCAGCACGGAATTGCAAAAAGGATCATTTATGACTGCGGGGAAAAAGTCAAACCATTCCATTTCATGCTTGAGTCGGTATTTATTACTGATTTTCCGTACCCTAACTTTGAGCTTTTCTGTCAAGGCCTTCATATGAATCGGGTACCAGCAACGAATGGTAAAATGTACTTCTCCGTAGCCCGCAGAGATTCCATATTCTTTTTGTCCTAAATTCATATAAACCGGAGTCAGCAAACCAAATTGCTTATGGCGTGGATCATTGAGTTCCAATTCTGCGGCAGCTTGCAAAATTTCAGCCATGGACAAAGCCGGATTTCTTCCATTTTCTGGTTCGGCAGCATGAGAGGTTTTGCCGGTCAGCTTGATGGCAACACTCTGGACGGTAGTACAAAATTGCCCATTGATCAGGCGAATCTCATGCATGGGTCTTCCAGGAAGGTTGTGTAAAGCAAAAACATAATCCGGAGCGAGTTCTTTGAAGACTTCACTTTCTACGACTTGTTTGGCTCCCTTTCCCGTTTCCTCCGCAGATTGAAAAAGCAAGACTACGCTGCCGCGATTGATCGGCTTTTCAGATAACCACTGAGCAATGCCTGCGACGATAACCATATGACCGTCATGCCCGCATTTATGAGAAATCCCTTTTCGGGTAGAGCGGTGAGCAAAGGTATTCTTTTCCTCAATCGGCAAGGCATCCAGTTCACAGCGAATCAGAATCCGAGGCCCTTCCTCTTTAAATGTATAAACAGCCGCCAAAGAAGTGCCATTGATGTTTTCAATCAATTGATCCGGCGTATAGGGAGCTATGAATTCTGAAATCCGTTTGGCGGTTTCAAATTCCTTACCGGATACTTCCGGAAATTGATGAAGTTGATAACGGAGTTGGATGAGGTCAAGCATAAAGGCGAAAACTTCTGATCCTTAAAGATAGAAGCTTTTCCTGTAGAAAAACTATTTGCGGACCGAGGGCAGGACAAATCCCATAGAAATGCCGTATTGTACACTACCTTCGAGCATTATGCTGGGACCAAATCTGAAATCGCCACTATGGATATCTAGTCTTACACCCAGCCCAAAGAAGCCATAATCAGCATTGGTAAAGGAATAGCGCATGATCAATCCTGGATTCAAAGAAAAGGATTCTTTCTTTTTTATGCGTTTGTGAAGAGAGATACCTGGTCGGACTAAATTGTCAAAATAGCCTTGTTGCTCACCTAATTGCAAGCCGCTAAATACATTGAGGGTGAGAGGAGCATTGCCTAGTCCTTCTTTGAGGACAGAATAGTTAAATTCAGAAGTAAACAGCCACTTAATCGGCAGAATAATGTCCCCGCCATTGGGTTTTACGGTAAATAGACCTACCGATGCATCAAATCGTCCTGCATGGGTGTAACCAAACTGAACGAGATTATTCCATCCATCCGAACCTCCAAAACCACTGCCATAATCAATGATATGAAAGCTCCAGTCAAATTCATAGCCACTCTGATCTCCTTCCAGGAGATAATTTTGACTGTAAAGAGAAAAGGAGATATATAGTGATAGGCAGAGTGCGAGTAGTGTTTTCATAAGTAGTGAAATCATGTGTAGTAGAATTATGGGGATAAAATCTATTGTGCTTGATGATCGATTTTGTACTTTCAGTGATAAGACGAGAATTCCCTATCTATCTGAACAACGAAATTTTAGCCTAAATGGAATCCTGTATCTTCTGTAAGATCGTTGCTGGCGAAGCTCCCTCCTGGAAAGTCATGGAAAATGAGCATGCCTATGCTTTTCTGGATATTAATCCTGTGAGTCCCTACCATACGCTTGTCATTCCCAAAGAGCATTACAGAGATATTTTTGATACCCCAAGAGAGATACTGCAGGAGGTGATAGGACTGTTGAAAGATGTGGTAGGTCTTTATGAGGAAAAACTGGGAATCAAAAACCTGCAGGTGATTAATAGCAACGGACGAGAAGCCCAGCAAGATGTCTTTCATATCCATTACCACATCGTCCCTCGTAAATTAGGGGATGGGCAAAATGTGCGGTGGAAAACCTATCCAGAGATGCGTCCTCAATTTGATCAGATGCTGGAAAAATTACGCCGATGAAAATATTTTCGAATTAGGGGTTACATTTTCACAGCCAGAGGGAACTATAGGTAAAGAAACATCCATAGCTATTCCCTATGTGTACACGAATCCTTACTGTGATCTGCCTGCTGCTGATTTCCTTTACTCCTCCTGTCTTTGCTCAAAACTCTACCAAAGATATTACCGATAAATTCTTTCAACTTTATTCAGAAGATCCTGGAAAAGCTATTGAATACGGCTTTTCTACCAATAAATGGGTGATGGAGAAAAATATGGCGGCAGTGGAAAATGTTCGCTTGAAACTCCTCAATCTTATTACCCTAATCGGCGATTATCGAGGCTATGAAATGATTACAGAAGAGGTCATTGGAGAAAGCCTAAAGCTCCAAAGTTACATGATGAAATACGATCGTCAACCGATACGCTTTACCTTCATTTTTTATCGGCCTGCAGATAGCTGGGTAGTGCAAAATTTCCAGTACGATGCAAATCTTACCGATGAGCTCGAGGAATTGGGCAGGTTAGCTCCTTTGCCTGAAGAGTAGCTTTAAATTGTAATGCACTGTTTCCCCGTGAATTTCATTATTCCGGGGAATTTTTGTTTTATGCAAAAAAGCCTAAGACATGCATCAGAAACACTACTACTTCATCCTGATCTTTTTGTTTTGGTCTGTTTTATCCTGTGAATCTCAGGTGAGAGAAGTTGATATCCTGATCAAAGGAGCTATGGTTCATCTGGGGGATGGAAGTCCTCCGAGTCAAATGGATGTGGGGATTGTTGGAGATCGCATTTCATTTGTCGGGGAAAGTGAAACAGAAAATATCCAAGCAAAAAGAGTCATTTTGGGAGAAGGTTATCTCCTTAGCCCAGGCTTTATTGATGTCCATACTCATAGTATAGATGATCTCTTGAGTGAAAGAGTAAAAGCAAATATCAACTACTTGAAACAGGGAGTTACGACGGTAGTTACTGGCAATGATGGAGGGGGCAAAATTAATGTAGGACAAATGCTGGCGAAAATGGATGAGCAAGGAATCGGAACCAACGCAGTTTTAATGGTCGGTCATGGGATGATTCGCAAACAGGTTATGGATATGTCGGATGCCGAACCTTCTGCTGAGGAAATGGACCAAATGAAGAGTATCCTGAGTCAGGCTATGAAAGAGGGAGCATTCGGTATGTCAACCGGTCTTTATTACACCCCCGGAAACTTTGCTAAAACAGATGAGGTCATTGAACTGGCAAAGGTGGCGAAAGAAAATGGAGGGATTTACGATTCTCACATACGTGATGAAAGTTCTTATAGCATAGGTCTGGTTGAAGCTATAAAAGAAGCTATAGAAATCGGGCGGCAGAGTGGCATCCATATCAATATTTCTCATATCAAGGCCTTGGGGGTGGATGTTTGGGGAAAGAGTGAAGAGATCATAGGATTGATCGAAGCTGCCCATGAGGAAGGTATTTCTGTTTCGGCAGATCAATATCCTTTTCGTGCTTCCGGAACCAGCATTACCAATGCTCTGGTTCCCCGCTGGGTATTTGCAGATGATTTTATAGCCAATATGAAAAATCCGGAATTGCTACCTCGCATTAAAAAGGAAATGGCGGATAATTTAAGAAGAAGGGGAGGGCCGGACGCGCTTTTATTTACAAGTGCACAGAGCAAGGAATTGTATGGAAAGACGCTTGAGGAGGTAGCCGAGGAAAGGGGCCAGGCAATTATTCCGGCTGCTTACCTGATCATTATGTCCGGAGGGTCTCGAGTTGCTTCATTCAATATGAATCCAGAGGACATGCACAATTTTATGCAGCAGGATTGGGTGATGACAAGTTCAGATGGCTCAAATGGTCATCCCAGAAAGTTTGCCTCTTATCCCAAAAAGATTAGAGAATTTGTCAAAGAAAAATCGGTGATAAGTTTAGAAGAAATGATTCGCAAAAGTACCTCACTACCCGCCCAAATATTCCAGATTAAAGACAGGGGCCAAATTAAGGAAGGCTATTTCGCGGATCTTATCTTATTTAAGTTGGACGAAATTCAGGATAAAGCTACTTATGCAAAACCGGAAATTCTTTCAGAAGGAATTTGGACTTTGATCATTAATGGAGAAATAGCTATAGAGAAAGGTAAGTATACAAATGTGCTGGCTGGTAAGCCATTGCGGATGAATAAGCAATAGGGAAAAATAACCTCACTGGCGGCAAGGCGTAAGATGAGAATAGCACCCACTTCCTTATGAACTACAAAAACTACAGCCTGATACTGATATTCTTCCTATTGGCTATTAGCCTTTTTGGACAGGACTTGGATCGTATTCTGAGTGAACATGCAATAGAAACAACTGAAGAGACGATCAAGGAAAATATCCTATACTTTCTTAATCCACGGCAGAAAAGGCAAATCAACCAATGGTATGAAGGGGAAATCCTTCTCAAAGAGGGACAGAAGTTTTCAAATGTCCAGTTAAAATTCAATACCTATAGTAATACTGTTTTCCTAAAGACGAAAGCTAAGATTTACAGTCTTTCAACTACTGCATTATCCGAATTCAGGGTGAAAGATAAGGGGGGAAGCCGTCGCTTCGTCAATGGTTTTGGCAAACTTAGCTCCTACCAGCTCAATGCACATATGAAACTCGCTCCCAATGGATTTATGAGTTATATCAGCGCCTATCCCTACTTGTTTGAGTTAGCGAGTAAGCGGATAGAGATAAAGGAAAGTGGGAAAGAAAGGAGTAGTTTGAAGATGGATTTTTTGGTCCCGCATAAGGAAAAAGCTATTGCCTTTGTACGCTTTCTGGAAGAACATCCCGAAAGTATCTTTGCACAGCTTCAGTCCACCCTTTCTCAATTCAATGAAAAGACCTTTTACGAAGTCTTATTTGAAGGAGACGATTTCTTTTACCTGAAGCATAACCAGGCACGGGTAAGTAGTTATGACAGCAATGCTTTGGCCCGCCATAATAATGCGATTTCCTTCGACGATAGCAGCTACTATCTTTCCAATCGCTACCTCGAACTCAAGGAAATCAAATCCACGAGAAAATCTATCAAAGAAGGTTTGATGTTTACTGGGGCTTTCGATGAAGTTCCGATTCCTCAACTCAAGACCGCTCGCCAGTTGGAGCAGTGGTTGAAGGATAATTAGGGTAAAAACGTATTAGTGTGTTGGAGTTCTGGTGTAAAGTAAACCCACTAGCGCCAACACGTCTAAAACATTTTGTCCCTCTCATAATTTTTGCAAACTTCGTTTAAACTTATCTAGCTTTTATGAACGTGCAAAAATTACTACTCTCTATACTGTTATCTCTATTGGTAACAGCTTTGTCCGCCCAGGGCAAAAAAAGTGTTATTAGACACATAGAAAAGAATCAGGAGGCCTATGTAGAGGTAGCTCATGAAATCTGGGAAAATCCAGAATTGGGCTATCAGGAAGAAAAATCTTCAGCTCTGCTAAAGGCTCAATTAGAAGCTGCAGGCTTTAGTATTGAATCAGGAGTAGCTGATATTCCTACTTCATTTGTAGCCACTTATGGCTCCGGTAGCCCTACCATCGGGATATTAGCAGAATACGATGCCCTTCCTGGTATTTCTCAGGATAATGTACCCGAAAGGAAGGTGCGAATTGAAGGAGGAGCAGGGCATGCTTGCGGCCACCACCTCTTTGGTACTGCATCAGTTGCTGCTGCCATTGCGGTTAAAGACTGGCTTTCCAAAAGTAAAAAATCAGGCACCATCAAACTCTTCGGGACACCTGCCGAAGAAGGGGGAGCCGGGAAAGTGTATATGGTTCGCGCAGGTCTTTTTGAGGAGGTAGATGCCGTACTTCACTGGCATCCCGGGTCAGGAAATGGAGCTTCAGCTACCTCTTCCCTCGCCAATAAATCAGCCAAATTTAGATTCCATGGGGTTGCCTCTCATGCTGCTGCTGCTCCTCAATTCGGTCGCTCAGCCTTGGATGGGGTAGAAGCCATGAATTATATGGTAAATCTCTTGAGAGAGCATGTTTCCTCAGATGCCCGTATTCATTATGTGATCACAAAAGGAGGAGAAGCGCCGAATGTAGTTCCCGAATTTGCGGAGGTGTTTTACTATGTCCGCCATCCGAATACCGAAGGCTCCAGAGAAACCTTTGAACGAGTGGTAAAGGCGGCGGAAGCAGCTGCTATTGGAACAGGTACTACCATGGACTATGAAGTGATTCATGGCCTTTTCAACCTTATGCCTAATGAAACCCTTGGAAGAGTTGTACATGGAAATATGACGGAGATTGGAGGCTTTAGTTATGATGCTGACGAAATGAATTTTGCGGAGGAAATTCGCGAGACTTTACCTGAAAAAGCCCGAAAAGATCTGACTTCTACCACTTTAGTTGCGCCTTTTGAAGTAATAGAAAGGGGTCGTGGAGGGTCGACAGATGTAGGCGATGTAAGCTGGGTTGTACCGACTGCGGGTTTGAGGACAGCTACCTGGGTTCCGGGTACTTCAGCACATACTTGGCAGGCTGTAGCTGCTGGAGGAATGAGTATTGGACACAAAGGGATGATCATGGCTGCTAAGACCATGGCAACTTCTGCTGTCGATCTTTATAATGATCCTTCTATCATCCAGAGAGCTAATGATGAACTTATGCGTCGCAGAGGCGAGGATTTCAATTACGTACCTCTATTAGGAGATCGTGAGCCTCCTCTGGACTATAGAAAATAATCCATGAAGATTATCCAAAATGAAGCTATGCCCAAAAGTAATGGGCATTATTCTCAGTGTATAGAACACAAGGGAATCCTTTACCTCTCGGGCCAACTACCCTTCAATCCAGAAGACCGCAGTTTGCCGGAGGGGATTGAGGCTCAGACTTTACAGGTACTAAACAATGTGCAAACTATCCTGGAGGCTGCAGGGAGTAAGATCAATCAGGTATTGCGTGTACGCTTGTATATCCCCGATGTAAAACTATGGGACCAGGTAAATCAAGTGTATAGTGACTTTTTTGGAGAGCATAAACCTGCTCGAGTAGTAATACCTAGCCGAGAACTCCATTTTGGATGTTTAATAGAAGTTGAAACAACCGCCTATATTGATTAATATGAAAGAAGAACTCCTTGCCTGTCACGAAAAAATAAAACCCTACATCCATAGGACTCCTGTTATGAGTTCTCGCTTGTTGAATGAAATCTCAGGAGCAGATATCTATTTTAAATGCGAGAACTTCCAACGCATGGGAGCCTTTAAAATGAGAGGAGCAGCTCATGCGATTGCCAATCTCACCGAGGAAGAAAAGGTAAGGGGAGTCGTAACCCATTCTTCCGGAAACTTTGCTCAGGGCGTATCTCTTGCCGCCCAGAGCCAGGGAGTAAAAGCCTATATCGTGATGCCTTCTAATGCTCCGGAAGTAAAAAAGGCCGCGGTAAGGGCCTATGATGGAAAGATTATCATTTGCCCACCTACTATAGAAGACCGGGAAGCAAATGCGCAAAAAATTGTAGACGAAAAAGGAGCCACTTTCCTTCATCCCTCCAATAATACCGATGTTATCCTGGGGCAGGGAACTGCTGCTTTGGAACTACTTGAGGATCATCCTGATTTGGAATATATCCTGACTCCCGTTGGGGGAGGAGGTTTGGTGGCAGGAAGTGCTTTAGCTGCTCATTTTTTTGGGGAAAATTGTAAATGCATAGGCGGCGAACCTTTTGAAGTCGACGATGCCTGGCGCTCCTTACAAAGTGGTAAAATCGAGAAAAATGAAACAACCAATACCATTGCAGATGGCTTGAGAACGCATTTGGGACATCTGAACTTTCCCATCATCCAGAAATATGTAGAGGAGATTATACGGGTAGATGAGGACGAAATAATTAATGCCATGAAATTGATCTGGGAACGCATGAAGATCATCATTGAGCCTTCCTGTTCGGTACCTTTTGCTGCTTTATTAAGAGAAAAAGAAAAGTTTGCCGGAAAAAAAGTGGGGATCGTGCTATCGGGCGGGAATGTAGATCTGGCAAAGCTTCCGTTTTGATTAAAACACTTTTTACAACATAACGCTATGAAACATTTCACCCTAACACTAATTGCCTTATTACTCTCTTTTTCTGCCTTTTCTCAAGAAAAGGAAAAAGATATGAGTGAAGCCATTCAATTGATTGAAGTGTGGCTGGAAGCCCAGAAAGATTATGAAAAACTACCCGGGTTGACGGCTATTGCTATTCATGATCAGGAGGTTGTCTGGAAAGGTGCTTTTGGTACAGCTTCTCGCCAGCACAATATAGATGCAGCGGTTGATACGCGCTATAGCATATGTTCTATCTCCAAGCTTTTTACCTCTGTAGCTATTATGAAACTGTATGATGAGGGGAAATTGAGATTGGATGATGAAATTAAGGACATTCTTCCCTGGTTTAAGGATTTGAGTCAGAAATATGAAGTGAGTGGGCCAATCACCATCAGAAGTCTGATGACTCATTCTTCCGGCTTGCCTCGTGAAGCCGCTTATCCTTATTGGACCGGGCCTGAATTTTATTTCCCAACCAAAGAGGAGATCATTGACAAACTGGGAGAACAGGAGACACTTTATCCTGCTTCTACCTATTTCCAGTATAGTAATCTCGGACTTACCCTTTTGGGACAGGTCGTAGAACAAATTTCCGGAGAAGAATATGACAGTTATATCCGAAAGCATATCCTTGGGCCTTTGGAAATGAAATCGACAACCACAGAGATACCTAAAGAATTGCTGGGGAAAGAATTGGCAGATGGATATGGAGCATTAAATAGAGAGGGAGAAAGAGATCATGTGCCCATTTTTCAGGCAAATGGGATCAGTCCGGCAGCTGGATTTGCTTCTACCGTAGAGGATTTGGGGAAATTTGCTTCCTGGCAATTTGAATTATTAGATACCAATAAAACCATTATCCTAAAACCTTCTACCCTTAAATTCATGCAAAGGGTGCACTGGACCGATCCGGACTGGAACCTCAGTTGGGGATTAGGATTTAGTCTGAGAAAGTCTGGTTCTGAAACCTATGTAGGACATGGCGGAAGCTGTCCAGGCTACCGTTCTACCCTTACCCTCAATCCTAGTAAGAAAAACGCCTTTGCAGTAATGATTAATGCGGGCTCAACAAATCCTGGGAAATATGCTTCTGCCATCGACCAGATTTTTGGTAAATATATGGGAGCTAAAGAGGCAGAAGAAGAAACTGATTTCTCTGACTTTACCGGACTGTATGATGGGCAACCCTGGGGAAGCGAGTATTACATGGGAAGCTGGAAAGGGAAATTGGTGGGCATTCCTTTACCGACCGATCGACCTGCTCAGGCGATGGCTTTCTTTAAGCATATTGAGGGAGATGTATTCCAACGTATTCGGGATAATGGAGAATTGGGGGAAGAACTGGTTTTTGTTCGCGATAAAAGTGGAAAAGTCATCAAAGGAGGCTCTCACGGGAATTTCCGGATGAAAATGGGAAATTGATTCGGATTTCTGAACAATTTCACTAATTTATGGAGGCTAGCATATAGCACTCCCAACTAAGCTTATCCTGATCTCTCACTAGCCTGAAAATACAGGTTAGGTTATTCTATTAACACAATCCCCCGATATGCCAAGTTCAAAAAAGCCCAAACTTTATGCGCTTATAGTAGGTGTCAATGATTATGAAAGTCCAAAGATTCGAGACTTGAGAGGTTGTGTAGATGATGCTACACGTATAAAGGCTTATTTGGAAGAAAGTTTCGTTAAAAGAAATTTTGCTGCTAATCCCTCTATTAGCCTGCTTACAGATAAAAAGGCTACTAAAGAGGCCATTATCGAAGGCTTTGAAAAGAAACTCAGTAAGGCTAAAAAAGGGGATTCTGTCATCTTTTATTTTGCCGGACATGGATTGCGAGAGAAAACTGATATAGAAATTTTCAAAGAAGATGAGTTTGATGGGCATCTGTCCTCCATTCTTTGCCACGATAGTAATCCCTTTGTGCATAAGGATGAACCGGAAAAAGCATCCTTGTCAGATAAAGAACTTCGTTTTCTCATCCATCAGTTAGAGAAAAAGACAGAGGCCCATATCCTTACGGTTTTTGATTGTTGTCATTCAGGCGAAAATACCCGTAACGTAGTAAATCATGGCCCGCCCGAAGGCTCGCGACAATTGGAACGAAATCCTCTCCCTGCCAGATCTTCAGAAGGCTTTTATTTCAGTGGAAAGGAAAAGCAAGTTTTCACTGCATCTAAAAAAGGATTAAATCTGGCAAGTGTACTTCCTGAAGGGCCTCATGTTAATCTTGCAGCCTGTAAAGAGGTAGAATTGGCTATGGAAACTCCTCCAGATGCGACTGTGCGTAAGGGAGTTTTTACCACGGTTTTACTGGATGTGCTCAAGCAATTTAAAGGGGATATCAACTATGATGATCTTCATTTGAGAATCCTTAATCGAATGTCTACTTATAAACAAAGCTATGACGCCCAAACTCCTCAGTTATACATTAGCACGGACGATCCTAATCAACGATATAAGACCTTTCTGACAAATGCTCCTTCAGACAAAACACTGACCTGTAATGTAGTTGTAGGGGGACAGGAAGAGGTTGAGAAAGAATGGCGAATCACAGCCGGTGCATTGCAGGGAATACCCATCGATCAAAAAAATATGGGTACAAGCCTAATTGTTAAGTCAGTTACAGATCGATCTGCCAGCTGGAAGGCCAAGGTGAAAGAAGTCCTTCCCGGAAACTCGCTGATAGAATTTAAGGGGGCTGAACCGCCCACTTCCGATGCAACCCTGTATGCAGAAATTGAGGGTTTGGGAACGGACCCTTTGCGGGTATTTGTTACAGGATCTGACGAGGAAGCCGTAAAGCTGGCGAAAAAGGAACTGAAAAAGTTTATTAAAAAATCGGATCAAAAGTATTATGAACTGGAAAAGTCCGAGAGTGATGCACATTATACCCTGGTCATTGATGATGGTATTGTGCTTTGTACTCCGCCTTTCCAGCATGATAAGCCTGTTGTAAGTGGGATAGTTCTGCGGGATAAGGCGGGAAAGCTTTTTCCCAAGAAGATGGAGGTAGTAGATGCTGATTTGGACCAAATGGCCCAATGGCATTTTCTCAGAAAGTTGGAATACCAAGAGAAGCATGACCTAAGTAAACTGACGGATAAGGATAAGACCATGTACCCGGTCGAGTTAGCCATTTACCAATACAATACGGATAACAATTCTGAAAAAAGAATTTTCCCCAATAAGCACAAAACCTTCACATTCGATTTGGCAAAGAAAAATGAAACCCGAAATTTCCGGGTGGAGGTGAGTAATCACTCTGAGGATGATTATTACTGCAGTGTTTTATATATGCCTAATTCCTATGCAGTTATAACCAAAATGATGAACAGTTCTCAGATGTTGTTAGGGCCGGGTCAAACACTTTCCTCCAGAGGAAAACGGGAAGCGAATGGAGAACGATACCTGGAAATGTCAATATGGGGCAAGGAAGACAAATACATTCAAGACTTTGAGCTTCCGGGCGTCTCTTATTTCTTTAAACTTATTGTTAGCAAAACTCCTTTTGATGTCGAATCACTATCTATGAAGCCGTTACCCAGACCTATCCCTCTGAAAAAGCTACAGAATACTCGCTCCCTAAATTTAGGAGGAGATGCTGATGATTTCGACTTTGATCCAGAGGTGCCAGATATCCAGTGGGAAGTCCATACCTTCGAACTGCATATCGTAAATCCACTATAATTGCTGCTAAAAGATCGGGAATTTATATCCCAGCCTTTTCTTTTATTGTACTTTTTCGCTTAAGCATATCACCTGCTTGCAATATCTTATTTTTAAGCTTGTTGGAATAGGTCTCGGGTAAGGTATTGATGAAGTCTGTAAGAATTTGCTGGGCTTCCGAGCTACTATGTCCACTTAACAAACTGACCGTCCAACTTTTTGGGAAAAAGATTCCATTGGTTTTTTGTAGCTCCTCAACCAGTTCAAGACCGGGTCGAAGAAAAGCTTCTGATTCCTTGGCTACCAGGGGATGGTTCAGATAGCCCAAAGCCTGGTTTATCCAGGGCTCTTTCTGACGATTTTTGGGGTCTTTTAAACTTTCAAAGAAAGAAGCTCTGATTGTTGGATCAAGGGATAAGGCAGGTGAAATAAATGCTATTGCTTCTTTTCTGTCAGGATTCTCTATACGCGCCATTTGCTCTTTGAGGATCTCATCGCTTTTGCCCAAACCACGTAATGCTAATTCGTATGCCAGGTTTGTAAAATCATTTTCGGATAATTCTAATCCTTCTATGGATTCTTTTTTCTCCCAAATCTTCAGAAGGAGGCCGACATCATTTACATGCATGGATACAGAAACAAGGGCATCATAAAAACTCTTTTTCTTATCCCGATCCTTGCTGCTATCCATAAGCTGTCTAAGCTCTTCTGCTAGTTCCCGGGAGAGCTCTTTTCTCTGGCTTCCATTTAAAAAGCCCCAATATATAGCTCGTAAGTATCCCAATCTACTGGATAAACCTAATTGTTCATCTTCTTCAGGCAGACCTCTACGAATCGTGCTCAATAGGTCCATGGGAGCAATATTTCCTCGCAACATCCCTTCCCATAGCGCTTGCCAGGCTACCAGTTTGCTAAAGGAGTTCGGTAGTTTTTCTACATTCTCAAGGAGGTAACTTTTGCTCCTCTCATCCAATTCGAAATATCCATAGGCTTTTTCACTATGGTTGGGTAAGACAAAGTCTGGAGCAAATCTTCCCCTAAGGGTGTCAATTTCAAAACTGTTTCCTCTGAGATTGATCGGATAGATTTCAAGTGTTTCTCCCCAACCCGCTATTGCCTCACTATTTTCTTCCCACATAGAACCTCCGGAACTCTTATTTTGTAGACTTACTTTGTAAGTACTTATTTTTCCGTCAGCCAATTCCATTTCAGCCTTGAAATGAGGCATACCTGATTCTTTTACCCAAGCTTGGCTCCAAGCATAGAGATCTCTGTCTATTTTCTTATCCAGGATTCCTATGAGATCATCCCAGGTGGCATTTCCCCAGGAAAATGTTTGCAAGTACTCCCGTATCCCTTCTTGAAATACTTCTTCTCCCATCATGTCTTCCAACTGCTTCATGACGACAGGTGCTTTCTGGTAAATGATCCTGCCGTAGAGTAAGCTCGCTTGATTGAGATTTTCAAGTTCTTGCTGAATGGGATGAGTACCTGCTGTCCGATCTTCTCCATAAGCGGCAGGTTGATGCCTTTGAAGAAAGCGCAGATTGTGATCTATTTCAGGGAAATTAGGATTGACCATCTTGGCTGCCATGAAATTGGCAAAGACTTCTTTGAGCCACACATCATTGAACCAGTCCATGGTCACCAGATCACCAAACCACATATGAGCGGTTTCATGGGAAATCAGCGAATTTCGAGACATCTTTTGATTGATACTTGCATTTTTTTCCAGGAAAAGAGAACGATCCCTATAATAAATGGCTCCAGCATGCTCCATCCCACCAAATTGGAAAGCAGGAATCAACACAAAATCAAATTTCTCAAAAGGGTAGGGGATGCCCGTATATTCTTCCAGCCATGCTAAAGACTTGGCATGCAGATCAAAAACCTCTGGTGCGTTTCTCTTGATTTTTTCCTCGTCAGTTTCCCGATGATAAAGATTCATTTCTCTACCATCGATCTCTTTAGTGATTTTCTGGAATTCACCTGCTGCAAAAGCAAAGATATAGGTACTAATAGGAGTCGTTTTTTTGTATTGATAAACCCGCTTTCCCCCATCTCGTGCTTCTAATTTTTCCAAAGAATAATTCGCAACACTGTTCCAGGATTCAGGAACCTCCAGACTCAATTTGTAGGTGGCTTTAATATTGGGTTGGTCAAAGCAGGGGAAGGCAGTTGAAGCCTTGTCCGGAACAAAGAGGGTATACAGGTATGCTTCATTTCGGTTTAAGGCCTGCTCTCCTGCGACAAAGGCAATTTTGATCTGCTCCTTTCCCTCAGATAGCTGTGAACCATCGATAAGTATGTGCTCGGCTTCGACCCGATAGCTTAAAGACTCTTCTCCTTTCCACACGCCTAAAACTTGATCAGCTTCATTTTTAAAATCAAGAACAAGATCCTTTCCTGCTCCTGCCCAGTGGAAACTAATTTCATTTATTCCTTTTATCGGTTCCGTCTTTTTATCCGGGATAGAAAAATGCAGACTATAATTGACCTCACTAAGGTCAGATTTACGTTGGTCCGCAAGAATTTTGCTAACCCCATTTTCAAGGACTTCCTGATGAGACTCCTTGCAAGCGATGATAAATATGGGAAATAGGAATAGGAAAGGGATGATGATCTTTGTCATAAAGGAAAAGAATGAAGCTTTCGATCCCACAAAATAGATAAATTTTACGTAGGCTCATTCTGCTTTCGACAAGCTTCAGGATTTTTCCATCATGCCAACGCATGAAGTATATATTTACACTGCTGGAATACTCAGTGCGAGAATTACTTTTTGTCCGCCAAAAACTCTTCCCAATCTCTGGAAAAGAGGCCGGAGAGTGTACTGATATATACTTTGTCGCCCAACTTGGATATACTGGTTATATAGTCATTCTCAAGTTCTCTGGGATTCAATTCGACGGTTTTAAATAAATCATTGGTAAACTTTTCGACCAAAACCAGTTGCCCATTCCAATGTCCAATCAATTCTCCATCCAATTCATAAAAAGTTGTAGCTGCTAATGCAATTCCATCTGCCACAAACCGCTGTGTCCAGCTTACTCCTCCATCTTGAGATTCCATAATGTAGGACTGGTTGAAATAATCATACATGGCATAGAGACGGCCCTGATAAGTAAATACTCGAATAAAGAGGCGATCGAAAATCTTCTGGGAACTGCCATCGGTATTAATTTTATAGGTCCCATAGGCATTAGGATCTATACCTCCAATCGAGAAAATAAATCCATCATCCAGACTCCACTGCAAAAAAGTATAATCTATAATAGATACTCCGGGGAAGGCGATTTTTTGAACGTCTCCCGCAAAAACCCGCGCAAAGGTCCCACGGTTTTCAGTGAGGTCCATTTCAATCAGTGCCAGCTTGAGTTGCATCTCTGGACCGGTAGAATAGGGGTAAAGTACATGGTTGCCTGAAATCAAGGCATAATTTTCGAGAAATCTGAGTTGAGAAAGGGGGTTGGGATTTACCTCCGTATCAATGGAGTCATTCCTTAAATTGGTTCGCAACTGATCCGAGCAGATACTTCCGCTTTTGCTGGACCAGAATTGGAGAGCTGTTTCTGTGCTGTTCAGGTAAAATTCTTCGGAAATGGGCTCTTTATTGGCATCATTCCAAAAAAAAACACAATTGTCGTGATTCCCATCTATATTGATTCTTGCGATGCGATTTTCTCCCAAAGCCAGGATACTTTCCCCTACTTTTTCCATGGTGAAGAAGCGTTGGAACACCCCTCGAGAGAAATCTAATTCTTCAAAATCTACTTCTCTGGGAACTTCAACTTCCTGAATGATGACTTCAGGTTCTTCGCATGCAAATAGGATAGGGATCAATAAAAGAAGGGCAAGGAAATGTTTCATGTTTAGATGTATTGTGCGTTTGTATCTTTTATTTGACGTAAATGATCTCAATTAGATCATGCTTGGAAAGAATTCTTGTTGAGAAAAATAAGTCTCTCTTTCTTTCTATAAATTACAGCTGCCATGGATTAATCCAACCTGATCCCCATTTTTTCGTCTAATAAGATACACACTAATCAAAGCGCTTCACCCATGAAGTTCCACAAAAAATATCTTTTCCTTTTGCTTGGATCAGCCCTGATTCTCTGGACCTTTTTTAGCATTGATTCCTCTTTTACACCTGGACAAAAAATTCAAGTGCTTTCAAAAAGTAAAAGCCTGAAGTTTGCTGTAATGGGAGATTGGGGAGTTAGGGGAAAACTGCAACAAAAAGAAGTTGCCCAGCAGCTCAATACATTTAGTCAATCAAAAGGCCTGGATTTCATCGTAACAACAGGAGATAATTTTTATCCTGTGGGAGTAGAATCTGTGGAGGATGAGCACTGGAAAGAATCTTATGAAGATGTTTATCGAGGGGCATCCCTGAATATCCCTTGGTATCCGGTATTAGGGAATCACGATTATGGGGGAAATCTGGAAGCACAATTTGCTTATTCTGCTGATAGTAAAAGCTGGACCTTCCCCGGAAGGTATTATGCAGTTGAATATAAAATCGCTAATGGCCAGCATATACTCATGGCCTTTTTAGATACCAGCCCTTTCCATGATGCTTATTTTGAGGAAAGAAAATATGAGGGTATTGAAGCCAGCGATTCGACCCTTCAAAAGAGATGGTTAGAAAAAGTCTTGGGCGAATCTAAAGCCGATTGGAAACTGATTTTTGGACATCATCCTCTTTACACGGGTGGAATGCGAGCAAAGGATAAGCCTTATGTGAGGATGCATTTGGAAGAACTACTCGAGAAAGAGGGGGCAGATGCCTATATATGCGGCCATGAGCATGACCTTCAACATATCAGTCCTCCCGGAGGGGTAGAATACTTCGTTTCAGGAGCTGGAGCTATGGTCAGACCAACTGGTAGGATCAAGTACACCAAATTCAGCATATCTCAACCCGGCTTTATGTTGTTTGAGGTAGGCGAGGAGAAAATCGGAGTAGAAATAATCAATTACGAAGGAGCATCTTTGTACCAAAGCTCATTTGGCAAAGTTGAAAAGGAACCTTCACTTCTAAGGTACTTGTACGAATTGATTGCAGGCTAAGGCCTATCCTCGCCCTATGTAAGGCATTTTAGTAGCCATGACAGTTAAAAAAGGGACATTAGCCTCGAGGGGTAATTCAGCCATATAAAGCAATGTTTCTGTTACGTTACTGACATCCATAGTGGGTTCGACTTCGATACGTCCATCCGCCTGCGGAACCCCTTTTTGCATTTTCTTCGCCATAGGAGTCAGGGCATTGCCAATATCAATTTGGCCTACCGCAATATTGTATTTTCGCCCATCCAATCCACAAGAGCGAGTCAAGCCGGTGACAGCATGTTTGGTCGCTGTATAAGGAGCAGAGTTTGGACGAGGGACATGAGCCGATATTGAGCCATTGTTGATAATACGACCTCCCATCGGGTTCTGGGACTTCATCATTTTAAATGCTTCCTGCGAACAAAGAAAAATTCCGGTAAGGTTGATATCTACCACTTTTTTCCATTGCTCAAAAGTCAGTTCTTCGAAAAGTACTCCGGGTGCTCCAACTCCTGCATTATTGAAAAGTAGATCCAACCTGCCATAAGCGATCTGGGTTTCTGCAAACAGATGTTTAACAGAATCAGGCTGGCTTACATCTGTTGACACACAAATTCCTTCTCCACTTTCGCCTGCTAATTTCATCGTTTCCTGTAAAGGCTCTAGTCTTCTGCCAGCTAAAGCAACTTTATATCCCTTTTTCAGTAAGCTAACGGCGAAATCCCGACCGATTCCGGAACCTGCGCCTGTTATGATGGCAACTTTTGAATTCATATGTATTGGTTTTGTGTTCTGCTCTTCTCGTGTTTTTGAAATACTTCATTGCAGGAGCACCTGAACACGACAACACAAGAACACGTCTTAAGCTTTCATATCATCTTCCATAAAAATCTCAATCACTTCCTTTACCGAAGTATCTTTCACAAATCCCAGCTGATCTGCTCTTTTCGTTTCAAAATCAGTAGGAAAAGTAAGTACGACACTTTGGATAAAATCGTCAGGCTCCCAATCAATGCGTGAGGCTACTTCCTTGCCCGCCATAGCTTCCAGGGTATTGACTATATCATCAACGGTGGTCGTCAAACCTGGCATGGTTATAATTCGATTCTTGCCGAGTTTATCTGAGTAAAGTTTAGCTGCATGTATAAAGTTTTGGGTCATTCTTCTGGGGGAAAGTAACCATACGCGTGTAGATCTGTCGACCGGGCAGCTGGCACGCTCTCCTTGAAGAGGCTCGCGAATAATTCCGCTGATAAATGAAGTGGTAGCTGCATTGGCTTTACCGCCTCTTACTACGATCGAAGGTAATCTCAATATGCGTCCATCAATGAAGCCCCTGCGGCTGAAGTCATTTACCAGGAGTTCCCCCACAACTTTTTGCATCCCATAGGAACTCATAGGAGTAGCAGCTGTCCCGTCTTCTATGACTCCTTTCGCCAGTTCTCCACCAAAAGCTGCACAACTACTCGAAAAGACGAATAGGGGCTGATAAGCAAATTCACGGCATAGCTCCAGTATTTGTAAGGTGGCATGCAGATTTACATTCATTCCCAGATCAAAGTTTTTCTCCGCTTCACCACTTACTACTGCAGCCAAATGAAAAATCGCATCCACCGGCTTTTCTAGAAGAGTCCTTATGCTGGATTCGCTGCAAATATCATCAGCTATCAAACTCAATCTCGAATCGTCCGGCAGCCCTTCCGGTAAATATTTATCAAAAAGAATCATTTCTCTGATTTCTCTGGGATTTTCTCCATTCAGGGAAATTGAACCTTCTTCCAGCAAGCTCATAGCAAGCTTTTTTCCCAAAAATCCGGCTGCTCCAAAGATGATAATGCGCATAAGGGAGGTGTTATAGCGTTCTGGTGTTATAGTGTTAGAGTTACTTCTGCATATCAACTAAAGAACTACAACACTAATACACTTCTTATTTAAATGGCAAAACATATGAAAACAACATCACCTGAACCAATCCTATCAGTGAAAACGTCGCCAGTACAACTGTCCAGGTCTGCAAGGCTTCTTTCTCCGTAAATCCACTCATTTTTGATACTACCCAGAAGCCGCTATCATTCATCCAGGAGATGAAGCCGGAACCAAATCCAATAGCCAGAAACACATAAACCATGTGGTAAGGAAGGGCCGATCCATCGCCTACCAAAGATAGCATAATACTAGCGGCAGTTATCATTGCAACCGTACTTGAACCTTGGGCGGTCTTCATTACTGCTGCAATGAACCAGGCCAGTAGGAGATAGTGAATGCTAAAGTTCTCAGTAGCTGCCTCTATAGCACTTCCAATTCCACTGAGTTTTATCATAGACCCAAAGGCTCCTCCAGCAGCTGTTATGAGGATTATTACCCCTGCGATCTCCAAAGGTTTTAAACTAAACTCCCAAATACTTTTTGAGGAAAGGCCTTTTTGTTTGGCCCATAACCACAGAGCTATTGCGGTGCCCAATCCCATCGCGATATTTTTATCTCCCAGAAAGGCCAGAATGGAAGGCAGACTTCCGGTACTCAGTTTGATTATTGAAGCCATAGCAATGAGGACTATCGGCAGAAGAATGGGCATCATTGACAAGAAAAAAGATGGAGGCTTGACATTACTATCGGCGGAGGGAACAGCTACTCTAATCGGAATATCCAATTTTTGATTGAGGCGTTTGCTAAGGAAAGCAATACCCAGGGCTGGTAATATTCCAAATCCTAAACCTGCCATCATGGTGATGCCCAGTTCTATTCCCAGTTGCTCGGATACAACCAGGGGACCTGGAGTGGGAGGAACCATGGCATGTGTGATTACAGCACCTCCGGCTATTGCACAAACATATAGGACATAATTTTTACCAGTTTTACTAGCTAGAGCAATTGCCAAGGGAATCAGGAGAAAGAATACAGTATCGAAAAATACAGGTATGGATAAAACAAAGCCACTAATCAAAAGTGCTGCAGGAGCCCGTTTTTCTCCCATAGTTGAAAGCAATCCATTGACAATCCTTTCGGCTGCTCCACTTTCCATCATAGCCGTTCCAATAATTGCAGCCAATGCTATTACCCAGGCGATCCCCCCTGCCAGATTTCCGAAAGATTTCATTGTGTGCTCTATGGAAGCGAGAATGGGATTTGCAGCAGCATTTTGGGAAAGTCCTTCTAGGGGTAATTCCGGAGAAATCAAGCCTACAAAAATTGATGCAAGAATAAGGGCAACAAAGGGATGAAACTTGAAGCGGGTAATCATGAGAACAATGGCCACAATCCCGAGCAATAAGACGGCAAATGGCCAGGAAGGAGAAGAAAGAAGCGAATCCATAGGTAGTAGTAGTGTTTAGTTCTGGTTTTTTGCTTTATCCGATTAGGGAAAGTATAGAAAATTGCTGCAAATTAGAAATTCCGACTTCTGAGATACAAAGTTTACGCCTGCTTAAAAACTAATTAATGAAAATGCCTTTGATTAGTAGTTGATGGACAAAGAGGATTTTTCCTCGGTAAGAGAGAAAATTAAAGGAGCCTTTATTTAAGGGGAAGGCTTAATTGAAAGAATGCGAATAGAAAAAATTTATGCCAGATAAAACATATGATCTGTTGATTGTAGGCGGAGGGATTCTGGGCACTTTTCATGCCTATCATGCTCTGGAAAAAGGATTGAGTGTAGCGTTGTTGGAGAAAGATGCCCGACCTCAGGGAGCGACTGTTAGGAATTTCGGTCAGATTGTCCCCTCGGGAATGGATGCCAAATGGCAGCGCTATGGTCGGAGGAGCCTGGAAATCTACAAATCTATCCAAGCAAAATTTGATATCACCCTAAGGCAAAATGGTAGTATTTATTTGGCTTCTGATGAAGAAGAACTGAGTTTGCTGCATGAATTGAGCGAAATCAACCTGGAAAATAATTACGAATCGCAAATTTGGGATTCAAAAAAATGCTTGAATAGCTATGAAGGATTGCGAAAAGATTACTGCAAGGGAGGCTTGTTTTTTCCAGAAGAGGTAAGCCTCGAACCGGAAACAGCTATTCATCATATTCTCGATTATTTGGTAGAACAAAAAAGCCTGAACTACTTTCCTCTGCATGCAGTAAATGGAGTAGAAATCGTAGGGCAAAAGTGCAAACTTTCAACTACCCAAGGCCTCAGTTTTCAAGCTTTAAAGGTCATCATTTGTAGTGGTTCAGAGTTTCAATTGCTATTTCCAGAAATATTCAGGGAAAGTGATATGGAATGGGTGAAACTTCAGATGCTAAAAACCTTTCCTCAAAAGCAACAAATCATTCCCGGATCGATTTTGACTGGATTGAGTATTCGTAGATATGAGGCTTTTCGGGAATGCCCTTCCTATATCCAAATTAAATCCCAAGAAGATCCGGAAAGTTTTGCCCGAAAGTGGGGGGTGCATATTCTATTTAAGCAAGCTAAGGATGGCTCAGTCATTCTGGGAGATAGCCACGAGTACGCAGATGCTACAGAAGCGGGCTCATTGGATTATATGCTAAAAGAAGAAGTCAATCGCTTCATAATCGAAGAATCTAAAAAGATCTTCGATTTGGAGACTTATGAGATAGCCCAAAGTTGGTACGGCATCTACACCCAATGCAAAACCAAAGATCTTTTTCAATATACTATAGAAGATAAAATTCACATTGTTACCGGTATCGGTGGCAAAGGCATGACCGGAAGCGCCGGTTTTGCTGAGGAGAATATAAACGCAGTATTGTAGTGTTATGGTGCGGTAGTTAATTTGAAATTTGCTATCCAACACAAGACTACAATACCATAACTCTTTAACACTCCACTTATGATCAAACTATTCGTATTTGATATGGCAGGTACCTGTGTTGATGAAGACAACCTGGTATATAAGACCATTCGCAAAGCAATAGAAGAAGCAGGGCATGAAGTTTCCTTAGAGACAGTCCTTGAATTTGCAGCCGGTAAAGAAAAGCTCAAAGCAATCACGGATGTGTTGATTCATCTATATGGCACAGCTGATGAGGTTCAAGCGAAGGAAATCTTTGAGGATTTTCGGGCGAAATTAAAAGTAGCTTATGATGTAGAACCGATAAAACCAATCAAGGATGTAGAGCATGTATTTGAAAAATTGAGAGAGAAAGGGATAAAGATTGCGTTGAATACAGGTTATGATAGAGCCACTGCTGAGAAGCTAATGGCAAAACTGGATTGGACCATCCCGGCAACTGTGGATCATTTAGTAACGGCTAGCGATGTGGAAGTCGGACGACCCATGCCCGATATGATTTGGAAAGCTATGGCTATGGCAGGGATTTCTGAGCCAGAAGAAGTAGCCAAAATAGGGGACTCAGCCATCGATATTGAAGAAGGACACAATGCGGGCTGCGGCTTGGTCTTAGGCATTACGACCGGAGCCCAGACCACAGAGCAGTTGGCTAAAGCAAAGCCGCATCAAATCCTTGATGCGGCCATTGATATATTAAATCTAATTTGATTTTCAGTGTTCTCGTGTTCAAGAAAACTCAGAAGAACACATGAACACTAGAATACTTGCCCAGACTAATTCTCCCACACAACTCCAACTCCTCCATCATACCATTTTTCATAATGGGTTTGGTATTTATCGTCGATGGCTCCTCTCTTGATCTTGAGGGTAGGAGTGAGGATACTATTTTCCGGGGTCCATTCTTCCGAAACAATTACCGCTTTCTGTAAGCGCTCATGATGATCCAGCGTAGGATTCAGCGCTTTTAATGTTTCTGCGATGCTACCATCTACCTCTTCTTTAGGCTTAGATCTGGCATCTTCAGATAGAACAATCAAGGCAATTGGCTGAGGAATTCCTGTCCCTACTACGCAGATTTGTTCAACCAATTCATTTTTGGAGAACTTCATTTCAATGGGGCTTGGAGCAACATACTTTGCTTTGGAAGTCTTAAAGATATCTTTGACACGTCCGGTTATACGAACATAACCTTCGGCATCAACTTCACCCTTATCTCCCGTATGCAGAAAACCATCGCGAATGGTAGCCGCTGTTTTTTCAGGCTCTCTGTAGTATTCAACCATATTGGCCAAACTTTTGACGCAAATCTCTCCTTCTTCCGTAATCTTCATCTCAACCCCGGGCATAGTCTGTCCCACCGTACCATACTTTTGTTTACCCGGTAAATTGGCGTGAGAATAAGCAGCATTCTCTGTCATTCCATAAACCTCAAGAATACTTACATCCAGTTTATCATACCACTCAAGGGTAGAAACCGGAATAGGTGCGGCACCAGTCAGACAAATTCTCGCTTCACTAAGACCCAAGGCCTCTTTGATCTTTTTCTTGATGATGTTATTGATTAAAGGAATCTTCAACAACAAATTCAGGCGACTTGGAGGAAATTTAGCCAATACACCCATTTGAAATTTCGTCCAAATCCGAGGTACTCCCAGGAAGACTGTAGGACTACAAGTCTTTAGGTTTTCCGCAAAGGTATCTAGCGTTTGGGCGAAATGAATGGACCCCCCTGAACGAAGTGAGCCCATGGTGATCAGCATCCTTTCAGCTATATGTGAAAGTGGAAGATAGGAGAAGAATCTATCCTCACTCTTTAGGTCAAATATTTTATTGAATGTTTCGAAGGCATATACAGGAGCCACGAATTTTTGAACAACCCCTTTAGGAGTACCTGTTGTTCCTGAGGTATAAATGATGGTCATCACCTCATCCAGATCCCGGGTAGGGCTCTCAGATTTTGGTTCATGGCCTTCGCAGAACTCATCCCAGGTTTTATAGTCCGCATCCAGTCCATACATACCATATTTTACACAGAGTAAATTGTCGGGTACACCCTGTCGCATCTCTGTCCAGTCGTGGGGTTCCAGTTTTCCCACAAACATCATTTTTACATCACTATGCTCAATAATGTAAGAGACAGTGTCTTTTTTTACATTGGGATATATAGGTACAGAAATATGGCCAGACATCATGATCGCTAAGTCTGACAGGATCCACTGGGCACAGTTTCTGGACAAAATTGCGATCCTGCTACCGGGTTCAAAGCCTTGAGCTTCTATAGCTGCAGCCATTTTTCTGATGGATGTTGTAGCTTCTCCCCAGGTCCAGGTATGCCATTGTCCGGCTATTGGTTGATGGAGAAAGTTTTTGCTAGCTTGTTGGGCTTCCCAGTGATACAGGCGTTGAAGGGGAGTTCTTAGGTGAGAGATTGATTCCGAAGACATATATTTCGAGTAGTTTTATCTTAAACTTTCCTAACAAATTTTTTGTTGGAAATCGCTTAAAAATGCTTAAAAAAATCGATTTTTACAATATGTTCTTCTTCAATTTTGAAGTGCATACACTGGATTTTACTACTTAAGATGAAACTTTTTTCATCTTTCTACGAATTATTTCGTAATTAAATTTGCAATTACGAATCCTTTCGTATATAATTGTATTACGAATCGTTTCGTAGATAGAATTTCGAAATTTAAGTTCTGATCAAACTTTTCTTTTACCCTCAACATCCTATAGACGATGATACCTCAACCAACAAATGGCGAATTGCAAATCCTCCGCATCCTTTGGAAGCAGGGGCCAAGTACCGTTCGCCAAATCAATGAGGTCCTTAATCAGGAACGTGAAGTAGGTTATACTACCACACTAAAACTCATGCAGATTATGCATGATAAAGGTCAGCTTTCGCGGACCAAATCCGGTAAGACTCATATTTATACGGCTCTCTTGACGGAGCAAGACACCCAAAAACAGCTCGTAGACAAGCTTAAGGACAGCCTTTTTCAAGGATCTGCCCTTAAGCTTGTAATGCAAGCTCTTGGCGATAAAAGCACCTCTGCAGACGAGTTGAAACAAATACGCGACTACCTGGACGAACTTTCCGACGAAAGCGAGAACGATTAAGCAACCTTGAACGAATATTAAGTCATGCACCTATTTGAAATCATAACCTCATCCGCTTTGGCCCAGGCATTTGGCTGGACTTTGTTTCACTCTTTGTGGCAAGGATTTATCTGGGTTTTAGCCTTGAGCCTGATTCTGAGATTTGTATCGCGGCAAAAAGCACAACTCAGATATTTGGCTTCTCTGCTCTGTCTTTTTGGATTATTTGCCGGAAGTTTTGGCACTTTTCTATATGAATATCGCCTCATTTCTACTTCCTCATTTAGTCTGAGTTTAGGGCCTGATGCACATATCATCGTCAATCATCCTTCTCAATTGACTGCTGCTGAAAATTCTGGATTCTTTCAGCAAATCAGCATAAGTCTTGAGAGCTGGGGTGCATATCTGCCCTATGTTAGTATGATTTGGATGTTGGGGGTACTCTTTTTTAGCATAAGATGGATTGGCAGCTGGGTTTATCTCCAGGGTATCAGGAGAAATTCCTTTGAAGCGAAATACAAATGGCAAAGTTGGGTGGATGAAATTGCGTATGAAATGGGTGTCCGAAAGTATATTACGCTGAAGGAATCCTCGCAAATTCAAAGTCCCATGGTGATCGGGCATCTTAAGCCGATTATTCTATTGCCTTTGGGTATGCTGACAAATCTCAGCAGCACTCAGTTGGAAGCTATTTTTGCTCATGAGCTTGCACATATCCGTCGTTATGACTTCTTGATCAACATGGTCCAGTCATTCATGGAGATCATCTTTTTCTATCACCCCGCTCAATGGTGGATATCCAACCAAATTCGAGATGAAAGAGAGCATTGTTGCGATGATGCTGCTGTTGAGATTTGTGGTGATCCCCTGGCCTATGCAAAAGCATTGGCCGATCTGGAAGAAATGCGTGTGATCCAGCTTCAATTGGCTCCGGCACTTTCAGGTCGCAAACCTCATTTACTAAACAGAATTAAACGCCTAATGGCACCTGATATGTACGAATCTCCAAAAGAAACCCGTGTATACCTCATGAGTCTATTGATTCTTGGGCTAGGCTTTAGCTTTATTATCAATCCCGGCTATGCAAAAAATAAGGTTGAAAAACTGATGGATGGCCTGGTGATGGAATTATCAGAAGACGAGGGAAAAGAAATTCCTGTTCTCGCACCTTTAGCTGTGAAAACTGAGAAATTAGAAGGCCAATTGGCAAGATTGGAAGGTCACCTGAGAATGGCCCCTGAGCCTCCTATGGTAGCGCAAATCCCAAGCATAGAACCTTTGCAGGCGACCTTTGATCTGGCCTTGGCTACGGTTAATGATACACCTCCACCACCACCTCCTCCTATGCCTCCAGTACCCCCAGCACCTGCAGTACCTAGTATGAAAGGTATGCCAGCTCCACCTGCTCCTCCAGCACCTCCGGTACCTATGATTGGATCCTTTGATCTTGAAGATAGCGTAGCAATGCGCAAGTTTGAGGTTCAAATGGAAAAATTTAGCAAAGAAATGGAAGTCTGGGGCGAAAAGTATGGCGAGTTGATGGAGGACTATGGAAAGAAGATGGAAGTCTGGTCAAAATCCATGGAAAGCGATTGGGGAAAATGGGAAAAGGAATTTGAAATGGAATTCAAAGAGTGGGAAAAGAAATATGGCAAGCAATGGCAAAAGTGGGGAGAAGATTATGGAAAAGAGATGGAGAAATGGATCAAAGAGCATGAACATGAATGGGAAGACCTGGATCACGAAGAGCGCTCAGAGCTTAGGGAAGAAATGGAGCGTGTACGCGAAGAAGCCCGTAGACTTCATTCCGAAGAAAGACGTGCAGTAAGAGAGGAGCAAAGACAGAAAATAGAGGAGGTTCGGGAACAGTTGAGAGAACTTCGAGAGCAGTCTGACAGAGAAGAAGCCCATCAGAAAATAGAAATTCAAAAAGAAATGCGCGAATTGCAGAGACACTTGCAAGAAGTAGAGAGAGAAACGGCTATGCAAATGCGTGAAGTAGAAAGAGAAGCTCGCAGAGCTCAGCGTGAAGCAAGGATTCAGATGGAGCGTGCAGAAAGAGATCGTGAAAGAGCAAATAGAACCTCAAGAGTATTGACCGATCAGTTGGTCGAAGACGGGATTATCGAGGCAGGAGCTGAGAAGCTTAAAGTAAAGATCAGTGCAAAGGGGATGTGGGTCAATGGCAAGAAATTGAGCGATGCGCAACACAAAAAATATGTAGAACTCCTTGAAGGAACAGGAGTAAGCATGCCCAGAGGCAATAGCTCTAACTCCTTCATTCTGGAAAAAAATTAGAATAGGGATAGACTGAAACCATGTGTGACCCCTTCTGCAATGCAGAAGGGGTTTTCTTATGTCCGCTCTTCGGTTTATACAAGCGGTAGAAAATTACTAAAAATAGTACTATATTGCGTTTGCCAAACTTAAGGAATACCTTTTGTTTATTTTTCTTGCCCCTTCGGGGGCTTTTTTATTTTACCAGCTTTTCAACCCTCCTTATAAATTTCTATCTTTTACGTATGGTATTCCAGAACGCAAGTATTGATACGAGTACATTGCCTCGTGTAGAAGATGCCGAATTCAAAGGCATAGACCGTAGAGATCTTTACATAAGTTTGGGTTGGTCAGCCTTCTTTTTCCTCCTGCTACTGATTGGAGCTATTTCTATCATGTTTAATTCTCCCCTAAAGGAAAATCTATGGGGGCAAATTCTACTCTTTGTAGGCTGGTTGGGTTTATGTGGATTCTCTCTGCTTGCTACTATAAAAGGTTTCTCAAATAAAAAATACGCCTTGCGTGAGCGTGATATCATATACCAGAAGGGCTGGCTTTGGCAGAAGTTAACAGCCATCCCCTTCAATCGTATTCAACACGTATCCATTAGTCAGGGACCCTTCGAAAGAAATTTTAAACTTTCCAGTCTTCATATCTACACAGCAGGCGGGAGTAGCAGTGATCTATCTATTCCGGGTTTACATATAGATGAAGCCCAAAGAATCAAAGACTTTATCCTAAGAAAAAGTGGAAATACAGCAGACAGCGATCTCAGCTAATTTTCTGGCCGAGCCTCGTCGTCAGTCGGGGATAGCGCTGGTCTTTTATGCACTTAAATTTTTGCGAACCTCCTTTCGTACCCTACTCCCTTTGATCCTTATTTACTTTGTGAGAAGGGGAGGGGAGAGCGAGGATTCCTTTTGGTTGCCGATCATTTTGGGGATAGCAGGCTTTCAATTACTTGCCTCAGTGATCTCTTACTTTCGCTTTTATTATTATGCAAAAGATGGGGAATTGATCATTGAAAAGGGAGTTTTTCAAAAGACTCGATTAAATATTCCCTTCGAACGAATTCAGACCATAAATTTCAACCAAAATATCCTACACCAAATTCTCAAGGTGTACGAGGTGAAAATAGATACTGCCGGTTCAGCTAATACTGAGTTGAGTATCGAAGCCCTTGATAAAGAGACGGCAAATGCGATCCGTGATTTTGTGATGAAGGAGCGGGCCCAAAAGATGGAAGCCATACAGGAAGAGGTAAATGAGGAAGGAGAAGTCATCAGTATTCCCCTTCAACAAGAAGAATCAAAATTACTTTTTCGCAGGAGTGAAAGAGAATTGTTGAAGATTGGAATTAGTGAAAATCATGTGCAGACCTTTTTTATTATCCTGGGATTCTTCTTTGGTTGGCTCCAATTTGGAGATGATTTCTTTGATGTGGATTATGGGGAATTGGCAGTAGAAACCTATGAAAAGGTAGGAGGAATGATGACCTCCTTTTTATTGGGAACCGGGATTGTAATGCTCATTCTGACAATTTTCGTCTCTTTGGTACGTACCGTAATTCGCTACCATAGATTGAGTGTGTTTGAAAGTGTGAGTGGGTTTAAGATCATAGCTGGTCTTTTTAATCGAAAAGAACAAGCAGCACCCTATCAGAAGATTCAGTTTATGCAATGGTCGGTAAATCCCATCCAGAGGTTAATGGATTTTCGGACAATTCGACTTTATCAGGCTTCCTCTATGGCAGTTGCTAAGGCAAAAGCTCTACCTATTCCGGGTTCCAGCCTAAGCAATTTGGAGGCGATCCTGAAAAATATATTTCCGGAACATGAGCGACAGGGATATCAGATCGAACATATCAGTTCACTTCTTGTGCAACGAAGGGTATTGTTTCTGGGCTTGATTCCTGCCTTGATCATCTTGGCCCAGGCTATTTTTTCCGGCGAAATTAGTATTTATATAGTCGCTTTCCTGTGGACTCCTTTGGTTTGGCTATTGGCCAGAAGGTATCAGCGTGGGTATGAGATTCATATCAACAATCAGCTATTAGAATTGCATAGGGGAGTATTTGGACGAAAATACACCATTTTACGCCTCTTTAAAGTACAAGCGGTAGAACTGATTCAAAGTCCTTTCCAAAGAAGAAAAGGCATAGCTAATATGGAACTGCATACAGCGGCCGGAGTAGTTAAGATTCCCTATTTGCCCTTGGAACAAGCGCAAGAAATTCGGGATTTCATCCTGTATGAGGTAGAAAGAGAAGATCGGGTTTGGATGTAAACTTAACCCTTCCGCGCGGACCCCGTTTCCCTTATTTTGTAAATAATGGAAACAACCCACAAAGCAAATTTATCTATTAGCTTTACTCACATTTTCCATATATGCTGAAAATGGGAAATGGTGATATAGGTGAAAGGCCTTCTTTTCTATATTTTTTCCTGTTTTTTTGTTACAAAGTAGCTTCTCTTTTATACTAAAGGGAAAGGCTCTCAGGGCCATACGTAAACACACATGCAATGAAACAGGAAGAATTACTCCGTGCCTATATAGAGAAAATCCTCAACCTCCAGGACGAACAGTTAAGTGAAGAGCATTTAAGGAAAGTTGCTTTTGAGTTGGGCCTGGATGAAAATGCCTATCTGGAACTTAAGAACGTATATCAGCAACACCTGAAAAGAGGGAATACCTTTACCGAACATAAAAACTGGGAGGAGGCTATCGCAGAATATCGACATGCCATTGATCTGAATCCCATGAATACGGTAGGTTTGATGGCTCAGTCCAGGGCATTTGAGTCATTTTGGAAAGAGTCTGGGAAGAACCTGCATAGAGAAGAAGCCCTTTATTATGCAAAAAGGGCCTTGAAGTTTGATCCGGATTTAAAAGAGGCGGCTGAAAGTATTGGGAGAATTCAGGAAAGAGCAGAGAAGCGTACGGGTAGTTTAAGACTTTTAGCAGTTGTGCTAGGTGGCCTCCTCATAGGGCTTAGCCTGATTACCTATAATGCAATTCGTTTTTCAGGCAACCCTCCTCCTGAGCCTTATACAGCGCTTGATGCAGAGGATGCACAAGAAGCAGAGGAGCAGGACTTCAGTAATTTAGAGGTCCCCATTCGTTTTAAAATGCCTGCCGATCCACAATTTGAATTTGTACCCACAGTCTCAAAATTGATCAATCGCAAAGAAAATTTCTCGATGGATGTTCAGGGCCGTTTTATTGTAAAGAAGGGAGAGATCAGTAAAATGAGTGTCTTTATGTCCATGATCATGGAGGACAGTTCAGTTTGGGCAACTCAAAAATTTACTGCTTTGTATGCTTCAGTTCCATTGAGAGTTGGAGACAGGATCCCTTATGGAGGTATCCTATTTGAAGACAGGCCACTGGATAAAAAACTGGCATATATAGAAATGGAAGTTGCGGAAAGCACGGTAAGTAAAGGGCGGGAATCTTATCCGGCTTCCAAGCCCATTCCGACGGTATATCAAGGGCGTGTGCAGGAAGGAATTGATCTTTTGCTCAAGCTTCGAACCTATGAATACCAGCATTATTCAAATTCCTCCTACGTATACGTCGGGGTAGAAGCCACCAATACGGGTGAGATCCCCTTGAGTGTAGTTGAATTTAAAATAGACCTAGTGGATATAGCCGGTAATAATCTCTTCGAAGGTAAGCAATATGCCATTGCTCCCTTCGAACCTCCCCTCGAACCCGGAGGGACCTACGTGAGCTCTCGATCTTATGATTTGGAGGACGTAGACTGGCGATCTGTCGAGAATGTAGAAGTGCGTGTAGCGGAGGCCCGCCCCTTCAAAAAATAATTTTTGAAAACCTCTCTGGAAATTTGGCGTAATCAGGAAAGGCATTGTATATTTGCCCTCGCTTTTAGAAAAGCCCGGCGCGGTAGCTCAGACGGTTAGAGCGCAGGATTCATAACCCTGAGGTCGGGGGTTCGACTCCCCCCTGCGCCACTCCAAGCCACAGAATATTGACAGCAATATTTTGTGGCTTATTCCATTTCAGTGCCCCCTCACCCCTCCCAAAATCATACGTATCAGGAAAATGGACATATGGACAAGATCGAAATATCGATTTTATCTAATATGCATAGGAGGCTAAGGACGAAAATCAATTCCTCAACGCTATACGTCCTTGCCTCAGGTTCTGCGGCTTTCTTAATACTAAACTCATGCAAGAAAAAGAACCCCTTTCCAAATGGATCATCAGGAAAAATCCCTGGTGGAAACCCCTCTACGTATTCCTCGAAAAAGTATTCCTGCCACTTGAGTGGTTTGGCTTTTACGTGGTCATGCGCCCCTTCAACTGGCTCTTAGAACAGCTAGATCCTTTGAGCCATAAACTGGATGGAACCCATCTGAAAAAGGTTTTGCAGCTGGTCATTTACCCCCTCTTTATCGTCATCACAATTATAGTTGGCTTTAAGCTGGTTGAAAATGGCTTTACTTTCCGAAGCTTTGTTGGAACCATCTTCATGTACCTCATTCTCGGGGCTATCTTTGCTCCGCTCGAACGCTTGATACCCTTTAGCAGAAAGTGGCTGGCGAATGAAGATGCTTCTACCGATGTAATGTTGTTTTTCGGAGGAAAGTTCTGGGGAGACTACATCAACCAACCACTGAAGCTGGCAACTATCGCCGTAGTGGTGCAGGAAATCTCACCGGAAATCGGGCGGGATATCTGGCCGAGTTTTCTTAATCCTGTTGTGCAAGTTTTTCTTTTGTTAAGTGTCAAAGATTTCTTCCGATACTGGTACCACAGATGGATGCATGAAAATGAATTTATGTGGCGTTGGCATGCTGTGCATCATTCTTCTGAGCGCCTGTATTGGTTTAATGGAACTCGATCACATCCCCTCGAGTGGTTGGTTTCCAGTTTTATTTGGGCAATCCCGCTTGCTTTTATAAAAGCTCCTGTTGAAGTTGTATTTGTGGCGGGTTTGCTGGGGCGGACGATTGGGCGATTCCAACACACCAATATGGACCTTATTCTGGGTCCTTTAGACTACATTTTCTCCTCTCCCAAAAATCATCGCTACCATCATTCTCGCATTATCGAAGAAGGAAATTCAAATTATGGGGGCGATGTCATATTTTGGGATATACTTTTTGGTACCTTTCATTTACCTAAAGGAGAAGAACCTAGCGATGATATTGGCCTGGCTGACATGCCCAATTATCCCCAAAGTTTTGTGGGATTGATGTTTGCGCCTTTTATCCATGGTAATTTGAAGCGTGAGGCAGAGGAAATAAGGATACAACAGACTACTGAACCACAAAGACCCTAAAAACATATTAACCTTATATTTTCTATGTCAAAATCTTATCGAATAGCAGTTGTAAATGGAGATGGAATCGGAGAGGAGATCGTTCCGGTTAGTCTGGAGGTATTAAAGGATGTTGCCGATATCTACGGATTTAAGCTAAAGTTTGAATCCTTTCCCTGGGGAGCGGGCTATTACCTCAAGCATGGACAGTTTATGCCTGATGACGGTCTGGAAACCCTTGCTGACTTTGATGCCATTTATTTTGGAGCAGTGGGACTAAAGGAGGTAGATGATACCTTGCCCGCCATGCTCTACACCTTCAAAGTCAGGACGCACTTTCAGCAATACGTAAACTATCGCCCCGCCAAATTATTACCCGGCATTCAAAGCCCTCTGAGGTATAAGGGAGAAGAGGACATCGACTTTGTAGTGATCCGGGAAAATAATGAAGGGGAATTTGTCCAGAATGGAAAGATCATCGATCCCGATAGTCCGTATGGTCTTGCTACGGATACCAGCGTTTTTACCCGACGCGGCATAGAAAGAATTGCGCATTATGCCTTTAAACTGGCGATGAAGAGACGTAAGAGTGTTACCAATGTCACCAAATCCAATACCCTCATTCACAGCCTCGCTTATTGGGATCAGGTAATCGAAGAGGTTTCCCAGCAATATCCCGAAGTCAGCTACCAGAAAATGTATGTGGACAATGCATCCGCCAACTTTATCCTGCATCCTGAGTACTTTGACGTTATCCTCACCACCAATATGATTGGAGATATCTTGAGTGATTTGGGGGGAGCGGTTATGGGAAGTCTGGGATTGGGACCTAGTGGAAATATCAATCCAGAAAAGGATTTTCCTAGCATGTTTGAACCCATTCACGGTTCTGCTCCGGATATTGCAGGTAAAGGTATTGCGAATCCCATTGGTCAGATTTGGTCAGGAGCTTTGATGTTGGAGCATTTAGGGGAAAGTCAGGCTGCAGCTGCTATCGTAGAGGCCATTTCTGAAACTACAAAAGCGGGACTGCTGACACCGGATTTGGGGGGGACGGCAAGTACGTCTGAGATTGCTGCTTCCATTCGTCAGCATTTAAAGCAGGCAAAAGCCATTAGCTAAAAAAAATATGAACCCCTTCCAGAATTACCGGATCATCGACCTGACGAGAACCCTTTCCCCCGATCAGGAGGGAGTGGAGTTTGAGGAGAGTAGGACCGTGGAAAAAGATGGCTGGAATGCACGGACTCTTCATTTGTATTCTCATACGGGTACACATATGGATGCTCCTTTGCATTTTGGAGTGAATGAACAGAGCATAGAAGAATTTCCACCGGATAGACTGATGGGGAAAACATGGATCGCAAGATTGGGGAATGTGGAATCTCAACAATTACTGATGCCTTCGGATTTGGGAGGGGTTGCGGATAAGATTAAAGCCGGTGATAACCTGATTCTACAAACAGGATGGAGTAAAAAAGAGAGCTATCAGACCTATCGCGATGAGCTTCCTCGCATCAGCAAAGAATTGGCTCATTGGATTGTCGAAAAGGGAATCAATATCCTGGGAGTTGAGCCTCCTTCCGTGGCCGATGTGAATAATCTGGAAGAGGTAACAGAAATCCATCATATCCTGATGAAAGGGGATGTGATTATTGTGGAAGGCTTGGTGAATCTGGACGAAATTCAATCCGAGATTGTATACCTCATTGCACTTCCTTTAAAACTGGACAATGGTGATGGCTCTCCGATCCGAGCCATAGCCTTAGAGCCTAAAATCTAATCGAAATGAATGAAAAAATTGCTGTAAAGGATTTTAACAATCAGATTCCTGTTTTGCCCGAAGGAGATTTACGTGAGGAAATTCAGGCTCGAATGAGGCAAAGGGATTGTACGGTAATTGTGCTGGACGATGATCCTACGGGTACCCAAACCGTGCATGGGATTTCTGTGCTTACTGAGTGGTCCGAAGAAGTGATCCAAAAGGAGCTGGAAGCCAAAACTCCTTTGTTTTTCGTCATGACCAATTCAAGAAGTCTGGTTCCCCAAAAGGCAAAAGAATTAGCGATAGAAATTGGTCAGAACATTGGAGCAGCTTCAAGAAATACAGGTCGAGATACCCTTATCATTAGTCGGAGTGATAGTACCTTGAGGGGCCATTATCCAATTGAGGTAGAAGGATTGCTTCAGGCTTCAGGCGAATTGGATACCATTCGATTTATCATTCCGGCATTTTTCGAGGGAGGTAGAATTACGTTTCAGGATGTTCACTATGTAAGGGAAAAGGAACAGATGATTCCTGCGGCTCAAACTCCCTATGCAAAGGATCCTGTTTTCGGCTATACTTCTTCCAATCTCAAAAAGTATGTTGAAGAAAAGACAGAGGGAGCAGTTAATGCCTCAGATGTACTTTCTCTATCGATTGAAGAATTGCGGAATTGCCACGATCAGGAATTAGTGCAGAAATTGCAAGGCTTTACTCCGGGAACTACCTGTATCGTAAATGCTGCTCATCCTTTTGACCTCCAAAGATTCGTGATTGCGCTCCTGGATTCTGGACTTTCTGCCATTTGTAGGACTGCCGCTTCCTTTGTAAGTGCGATGGCTGCCTTGCCTGATAAAGATTTGCTTAAGGCATCGGATTGGAAAAGGAGCGGCTCATCCGGGAAGTTAATTTTGCTGGGTTCTCATGTCCCAAAATCAACCGCTCAGGTACTGAACTTACTTTCGCACAAATCTCTCCACAGCTTCGAACTGAATCTGGAAGAACTCTTATTTTCAGATACCGCAGATGAGCAGTTAGATGCCATAATCAAGGAGATGAATGCCTTATTGCAAGCCGATGAATCCGTATTGGTCTACACCCAGCGAAAGTTGATTAAAGCCGGCAGTGATGCTGAGAATCTGAATATATCAGAGCGAGTGTCGAATTTACTTTGCCAAATTGCTTCAGGTTTGGAGAATGCTCCTCATTTTATTGTAGCCAAAGGAGGCATTACGTCTAGCGATATAGCGACTAAAAGCCTCAACATAAAAAAAGCCCTCGTGATGGGGCAGGTATTTGCGGGCGTTCCTGTATGGCGTGCCGGTCCTGAAAGCAAATTTCCTGGAATGCCCTATGTGGTTTTTCCAGGCAATGTCGGGGAAGAGGATACCCTCAGTAAATTGATTTTTTCTACTTAAAGCTATGTCAACTACTACGCAAACAAAATCCGGAATTGTCCCGGGGCGATACATGGTCTCTCTGGGGATGTTTCTGCTCGCCTTATTGCTATACATAGATCGTGTATGTATCTCGGTAGCCAAAGATCCCATCGCCGGAAGTTTAGAACTTTCAGATAAAGCCATGGGATGGGTACTCTCCATTTTTGCCCTCGGTTATGCCTTGTTTCAGGTGCCGGGAGGAATGATGGCGGATAGATGGGGACCCCGCAAAGTTCTGGCAGGCATAGTATCTTTCTGGTCCTTGCTTACTGCCCTGACTGGAGCTGCCTGGAACTTCATTTCTCTCTTGCTTTTTCGATTCTTTTTCGGTGCGGGAGAAGCAGGTGCATTCCCCGGACTTTCTCGAGCCATTTATTCCTGGATTCCCCTAAAAGAACGGGGCATCATTACGGGGGTAAACTTCTCTGGTTCTCGTTTAGGCGCTGCCTTTGCCTTGCCACTGGTTGCCTGGATGATAGATAGCCTGGGTTGGCGCTTGAGTTTCGCGTTTCTCGGAGGAATAGGGGTAATATGGGCTTCTTTGTGGTACCTGGCTTTTCGAGATGATCCGCAAGAGCATCCTTTGATTTCCGATGAAGAAAAAGACTTCATTGTAGAAAATCGACAAGAGCAGGCAAAAGAAACGGAAGGACCTCAGCTCTCTTTTAGAGAGGTATTGAAAAGCTCAAACGTTTGGTACACCATGCTTCAGTATTTCTGTAGCAATTTCACCTTCTTTTTTGCCCTGACCTGGTTGTTCCCTCATTTGAAATCGACCTATAATCTCGAAGCCGTAGAAGCAGGTTGGTATGCCTCCGCTCCTTTGGTAATGGGGGCAGTTGGAAATTGGTTTGCAGGCTGGTGGGTAGACGATTTGTATAAAAAAGGAAAGTGGAACCTTTCCCGACGATTACCTGCCATCATCGGATTTGCCTGTGCAGCTATAGGTTTGATCGGGAGTGTATTTCAGGAAAGCCCAACAGGAGCTATTCTCTTTTTGAGTCTGGCAATTTTCGGAGTAGATATGACCCTTCCTCCTTCCTGGTCCTTATGTGTAGATATAGGAAAAAGCAATGCAGGGATGGTTTCCGGTACGATGAATATGGCCGGAAATATCGGATCATTTATCACTGCTCTAGCCTTTCCTTATTTGGCAGCATGGACGGGAAGTTATACCGGCTTTTTTTATGTCGGGGCCGCATTGAATATTCTAGCCATCTTTCTATGGATGCAGATCAAAGCTGACAAACCTTTAGTGAGTGCTTAAAATCCCAGACTATGGCTGAGAAAGTTCTGAAAGTAATTTGTGTGGGTGCCGGATATTTTGCGGACTTCCACTTTGAAGCCTGGAAGCGGATGCCTGACGTGGAACTGGTGGCTATTTGCGATTTGGATGAGCAGAAAAGTGCTGCTTTCGCCCGAAAATATGATATCCCCCAAACCTACTCAGATTATCGAAAGATGATTCAGGAAGAAGAGGCAGATGTAATCGATGTCATTACACCACCTGCCAGTCATCTTGAAATTTGTCGATATGCAGCTTCTCAGGGACTTCACATCATTTGTCAAAAACCTTTGGCACCCAGCTTTGAGGAGGCAGAAGAACTCGTAGAAGTAGTCAAAAAGGAAGGGGTTCGATTTATGGTACATGAGAACTTTCGATTTCAGCCCTGGTTTCGGTTGATGAAAGAAATGCTCAGTCAGGGCCTATTGGGAGATCGCCTGCATCAAATCAATTTTCGATTCAGGACAGGAGACGGTTGGAAGGAAGAAGCTTATATGAATCGCCAGCCATACTTTCGCCAAATGCCCCGCTTGCTCATGTTCGAAACCGGCGTACATTACATCGATACCTTCCGATTTTTAGGCGGAGAAATTTCGGCCGTTTATGCTCAACTAGATCGCTGGAATGCTAATATCGCCGGAGAAGATGCCGGGCTGATCGTGTTTGAATTTGAAGAGGGAGGAAGAGCCATTTGGGATGCAAATCGCTACAATGAATCTCAGGCAAAGGATCCTCGCTTTACTTTTGGGACTTGCTGGCTGGAAGGGAGTACAGGAGCTTTGCATCTGGATACCGATGGACAGATCATTCATTATCCGCTGGGAGAAAATTCGACAGAAATCCCCTATAAACTGGAGAAGAAAAACTTCTCGGGAGACTGTGTTTATGCTACTCAAAAACACTTCATTGATGCGCTACATGCACATACAGTTTTTGAAACTTCTGGCCCGGACTACCTTAAAACGCTTGCGATTTTGGAAGCGGTTTATAAAAGCGCCCAACAAAAGCAAAGAATTGAACTTCCCCTTTAGCGCGAAAGAGTTTATTTCCAAAAGGTAGAATTTTTTTAGCAAGGGGGGTGGGGTAAAACCTCTCCTACCTATTTCCTCATCAAATTATCATAATGAGGAAATCAATCACCTTTATTTTTTACCTGCTTATTGTTGCCTCGCTCGGGGCGCAGGATCTTAGCCAGGATTTTAAAAATTGGTATCTGTTCAGCACCAATTTACGCTTTAGTAAGACTCGTTCAGTCACAATTGGCCATTTGTCATCTTTTGATGTCAGGGGCTATCAACACAAGTTTGTCCAAAATAAAATCAGTTACAATCAGAAATTTGGAAATCAGTGGACAGGAAGTATCGCTTTTTCGCATAGCCTGATCAAAAGGAAGACCGAGAACCTTCCTTACTACAGGGCAGATATTCAAATCAATCATCGGCTCAAATGGGATCACTGGCGAATGACCAATAGCCTTCGACTAGAAAAGTACTTCCCTCAATTATCAAAGTTTGGGGCAAGAGCTATCCTTTCCAACAAATTTCAATACTACAACAGAAAATGGCCCCTACGTATTTCGCCCTTTGTCAGGAACCAACTTTTCTATTACCAGGGAGGAAAAGAGATAAGATACTTTCTCAATGAAGCAGATATAGATGGAGAAAATGGATTTGAGGAAGAGGGTTTTGTCGAAAGTGCCCCCAATGGATGGCATCGATATAGATTCTCTCTCGGAGCCAGAATGCGTCTGCGCCCAGATCTATACCTGACGTTTTTCTACACCCTTCAAAAAGAATTTAATACCGGACTTGGAGAGTTCAACCAACTACATGTTCCCAATGAAGCGGGAACCTCAACGAGACTTTCATTTAACAATTATTCATTGCTGGGCCTGAGCCTCGCTTATACTATCAAATTTTATTAGAGATGATAAACAACACAGAAATCAAAAAAGCCATAATCTGTAAATCCGTCAGGGATTTTAAGATCAGTACAGCGGGTATCAATCACTACATTCCTAAAGCTGGAGACGTTGCGATTTTCGAAGTCTTAAGCATCGGAAAGCACAAAGCGATACAGGGTGCCAGTGGAAAGAATAGTTATATCTTTCCCGGCGATACCATCATGGCCACCTTCGGTAATCGATATGCTACCAATCAATTCGAGGGCTATGTGCCGACTCAGGTGGAAGAGCAATACCAGATATTGGGACAGGGAGGTTGTATTGGTGTGCTCAAAAGTACGCATGCAAAATTCGATAAAATTGGTGCGACTGAGCTGAGATTGCGGGGCTATGCGGTGGATGAAACGGGAGGCATTATCAATACCAAATACCTAACAGAAAAGCCCTTGCCCTTTAAGCCAGAAAAGAAGCGTGAGTATGAAGTGATCCTTTCTGTCGGTTCAAGTATGGACAGTGGAAAAACTACTTCTGCAGCTTACTTATGCAGAGGAATCAACAAGGCCGGAAAAACGGTAGGTTTTATTAAGTTGACAGGTACCGTTTATTCCCGGGACAAACGATTTGTAAAAGACTGTGGCGCACATACGGCTTTGGACTTTTCCAATCTTGGCTTTCCATCCACCTACATGTCACCTTTGGCCGAAATCCTGGATATTTATGAAACTTTATTGGCAAAACTGGAAGAGATCAATCCCGACTATGTGGTAGTGGAAATTGCAGATGGATTGCTGCAACGTGAGACCAAAATGCTTCTGCATAATCCTGCTTTCATGTCTACTGTGAATCATATCATGCTGAGCTGTGGTGATAGTTTAGGGGTTTTGAGTGGTCTTTCTTTCCTCGAAAACATCAACAGAACTCCTTTCGCCATTTCCGGCCTTATTAATGTCAGTCCGTTGTTGGTGGATGAATGCAAAAGAAGTACGACTATTCCGGTACTCGATCTGAATGACCTGGAATGTCCGCAAGTAGTGAATCGACTACCGAAAAAGAAAGTGATGAAAAATGGGGTACCTGCTTTGATCCAAAAAATTGCCTGATATGCAACATTGGATCTTATTGGGGCCTTTTTTCAAAAGGCATAGAAGTAAACTATCAGTACTTAGTTTGGTAGGCATATTTTCGGGTATGTCTGCCATTTTTCTGCCTGTCAGTATCGGGAAATATTATACCCTGATGTTTGACTTCGAAAGTAAGCGTACTGCTTTTTTGGACTTCCTCCCAGCTTTCTTATTTAGCTCCGTTCCCAATTTTCTGCTGTTCTTCTCAACATTGATTGCCATCAATATGATGCTAGCCTATGCAAGGCGCTATCTGATGGCTTCGATGGGAGAAAGACTTACTTATGAATTGAGGAATAAGCTTTTTGCGCACCAACTCAGGTTGAAAACCCGGATTTATGAAGAAAAAGGAGTAGGAAAATACCTGCTGAGGTATAGTGGAGATTTGAAAAGCATTCAGAATTATCTCACGAAAGGAATCATTGGATTTGGGATAGATGTCTTCATGATTCTTCTTTTCCTTTGGGTACTTTCCCGGATTTCTGATTCACTTACGATAATCTCTTTTTTCGCGATCTTATTCATGATTTTCCCTTTATCCATCCTGAATTATAAGTTGCAGGATATTTCTGAACAAAGACGAAATCAGAAATCGGGTTTGCTGGCTTTCGTCAGTCAGCGTTTACAGGCTATTATTACCGTCAAAGCTTTCAATCGCGAACGTCCGGAATGGGAACGTTTTTTGAAACGTTCGACCAAAAATTTTAACACAAACCTTCGTTTTCATAGGGTATCGGCCTTGATATTTGTACTTGTTCCCGGGCTCCTATATGTCATGATCGCCATTATCATGTACACCATTCATTGGCAAAAAGACCAGGGCATCCAAATAGATCAGGCTGCCCTTCTATCTGCTTTTCTCCTAATCATAACCATGCTCCCCGTGATGAGACGTTGCTTGCGGATCATGGTATGCTGGAAATTGGGAATTATTTCTATAAGAAAACTCCAGCATGTGCTAGATCTCCCTATTGAGCAAGGAAATTTTCAGGATGAATTGATTTTGGGAGAGGGCAATATAAAGCTGGACAAGCTCTCTTTCGGTCCGCCAAATCAAAGAATATTTCAAAATCTATCCACAGACTGGTCGCACCAGGGCTTACATCTGGTAACGGGGGGAACAGGTTCAGGCAAATCTCTTCTGATAAAAATCCTCCTGGGAATTTATGCAGACTATGAAGGCGATATCTATATCGATGAACAAAACATCCGCCAAAGCGATGTCAAAAGCCTTAGAAAGATGCTGACGGTCATTTCAGAGGATTATCCTTTGTTGGGGAAAACCGTTTTCGAAGCCATTTCTTATAGTCGAAAAGCAAGTAAAAGAAAAGGGGCTGGGTTAATGTTGAACAAAGTTCAGCAAGATCTGCCTGAAAGCGCGAAGTTGAATCTGGATGACAGGATTGGTAGTCTGGGGCAAGGATTGTCGAAAGGGCAGGAGCGTATCCTGCTGTTTACCCGTGCCTTACTGACCCGAAAACCGATCCTTTTACTTGACGAACCCTTTAGTTCTATCGAGCCTCATATTCAACAACATCTTCTAAAACTTATAAGGAAGCTGAAAAAGAAACGGACCATTATTCTTTTCCTCAAACAAAATAATTGGCCAAAACTTAACTTTGACTCTGTACTCGATTTAGATGCTTATAAGTCGGCAATTAGTCAGCCAATTATGAGGAAATTGGGAAGCTGATCTAAAAGTTCAATCGTATCGAAAGATTAGGAGTAAATCCCAAAAAGTTTCGCTCTTCTTCAATGATTTCCGGAATTTCATCATCATCCACATCATCCAGGAAATAAAAACGCTGCCAAACGTTTTCTCGATTGTAAACATTCTGGATAGAGAAACCTATTTGTCCGGAAAAGCCCCCCAATCTTCTTTCAAATTTATACCAGGCCGAAAGATCAAGACGGTGATAAAGGGGGAGCCTGGCCCCATTAATAGGTCCAAACTTAATTTCATAAAATCCATCTATTCCATCTGGATCGTCTGGGTCGTCTGGATCGTCTGGATCATTTGGCTCATCAGGGAAGAACGCTAAGCCCTCCGGTCTTGTGTATGGGGTTCCAGATTTGAGGATCCATCCAATCGAAAATTCAAATGGCGCATAATACAAATTGTGTACCCATCTAAATTGGTGTGGGCGGTCGAAAGAAGATGCGAAAGGAGTATTACTCAGGTCCTCGAAGGTATTTCTAACTCGAGACAGCGAATAGGACATCCAGCTTTGGTATCGACCAAACTTCTTTTTGAGCATAAAATCCAGTCCTGTAGCCTCTGCGGTTCCTAGTGAAAAATCAATATCCTGAGAATTATTTCTATTGAATTGATTGATCGAACTCAGGTCCTCAGTTTCTTTCCAATACAAATCGAGATCTATCAACCAGCCTTTCTTTTTGAATAAACCTCCTAGAGATAATTGTCGACTTTTAATAATGGGCAACTCTTCCTCAGCTCCAGGAATACCTGGACCTTCAGCTAATAACCAAACACTTTCAGAAACATTGGATACATCTAAATCTCCTTCTCTAAGTGATCGGATCATTTGTATGTACTGACCATAAGAAGACTTAAACCAAATGTTAGGAGAAATTTTGTAGTGGAAAGTAATGACAGGATTCACCAGAGTTTCATCCAGTCCGGGAATACGATCTACGCGAATCTGAGGTTGAAAGTCAATCTTGTCTTGCCAGCTGTAGTGATATTTGAGGAATATTCCCTGTGCAATTTCCGCTGCTTCCAGGGTATCCTTTACATTCTCTCCAAAATTAGAAGCTTCTTCAAACTCAAAGAGATTTGTGTAAGAATTAAACTGATAGCCAGCACTAAATGTGCCTCTTTGACTGGCTTGATAATCCAGTGAAATTTTGGCTTCTGTATTATCAAGCTTATTAATAATAGTTGTCGTGTTTCGCTCTGTCCCTTCTTCAAAAATCCCAAGATCTTCGTTATTTAACTGATAATTAGCCCGACTCAAACTTAGCTGATTTTGCCAGCGTGAATCCCATTTCCTTTTGTAGTAAAAGTTGGCACCGCTAAATTCAACATCATGAGAACGCTCAGCTAATACACTCGCTTCAACTGAAGCAGCATTGAAATTGAATCGATCACTATTTTGCATAAAGCTTATGCTGAAATAGTCTTTGCCGCTTGGAGTAAAAACCAATTTCCCATTCAAATCTTTGTAGGATAGGCTGGTTTGTTCGCGGAAAACAGGAATATCTTCCTCATCGTCTTCATCAATTATGCCTTGAAAAATATCCTCCTGCCTGCTTCCGCTAAATAATTTATCTCTATGAGAAGTGAAAGTTGGGGAGTCAAAGAAATCATTGTCATGAAAGGAAAGGCGCCCTGCCAGCATTAGAGCAAGTTTATCCTTGACGGGTACATGAAGCATGAGATCGGCATGCGTAAAGTTTGCATTTACAACTGCTCGGAGTCTGTTAGGGACGGAATCCGGGAGTGATATTTCTAATAATCCAGAAGTTGCCCCAGTATACTGAGCAGGTATATAGTTTTTGAAGGCTGATATTTTATCAACGGTACTTGGGATGAAAGTGGTTAAGGTACCGAAGAAATGAGCTTGCTTGTAAATGGGAATTCTATCCCAATAAACCATCAGCTCATCACTGCCTCCTCCTCGAATATTAATGCCTGATGCCGTTTCATCGTTTGACTCAATACCGGGCAAGGATTGAACAGACAATAAAACATCAGCTTCGGCCAGACCTGGTAAAACCTTCATATTACCAGGATTCAGAATAAACTGAGCACCTTCGCTAAGGGTTATGGCTTCATTATTATATTCTATCAAAACCTCTTCCAGCCCAACAGAATCTACTTCGAGTCGGATCACAAGGCTTTCGGGCATCTGTTCTTCGATCCGAATGTATTTTTTGAGGTATCCGATATGATTTATTTGAAGGATAGAGTCTTCTCGTGCATCGTATTCCATCCGTGCAATTCCATTTTCATCTGCATAGGCCCCTCTTGGACTATTGAGGGATCGGACAATTGCATAGGCCAATGCTTCATTACTATCCTTGTCCTTTATTTTAATGGATAAATCTCTTCTCGCTTTTTGGATGTAGAAATAACTGCCTTTGCTCCTTTTTGCCTGAAGATCAAAGGGGTCCAAAAGTCGAAAAAGGAATTTTTCTATGGCTTCATCCCGGGCATTGATACTGACTTTATAGGAGTTTAGCAATTGAGGGGAATAGGAAAAAAAGAGTTGATATTTATCGGAAATATCACTGAGAATTTCTGCAATCGGCTTTGTGGATGTTTGATAGGTGATTTCCTGAGCCTTCATACCCAGATTTGAAGTGAGGAAAAGGATAAGTAAATATATACAGGGGAAGAGTTTTCTATTTAAGCGTAACGACATTATGTGCTTCATCTAATTCATACTCAATATTAAATGGGCCTAAAACCTGCGCCAAAGCTGTAGCTAAATCACTAGTTGGGAAATTGCCTCTAAATACATTTTGCTGGTCAATATTTCCCTTAAATTGGACCCCATATATTTCTTCCAGTTGCTTAAGGACTTCGGAAATAGGCACATCTTCCAGTCGTATATTGTTTGATAGCCAAATGGGTTGTAATAAGGCAGTTACTGTCCGTTCAGGAGCCTGGTCCTTTATGGCCAGTACTTTTTCCCCAGCCTCTAATATTTCCGTTGAACCATAAGCTTCTACTTGAACCTTTCCACTAAAGCAAACCACTTTTAGGCTGTCCTCCATTTCTGTAATCAGGAAACTGGTACCTAAAATGCTGACCATTCCATCTTTCAGCTTGATATCAAATTTCTTTCCTTTCTCCACCTCAAAGAATGCCTCTCCTTTTAGAAATACCTCACGATTGTTTTCCCAATCAGATTCTGCATAGCTCAAAAAACTCCCTGCCTGAAGTTCTATACTTGATTGATCTGGCAAGACAACTTGTTCCCGCTTTTCGGCCAGTATTTCCTTCGATACTATTTGTTCTCCCTGCCTCAGCCAAAAGAATCCAATCAATAGGATGATCACCGCAGCAGCTGCGAAGAACCATATTCTGCCTAAAGAGACGACTTTAGTTTGCTCTTTCTCTTCTGCCTGAATCCGATTCAGCACTTTCCCCAATTCTGCTCCTTCATCATATTCGCCAACTTCAAAAGGCTTCAAAGCCTCGGCAGTAGCCATATAGGAAGCATAATCCGGAGAAGCTTTAAATGATCGGAGTTCTTCTTCGGTCAATTCGCCACTCAGCCATCTGGATAGAAATGTCTCATCTGTTTCCCAAGCTTTCATGTCATCATTCATTTCTGGTATAATAATAGATGAACTGTCATTTACCCCATCCCCCTATAAAGATTTTTTCGGGTGAAGGAGATCTCTCATTTTTTTTAGGGCTTTGGACATACGTTTCTCCACCGCCTTTTGGCTTACTCCCAGACTCTCGGCGATTTGCGCGTAGGTCAATTCCTGTATGCGGTTCATCAGAAATACTTCTCGCTGACCCTCCGGTAAGGCCTCAATTGCGTCTTCCAACTGCTTTTTAAATTCATCGGCTTCCAGTTGGTATTGCGGATCTTCTTTTTCGGTCTTTTGGTTAAGGCTGGATTTGTAACGTAAGCGAACTTTCTTTTTCTCCACTTGTCCTAGAAATTCGTTTTTCGCTACGGCAAATAGAAAGGCTCGGGCTTTCGCAGGAGGCACATCTTTACATTTTTTCCAAAGCTTAACGAAGATATCCTGAACCAGGTCCTCACTCAGTTTGAGGTCACCGGACATAAAATAGAGATAGTCCCTAATAGAGCGAGAAAGACTCCTAAATATTCCTGAAAATGTCTTCTCTTCACATACGTTAGAGGGCTGCTCCATCTATCAGATCATTATGAGCCGCCAAAGTAAGGAATTCAGCCCAATGCTCAAGGCTCAAAGACGAAATCCTTAAACACTTGTTTGTTTTTTAGTCCATCCAATCTTTAGTATCCTCTCAAAACAATCGTAAATTCAATCCTTAGCATTTAATCTTAGCTTATGTCGCGCAAAATATCCTGGGACGATGTACCCAAAGAAGCGGTAACGCCTGCCATGACTCGCCAAATGATTTACGGCGAAAAAATCATGATCACCCGCCTGAGTTTCAAAGATGGTTTCGAAGTGCCTACCCATAGTCATGAGAATGAACAGATTACCCAGGTTTTCAAAGGAACCATCCGCTTTTGGTTTGGAGAAAATCGGGAAGAAGAATTTGACCTCCATGCAGGTGAAGTGGTAGTTATTCCCCCCAATGTGCCTCATGCGGCATTGATGATTGGTGAGGTAGAAGCATCAGATACCTTTGCTCCTCCGCGCCAGGATTGGATTGATGGGACCGATGATTATTTGAAGAAGTAGGCCTAAAACTCCCAACCCAATTGGGCTTTGGGTAAACGAATCAATCGATCCAGATCTAGCAATAAATCTGCCGGTCCTTCCAGATCGTCGGTAACTGCCAGACCACTAGCTGGTCTGACCCCTAACCACATACGACTAAATGCTCCAACAGAGGATTTTAGGTGAGGTAGGTTTTTACGTGTCCCCTTTTCGATCTTTGATTTTGGTCCGAGGTGTATCACATATTTCCCGCTAATGCCTTTCCAGCTATGAGAGTCATCCAGTTTTTTTTCAATTGGATCATCAAGTTCCAAATTAAAGGTAAGAGGCTCTCCGACAAGATGGGTTTTGGAAATACAATTCACCAGATTACAAATACGTAATTGCCAGAAAGCTTCTGATACATGTTTTTGCTCATAAGGAGAACGCCTGGATTGCATACGACCTTTGAAAGGTTGTTTGATAAGGTCCTGGACCTGGATTTCCACTGGTTCAAATATGCTCACCAATTGTATTTGATCTCCCAAGGATTTCAAGAGTGCCAATAATTCTTTTAGCTGATCATGCTTTCTATAAATGAGCATCTTTACCTCATAGGGCCCATGTTCTTTTTCGCCCGATAACCAAAGGAAATGGGAAAGATTGTTTTCTTCTCCGTCAAAATATCCCAAGCCAAATCCCCCGTCTGTCCAGCCTAGTTCTGCCCGTGTTATGATGGGAGGAATGAGGTTTACAGAACCATGGCCTTTGCGCCTTTTCATCATTGCCTGGTGGATGATTTTTCAATCCTCATTTGTTAGGCGCTTGGGGACTCTGAATTTCGTCTTTATTTGAAGATCTGCTGGATCAAAGGAAATAATATTTTCGTAGGGGCCTGTTCCAAAACCCAGTTTATTATAATAGCCTTGTTCAAACATGCCCAAAGCCGCAATATCTGCTCCTGCCTGTACATCTGCAGCGATTAACTCGGCTGTCATTTTTCCAGCAAATCCTTGCTTTCGAGCTACTCTACTGGTCGTAACTCCCGTGATGGCCGATAATTTTAACTCCTGATCCAGATATTGAAATGTGCCCTCTGTCGAAACAACCAGACTTTCGGCCTCTCCTTCTAATTCCCCTACCAAAGCCCTACAGCCTTCGAGGAAGTGATCCATTAGTTTTTCCTGCTTGTCATTGATCCAGTGAACTTCCCTCCAAATCCTGTGTACGGCTTTTTGATCGGTTTCCTTATTGTAGGCACGAATCTTCATGAGTAGTCTATTCTTTGTGTGCGGAATGGATATCCAAATCCTACGAAGTTGCCCGACGAAAGATTCAGGGAAAGGCCGGAAAATAAAAAAAGCATAAAACGAAGATTCGTCCTATGCTTTTTAACCAAAACTTAGCCGAGCTAGATTTTACTCAATTCATTGACCAGGCCACCAAGGTAACCATTGGTGATATGTGCTTTCTCTCGATAGATTTCCTGCTCCATCAATAAGTCATGCAGTTGCGGGAGGTTGTAATAAGGCACTCCCGGATACAAGTGATGTTCTAAATGGTAACTTACATTATGGGGGGCGAAAAAGAAGCGTTCAAAGAGATTGGTTTTAACAGTTCTGGTGGAATTCAAAAGATGATCTCTTTCCAATTCTCCAAAATGTTCAGAAACGCTTCTTACATATTGGAACATAAAGAAAGTTGATAAATAAGGGATAACCCAGTATAATAAGTAGGCTTTCCACAAGCCAAAGATGCTTAATACAGTTGCAAGGATCACATAAAAGAAGATGCGGGGGAGCTTACTTTTTAAGCTGGCTTTCTTTTTTGCACCAGGGGTATTTGCAGGGGCAAAGCGTTTGAGGAACCAAATAGCATCCAAAAATCCTCGAATCATTGTGAAATAGGCAAGAACAGTCAGGATAAACTCTGCTCTGCTTTTTGGGAAAGTGAAATCTCTTCTTCCCAATTTAAAAAACCAATCAGGATCATCCTCTGTATTGAGGTGCTGGTGGTGCTTTAAATGGTTTTTACGATAAACTTCAATGGAGGAGAAAATGAAGTACATCGTGAGGTAATTTGTGAGTAAGTCATTGTGTTTTCTGTTTTTGAGGAAACGAAAATGGGCAGCATCATGCATTAAGATGGCCAGGGCATGCATTCGGGCACCAATAATTGTTATGGTTAGCACATAAAGGAGGGGATGAAAATACAAGCTACAGAATATGGCTGTAGTCAGTATGATCCCCCAGTTCAAAAATATATCTCCCAAATGTCTGGAAGACTGGATTTCGTATAAGGCTTTAACGGCTTTTTTTTCTACCTGAAGATTTAAGTCTCTTGCGTCGTTTGTAGGCATAAAAGGAGTATTTTTATTTACCTACAAGTAAGGCCTGATTTGGGTGCAAAAGCAGTACGGGAATCCAAACTATCTACCTACGGTATTCCGTAACATAAAATAGTTTCCAATTGAAAAAGGGAGAGCGCTTAGGCTCTCCCACAAATAATTAAGATTAGCTCTCGCTAATTCCTTCCTGAATCTTCTTTTAATTCAATTCTTCCTTAAAGCGAAAGGGTTCAATTTCGCCCCAACCGATAAGTAGTCCCTATATAAAGATCCCCCTCCCATTGCCAATCTTTTGCTTTTGGAATGATGCTATTACTTTCGCCAAACTCTTTAACGGTAACAGCATTTAGCCCCAGTCCTATCGTCCGTTCAAAATGTAGATCGAGATGGCCGCCTACTTCCAGTCTGTGAATGGGGAGGAATTGCGATTCTCCGGAACTGTTTTCGACATAAATGACAGGAGCGTAAGTAATACGTGCTCCTATACTACCATAAGCCCCGTCTGTCAAACTAGCGGCATAGGTATAGGAGGGAATCGCTGTTATGGCAAGACTCAGTTTTTTTGACTGAGCATCGGAACTACTGTTTTGCTGCCAACGCAAATGTGCCCCGGCTCCCAGAAAGCTTCTCCTCAAATTTAGGGGGCCGTATACACCTGCGATCAGTTGATAATTTTTGAATCGATAGACTTCATCTATTGGAAAACGAAGTTCTGCCTGCCAGTCATTAAAACTGGTACTGAAATTACGGTAATTGTATCCGAAGCCTAGCTGGGCTTTCCCCTGCCAGGAAATAGAAAAGAAAAAGGTGTTTTGTCCTATTGTTTGGTAACCAAAAAATGACTGTGCGTGTATGCTGCTTGATGTGTATAAAATGAATGAGCAAAAAAAGATTGTATGAATTATCGTGCGGATTTTCATGATTCTGGAATTATTTCGATGAATTGGAAATAGGAATTACGATTCGGAAGGTGAAGCTTCTCATATTGGCATTTCTGCGACCACTAACTACATATGGAGGTGCTTTCAGGCTGACATAGTCCAAATGTCCTTGAAAAGGAAACTTGCCATCCGAAATCTTATCAAAAGGAATAATGAACCCGAAACCATAGGTGAGGTCGGAAAGGCGATCTTTATTATTAGCCACTCCATAATCATTTAAATTATGGGTGAAATATCCTAGCCGGAGGACAAGCACTTGATTTATTACTCCTTCAGCTCCGACCTGAAAACTTGTCCGATAGTCACTATTCAACACATTCATATGCTCTGCGGTAAGGGTAAGGCCCAGCTCAACCGATTTATCACCTGGAATATCAATATTCGTCAGGCTTTCATAAGCGAGGCCCACTCTTGCCACAGCTGGGAAATTATTAGAGGCTTCAGAACCGGTCGGACTTTCAAAGCTGATAGAGGAGTAGGTGAAATTGTTGAAACTTGCGCCAAAGCGGAGATTCTTATTTTCTGCCAGTGGCAATTGGTATGTCGCTCCCGCATCGAAATGGAGCGTTTTTCCATTTTGAGCATCATCAAATAGTTTCAATTCAAAAAGGTTGACATTTACACCTACATTCAGATTCTCGATAACTTCCCCTGCTAGCGTCAAGGCAAAATTGCTGCTTTTGGGATTATCAAGCGGATAACGAGTTCCGTTAATTTCCGTTGAAAAAGAGGTAGGTCCAATGGCCAACTGATTTAGGCTAAGCCCCGCATAAATCCCTGGTAATATTTCCCGACCGTAGCCGAAGAAGTAATAGTCAGATTGAGTCAATGCATAAAAGGGAGCCGAGGTGGAGAAGCTGATTTCTTGACCCTGAATACGAGTCAATCCGGCTGGGTTAAAAAAGATCGAAGGCATCGTACCACCTATGGCAACATCGGCTCTTCCCATGGCTTCCGTTTTTGCAGTTGGGAGGTTGCCGAAAAAATACTCTTGCTGAAAGCGAAATTCGTATTGCGCTGAAACAGATGAGTAAAAAATGAGTAAGCAGATAAAGAGAAATAAATTATGCATGATACAGGTCATTTCTAATACATCGAATGACCATTCAATATGTCATCAGATTTACCCTTTTTTCCCATGCACTTTCTCCCCATTTATCTATAACTTCGCCCTGCATCATAGCAAAACGAATTTATGACAAACAAAAACAGTATTCTTAAAGGACTCCTATTAATGATTTTTTTTATAGGAGGAATATCCTTTTCTCAGGCCCAGGAACATCCAACAGATACAACCCAGAGAAACTGGCTAGGAAGGACAGCCTATAAGATTTTTGGGGCTGAAAGGGAACCTGGAAAACCTCATTTTCTCGTCTATCCCACTTTGGGCTATGCACCCGAAACTAGTTTCGAAATAGGAGCATCTGCTTTAGCACTTTTTTATGCTAAAAATGATTATGTAAATAATCGGCTGAGTGAAGTTAAACTTTTCAGCTTCATCACAACTGAACGTCAGTATGGGATCTGGCTGGAACATGGAATCTACGGCGACAGAGATAACTGGTTTTTTCTGGGAGCTATACGCCAGCAGCGTTTTCCCCTTCTATATTATGGAATTGGTAATGAATCTCCTGGAGATGATCCTATTCTGATCAACGCAGATTATACCCTGATCCGTGAGCGTATTCTTAAAAGAGTAGCCCGTAATTTCTTCATTGGTTTGGAAATTGACTTTCAGAGACTCTATAATGCAGAGTTTGAGCGGCGGGCTATACCTGAACCTTTGGGAGCGGAAGGGTCGCTCAATCTGGGCTTAGGATTGGGAATTGTATACGATAGTCGTCAGAATGTATTGAATGAAAGAGAAGGCTTTTTCGCGGAATTGGCATTCTTGAATTACAATGATAGCTGGGGCAGTGATTTCGAATTTAATGGAATCTACTGGGATGTGCGCAAGTTCTATCCCATGACGCCAGATAAAAAGCAGGTCCTTGCCTTGCAGGCTGCCGGGACCTTTGTAAGAGGAGATGTCCCTTTCAACCAATTGGCACTATTGGGGGGAGAAGTTTTGATGAGGGGCTATTATTTGGGAAGATTTCGAGACAATAATTATGCAGCAGCTCAAGCAGAGTATAGATTCCTCCCATTTCCCTTTAGCAAAAGGTTTGGGGCAGCGGCTTTTGTTTCTGCGGGTATGGTGGCGGAAGAGCCTGGAGATTTTCGCCTGAATAAATTCCTCCCTGCCGGGGGAGCTGGAATTCGTTTTCTTCTCTTTCCACAAAAGGATATCTATGTCCGATTTGATGTAGCTTTTACCAAAGAGGGGAGTGGGATCTATTTCTTTACCGGAGAAGCTTTTTAAGAAAGAAATATTTTTGAAATAATCTGCCCCGCATTGATAAAGGTCAGTGCGGGGCATTGCTTTTCTCATTCGTGTTGCCCTTGATTCCTCCGATCTTCAAAGTAAAAAGAAAGAAATGCTACATAAAAAAATTGGAATCTGGCTCGATAGTGATAAGGCTTACATTTTTAGCCTCTATCAGGACAAGGAAGAATTAGAGGTCATCTATTCTCAAGTTGAACACTTTCATATCCAGGGAGGCTATGGTTCAGGAACAGCTTATAAGCCTCAGGAAGCTATCTCCGAAAGCAAATACCTGAATCGGAAAAAAGCTCAACTAAAAGATTTTTATTCCCGAATAAAAACCCGATTGAAAGGGGCAGAAGCTATAGCCATTTATGGCCCGGCAGAAGCAAAATTAGGCTTAAAAAAGGCGATAGAGAGTTGTCATGAATTAAAAAACAAGATAGTATCCTTTAAAACGGTAGGGAATATGACCGACAACCAGAAGCGGGCATTGATACGGGATTTTTTTCAAAAAGAGTACTTAAACCGAAATCTAAGAACTAGCTAAGGCAGTGGTAAATACCTTTGTCCTACAAATCTGAAATATCAATTTTTATCTAAATAAATAATAAACATGAGCTTATTAGTCAAAAAGAACGGGAATGGGTTCATGAGACCTTTTGGATCTCTCATTGCAGACCTGTTCGATGATAGTAGTTTTTGGGAAAAAGATTTCATTCCAGGAATTTCCGTACCCGCTGTAAATGTCAGGGAGACAAATGAAAATTTTGAAATCGAAATGGCCATACCCGGATTGCGAAAAGAGGATATGGATATCAAAATTGAAAAAGGGATTTTATCTATTTCTTCTGAGCAAAAATTGGAGAGGGAAGAGAATGAAGAGAATTTCACACGAAAAGAGTTTAATTATTCTTCATTTCACAGGTCCTTTAGTCTTCCGGAAAATGTAGATCAGGAAGATATCAATGCCTCTTATTCAGAAGGGATTTTGACCGTAGTACTGGCCAAAAAAGAGGAATCCCTGCAACCTCCTCCTAAATACATTTCTATTGATTAGCATCTCTCCAATGCTAAGTCCGACCGACAGGGCCAGCCCTTCCATAAGCTGGCCCATTTTCTTTATATTCATGCAATGGAAAACATACAGCAGCAACACGAGAACATCCACGGCAATCGAGGGCGATTGGGAAAAATGCAGGAGTATCTAGGAGAATTTGTTTATGGAGGCATAGATGGAGCCATTACAACCTTTGCCGTTGTAGCAGGCGCGGCAGGAGCTTCCTTTGATCATACTGTTATTATTATACTTGGGTTGGCAAATCTAATCGCAGACGGCTTCTCTATGTCTGTAGGAGCCTATTTAGCTCAAAAATCAGAGGGTGATTCCTATGACAAACACCGCAATATAGAATTGTGGGAAATAGATAAATGGCCGGATATTGAAAAGGAGGAGATTCGGGAAATTTATCGCCAGAAAGGCTTTGATGGAAAACTTTTGGAAGAAGTTGTCGAGGTGATTACAAAAGATAAAGAAGTTTGGGCAGACGAAATGATGCAGGGTGAGCACCAGATGTTGCCAGATGGTAAATCTCCTATTTGGGTAGGTGTGGCGACCTTTATTTCCTTTGCAGTAATGGGCTTTATTCCTTTGATGGTTTATGTACTCCCTTTTATGCAAGTAGAGGCCCCCCTGTTGATAGCGTCAATCCTCACCCTCACTGCTTTTCTTTTTATAGGATATTTGAAAAGTTATGTAACACAGACCTCGGCAATCAGGGGCATGTTAGAAACCCTTTCTCTTGGAGCAATTGCTGCGGGACTAGCCTATTTTGCCGGGACGGTTTTGGAAGGAATGATAGGCTAGGGGCAATGTGAAAACAAGCAAAATACTTGTCTTCCCTGAATTTTTTGGATCTGTCATCAAAAAATATCAGGGATCTTTAGCTACTATACTATTGAGACCCCTGATATAAATTATTCATGCTAATTCACCTCCTTCTCCGGAGCCTCTAAAGCAGGTAAATCTTTACTTCTATAAAGCTCATTAAAGGCTTTTACATCCTTATCCATAATCTCCTCAAGTACCGCTTTATGTTTGATCCAGGCAGCATCCAAATCCTCAAATCTTGTGCGGTAAGCATCTGGAACGCTTGGATCATAGGTATCTAAACTATTTTTAATAAGGAAAAATTCAGCATTCATACCAGCCGGCCAATTGAGGGCGTCCTGAAAACCACTTTGCCTAAGCTCGATAACTGTAGACTGCCAATCACTGATCTTCTTTTCCAGTTTTTCACCCGCATCTTTCAAATCTTCTGCCCCTTCTATGGAACCAATTTGCTTAAGGATAGACTTGATTTTTCCATTCATCTCTTTGGTCGAATTGATAGACTTATGTAGCTCATTAATGCGACCCTCAATATTTTCAATCAGACTTTGCTGAGCTTCCCAGGCTTGCTTGGAAACATTGATATCGGGAGGATCAAGGATGACTATATCCACCGTAGAAGACACCTCTCCATAGGTCATGCGCGCTTTGTAATTACCCGGAGCGACCCTGTGCCCACGATAGTCAGCATCTAGTACAAAGGTATTGGGGATTTTCTCCAGACCCTCTGTACGGAAGTTCCAGGTGAAGCGATTGAGCCCAGGCTTCATCGGAAGCATATCGCTTTGTTGAACAGGCAAATTTCCTCTTCCACCAGCCATCATGACGGGGATTTCTTCTTGAGTCCCTTTAATCGAACGAATTATTTCGCCCGATTCATCAAGGATTTCCAGTTTGAGTTCTCTGTCATCCAGTTTATCTAGGTAGTATACTAAAGGCACCCCTTCCGGAGGATTTTCGCCTACTGCATGCTCCGTAATCAAATAAAAGGGCGGTGCATTGAAGATTCGGTAGTGAGATTTCGGCTCATACAACTTCATAGACATCCCCTCAAATTTTCCTTTGCTCTGCTGGAAAACCGAAAGATCATCCAAGACCCAAAAAGAACGTCCGGCTGTAGAGGTTGCCAAATCATTATCTCGAATGATAAGGTCAGTAATCGGGACGACGGGTAAATTGAGTTGAAGCCGATCAAAGTTCTTTCCTCCATCAAAAGAAATGTAAAACCCTCTTTCCGCACCTGCATATAGAATCCCGGGAACTCGCTTATCTTCTCTGATTACTCGAAAAAAATCATCTTTCTGGATATCATCTCCTATCTCAGTCCAGGTTGCGCCATAATCAGTAGACTTATAGCTGTAATTCTTAAAATCATTGAATTTGTAGCGAGTAGAGGCAAAATAAATAGTTGCCGGATCGTGGGGGGAAACCTCCATCGAATGGATCATAGTTTCTGGAAGACCCTCGGGGGTGATATTCGTCCAGTTTTTTCCACCGTCTTTTGTAATATGAACAAGCCCACAATCGGAAGCTGTATAAATCACTTTTTCCTCATGAGGAGAAGCCGCTATATAATAAATGGTGTTATAGTTTTCTCCTCCAGCGCCTTCATTGGTAAATGGCCCTCCGCCTTGTCCCTGATGCTCGGGATTATTTTTAGTAAGATCAGGACTGATGGCTTCCCACTTTAGTCCGCCATTTTCTGTTTTAAAGAGAACATTTCCTCCATAATACATCACTTTGGGATCATGAGGGGAATTGATTAAAGGAGCGTTCCAATTGAACCTATACTTCATGTCCTTGGCCTCATACCCCAAATTGGTCATGGGATAGGGCATGATATTTTTTCCTTCCATGGTTTTGGTATCCAGCAAACTGATCCGTCCATTGAAACAAGTACCAAAGATCACACGGGGATTTTCGGGATCGTCAAAAGTGACATAGGCACTTTCACAGCCCGGCCCATTATACCAGTCTCGGGTCAGGATGCCATAGCTTTTACTGCGAGTCGTAATCGCTACAGACAGATTATCCTGCTGACCACTGTATACCCAATAGGGAACCTGTTTGTCGGCATTAATTCGATAAAATTGAGCGGTAGCTTGATTATTTAAAGTTGACCAGGTCCTTCCTCCCGAAAAACTAATGGTTGCTCCTCCATCTTCTGCCATGGCAAAATTCTGGCTGTTTTTTGGATTAATCCAGAAGTCGTGGCAATCCCCGTGAATAACCCGCATACTCTTAAAAGTTTTTCCTCCATCAATAGATTTCATCAGAGGCGCATTGAGAACATACACTACTTCCTCATTTCGAGGATCGGCAAAGACTTCCATGTAGTACCAGGAACGCGCAGTTAGGGTTTGATTATTGGACATAAGCGTCCAGTTTGCTCCGGCATCCTCAGATCGATATAATCCTGCTACAGCCTTTTCTGCTTCAACAATTGCAAAAATTCGATTGGGATTGGCGGCTGAAACTGAGAGTCCGATCTTTCCCATCATTTTGGGTAGGCCAGAGACGATTTTTTGCCAGCTTTCCCCTCCGTCAGTAGATTTGTACACAGCGGAACCAGGGCCACCACTTTTGACATACCAGGGAGATCTTTTATGTTCCCAGGTCGCCGCATAGAGGATTCGTGGATTGGATGGATCCATCATCAGGCTAGACACACCTGTATTTTCATCGATAAATAGTTTCTTTTGCCAGCTCTTTCCGCCATCTGTACTTTTAAAAACCCCTCTTTCGCTACCTGCTCCGTGAACAGGGCCCTGAGCACCTACATAAACGGTATTGAAATCCTGGGGATGAATGATCACATCGGATATATGTCTGCTTTCTTTGAGACCTACATTCACCCAACTTTCCCCAGCATCTGTAGATTTATATACTCCATCACCATAACTAGTCATTACCCCTCTGACCGCATGCTCTCCACTGCCCACATAAATGACGTTTGGATCAGATTGACTCACTGCGATATCTCCTATCGAACCCGTTGTGAAGTAACCATCGGATAAATTTCGCCAGTTTTCACCCGCATTTTCTGTTTTCCAAACACCACCTCCTGTATATCCTGCGTAATAAACTTCATCATTTTCAGGAATACCCGTAATGGCATTGGCCCGCCCCCCTCTAAAAGGGCCAATATTTCTCCATCTTATGCTTTGAAATAGACCAGGATCTATAGCCTGATGTGCGGGAGTTTCTTGTTTCGCTTTCTTTTTCTTTTGGGCGAAAGTAGACGTAGGAATAGCAAAGCAAGCTATTAATAGGTAAAGTAGCGTAGATTTCATTAGACCAAAATTAGAAAACTATGTTACTAAAAATGGCCGACAAATCAATCCTCAACCTATGATCAAATAAAATTATTTTATTAATCTCATGACGATACTTCTATCAAAATCGCCAGCTTTTTGGGGCGTTTGGGTACCCTCTGTCAATACGTCTACATTTAGCTTTACATAATCAAAAGCTTCCTGTATGGTGATCATATTATCCCCATTTTTATTTGCGAAGCCCTGATTGATCCCTTCGAGCAAATAATGGGTAAAATAACTCAAGCCCACACTTCCATACTCTAGAGAACTTTGACTAGCGCTACTTGATAGAAGCATTGTTATCCCCGAATTACGATAGCCTTTTACGATATCCTTGACAGCACCCATGTAGAAAGCTGATTCGCTGGCTCCGGAGTGACAGGCATCCACAATCATCAGCATTTGACTGGATTTGCTCTTTTTGAGTAAGGATTTGATGGAGGAATGATAGACCAGGTTTGCCCCTGTCAGTGTATTGAAATCGGTAGCTGCCAGACCTTCAGGTGCTCCATGTCCTGAAAAGAAAAATACGATGCGGTCATCTTTGCCAGCCACTCGAGTCGCCCAACTGAGGGCTGCCAGTATATTGTTTTTAGTAGCCCGCTGGTCAGTTAGTACTTGCATATGGTCATTGTCCAAAACCGGGAACCCATGTTTTTTTAGGTAATCTGCCATCATGAAAGCATCATTACTGGCAACGGATAAGTCCAGTCGATCTTCCTGATAATCAGTAATTCCAACAATAACAGCATAGGTTTCTCCCTTAAGGTATTTCGGATGGACTAGCTGACTTTTGAGAAGTAGGTTAGGAAAAGAAATAAGAAGGAGTAAAAAGATAAATTTCTTTATGCTCATATAAAGCTTGTGGTATTTGTTTTATTTGTTGCAATATACAAAAAACAAATTATCCAATAAATTAATATGTGCCCCTTTATTCACATCTGTAGCCATTCTGATTACTTGTGTAAAGTGTATTATTTTTGATTGGGCCTATTGGCCTAAGGAATTAGGTTTTATGAGGAGGATTTCCTAGCTTATATTCTGTAAATCTAGCATGTATGTCGACCCAACCGAGCTCTCAAACTACTAATGGTATAAGAGTAAGCGTCAGAACCGCTTACATCAAGGATGAATCTTCTCCTGCGCGCAATGAATATGTTTTTGCATATCAGATTGAAATCCATAATGAATCTCCTCATGTGGTTCAACTGCTGAGTAGAGAGTGGAACATCATTGATGCTTTTGGTAGTAAACGACAAGTGAAAGGTCCGGGGGTAGTAGGAAAACAACCCGTGATTCATCCGGGTAAATCTCACAGCTATGTGAGTGGGGTGAATTTCAATAGCCCTGCAGGGAAAATGTATGGTTATTATACCATGCGCAGACAGATCGATGGATCTACTTTTCTGGTAAGCATCCCCGACTTTACTATGCTTGCGCCTGTTATTATGAACTAACAGAAATTAAACAGCTTCAAGAATCTTTTCCGGATTTATAGAAAAGTGGCTGGTATTATAAACCGCCTTTCCATCTTTAATCAAAAGGACTTGGGGAGATTGGTGTACAACTCCAAATTCGACTGCTACTTCATTTGAAACTGAACGATAGTTGATCAAATCGAGGTAATGAAGGTCTGTTTCTGCAGCAAGATTTTCGCTGGAGATTTGAAGCGTATGGTTAACGTGTGCTGAAATTCCACAACTAATACTGTGTTTGAAAATAAGTTGAGGCCTCTTAAAAGAAGCCTCCTTAATTTCTTTCAGCTGAGCTACCTCAGTCAGAGGCTGCCACTTGTTCATATAATCAGAATTATCTATGATTACCTACCTTGGTAGCCTGGCAAACATGTTGGTTACACGCACTGCTGAGAGTAGCTACTGCGAATAAAAGGAGAAATGCTATGGCTATTTGCTTTGCACGTTTCATAAAGAAGAATCTTTTTAAAATAGTGATCGAATCGTTTAAATTAGCGTTTGCTTACGTAAAAGTAAAATATTCGTGCATGTAAATGACTATTGAAGAATTTGAAATTCTAACGCATGATAAGATTCAAGACCTTATTGAAGCAAATTTGTACGAAAATCCGTCAAATTTAGCCTTGAACCAAAAGTACAACGACTTTCCTATCTATATAGTTTCCCAACAACTGAAATACCTCCAAAAAAGTCGAAAAAAAATTCCTTCCTTTTACGCAAGCCGTTGTATCATTCCCGGAATAGCCTATGAGCAGGCAAGTAGTGAACAAAGTGCTGGGATGAAATCTTTTATTGGAAAAAGATGTTTGGACCTAAGCACTGGCCTCGGGGTGGATGTTGCTCATTTTGCACAATGTTTTGAGCAGGTTGATACGGTAGAAATTGATAAACTAAAGGTTGAGGTAGCCAAATATAATTTTCAGAAACTGGGGATAAAGAATGTAAACTTTCACCACGATTCTTCGGAAAAATACCTGGAAACCTATATGGGGGAAACATATGATCTAATCTACCTTGATCCTGCCAGAAGAGATAAGGAGGGGAAAAGAACCTTTGCTCCGGAAGATTGTCAACCCAATATTTTTGAATTACTTCCTTTACTTCTGCAAAATGGGGAAAAGATCCTGGTCAAACTGAGTCCCCTTTTTGATCATATAGAAGCCTTTAGGAAATTCCCTCAATTAACTCGCTTTCATATTTATTCAGTCGAAGGGGAAGTGAAAGAAGTTTTACTAGAACTGGATAGGGAGTCTTTAGGAGAAAGGGAGATTTTAATCAAAACGCATCGACATGGAAGGCTTCAGAGCTTTAGTTTCCAAGTTGAGCAAGAGGAAGCTGAAACATTTGAAGAAAATGAAATCCATTTTGTCTGGGATGCGGATGCGGCTTTTTATAAAGGTCGAATGCTAGCTCAACTTTTTGCTAAATACTTTCCCCAGGCAAAAGGATTTATAGAAAGCGAGCGGAGTTTCTTTTTTAGTACTGAGCCTGCTTCGGTAGATTTCCCGGGTAGGATGTTTAAAGTAGAAGCAACTTTCCCTTACAAACCCAAAGCTCTGAAGAAACACTTCAAAACGGCTGGTATAAAACGTGCAGAAATCATCCAACGAGATTTCCCTTTTTCCACCAAAGCTATCCGCAAGCAGTTGGGCCTTTCAGCTGGAGGAGATACCTATTTACTGGCATGTGTGATAAAGGGGGAAAGGCAAATCCTGATTTGTAGTCGTTGACTTTTCTGCTGGAGTTCTGTGTCTCTAACGAGAAAAACAACGAGCATATCCTTTTTATAAAACAAAAATTAAATCTCAGATTGGCCTGTTGTACATTCCCTTTTTAAGGGTAATGAGGGCTACGCGAAGTAGTTCCTCAATACTTCGACAACCAGGGAATATAGGCATGAATCTTACCATAGCTCTCAATCTTTCTCCCCGCCCACCTGACAGAAAAAGTCATAATAAGCAAAACAAATACATAAATAAACATCATTGTATTATAGGAAACACTATTTGAAAAGAGCCTGTCAGCCATATACATCCCTAGTAAATTGCTACCCCAAAAGAAAAAGAGGTAAATGGGGGATTGAGCGTAAACAAGGAAATCCAGCATGCTGGGGCTGAGTTGCAGGGGATAGGACTCTTCTTTCGATAAACCCTTGTATTTCCCTAGCAAGTAGGAGCGTTCGGTAATTTTAAATCCTTCAGCCACAAATAAAAGGAAAGCAAATAGATGAATAAATTCCATCGGAGGGCTAAATGTAAATTGCTTGAGCGGAACATTTAGTGCCCAAAAGTACATCCAAAGCAATAAGCCGACCGTCAGCAGAATGGGATAAAATTGAACTAAGGGGGTTTTAATATGTTGCTCCCAGGCACTTTTAGCTCCTTCCTTTCTCATTTTGAAAAAACAAACAAATGGACAGAAAAAGCTATAGGCTCCAGAAATGAGCAAAAGAAGATATATGGACATGCTCACGCCGACCTCGCGGGAAAATTCTGGTGCAAAATGAATGGGGGCATATAAGAGCCCATTAATAATCAGAAAAGGTAGGGTAAATAAAATAGATAGGAAGATGTATGTAAGGATCTTCATGCAGGGAGACTTTCTTCTTGGTTACAAAATAAGAGGAAAAGGTAATCTCCACTGAAAAATTTCAGCTTAAAATTTAGAATCCCAGGGAATGTAGGCATGCATGCGGGCATAGGCTTCGATTTTTCTTTCAAACTTTTGGATATAGAGCATACAAAGAATCAAGTGGAAAAGGTATAAGAGTTGCAAAATATCCCGAGAAAGATAGGGATTGAGCAAATGATCGATGAGGTAGATCCCGAGGAACAGACTCCCCCAAAACATCAGGTAAAATCCCAGACTTTGCGCATATAGCAGAAAATTAAGATTGAAAGAACCTAATCGAATATAATTAGGCATTCTGGAGTCTTGCTGTAAAAAGGCTGTTAGATCATTTTTACGATGGTCCACTTTTACAACTTCAGCAGCAAAACCTAAAGTAGAAATGATAAAGAGTAGAACTGGCGGAGGACTATTGTCGAGTAGCATCTTAAAAGGCAAAAGGGTAATCAGCAACCAGAAATAAAACAAAAACCCATAGCCCATGCAGGGCAGGTAGAATTTTATTATAGGCATTCGAATAAGCTTTTCCCAGGCTATTTTCGGCCCCTCTTTTTGTATGTTGAAGAATAAAACAAAAGGAATGGCGCATGCATAAGCCCCCCACAAAAGACTGAGGATGACAAGAACTGGTCTGAGAAAATAGGCTCCCATGAGATCATATTCCAGCACCAAAGGAAGGATCACCAATAAGGCAAAAGCAACTATCGGGATAGAGAATAATAAGGACAGTACAAGGTTCCTGAGTAGTCTCATAGGACATATAATCTATCCTTAGTAGCCTGAATTTGAAATAATGTAACGGTCTTATTCTTTCTTTTTCAATTCCTCCATGCCTTTATCGAGACGTTCCTGAGTAGTTTTTTTCAATTCTTCTACTAAACTAATCTGCTCATTGTAGGCATTTTTACTTTGCTGATCCGGAGCATCTTTAAGCTTTTGGGTAAGCTCAGACAGCTTATTATCGAGCACGCCCATGCGTTGTTTTTGAAGTTCTACAGAACTGGCCTGTTCAGCTTTATCAAACATGATATCCTCCGGTGTCTCTACGGCGACTTCAGGTTCCTTGTGTTTGTATTTTTCCGGGATAAAGACAGTTTTATTTACCTGCCGTTGATTCATGAAACTTGGGGAAACAATCTCAATTTCTGCTTCATGCAACTTATCCAACATCATGGCATGTAAGCGAGACTTTGCTGTCAAAATCCGTTTAGTATCAGTAAGCATACCATGAACTTTGTAGACAATAGAGAAATCCCCCAATTCAGTGATATAAACAAAAGGTTCAGACAAGTCGGCCTCTATTGCTGCCTCAATTAGCGCTGATTCAATCTTTTGTCGGGGCACATCATAACCGAGGGAAGCAACCGCGGAAATAATGGTTCCAGAACTGCGAATTACTTTAACCGGATTATTTGCTAAAAAAAGGTTGGGCAAGGTTGTAAGATCCCGATCTTCCGTTTGTAGTTCTATATGGAATAAACCTCTATCTGAAATTCGGCCAGAATAATTACCTACCCGAATAAAATCCCCGGGTTCACAGCTATTGGTAATGCGATTCATGATTCCTGCCAGTGCATTTCCTAAAAAAGTGGTGGATGCCAAAGCGAAAGTAGCCGAGAGTACGATTCCTAAAAGTTGCAGGACTTCTTTCTGAAGCTCAGGACCTAGAGGAGCAATAATAATTGAAATAAATCCAAATAGACCCAGAAGAAAAAGAATGACCTGTTTGACCAAAAGACTATCCGAATGCCCTTTCATCTGTCTCTTTAAGATAAAATTGGCAAGGGAGTAAATAATGAGGACCCCAATTATGGTAAGAACGGTATCCTGAACCGGAGGCCAGAAATCTCTGAAAAACCTGACCAAAAATTCAGGAAACACACTTTGGAGGATGAAATGTGGCATATGTAGTCTTGTATCCGCGTTTTCTTCTTCTATCGGTAAATAAGTTCCTATAATCCATAAAAAATGGCAAATAAAAATATTTTCCTTTTCTTTGGGAGCTAGTTAATAGAGAAATGAGGAAGATTTTAGGTTATATTCTCACACCCATTCACTTATTGGCCTTCGGGTTAGTTCTCCTTATCTTTCATCCCCTGCAATGGATTGCTTTCAACTTGGGAGGTTATAGAGCCCATAAGGCAGTGGTCGATTACATGAATTTTTTTCTTATCAAGTCCCTCCTGTTTTTAGGCATTAATCCCAAATTTGTGATAAATCAGGAACTGCCGAAAGAAAGGCCGTTGATTGTTGTGGCCAATCATCAAAGTCTTTATGATATTCCTCCTTTCTTTTGGTATCTGAGAAAGCATCATATAAAATTTATCTCCAAGATTGAGTTAGGGAAAGGCATCCCCAGTATTTCGTATAACCTTCGCCATGGAGGTAATGTCCTGATTGATCGAAAAGATTCTAAACAATCCCTTGCTGCCATCAGGGACTTTGCCAAATATATAGAGGAGAATAACTATGCTGCAGTTATTTTTCCGGAAGGCACAAGAAGTCGGACGGGTAAACCCAAGCGATTTTCTCCTAATGGACTTAAAATGTTGCTGAAATACGCCCCTTCAGCAATTCTCCTACCTGTTACAGTAAATAATACGTATAAACTCACCGGAAAAGGCTACTATCCCATGCCTGCATTTATCAAGCTTAGCTGGAAAGCGCACCCATACCTTGAGCCAAATGGCCGAAACGCAGATGATTTGATCCAAGAGATCGAAAGCATAATTACAAGTGAGGTTGAGACCGATAAAATTATGGTATCTTGACCGGCTATTTGACTATCTAACCTTTTCCTCAATGATTTTAAAAAATATACGATTAGAAGTTATGCAAGCCATAGAGCCTTTGCTCGACGGCTTTATGGAGAAGTACTTGATTCCGATTGAGGAAAACTGGCAACCTTCTGATTTGTTGCCCGATTCTCGAAAAGAGAATTTCTTTTATAAACTGGAAGAGCTTCGTGAGCTGGCCCAGGACCTGGATTCTGATTTTTGGATGGTATTGGTGGGGGACACCATTACAGAAGAAGCACTTCCCACCTATGAGTCCTGGCTTATGGATGTTGAAGGCATCAGCCAACAGAATGGAGGAACAGCTTGGTCCAAATGGGTGCGAGCCTGGACAGCTGAAGAAAATCGTCATGGTGATTTGCTAAGTAAATATCTCTATCTCTCTGGCAAAGTGAATATGCGAGAGATGGAAACTTCTACTCAGTACCTCATTGCTGATGGATTTGATATTGGAACAGACCAGGATCCCTATAAAAACTTTATTTATACAAGTTTTCAGGAACTAGCCACTAATGTTTCTCATAGGCGAGTAGGCGCGCTGGCCCATAAAAAAGGGAATGAGCAACTTGCTAAAATGTGTGGAGTAATTGCTTCGGATGAATTGAGACATGCGCGTGCCTACAAGCATTTTGTAAAGCAAATTTTGGAGTTTGATCCTAGCAACCTCATGCTGGCTTTCGAAGAAATGATGCGCCACAAGATCGTCATGCCTGCGCACTTCCTGAGAGCTTCGGGAGACGCAATAGGTGGACTTTTTGAGCACTTCGCCAATGCTGCCGAAAGACTGGGGGTTTATACCGCTCAGGATTATGTATTCATTCTTAGAAACCTTCTGAAAGAATGGGAAATTGATTCTGTAACAGAATTGAATGACAAGGCGGAAAGAGCCCGTGATTATTTGATGAAATTGCCAGATCGTCTGGCAAGGGTGGCAGAAAGAATGAAAACCCCTGTAAAAGATTATGAATTCAGCTGGATTAGCTGATCAAGATATGAACTGCTATGAACGTGCGGAAGGCGACGAGTATTCTCGTCGCCTTCGCAATTTTTAGGGGGAGGGTAATTGCAGAACAAGGAATTATGAAAGAGGAAGTAATAAAGGATATAGAACTATCCTTCTCAGTTCTCCATTCCTTGTTCTTACTTCTCTTAGGGTTTCAATACCAGCTTCTTCCCAATCTTTTTAATCTCGTCTTTATTGGTCATTTGCAGCCTGAATTCTCCTTTGGCAAACATCTCTGCCTGGTCTCCATAATGGGGACTCATAAAGTTTCCGGATTGACCACTGGGTAATACGCTTACAGAATGCTCCATATCTGCAAAATCGATGATTCTCCTGAGCGCAGGTCCCGCTTTAACTTTGTATATACCTTCGGCATTAGGTACAGACATCTGATTGTTAATTACCTCGGTTGCACCTTTGATAGGAATAGGGCCGACATTAAAGGTGCCTCTCAGGGCTTCAAGCTGTGCAAGCGGATGAGGATGCTCAATGGTATTTACTTTACCCCATTTCCACTCATTGATATCTCCTCCTAATTGAGTTTCCAATTCTCGAACTGTTTGTCTAAAAGCCGCTTGAAAAATATCTTTTCTACTTTCGACGGCTTCTGTATCCTTGTTATCCCACCAGACACTTGTATCATTTTGGACAATAAAGGGAAGGCTACGCTTAATCATATGTGTCAGCAGAAAAGTCTCAAAATCCTCTTCTCCTAATTCGTCCGCAAAAGTCTTCTCCGCAATATGATAGAGCAGTTTGGTATAGATAGTTGGAGCAATGTCATCGAGCTGATTGTCTCCATCCCATTCGCTTAACACATTAGCGGTCTGATTTTCAAGGTCCGTTTTTTCGTCAGAAAGTTGAGTCAGGACAGCTTGAGCAACTTTAGGCATAATGGGAGATTTTACATCCGTAATCATTTCCTTTACTGCTTCTATGTCCCACTTTTTGTCTGTGGAAAGAATGTCAACGATGCGTTTGGCTCGGGCTTGCGGGATGTAATAGCCTGGATGCATGACACCATTGTGTGCGGTGGGTTGATTGTTGGCGGAGTAAACATAGCCTGAGGCTGGATTTTCTGCCTGAGGATTATCTTCAAATTCATAATATCCTTCGATTTCATCTTCTCCACTTGCTCCATCCAGAAAAAATTTGGAATTGGTATGTTCGGGCCTTTTGGGAAGTTTGGCCATAGCCCACCAGGCAATATTTCCATCTACGTCTCCGTACATCACATTGAGTCCGGGAGCTGCGCCTGTGGCAATGCAAGCACGAACTTCCTCCAGGGTCTTCTTATGACTCATTCCATAAGCCAGTTCGAGATTATTGGGGGTAAACTCATTGTACACCCACCAGAAAGAAACCGGATCATCTGTAGTTTTCGAAATATCTTCTATTGCCTCGTTTACAAGGGGGCCGTGTCGGGTAGTTTGGACCGTGAAAACAAGATCTTTGTCATCCAGTACTTTTACCCGTTCTTCCCGACTTTCCATTTCCTCCCAGTGGTCATTTACATACACCTGATTGGGATTTTCTGGATTGATCTTCTCCACATAAAAATCGATGTCATCATTTTCAAACATAGTCAATCCAATGGCGTGGTGCTCATTATGTCCGATTACCGGAAAGGGAACACCTGCCAGATAAGAACCGTAAGATTTCAATCCGGGAAACTCGAGATGTGCCTCATACCACACTGAGGGTTGGGCATAGGCAATATGGGTGTCATTGGAGAAGATTACCTTTCCGTTTTTGGTTTTTGAAGGCCCAATCACCCAGCTATTACTTCCGATCCAAGGAGCTACGGGCATGCTTTCAAAAAGCTGCTTTATCCCGAAAGCTTCTGCCATTTCTTCTTCAACTTCTGGAGCCTTGTAATGAGGAATCACCTGGGCTGCCGGATTCCAATGTACATCCAGATCAGCGAGGTAGGCATCTCCGTATTTTTCTTTGATTCTCATAACTAAAGGATCCGTACGGAAAGCCTGTGCGAAACTAAATGCCATGTAGGCAAAGGTCGCATAGGTGTCTTCAATGGTAAAATGGCGAACCGGTATGCCCATAAGTTGGTATTCTATGGGAAGGTTGTCCTGGTCAATGAAGGCATTGATGCCATCCAAATAGGATTGAGCAGCTATCTTCATGGGATCATCATCCGCTTTTGCCTGAAAAACCTTTGCGGCTTTTTTTGCACTTTCCAGAGTACCTATGGTTCGAAAAAAACGGTCGGTTTTGGCCATATCAGGCCCCAGTATTTCAGCCAGATCTCCCCGACCTACCCGACGGATCATTTCCATTTGAAAGAGGCGATCCTGTGCGTGAACAAAACCCAGGGCAAATTGGGCATCTTTTTCATTATCAGCATAAATGTGTGGGATGCCGTAATCGTCATAATAGACTTCCACTTTTTTATCCAGGCCCTCCAGTTTGAGGCTGCCTTCATAATTGGGAGAAGTGGAGCGTAGTAAAAAATATCCACCTAGTAAAAGCAGACCGACAACGAGTAAAAAAATGAGTAGTATAGTCCTAAGAGCTTTCATAATTTGCAAGTTATGAATTTAAAACTGCGTCTGCGAGTGGCTTTCATATAATTGGGATAAGAAATCGGACTGAATAAAGGAATCCTTATATTCGCCTTGAATTGAATGAAATCGCGGAAGGCTAACCTTTAAACTTCAGATCCTTGCAAAAGACTGCATATTTTCTCATAAGCGCTATAGGGATTGTTATGATCCTTATCTATGGCCAAAGCTTATTGGTTCCATTTGTGATGGGCCTCCTCTTTTGGTACATGATGCGAGGCATCAAGAAATACCTTCAGAAAATTCCTTTTGTAAAAAAGAACTTTCCCTCCTGGCTGCAGACGACCCTTGCGACCTTGACAGTAGTGATAGTGATAATGGTGATGTTCAATATCATTTCCGCCAATATCAGGTCGCTATCTCAATCCTATGCCGATTATGAAGCCAATGTGGAGTCAGTACTGGATTTACTTAATGAAAAGTATGGGCTGGATATCCTTGAAAGTGTTAAGGGACAAACACAAAATATTGACTTTGGAGAAATCCTGAGTTCAATCCTGAGTTCGCTTTCTGACTTGATTGGAAATACCTTTATGATCCTGCTCTATGCAATCTTCATTTTATTAGAGGAGGCGCAGTTTGGAAAAAAGATCCGTGCGGTATTTTCAGAAGAAGATCAGTACAATCGCTTCAATGAAATTTTGGGGGAAATCGAGTCGTCCATTTCTCAATACTTTCGTTTAAAGACTCTAGTGAGCCTGTTAACAGGAGTTCTTTCCTATGTGGCTTTATTATTCATTGGAATAGATTCTCCGGCTTTCTGGGCTTTCCTGATCTTTTTGCTCAATTACATCCCGACCATTGGTTCACTGGTAGCAACAGGTTTTCCGGCCATATTTGCCCTTTTACAATTTGGGGAGGCATTGCCGGCAATTTTGGTACTGGGGATAGTGGGCTTTATCCAAATACTGGTTGGAAATTACATTGAGCCGCGACTGATGGGGAGTTCTATGAATATAAGTCCCCTGGTAACCATCATTGCTCTGACCCTTTGGGGGATGATTTGGGGGGTAATCGGAATGATTCTCAGTGTACCTATAACCGTAGTTATGATTCTGGTATTCTCGCACTTCGAAAGTACCCGCCCGGTAGCGATCATGTTGTCGGAAAATGGGCGGATCGGGAATAAAAAATAGAAAGGCCGGTAGCAAAGCTACCAGCCTCATAACAAACGTCATTATGTTAGGAACTCGTTGCTAGTTCATGGCGACTGTACTTTCTGCTTTTCCTTTGGTAGCAGTAGTAGTATTGTCGCTGGGGTTTCGATCAACCAATTTGTTGATGGGGTCAATGCCGGCTTTAGTCGGCTCCACATCAACTTCCACTTCCAAGACCATATCTCCTTTGATCGGATGCTTTTGTAAATAGATCAGGCTGTCCTTGCCAGATTCTCCTTCAGCATATACTCCAATATCAATCCAGTCTTCGAAATCAATAGCAGTCTCATTTCCCAGGCTGTCTGCCCGGTATTTGACCGCACTTAGGTCCATAGTTACTTTATATTTGCCATTATCAAGTTCCGTGTAGTTGACGGTCTTGGCGCGGTTTTCATACAAAGTGATAGTTTCAAAGAAATCGGTAATCATATATTGAAGGCTGTCTGGTGTTACGTCTCTCAGGTATTGAACCAGAGTATCGGTGGTCGCATAGCGATCTTCACGCCACGCCCAATTGTCGACCATACGCTTAAGGGCTTCATTAACCTTATCCTCACCGATATAATCTTGCAAAGCATACATGATGAGCGAGCCTTTCCGATAGTGGATGTATCCCTGAGACTCTACCAGATCAAGTGGTCGCTCTTTCTTTTGCTCGAAACTTCTTCCGGATAAATAGCGATCCAGTTCGTACTCAAGGAATTTCTGCATCATTTCAACTGGATATTTTTCCTTCATCACCATAAGAGCTGAGTATTGAGCCATAGTCTCAGTAATCATAGCCGCTCCCTGCACATTGGCAGGAATAACCTGATGGCCCCACCACTGATGTGCCATTTCGTGAGCCGTGACGTAGTAGTTCATGTCTACATCATCCTCATCCGGACGCAGGATAAAGCCAATCCCTTCTGAATAGGGGACTGTATTAGCAAAGGATTGGGCAAAAGTCGAATAACGGGGGAACTCCATGATCCGCATTTGTCGGAACTGATACGGGCTGAAATGCTCCTCATAGTAACTGATCGAATGCTTCATGGATTCCATCATTCTATCGACATTATATTCATGTCCTTTGTGGTGAAATACTTCTAGTTTTACGGGTCTGCCCTGAGGCGTTTGCCAGGCTTCCCTTACTACCTCATATCGAGCGGAGACCATAGAATAGAAATTAAACATAGGCATGTCCATTTTGTAATGGAAATAGCGTCTGCCATCTTCTTCCCATTCCTTTTGCAAATAACCCGGAGCTATCGCAATCTGGTCGGGCGAAGTACTCATTTTAATCTCGAATCTGATATGGTCTGCATCATCTCCGAGAAAGTTGGTGATTTGTCCTAAAGAATCTGAACGCGGAAGGGCTCTTTCTCTTTCTTCCGGCAAGTCATACTCCTTACGATCATCCTTGCTTGACAGCTCCCCTCCTTCATTGTATCCTATTGAAGGGAAGTAGGTGTTATTGAAGAAAGTGCCATTAAATACAACCTGGGTATTGGAGCCACTTTCGACAAATCCATTGGTGCGGAATTCATTTTTGAAATACATGACTACACTGTCTCCGCTATCCAAAGGTGTGCTCAATTCATAGATGTAGTATCCGAAGTCAGGGAATTCTTCTTTTAGGCTGGCTTTTCCATGCCCCTCTTCATCTTTTTCTCCAAAACTTAAGTATGCCAGGCTTAATTCGGGAACTGTGATATTGTGTTGAATGTGGATATCTGAAATGGTTTTCGCATGCTTATTCTTCAAAACAAAATAGCCTTCCGCATCAAAATCTCTTTTGTCTGGATAAATATCTACTTCCATATTAGTTTCGACATTTTTGGGCTGAGCAAGATTTTGGTATTGCTTCAACTCTTTTTCATAATTGGCACTTCTCTCATTGGTTACATCTGAATTTTCGTATTTATTGATCACATTGGTATTGTAGAAAATGTAGCAACCGGAAAGTCCAAACATCATGAGGGCAGCCAAACCAAAGCTTATAATAGGGCGAGAGAACCTTAGACCGGCTAATTGAAAACGAGTTTTCATCAGGGTATCCGTTCCTCTTACCGCTAAAACCACACTAAGAGCAGCCAGGATAAACACAAATCCTAACCAGTATAAGCTGTACCAGGAGAAAGGAGTTACATAATGACCATAATCATTCATGTCAGAGTAGGTCCCTAAGCCAAACTGGCCAAAGAGGAAAAGACTATGCTCAATTCCCATTTCCGGGAGAATAAAACTGGTCATCAAAAAGACCAGTATCACAATGGCATGTCCCAGGAATTTCTGGTTCACAATGACATGTATGAAGAAAGTCAGGAGGGTAAATAAGGTTAGGAAAATTAGGGTGTCTGAGAAAAGGGTTTTCAGATATACGTCGATTTCATAATTGAAATATCCTTTGAAGGTCTGGATCATAATCCCGGCGACCATCAGAATCAATAGCATTACAACGTGAAGCGCCAGAAAGCCAACAAATTTACTCACCATGGGAACAAAGTCTGGCATCGGCAAGGCATCATGAATCTGATTGATCTTTACATCTCTTTCCCGCCAAATCAATTCACCCGTATAGAAAACAATGAGGATGATAAAGAAGAGATTGAAATTCCCGATGATGCCTAATACCTGATAGGTTGTAGGATAGGAATTTGTCCCATACATACTGCCCATTTCTGTCGAATCCATGAACAGAGAGAACAAGCCCAGACCAACAATAACTTGGAAGGGAATTGATTTTATGATCTCCAGGAAATAAAATTTGCTGAGAGAGATTACCCTGTTGAGATTAGTTTGCCAACCTGCTGAAACAGCAACTTTAGGAATAGCCGTGGGAATATGATTTTTCGAAACAGGAGACTTACTGACTTTCTTGCTTTTATTTACTTTTTTCTGACTCACATGGAAGTTGAACCTGAAATAGGTAATAGCTAATGCTCCCAGGCCAATCAACGTCCAGAGAATTCGGTTTTGAAGAATAAGTCCCGCTAATTCATAGGTTTGCGAATTTTGCTCTGTAACGGTCCAGTAGCGTGAAACCAGATTCAATAGATTCAAGCCAATCGCATCTGACCAGGCCACATACTGATGTTGCTCGAGGTCCTGGAGAAACTGGCTGCTGACCATATAAAGAACAAAGAGCGCGATCCCCTGCACATACACGAAGAGTAACTTTTTCGATAGGGCTCCTCCCATAAAGAAGAGAGAACCCGCTATAAATGCATTGGGTATGACAAAAAGTAGGAAGGGTTGGATGAAATGCCATGCATTATAGGACAGGTATTTCTCTGCATCCACCCAGGGCATGACAGGTCCCAACATAAAGCCTACCAACATTCCCGAAAAAATAAGTATCAGGATAAGGTAGGAACCTGCAAATCTCCCAAAAAGATAGGATCCTTTGCTGATAGGGGTAGTAAATATGAGGGGACTGGTCTTATGTTGGTAGTCCCGTAAAATGGGATTTCCCATAACTGCCGATGCAAAGAAGAAACCGGGAAGGGCAGTAAGTACCACCATCATCAAGGCAATCTTTGTTGGCGCATTTAATTTTATCAATCCCGAAGAGCTACCAATGGTTACATAATCTGTGCTTGCAGCTGCGAAAGCTAACAAGAACATGATGCCAAAGTATATCCAGGTAGCTGGCCGGGTAATTCGATATCTTAATTCAAATCCGAGTATTTTTAATAACATCTTGACCTGTGTGTTTAAGGGTGAATTATCCAGCTATGGCTACTTTTTCTTTTAGCCCGCCGAAAATATAGGAGAAATACACGTCCTCCAGACCGGGATCAACAGAGCTAAATCCCTGAGCAGGATCACTGTCTGCAAAAATAGTGATGATAGTTTCTCCGGTTTCCAGGCGTTCAGATATCACATTGAAAGCATCTTTATATTTAGGCAAATCTGCCTTGGCAATCTTTTTTTGCCAGATCTTTTCTTCTACCTGCTTGATAGCTTCTTTGGGATTACCTGTCATAAGAATCTGTCCCTGATTGATGATGGCCATGTCTGTACACAGCTTTTTTACATCATCTACAATATGAGTAGAAAGGATAACGACTGCCTCTTCTCCTAACTCACTCAAAAGGTTATGGAAACGGTTTCTCTCCGCCGGGTCGAGGCCTGCAGTAGGTTCATCTACTATGATAAGTTTGGGGCTTGCCAGTAATGCCTGAGCAATACCAAATCTTTGTTTCATCCCTCCGGAATAACCACCTAGATTCTTCTTGCGAGATTCATAAAGATTGGTTTTGTGTAAGAGGGCTTCTACCAGTTCCTTTCTTTCGGAACCATTGCTGATTCCTTTTAAGACTGCGAGATGATCAAGCAGTTTTTCAGCTGAAACTTTAGGGTAAACGCCAAATTCCTGAGGGAGATAACCGAGTACTTTACGTAAATCTTCTTTTTGTGTCCGGACGTCAATGCCGTCAAATACAATTTTTCCTCCATCGGGTTCCTGGAGGGTAGCGATGCTGCGCATTAGGGTTGATTTTCCGGCTCCATTGGGGCCTAGCAAACCAAACATGCCTTGTTGTATAGTCAAAGATACATTCTGCAAGGCCCTGACTCCATTAGGATAGGTCTTGCTCAAATTTTGGATAACGAGTTCCATATATGAGTATTGTGTGAAAGATATATCTAGGGTTTTATTGTTAGTAGTAGATGAAATTGATGCCTGAGGAGTTGGCAACTGCAAGCTTGTATTCTGCGAATCGAGAGATTTGGTCTACGAATTGGATTATTGAGCAGAATTCGTGAAAATAGTCGTATGAAACGGCATTTTGTTACACTTATAGGCGTATCTCTTCTCATTTTCATCGGATGTAAAGAGGTTCCGACAGGAGAAGGAACGGATTTTTTTGTCAGTCCACGTGCTGACTTTATCCAATATCAAGGTAGGCTGGGAGAAGAAGAAGGAGCCAAAGTTTTATACTGGTCGGGTTCGTCTATAAAGGTTCAGTTTAAAGGAGAAAAGATGTCCGTCGTGCTGCGGGATGAGCATTATGATAACTATTACAATGTGCTATTGGATGGGAATTTAGTAGATATATTGAGGCCGGATAGTGTAAAGAAATCTTATGTGTTGGTTGATGATTTGGAATATAAAACTCATGTGCTGGAACTTTTTAAGCGGACTGAATGGAATAGAGGTAAAACCTGGTTTTATGGATTTGAACCAGAGACTGATACGGAATTTGAAATGCCTTTTCTGAAGAAAAGAAGGATGGAATTCTATGGGAATTCGATCACTGCTGGATATGCGGTGGAGGATAGTTCGGGGAAAGACTCTCCGGATAGTACCTTCACAAATTTCTACCATAGTTATGCTGCTATTACCGCTCGGCATTTTCAAGCCAACTATAATGCAATTGTAAAAAGTGGCATCGGAATTACCGTAAGCTGGGAGCCTTTAATTATGCCAGAGATATGGGATAGACTGAACCCTGCGGATCCAACAAGCAGATGGGACTTTCGAAGCATCCCTAATCCGGATGTGGTAGTGGTCAATCTTTTACAGAATGATTCCTGGTTGACGGTAATGGAGGATTATCCAGAGTATAAACGACGATTCGCCAAAAATAAGCCGACCATTGAATTTGTTACGGCTCGCTATCAGGATTTCATCAGAAACATACGAGGAAGATACCCGGCAGCACATATCATTTGTATGCTAGGTAATATGGATATTACCAAAGAAGGTTCTGTATGGCCTGAATACGTTCAGAAAGTAGTTGATGATTTAGAAGACCCTAAGATTTATACACTTTTTGTTCCTTATGAAAATATTAAAACCCATCCCCAGATAAAGGAACAAGGAGTCATGGCAGATGCCTTGATAAATAAGATTACAGAAAAAGTAGGGTGGAAGTAATAGAAACACAATTCCCTGTCTGCTTTCGTTAGCATTTGTAAGTACTTCTACATTATGAACAGGGAATGAGGAAAGCTTGGGACCAAGTTTTCAAGGTTGTGTTGTTGGGTAAATATGTGTATCCCTATATCTCCCATAAGGTTCTAAACCCTAATAAATTCTCCGAAAAATTTAGTGTCAAAAGTTTTCACCCTACTTCCAAAAGAAAACCTCTCCCATATAGGAGAGGTTCATTACAGAGAAATTCAATATTATAGATAGTTGCTTATACCTTAGAATGGATAATCATGAGATTGAGTCATGATATCCGCTATTTCGCTTCTCAACTTGGCAGTATTGACTAAAGGTGCTTTTGTGAGATATCTAAGGCCTTTGAGTAGCATAGGTTGTTCTGCTTCTTTCGCAAAACAAGCAAGTGCTTCTTTTCCCGCAGTAAACATCGTGTCTGCAGTTTTATACAAATACAGTTTTGTCATGTTGATTTGAGCCTGGCAAGCTTCTTCTCCTTTCTGAGAAATGAGTTTTTCCGTTCTCAGAAGACAAGATTCAACCGCGTACAATTCGATGATCATATCCGCAAGATTCAGAAGGATTTCCTGCTCGTCATTTAGTTTTGGACCTAAGTCTTGAGCGGCTTTCCCCAAAACCATTAAAATCGATTTCTTGAGTTGATCAATGGTATATCTTTCTTGTGCAAGTGCGCCATCTTCCAACTCAGGTGCCGCTTGTGGACTCGCCAATTCCTGTGCTACGGCCATAGCTGGCTTCATCAGATCAAGTTCGCCTTTCAAAGCACGCTTGAAGATCATTCCTACTGTCAGCATGCGGTTGATCTCATTGGTCCCTTCGTAAATCCTTACGATACGGGCATCGCGATAGGCTCTTTCCATAGGTGCATCAGCAGAGAATCCCATTCCTCCATACACCTGTATCCCCTCGTCCACGATATAGGCCAAATGCTCAGAACCGAGCACTTTCAAAATCGCACACTCAATGGCGAATTGCTCTAATCCTTTTAAACTGGCATTCTCCTTATCCATCCCTCCAACAACCAACTCATCGATTTTATCTTCGATATTTTGTCCAGCTCTGTACGAGGCAGATTCTGTAGCATAAATTCGGCTCGCCATTTCTCCTAATTTGTGTTTGATAGCCCCAAAGGTGGCGATGGGCTTACCAAACTGCTTGCGCTCAGCCGCATAGGTTGCAGCTTGCATGGCTGTCAATTTTCCTCCTCCAACAATCCCTACTCCTAACTTAATTCTACCAATGTTGAGGATATTAACAGCTATTTTGAATCCATTTTGTCGATCGGATAACATGTTTTCGACCGGAACTGGTGTATTGTCAAAGAATACCTGACGAGTAGAAGAACCTTTAATACCCAATTTCTTTTCCTCATCTCCCAGGGTAATTCCCGGATAATCTTTTTCTACGATAAATGCCGTCAAATTGGGATCGTCTTCAATTTTCGCAAATACAATGAAGATATCCGCAAAACCTGCATTGGAGATCCACATTTTCTGTCCACTGATCAGATAGTGAGTTCCTTCCTCATTTAGCACAGCTTTGGTTTTCCCTGAATTGGCATCAGAACCTGAATCTGGTTCAGTTAAACAGTAACAGGCCTTCCATTTACCAGAACCTAGTTTCGGGAGGTACTTGGCTTTTTGATCTTCATTGCCATAGTACTGAATAGGAAGTGTGCCAATGCCGGTGTGAGCACCAAAAGCTGTAGAGAATGAACCGCTCATCCCTACGATATCGGCCATGAGCATAGAAGTATTAAAGCTCATGCCCAGGCCTCCATATTCTTCAGGAATGGTCACTGCCAATAGACCCAATTCGCCCGCTTTGGTAAGGAGGCTAGCCATGAAGCCGTCCTCCATGCTATCCATCCGTTCTATATTCGGATCAATCTCCGTCTTGATGAAATCGGCACAGGCCTCCGCCATCATTTTTTGTTCTTCAGAAAATTCTTCCGGGATGAAAACGTCTTGTGCTTGGGTAGATCGGATGAGAAACTCTCCTCCTTTGAGGGCAGACTTATTGGCAACTGTATCCATTGTTTATAATAATTGCTATGATTTGGACTAAAAAGGTATGCATGCATACTATTGTATGTCAAAAATACTAAAAAGTAGTATGCATGCATAACATTTTTTTGATTTTTTTTAACAGGCCTGAATCCTACCTTTAACTGCATCACTTAACCTCTTCATAATGAAAATTCTACTCCTAGAACCCTTTTTTACAGGCTCACATGCAAACTGGGCTAGAGGAGTTGCCGATTATAGTGGCCATGAGGTCAAGATTCTTTCCTTGAGTGGGAAGTACTGGAAGTGGCGCATGCATGGGGGGGCACATAGTCTGGCTACCGAGTATTTGAAATCTGATTTCGAAGCGGATTTGATTCTAGCGAGCGACATGTTGGATTTAGGGTTATTTCTGGCATTGGCGAGAAAGAAAGTAATGGACACAGCTGTCGCTATTTATTTTCACGAGAATCAATTGGTATATCCCTGGTCTCCGGAAGATGCCGATGTTTCGCTCAAACGAGATCGGCACTATGCATTTATCAATTTCAGTAGTGCAAGGGTCGCAGACCGGGTTTTTTTCAATTCTCAATACCATTTGGAAGCTTTTTTTGAGGCACTTCCTTCTTTTTTGAAAGTTTTTCCAGATCAGCGGCAGTTGGAAGCTGTTGAGGAAATTCGGAGGAAAAGTGAAGTTCTTCCTCTTGGGTTACAGCTGTCATATTTTGATTCCTTTCGCCCAAAACAGAAAGAAGCCTCCGAAATTCCTATTATCCTTTGGAACCATCGATGGGAGTATGACAAAGATCCTGATACCTTTTTCGAAGTTCTTTTTAGACTAAAGGAGGAGGGAGAGCCTTTCAAACTCATCGTAGCAGGAGAAGCTTATCAGCGGCAGTTGTCCATATTTGGCAAAGCCCAAAAAGTCTTGGAAGAAGAAATTCTTCATTGGGGGTATGTGGAAAGTCAGGAGGCTTATGCCAAGCTTCTTTTTCAATCAGACATATTAGCCGTTACTTCTTTACATGACTTCTTTGGAGTATCTGTGGTAGAAGGCATATATTGTGGGCTTTATCCCATACTACCTCAAAGACTTGCCTATCCTGAGCATATTCCCCCCAAATTTCATGATCAATATCTGTATCAGGAGAAAGAGGAGTTATACCAAAAGCTTTCCCATCTTTTACAAACTCCTAATCAAATCGATCCTCATCCTGCCTTACAATCAGAAGTCTGGCGCTATGACTGGGGGCAGATTTCCTCCAAATATTTTGAGATCCTGCGGGGTATTTAAGTACGAAAAGCCGTTAAAATTGCGCTGAGTTCTTATATTGCATTGAAATACTTTTATACCTAACACTACAGCTTGGAATCAGTCCAGCACTACATACAGGAAGGGATTCTATATGAACCCGTCGTTCCAGATATTCATGATTGGCCCATCGCTCGCATTTTTCAGGAGCGGGGAAAATTTGTAAATCAGGTTATAGAGGACGCAAGTTCTCGTTTGCAATTGGATGGCTCAGGGGAGTCTGCAAACATTCAGGAATTGGTTGAACGGACCATGTTCCTGGAAAGGATTCGTATGGTCGAAGATCCCTGGCGGGTGGACCCAAAGAGTGAAAAGAAATTTTGGGGCGATATTAAAAAAGGCCTTGTCAGTAGCGAGCAAAGTATGGCAGATGCAGCCAGCCTTTCCAAAAATCAGGAAATGCTGGAGAAGATTGTTGATCGCTATGCCAATGAGATTGCCAGTACGTTTAAACCTCAGAGTTATCATTTTGCCAAGCGCTTTCTTCCTTTCTTTTTCTCAACCCTTCTAAATGCAGGAGCGGGAAAAACCTTGCGCTCCATGATCAATCATAGCGTAGGTTTGCAAGAGAAAGTTCACCTGATTGGACAAACAGAAGCTATCCGTAATTTGGCAACCAAAGGAACCGTAATTCTGGTCCCTACACACATTAGTAATGTGGACTCGATTCTGGTAGGCTGGGGTCTTCATGCCTTAGGACTACCTGCCTTTATTTATGGCGCAGGATTGAACCTGTTTAATAGTAAAATCCTTGCCTATTTCATGAATCGTCTGGGTGCATATAAGGTAGATAGACGAAAGAAAAATCCTATTTATCGTCAAACCCTGAATTCATATTCTACGGTTGCAATACATGAAGGTGTACATAGTCTATTCTTTCCAGGAGGTACACGTTCCCGATCTGGGATGATTGAAAAGAAACTAAAGTTGGGTTTGTTGGGTACCGCAATGGAAGCACAAAGAAGAAACTTTACGACGGGGGTTCAGGCACAATCAGAGAAAATTTTTGTGGTTCCTATGGTGATGAGTTATCACTTTGTATTAGAAGCGAAATCTCTCATCAATCAGCACCTAAAACGAACAGGGCAAGAACAGTACTACATACTCAATGACGAATTTGCCTCTTATCGTAAATTCATCAAATTTCTTTGGAACATTTCCAGTACTAAATCAGACATCGCACTTGCTTTTGGAGAGCCGATGGATCTTTTTGGAAATCGGGTAGATGAACATGGGATCAGTTATGATCAGCATGGGAGGCCGGTCGATTTGAAAAGCTACTTTATGAGTAGGGGAGAGTTGACCACAGATCTTCAGCGGGATGCAGAATATACAAGGATGTTGGGGGAGAAAATTGTGGATCGTTATCACATTGAGAATAGAGTCTTTAGCAGTCATTTGGTGGCTTATGTTGCCTTTCAGATGTTGAAAAAGAGAAAGCAGGGCTGGGATTTGTATTCTGTACTTAGGATATCGGAAGAAGACAGAAGTATTTCTTTGGAGGAATTTCACGCTACTTTTGATCGGGTCTTACAACACCTCAGGCAGATGGCTGATCAGGGCAAAGTACATCTGGCAGATCATATGGTGAATGATACAAAGACGATTATTGAGCATGGGGTAAAAAATCTGGGGGTTTATCATAGCAAAAGACCACTGACCTATCAGAATGAAAAGACCCTGATGGCTGAGAATATGAGCCTCTTGTTTTACTATCATAATAGAATGGAAGGTTATGGCCTCGCAAGTCTCGTCTAAAGATATCGTAGGAGTAATCGGAGCTGGGAGCTTCGGTACAGCAGTTGCCAATCTGCTTGCGGAAAACAGAGAAGTATTACTCTATGCCCGAAGGCCAGAGGTTGCAAAAGACCTTAGTGAATCCCGTTCTTACAAAGGGAGGAAGCTTCATGAGGCTGTTAAGCTCACCAATAGTTTGGAAGAAGTCGCCCAAAAGTGCCAATTGATCTTTCCCATTGTCCCCTCTGAGAACTTTCGGGAAATGTTGCTGAAGCTGGCTCCTTTCCTTTACCCTTATCATATTCTTATTCATGGTACCAAAGGCTTATCTGTCAACCTAAAAGAAGGAAAATCACTTTCAGAGCTCGAAATCCTGGACAAATCTCGGGTGAATACGATGAGTGAATTGATTCGAGAAGAAACTGTAGTTCGTAGGGTGGGGTGTATGGCAGGTCCAAATATCGCATTTGAAATAGATGCCAAAGAGCCTGCAGCGACTGTAATAGCCAGTCATTTTGATGAAGTTATTCGGGAAGGACAAACAGCCTTGAGAAGCTCACGCTTTCGGGTTCATGGTAATCATGATTTAGTAGGGATAGAATTAGCAGGTGTTTTGAAAAATATTATGGCCATAGTGGCAGGAATCATAGACGGATTGGGATATGGAGCAAATACCCGAGGTTTGTTTGTGACCCGTGGACTGGCCGAGATCGTGCATATAGGTACGGGACTCGGAGCCAATCCCAAAGCTTTTCTGGGCTTGGCGGGAATTGGAGACCTGGTAACAACAGCTACCAGTAGCCGAAGTCGTAATTTCAAAGTTGGTCAGCGATTGGCGAAAGGGGAAAGTCTTGTAGAAATTTTGGATAGCATGGATGAAGTGGCAGAAGGAATAAAGACGGTCCGTATCATACGGGCTTTGGCCAATAAACATAAATTTGCTGCGCCTATCACACTCGCTTTGCATCGGACCCTTTTTGAAGGTATGGACATTGCCAAAGGAGTAAGGCTCCTGATGGAGTTTCCGTTTACGGAAGATGTAGAGTTTATTTGAGTCGCCTTTGACCCACCGCTTCAAGCCCACACTCCCTTGACCTGCGAGGAACAATGGAGTGCGCGCAGAGCCTTGAAATATTGGAATTGCGCTCCTCCCATTTTTAGTTTAAAAAGGTGAGGTTTGGTTTGCGCGGAGGGGTTCCAGGAGGCTAATCCAACCTTTGGATAATCACTCCATACTCATCGGTGATCCAATCATCACCACTTGCCGTATCTTCATTATCACTAAACATAAGAGAACGGGTATTGGTCTTGGGCTTGCCAATATTTCGGGTCGAAACAGGTTCACCGAGATCTGGCATACGTAGCAGCTTGGCGTTGATCTCTGTGGTGCTTGCAATCAATTTAAAGGTCTCCTGAACTTCTTTTCTTCCAAGGGCAAAGTGTGCAGCACTAACTGAACCTTCTATTGCTTTTCCATTGATGATCCAGGCTTCTTGTCCCGGGTCCAACCAGGTTCCTCCTCTGGGAATAGTCCCTTCATTTATTCCAAAAGAAGAAGACATATAAAGAAATACTACATAAAGTCTTTGGGAACTGGTGTTTTGGAGTTTTACTCTAAATTTTGGCTTTTCTCCATCAGAGTCCTTATAGCTCAAACGGTAGCCTGCAGATCCTGGTTGAATGATTTCATCAGAATCCTCCTTATGTAAAGTAACTTTTATTGCTGTGCTTGGAAGGCCTGTTCCTGGATTTTTGAGTTCCAGCATGCGCTCCCATTTTGCGATATGGACAAGATTATCGATAGCAGTTGCGGCATTGGCGGCATTATATCCATTGAGCTGTGCGATTAGAGGCTGATCCGGACCATCTGATCCTCGGGTAACGATATATTGGCTATTGTGGATATGAAGCAAGTAATCCGCTTCCTTCGGATTATCTGTGATATCCAGGTAGAGATCATCTTCTCTTTTATCCTCGAGTGCTTTAATCAACAAAGGCAAACCATCCCCTTCATCTCCCACTAAAGTTACCTTCATAGGAGTGATAGGCATGGAGAAAACTACTGCCCGGTATTGGGTGTTTTTATCCAACCAGAGATCTCCCTCTAGCCTCACAGTGCTGCTAGCTACATCAAGGGTTTTAACAGAAACTTGTCCAAGTGCCCGGCTATCATCTTCCAATTCGCTTTCATTGGCGTCTTCTGCATAAACAGAAAGAAGGGTGTCCTCTCCATTATGCGAAGCCAAAATCCCATGTGCTGAACCTGCATCGATAGACCATTCATTCGACTCACGATCATAGCTCAATGCATAATAATTGGCTTTGCGAGCGGTTTCCCCTCCCAAAAATATGAGGTCAGAATCATCCGAAACAAAACTATATAGTTGAGGGGTCTGGTCATAGGTTCTTTGGGTTACCAGTCTCCTTACTCTTCGCATAAGATCACTATAGGTAACCGGTCCCACAGAAGCTTCCAGAACTTCAATGAGTGAATAAGTGAAAACTCCTCTTGGTGATCCACCCAAATAAGTCTCTTTCGCCAGCTCAAAAGAATGTGCTGCTGACATTTGTACATGGCGTGGGGTAGGAATTTCCAGTTTTTCAATACCTGAGGTAGACATAACACTACGATCTGCACTCATATTGCGAGGAAGGATGTATGAATCCAGAGAACGGGTACTCTCTGTTGCTGGGGATTGTCTTACTTTGGCAGTGGTATTCAGATTGCGGGTGCCGTCTCCTGAATTACAGCAATCCATGATGACCAAAATATGTGGATTCTTCTTAGCTGCCTGATCAATAAGGGTTGCCAATTCCTTATCTGCCAGATCAGATCCATCAGAACTACGGCTGTCATAACAAACAAGAGTTTCATTCTTTTTGTCCGGTTCAAGGTACCAGAAGGCCTCATGAGCTGGCTCCTGAGAGCCATGGCCACTAAAGTAAAAGAAGACCACATCATTTTCAGTTGCCTGTGTAAGATGTTCTTCAAACTTTTGCACTACGTTTAAGCGAGTTGCCTGCTCATTTTCTAGGACTTCTATGTGAAGGTTTTCGGGTGCTACGCTACGCTTGATATAATCACGCATAGCTCGCATATCATTGACACAGCCATCAAGTGGAGGAACCGGTGGCAGATAGGTGTCAATACCGACGAACAAAGCATAGAATTGAGGGGCGCTCATGTTTGTGTATGTTTATGGAATGAAACAATAATTTGTACTTTCCAAATACGCAAAATGAATGCAGGATTACAAGTCCGGAAAAAGGGGACTTATAATACTCGGGAAACCCTTAGAAAAGGGATTAGTTGATTAGGTAGCGGATGCTAAAGGCTGCCTGATTTCCAGAAAACCGCTTTGCCTGAATCAATTCATAAGCCGGATTGATGTCAAAGGAAAAAGAGACATTGGAATGAGGATGAACGTATTCGAATCCAACCAAAGCACTTACCCCTGCGACATTATTTTGACCAGGGAATTCGTCCAGGAGGGCTGTTACTCCAGCATAGCCTCCGATACCTATGTAAAGGTAAGAGGTGGATCTTCTTCCCAAAGCCAGATGTTGTTGGAGGTATCCCATAGCGCGGAAGCCTTCCTGATGGTAAACTACCATCCCTTCGAAAGCAGTATACTCAGCCATAAAAGCCTTGTAAACAATTCCTTTGGTGGAGCCATATCGAAGGCCGATGGAATGCTGGTATTCCTGGGCTAAGATGTTTCCTGAGAATAGGAAAAGCATGAGGCCAATTAATAGGATAGATTGGGAATATTGTCTTTTGAATGTGTGTAGGACCAGTTTCTGAACGTTGTTTCCTGGAGAATTAAATTTCATCAATGTATTCGGGTAATGTGAGCAAGCGATGGTTCGTTTTCTGACTTAAAAACCTATTGAAAACGAGAACCCATACAATAGATTGTGTAGGAAGGTGTTTTTCTCCCTAATATTTGTTTGACTTTGAGTGTTTTAAGGGGATGGGCAGCTTAGCTTCGCTAAGCTGTGAGTGGGGGAGGATGCTCTGCAAATAAAAGGGCTGGTCTACCGACCTCCTTTTTTAATAAGAAAATCGACCCAAGCGAGCTCGGCCGATTTCCTCATTAAAAAAAGGTGCTCACTTTCGTTAGCACCCTTTTATTTGTTGTCGGGATGGGCAGATTCGAACTGCCGGCCCCACGCCCCCCAGAAGGCAGAATTATGATTTGATATGTATTGATGTGATATGTTATAATCTGATTGTCAGTTATTTATAATTTATTCTAAAATATGTTGTACCATATTGATACAGCTTTTGCGTGCAAATTGCGTGCAAATTTTTTCGTAGCTTTACTACTGTTATGAATACAAGTATCGCCATTTCTCTGGACAAAAGAAGAAAAAAGAAGGATGGAACTTATCCTTTGATCATGCGTCTTACG
>JBCBRM010000028.1:0-110428 GCA_039819665.1 Bacteroidota bacterium
GGATCTCTCGCAAAATCTTTAGAAAGCTAGAGATCCCGGCTCTTATACTAAGGCCGGGATGACATATACTTTGATTCCTGTTAATCCCCATCCGCATCAACATAATCAACATTGATATTGAAAGCCTGGAGCATATCCACTTTCAGCAAAACTACATTCAGTTGTAATTGATCATAAGCGGAAAGCATCGCGATGTTATCACTTTCGATTTGAGCTGCAAAATTGTCTCCAAGACTTTGAATCTGAGACCTTGCAGCATTGAACTGATTATTTATGAGCGAACTTAGATCTTCGCCCCCTTTGAGGCTATTGAGGAAATCGAGGTAAGACTTCATCCCTTCCCCTTCAGTTGTTGCGTTGAAATATTTTCCATTAAAGAAATCCTGACTTGCCTGAAGCGCAAGTTGAAGGAGTTCTTTTGAAAGATCTTTTTTATACAATGCCTCCACATGCGTATTCAAAGGATTCCCTGAGAAAACCCCAGCGGGAATACCTACCTTACCAGCTCTGAGATTCTTTTCGTAATAAAAGACAAAATCATTTATTACCAGATCAACTGAAGCTGTAGCAGAGTTTCCACTATTCTCAATAAAACTTTCCCTGAATCCTCCACTCGTCCAATCCTCCAATACCTCAGTTGTGAGCATATCTATACGAGTTACCAGATCGATCACGTATTGCTTATAATCTGCAGAATGAGCATTTCTGGTGTAAAAATCCAGTATGCCCTCATCAGAATCAGCCAGACCAAAAAGGAGGTAGTCCAAGGCTGGGAATCCTTGCCGATCATTTTGGGAAGGTAAACTCAAATTGTATCCTCCTTGAGTAATGTTTTCTGTTATCTCGGCAACATTACTTGGATAGATATTCAGATTATCCCGATAACGGAGCTCATCGGCTTTTCCAATATTGAACATAGAAACCCGCTGCCAAAGTAGGTAGGATTCTTCCCAGGAAGTTCGCAAAGCTTCCAGATTACTTTGCGAAGCGTCTGTGGCGAAAGTTTCTCCTGCGGTTCTTAGCTCTTTTACTTTGGAAGAAAAGCTTGTATAGCCGGGAATGATGATATTATCTGCCCAATCCATTAGCATGGCTTTCCGATCGAAAGCTGTGCTGTCGGGTGGATTTGGTCCTGGGTCTTCCCCTTCACAGGCTAGCAGGATAAAGATTAGTAAAACGGGAAATAGCTTTTTCATCTAAAGGTTTCTTGTCATTTTTTGATCCTGAAATAGACTGATCAGTTCAACGAACCAATCAGCCTATCATTAATCAGAACAGATTCTATATAAATCATATTAGTTAGCAGCTTCAGCTACTGTAAAATCAAATTTGTCTGCAATTGTTTCAGAAATCTGGTCAAGGGTCTCGGGCTTGACATCCCAAAGTCCGTTTGCCCCATCTCCAAAAAGATCATCCAGCAAACCATCAACTTCAGACTTGGTTAAATAAGGGCTTGAAGAATTAGGCTCGCGGGTAAACTGAAGGCTGTAGATAAATCCAAATCCTTCAGAAAGGTCGTGGAAAGCAGTTCCAAATTCAGATTGCTCGATAGCTGCTTTTCCTTGTTGCAAGTAGTAAACGGCACGAACACCGATTACGATAGATACTTTTTCTCTAATGATGGCTGCCTGCTCATCGCGTACCTCATAGTTTTTTGCAACGATTGCCGCTCTTCCTCTTTTGAAAGCATTGTAAATATCGTCTGCTATTCCAGCGAAATCAGCATCCCCTTCTACTCTACCCACATACTTATTAAGGAATGCATCATCAGCGCCAATTGTAGCGTTTGGGCTGGCTTCATCTGCTGAAGTTCCATAGAGGTAACCATAGGCTTCGTCCCATTTATGCTCCATAGTGGTATAGCTCTTCCCGTCTTCGGCTACGTCATTATCATTATTCGCGCGATTATCACCCGCATCCAGAACTGCAGTTCCCAAATAGTTATTCAGCATTTGGTCTACCATCAAAGCCCCGATTAGGGATTTATTTACTGCTTGATTGTATTCCAAACCTTCTGCGCTAACAAAACGTGCAGAAGAACCATCAGCGATCTGCCCTGCTTGTCCAGCGGTAGCCAGTGTATTTTCTGCTGGGAAAACTTCACTTGTTTGGCTGTTAATCCAGGTTTCTAAATCAGCTTTGATTTGGGCTGCTGTAGCTGTATTGGCAGAAAAATAATCGGTAGAAGCCGCTACTTTAGATTTGATGCTTTTGGTAGAAGCATTGAGGTCAGCATTAGCAAAAGGATTGGCATCTTCGCCAATCTCTGTCTCATTTCTATACATTTCCAGCATACCAGTTGCAGTAGAATTATTGAAATCCTTTAGGGCATCTATCAGCTCTGTGGCCATTTGGATTCGTGTAGTTTGGCCATCAAAAGATACACTTGACTGACCATCTCTACTAAATGTATAGGTTGCTGGTTCGTTGATTTTGGGTTCAACAGTTTCTTCTTCACATGCAATGAAGCCGAAAGCAAAAAATGAAATAAATAGCGTGTAAAATATAGCTTTGATGTTCATGTTGCGAACTTCTTTATTTAGACTAATTATAAATAAGTGAACGCAACAAAGGTAGAGGGAAGCCCCTAACATGACAATACCTAAATCTTGTGAAAATCTAATGAGTCACATCTACCTGACTACCTAAAATTAGGTACCTAATATTGGGGTGAAATCTAGGAAACTGAATAAATCGCGGTTTCCTCATGTTTTCCTCTTAACTGGAGCTTGCTTTGGAAGGAATATTTCAGTTTATCTTTCTCTGGAAGTTGATCCAGTAATTCCTGGGAGATCAGAAGTTTTTGGTCGAATTTATTGCACATGGATTGAATGCGTGCTGTGGTATTGATCACATCTCCATGATAGGCCAGTTCTTTTTTAACAATCCCTACTTCTGTAATCACGATAGGCCCTGCGTGGGCTCCAGCTTTAAATTCTGGGGCATGTCCATAAGTATTAATATAATAATCCCTCTTCTCTGCCAGCCTCTCGCTAAAGGCTTCAAAGCAGGCGATACATTTATGTTCCAACAATCCTCTCTGAGGATGCCAGGTCAGGACAGCTTCATCTCCCACATATTGGTACACTCTCGCATCATATCTAGGGAAAATGTCATTGAGGTCATAAAAACAATCCTGGATAAACTTGCTGTATCGGATGTTGCCCAGTTCTTCGGCTATGGTGGTAGATGATTTTAGATCAATAAACATAAAGATGCGTTCTTCCTCCCTGGGCTTGTGATACTTACCTCTGACCATATTCCAAATAATCCCCGGGCCAAATTTCTGATCAACCTGTCGAATAAAACTGATCAATCCAGCCGTCAGGAGGAAAAATAGCAGGACTACCCAATACATTTTACTTTGTAAAAATTCAATAATACCTATATCATTCAAGGTGATCGTCCCATGATAAAACGTAAGGGTATAGTAAGCAATCAACATCATGAATTTGACTGCAAAGAAAGAGAGCACAAATTTCCCAATCATATGTGTCTTGAAACTCCATCTTTTCAGTTTAGGTATTTCGAAAAGTAACTCTATGCCTGTATAAAACGAGGCTGCCATAAAACCTAGGAGGAAATTGGTCCAAAAGGGGATGAATTCTTCAAAATTTACCGTCGTGAAATCTTCTGGTACTCCAAAGAAGCGAACGAAGTTGAAAATGAAACCAGCAATTGTCCAAACAATGAAGTTTCTCAAGAAGAATATGAGGACTTTGAAAGATGTGTTATACATAGGGTATTGACTATGCTGTAAGTTCTATATTCTCGCTTTGCGAGGCAATTTTTTTAACCCATCTCCTCAGGAAGCCCTCGCGCAAACCCACATCCCATTTTCTTTCAAAAAATGGGATGCACACAAAGCCAAAACAAATCGTGTCATCTCGAGGCTGGCTTACGAAAGGGCCCTTTGCGCTGAGAGACCTTGTATAAAATGAACTCACAGGATCTCTCAGCCCTTCTGCCCTCCTGCATCCCCGCTCCGAGATGACATACGGTCAGGCCAGCGGGGCACTTCCTTTTGAAGGGAAACGGGCTTGCAGCGGTTGGGTTAAGGAAGAGTTCCCAAAGGATTTCACAATTGCCTTTCACCCGACAAACATTTCCCCTAAAAGCGAGTATATTTATAAAAAAAATCACTATGAGTAATCTAGCAACGGCTACCTTAGGTGCCGGATGTTTTTGGTGTGTTGAAGCTGTTTTCCAAAACCTGAAAGGAGTGGAGTCAGTAGTATCTGGCTATATGGGAGGAAAGGTCAAGAATCCTACCTATAAAGAAGTATGTAGCGGACTGACTGGACATGCCGAAGTTGCCCAATTGAAATATGATCCGGAGCAAGTGAGTTTCAAGGAAATTCTGGAAGTATTTTGGAAAACCCATGATCCAACGACCCTCAATCGCCAGGGCAATGATGTCGGGACGCAGTATCGTTCAGCTGTTTTCTACCATGATGATGAGCAGAAAGAATTGGCCGAGCACTATAAGAAAGAGCTGGATGCATCCGCTTATTATTCTGACCCTATTGTAACGGAGATTTCCCCTGCGGTAGAATTTTATGTAGCAGAAGACTATCACCAGAATTACTTCAACGACAACAGTTCCCAGCCCTATTGCAACTTCGTAGTTCGCCCCAAGGTGGAGAAGTTCAAGCAGGTATTTGCGGATAAAATGAAATAAATAATCTCCTTTTATTTGGGGCTAAAGGCGCATCTTTCGTTCCTTTGCTGTCCAAATGAGTAAAACAGATTCCAACACCTGGCCGGGACTGGGCCCAAAATGGGGCCTGATCCTGGCTTTATTTGTTTTACTATTTGTCTTCTTTATCCTAGACCTTTTATTAGGATCAGTCCAAATTTCTATTGGAGATGTTTGGGCTTCTTTATGGGGATCTGATTCTGCACCCAGAGTCGAGCGAAACATCATACAGAAAATTAGATTGCCCAAAGCCCTGACGGCTATTCTGGTAGGAGCTGGATTATCAGTCGGAGGATTACAGATGCAAACCCTTTTTCGAAATCCGCTGGCTGGTCCTTCTGTATTAGGAATCAGTTCCGGAGCCAGTTTAGGAGTTGCATTATTGATGTTTGTTTTGGGAGGAAGTGGTGCTATCTGGGGCTTTGCCAATTTGGAGATTAGTGGGAGTAGCTTATTGGTTTTGGCAGCTAGTCTGGGAGCGGCTTTAATCTTTTTCCTCATCTTACTTCTCTCTTATCGCATAAGAGATAATGTGGTTCTCTTGATTTTGGGAATCATGATGGGCTTCATAACAAGTTCCCTGGTGAGTATTTGGCAATACTTTTCTGACCCGGGATTGATTCAGGATTATCTGATCTGGACTTTTGGGAGCCTGGGAGGAGTCAGTAGGGAAAAATTACTGATCCTGAGTATTTGTGTGGGAATAGGGGTCTTCATTGCCTTTCTACTTTCCAAAGCACTCAATATGTTGCTGCTGGGTGAAAATTATGCGAGAGGCTTAGGCTTACACATCCAACAAACTCGTATATGGATCATCCTAAGTACGAGTTTACTTACAGGATCTATTGTAGGCTTTTGTGGACCGATCGGATTTATTGGAATAGCTGTTCCCCACCTGACACGCTCTCTCTTTAATACCTCTGACCATCGCATCTTGATTCCTACCTCTTGCCTGATTGGAGCCATCATCATGCTTGGTTGCGACCTCATTGCCCAATTGCCGGGCTACAGTATTGCTTTACCAATTAATGCTGTAACGGCTCTAATTGGAGCTCCAGTAGTTATTGTTGTTATTTTAAAACGAAGAAACCTCCAGCGATCATTTTGAAGCATCCCCTCCAAATAAAAGACCTATGCATCGGCTATGGAAATAAAATCATTGCTAAAGATCTCAATTTACATGTGGAGAAAGGGGAACTCCTTTGCCTGATTGGTCCTAATGGCGCCGGCAAATCAACTTTGCTCAAGAGTATCTCTTCCCTTCAGAAAAAGCTGGGCGGAAGTGTACTATTGAATGGGGAGGAATTGGAGAAAATGTCTACCAAAGAGCTGGCTCGGAAAATCAGCCTTGTGTTGACTGAACGAGTAGATAGCAATCTCAATGTCTACAGTCTGGTGAGCATGGGGCGATATCCCTATACCGCCTGGACCGGTAGGATGAAAGAAGAAGATAAAGCTTTTATTCAAAGAGCCATTAAAGAAACTGGTCTCAAAGAACTGGCTTCTAGACCTTTGTATCAACTGAGTGATGGAGAACGGCAAAAGGCAATGATTGCGAAAGCACTGGCTCAGGATACTCCTTTGATTCTCCTGGATGAACCGACCGCCCATCTCGATATCCCTAATCGAATGGAGCTACTTTCCCTGCTTCGAAGATTGACCAGAGCGGAAGGCAAAACCATTTTACTTTCCATTCATGATCTGGAAGCTGCACTTCAGATTGCGGATCGGGTATGGTTGATGGATGGGGAAGGTAAGATCGAAGCTGGAATTCCTGAAGAACTTATATTAAAGGGGAAAGTTCAGAAGATTTTTTCTGCTAAAGATCTGGAATTTGATATGCAAGTAGGCAGCTTTCGTTTACTTCAGTCTTCCCGTGCCAAAGTATTTATTGAAGGAATGGGGATAGGAAAAATCTGGACAATTCGCGCGCTATTACGTCTAGGCTATGAACTGACAGAAAAAGCTCAGGAAGCACGATTCGAAATTTCCATAGAATCGAAAGAGGATCAATACCAGTGGAGATTAATTCGGCACCAGAAAGAGCAAGAATTTACTTCACTTTCTGCCTTGTTAGGATATCTCGAAAAATCCTGAATTCGCATTTTGCTTGCTTTTGACATTTAACGCAATTCATCCGGCGAAATATTCCATTCATCCGCTAATTCCCGCGCAACCAACGATTTAGCTTCCAAAATCATCTCCTCTTTCCGTACTTCGATATACTCTTTTAATCCAAACATCAAACACCATAGCCCCTTTGTAATCCTATGTATTATCACCTTTCACGATGGAAAGCTTCCTTGCCTTTCAAAAATCTCGCCTACCCCATCTTTCGCATCTATTTGATTACTTGTATGCTCTATTGTAAAATCGCTTGCAAAACAGATAGTTGGGTATTTATGGTAGGTTAGGCTTTCCTAATCTAAGTAGAATCGTCCTTTACGCTCGTATTGGACGATTTTGTGTTTTTAGACTTTTTTGAAAAAAAATTCATGAAGAGCGAAGGATTTCTTGTCAGGTGGAGTCAAAACTTCCGGACAAGACATTCTAATTCTCGAAAACATGAAAATTTACTCCAGCACTCTCACTCTCTTTCTCCTTTTTTCGATTCCTGCCTTTGTCGCTTGTGAAGAAGGCGAAGAACCAGAAGATCCCAACACAGGAACAGGCAGCCTTCATGCAGCATTTGCAGAGTTTGATGAGGACAATACCACGATTTATTTGGACGGTTCGGATGTGGTGGTAGAAACCAATGGTCTTCCAAACCATACGACTCCATATTGGGGGCAGGGACATCCGCTTTATGTCGATCCTACTGTGGCAACAAATATGACACCTACTGTAATTACGGATCGTGCAGACCTTTCCGGAACCTTAAGAGTTTCATCTAATCCGGAACTGGCTAGCTCTCCAACTTCTACAAACCTTGGACCTATTGGAATCGCAGTAAGTGGAGCATACATCTATAATGACCAGGAAGGTGGAGGTGCTTTGAGTAGTGCTATTGTAAGCTTGGATTATACGGGAGGACATATTGGTCCAGATCTCTATCACTATCATCTGGAGCCAGAGGCCTTCTCTCTTGATGATGAAAACCTTGTGGGTATTTTGTCCGATGGATTCTTTATCTACGGAAGGAGATGTAATTCCACAGGTACCTATCCTACGGACCTTGATGCTTCTGGTGGGCATGTACATCAAACTCAGCATGGCGAAGGCGCTGAGTACCACTACCACATCCAAAATGAATTATACATCAATGAGTATTACATCATTTTCCCTGGCGACTATCAAGGGACTCCTAGTCGTATTAACTGAAAGTATCCTGGCCCTCTTTCTGCTTTCAGGCTTTTCTTTCGTCGCTTATTCGGAGGCGAAAGAGATCCCGGAGCAGGAGGTTGAAAAGGCCGAGCTGGTCCTCCAGCCTGAGAAAGGTACCTGGTACCTGGGAGATAAGCCTTATAGTGGATATGCAATTGCTCATTTTTCAGATGGATCTATAGAATCCCGATTGGGATATTGGGAGGGGAAAAAGGAAGGCTATGCCCAGAAATGGCATATCAATGGGCAGGTGCGGTATGAAGCTTTTTATATAGCAAATAGACTTGAGGGTAAAGCACGTGCATGGACTTCGAAAGGAGTATTGGTAAAAGAGGCGAATTATGTGGAGGGATATACCCACGGAGTTCAAAAGCACTGGTATGATGAAGGGGAGCCATTTAAGGTAATGAATTACAATATGGGCCTGGAGGAGGGCCTACAGTCAGCATGGAGGAAAAATGGCGCCCTCTTCATCAACTACGAAGCCAAAAACGGCCGCTTTTTCGGTATGAAAAGAGCCAATGCCTGTTACGAACTCAAAGAAGAAGTCATTCAATTTTGATCAGCAATTCCCATGATGAATTCCAGTCCGAAACTTTTCGCTTTTTTTATGATCTGCTTTTTCAGCCTGTTTGGATTATGCCTGTCTTCCTGTATGGAGGAGGCTCAGGCCGAAAGTAGAACGACCTTTCTTCCCTATTATGAGGAGGCCACTTTTACCCCTAAATGGCTCTATCCAGGAACTGAGGTGGTTCAAAAGCTTCACCGAATTCCTAACTTTAGCCTGACCAATCAAGAAGGGGAAACTTTCTCGGATAGAGATTTGGAAGGTAAAATTTACATTGCTGATTTCTTCTTCACCACCTGTCCCGGGATTTGTCCGAAAATGACAGCTAATATGTCCATCCTTCAGGAAGCCTTTCTCGATGATCCGGAAATTATGCTGATCTCTCATTCTGTTACACCTGAACTGGACCCAGTTGAGGTACTTCAACGATATGCGGAGGAAAAAGGAGTGATTAGTGGAAAGTGGCAATTGCTTACCGGAGATCGAGCCCTCATTTATGATTTGGGCCGCAATCAATATTTCGTAGAAGAGGATTTGGGCCTGGAAAAAGATGAGAATGACTTTCTCCATACAGAAAATTTCGTCCTTATTGACAAGAATCGAAACATCAGAGGCATTTATAATGGCTTGAATAAGACCGCTGTTAGGCAACTTATTACAGATATAAAGACCCTGAAAGAAGAATTTTAAAACGAGTTGGCGTGTTGGTGTGTTGGGGTTTATTTGAGATTTCTCAAAAACTCCAATACTTCAGCACCCCAACACTCCAAAACTTTCCATACCTTTGCGCTAAAAATAAGCGCTATATGAAATTCAGATTCATCTTATTAATGAGCCTCAGCTTGCTTTGGGCTTGCCAGGCTGAGACGCAAAAAGAAGAAAGCCAGGATAAGACAGAAGCAACTTCCATGAACATGTCTTACCATGGTGAAAAGATCGATGCTGAAAATGCGGTATCCGTTGCTCAGCTTCCAGGGCTGATGGGAGATAAAGAATTATTGGAAGGCATCAAGCTCGAAGGAGATATTACGGCTGCCTGTGTGAACAAAGGTTGCTGGATGAAAACGGCTATGGATGGAGATCAGAGCCTCCACATTACTTTCAAAGACTACGGTTTCTTTGTACCTACTGATGCTGCGGGTAAGAAAGCCATTTTCGAAGGCAAAGCTTACTATGACACTACAGATGTAGCAACCCTTCGCCACTATGCAGTAGATGGTGGAATGTCTGAAGAAGAAGCTGAGAAAACCATCACCGAACCTGAGTACAGCCTGGCTTTCGAAGCTACAGGTGTGATTATTCAGGACGAAGGAAAATAATTTCCCCTTCCTTTCGAAAAAAATATCCCGGAATCTGCCTGGCAGGTCTCCGGGATCCCTTTCATTAGCATTTAATTGGAAAAGAGGCTATTCTCGCCCCGAGACAGTCTTTTAGGTCAAGTTTTCAAGCTATATTTAAATACCTCTATCAATTCACATGAGTAAAGATTATTCAGCTATACTGGCTGCTCTTGGATTAGAAACTGAAAATCCATCCATTCATACAGGTACCCAATCCCGCACAGCATCAAGTGGAGACTTTCAAACCATACATTCTGCTGCTGACGGTTCTCTTTTGGGGAAAGTTCGTTATGCTACAGAATCGGATTATGAAGAAGTAGTAAAAGTTGCTGAAGAAGCTTTTCTGACCTGGAGAGAAATTCCTGCTCCGAAAAGAGGAGAAATCGTAAGACAGATCGGAGACGCTCTTCGCAAGCATAAAGATAATCTGGGCAAACTGGTCAGCCTGGAAATGGGCAAAATTTACCAGGAAGGTCTGGGCGAGGTGCAGGAAATGATTGACATTTGTGATTTTGCAGTAGGATTGAGCCGTCAATTATATGGCCTTTCCATGCATTCGGAACGCAAGCACCATCGCATGTACGAGCAATGGCATCCGCTTGGCATTGTAGGTATCATCTCAGCTTTCAATTTCCCAGTAGCGGTTTGGGCATGGAATTCTATGATTGCTGCAGTTTGTGGAAACGTGAGTATCTGGAAGCCTAGTGAAAAAACGCCCTTAACCGGAGTTGCTTGTATGAATATTGTGGCGGAGGTTCTGAAGGAGAATGGGTTGCCAGAAGGCATCTTCAACCTCGTAATAGGAGATCGCCAGATCGGTAAGCGCATGGCTGAGGATAAGCGCCTTCCATTAATCTCTGCTACCGGTTCTACCCGTATGGGAAAGGCGGTTGGAGAAACGGTTGGGAAGCGTCTTGGGAAAAGCATCCTCGAACTCGGAGGAAACAATGCTATTATCATTTCTCGTCATGCGAACCTCAAATTGGCTATTCCTGCCATCGTATTTGGAGCGGTTGGAACCTGTGGACAGAGATGTACTTCTACCCGTCGCCTCATCATCGACGAAGCTATTTATGATGAATTTAAAGAAAAACTCGCCAAAGCTTATGATTCACTAGAAGCCAAGATCGGACACCCATTAGATGAGAATACGCTCATCGGACCACTGATTGATAAGGATGCCGTAGCTGGCATGCAGGCTTCTATAGAGGCCATCAAAGCAGAAGGTGGAAATCATATCTATGGAGGGGAAGTGCTTAGCGGAGATGGCTTCGAAACAGGTACCTACGTAAAACCTGCTTTGGTAGAGGCGAAAAATGAATATAAGACGGTTCAGAAAGAAACTTTCGCCCCTATTCTCTACCTCATGAAGTACAGCAGCCTGGAAGAAGCGGTAGAAATAAACAATGCCGTTCCACAAGGGCTTTCTTCAGCCATCTTTACCGAGAACATGAAAGAAAGTGAAAGATTCCTCAGTATGATGGGATCTGACTGCGGAATCGCTAACGTAAATATTGGTACTTCTGGTGCTGAGATTGGGGGAGCATTTGGAGGAGAGAAAGAAACCGGAGGTGGCCGTGAGTCTGGTTCTGACTCCTGGAAAGCCTATATGCGCCGTCAAACCAATACCATTAACTGGTCCGAAGAATTGCCATTGGCGCAGGGAATCAAGTTTGATATTTAGCAGAGAATTATCCTCTGTTGGAAGAATAGTGAAGCTCAGGGTTTGGATAACATCCCTGAGCTTCCAACTTAAGAAGATTAATTACGTAAATCAGATTTTCCACGGGTACTCCACCAAGCCATACGATGAGTAATAAAAATCAGTTCGCTACAGAGGGGTTGGGTAAACTACTGCGGCAACAAGCCATTCCTGCTTCCATTGGAATCCTGATCATGTCTATTTATGGGATCGTTGATACCTTCTTCGTAGGAAGATGGGTAGGAGCGAATGGAATTGGGGCTATTACCGTCGTATTACCCATTACTTATCTGATTGCGAGCATTGGTATGTCCATAGGAGTGGGTGGTGCATCCATCATTTCCCGTGCATTAGGAGATAAAAACCCGGAAAAAGCACATAAGACCTTTGCCAATCAGGTGATCCTTACTCTGGTTCTGGCGATTCTGATTGTTTCCCTTTGCTACTTTTATATTGATTACGTTCTCTTTGCCTTTGGGGGAAAAGGAGAGATTCAACAATACGCCAAAGATTATTTTGAAGTCATCCTTTTTGGGATTCCTTTTCTAGCCTGGGCGATGATGAGCAATAATGTCATCCGTGCAGAAGGCTTTCCTAAGGTAGCCATGTTTATCCTAATTGTCCCTGCAGTCGCCAATATCATTTTGGATCCTATTCTGATTGTAGGCTTTGATATGGGGATTAAAGGAGCCGCATGGGCTACGACGCTCTCTTATATCGCTAGTGCTTCCTATGCAGCCTGGTTCTTTCTCTTTGGTAAATCTGACCTAAAGTTGAATATGAAGGATCTGGTTCTGAATTGGCCGATTGTAAAGGAGATTGCATCAATTGGATCGGTAACTCTGGCCCGACAGGGAACGATCAGTGTATTGGCCATGGTACTCAATAACTCTCTTTTCTTTTATGGGGGAGAAATGGGCCTCTCTATTTACGGGATCATCAATCGCCTGATGCTCTTTATAAACTTCCCCGTGCTGGGAATTACCCAGGGCTTTGTGCCGATTGTAGGTTTCAACTATGGAGCTAAACTCTGGGATCGGGTAGCAGGTATCACCAATCTTTCGATGAAAACGGCAAGTATGATTGCTTTTGGGATTTTCATAATGATTATGATCCTTTCTCCCCAAATTGCTGCCATTTTTACCGAGGATACCGATCTGATTACCCGAACAGCTCCGGCTATGCGCCTGACCTTTCTGGCTACCCCCCTATTGGCTATAAGTTTGTTGGGGAGTGCATATTTTCAGGCGATAGGAAAGGCTCTGCCTGCCTTATTGTTGGCCTTGACCAAGCAAGGATTTTTCCTCATACCACTGGTGCTTATTTTGCCTCTCTTTTTTGGATTAGATGGAATTTGGTACTCATTTCCGATTGCGGATGTAGGGGCAGCGGCTATTTCCTATTATTATATCCAGCAGAACATGAAAAAGCTGAAGCTGCAGAAAGCTGCCGATCTTACAAACTCAGAAGAAGAAGCTTTAGCTCCGGAGATGCTTGTTTCTAAGGCTGAGAATGCGAAGTAGAACTTTCTTTTTTATCAGGGTTTTCTTTCCACCTTTTTAGAAAAGGTGGAGCCAAAATCACAGAGCCCAAAGCCAGCCTCACTTGCCGCCCCTTTTCCCGATGGGCTCCGCCAGGTCAACACTTGGGTAGGTACAGGGCAAGGGTTCCACTAACGCTAACACCCTAATACACCAACACACCAACACGTTTCATCCTATGCGCGCCGAGGCCCCGCTGCTGCATCGGGTGCGGGGGACGGACAGTGCGGCAGGTTTGCAGCAGCTTGATCTTTTTCTTCTTTTCCATCTAAGGGAAAAGAAGAAGAGAACCTCTAAGGAAAAGAAGAAGAAATCTCATAAAAACCCATTATTTTTTATTTAAAAAGCGTCGTATAAGCATAGGTAACATACATCCCCAACAACAAAAACACTCCCAAACCCAGATAAAAAAGCATCATACCTTTTTTACGAGAAGCCTCATCATAAGCATACACCTGCTTTCCATTAGGCAAGGTTTTCTTAAACTGAAAATTATAGCCGATCATCATTCCGATAAATCCTCCCATCAAAGCGAACACGAAGCCAATAAGAAGCCACTCTGTACTTGCTTTGGACTGCTTGCCCAATTCTTTGATTCGAGCCTCCTCAAACTGCTGGAGTTTACGTTCCTCTACTTCATGCCCGCCCTCCTGAAGAATCTTTTTGGCAAGAACGAAATCTAATTTGCTCCACTCATCAGCTTTTTCTAATACCTCCCAGAGTTCCTCATCTGAAAATGAATATAAATAGTGATCCTCATCTATTCCCCGGATCAAATCTTCACTTTCTTCCTCCCAAATCTTTTGCGCCTTTCGAAAATAGGTCTCAGGAACCCTTAATAAATATTCCTTGATATAAGGGCTACCGGTAAAGGTTACATCCAGAGCTACGGATGCATCTTCAAGTACAAAAGGGATACCCCTACGATCCAGCATTTCAGAAATGGGACGTGCCAATTCAGGATCGCGATATTTTGCGAGAGTTCGGAGTTCGGAATTCATATTAAAATATAGGAAATTCCTCTATAAGCCTTTGTAAACCTACTTACATTTTCTTTGACTCCTTGAGTTTATTATGATTGGATGTGAAAGTTGTTCTCATAACTTCCCAGGACAGTTTCATAATTCGGAAAGATTTGTTTAAGGTGGTGTTCAAGATGAGCTACATAATCTACCATGAAATATTCAAGAGAAGTAAGCTCGTCTTCAGGAACGGTCTTAAATGCGATCTGATGTAGGTTATGCTTACTTACCGAACGAAACCTGATATCCTTAGGGGTGAAGTGCATCACATGCGCCAATTGAAGATTATACTGAGCCCAAAGTTCTACCAACTCATTCCAACTTCTGCTTTGGTAATTCTGGACACGTACCCATTCTGCCTGTAGGTATCCTTCAAATACCATATCGGATTTGAATTGGGCTCTCACAAACCGTTGATGATTGTTTGAAGCAGAATCTATCAGATGGCCTAAAATCTCCTTTGTAGACCATTTTCTTGGAGTTGCTTTTTGGAAGGTTTCGGTATCCGTGAGTTTGAGGAGGATTGGTTTAGCCGAAAGTATAATTTCTTTGAGTAAGGTAGCTGTTTGAGGGGGCGTATTCATAGGCTTAGGTGTTTGCTATGATAAATATACGGCTCTTCCAGATGATCTCATCCCGATTACCCGAAGCGCAAAAAAGGTTTATTTAATATGTTGAGTTCCCTTAAGAATCAAACTTTTTCTTCTTCTGTCTACGTTTATGTTTTTTCTTCTTTTTGTCCCCGCCAAAAGCCTTGTTTTTGTCTCCACCAAAACTCTTATCTCTGGAAATCTTGGGAGCATAAGAAGTCATTTTTGCCTTAGAGAGCTCTAAATCTACCCCTTCAAACTCGGCTCCGTCGAAAGCGGAGGTAAGCTTGCTTTCCACCTTGCTATCGATTTCAAAGAAAGAAAACTTACGTAAAATTTCTATTTTCCCTATGCGAACCTTACGATCCCGTAGTTTTTCATTAACCAATCCCATCAATCTGTGTGGATTCAGTCCTTGACGAGAACCTACATTGATATGATAGCGCACAAACTCCACTTTTCTGCGAGCACCAGAACCCTCCCTATCCGACTTGCGATCCCTGGAACTTACATTTAGGTCGGGAGCATTGCGGTACATATGTAGAAATCGGTTGAACTCTACCGAAATGAAGTGCTTGATCAATTCTTCGCGACTCATCCATGCCAGTTTCTTCTCGATTTCGGGTAAAAACTCGGCCAGTTGCTCTTCTTTTACTTCTGTTTTCTCTACGTGATCAATGAAATTGAAAATGCGTTTCTGACAGATTTCCAGTCCACTGGGAACCATTTTCTTTTGAAACTTCTTTCCAATCATCTTCTCCAGAGAAAAGATTTTCCTCGTTTCCCGGGTATGGATAATCGAAACTGAGATTCCTGAGTTTCCTGCTCTCCCGGTTCTTCCACTCCGGTGCACATACACCTCCAGGTCGTCCGGCAATTCATAATTGATCACATGGGTCAATTCGTCTACATCAATTCCTCTTGCAGCCACATCTGTAGCGACCAGAATTTGAATATGTTTATTGCGGAAAGCCGTCATGACCTGGTCTCGCTGGGCCTGTGTCAGATCTCCATATATGGCATCCGCATTATAGCCATCTTGTGAAAGCTTACGTGCTACGTCTCGTGTATCTCTTCTCGTGCGACAGAAAACAATTCCATATACATTAGGAACCATATCCAGAATTCGCATCAATGCGCGGTATCTTTCACGCGCATGTACCATGTAAAATTCATGGCTTACATTCTTTGCACCGGAATTTCTTTGACCTACAGAAATTTCAGCCGGATCATCCATGTATTTACGACTGATGCGCTGAATCTCTTTCGGCATGGTTGCGGAGAAAAGCAGGCTTTGCTTCTCCTTGGGAGTTTCTGCGAATATGGCATCCAGGTCTTTTTGAAAGCCCATATTGAGCATTTCATCGGCTTCATCCAGTACCAGAAACTCAACCTTACCCAATGCAAGCTCTTTTCTTTTAATTAGGTCAAGTGTTCGACCTGGTGTACCTACAACAATTTGGGTTCCCTTTTTGAGTTCACGTATTTGGGTGCCAATATTGGCTCCCCCGTAAACGGCAGTGATATGAAGTCCCCGTACTTTTTTGCTAAAGTCTTTGAGATCGTTGACGATCTGGATAGCGAGTTCACGAGTCGGACTCAGTATAATAGCTTGAACAGCTTTGGAGTTTGTGTCTACTTTCTGGATAATAGGCAGACCAAAGGCCGCGGTTTTTCCGGTACCTGTTTGTGCAAGTGCTATCAAATCACGGTCTGATTCCAGTATAGTGGGAATAGCAAGACTTTGTACTTCTGTAGGGTTTACAAAGCCAAGTGCTTCTACTCCTGCCAGGATATCTTCATCTAATCCTGTTTCTGCAAATGTTTCTATCATAAAATTCTCCTCATATCCTCCCGCCAAAATATGATTCAATATTCTGCCAGGTCTCAATTATAATACTTCTAATCGAGGGGCAAAGGTACGCTTATTTTCGGGCTTTTTACTATCCGGGGAGGAAAGGAATGCAGAAGGGGTCATTCCGGCGAACTTTTTAAAGGTTCTATTGAAGGTTGCTTTGCTGTTAAAACCGCTCTCATATGCGATTCCGAGCAGGGATAAATGTGATTTTGAAGGATCGCTGATCAGGCGTTTTACTTCTTCCACTCGAAACTCATTTACAAAATCATTGAAGTTTTTTCCAAAGCCTTCATTAATTACCTGAGAAAGCATGGGAGAAGGGATTCCAATCTGTCCTGCCATTTGACTCAGGCTTAATTGAGGACTTAAAAATGCCTTCTCTTCTTGCATAAGCTTTGAAATTTTAGCTTTCCATTCATTGAGCTCTGCTAATTCCAGACTACTCTTACTGCTTTCAGTTATGATTTTTTCTTCCGGTTGAAATTGGAGATAAATCACCTGAGCGCGGGTATAGGCGCTGATACTGAGGATATAAAGGATGATACCAATGAAGAAATACTCCCACCAATTTTGGGTATAATCCAGCTGAAATCCCAGATCATTGAGCGCCGTAAATACCCAGGACATGGTAATCCCACTTACGATCAGAAACAGATAATTCCTGTACCAGCTGAAATTTATATCTTCGGGATTGCTGAATTCTTTTTCCACCCAAGCCTTGTACTGGTAATAATATTTGATCGTGAAATAGATATAAACATAATTACTGATTAGGGTAAGCAAACTTAGCGGAGTTGCTACATATGGCAGATCCACTTCTGCCATCCAGCTTTGTACAAATAGTTTCCCCTGAAAATAGATTGACAGGTGATAAATGGCATATAGGGCAAAGGGAAGGAGATGTAATAAATCTTTTCGCTGAAATTTAAAGTCTGTGTTAGTAAGTGTGACCAGGTAGAAATAGATAGTCGGGCCAATGAGCAAGCCAGGATTCATAGGAAAGAAAAGGAGTTCATCCCACATGATCTGTATACCCAGGAATCCTAGCATATAGGGAAGGATCAGCAACGTTCCTTCTATCAGGAATAATCCCATGAGGAGATCAGAGAGGATTTCTCTCTTTGCGGATCTGAAGAAAAAGAGGATGGCGAAAAGTACACCCTGAAAACAGGCCAGAAAAAGTATCAGTGCGCGTATATTGATTTCGTTAGCCACAGTTATTCTTATTTGAAGAGAGAAACGGTTTGATTAGCGTCTGAAGCGCTGACAGTATAAATAAGTTTTCTGCCCAGCAATTTATCCAGGTATATTCTACTTCCTATAGGGAAATTTTCTTTGCGGGTAGATCCTGCTTTTATGGGAAATCCATAACTAAAGCGGTTGCCTCTGGGGCCTTCGACAAAAAAGTCTGCCTTAGCACCGGAATTATTTTTGAGTTTTAGATCAATCCGTCGAGGAGCATCCGGTTTAGTATCTTCCCAGCTTCCATAGGTGATCCACTTTTCTGCATCATCTTTAATCAGGCGGATATTGACTCCTTTATCTAGCCACTTGTCTTCTTTGTTGTCCCCTACTTTTGCCTTTAGGTATTCTGTCGCATGAATTTTGGCTTCTCCATAGCCTTCTATGTTGATATCTGCTTTCTTGCTATGTAGTTGAAGAGCTTCCAGCTTCCCATTTCGCATATTGACTTCCAGTTTTTCAATCTTGCCCGCTAAATGGACAGTACCTACCGGATTGTTTACCTTAAATAAGGGACCTTCCAGATTATTGATGAAAAATTCGCCATATCCACTGGTGGTGAGTTTATGGAGAAAAGGAGCACCTATCGTAATGGTAACTCTCTTGGTCGGCTGTATCCATTTTTCCTGAAGGATTCGAAGTTTTCCGCCTTCGTGTTTAATGGCAATTCCTTCGAAGACATTTTCATCAGCAGTAATCTCCAGTTTTGCCAACTCCTTACAATTGACGGTGACTTGTGCGGGGAAATCGACTTCGAGTTCTGTAAAGAGCGAGAGGGAGCGTATGCGGGTTTCCATGATCCCGTTTCCTTTAATCTGGGCAGACAATTCTCCTAGAAAAAAGAGGATACATAGAAAGGATATGATTCTGGTGATATTCATAAAATTGATTTTGAGGCAAGTACTATGTCTCAGGTTACAATATCGCCTCAAAAAAGATGATACGGGTCTCAAATATTAATTTGAGACAGATTAAAATGTTTGACAAAAGGATAAAAAAATGAAAAAATATTCGCTTTTCAGCCGAAAAGACGTATCAAAATATATAAATTATTTAATGTTAGTCAGATTTTCCCAGGTCGTGGGTTACCTTCCACAAATGATTCAATAATTTCTGACGATCTCTGATATGCGCCACTTCTTCGTAGGGAATGGGATCCCCAATTTCCAGGTAAATGGGTTTACCGATTTTATTTTTTACTTCGTGTAAAAGCATACTTAAGCGCAGGGTTGCACTCACCTGACTTACCAATTGGAAGAGTCGACTATTTTGGCCATGCACAAAGACGGGGATGACAGTGGCTTTGGATTGTTGAATCACCTTAGCTACAAAGCGTTTCCACTCGAGGTCCTCTGCCTTCCCAAAGCCTTTAGGAGAGGTTGCAACACCTCCTGAAGGAAAGATGACCAGGGCCTCTCCATTTGCCAGACGATTCAGGGTTTCATTTTTGGTGCGGATATTCGCTTTCATGGCAGACTTTGTATCCCGAAAGTCTATAGGCAAAAGAAAACTGTCGATTCTTTCGTCCTGTCCCAGGAGAACCTCATTTACAATAACAACAAAATCTTTTCGAATACGAGCGGCAAAATATCCAAGAATTAATCCATCAACGACACCAAATGGATGGTTAGAAATGAATACTAAGGGCCCTTCCTTAGGAGCTGCCAATAACTTTTTTTCGTCATATCGAAGTTGCAACTCCAGCTTTTTTATGGATTTCTCCCAGATTTGTTCGGGTTCCATTTCTGTATGCCGAATTTCCGTATAAAGTTTATCAATCTTTTTCCCTCCACAGATTCTCTCGAGCAAGGCCATAAGTACACGCTTTGCCCAGGGGTCATAGGGAGAGACATATGTGATTTTTGGAGTATTTCGCGAGTTGTCTGATATATGAGAACGCATGTGTATTCAAAGACTTTATATCCTATAATAAGAATCCTGCAGGGATATACAAATTGTGCTAGGTAGTAATTATACGTTAATTAAATATGAAGGATCTATAAATAAAAAGAGCGAAGCCAAAAGCCTCGCTCTTTCTTCCTAAAAAAAGGACTTTTTATCTGGCTTTCATGTTCATTTGATCAACTCTCAAGTTGAAACTATTTGAAAAATTAGCCGCATGTTTAGAAGGAGTGCCCAGGCCAAATTCCTGAAGATTCAAGGGGATATTTACCCCCATCTGAATGCCTTGAGGATTCATTCTGAAATTTGAGATATTGGCTTGAGTTCTTATTTCTCTATTGTTAAAACGGATTTCTACTGCTAAGCTGAGGTTACTTTCTTCCCGAGAAGAACCAGGCTGAAGCATGAGTTGAGAAAAGTCAATATCCACCCTAATCAGGGGATTGGCCTCCACAAAGAATACTTCATTTAGAATAGCTTTTCCATTCGCATCAGCCGAAAATCCAAAAGCAGCCATCTTTGCCTTCATGCTCAGTACGCTGCTTCCCGCATCAAACTCACAAATCCATTGAGGCGTATTGAGTTGCGTACTTCCCTGATTTCCACTGGCAGCAATTACGGCAGTATTTACTCCATGAAATTGCTGTGCGGAGAGGCTGTAAAATGAGAAGAAGAGGAGAATAGTAAAGAATGTCGTACGTATTTTCATTTTGATTCTATTTAAACGCAATCGCTTGCTGAATATATCCGTATCTATCCAACGTAGCAAGTGCAGATTTCGCATGTTATTGGATTAATTTCCCACGAATAAAAGTACGGGATTTCTTTGCCGAATAAAATTGCGAATTGCGCAAAATGCTTCAAGCTTGTTCAGAAATGTACCCAAAGGAAAGTCAACACAGACTTGTCATTCCGGAATCTATCAGATATCCGGGACCTTGAGCAAACTCAAACAGCTAGCTAGAGATCCCGGCTGTTGGGCTAAGGCCGGGATGGCAAGCTTTTAAAAATGAAATTCAAATGTCCCAACAATTTCTATCTTTGCCGCTGCTATGGAAAGACCCATACTAGTATTAAAATTTGGCACTGCCTCTATCACTCTGGAAGATGGGAGCATAGACACCGCTGCGATGAAAAGCATTGTAGACCAAATTGCTAGCCTCTACAAAGCCTATCGGATCGTAATGGTTTCTTCAGGAGCTGTAGGTACGGGTAAGCGTTACCTTAAAACCTACACAGGTAAGCTTGCAGAAAGAAAAGCTGCAGCAGCTATTGGCAATCCGCTTTTACTCAATATGTATGCAAAGATGTTTGAGCAGCATGGGATATCCATTGCTCAAAGTCTTTGTGAGCGTAGCCATTTTTCAAATCGAGCTCAATTTCTTCAGCTGCGAGATACCTTTGAAATGTTGTGGGAAAATGGCATCATCCCCATTGCCAATGAAAATGATGTGGTGAGCAATCTGGAACTTCGCTTTTCGGATAATGATGAATTGGCTACCCTGATAGCTGTTGGCTTTGGAGCTCAACTCCTTTTACTTGGAACTTCTGTTCCGGGTGTCTTGGATGAAAAGGGAGAGCTGGTTCCTATTATCAATGATTTCGATGCCTCAGTCATGGGCCTGGCTCGTCAGGATAAGTCGGCCGCAGGTCTCGGTGGGATGATTTCTAAACTTACGTTTGCCCGCCTGGCCACTCGTATGGGGATTAAGGTGGTTATTTTTGGGGCAAAGGAGGTATATGGGATTCTCAAGGCACAAGAGGGAAAGGGAGGAACGCAGTGCTTACCCAAGGAAGCCAATATCTCTGCACGGAATAAATGGTTGGCAAGTGGAAGTCTGGTGATGGGGCGTTTACTGTTAGATGAAGGTGCCAAAAAGGCTTTGCTAAAGAGGAAGAGTTTATTGGCAGTGGGAGTGAGAAAAGTAGAGGGAAGTTTTGCGAAAGGAGAAGTCTGCGAATTAGCAATCGAAGGAGAAGCTCCCTTTGCTGTTGCACGCGCGAGATTTTCTTCCGATCAAATTTCCCATCAGGACCGTACAAAGAATATGGAAATCGCTCATGCAGATGAGATAGTTTTATTATAAACGTGTTGGCGTTGAGGCGTGTTGGAGTATTGGTGTTTATCTATTTGGAACATCAACCCCAACACTTCACAACTCCAACACACCAACACGTTTTTTATGCAAACTCTATCCGGTATACAGAAACTCCTGGAAGATGCACGTACCGCATCCATAGAAATTCGGATGCTCAGCAATTCGAGGCGGCAGTCTCTATTGCTGACTTTAGCTGAAATGATTGAGCAGAGGAAAGAGGAGATCATTACTGAAAATGAGAGGGATCTTGTCAAGATGGAAGATAGCAATCCCAAGAAGGATCGTTTGCGTTTATCACCGGAGCGAATTCAGGGATTGGTGGATAGCGTCCGGGATGTGGCTGCTTTGGCTGATCCCATTGGAAATATGCTCTCTGAAAAGCAGCTGGATAATGGACTTTCGGTACAAAAGATGAGTGTACCGTTAGGTGTGGTGGGGATGATTTATGAGTCTCGGCCTAATGTTACTATCGATGTGGCTGCTCTATGTTTACGTTCGGGGAATGGAGCAGTCTTGCGAGGTGGATCAGATGCCTTTCATAGCAATACGGTTTTGGTGGACATCATCCATAAAGCTTTATTGGATCATAGGCTGAGTCCACAGATTGTTCAACTCCTGCCGACTGACAGGGTTTTTGTTCAGGATATGCTGACTGCGGATGGCTACATTGATATTATCATTCCTCGAGGCTCGCAGGCATTGATTGATTTTGTTAGGGCGAATGCGACGGTTCCGACTATCGAAACGGGAGCAGGTGTTTGCCATACCTATGTGGCAGATACGGCCGACCTTCAAAAAGCTGCGGATATCGTGGTAAATGCGAAGGTGTCTCGCCCCTCCGTCTGCAATGCACTGGATACGATGATAGTGGATGAAAAAGTAGCTTCAGATTTTTTACCTATGATTGTTGAAGGAATGGAAGCTCATGAGGTCGAGATTTTTGCGGATAAAATGGCATATCCTATTTTGAGTGCATCTGGCTATCCCCATTTGCAAGAAGCACAGGAAGCAGACTTTGGCAGGGAATTTTTGAGTTATAAATGCTCGGTGAAAGTGGTAAAGGAATATAAGGAAGCTTTGGCACATATTGCTAAGTATTCCTCCAAACACTCAGAGGCCATTATTTCCGAAGATCAGGAGCTTTGTGAAAACTTCCTCAAGGCTGTGGATGCTGCTGCCGTTTATACCAATGCCTCCACCCGATTTACGGATGGGGGAGTATTTGGGTTGGGAGCTGAAATTGGGATTTCTACGCAGAAGTTGCATGCTCGCGGTCCTTTTGCTTTGGAGAAATTGACGACTGAGAAATGGGTGGTCAGAGGGGATGGGCAAGTGAGGTGAGCTTTACAAACTATTCACCCCGAGCCCTGTCGAGGGGCTTAACTCCTATTCCTTTCCTTTCTCCTTTTGGGATGGTGGAAAAAAGGTGGCGAGGAGAATGAGGTCCCTCCACTAAGGTCGGGATGACACATGTCTTGTGTCAATTCTCCACCTTCTTCCCTTTCAAATAATACTTCTGATACGCCCAGCTAAATACGACTACCACAACTAAAGATGGCAGCAAATTGCTGACGTTAATCTGCCCCATCTCCATCACATTGAATGCTAAACCAATCAAGAGTAAGCCTCCTGCTGTACTCAGGATGATGATCATCTCTTCGGTAAAGAGGTTCTTCGCTCGAGCGGCAGTAAGGGTAATGCCTCCCTGAAAGAGAAGCATGAGGATAATAGAAAACATGACGCCTATGCCGAAGGTAGTGGCCAGGGCAATAGCAGTTACAAAATCCAGTAAGGCCTTTACTGCCAGAAGATCGCGGTTTCCACTAATCCCCTCCTCTATTGATCCAATGATAGTCATGGGACCGATGCAGCAAACGATAAAGGTGGTAATCATACCTTCGGTGAAAGAAGCACTCTCAATATTGAAGGTAGATTTGATGGTGTCGCCGAAGCTATTGAAGAAGGCATCTACTCCCAGGAGTTCACCGATGACGCCTCCGAGGATCATTGAAAAGACCAAAACGAGTAAGTACTCTCCTGGAAATTTCATGCCCATGCGTATGCCGATCAGGATTACCGTCAGGCCGATGCCCTGAAAAATGATAGCATTGAGGTTTTCAGGAAAAGCAGATTGAAGCATGAGGCCTATAAGGCTGCCAAGTACCACGGAGGCCATGTCGATGAAGGTGCCTATGGGGAGATTTGTGCGTGTTCTGGTATTCATGTGTTCTAGTATTCTTGTTGGAAGATAGCAGCTGAACACGAGAACACCTGAACCCAGGCATATCTCACTCCCACCATGCCTCTGGCAATTGCCGTTTTCCAAAGCCTAGTTTATCATCTAGCCAAAGCATGAATTTTCGTAAGGGACTATTGGCAAGTTTGATGCCGAGTCGATTCCACCATTTGCTAAAGTCTTTGTTGTAGGGACATACGCGTATGCAGATGGCGCAATCGGTATTCATGCCCACCCAGAATTTGAAACATTTCTCCGCATTTACGGTCCACTTGCGGATTCCCTCCAGGCTGGAAATGTTTGGTGCTTTGTCTTGGGGCTCTCCATGTGGGATAGCTTTGACCGGACAACTGCTTGCGCATTTATTGCAGATTTCGCAGAATTCCTTTACGCCGAATTCGATAGGTTTGTCAGCGATGAGTGGAAGATCTGTGAATACTTTTGCTATGCGAATGTTTGGACCAAATTTGGGAGTGATGAGCAGGCCATGTCGGCCATATTCGCCTAAACCTGCCTCTATCGCCATGGGAATATTGAGGGCGGTATCATTGAGAGAAGCGGTAGCTCCAAAACCCAAATTGGTGATAAATTGGGCCAGAGAATTGGCCGCATTTAATCCAATGCTATATCCCAAACCAGTCGCTGCTCCACTCAAAGCTGCCGGATAGGTTTTGCTCAATCTGTAATCCATGGGAATGATGAGCAAAATGGCATGGGTATAAGATTTTGGAAGATCCATTTCCGGACTCGCCTCCGTCTTTCTCCGAAAGTTATCTTCATATACCCACCTTTCATCCAATTCACAAATCCCGACAGCTCCTGCGCCAAACATGAGGGAAGCTTGCTTGATACGTTTGGTGCTTTCTTCTACCGAAATTATAGGAGCTTGAGATGCGGGAGGCTGGGTTTGGGTTGTGTAATAATCGGTAAAGCCTTCTACCCTTCCTTCGGTATCGAATTTTCTTTCGCCTACTACATCCGTCAAATGCCAGCTTGCGTTTCGGAAGGCATAATCCCAATGGTCAAATCCCTTAGCTTTCTTGGGTGCATAATTGGTGATGTCGTAGCTGATGAAGAAATTTTTGGGATTTACCTTCTCGTCCCAGATGGCGCGATTGAATATGTCAAAGCGCTGACGAAAGCGTTTGAATTGGGGTTGTATGTTGAAGCGCTTATTTAAGTAGTCTTTTGAGTTTTCTTCGATGATTTTTGTTTTCATCTTTTTGTAGTTCTAATTGGAGTTTTCCCACTTTTTTTAGAAAAAAGTGGGGGAAAAAATCGGAACGAAAAAACCGAGCCCGCGTACATTTCCATCCGCTGAGTTTTCGTTCCATCCCCAGCGCGCCTATTCGTGGATAGAGAAATGCTGCTTAATAAGTTAGGACAATATGTAATAGAGTAGCAAATATTTTGAGCAGGCTAGTATATTGCCGCGAATTTTGGACAGATAAAAACTTGATATATGAAAAAACCCTTAGTATCCCCCCTGGATAGAAATTCCAATCCGGAAATGGCTGAGATGGCTGATTTTTATCAGGAGACCCTGGGATTTACCCCCAATAGTTTGTTTACTATGGCTCATCGTCCACGGATTTCTGAAGCTTTTTTGGAAATGAATCGTGCGGTGATGGAGAATAAAGGCAGAGTTACCAGCGCCCTAAAAAGGCTGATTGCCTATATTTCCAGTATGACTACTGGTTGTCGTTATTGTGAGGCGCATGCGATTCGTGCGGCTGAGCGTTATGGTGCTGAGCAGGAAAAAATGGATAATATCTGGGAGTATAAATCTCATCCTGCTTTTACGGATGGAGAGCGTGCAGCATTTGATTTGGCGATTGCGGCTTCTCAGGTACCAAATGCCGTTTCCGATGAATTGGCAGAAGAGATGCGTAAGCACTGGGATGAAGGAGAGATTGTTGAAATCCTGGGTGTTATCGCTCTATTTGGTTACCTCAATCGCTGGAACGATAGTATGGGAACACAATTGGAGGAGCCTGCGGCGGATTCTGGAAATCAATACCTTTCCAAGAAAGGCTGGAGCAGAGGAAAGCACCAGTATTGATGGGAAGAAAATATTTGTAAATGAAAAGGGGCAGCTTTCGAGCTGCCCCTGATTTTTTATTTAGATATCAATTACTTGGCGTAAGCAATTGCTCTTTTTTCTCTGATCACGGTGATCTTGATGTGTCCTGGATATTGCATATCCTTCATGATCTTCTGGGAAATGTCGAAAGCGAGTTTGTCGGCTTTTTCATCGCTAACTTTTTCACTTTCTACGATCACGCGCAACTCTCTACCTGCCTGGATGGCGTAAGTCTTGAGTACGCCTGGATAAGACAATCCAAGTTCCTCAAGATCTTTGAGACGCTTGATATAGCTTTCCACAATTTCTCTCCTTGCACCCGGACGGGAACCACTGATGGCATCACAAGCCTGGATAATGGGTGAGATCAGGGAAGTCATTTCGATTTCGTCGTGGTGAGCGCCGATCGCATTGCAGACCTGTGCATTTTCGCCTGCTTTCTTCGCTATCTCCATCCCCAACAATGCGTGAGGCAAATCAGAATGATCCTCTGCAACCTTACCTATATCATGCAGGAGACCGGCGCGCTTGGATTTCTTTACGTCCAAGCCTAATTCTGCTGCCATGATGGCGCAAAGATTGGCTACTTCGCGAGAGTGCTTAAGCAGGTTTTGCCCATAAGAAGAACGGTATTTCATTCTTCCTACCATGCGGATTAATTCTGGCTTAAGGCCATGAATATTGAGGTCGATAACTGTTCTTTCCCCTGTTTCGATGATCTCTTCTTCGATCTTCTTACGGGTTTTGTTTACGACTTCTTCAATACGTGCAGGGTGAATCCTTCCATCTGTAACCAATTTGTGAAGAGACAGACGAGCAATCTCTCTTCGCACGGGATCAAAACCAGAAAGGATGATGGCTTCAGGTGTATCATCTACAATGATTTCAATTCCTGTAGCCATTTCCAGGGCGCGGATATTACGCCCTTCTCTACCGATAATGCGACCTTTAATCTCATCATTTTCCAGTGGGAAAACAGTAACGGTATTTTCAATAGCCTGTTCTGCGGCGGTACGCTGAATCGTTTCGATAACGATCTTTTTGGCTTGTTTAGTAGCGGTAAGCTTGGCTTCCTCTACGATTTCCTTGATATGAGCTGATGCCTCAGTTGCAGCCTCCTCCTTGAGGGCTTCAATCATGTTGGCTTTAGCTTCTTCAGCGGATAAGCCCGCGATCTTTTCGAGGTCTTTCACCTGCTTTTGTCTCAGCGTCTCTACTTCATCCTGCTTCTTTGACAGGATATTCATCTGCTTTTCCAGGTTTTCACGGATAGAATTGATCTGGTCCTGGCTGTTTTTGATACGCTGGGCTTCTCTCTTGGTCTTATCTTCTCTGGATTGAAGATTGGACTCTCTTTGTTTTAATTTGTTTTGAAGAACGTCCAGTTTCTCTTTTTGCTTTTTGGCATTGTGTTCGAACTTCCCTTTCAATTGCTGGTACTTCTCGTTTGCCTTGCTAATTCTTTCTTGCTTGATATTTTCTCCCTTCAATTCTGCTTGCTGGATGATATTATCAGCTTTTACTTTGGCTGTTTCAATCATCTTATTATTTGCAGAAGAAAGGATGGAACGATTGATGAGGTATCCTACAACAATCCCTATCAGCAGTCCTCCTATTGCGATTCCAATTGTAATCGGGTCCATCGTGCTAAGTTAATGGGTTATACAAAAGGTGAATACTCTTCAGATGAAGAGAGGACAGGTGGCGAAAAAGACATGTGGGGAAAGGTACTCCTATATATAACTATTCTCCTGATAGTTGAATGTTATAGTCTAGTTTTTCTTCCAAAACTGACAGTTCATTCAGAATCTCCTTTGCTGCATCTGCTTCCTTATTCTTATAACTGAGGTGCTCAGTCATAATATCCAGACAACACATAATAGCTATATTCAGATCATCCTGGGTTTTATACTGTCTTTTGAAAGCCTTAATTTTTGCGTTGATCGCTTTCGCTGCCTCCTCGATAACTAATGCCTCTTCCTCATTTACCTTAGCAGGAAATTGACGACCAAATATGTTTATATTGATAGAGAGCTTTTCCAAATTCTTCTTCGCTGCCAATCTATTCACCAAAACGCTTTAAACAAGCATCTATTTCTTTAATATACAAATCAATCTTTTCTTGAACTGCTTTTCGATCAGTATCAGGACTGATCTGTTTCGCAAGTTTGACGGCTTCGTATTTCTCCTGCATTTCATTCAATTCAGTATCTCTAGAAGCCATCTCGGTCTTAAGCGCATCAAAATTGCTGCGCAGTTTATCTTTCTCTTCTTTCATGCGCAAGATCAGGCGCTCAAGCTTTATAGCTTTGCGATTCGTTTCCTGCAACCTACGGAGTAATTCATCCATGATTCTTTCGTGCTCCGAGTATGAAATTAGTACAAATATTCAGATTAAGCAAAACTTCAAACAAAAGCCTGCAAGCGATTCGTTATTAGGGACTTGTGAACTGAAATTTTTGGAGAAATTTTTCCAGCTTTTCGCTGCCTGTTTTATATGGCTGAGCGAAATTTTTATTTAGCGATCATTTTTGTCCTTGGTTTTCCTGATTAAAATGTGTTGGAAATAAAAAAAGCCGGACAAAAAATGCCCGGCATATTGGTATAAGGGGTACTTTATTTAACCTTATCTATTCTTTCTGAATAAAAAGTTTGTGAAAAAGGCTAGGTTCTCAATTAAGGCTTTAATGGAAGATTTATTTCCCCCACAGATACTCCCATAAATTGGGCTCAGATTTCAAATATTTGTCTTTGCTTGTCTCTTCCTTCCAGAAAGCACTGAGATCTTCACTCAATTGCAAACGAGCATCTACATCCTGAAAGGTTGGGTTTTGCCTCCACATCGCATGGGATCTCCAATTACAATTGATGTAGCTAATGGCTTTGACTACATCCGGATTATCCTCTATGGTCTTAAAGAAAGGCTTGAACCATTTCTCTTTAGCTTCTGCTGCTTGCTCAGGATTGTCAAGCCTGATTTCTTTGGTTTTTCCATCGACTTTGGTAGTCCCGGTAGATACAGTTGCGGTAGCTTCAGCAATAAAGAGTGGCTTTTTATGTTTCCGCGCAAACTCAATCATATTTGTTTCATCAAAGCGGGAAAAGAAAGAATAGCCGACCCAGTCCACGTACTCATCTCCCGGATACCAGGCCTCCAGATGATCCATCGGTTCCTCCCATCCGTGAGATTGCCAGACATAGGCAATATTATCGATGCCCATTTCTTCGTATTTGTCTCGAACTCTCTTAAAGGCCTTCAGGTAGTTTTTCTGGTCGTAATGATTCCAGGCTCCCCCAAACTCATACCCAATTCTCAAAAATACCGGACGTTTTCCCAGACCTTTTATAAACTCTCCCAGCTTTTCTATCAATTCGTCATGAGTACCTTTGGCTACTTTCGCATCATGGTCTACAAACTCCAAGCCTATTGCGAGAGCCATATGTTGAAAGTCTGGGTCAGCCAGCTGCCGGGACATATTGCTAATGCTATCACCCCAATTGTCATCGCTCCAAATCCCATCGAGGCCTTTTCGAATATGCCCAAAGGAGTTACCGCCAGGACTAAAATTGGTGTACATCGTAAAACCTCCAGGTGCATCGAAATGATCTAAGTACCCATCGTTGAAATCTTCCAGACCTCCGATGGCATCCATTTCCTGCCCGATGAACAGAATCACTTCTCCGTCTGCAGGTTCAAATTTTGCCCTTGTTGCAGTTGCTATTTCTTTGGTTTGCTGTTTCGGAGCACTACAAGCGAAAAGAAGTGCTGCGCACATGAGGCATATAATTCCCAGGCTGAATTTTTTATTCATTTTATTGCTAATTAGTCTATGGATAATTCTTCATATTCAAACCAATCAAAATCTGCATGCAGCTTTCGCCCGGAAAGATCCTGGCAACAAATCCCTACAAAAGCTCCGGTAAATGCAGGGCGATAACGATTTTCTGCATCCTGAACATAGTCATCAGATAAGATACTGCCGTCAAGGACAGGACCTACTTTCTCCCAACCTCCCTCTTCTTCTCTACAATAAAACTGTAGCCTTGCTCCTTCGAATTCAACGCCCAGTACTACTCGCTCCTGATTGCCCAGAAATAGAGGATTTCCCAGGGGTTCAGAACTTTGGTGCTTATCACAACTGATTATGTTCAATCGCTTTTCCCCGCCTTCTCCATAGATATAGAGGTAATGCCAATGATAGGTATTGTAATAACAGACCAGACCAGCCATCTGCTGAAAATCCTCCGGCTCAAATTCGATTAAGGTTGATGCTCTGATATGTTTTTCCTGAACTCTTCTTGCGATCAGACTTTGATAATGAAAAGAACTTAGGGATTCTCTACCTGTCAATCTCACAAATCCAGGTCGGGCACTCAGGCTGATCCAATCTTCACTCATGGGTACTCGGAGGGATTGGAAATGGATAGTTAGTTTATCAGAATCAAAATTATCTCTTGTAGGCTCTTGGGGAAAAGGATGTTCTACTAAATCAGGCAATTCCACTTCTGTGCGAGGAATCCTTCCTGCTTTCGCATACAGCCAATCATCTTCCCTCCACTCCAGTTCTTCGATGGCTGTTTCTCTTCCTGTGATACATCTCCCTCTTTTGCTAAGTGGACGACCAATCAAAAAGACACTGTATATTCTTCCATCTTCTGTTTCTACCCAATCTCCATGTCCAGCTTTTTGTAAATAATTATCTGGATCTTCCTGTGCTGAGATAATAGGATTTTGCGGATGTATTTCATAGGGCCCGTCTATATTTCTAGACCGGGCGAGACTCATGGCATGATTATATTCCGTTCCCCCTTCAGCCGTAATCAAGTAATAATATCCATTTCTTTTATAAATATGAGGGGCTTCTGTACCTCCTAATTCTGTTCCGGCAAAGATGTGGCGAATAGGTCCTATGAGCTTTTTCGCCTGCTCATCATACTCCTGCAAAACAATGCCGCCAAAGAGCTTATTGTTCCTATGGTCGACGATCATATTTGACCACCACTTTCGTCCATCCTCATCATGAAACAAAGAAGGATCAAAACCGGAAGCATTCATATAAATTGGATCGGACCAATTATCGGAATGAATATCCTGGGTCGTTACGAGGTAATTGGGGGTATCTTTCCAGGGGCCGTCAAAGCTTCTCACATTGGTATAGCCTAGATAAAAGGTCCCTTTGTCATAGCTCAAGCAAGGCGCCCATACTCCACAGGAATCCGGATTGCCTAGCATATCCAATTGGGAAAGACGATTAAGAGGGCGGGAAATCAGTCGCCAGTTTTTTAGATCTCGGCTATGGTGAATCTGGACTCCAGGGAACCATTCGAAGGTAGAAGTAGCAAGGTAGTAATCCTGACCTACCCTGATGATTGAAGGGTCGGGATTGAAACCCCTAAGGATAGGATTAGTAACTTTGGGCATCTAAAAGCATTGTTTAATGTAAGAAGTGATTTTGGATAGGCTTATGTTCATGTTAACCATAAGTATATGGAAATTAGTAAGCAATGCAAAATTATTCCTAATTTGATCTATCTATTAATTCTACTACTTAAATGAAAAATACAAGTTACATCATTAGGACTGCCCTTACTGTTGCCCTGGGCGGCTTCCTTTTCGGCTTTGACGCGGTTGTTATCTCAGGCGTCAATAGCTACATCATATCTCAATGGGGATTAGGGGATCTGGAATTAGGTTGGGCGGTTGCAAGTCTTACCCTTATAGCCAGTGTTACCATGTTTTTGGTGGGGCCCTTGAGTGATATAATTGGACGGAGAAAAGTATTGGCAATAGGTGCTATTGCATTTGCTATTTCTGCCTTGGGCTCTGCCTTAGCTCCTAATTATGTGGTATTCGTTATTTTCAGAATGCTGGGAGGAGTTGGAGTAGGTGCAGCTCTGGTTATTGGTCCTCTCTATATAGCTGAAATTTCACCGGGAAATCTTCGGGGGAGGATGGTTTCCTTCAATCAGCTTAATATTGTTATAGCCTTTACGGTCGCTTATTTCACCAATCTACTCATCCGAAATGCGATTGTTGATGATACCGCATGGCGTTGGATGTTGGGATTAGAAGTGGTTCCGGCTATTCTCTTCTTTTTAGCTTTGTTTTTTGTTCCGGAAAGTCCCCGTTGGCTATTGATGAAAGATCGGGATGAAGAAGCTCTGGATATTCTAAAGAAGGCAAACGGCGATGTTGAGGGGCAGACCGAAATGCAAAACATCAAGGATAGCATCGCGGAAGAAGCGAATAAGCCCAAATCAAGTTTGGCAGACGTATTTGCTCCAGCAATGAAAAAGGTAATGTTCATAGGCATTATCATTGCCATTTTGCAGCAAATTACTGGGATCAATTCTGTCTTCTTTTATGCCAATATGATTTTCGAGCAGTCAGGTATAGGAACGGATGCCGCTTTTACCCAGGCTGTATTTGTAGGAATCATCAATTTGTTATTTACCCTGGTTGCCATGGCGGTAATTGATCGTCTTGGCAGGAGGCCTCTTATGATAATAGGAGTAGCTGGAATTGTAATAAGTATGTTTTTCCTTTCCTATCAATTTGGGCAAGCTGGCTATAGTTTGACAAATGAATCAATCACTGCATTGGATACTGAGATTCAGGAAAAGCTTCAACCGGTTTTAGGTAAAAGCTTTGAGAATGACGTGGATTTTAAAAATTCTATGTTTACCCTGTTGGGAGAAGAAGTCATGCAGGAGAAAGAATCAGCTCTGATCTCGGCTGCAATCAGTATCAATCCCATTTTGGTTTTGATTGGAATATTGAGCTTTGTGGCATCCTTTGCTATTTCTCTGGGGCCTGTCATGTGGGTGCTATTATCTGAATTATTTCCCAATAGAATTCGGGGTATTGCTATTTCTGTAGCAGCCGGTATAAACTCAGTTGTGAGCTTCCTTGTACAACTGATCTTCCCCTGGGAATTGGCTAACCTGGGAACTTCCCTCACCTTCCTTATCTATGGGGTATTTGGTCTGTTAGGGCTTGTCCTAATTTTAAGAAGCTTACCTGAGACAAAAGGAAAGACCTTAGAAGAGCTGGAGGATATGCTGGTTAATTAAGGCATATAAGCGAAAGGGAAAATTAAACAGTTGCTTAATTTTTAAGTTTTTTAAAACCTTTTTCCCTTTCGCTTGTTTCCACTCTTACATGACTCCTACTGCATCCCGTGTAATACCTTCTTGCAAGTGTAATTCCCGCGCGAAAAAAGAGGCTACAAGAAGCTCTTTTTCCTTTCTCGGTGGGATAGGCTTGGCACTTTTACCCAAGTGTCATTTTTGTATTCTTGCTTATTCCAGTGCTGTTACCGTTTGTGGCAAAGGGACCTACTATGATCACAGTCCTGAGTGGACTTCCTTCATTTCCATAGGTCTTGGTTTGCTGACTCTAATATTTGTCCTGATCAACCGTCGTGGTAAAAGGACTTGGTATGCCTCTGCTCTGGTGATTGCAGGAATTGTTCTGATTGCTACGAGTGAACTTTATACGGGAGAAAAACTACACTATTTTCTGGGTGCAGGAATTTTGATGATGGGTGTTTGGATAAATGCAAGCTTCTTGTTTTTCTATCATCATTATCTCAAACCTTTGGGAGCTTACTTATTTAGGAGAAAGCAGCTTCACAATAGCTAGCTTTTTTCCCTCTAGCTGCCTTGAATACTGATACTATTTAACAATATATCCTTCATCTCTAAACTCTTTAAACATGATACCAGCCCCGTTTGACTACTATGCTCCGACGACGCTAGATGAAGCGATTTCCTTATTGCAGGAACTTGGGGACGAAGCAAAGATTCTCGCAGGAGGCCATAGCCTATTGCCGATGATGAAATTGCGGTTTGCCTCTCCGGAACAGTTGATTGACATTAACAATATTCCGGGTCTTTCTTATATCAAGGAAGAAGATGGTTTCCTGAAAATAGGAGCGCTGACCAAAGAAGCGGAATTGGAACACTCAGACATTATTCCCGGTAAGTATCCTATCTTCCTGGACGCAACTAAGTTGATTGCAGATCCTCAGGTAAGAAATATGGGTACCCTCGGAGGAAACCTTGCGCACGGCGATGCGGCTAATGACCACCCAGCAGTGATGTTGGCGATGCGTGCAGAAGTCCTAGCTACTGGCCCCGAAGGCCAAAGAACCATTCCCATTGACGAATTCTTTTACGGATTTTACATGACTGCTCTCGGTGAGACTGATATCCTGACGGAAATTCGTATTCCAATCCCTGCTGCCGGAACTGGTAATGCCTATCACAAGCTTGAAAGAAAAGTAGGTGATTATGCAACTGCTGGTGTTGCAGTACAACTTACCCTGGATAACGATGGAGTTTGTACATATGCAGGCATCGGTCTTACCAATGTAAATCCTACTCCTCTACGTGCAGAACGTTCTGAGCAGGCCCTTGTAGGTAACAAACTTACAGAAGAAGTCATTGCTCAGGCAGCTCAATTCGCTTCAGAAGATTGTAATCCTTCCGACGACCTTAGGGGAGACGAGGAATACAAGAGAGCGATGGTGGGCGTACTCACCAAACGCATGATCCACAAAGCAATGGAAAGAGCTCAATAAGTTTCACTTCTAAATTTTTAGACTATTATGACAAAGGAAATAACCATTACCCTTAATGGCGAAAAACAAACCCTGGAAGTGGAACCCAGACTCTTATTGGTTCACTTGATCCGGGAAAACCTCAACCAGACAGGGACTCACATTGGCTGTGATACCAGCAGTTGTGGAGCTTGTACGATTCTGGTTAATGGTAAATCGATCAAATCCTGTACTATGTTGGCCATTCAGGCAGATGGTAAAGAAATCATTACTGTCGAAGGTCTGGCTACTACGGAAGGTCTACATCCTATCCAGGAAGGATTCAAAGAAAATCACGGGCTTCACTGTGGCTTCTGTACTCCGGGTATGATGATGCGCGCGGTAGAACTTTTGGAAAACAATCCTAATCCAACCGAAGAAGAAATCCGCTGGGGAATTTCCGGAAACCTATGCCGCTGCACTGGATACAACAATATCGTGAAGGCGATTCAGTATGCTGGTGCCAAAATCCGTGGTGACGAATTGCCATCCACAGAACCTGAGTTCATATAAGCTTCTTTCACCGAATTTAACTTGAATAACAATGATAAAATGTGATACTCCCAAGGAAATTGGAGGAATGGGGCACTCTAAAAAGAGAAAAGAGGACGACCGTTTCATCCAGGGAAAAGGGAATTACGTAGATGATATCAAATTGCCGGGCATGCTCTACATGGACATCGTAAGAAGTCCTTATGCCTATGCAAAAATAAAAAGCATCAATACCGATGCCGCTATGGCAATCGACGGGGTTGTTGCAGTTGTTGATGGTAAGGCTTTGGAGCAATACAATCTCCATTGGATGCCGACCCTCATGTCAGATACCCAAATGGTATTGCCCACCGACACCGTGATGTATCAGGCTCAGGAAGTCTGTGCGGTAATCGCCACTAGCCGTTATGCAGCACGTGATGGAAAAGAAGCTGTCATCGTAGAATATGAGCCGATGAAGCCTTTGATGGACCCATACAAAGCGCTCGATGATGATGCTCCTCTACTCCGTCCGGATAAGGAAGGCAAAACTGATAACCACATTTGGAACTGGAAAGCCGGGGATAAAGAAAAAACTGATAAGGTTTTTGAAGAAGCTGATGTTACGGTAAAGGAACAGATGCACATCCCTCGTATCCATGTTGCTTCTATTGAAACTTGTGGCTGTGTAGCAGATTATGACAAGGTCAACAATCATTTGACCATGTATATGACGACGCAGGCACCTCACGCTATCCGTACAGTAATTGCCCTCGTTGCAGGACATGTAGGATTGACTGAGGAAAAAATCCGTGTGATCTCTCCGGATATTGGGGGAGGTTTTGGAGGAAAAGTACCTGTATATCCTGGGTACGTAATTGCTATTGCAGTTTCTTTCCTCGTAGGTAAGCCTGTAAAATGGATCGAAGATCGTAGCGAAAACCTTCAGGCAGATTCTTTTGCCCGTGATTATCATATCACTGCAGAAATGGCTGCAACTAAAGAAGGAAAAATTCTAGCGACTCGTTTTAAAATACTTGCTGACCACGGATATACAGATGCTTCAGCAAATCCTTCTAAATTCCCAACAGGTTTGTATTCAATTGGTACGGGATCGTATGATTATGGTACTTCCTACATGGAAGCAGATGCTGTATATACCAACAAACCACCGGGTGGAGTGGCTTACCGCTGTTCTTTCCGTGTAACAGAGGCTGTACATGCCATTGAGCGTATTACAGACCGTCTCGCACTGGAGATTGGAAAAGACCCCGCTCAGCTCCGCATGGAGAACTTCATCAAAAAAGAAGACTTCCCCTGGAAATCTCCAACGGGTTGGGAATATGACTCCGGAGACTACCATGCAGGCCTTCAAAAGGCTATGGATGCAGTTGGTTATGATGAGTTGAGAAAAGAGCAAGCTGAGAAGAGAGCCAAAGGCGAATTGATGGGAATCGGTATATCTACCTTCACAGAGATTGTAGGTGCTGGTCCATCTAAAGACTTTGACATCCTCGGTATCAAAATGTTTGACTCTGCTGAAATTCGTGTTCACCCAACTGGCAAAGCTATTGCCCGCTTTGGTACAAAATCTCAGGGACAAGGGCATGAGACTACTTATGCACAGATCATCGCTCAGGAACTGGGTATTCCTATGGAACACATCCAGGTTGAGGAAGGTGATACAGATACCGCTCCTTATGGATTGGGTACTTATGCAAGTAGATCTACGCCTACTGCCGGAGCTGCTGCGGCTGTTGCTGCCAGAAAGCTTCGCGACAAAGCCAAGAAGATCGCAGCTTATCTCTTAGAGGTGAGTGAAGAAGACCTCGAGTGGGAACCTGGTAAATTCTTTGTGAAAGGTGCTCCTGAGAAGTCTAAAACTATACAAGAACTGGTTTTCGCAGCTTATACCAACCATCCTCAGGGAATGGAAGCTGGTTTCGAAACCACACATTATTATGATCCCCCCAACCTGACCTTCCCTTCAGGTGCCTACATCTGTGTAGTTGACATAGATAAAGAAACAGGGCAGATCGATGTACGTCGCTTTGTTGCAATCGATGACTGTGGAAATATCATCAACCCAATGATTGTGCAAGGTCAGGTACATGGAGGATTGACTCAGGGGATTGCTCCGGCAATGTATGAGTCTCTCATCTACGATGATGATGGAAACATCCTCAATGGTACTTTCATGGATTACCTTGTACCTACAGCCGTAGAATCTCCGAATTGGGAAACGGGTCATACCGTAACTCCTTCTCCTCACCACCCCATCGGTGCAAAGGGAGTTGGGGAATCTCCAACAGTTGGTGCTCCTCCTGCGATTGCTAATGCCATTGTAGATGCGATGTCTCACCTGGGAGTTACCCATATGGAAATTCCGATCACTCCATTCAAGGTTTGGAAGACTTTGAAGGAAAAAGGAGCGATCTAAACAAAGTAAGCTAATACTTGTATAGGGTATAGAGAGTTGGGATTCCCAAATCTAAAACCTGATTTTCTATACCCTATCAATTTTCAATTAATATGATCACCGGGGGAGTTTGATTCTCCCAAAAGAAAAGAGATATGAAGACTACCATAAATAAAGTTTTTACGATAGAAGATACTGCAGACAGGGTATGGGAGCACCTGAGTGATCCTCATAAAATTGTTCCCTGTGTGCCAGGTGCTACTTTAACGGAAGAAGTAGATGCAGAAAATTACAAAGGAGAAGTGAGCTTGAAATTTGGCCCGGTAAAGGCTAAGTATGCAGGTCAAATTCATTTTCAGGAGCGAGACAATGCTGCACGGAAAATGGTCATGCATGGAAAGGGCCTGGATTCCAAAGGAAAAGGAAGTGCAGACATGCTGATGAATGGAATCGTAACAGAGGTCGATGGAAAAGCAGAAGTAAACTGCACCATGGAGGTTACCATCACAGGCATGCTGGCACAGTTTGGTGCCCGCCTGATCAATGATGTTACCGATACCGTATTTGATCAATTTGTAGGGAATTTTCAGGACTTGCTTGCAGGCAAAGAGGTTGACAACAGCCTGAGTGCTGGAAAAATGATCAAAGGGGTATTTAGTAAGAAGAAATAAATAATAGGGATTTCCTATGTTTAATAATATACATGCGCTCATAGAAAGCTTTGAGCAGCAGAAATATATTGCAGATGAGGAACTGGGTACCATCCTGTTCCTCATGCTTCAATTAGGGAAGCCTGTTTTGCTAGAGGGAAATCCCGGAGTAGGGAAAACCGAAGTGGCGAATGTCCTTTCGAAAGTACTGGATACAGAACTCATCAGACTTCAGTGCTATGAGGGGCTGGATGTTCACTCTACCATTTATGAGTGGAACTATCAAAAGCAACTTTTGAGTATCAAAATTCAGGAGCAGAGTGAAAAGTCTGACGAGGAGAAGGAAGAACATATATTTGGATCAGAGTTTCTGCTGAAAAGGCCTTTATTGAAAGCTATCACAGCCAGCGAAAAGCCTCCGGTTTTATTGATCGATGAGATTGATCGCGCTGATGAAGAGTTTGAAGCTTTTCTTTTAGAACTCCTTTCTGCTTTCCAAATTAGTATCCCAGAAATGGGAACGGTACAGGCCAGTCATCGTCCCTGGGTCATCCTTACCTCCAATCGTACCCGCGAACTGGGAGATGCCCTCAAAAGACGCTGCCTTTACCATTGGGTTAATTTCCCGAGCCTAGAAAAGGAGATGGAAATCATCCAGAAACATCTTCCCGATATGGAAGTTTCTCTGGTGAGCCGAATGGTGAAATTGGTACAATACCTTCGTACCCAAAAACTAGACAAAGCACCGGGTATTGCAGAAAGCCTGGACTGGGCCAAAGGATTGCTAGCCTTAGGCTTTGCAGATTTGGATGAAGCAGGCATAGAAAAGAGTCTGGGCTGCCTCTTAAAATCGGCGGATGATATTCGCAGAGTTAAGGCTACAGGAATCCAACAATTACTGACTGAAATAGAAGCTTAATCGCCATTGGAGAGTATTCGTGTGCTAGGGTCTTAGCGTATTATCGACCCTAACTCGCAAATACTCTTACACCCTAACACTTGTCCCCATCCCCAAATACCCTCACATATCGAATCATGGCTCGATCAGCGAAGGAATTATTTCCTTTGTACGATTTGCGAGATTCAATGGACTCAATGTAGGCATACAGGAGTCTAAAGAAGCTGTATTAGCCGCTGATTCGGGCCTTTTAGAAGACAAGACCCAATTTCGATACGGCCTAAAATCGCTCTTTTGCTGTGAGCCGGATGAGGGAGAACTTTTCGATCAGTTGTATGAGCAATTTTGGGGAAATGAACGAGGGCAACTTTCTGGGACCACTACCTATCAAAATCAATCCAATATCCAGAAAAAAGCTCCGGCTTCCTTAGTGATGATGGGGAGTGGTAAGACAGATGAAAGCGAAGATCAGGAAGAGGCGAGAAATGTTTCAGGTGCCAATGAAACGGAGCGCATCAGGAAAACCGATTTCTCAAAACTGAATGCGATCGATAGCCAGATGCTGGAAGAACTGGCTTTGAAGCTTTTTCAGCAAATGAGTAAGCGGATCAAGAAGAAAATGAAAAACTCGACCAAACAGGGACGAGTGGATCTGAGACAAACGATTCGCAATAGTCTATCTCATGGAGGTGATCCCATAGAATTGCATAGACGAAAACAGGTTCCCAAAAAGCAACGTCTCATCATCCTATTGGATGTGAGTGGGAGTATGGATAAATACAGCTTCTTTTTGCTTCGTTTCATTTGGTCGCTTCGGGCACATTTTGAAACGGTAGAGGCCTTTATCTTTAGTACCTCTTTGATTCGGATTACCGAATACCTGGATGCCAAAGATCTGGAATGGACCTTGTCTGTACTTTCTCTGAAGGCAAATAACTGGTCCAGTGGGACACAAATCGGAGACTGTTTTCGTACCTTTAATGAACAATATGCTAAACAGGTGCTTGCGGGCCGCTCCACTACCATTGTCTTGAGTGATGGACTTGATACTGGAGAGCCCGAAGACCTTGCAACAGAATTGAATAAAATCAAGCGGCGGACTCGCAAACTCATCTGGCTCAATCCCTTAAAAGGTATGCAGGGTTACGAACCGATACAAAGAGGCATGGCTGCAGCATTACCGGAACTGGATGTATTTCAGTCTGCACATAATTTGAATAGCCTCCTTGAATTGGAGAGGTATTTAGAAGAAGTTTAAACGTATTGGCGTGCTGACGTGTTGGCGTTATTGTCAATTTCAACTCCAACACTTCCGCACTCCAACACACCAACACGTTCTACCATGTTCAACGAATTTTTAAAAACAGCAGATCAGCTGTATCAGGATAAAGAAACCTTCGCGATTGCGATGGTTGTGAATCGTCAGATTCCATCTTCCGGCAAACCGGGAGATAAGGCCATCATTCAGAAGGATGGCAAATTGATCGGATGGATCGGCGGTGGTTGTACGCGCGGGATTATTTTAAAGGAAGCGGTGGAATCTATGCAAGAGGGTAAACCTCGATTGGTGCGCATCAGTCCGGATGGCCAAGGCGTTGAGAGCAAAGGAGTCAAAGAATACAAAATGACCTGCCATAGCGGAGGTTCTGTGGAAGTCTACATCGAGCCTGTTCTTCCCCGTCCTCAGTTGCTCATCATGGGTAAATCTCATGTAGCAATGGCATTATCGAGAATTGGGAAAGCCATGGACTATTCGGTGACGGTTCTGGCACGTGAAGCAGATCCTAATGCGTTTGTTGATGCCGATACGTTGAGCGATGAGATTCTTACTGATAAATTCATCTATCCTAATACCTGCATAGTTGTTTGTACGCAGGGAGAGAATGATGAAGATGCTTTGGAGCAAGCCCTGAATTCAGGTGTTCCTTATGTAAGCTTTGTGGCGAGTAGGAGAAAGGCCAATGCGGTATTCAATAACCTTCGTCAGCGAGGCATTTCTTTCGACCAACTCAAGCGAATCAAAACGCCTGCAGGATTGGATATCGGTGCAAAGCTTCCAGAAGAAGTGGCTATTAGTATCATTGCTGAGGTAATCTCCTTTATTCGTTCGGAAGAAAATGTAACTCAGGAAGAAGAGGGGAAAGCAGCGGCCTTCAATGAAGATATTTATATCAATCCGGTTTGTGGAGTTCCTGTTCAGAAAAGTACTGCCAAACATGTACTCGAATTTGAAGGCGAATCCGTATACTTCTGTTGTGATGGATGTAAAGTGAGTTTTGAGAAGGAGCCTGAGAAGTATATGAAAAAGGCTTAGGCTAAATCTTCAAAAGGATCAATCCCATAATTGGACGTATTATCACTGATTCCCATAGCCATCATGATTACATCTCTGGGGTCATGGTGGAAGTTGGTATCGATTATTTCCTGAATCTTATCAGGATTACCCTTTGCGATCAATAGCATAGATCGGATTAGTTGTTCCTTTCCCACATTTATATAGGATCGATCTATTTCAGAAAGTAATGCACGTACATTTTCGTAATCTTTCGCCTTGGGAAAATCTCTTTTAATCCGCTTTTCGATATCGATAGGTAAATCAGCCATATTTTTTTATTCTTGAATATCCACAATACTCAAAACTTGAGTCGAATCCCTCGCCAGTAGATTCAGGAAATTCAACAAAGTCTCCTCTGCCCTCTTCTCTGCTGTTTTTAGTATCCCTTGTTCAATGGCTGATTTCTCAAGATCCTTTTCGCAGCCTTCCTTTACTCTACCGTGATCCTGATGTGTAGGAGAACCATATTCTTTCAATACCTCAAAACCCGGTACTCCTTTTCCATCCTCAGTTTCTTCAGGCAATACATACCAGGGATTTATGTCAGCATTGAGTATTTGAGCCTTCAGGTTCTTGAGTAAAAGGGTATCTCCTTGCCTTACCACCGATTCTTCGGTCATAGCATCCAGATTATATCCGGCTTTCACCGTTCCTCTTCCCAGGTAAATCAATACACGACCATTGTTTTTTATCTTTCTCAGATACCTTCTCTCTCGATTGAGGCGGTCTTTGTAATGGTCATAATAGGATTTCCACTCATTGGTACGAAGATACTCCAGCATGCTTCTAATCGATTCATTGTGGATACGCTTAAAAGCTGCGAACCAGGCCTTATCGTAATTGGTGGCTGTTGCATGAACACTCATGAAATCTTCATACGTCTTTTGCAGATGCTTCTCATGACCAATCAAATTGCCATTGATATCCCGCATCTTTTCGATGCGTTCATAAATCCGTTTGTAGGAATCCCGAATTTCCAGATAGGATTCGGCCATATTCTTCATGTCCTCCTCTTCATAACTTTCGCTCAGGGAGTGAACTTCCTCCCCAAAATATTCTGCGCCAACTAATTCACCTATGGCTCTTACTTCTTCTAAAATGCTTGGGGTTTCAACTATGCTAACTTTGGTTTCTACTATAGAACTAAAATCTCCTATCATCCATTTATAGCCAAAAAATAAACCTACCAATAAGGTAATGATGACTAGGATCATAGGTAGCACTCCCAGCATAGAAAAGAAGCCTAGAATTTTCTTAGGAATAGCGAGGAAAAATCCGAGGATACGGGAAAATATGGAAGTCTTTTTATCCATTGGCCTGGGGAATGTTGCCGGTATTCAGGGGATTGGGTTCCCAGCGGAATTTTTCAAAATCTATCTGAATAGAATCATAGCCCGCCTGGAGTAAGAATTTCATGAGAAATTTTTTCGTTTTATCCTGCGCAGCTTCTTCCAGACCCATATTGACTATGTCTTTGCGAACAGAAAGCTCAGCTTCCTGGTAAAATCGATCGATGTCAGCTCCTTCTATAATCGCTAACCAACCATCTTCTGTATAGTCTTCATTAACTTTCGCTTCTCCTGCTGGAAAAGAGAAATTTATGATCTCAACGGGTGGCAAACTGAGGTGAATGAAATTATCCTGAATGCGGATATTCTCTTCACTAATTTTAGCCAAATCAATTCCTGCTTTCACCCGAGCTTCTGCTTCTGCCAGGTAATCGGCTTCACTTAAAGAATATCCCAGAAGCTTCTGTTCTTTCTTTCCGATTACCACTTTGCTAATCACATATTCCACGGTAGCGATCTGTGAGGCTCCTTGAATCTGATGCATAAGCCTCATCTTTTTCCAATTCTCATTTTCCTCTACCTCTTTGGGTTTACAAGAAGAAAATACGAGCAAGCAAATGGATAGGAAAAGCAGCGCGTATGTTTTGCTCTGTCGCATTGTCTCAATCTACGAAATTCTTGGGGCTCTGTTATTATTATACATAAAGACAGACAAGCTATCCAGAGAGTTGGCATGGAAAAGCATAAATAAAAAGAAAAGGGTAGCCACAGGCTACCCTTTCAACCAAATGTACCAACCCCGCTTAGCATCTACGCAGCAACATGTTCATAAAATCCAATTAAGTCCATTTCTTTGAGTTCTTGTATGGGATAAATTTGTAGACTTACGGGGTAGGGTTGTTTAAGTACGTCATAAATCTTCTGCATATTGGCATTGGGATTTAGCCAAAGCCCTTCCCATTTTTTAGGGAGTATTAGCGGCATCTGTAATCCAAACTGACGCATATCGGCATCAGATTCTGTAGTAAGGATAGCGAAGCTCTGCAGCAGGGATCCATCGGCATTGCGCCAGGTATCATAGATCCCCGCAAAGCAGAAAGTATCGCCTCCATTAGCATGGATTTTAAAGTTTTGTTTGTTGTAAGTTTTTCCGGTTGAGAGATAGTAGCCATCAGCTGGAATGAGACATCTCTGTCTACGAAGCGCAATCTGGAATCCCGGCTGGCGAACTAGATGATCCGAAGCTACAAAGCGTCGAGACTTTTCTTTCTTGCTCCCTTTGGTCCAGGCAGGAACCATTCCCCACTGAAAATATTTTAATCTGATCTGGTTGTACTCTTTTACCAATACAGGGCTGAATTGACCCGGACGAAATTTTCCACCTTCCAGTAAACGAAGGCTGGGCAAAGGCTGATGCTGTGTGTGGCCGGGTGTATAGTTGGAGTTGAATGTGTAACTGGCTAACATAATTGGTTATTTTGGTAACTATGATAGCAATTACGCTAATATTTTTGGCTAATGCAAGTCCTTTAGAAGGAAAATGCTAAAAAAATTATCATTTCGAAAAGTAGGAATAATTCATAGCTACTTTACTCCTTCATAATGAGGACTTTCTAGCTTTGCGAACTCTTAAAGACATTTACGATTATTTTTATCCCCTTGGCTGCTAAGCATTCCAGATGAAAAACTTACCATTTATACTTCTGTTAATCTCCATTTCCTGCACACCTAAATTATATGAGCATCGCATTGATCTAGGAGAAAATGAACTCTCTTCTTTTCTTAATCATTCCAATAGCAGCACCCTTCTGGTGAGTGCGCATAGAGGAGGACGCGGATATCCGGGTTATCCTGAAAACTCTATCCAGGCTTTTGCCTATACAGCTTATCATTTGCCTGCTATTATTGAGTGCGATGTCAGATTGAGTAAAGATTCTGTCCTGCTCCTTTTGCACGATGATGATTTGGATAGAACAACTACGGGTACTGGCCCAATGAAAGATAAGACCTGGAGGGAACTCCAAAAATTAAAGTTGGTTGATGACTTCGAAACAGAAACTTCTTATCATATTCCCAGTCTAAGACATGCTCTGAATTGGGGAAGAGGCAAAGTGATTTTTACGCTGGATGTGAAAAGAGGGATTCCTTTTGAGAAGGTTGTGGATTTGGTAGAGGAAATGGATGCTGAAAATTATGCTGCCATCATTACCTACAATTGGAAAGACGCAAAGCATGTGCATAGCCTGAACCCCAATCTGATGATTTCCATCGGCATGCGAAAGATGGAGGACATCGAAATTGAATGGCCCACATCTGGCATCCCTGCAAATCGGATTCTGGCGTTTACGGGCTATTCGACCAAAGATCCTTATGAGCCGCCCATAGATTTGATTAAAAAATTGCAGGTGGAAGGTATACCTGTGATTTACGGACGATTTGGAGGAGATGGGGATAAGTCCTTGCAAAGTTCCTATCAGAAGTTGGCCGAGAATGGCATTGATATCTGGACGATCGACTACCCCAAAATGGCGAGGAAGGCATTGCCGGATTATGAGGGTCAGAAGCGGATTGAAAAGCGTGTTTTGAATCCTTGAGGAACCCACCGCCCCAGGCCCCACTCCCTTGTCCTGTGTCGCACGGCACTGTGGAACAAGGGAGTGCGCTCGGACAATTAAATCATCGGTGTCATCTCGAGGCTTGATCTCAGCTTGGCTCCTGTGCGCCGAGAGACCTTGCATGTAAGGACTATAGATAATACATGATCTCTCAGCACTCAGGCCTTTGCATTTCCAAAATAGAGATGACCTGCGGTCTGGCAAGTGGGTTGTTTCTCTTGTAAGAGAAACGGGGCTGCAGCGGAAGAGTCCAAGAAGGGTCCCCCTGTAACTTTTCAGCATCCAGCTATTATGAAATAAAAATTTACTCAACATGAAAAAACTACTCAAGATCATCAGCCCAGTCCTACTCTGTGCAGTGCTACTTTCATCCACTGCTTTCTACCCCGGCGCTAAAGCCAAGTTCAAAAGCCAATGGAAACAGATTGATGCAAATCTCTATGCCCAGGCAACAGAGGTCTCTGTCGTCAATTACAAAGAATTTCTCCATGATATTCCTCGGGAAATGGCAGAAAAGTACGCCCTGGATACCACAGTTTGGTCCAAAGGCTTCCAATACCTTGACCCAGTCAAAGAAAACTATACGAGTCATCCCGCATTTTATGAATATCCGGCTGTGGGGCTTAGTTATGAGGGCGCAAAAGCCTATTGTGCATGGCTGACCGAAGTAATTAATAATCAGGAGGACTCTTATGTGCCTTTTAAAAAGGTATTATTTCGTTTGCCTACGGAAGAAGAATGGGAAAAAGCAGCAACTGCTGATTTGGTAGAAACCAAATTTCCCTGGGAAGTATTAAAAGGAGTGGGAAATCCTGGTTGGGCCTTTGATAAGAAAGGGCAACCAAGAGCGAATTTTAAAGTCATTGATCAGAGCTTTATTCAACAAGATCCTGAAACAGGGGAAAGTATTATTGTGGGAAAAGGAATCGATTATACTGCTGATGGCTATATGCTCACGGCTCCTGTTCGATCTTTTACCCCCAATCCCTGGGGCATTTACCATATGGCAGGAAATGTATCAGAAATGATCGATACACCTGGCATCGCCAAAGGGGGAAGTTGGAATAGCACCGGATACTACCTGCGAATAAAGAGCCAGGAAATCTATGAAGAACCCTCTGCTCAAGTAGGCTTTAGAATATTTATGGAGGTGCTGGAGGAATAATCCGTACCCGGCGAATGCTATCGCCAGACATAGATGAAAAATACACCTTTGGAATAGGCGCTGATACCCTTCAGCGCCTATATTCTTTTTCGAATCTCGTCCATCACCGTACTCGCATGTTCAATGGAGTTTTCGATAAACCACTTATTGGTCTGCATGCCTCCGCAAACGGTGCCGGCGAGGAACACATTAGGGAGATTGCTTTCAAAAGTCCCTTCGTCTCGAACAGGCATTTTTAGGTCATCTGAACTAAACTCCAAACCAATTTTTCCCAGGAAACTATAATCCGGTTTAAAGCCTGTCATAGCCAATACGAAGTCGTTTTCGACGATTTTTTCTCCTTCTGCTGTATTGAGCAGAACTTTGTCATCCTGGATTTCTTTTATTGTGCTTTCGAAATAGGCCTTAATTGAACCCTCTTTGATTCGGTTTTCAATGTCTGGTTTTACCCAGTATTTCACACGCCTGCCTATGCCTTCTCCTCTATGTACCAAGGTAACTTCTGCTCCTTTTCGCCAGCATTCAAGGGCTACATCTATGGCTGAATTTGCTCCACCCACTACCAAAACTTTATGCCCTATATAAGGATGTGGATCGTCAAAGTAGTGCTTTACTTTCGGCAATTCCTCTCCCGGGACATTCATCAGATTGGGGTGGTCAAAAAAGCCGGTTGCTATGACGATACTCTTGCTTAGGTAGCTTCCCTTTGAACTTTCTATTTTATAATGATCAGCTTCCTGTTCGATATTCAAAACCCGTTCATAGGTGTGAATGTCTAACTCATAAGTGTCGTAAACCCTGCGGTAATATTCCAGGGCTTCCCTTCGATTGGGTTTGTCCTGATGAGAAACAAAAGGCACGCCTCCAATTTCTATTTTCTGAGAGGTAGAAAAGAAGGTCATATTAGTAGGGTAATGGTAAATCGAATTTACCAGGCAACCCTTTTCAATGATCAGATAAGACAACTTTCTCTTCTGGGCTTCTATCCCACAGGCCAGACCAATGGGGCCTCCTCCTACAATCAATACATCCAGCATATCTGTATTCATAGCAATAATTAAAAACTAGCAGGCTGTAGCATTTGCTGCAAAATTAGCTAAAAAATCAGCGAAGAGTGCTCCTCTTCAAAATCTTGAGTTGATATAGCTTCCGATTCCTCTACCCGCACTTTTTGTTTGAAAATCCTTTCAACTTATTCCTAGGATATATTTTTCTTAAACCCATATAATAAATGGAAGTTTTTGGAGCAAAATGATAAAAATCATAGGAGGAAATCACTGTTGAAACACTGAAGATTTGGCATGGAACAAAAGCACTCAGATGTATAGGAAAAAGGGCCTTGGGACTGAAAATTCCTCAAAAAACAAAGACTTACTTAAGCTTAAATAAGGTCCCTAAACGTAGAAATATGAAAAATGTTATTTAGAACGATTCTAAATGTAGGAAAAACACGATTTCTTTCCTCCAAACAACTTTGACCTAAATAATAGCTGTATTAACTTGCGAGCCGAAATTTGAATTGACTCATTACGTCTTTCAAATTGTGGAATTAACTCACACACGAGCGTCATTAACACGACATACCTATGAGATGCAAACCCTGGGTTAACATACTCACAAGTTTGACCCTCTTCTTTCTTCTCGCTACTGCGACACCGATTTCAGCTCAAATCTCAGTCGCTAGTGGAGATGCTACTCAAGGAGAGACCCTTTTCAAAGCTAATTGTACGACCTGCCATCCCGCTGTGACCCGCAAGGGTACTGGACCGATGTTGAAAGACATCCACACCAAGTATGCAGGAGATGAAGAATGGTTGGGAAGCTGGATTCGTAATTCACCCAAGATGATCTTTGTTGACAAAGATCCAAAGGCAATTGCATTGTGGGAAGCTAATAACAAAGCTGCCATGAATGCCTTTCCTACTTTTACGGATCAGGACATTTCAAACCTTCTTGCCTACATCAAGGTAGAGTCTGAACCTAAAGCTCCAGTTGTTGCCGTAAACGGTGGTACTCAGGTAGCGGCAGATCCTTTTGCAGATCCTACGATCTACTACGGATTGCTGACCTTGATTGGAGCTTTGTTTGTTGTTGCCTTACTCCTGGTAGTAATTGCAGCAATTCTCGTTACTTCTGTTCGGGCGAAGGAAGGCAAAGAGCCTTTCGAATTTGCCAATGTGATGGAGACCAGCAAAGCCATGCTGCAAAACAAATTCGTGATCACTCTGATTACGGTCTTTGTTTTGGTAGGAGGTTTGGCCAAGACTATCATGGAAGCCAGAACAATCGGTTTGCATCAGGGATATATGCCTGAGCAGCCCATCAACTTCAGCCATAAGCTTCATGCAGGAGAGTATGAAATTGACTGTAAGTACTGTCACACAGGTACTACCAAGAGTAAGAGTGCTTGGATACCTTCGGTCAATATTTGTATGAACTGCCACAAGGCTATCTACAATCGTCATGAGCCTACAGAGCGTCATCCTGATGCCATGGGAGAAAATGACATCTCACCGGAAATTGCAAAAATTTATAAAGCAGTAGGTTGGGATCCTGAAGAAGTAGCCTATATAGATGGATACGAACAGCAGCCTATCGAATGGATTCGTATTCACAACATCCCCGATCATGCTTATTTCAACCACGCCCAACATGTAGTAGTAGGAAATCTGGAATGTCAGACCTGCCACGGACCTGTTGAGGAAATGGAAGTTGTGTATCAGTACTCAGACCTCGGTATGGGTTGGTGTATCAACTGCCACAGAAATGAGAAAGTTAAAGTCCTGGGAGAACCTACTGACTATACAGTAGCCGACATGGGAGGACTGGATTGTGCGAGATGTCATTATTAATAATACTATAGATGATTGCCCGGATTTGATTCGGGCAATGCTTCGATATAAAAACTGATTATAGATGAACAAGCCCAAGTACTGGAAAAGTATAGATGAGCTAAAACAAACTCCTGAATATTTGGAAGAGGCGAGAAAGGAGTTTCCTACCGATATCCCAATGTCTCAGACATTGGAAAATGTTAAGGATGAAGACCTGAACCTTAGCGCCAACCGTAGGGATTTCATGAAAATGTTAGGGTTTGGTATTACTGCCGCAACCCTTTCTGCATGTGTAGAAGGGCCGGTTAAAAAAGCCATTCCTTATGTAGAAAAACCTCATGACATCATCCCAGGTGTTGCTAACTGGTATTCTTCCACTACTCCATCTGGAATTCCTGTGATGGTTAAGACCCGCGAAGGTCGTCCCATCAAACTAGAAGGTAATCCTGATTCAAGCCTTACTAATGGAGGTTTGGATGCCATTGGCCAGGCTACTGTATTGAGTTTGTATGACCAGGCTCGTTCAAAAGCTCCTAAGTCTAGTGGTAACCTTACCGATTGGGGTGCGATTGATACGGACATGGCAAAAGCTATGGCAGACATCAAAGCCAATGGAGGAAAAGTCAGGATTCTATCAGGTACAATTTTAAGTCCTAGTACTAAAGCACTCTTTGGAGAATTTCTGGGAGGATTTGAAGACGGACAGCACGTAACTTATGACGCGCTTTCTGCTTCTTCCTTGGCTAAGGCACACGAAAGCGGATTTGGTACAAGAGCTATTCCTTCTTACCACTTCGATAAAGCTAAAGTGATAGCGAGTTTTGCTTGTGATTTCCTGGGAACCTGGATTTCACCGGTAGAATTTTCTTCTCAATATACTAAAGGCCGTAACCCTGACGGATCTTGGATGTCTCGTCATTTTCAGGTAGAATCTCTACTGAGTTTGACTGGTGCAAACGCTGATATGCGTGCAACCATTCAGCCAAGCAATATGGGTAAGGCGCTTACCTCTCTTTATAATAAAGTAGCGCGCAAAACCGGAAAAGGTGAACTTCCCGGTGGCAGTAGTTTCAACGTAGGGGGTAACCTGCTTGACAAAATTGCTGACGAATTAGCAGCCGCTCGTGGAGAGTCTCTCGTAGTTTGCGGAAGCAATGATGCCAACCACCAACTGCTGGTAGCAGGGATCAACGATATGCTTGGTAACTATGGTACTACGCTTGATATCGCAAACCCTAGCCACATGAAGCAAGGAGATGACGATGCGATGGCAGCACTGGTTCAGGAAATCAAAGGTGGAGGCGTAGATGCAGTATTCATCTATAACTGTAACCCAGTTTATGACCACGCCATGGGTGCTGATTTAGCTGCTGCTTTGAAAAACGTTCCAGTATCTGTTTCCTTCGCGAATACAGATGATGAAACCTCAAAAGCCTGTAAGTACCACACACCAGACCACCACTACCTTGAGTCCTGGGGGGATGCGCAGCAAACAGCAGCTAATTACAGCCTGGTTCAGCCAACAATCCACCCGATTTTCGATACCCGTCAGGCTCAGGATTCTGTCCTGAAGTGGATGGGATCTGATCAGGATTTCTACGCTTACATGAGAGCGCAGTGGGAAGGATTGATCATCAGTGCTGCTGAGGAAGATTGGGATGAAACCTTGCGTAAAGGCCTGTTCTCAATGCCCACAGCTACGACTGAAGGCATTGTTTTTAATGCGGAAGGAATTCCTGCTGCTGCAAGCGCTTCTCAAGTCGGAGGAGGTTCTGAAGATCAATTCGAATTGATTACTTATGCGAAAGTTGGTATCGGTGATGGAACCTATGCAAATAACCCATGGTTGCAGGAAATGCCTGACCCAATTACTCGCGTTACTTGGGACGATTATGTGACAATTCCTTTCGCTTATGCTGAAGCAAATGGCATAAAGCATGGAGATAAAATATCAATAAGTGGAGCCGGAGTAGAAGAGATCGCGCTTCCTGCTTATGTTCAGACAGGTCAGGCTGCCGGTACAATCGGTATTGCCTTAGGGTACGGAAGAGATGGAGAAGCTGCAGGGAAAGTAGCTGCGAAAGTAGGCGGAGTAAACGCATACAAACTGAACAATGGTGCCAAGGTTTCTATTAGCAAAACAGGAGGTAAATATCCACTTGCACTCGCTCAGGAACATGATTATACTTACGACAAAAGCCTCGTAGGAATCATGAAGAGTTTTGGAATGGAAGAAGATGCTGACAGAACTGAGGAGATCATTAAGGAAACCGTTCTTCCTCTTTACAAAAGTGCTCCAGACGCAGAAAACGACTACAGAGAATCTCAAAGCAAATACAAAGACAAGAAAAAGCATCTACTTTCTCTTTGGGAATCACACTTTGATGATCCCGCGACTATGCGCAGGATTCACTGGGCCATGGCTATCGATCTAAACAAGTGCACAGGTTGTGGTGCATGTGTAGTAAGTTGTCAGGCAGAAAATAACGTACCGGTTGTAGGTAAACAAGAAGTAATGGATCGTCGTGCCATGCATTGGATTCGTATCGACCGTTACTACAGCGGAAATCCTGAGAATCCGGATACCGTCTTCCAACCTATGATGTGTCAGCACTGTGATAACGCTCCTTGCGAGACAGTTTGTCCGGTATTGGCTACCATCCACAGTGATGAAGGTTTGAATCAAATGGCTTACAACCGCTGTGTAGGTACACGTTACTGCGCTAACAACTGCCCATACAAAGTTCGTCGTTTCAACTGGTTCAACTACACAAATGGTGAGCAGTTTACAGACATCAACCCAGCCCAAAACGATCTCGGTCGTCTGGTCTTAAATCCCGATGTAACTGTACGATTCAGAGGAGTAATGGAAAAATGCTCTTTCTGTGTGCAGCGTCTACAGGAGGCGAAACTTCGCGCCAAAGTTAATCAGGGCTCATCGCTTGTAAAGCCTGAACCAAACTTCCGTGGATATACTGCTTGTCAGCAATCTTGCCCAACCGGAGCAATCGTCTTTGGAGACAGAAATGATCCAGAAAGTGAAATCTCTAAACTCTGGAGCGAAGACAACGAGCGTAAGTATCTCGCACTGGAAGAAGTTAAGACCCTCTCTTCAGTTGCCTACCTCACCAAAGTTCGCAATAGAACTGAATCTGAGTATGAAGAGATCAAAGAAGAAAAACATAACGAAATATATTCATAAAGCTATTCATAACTAAGCTGATATGAGCCACGTTGAATCACCCATTAGACAGAAATGGGTCACAAATACAGACTATTATAAGCAGGTTTCCGATGATGTGTTTGCTCCCATCGAAGCCAAACCCAACAAATGGTGGTTGCTGGGAACACTCTTCTCCGCTGCCGTAATGGCCATGGGATTTGCCTTCATTGGTTGGACAGTTTGGGAAGGAATTGGTGCCTGGGGCCTTAATCCAACCGTAGGATGGGCATTTGACATTACTAACTTCGTATTCTGGGTTGGTATCGGTCATGCAGGAACCTTGATTTCTGCGGTATTGTTACTTTTTAGACAGCAATGGAGAAACTCCATCAACCGTGCATCTGAGGCGATGACTATTTTCGCTGTAATCTGTGCGGGTGCTTTCCCAATTATTCACATGGGGCGTCCATGGTTGGCCGGTTGGTTCGGACCGCTGCCCAATACACGTGGATCTCTTTGGGTAAACTTCAACTCTCCCCTTCTTTGGGACGTTTTTGCGATCTCAACTTATCTGACAGTTTCTCTTGTATTCTGGTATCTGGGTATGATCCCAGATTTCGCTACATTGAGAGACAGATTAGCTAAAAAAGGGAAAAAGATTGGAGCTGCTGTTTATGGAGCGCTTAGTTTTGGATGGGAAGGTTCTTCCAGAAACTGGTCTCGCTTTGAGATTGTTTCTTTGATCCTTTCTGGTTTAGCAACTCCACTTGTACTTTCCGTGCACTCCATTGTAAGTATGGACTTTGCAACCTCGGTGATTCCTGGATGGCACACCACTATCTTTCCTCCTTATTTTGTGGCAGGAGCGATCTTCTCAGGATTCGGTATGGTACAAACCCTGATGATCATCACCCGCAAAGTTTATAAACTTGAAAACTATATTACCATGGACCACATGGAGTCAATTGCGAAAATCGTATTGGCTACAGGGACTCTGGTAGGGTTTGCCTATATGACTGAGTTCTTCACAGCTTGGTATTCAGGTGTGATGTGGGAACGTTATGTGTTTGTCAACCGTGCATTTGGTCCTTATGGATGGTCTTACTGGATCATGTTCTCTTGTAACATGATTGTTCCTCAGTTATTTTGGTTCAAGAAGATCAGGACCAATATGACTCTGACATTCATCATGTCCATCTTCGTGAACATCGGTATGTGGTTCGAACGTTTCGTGATTATTGTTACCTCGCTGCACCAGGACTTTCTTCCTTCCAGCTGGACAATGTACACCCCGACCATAACTGAGTACGGAATCCTCATCGGATTCTTTGGAGTATTCTTTACACTGTATCTTCTCTTCTCTAAATTCCTTCCGGTAGTAAACATCTTTGAGGTGAAAACACTGGTACGGAATCCAAAGAAGCCAGTTGATCTGGAAGTTACAGTGAAATCATAAAGAAGCTTTTTGAATAATTAAGAAACATCGCAAAAAGAATATAGATGAAAAAGGATTTTTTGCTTGGAAAATACTGGAACCCTGATGCGCTTATGGACGGTCTTGCGGCCCTCCAAAAGCAGGGACAGTTGATATATGATGTGTACACTCCATTCCCCGTTCACGGCATTGAGCCTTTTCTGGGAATCAAGCGTACTCGTCTCTCTGTTGCTTCATTCATTTATGGATGTATGGGAGCTTTGACAGCTCTTACCATGATGGGACTGATTTATGGAGTTCTCTGGCCGATGAATATCGGTGGTAAGCCTTCTCTCGCTTATCCAGATGCAGTGCCCATTACTTTTGAGTTAACAGTACTCTTTGCTGCTCATGGTATGGTATTGACCTTCTTTATCGTAGGTCGTTACTGGCCGGGCAAAAAAGCTGTTTTGATGGATGACCGTCAAACAGATGATGTTTTCGTAGTTGCGATTGATAAGAAAAAGCTGGATGATGAAGCGGCGGTTCGTCAGATTTTTGCTGATACCGGTGCTTATGAAATCACAGAAAAAGAAGTAGACAAAATATGAAAGCCTTCAGATATACATACACACTCGTACTCGCCCTCGTCCTTGTAGGATTAGGACTCACTGGTTGTTATAATGACAAGTCTGTGAGAAATATTGAGTACTCACCCAACATGTACAACTCACTCCCTCTGGAGCCTTATTCTCAAACTGTATATTCTACCAATACAGGGGGGAACTATGGAGCTATTCCCAAGGGATTGGATACAGTTAAATATTTCGTAGGAAATGGTTTTGACAGTAAGACTGCTGCTCAGACAGCTCCTGCAGGTACTGTACCCAGAAAAGAGTCCTGGTATAGAGAAGAGGCTTTCATGCCTTATCACCTTGAGAATACTTTTGAAGGCTATGAAGCTTCTGTCGACGTAGCCAGCCCACTATCTGATCCTGCGATCAATGATGATGGACTTAACTGTACAGAAGCTACTTTTCAAAGAGGAAAAGAAACTTATGAGATCATGTGTATCGTTTGTCATGGTCCTAACGGTAAAGGACAGGGTAGCTTGGTAACTAAAGGAGCCTACGCGCCTCCTCCTGCTTACAATAGTCCAGCTCTGAAAGAACTGCCTGCAGGTAAAATGTTCCACACCCTTACATATGGAAAGAACAATATGGGGTCCTATGCATCCCAATTGAGCCCGCAGCAGCGCTGGGAGGTGATCTGCTACATCCAGAAATTTCAGGAACAAGAATAAGTGAGTGTGAGAAGATCAAACACTCTTTCAAATAGAATATTCGCTTAAAAAATTAGAAATCTTGGCACACGTACACTATACTCCAGAACAGTTAACCCAGCGCTTTGAATTTTCAACTCGCGTTAGGAACATCGTTTATGGTCTGATCGGTGTTGGACTTCTCTTGTTATTTGCCGGATACTTTGTCGCTGGTGAAGCCACCAGTAAAGCAGGTCCGGATGCTCACCTTGAACTTGAGCATATCGCAAGTACTATTCAACCGGTTGCAGATACTGCCGATGATGCAGGGCACGGAGGACATCACGTCAAAACAACAGGTACTCGCCTGTTGGCAAACTTCCTGCTTTGTAGTGTATATTTCATGACTCTCGCTATGGGAGCTATGTTTTTCCTCGCCGTTCACCAGGTTGGTAATGGTGGTTGGCATACAGCTGTAAGAAGAATTTCAGAAGCTATGACTATGTATGTGCCAATTGGGGCACTTACACTGGTTGTTCTATTTTTCTTCCTTGACGGTCTGTATGAATGGACACACATCCCAGAAGGAGATGAAATCCTTAAGGCAAAAGAAGGCTTTTTGAATAAAGGGAGCTTCATCACCCGCAACATCGTTTACTTTGTTGTTTGGATTGGAGCCGCTGTCTATCTAAGAAGACTTTCTGTTACTCAGGATTCAGAAGGAAGCGCTGAAAACCTTTTCCATTTCAAGAGAACTACTCAGATCTCAGCAGCATTCGTTTTCTTCTTTGCATTTTCTTACTGTCTGTGGGCAGTAGACTGGTTGATGTCCCTTGAGCCCCATTGGTTTAGTACCATCTATGGTGTTTATATATTCGGAGCTTCTTTCAAAGCTTCTATGTTCACCTTGGGGCTTTTGCTCCTATTTTTGAAGCGTCAGGGATACATGCAGTTCACCAATGATTCTCATTTCCACGACATCTTTAAGTATGCATTTGGATTCACAGTATTCTGGGGGTATATCTTTGTCGCTCAGCTTCTCTTGATCTGGTACTCAAATATTCCGGAAGAAGGTGTTTACTATATTAAGCGTTACATTACTGATTCTCCTATCTATGTAGGCGGTAATTTCAACGTCTTGTTCTTCTTGAACATTTTCCTCTGCTTCGTCATTCCTTTCTTTGGTTTGATGACCAGAAATGCGAAAAGAATTCCCAAGTATTTCGTTCCGATTGCAGTTATTGCACTGATCGGACACTGGTTAGATCTTTTCGTGATCATTATGCCTGGAGCTATGGAAAGTTATTGGGATATGGGTCTGATGGAAATCGGTTTCTTCCTGACTTTCGCAGGTATTTTCCTTTATGTTGTATTCTCTTCTCTTACTAAGGCTAATCTGGCGCCAATCAATCATCCATACCTGGAAGAAAGCTTGCACCATACTACGGGGCCTGTGTAAGAAAAAGATATATAAAAAAGTATATATTTAGTCAACAATATATTCCACTTAGGAGTTAAGTTTTTATGGATTCGCAAAGTATCATAAGTATAATTCAGGGCCTGTTGGTGTTTGTGGTCTTGCTGGTGTTTGTAAACCTCTACCTTGTGGTGAGGCTCAAAGACATAGACCCTTTCAAAACCTGGAATCGCAACCTGCTTAATGGAGGACTCTTTATGGTTTTCTTTATAAGCGGAGTGGCTTTGGCAACAGTTTCCATGATCAAATGGTATCCCAAAATGATTCTACTTCACAATCCCGCTTCAGAACATGGAGTTGCGCTGGATAGCATGATGTGGAACACTATCTGGGTTACTTTTCTGGTTGTAATCGTTACCAATAGCCTTTTATTCTGGTTTTCCTGGAAATATAGGGGAGTTGAAGGACGTAAAGGTCTTTATTATCCTCACAACAACAGATTGGAGTACCTCTGGACAGGAGTTCCTGCGATCGTTATGACACTCCTGGTTGGAAAAGGGATTATTGTTTGGAATGATATCACCATGGGTGATCCAAAACCTGGGGAGATTTCAATAGAAGTAGTAGGGAAGCAGTTTGACTGGACTTATCGCTATCCCGGTGCTGATGGACAGTTTGGAGAAACCAAAGTTGGGTTCATCAAGCCTGGAACCAATGAAGTTGGTTTCAATACAAACGATAAATATGCATTTGATGATATCGTTTTAGCAGGTGCTGATACGGTCTACTTCCCAGTTAACAATAGCATTGATCTTCAGATTCGCGCAAGAGATGTATTGCACAGTGCAACGCTTGCTCATTTCCGCGTGAAAATGGATGCTGTACCTGGAATGCCTACCAGTTTCCGTTTTACGCCTACCCTCACTACTAGTGAGATGCGTAAGCGTACCAACAATCCTGACTTCAACTATGAAATGTCTTGTCAACAGATTTGCGGGGGTGGACACTGGAATATGAGAAGGGTAATTAAAGTAGTTAGCAAAGAAGAGTACAATGCATGGTTAGCTAGTAAAACTTCTTACTTTAAACAGAATGCAATGGCTCTTGGGCTGACGGATAAAGATTTTGAAGATGTAGCTGCTGCCTTCGCGGAAGAAGCAGAAACCCTAAGTATGAATCAATAACTGCTGAGCGGCATTTTTCACTCAGTCTTACATAGATTAAAAAGATAAATTAAATAGATATATGTCTGCAGTTGCACACGATACGCACACAGATCATCACGATCACCATGATCATCATCATGGAAGCTTCCTGACAACTTATGTGTTCAGTACAGACCATAAGACAATTGCGAAGCAATTCCTGATCACGGGGATCATCATGGCAATCTTCGGGATTTTCATGTCAACGCTGTTCCGTCTGCAGTTGGCTTTTCCTGATACTACTTTCCCTTTCCTCGAAACACTTCTTGGAAAATGGGGTGAGGGTGGTCAGATAAATCCTGAATTCTACCTTGCACTAGTTACTATGCACGGTACCTTTATGGTATTCTTTGTATTGACTGCTGGTTTGAGTGGAACATTCAGTAACTACCTGATTCCATTACAAATTGGAGCAAGAGATATGGCTTCCGGTTTTATCAATATGCTCTCATACTGGTTTTTCTTTGCTTCCTCAGTCATCATGTTGGGGTCGCTATTCATTGAAACCGGTCCTGCATCAGGTGGTTGGACGATTTATCCTCCCCTAAGTGCATTGCCTCAGGCAATGTCAGGATCCGGAACAGGTATGACGCTCTGGTTGATTTCAATGACACTTTTTATTGTGTCATCTTTGACTGGAGGTATCAACTATATTACAACGGTTCTTAACCTACGTACGCAAGGGATGGATATGTACAAACTGCCATTGACTGTTTGGGCATTCTTCTTAACCGCAATCCTCGGTGTACTTTCTTTCCCGGTTCTTTTCTCTGCAGCTCTGCTGTTGATGTTTGACCGACTTGCAGGAACCAGTTTCTACTTATCAGACATATTTATAGGTGGGGAATTACTCCACTATCAGGGAGGTAGCCCGATTCTGTACCAGCATCTGTTCTGGTTCCTGGGCCACCCAGAGGTATATATTGTACTTCTGCCTGCACTAGGTATTTCCTCTGAAATTATATCCGTACACTCGCGTAAGCCTATCTTCGGATACCGCGCGATGGTACTCTCCATGCTTGCAATTGCAGTACTGTCCTTCATTGTATGGGCACACCACATGTTCGTAACTGGTATGAACCCCTTCCTTGGGACGATATTCATGCTCTTTACGCTGGTCATTGCGGTGCCCTCGGCGATCAAGGCCTTTAACTATATAACGACCTTGTGGAAAGGTAATATACAGTTTAATCCGCCGATGCTATTTGCGATTGGTTTGGTATCCTTCTTTATCACAGGGGGTATCACCGGTATTTGGTTGGGTAATGCTGCATTGGATATTCCGCTTCATGATACCTACTTCGTAACGGCTCACTTCCACCTTGTAATGGGTAGTGCATCAGCCTTCGGATTCTTTGCCGGTATCTACCAGTGGTTCCCGAAAATGTTTGGTCGCATGATGAACAAGCGTTTGGGATACATTCACTTCTGGTTGACATTTATTTCTTTGTATATGGTATTCTTCCCTATGCACTACATGGGCTTGGGAGGAGTTGCGCGCCACTATTACAAGTACACCGCTTTCGATTTCATGGGTGGCTTCGGTGATATCAGTGTGTTCATTACTATTGCTGCGATCATCGGTGCATTCTCTCAGTTCATCTTCCTTTACAACTTCGTTACCAGTATCTTCTGGGGTAAGGAAGCTCCACTGAATCCATGGAAAGCAAATACTTTGGAGTGGACTACACCAAGAAACCCCGGACACGGAAACTGGCCTGGTGAAATTCCACATGTTTACCGTGGACCTTACGAATACAGCAAGCCTGGCGTAAAAGAAGATTATCTCCCTCAGCATATTCCAGATGAGGAAGTGGAATACGAAGAAGGTTTCCCTGCTCCGTCCATTCCAAAAAGAGATACTCCTTCTGTTCCGATTGAAAACCTTGATGAGGTAGAACAGAAAGACGAATAGGTTTGCAAAAAGCAAATAACAATAAGGCACCTATTGTGAAGCGATACCGGACTTGGGCCAGCATCACGATAGGTGCTATTGTTTTACTCATACTGGCAGGAGGAATCGTGCGAATGACAGGTTCGGGAATGGGATGCCCGGACTGGCCCAAATGTTTTGGGCAGTGGGTTCCGCCAACCGATATTTCCCAACTCCCCACAGACTATAAGTCTCAATTTGCTGTAGCAGGAAGAGAGGTAGCTGATTTTGAGGCATTTAAGACATGGGTAGAATATATCAATCGTTTGCTGGGAGTTCTGGTAGGATTCTTTTCCATTATCACGGCAGTTCTTTCATTTAGAATGAGAAAAATCGTCCCTTCGGTTTTTTTCCTGAGTCTGGCAGGCTTACTCCTCGTGATTATTGAAGGAGGAATTGGAGCCTATGTTGTTAGAACTCATTTGCAGGCAGGTATGGTTACGCTGCATATGGTTGTCGCATTGGCAATTTTCGCAGTCTATCTGAGCGCCATTTTAAAAGCAAGGGAAGGAGATCTAAAGGATAGATATACACGGAATATTCCGGGGAAATTGAAGTGGGGAGCACTTGCCCTTCTGGTGATTACTACGGTGCAAATTGTTATGGGGACGCAAGTAAGAGAAGCCATCGATTTGATAGCTGTGCAGTTGGGAGAAGGAGATCGAGCGAATTGGATTTCGCAATTGGGAGCAGGATATGACTGGCATAGTCTGGGGCACTATTCGATTTTGGGAGTTTTTCTGTGGTTAGCCATTCAGATGAAAGACTTTTACCAAAGCCATGCGATTTTAAAAAATCTGACTATGGCGATTGGAGTTTTCATCTCCCTGGAAGTAGCCCTGGGTTTGGGGATGCATCATTTAGGTATACCGGCATTTATGCAGCCTTTGCATCTCCTCTTAGCTTCCTTATTATTTGGAGCTGTATTTTTATTAATGAGAGTAATGATGATGCTTTCGGAGGAAAGCGGATCAGAGGAATTAGCATATGATAATCAAAGAAACAAAGAAGTCCTTAGCCACTAATGGCCTTAGAGATAAGGTGAAAGGCTATCAGGAATTGTTGAAATTTCGGCTATCATTTCTGGTAGCAATTTCTGCGGTATTTGGCTTGGCCATTGCTGCTGAAGGAGCTGCGAGCGGACTTCAACTGTTTATGATTGGACTGGGAGGATTGTTGATTACGGGAGCTTCAAATGGATTGAATCAGGTTTTTGAAAAAGATCTGGATGCCAAAATGAAGCGGACGCAGGATAGACCACTCCCAACTCAAAGGCTAACAGATAATGAAGCCATTATTTTCTCTATCCTGATTGGAGCTATAGGAATCTTATTGATTGGTGCTTTCTTTAATTTACCAGCTGCCTTGTTGGGAATTATTGGATTGCTTTCCTATGCATTCGTCTATACTCCTATGAAAAGAGTCTCCCCTATTGCGGTCTTTATCGGAGCCATTCCCGGAGGACTTCCTCCCCTGATTGGCTGGGTAGCCTGGACAGGAGAAATAGGCATGGGAGGTTGGATACTTTTTGTATTCCAGTTCTTCTGGCAATTCCCTCACTTCTGGGCCATTGCCTGGTTGTTGGATGAAGATTATAAGAAAGCAGGATTCAAAATGCTTCCTTCTGCTAGCGGTAAGTCAAAGTTCAGTGCAACGCTGATCTTGATGTACACCATCACTATGGTTCCCTTGGTATTTTTTGCCTGGTCTTCCGGCCTTGCGGGTACCTGGGGATTAACGGCTTTGGTCGTATTAGGAATTATTTTTTGTATCCCTGCCTTCAGACTATATAGAAGCCTGGATGACAAACACGCAAAAGCGCTTATGTTTGCATCCTTTTTGTACCTGCCGCTTTCACAGCTGGCATTTTTGTTCGGTTGATAAAACCACGTAATAATTTTTTAATTCAAGAAATAGATAAATAAGAATGAGTTCATTGGGCCTTGAAATGGATGAAAAACGCTACATTATACACCCACAGAAGTTTGCCCTCTGGTTGTCGATCATCTCTTTGATCATGATCTTCGGAGGACTGACAAGTGCGTATTCTGTACAGCGATCCTTCATTGCTGATCCTATCATCTTTGACCTGCCTCCTAGTTTATGGACCAATTTAGGATTGATCCTCTTTAGCAGTGTTACCATGCAATTTGCGGTTTGGTCATTGAAAAGAAATGAAACCCAGGCATTAATTGGACTGGGCATGACCTTGATATTAGGTATTTTCTTCCTCGTAGGACAAGTTGGAGCCTGGGAAGAAATGGTAGATAGTGGTTTGTATTTCGTGGATAAAGAAAGACAAGACAATTCTGTATCTTTCTTTTACATTTTCACAGGTCTACATGGAGCGCATATCATTGCAGGACTGGTCGCATTATTTGTGATCATGTTCAGAACCCTGATTACACCTCATTGGGATAAGCTTCAGTTCAATCTGTCGAAAAGAGCTAAAATCGCCTTGATGATAGTCGCTTTTCTGGCGACAGAATATTACATCATCAGTCAAATTTTTGAATTTGATGTTGCTGAATGGGCAAATCAAATGTGGCTAGTTGAAGGAACTGAAGTTGCTGCAACGAAAGGAGCAGTAGAAGGAACAGGCATGGGATGGGGAGTTAGAGTCCTATGGTTACTAGCAGGTCCTCTGGCTGCCTACTTTTTATTTCTTACAGCTAAATTTTTTGTAAAACCCTATAAGTCTTTAGAAGCGAAGGTTTTGGACTATCAAATGACCTCAATTTTCTGGCACTTTCTGGACTTACTTTGGATATACTTGTTCTTATTTTTATTGTTTACTCAGAATCCTGCTTAAAAGCTTAGACAAAAGGCTTATTTGTAGTGACTTAGGCTAGAAATTCTGAGCATTTATATTAAATTGCACCCACATTTTCAAAAGCATATTTTAGCTTCATGGCAAACGTTACTGTAGATAAAAAGGCACTGATTGAAGGCGAACGACCGATGTACAACACGAGCTACGGAAAGCTCATGATGTGGTTTTTCCTCGTTTCCGATGCCTTTACATTTTCCGGTCTCTTGATTGCATACGGCGCTATTCGTTTGAGCGCTACTTCTGAAGGATTAGCATGGGCCAATCCAGAAGCCGTTTTTACCCACTTTCCCATATTGTATGAGTTCTTCCACATGGATGCACCCCTTGTATTCGTGGGACTGATGACCTTTATCCTGATCATCAGTAGTGTGACTATGGTATTGGCAGTGGAAGCAGGGCATAGAAAGTCAAAGAAAGAAGTTTCCAAATGGGTCTTCTGGACTATCATCGGAGGGACTGCTTTTCTTTCCTGTCAGGCTTATGAGTGGTATCACTTCATTGCTGGTACGCCTACGGGTTCTACTATTGTTCCTGTTGAACGTTTCAGTGAGAATACTCCGGAACTTGACGAATTGAGTTATGTGGAATTAATTCCGCATGGAGAAGGAGATGACCACTCTGCATCGAGTGTAAGTTCTCTCTCATTTATTGATGGAAAAAGTGTAAATGATGAGGCTGCCGTAAAAGCTATCCTTAAGCATGCACATCATACACATGCAGGGACTTATGCCCTCAGTGGAAAAGAAGCCAGAGAGCTGGAAAACTTTATCCCAAATTTGGATGATAAATTAGGGGTCCGGGTTTATTCAGTGAAGAATACAGAAGGAGGAATTGCAGGCCTTCGTTTAAATAATGGATACGAGATCAAGCAAGACGGTAAGAATGTCGATCAGATGTTAGCTCCTTATAAAGGAGATGAGCTTATGATGACAGATGGAGGAGCTAATCTCAAAGCCAACCAGTATGGCCCTCCGGCATTTGCTGACCTTTTCTTCTTCGTAACAGGTTTCCATGGAACCCATGTATTTAGTGGAGTAGTTCTGCTCATCGTCCTATTAATCAATGTGAATAAAGGAACCTATGAGCGTAGAGGCCATTACGAGATGACCGAAAAGATCGGACTCTACTGGCACTTTGTAGACCTGGTTTGGGTATTCGTATTTACAGTTTTCTATTTGGTCTAATCACGCACAAATCGCTTAATTATGGCATCCGCAAGCGCAAATGATGGAGGAGCATCCGCTCGTAAATCGATAATAAAAACAGCATTACAGCTGACCGCACTTACTGCATTTGAATTCTTGATCGCATTCACCTGGGAATGGTTTCTTGTAGATACACTGGGTTTCGGATTTGAGACCGGAATCGCCATCAAGAATGCAACCTTCTTTATCCTGACCATCTTCAAAGCCTTCCTGATCGTTGCAGAATTTATGCACCTCGGTCATGAAGTAAAGAGATTAGGCTGGACCATTATGATTCCATTTGTATTTATTATCTGGTTGATTATCGGTTTGGTTTGGGAAGGTACGTATTGGGGGAAACAATCAAGTGAGGCAATTAGTTATCATTCTGTAGTGCTGGAAGCAGATCCTGCAGAAGAGATAAAAATTTAATATGACTATAAGTCCGGGAGCAGCGAAATCAGTTATTATCGCTGTATTTATTGTACCAATCCTGATCTACCTGTATTTGTACAATTTCTCGCATCCGGTGAGAGAGAATGTTCCTTTTGTTTACCAGATAGAGAATGGCGACAGTACGATAAGAAGCCTTCCGGAATTTACCCTTGAAAATCTTGCCGGGGAGAGTATCACACAAGATGACCTCCTCGGCAACATTTGTTTTGTATCTTTCTTTAGCCTGGAAGAAGATACGCTTTCAAGGGTTCTTCACGGAAATCTTCAAAGAACCTATAAAAATCTTGATTGGGAAAGAGAGCCTTCTATCCGTTTTGTGAATATAAACACAGGGGATAGTTTGGAGGCTGTCCAAACTTATCGAGATGAACTTGAAGAACTAGATTCAAAATTCTGGCTAACCCTTCATGGAGCTGACTCGGTGATACATGATTTTGCTGGAAAATCCCTCGACCTTCCTAAATTTAAAATTGATCCTGCAGGGCCATATCAAAAGACCTCCCAATATGTAGGACTTTTTGACAAAGAAGGTCGACTCCGAAAATTTTATATCGGTACGGATCTCGCACATGAACGAAAGATGCAGGAAGATATCATTGCACTTATCCGGATGGAGTATCCGGAGGAACTTAAACGTTAATAAAAGTGCTGGTGTGTTGGCGTGTTGGAGTTAGATCAAAGATAGACACCAACACACCAATACGTCAAAACGCCAATACGCTATTTTATGACCACTCCCTCAGTAAAATATAATCCCAAAGTTTTTGTCCCCTTAATTTGGACGCTATCTATTGCTGTTCCTTTGATTGTAGGGGTTTTGTTGAACCCTAGATTGGGCATCAAGCTGGATTTTGGATTCGATGCTAGAATTCTTTCTGATATCATCGCCATTATCAATTCGGCAGTTTCTGTTTTATTGCTTGCAGGATTTTATTTCATCAAACAAAGGAATATCAAGGCGCATAAGACTGTTATGTTGACTGCATTCGCTTTGTCTGCTTTGTTTCTTGTCTTTTATATCATGTACCACCTGGCTGTAGGGCACAGGGTATACTGTGCAGAAGGATTGGTACCAAAGGCCTTATATTATTTTACTCTAATTTCCCATATTGGACTTTCTGTCTTTATCATTCCACTTGCTTCTTTCTCTATTTTTAGAGCCCTGAGTGAGACTTATGATAGACATAGAAAAATCGCGAGGATAACCTTCCCTCTTTGGTTGTATGTATCGATTAGTGGAGTACTAGTTTACTTTTTCATCTCACCTTGTCCATTTTAAGAGAATAGCTCGTACCTTTGCTTTATGAGAATCAAGTATCTTTTGAGTCTGATTGTCCTTATGCTCTTCAGAGGAGCAGAACTATTTGCTCAATGTTCTCAATGTAAACAGGCAGCGGCAGCTACCGATGAAAATGGAAATTTGGTGGTAGGAACAGGATTGAATTTTGGGATTCTCTATCTTTTAGCGATGCCTTTTGTCTTTGCTGCAGTAATAGGAGGGGTATGGTTTTACAAAACCCGACAGGCTAAGCTTGCACAACAGGCATCCTGATCTCCATAAGGCCTTCCGCATTCACTTTTTCCATATTGAATACCTGAATCTGGTTGATCCTTTCTTGATCAAAGGAGGTTTTTACTTTGATGTAGTTGTCGGTAAATCCAAACATGTAGCCTTTTTCCTCAGCCCCTTCAAAAAGAATGGCTCTCTCCTGCCCTACATATTGATCATAAAAGAACCTTTTTTTCTTATCGGAAAGTATGCGAAGGCGTTTGCTTCGCTCATGGCGAGTAGAAACTGGTACTACACCTTCCATTCCTGCCGCTAAGGTGTTTTCCCGCTCTGAGTAGGTAAATACGTGTAAATAAGAAACATCAAGCTCATTGAGGAAAAGGTAAGTATCCTCGAAATGTGTATCAGCTTCTCCAGGAAAACCTACGATCACATCCACCCCAATACAGGCGTGCGGCATGAGTCGCTTTATTTCGTTTACCCGGTCAGAGTAAAGCTCTCTGCGATACCTTCTCCTCATTTTTCCCAGCAATTCATTATTCCCGCTTTGGAGAGGAATATGAAAATGAGGCATAAATCTCTTGGACTGAGCTACAAACTGGATGATCTCATTAGAGAGAAGATTGGGCTCTATAGAGGAAATGCGAAAACGAGAGACTTCTTCGATTTCGTCTAAAGCTTTAATCACATCCAGAAAAGTATCCTTGCTTTCGAGACCTTTCCCATAATCTCCAATATTTACCCCTGTCAGTACAATTTCTCTGACTCCCTGATCAGCTAATTTGCGAGCATTATCTACAATATTCTCGATGGTATCGCTTCGGCTTCTTCCACGTGCCAAAGGGATGGTGCAGAAAGTGCATTTATAATCACATCCATCTTGTATTTTCAGGAAGGAGCGTGTACGATCTCCATGAGAATAAGCATCTACAAAGCCATCTACTTCGGTAATCTGACTATTGTACACACAGGGATTTTCTTCTTTGGAAAACTCATCAACTACCTCAAAGATGCGGAACTTATCGCCTGCTCCCAATACCAAATCAACACCGGGTATTTCAGAAATTTCTTTAGGCTTCAACTGCGCATAACATCCCACCACAATTACATAGGCATGGGGATTATGTTTGAGTGCTTGCTTGATGATTTTGCGGCATTTTTTATTGGCGTTTTCTGTAACCGAACAGGTGTTTACCACATATACGTCAGCTGCTTGTGAGAAAGAACTTTTGCTAAATCCCGCATCGTAAAACTGTCGGCTGATGGCCGAAGTTTCAGAGAAATTGAGCTTGCAACCCAAGGTATGGAAGGCAACGGTTCGCATATCCGCAAAAAGATTTCTGCAAAAATACGCTTTTTCGAGGAATAAAATAGAGGTGCGTGATGATTGACCTTAGACCTCGTGGCACCCCGAGTTCGTCGAGGGGCCTAAGCCATTACCTTCCACTTTTCCTATGGTCCTCTGAAATAATGGAAAGAAGGTAGCGAATATTAGTAGGTTCCTCGACGGGGATGACTCGGATGGTATTCTATTCCCCCCTAATCTCCTTCAACATCTTTCTGCGATTCTCTCCTATCGGTCCATTCGGATCAAGGCTGATCGCTTTTTCATAATACTCAATCGCCTTCTCCTTATTATCCGTTTTCCAAAAAGCTTCTCCTAAACTGTCCCAGGCATTGGCGGACTTTGGAAATAGCTGGGTATTAAGCTGGAAAACCATGATAGCGGGCTCAAATTGGCGACCGCCCAAAAGGTTGTAGCCCACTTGATTAAACTGAGCTTCAAAATCGAAAAACTTATAGCGAGGATCAGCTACAAATTTGGCTGCTTCAGCTCCTAATTCCTGCAACTTTCCTTGCTCATACAATTTGGTTAGGTGGTCCATAGGATCAAGAACGAAGTCATTGTCAGTAAAATCCAAGGCTGTTTGTAAAACCGGGTCCTGATTAGCAGCATATTCTGCAAAACTCATGTCAACAGCAATATGTGGAGCCGTCCAGTCAGCATTTTCCCATTGGGGTTTATCCTGCCACCATGCAAAAGAGAGACGGGTTGGAATTTTACTATTGGGGAGAAGGACTCTATGAACATCTCCGTAAAAATTGATGTTCTCTGCACTAGGCTCACCGATAAAAATCGCATTGGTGTAATTGTCGAGCTCATTGATCAGGTTCTGACAAGCAGAAAAAGTACGTCTACCCACGATCACGAATAGCCTCCCAACTTGATTGATCTTTTCGCTTTGGATAATACCGGTTACTACAGGTTTATTTTTATAATTATTTCCCCCGCCGTTTAAGCGAACATCTATAATCAGTTTCTCTACCTCATTTTTCTCAATGAAATCAAATACTTCCGCATAGAAAGTCGGAATATCTGCAGAGGGATCATCTTGAATCTGGCTTTGCCTTACATAAACCGCTTTATCTTCTGGCAGGTATTCATAGAAATAAATCTTACCCAGATTTTTTAAATATAGAGGATCAATACCATTATCTCTTGCATCCAGCCAATCCCCTTTTTCCTGAAAATGACTATAACTTCCCGGATAATCATAGGTCTTTGCAGCTTCAAATTCCTGAATCCAGCTCTTTCCATCCTTTTCCAGTTTCAAACTGATGCTGGGCTTGAGGCTACTGCTTATCTTTTGAGCATGCAGTACCTCAGGAATACCGAGATTTGAAATTCCGAAAGCTTTAAAGTATTGATCATTTTCAGCAGGAACCGTAGGATAGATCATCTTGAGCGCCTTCTCTATGGGCATTCCTTCAATCTCCAATACCTTTGCTCCTAAGTTGATTTCATATTTTTTATGAACCCCCTGTAAATGAATCCCGTCATTGTACCAGTAAAAATTGACCGGAATCCGATGAAATTTCACCGGGCCAATGCTGTTCCAACTGGAAAGCGAAATAGCTGTATGCCCATATTTGATAGAAGAAACAATTCTGGCTAGTCCTACGATAATTTCATGTTCTTGCAGATTGGGAATTTCAGTATGAAGTTTTTCAACTGATGCATCAAAATCTTCTTTACTAATCTTCTTTAGGAGAAAAGGATATTCCTGATGGATGGTTGTTTGCAAAAAGCGAAGATCCTCCTGCCATTGGGTACTGCTAAGGCCAATTTGAGCCTGTGCAGAAAGGAAGATTAAGCAATTTATAATGAGAAAGGTAATAGTTCGCATAGGTGTGGTCTTTCTTAGATAGACGCAAGGAAGAAATGATTAGTTGTACTCATGGGGAGTTTCGTCTACCTCTTGTTTAAAAAAATCTATGTTTGGGAGGATAGAAGGAGAGAATTATCTTGTGGTTCCTCAAAAAACTATTGCTACCACATGAAAAATTTCAACTTAGTCTTACTGACGTTATTTCCCCTCTATTTTTTTTCTGCTTGCAAGCCTGAAGCTCCATTTCAAGAAGTCGAACAATGGGACCTCTTTAGTCTGGATTTATCCATGGAAGCAGAACTTTCTGAAACAGATGAGGAGAATCCATTCACCAACTATCGGCTATGGGTTACTTTTCGATCAGGTGAAACACAATATGTAATACCCGGATATTTTGCGGCTGATGGAAATGCAGCAGAATCCAGTGCTAAATCGGGGAAAGTTTGGCGAGTAAAATTCCGTCCTAACCATATGGGAATCTGGGACTATGAAGTATCCTTTCGAAAGGGAGAAGGCATTGCCATCAGCGATGCACCCAATGCCGGTGAAGCCCTGGAATTTGATGGGCAAAAAGGCTCATTTAAGGTTATTCCTTCCTCAGCCAAAGAGGGATTTAGAGCAGATGGACGTTTGCAATATGATGGAAAGCGATACCTCAAACATGAAGGAAGTGGGAAGTATTTTCTAAAAGGGGGCCCAGATAGTCCCGAAAATTTCCTTGCCTATCGGGACTTTGACGATACCTTTTCTAACTGGAAGGATAAGGAGAATGATCCTGATGCAGGAGAAGCCTATGCAAATGCAGAAAGCAAGGATTTTACAAAAGACTGGGAGGCACATAAGGGAGATTGGAACAGCGGTGATCCGACCTGGCAAGGAGAAAAAGGGAAAGGGATTATTGGTGCGATCAATTACATAGCCTCCAAAGGAATGAATGTCATCTACATGTTGACCATGAATATTGAGGGGGATGGAAGAGACATTTGGCCTTATACTGCACCGGACGAATTTGAAAGATTTGATTGTAGTAAACTGGATCAATGGGAGATTGTATTTCAGCATGCCCAAGATAAAGGGATACTTCTTCATTTTATTACCCAGGAAACGGAAAATGAGAAACTGCTCGACGGTGGAAATACAGGGCCTTTGAGAAAATTATACTATCGAGAATTGATTGCTCGCTTTGGGCATCATCTGGCGATTACCTGGAATCTCGGGGAAGAGAACGGCAGGGCTGACTGGACACCTGTTGCCCAAAATGATGCTCAAAGAAAGGCTATGGCTCGCTACATCAATAGCCATGATCCTATGAATAATCTGCTGGTAATTCATACCCATGCTTCGCCTCATGATCGTGATCCTATTCTGGACTCCTTATTAGCATTTAAAGACTTGGACGGCATTTCTCTGCAACAAGGAAATCCGGCTAAGGTGCATGAAGTAGCCAAAGAGATTTTGAAAAAGTCTGCAGATGCCGGGCATCCATGGCTGATAAACATGGACGAATTGGGACCGCATTATAAAGGAGCTTTGCCAGATGCTCAGGATCCTGGTCATGATACCATTCGACAGGATGTGCTTTGGGGCGCTTATATGGCAGGAGCTGATGGAGTAGAATGGTATTTCGGTTACCAACATCCCAACAATGACCTGAACTGCGAGGATTGGAGAAGCCGGGATATTCTCTGGGATCAAACCCGCTATGCCCTGGATTTTTTCAACGATTATCTCCCTTATGCTGAGATGGAAAATAGAGATGAATTAACTACTGCTGAGAATGATTTTGTGCTAGCGAAAGTCGGTGAAATTTATGCTGTTTATCAGCCTGCAAATGGGAGTAGTATGCTTGACCTGAGCGGAATTGAAGGAAGCTTTACGATTGAGTGGTATGATCCTCGAAATGGAGGCGAATTACAAACAGGAAGTGTAAGCGAGATCGAAGGGAATACTAGTCAGGATCTAGGTACTGCACCTGATAAGCCTGAGAAGGATTGGGTTATCTTAGTTCAGAAGAAATAGGAAAGAAAGTTCATGAGCAAGTTTCTAGGATATGACTTTCTGCTCTTCATAGGAGTTTGCTCATGAATTATAGTCCCAAGAGTAGTTTTGCCAAATCTTTTTTCGGAGATAGGTAAGTCTCATATACGTAGGGAACTTTCACTTCATAATCCGAAGCTTTAAAGCTGTACTTCCCGTCCAGCTCAATTTTGATACTATCTTTTTTCATTAAGCCTTTGATCTGCTTGATGAAATTACGGACTTTGATTTTTTGGTTAAGGCTAAATTCTGTGGCTTTCCCTGCTTCGAGATTGATACGTTCTTCACTATGGGTGCTTCCCAGAGAGACTCCATCAAAAATAATTTCAGTATCTATTGCGTCCACCCATAAGTCGAAAGAATTGGGGTTATGGACTTTTGGGGAATAGCCCAACTTCAATTCCTTTGTCAAAGGATTGTAGCCTTTCAGCTTAATATCCCGGACTTGCCTGACTTCTGGATATTCGAAATTGCAAGCGGATAAAATCAGGAGTAAAAGGAGGAAAATGAATGAGTAAATCTGATTCTTCATCTCACGAAAGTAAGGAGCACATCTTGCGAAACAAACTGCAATTGTTTGTATTCTACCTTTCTCCAACTGCCTATACTTAAAATATGGCTATATGGGAAAAGAATACCAAAGCTTATAATCTTTCGTAGTATATTTTAGATAATTGAGGCAAATCCGAAATTTAACTTAACAGAAATCCCATGAAACGGATCATACTTTCCGCTTTGATTTTGCTGACGACTTATCTGAGCAGTTTTGCACAGATGAAAACCAAGTCTGACCTTAAGATGTTCCTGGTGCTCCTGAAAATTGAGAAACCGGCGGATATTGCAAGATGCTATACCCAGGAGCATGACTATATGAAAACGGGTATAGAATATGCTTTTGAAGATAGCCTTGATATTATTCGTGAATTTGTGTTTGAAGAAGATGCTCTCGAGGGACCGGATTGCTTTGTACCGGATTTAAAATTGATATACGAGACCCATACATATATCATTAGCCTTTATTGTAGCAAAGTGATCAAGTATCATAATTCTCTTCCCTATACTCCCTCCAATAAGCGTTTAGAAAATGACCTCCAACTCACCGAAACATTGGTGGCTTATTTGGGAAATCTCAAACAAAAGCACTTTGGGGTAGATGCTTATGATTTGCCGAAAGATCATAAGATCAATGCAAGCGATCCGATCGTAGAAAAAAAGGTGGATGATAGTGTGCTTGATCTTCTGATGAATGAAGATTGGGAAGAAGACCTGGAGGAAGAAGAATTGAAAGCTTCAGAGGAGCGCGTTTTACCTGACGAAGAGGAGGTAGAAGAGGAAGATGAAAAGTCAGAGAAGAAAGAAGAGAAAAAAGGCGGAAATGGAAACGGAAATCAATAGGTTCCATTTTCAGCCCGAAATTCAATCGTAATCATATCGTGAACTTTAAGACCCAGGAGCTGAGCTGCTGAGGCTTCCCGCATAGCGATTTCCAGGTATTGGTTCTCTCCAAAAATAGCCAGAGCATCTGCTTTACCTACATCGCCATATGTGTTTACGATTCTTTGTAAACGAACATTTCGGATAAATATCTCAAATCGTTTATCCTCTTTTAACTTAAGAAATCCCTGCTTATCTATATTGGTAACTGCATTGCCGAATTTATCTATATGAATCACCTTCCCACGTAGACAATTATCCGAATAAGAAGGAGCTCCCCAATGCAAAGTTTGCATTTCAAAAGGCTCTCCAATTTCCTGCAAAGTGCCCCCACTGGCTAAAAATGCAGCGGCTGGTGCAAAAGATCTTGCAGCACGAAAGGAACTGGGATACTTGAGATTTAGCAAACCTTCATTTTCAATCCGATGACAGTGCACTTGATTTGCATCCGAAATCAGGCTCATTACTCCATTATCAGGTCCTACGAAATAATGATTGGCATAAGACATAACCATACCCATATCCGATTTGCCTTTCTCAGGATCAACTGCGACAATGTGAATACTGCCATCTGGAAATGCAGAGAAACTATGCTTTACTACATAGGCAGCATGCATGGTGTCAAAGCTGGCAACATTATGAGTGATATCTAAGAGTTTTGCTGAAGGATAAAGAGAAAGGATCACCCCCTTAACGATGGCTGCGTAATGGCTATCGTTCCCAAGGTCAGAAGTAAGGGTGATAATGGACATATATTGCTGCGTGCTTATTTGGCTATCCTGCCATATTACAAGTTATCCTCGTTCAAATCAATACTTGTAATTCTTACGGTTAATTTTTTCCACTTATTGTATCATTTTTCTTCTCTTTTCGTATGAATTGGCATACCTCTCGCATTGATTATTTCCTTTAGTCCTGTAGATTTATTTGGCAAAAGAATTTCTGCCAGCTTTGGGCACCATTCAGAATTTCTGTATTTTGGATTAGCCCGAAAAGAAAATTCATAGAGGCAAAGGATAAATGTAAATAGTAAAATTAGACCATTTGACTGAACACACATTTTTATTAGAAGATATCAGTCCTTTAGAGGTGTACGGCGTCAATAACCTACGTCTCCAACTGATAGAAGAAGGCTTTCCCGAAGTTAAGGTCATTGCTCGAGGCGAAGAACTAAAGATCAAGGGAGAGGAAGAGAAAGTAGACAAACTCAAGGCTATCCTGGGCTCTATTTTTGAAGAGATCCGAAGAAAGGGGCGAATTTCCGAGAATAAATTTAACGAAATGCTCTTGCCGAGTGAACGTGAAGAGCGCAACGATTTCAAGCTTGCACCTGACGATACTGTTTTGGTACATGGGAGCGGAGGCTTGATGATCAAGCCTAAAAACCGTGGGCAGCAGCAGATCGTTGGAGCTTATGAAAAAAATGATATCATTTTTGCCATAGGACCAGCAGGTACAGGTAAAACCTATATAGCTGTGGCATTGGCTGTGAAGGCGCTCAAGGAAAAGCAGGTAAGGCGTATTATTCTTTGTCGTCCGGCCGTTGATGCAGGGGAAAGTCTGGGTTTCTTGCCAGGTGATATGAAGGAAAAGGTAGATCCTTATCTTCGACCTTTATATGATGCACTGGGGGATATGATTCATTCTGAAAAGCTCAAATATTATCTCGCGAACAATATCATTGAGATTGTACCCCTGGCTTATATGCGGGGACGCACCCTGAGCAATGCCTTTGTCATCATGGATGAAGCTCAGAATGCTACCGAAATGCAGATCAAGATGTTCCTAACGCGTATGGGAGAGCATTCTCGGGTAATCGTTACAGGAGATGTTACACAGATCGATTTGCCCCCACGTCAGCGTTCGGGTTTGGTTCAGGCTCAGCAAGTATTGAAGGGAATCAAAGGTATAGCCTTTGTGAAGCTGAGCGCCTCAGACGTTGTACGTCATAAATTGGTGAAAAAGATTCTTGCAGCTTATGATAAAATAGGTATAAAGAAAAAAGAATAGCATAAATGAAGGCCTGCTAGATAGCAGGCCTTACATGCACTTGTTCCCGATCTATTAGATCAGTGAAAAAATAAAAGAAGAAAAATTATGTATGCAGACTGTCAAAGGTCTGTCTTCATTTTATATGACCCCGTTTATACAGGCTATGTCAACATCGAGGGAAAATATTTATAGCAAAAGGGCCTCAACTTAAGTTGAGGCCCTTTTGCTATAATTTATGGTCGAGAAAATTATCCTTTCAATGCCTTGGCCATAGTGATGCCGATTTCTGCAGGGGTTTCCACAACATGAATTCCGCATGCAGCCATCACATCCATTTTTGCTTGTGCAGTTCCCTGTCCACCAGAAACGATCGCACCAGCGTGTCCCATACGGCGTCCGGGAGGAGCTGTTTGTCCAGCGATGAATCCTACAACAGGCTTATCAACATTATCTCTTACCCACTCGGCACAAATTTCTTCATTTTGACCACCAATCTCTCCGATCATAATGATACCTTCTGTATCAGGGTCTTCATGGAAGAGTTTCATAATGTCGACATGAGTAGAACCAATAATGGGGTCTCCTCCAATTCCTACACAGGTTGACTGACCAAGGCCTTGCTTGGTAACCTGATCTACAGCTTCATAAGTCAAGGTTCCAGAACGGCTGATAATACCGATTTTCCCTGGATTGTGGATGAAACCTGGCATAATACCCAGTTTACATTCTCCAGGAGTAATTACTCCTGGGCAGTTAGGGCCAATCATTCTTACCCCTCTATCTTCGATATATTTTTTTGCGTAGATCATATCTTTCACAGGAATTCCCTCAGTGATAGTTACGATCAAACCTACTCCCCCATCAGCAGCTTCCATAATAGCATCCGCAGCAAAAGCAGGGGGAACAAAAATAATGGATACATCCGCTCCGGTTTCTTTAACGGCATCAGCGACTGTATTAAAAACGGGACGCTCCAGGTGAGTGCTTCCACCTTTGTTTGGTGTAACACCTCCTACTACCTGTGTACCGTATTCTATCATTTGTTGAGCATGGAAAGATCCTTCTTTTCCAGTGAACCCCTGGACGATGACTTTGCTGTCTTTATTGACGAGAATACTCATGTAATCTGCTTAAATTTTTTAGGAAATCGAATATGCGGCAAAGATACAACTAGCAGACAAAAGTCAAAACATTAATCACTATCATGTTAGAAGCATAACGATTTATTAAAGCAATCAAAGAAAAAGCCCGTAAGTGATTCACTTACGGGCAACCTCGTTAATGTGTATATATATTTCTTAGCGCATCAGGGTGATATTACCTGTATAGGTTTGATCTCCAATTTGAACAGAGTAATAATAAACGCCATCGTTTACCACATTTCCACTCGCATCAGTTCCCATCCAGGGTTTGTCCTGCGCATCTGCTTCATATAATAATCTTCCCCAACGGTCAAAGACTTCCATTCTAAATAACTCCTTTCCAGTATATCGAACGGTAAATCCATCGTTTACTCCATCTCCATTTGGAGAGAAAACATTCGGGATCAATAGGTCTGGAGCGAAGATATCATAATCTCCCAAACTGATTGTACTTACACAACCATTCTGATCGGTAACAGTCAGGGTTACAACATAAGTTCCATCTTTCTGATAGACATGAACTGGATTCGCATCTGTTGAGATACTTCCATCTCCGAAGTCCCAGAGCCAATTGATGGCATTTTGAGAAAGATCAGTAAAGCTCACTGTAGCATCGGGTAAGCTAATAGAAGTTCCTGGAGCTGGATCAGAAGAAAAGTTGGCAAATCCACTGGCAGAAACATCAACCGTTGTTTGGCTGGTAGTTGTCTCACAACCTCCTACGCCTACAGTAGTCAAACTTACTATATATTGGCCAGCTGTATTATAGGTATGTGTAGGATTGGATTCATTGCTTAAAGGAGAACCATCACCGAAGTCCCAAATAAAGCTAACAGCATTTTCAGAGTTTTCTACAAAGCTTACAGTCAAGCCTTCACAACCACTGGTTTGTGTAGCGAAGTAATCGGCCTGTGGTGTTGGATTAACGATCAGGTCTATAGAAGCCTCATCTGAACAAGCTCCTTCGCTTACGGTAACCGTGTAGGTTATATCAGCTGATGGACTAGCAAATGGATTCTGGCTATTTGGATCATCCAGATCTACTGCAGGACTCCAGCTAAAGCTCGCATTTCCAAGACCTCCTTCAGCAAATAGCTGAACTGCATCTCCCGCACAAAATTGAGTAGTATCAGCGCTTACTTGTGCTTCGATTTTTGGACTCACTGTAACCAGAACTTCATCTTCGGTAGGACAATCACCAGCAATACTGGCTCTAACTGTATAGCGGGTAGTCTGAGTTGGAGCAATCAGGATATTTGGTTCAGTTGGAGAACCAATAATTCCTGTACTTGGCAACCAGTCATATACAACGGGTGATCCAGCCGGAGTCGTAAAGCTATGAGTAGCCATCAAGGCAATGGTATCACCTTCACAAATCACTGTGTCTTGAGAAAGAGCTTCTACTTCTGGGGTAGGTTCAACGGTTACAGTTATAGTAGCATCATCTGAGCCACATCCAAAGTTGGAGCTTGCAGATACAGTATAAGTCGTTGTAACATCTGGGCTAGCTGTCGGATTTGGGATATTAGGATCACTCAGACCGATTGCCGGGCTCCAGGTATAGGTATAAGTTGACGCATTAGGATCACCTGCTGCTCTTGCATCGAGTTGAACTTCGGATCCTAAACAGATGGTTTCATTTGCCCCAGGATTGATGGTAGGCTGGGTTCCTACTATTACTTCTACCTGATCCGCATCTGAATCACATCCATTCGAGGTAACCACCAATGAATAAACAGTCGTGAATCCAGGTGTTACAGTAGGAGTCGGTGAAGTTGGGTCATCGATGGTTCCTGCAGTTGCAGGTGTCCAGCTATAGGTGTAATCAGGACCACCACCACTTGCGAAGCCCTGAAGTTGCACCGAACCACCCAAACATATGGCGGTGTCAATTCCTGCAGCAGCCACGGGTTTTGGAACCACATTTACTGTAACGGTACTCAGTGTATCCAGGGTATTTACTTCAGAGGTACAGCCATTAGCGGAGGTACCTACCAGGGTATAAATCGTCGTTTCTGTGGGTCGAGCAAATGGATTAGCCAGGCTAGCGTTATTTAATCCATCAGCAGGAGACCATTGATACATGACTGGCTCAGGAGCACTATTATTTGCAGCAAGACCTCCAAGGAGGAATTCACCCGGACCATCAGTACAAATAAATACATCAGGACCTGCATCCATTTTAGGCTTGGCTTTTACAATTACCCACACACAAACCTCATCACTTGCACAACCATTTACATCTGTTACAGTTAGACAGTAGCGTACAGAGTCCGCATCTTTCCCTATCAAATCTACATCCGGGTTAGCGAAAGGATCTTCAACACTTGTAGAGCTTAATCCACAATTGAGGGGATCATCACAGGTCCAGCTATAGAAGAGAGGAGCTGTTCCCCCACTTGCTGTAGCCTGGATTTGCACACCTCCATCCCCTTCACAGTATTCTACATCTCCTGCAACACTAACAACCGGTGTCGGATTGATTGAGATAGTTTGTGTACTGGAAGTTGTACATCCTCTATAGCTAACTAATAAGGTTACGTCTTTGGTTCCCGGTGAGATATACTCAATACAACCGGGGTTTGGCAGCGGCGATCCTGGAGGGATCGCTCCTTGCCCGAAGTCCCATGAATAAGACTGGTTAGGACCAATCGGTACACCAGAGTAATTGAAGGTTACACAATCATCGCTACAAATACCAGTGCTGCTGGTTGTAAAGTCAGCAGATGGCTCAGGTACTACTTCGAAAAGTACTTCAGCTGTATCTCCTACACAACCTGCTCTTGTTACAACCAGGGTTACTCTTTTTTGCCCTACTTGAGAATAGGTAATGGCTGGAGGTTGAGCATCTGTGCTGACTGGAATTGAAGCATCTGTTCCAAAGAACCAGTTATATGTATCTACATTTGGATCTCCTGTATATTGGAAAGTAAAGCTATTGCCTGAGAAACACTGATTCGGAACTGCAGCGATACTTGCTACCGGATCAGCATTTACATTGATATCTCTTGTTGTTACAGTAGAAACACAGCCATTTTCCTGAACCTGTAGGCTCAAGGTTCTCTGACCAGCTGTCGACCATGTAAGGGTAAATGGTCCAGCTCCGGTTCCACTTATTACCGTGCCTCCTGCGAAGTCCCATGCATAAGAGGCTCCAGGACTTGCCCCTCCAGTATACACCGCCTGTACAATTCCATCTACACACATGTCAGTTGCCAGATCAAAGGCAGAGCTTGGTACTTCAAAGACTTCAACTTGCTGGCTGAAGGACGCACTAGTACAACCATTTTGCTCAACAATAAGAGTAATTGTTTTGGTGCCAGGTGTTGCCCAGGTAACGCCAAAGGGGCCTGCATTTCCTGTGCCTTGTCCTCCATCCAGATCCCAGATGAAGTTGGTGTTTGCAGGATTGGCAGTACCAGTATAGGTAAGGAAGGCTTGCTGATTTGCACAAACCTGAGGTGTTGCTGTGAAGGTAGCCGTTGGGATGTCGAAAATTGTTACAAAAGATCTTGCTGTATCAGATTCACATCCATTCACATTTACGACTAGCTTAACCTCTTTTACCCCAGGAGTTCCCCAGATAACATTATGAGGTCCAGGTCCGGTAGTGATCCCCTGACCGCCGCCGCTATATACCCAGGTATAAGTTGCGCCGGGAACTTGAGGTAAGTTGAAGTTTACACTCACTTGATCATTGATACAGGCGCTTCCACCCGTAACAATATCTGCATCAGGAGTAGGTGTATAGGTTACAGTAACAGTATCTCTGGAAACACAGCCATTCAAGTCAGATACCTCAAGGAAGTAATCTAAAGGAATCGGTGCGTTTGTACCATTATTAAAGGAAACATCAGTCTGAGGAGTATTTGGATTGGAAGGCCCGTCAAAGCCGATACCTCCAAATGAGCTCCATTGATAGGTTTGTCCATTGATGAAGGGAGTTCCAATGGTCCCTACTTCTCCAGGACAAAGCGCAAAGTTTGGACCGCCGTCAGCGATTGCTGTATTAGTTAAGTTTAGGGTACCTACTGTGCTACTTACAATTCCGAAAGAATCGGTAACTGTAACCTGATAGGTATAATTTCCAGGTCCTGGATAAGAGAAGTTGATAATCTTATCTGTCCCACTCAATCCATTTGAACCTGACCATTGATAAGTGAAAGGAGGAACACCACCACAAGGAATGGCTTCAAATTCTAAATCAAAACAGTTACTTAAACGAGTGTCAACTGTAGGCGTAACCCCGGCAGGGTTGGGGGCAACGTCTATCACTATGGTATACTGGTTAATCCCAAATATCGGACAACCATCGTCCTGTGCAGTAAGAAGGAAGGTATAACGACCGGGTGTAGTGGGTACCCAGGTGAATCTCGCAGTTGGAGGAGTATTAGAAGAAATGGTATCTATTCCTACTGTTGGATTGGTTGCATCCGCAAATACGGCATCAGCGATATTTCCATTCCATGCCAGAATCCAGTTTTGGTTTGGATCCGGGTCAGTAAGTGGCATGTCAAATCTTACCAGGTTACAAGCTGTTGCCTGAATATCAAATCCGTTTACTGTGATATTGCTACTAAGATTCGTCAGGGAGTCAACAACCGGATTTACATTTGAAGTGTTGTTACAATTAATTACCGTGAACTGAAAGTCCCGAGTTACCTGTCCAATCAATTGCCCATTTCGATATTCTTTAACAAGTACACAAAGTACGGCTACTTCTATTGAACCAGGAGTAGGTGTAACTGTAAGGTCTCCTGTGACGGGATCAAGTGATATGTTCCAGCTGGCTCCAAGAGGTTGTTGAGGGGTATATCCCGGAGCATAGTTAACTGGAATGTTATTGTCATCCAGGCAGGAAGTTAATTCGTAAGCGAGAGAATCGCCGTCTATGTCGGTAGCTTCCTGGTTAAAGGTGAATGCTTGTCCCACACATAGGTAAGGTACTGGAGGTACAGCGAAACTAGGTGAGTTATTACAAGGAACAATTCCTGTATTGATCGTTGTGCTTCCTGTAAAAATTTCCTGACCACCAGGATTTGTAACATTGGTAATTGCATTATTCCTACAGCAACCAGACCACTGAATGGTATATTCATCACAGTTGGTATTACAAAAGTCGTAGTCTCTATAATAGCGAGCCTCTCCAACACCCGGGAGAACGGCAAAGTTATCTTCACACTGCGTTTGAACAGTTGGACATACGGGGGTTACCTCAACCCAATCAACCAATACCCAGTTCCCTATGGGAGCCGGAGCGTTACAAAAAGGGTTGGCAGGGGTTGGAAGACCCGTAAATCCAAAATCGAAATCCGAAGGAGCCGGAGGAGCGGTCCCTGCAGATATAGGAGTATATGCACCCGTCAACGCACCGGAACAATCATAATAAGTACTATGATAAATTCTATATGTACAGGTCCCCATACATTCATAGGAAATATCAACTCCCATGAAGTGCGTCGCGCTGAGGTCAATACATTGAAATAAAATGAAAACGGTTAGGATGCAGCTCCGAAAAGCAGTAGAGAATCTCATGTTTTTTTCGTAAATGTTAGCTCATATATAAGCAGCGGTTAGCATATTAAACAAAAATAGGGATTTATATGGTCAATAAAAACCAATCCCCGCCTTTAGTTGGAGCTACTTGAGCGAAAATTCAAACCAAATATCCGGACTAAAATGGGTGTATGAGCTTGCAAGTGAATTAGGTATAACGAAAATAAGAAATATTTCCCTATTGTAAAAATTGGCAATGGGTCTGTTTTAAGTGTTTGTTTGTCAGCTATTTGTGTTTAGGGTAGTCCTGCTTTTCTTCGTAGAGTGCTTGTTTTTTTATAATCTGTTTTTTTTTAGCCCAAAGTAGTCTTCCAAATTTACAGGTTTTGTAAAAGGAAAAATAAATATGTGTCGATAAACTTCAAAGAAACGTAATTACTTGAAGTTGTGATGAAATAGTTAGTTGACATTTTGGGTAGAAATCAATGGATTAGGTTCATTTTTTTTACTATTTTAGCACATTCATTACATGCTCGCTGGGGAGAATTTATGAGCTTATGAGGAAATCCGCGAGCATACTTCACACCCGATTTTGACCCTGATAATTTGAAATCTTAGAATCTCAAATGGCTAAGCATTTTGCTAGTCCTTAATGGGGTTTGTAATAGAATAATACATAAGAAGATAAGAGCCTTAGTAAACCCATACACAAATGCGAAAGAATTTTTACGCTACTTTTTTATTCTTTATCAGTTTTTTGGGCCTTCTGCATCAGGCGAATGCAACTCACTTGATGGGGGTGGATATTACCTACGAATGTATCGGTCCATGTACTTACAGAATCATTCACAAAAGCTATTATGATTGTACGGGTGGAGCATTTACCAGCTTTTTGCCTGTGATTCCTACTAATCAACCGACCTCAGCTGGTGCTGCTGGTTTGGCTGCTCTTGCAGGTTTGACAATCACAGGGAATGCAGGATGTCCTGCTCCTACGGCTTTGGGTGCTGGCTGGAATTTGGAAAGTTTATCCGAGGTAACTCCTCTTTGCCCGGATGTATTAGTTCCGATGCCGGGGGTTCCTTCAGTTACTGGTTGTGATGGTACCAATCCTAATCCTACGATCAATGGTGTGGCAGAGCTTGTGATGTTTAGGGATTATAACTTCTGTAATGTGCCGGCCAATTGCGATAACTACACCATTAGTTGGGATGTTTGTTGCCGTAATGCAGTAATTACTTCGCTAACAAACCCATCTGGTAGTGGGATTGCGTCAAACTCTACGATTATCAATCCTTCTTTGGCTACATGTAACAGTTCTCCAACATTTAGTAATAAGCCTGTTCCATATATCTGTGAAGGACAAGACTTTACCTTTAACCAGGGAGCAATAGATCCAGATGGTGATTCCTTATCTTACGAACTGGGAGATTGTCTGGATAATACCTTTGTTCCGGTAAACTATGGTGGAGGTTATACTTCTCAGCAACCACTGGGTACTACTTGGGATGTAAATATAAATCCTCTGACTGGGGACGTTTCCATGCTTCCTAATCCTTCCGGAATTCAGGTTACAGTGGTTATCTGTGTAGTGGTGAAAGAGTGGAGAAATGGAAATTTGATTAATGAAATTACGCGGGATATGCAGATTACCGTAATCCCCAATTGTCAGCAAGCCAACCCGATCACGGGTGGGGTGCAAAATATGGGCGTAGGGCCGGATGTTGTTCCCGCAAATCCCCTTTCCTTTAATGAGGTTAGGACCTGTGCCGGTGCGGAGACCTGTTTTGATATTCCGGTAATCAGTCAGGATCCAAACTTTACCTATGAAATTAGTTGGAATCAGGGAATACCCGGAGCGACTTTTACAGATGCTAATAATCCAGCGGTTGTAAACCGTATTAGTGGTGCTAATCCGGTGGGCCGTTTTTGCTGGACACCTCCCGTAGGGACTGAAGGAGCATTCTTCTTTGTGGTGTCTGTAAGAGATGATGCCTGTCCGATTCCCGGGTTTAACCAGTTTACCATCATTGTGTATGTAGAGGATGTGCATGAATTATCCGATGCATTGATCACTCCCTTGGGGTGTAATGAAATGGAATTGAGTGTAACTCCTCGTTCAACTCTCCCAAGTCCCTATTCTAATATATTTACCACAACTACCTGGTCAGGAAACGGAAACCTGAATAGAAATCCAAATATCAATCAGGAGACTTTTACGCATTTATATCCGGCTCCCGGTAGCTATTTTACCAATGTATTGATTCAGGATACGTTGGGATGTACCAGCTCGATCAGTGGGGTTGCAAATCTGACAACAGGCGTAACAGCTGATGCTGGACCTGACCTCACACTTTGCTCCAACTTTACCACTCAATTAGGGACACCTGCCATAGCGGGACAATCCTATACCTGGACTCCCAATACTTCTATAGATAATCCCGGGATTGCGCAGCCAACCTTTAGTTTCCCTAATAATGGCTCGGGCCAAACTACTACGGATTATACAGTTGAAGTAACAGATGGAACTTGTAACACTTTTGATTATGTTACAGTAAACGTTAATCCTTCTCTGACTACAGCAATTAGTCCTACAATCCCCAAGATTTGTAAGGGGGATAGCATAGATTTGGTAGCTTCCAATAACCTGGGCTCTGGTAATACTTTCCTTTGGAACACTGGAGATACCGCAGCAACAATAAGAGTAAGCCCGGATATCAATACGACTTATTCTGTTGTATCCTTTAATAGTGGCTGTGCAAGTACGCCGGTCTTTGTGAATGTTGAAGTTCAGGAAGGGCCGACGGCAGTAATTGGAGGAGATTTTGGTATTTGTCCCGGTTCTTCCACTACCCTTACCGCTTCTGGAGCTGATAGCTACACCTGGAGTGCAGGTGGATTTACCAGCCCTTCAATAACCCTGGCGGGTATTGCACAAGATTCCAGTATCTATGTAATTGGCTATGACGACATTGGTTGTCCGGGAGATACGGTCTTTGGTATGGTCAATGTATTGCCGGAGCCTGTAGCTGATTATAGCACAAATATTGTCTGCGAAGGCGGGCAAACAATTTTTACGAATAATACAACCTTGGCAACGGGGAATATCGTTTCCTGGTCATGGGATTTTGGGGATGGTAGTCCCATGGATATCAATCAAAACCCTAATCATGTGTACACGAGTGCTGGAAACTACCAGGTAAACCTTGAAGTAACTTCTGATAGAGGATGTCAGAGTACGATTACGAATCAAGTTACAGTGAATCCTTCTCCTCAGGTTGACTTTACCTTTACCAATGTATGTGAAGATAATCCGAATCTTTTTTTGGATGTCAGTACGATAAGTTCAGGAACCATCACCAATTATACCTGGAATTTTGGAGATGGAACCCCTTCTCAAAATGGTCCAAACGTACTACATGAATACACAGACTTTGGTTTTTATAATACTACTTTGACAGCCACTTCTGATCAAGGCTGTGTAAGCGCTTTTACGCAGACTGTATTTGTAAGTCCTATTCCGGTAGCCAGTTTTGATGTGGTAAGTGCCTGTATTGATAGTATCGTTTTGGTTTCTACTTCTTCTACCGTAGCCGGGCAATTAGACTTTATTGCGACCCATGAGTGGGATTTTGGTGATCCTGCCAGTGGAGTAAATAATACCAGTACGGAAGTAAATCCTGTGCATATATACAGTGCGGCCGGATTCTATACCATTACCCTGACAGTCACGACTGGAAATGGGTGTACCAATACGATTCAAAGTCAAATTGAAGTATTTGATCAACCTGTAGCCGATTTTGTGCCGGATCAGACCTGTGAAAATCTGGCAGTTGTTTATCAAAACCAAACTGCGATCGGTGCAAATACTCCGATTGAATATTCCTGGTGGGACTTTGGAAATGGGCAGACTCAAGAGGTAGAAAATGGAATTGCAAATTATGTGGATTTTGGGCCTGGTATCTATGATGTAACTCTGGCAGTTCGTTCTACTGCGGGTTGTGTAGATACGGTTACTAAAGCGATTACCATAGATCCTGCACCTGAGCCTCGTTTTGATACGGATGCTGTTTGTATGGATGAAGTGGCTATGTTTAATTCGGATGCTTCTAGCATCGTTTCGGGTAGTATTGCTTCCTATAACTGGGACTTTGGGGATCCAGCCTCTTCCGGTTCAAATGAACCCAATCCAAGCTTTACATACACAGCTCCTGGAAACTATCGGGTTCAGATGGAATTGACATCTGATTTGGGCTGTGTAGCTGGTGCATCTGGAGAAGCTGTAGTTTTTGAGCTTCCTCGGATTTTGGAGGTCATAGAAGAAACGGTTTGTTTTGGCGATCCAGCTAATTTACGTGTAACCGCAGAACCAGGGGGCATCATTAACTGGTATTTCAATCAAACGGATACCGAGCCTTTCCATAGAGGAAATGCTTACGTAACTCCTCCTTTGCCATTCCAGACTACTTATTACATAGCTGCTGAATCTGAACAAGGATGTCTCAGCCAAAGGCAGCCCATCAGTGGCTACGTCTATAATGATGAAGAATTAAGCATCGTAACCAATGAGGATGTGGTTGAACTACCACTCGCCCTTATCAACTTCCAGGCAAACTCTACCATCGGTATTGATTCCTGGTCATGGGATTTTGGAGATGGAAATGTTTCCAATGAAACTGCACCTTCTCATGAGTATAAGTACCCGGGTAAATTCCTGGTTACCTTAAAAACGGTCGATGTAAATGGTTGTGAGTTGACCGTAACAAAAGTGATTGAGGTAATCAAAGTTGTAAATATCTCCATGCCAAGTGCTTTCTCCCCTAATGGAGATGGTTTCAATGACTTCTATAAAATCGGTCATTACAAATTGAGTCAGTTTAATTTTCAGGTCTTCAATCGTTGGGGGCAAATGGTTTTTGAAACAAATAATCCTGACTTTGAATGGGATGGAAGAACTCTCGATGGAAAAATGGCGCAGGAAGGGGTTTATGTCTATGTGATGAGGGCGTTGGATTTTGAAGGAGTAAAAATCGACCAAAGTCGGACGATTACGATCACAAAATAAAAATATACTTATAGCAAAAGGCCCGATCTTCCATAAGACCGGGCCTTTTTATATTTAGGACTAAATGACTTTAAGCTTTTTGAAACTTTCCCCTAAAATCCCTCTTGAATCTACTTCGAGCCAATTATCTAACAAGGAAGCATAAACCCTGCGGAAGTCAATCTCATATTTCAAATCTCCTTTGTCCAAATCCACGAGATTAGGGGCTTTATTGTAGACACCTGCTTTTTTTAGGCTACCACTCATCAGAAATAAATTATTGGCGGTTCCATGATCGGTACCTCCTCCGGCATTTTGTTTTACCCGCCTACCAAATTCCGAAAAGGTCATGATCATCACATCCTTGAAACGATCATTCTTTTTTAAATCTTCAACAAAGGCGGTTATGCCCTTGTCATATTGCTCCAGCAGCCGGGCATGCTGTCCTTTCTGATTTACATGTGTATCAAAACCGGAATGGGATACATAATACACCCGGGTATCGCTGCCGGAAATGATGAGTTCCGAAATGGTTTTGAGTCGCTTACCAAATTTATTGGCTGGATAAGAAGCCCATGATTTATAAATCTTGGATTTTTCGTGTAGGTATTTGGCTGAAGAACTAGCCTCGATCAGGGTTTTGTGGAGGTAATCGATATTGGGATGATCCTGATGCTTTTGCTGTGGTTGTTTAGCTAATACCTGGATAAAAGGATCTCGGGTAGCCTGGTATAGGCTTTTTGGATTGTTGGTAGCGAGTCCCTTGATTTGCTTTCCCTTCAAGGCAAGACTCAGACTATCGGATAGTTCGATGGCTGTATGAGGCGTGATATGTCCATTGTTACAAGCCGAATCCAGAAAGCGTCCTATCCATCCACTTTGCAAATACTGATCGGAACGACTGGCACTCTGCCATATATCCATTGATCGAAAATGCGATCGATTGGGATTGGGATAGCCTACACTATTGATTACACTTACTTCCCCTTCATCATACAAATTCATCATGCCTTCCAATGAAGGATGTAGCCCCAATTCATCATTCATTTGCAAAACCTCTTCTTTGCCAAGTCCGAGCTTGGGTCGATTTTCGTGGTAAATATCATTGCGAAAAGGTACTACAGTATTCAATCCGTCATTTCCTCCGGAAAGCTGAATAACGACCAGTACTTTGCCCTGAGTGGAGGAAGAAAAGTTAGCTTTCCCTGTGCTCTTGAGGAAATTAGGCAACATGAGAGAGGCCGAAGCCAGGGAACTTATTTTTAAGAAATCTCTGCGATTTGACATGTCTGATTTTTCTGTGTGAATGAGAAGGATTTAGCAGGTCTGAAATTCGGGCAAAGCCATGCAACGAATAAAAAGGGTCTTGATCAAACTTTCTCTGTCGTTGTTATCGGCAAAGTCTCGCAAGGCCTTTAGATCTATGCGGTCTTTAGGGGAAAGAATGAGGTTGTCAACTATCGCTCCTGCCAGCTCTCGAGTTGGGACATTGCGATAATGCTTCAGAATGGGTTTCCAATTGGCGTGGGCCTTCTGACGCTTGGGAACCCAGACTTCATTATCCTGTACGCCCATGCTTTCATATTCCGGGTCTACTTCGATGTCAAATTCATCCATACCGAAAATGATTCCCGGCAATCGCATACGAATCATAAGCGAACTGCTGTCAATCCATTCCGTAGCATGCGGCCACCCGGCTACATTTGGGGGATTGAAAAGCATTTGTCCCAGCAGGCGTTGATTCTGTAGGAGAAAGCGTTCATTTCGCATTTCAATGTCCAGCAAACGCTTATAACTGACAATTAGTTCAACGGGTGACTTGATCAGGCAGCCCCGGTTCTTTTCCTCATAAAACCAGTCCGATAGAAAGATATTGAGCAAGAGGGTACTGATATCATAATCACTTTTGTAAAACTCTTTGGAGAGGTCTTTCACAATCTTTTCATCCACTACTGGGTTCACGAAATATTGATAGACTTTCCGGGTGATAAATTCGGCGCATTCAGGTTTGTCTAGAATCATATCAATGATTTCTTCCCCGCTAAAATTCCCTTTTTTTCCCATGAAAGTCTTTTCTCCGAAATCATGTTGCTTTCGCTTGAACTCAAACTGACCCTTCCTATTGGTTTTCCATCCGGTAAATGCCCGGGCAGATTCCTTTATATCTTGCTCGCTATACTTCCCTTCACCTAAAGTAAAAAGTTCCATCACTTCGCGTGCGAAATTTTCATTGGGAGCTTTCTTGGTATTCTGCTGATTATTGAGGTAAATGAGCATCGCAGGATCTTTGGCAATCGCATGCAACATCTTCCGGAAGCTCCCCAATGCATGTTTGCGAAGGGTATTGTTCTGGACTTGCATCAACCAGGAGATCTTGACGTGAGTGGCAAAGTGATTGTGCCAAAAAAAAGTCATTCTTTCGCGCAACTGTCCAGAATCAGTCGCCATTTTATCCATCCAGTGTAGATTGAGTTTCTGAAGTTGCTGGAAAGATTTGACGAAAAGGACGGCTAGTTTGAGGTCCTTGACTTCTTTATCTGAGCGGCCTTTAAGGGGATCAGGGATAAAACGTAGCTGCGAGTATTTTTCAGAATCTCTGAAAAGTTCCTCTACCAGTTTGGGGATACTACGTCCCTTTTTCTTTGCCAGCTCATCGGGTCTTAGCCCAAAGCCCGCTCTTTGGTAGAGGTGCTGAATTTGTTGTTGTTTAGCTATCATACCTTGATGTGTGTAGTGGATAGACTATGGGAGTTTATAAAGGTTTAATCTAATTTCTGAATTTATTACAGTCAATACGTAACTTAGGGTTATGATTCTCCAATGGTTCATAGGCGCTGCAGCTATCCTCGAGATTCTTCGGATATTTTTACTGTCCCGGGATATGCGAAAATTGGCGGTAGAGCAAGGAGAAGATCCCCTTAGCTGGAGCATTTATACGGTTGTTTTGTGGGTAGGAGTGGAATTAGCGGTACTTTATGTTTGGTACCTCTATTTTGGCTATAACCTAAGTATAGTTGCAGGAGTTATATTGGGAATTCTCGTTGCTCGTGTCCTCTTTTATTTTTTGAAAAGAAATTTGGAAAATAGAGGAGGAGATGGCTTAGAAGAAATGATTGAGGAAATTGGCTCAACGGAAAAGAAAGCATGAATAAAAAGGAAAAGGCAGCATTTGTCGTAGAGAAACTCGAAGAACTTTATCCTGAAACTCCCGTTCCACTCACACATCAGGATCCTTATACCTTACTGATCGCAGTCCTACTCTCTGCCCAATGTACAGATGCCCGTGTAAACCAGATTACTCCTCTTTTATTTGAAAGGGCAAGAACTCCACAGGCTATGATTGGACTTGAAGTGGATGAAATCCGGCAGATTATCCGACCTTGTGGGCTTTCTCCGAGAAAATCTAAAGCTATCTCAGAATTATCTCATATCCTGCTCGACAAGCATGAGGGAATCGTACCTCAGAGTTTTGAGGATTTAGAAGAGCTGCCAGGGGTTGGGCATAAAACAGCTTCCGTTGTAATGTCCCAGGCGTTTGGGGTCCCGGCCTTTCCAGTTGATACCCATATACATCGCCTGATGTATAGGTGGACCTTGAGTAGTGGTAAAAATGTCGTTCAGACAGAGAAAGACGCCAAACGTCTTTTCCCTAAAGAAAAATGGAATAAATTGCATTTGCAGATCATCTTTTTTGGGAGAGAATATTGTCCTGCACGTGGGCATAATCCCAGGGAATGTCCTATCTGTAGTGTCATCGGAAGAAAGAGTATGTTTAAATAGGCTCTCTATTTCTTTCAAAAATGTGATGTATATTGCGGTTGTATGAAATCATTCGAAAAGCTAACCTAAACGCAAACAATTCTAATTTCAGATATGAGTACGCGACGTATTTTTTTACTCCTTTTCCTGGGTGTAGTCCTCGCCTTCGGAGGCTATATTGCCTACATATTAGCTACTACTAGAAATCATAGTCCACAATCTACTGCTGAATTTTCTAAAGATGGACTGGAAATGTCTGTGGTATACTGCCGTCCTTTCAAAAAAGGTCGTCTGATTTTTGGATCCTCTGCTGATGGAGCCCTTCAGCCATATGGAGAGTACTGGAGAATGGGTGCCAATGAAGCAACCCAGATTAAAATCAACCAAACCGTAAACTTTGGAGGACAAGAATTAGCTGCTGGAGAATATGTAGTCTATGCAGTTCCTGGTGAATCTAACTGGACCATAGGTATCAATTCAGAGTTGGGAAGATGGGGCGCTTTCGAAGTAGATCATGAATTAGATATCTTGCAGGTGGAGGTATCTCCGGGAACCGCAGCTTCAGAATTTGAGCAGTTTACCATTGAATTTGAAGAAGTGGATTCTGCTACGGTTCATATGAATTTGATGTGGGACAAAACCAAAGTTCCTGTTCCCATTGTAAGAACCTCCTGATCAATTCGCCGATCAAGTAAAAAAGGCGCCCTCTTAAGGGCGCCTTTTTTTATTTATTCATTCAAAACAACTGTCATTGCGAGGTCTTAATAAGGGCGAAGCAATCCCCTTGATTCCAAACATAGGTTATCGAGGTCAAGGAGATTGCTTCGCTGGAGTTTCCAGCTCGCAATGACAGGATTGTTGGAGCTGGGAAAAAACGTGTTGGGGTATTGGTGTGTTGGTGTTGATTGTCCCAAGTAAATACAAGAACACTAGCGCACAAGAACACCAGAACACGTCTCCTACAGTTTATTGTACAAAACCCAACTTCTCAAAGCAATAATGAGAAGAATCGGAATGAATGCAATGTGAAAAGATTGCGGGATGATGTACCAGCCCAATAGAAGCAGAACAGCAAGACCTCCGCTGGCTAGAAAATATTTGCTCAACCAGGCAGGCCGAGATTTTCTGAAGAGAAGAATTCCTGCAACTATATGTGTTGGGAGGAACCATAGCAAATTCCAGTTTTGCTTGGTGGCAATATGATCCGTACCAAACCAGAGAAAGAGCAGAAGTAATCCTCCAAGACCTAGCAAGCTAAAGAATACTCCGTCTCCAATAAATCGATTCATTTCCTTCTCCCGATTTTTCCAACTAAAAAATCCAACTACCAACAAGGCAATAATACTCAGCGTGAGGGGAGCGGTAAATGGATTGCCTTTAGTGATGGGGGAAGGGGCATCATATAAATTCTGTGCACTGGCTACCAAAGGTCTCCCATCCTTTAATTTTGCTCCACCGAGAACTGAAGAAAGGTAATCGGGATGAAAGGTCTGCTCCCAGGGAGTGGCTTTTACGTCCACGACAGCCCCCAATGCAAGATCGATCCCAAAATCCATCCAGGGGCTTTCCATTAAGTACTGATCTAGTATATTCCGAAAGGTATATTCAGAAGGCTTATCTTTATTGGGAATAATTAGATCGCCTTCCAACTCATTATATACTACATCTCTGATCCGAGTCGCACAATTATCAAAAAAGAAATCATAAAGGTAAAACCGGTTCTCCGGCCTCATATTATTTTCTAGGAAATCGTAAATCCGCTGGTTTTGAGCGGAGTCCAGATCAAACACCTGTTCATCAAAGGAACGCTGAAAATACTCATAGACATATTTGAATTGTGGATACTGATCCACATCCAGAAAATACATGAGGTCGCGTTGAATAAATTTCGGTAGGAACATAGGATCCGAAAAATCGAATGTCCCATATCCATAAACCATATCTATCCGTTTGACCGGATCGTAAACACGAATTGCACTATGCCCAAAAGCCGAGTAAATTTCATTTCCCGGTGTACAGGTAATGAGGCTTATTCTGGCCTGATTGGATAAGGGCCGTGCTGCCAGAAGCATCGGTAAAAAGAGGAGTAGTATAGATAACTTTTTCATGATATGTATGCCTATCCTAATAGTACATAGAGAGGTCCAAAAGGTTGTTTGAGCCTATCTCATTTTTTTGTAGGCATTGATCAACCCATTGGTCGAAACGTCATGGGTATTGACTGCAATGCCATCTTCCAGTTCTGGCAGGATTTTTTTCGCCAATTGTTTCCCAAGCTCTACTCCCCATTGATCAAAGCTGAATATATTCCAGATGGCTCCCTGCACAAAGATCTTATGCTCATACATGGCAATAAGACTTCCTAAGGTACGAGGATTGAGTTCTTTAAATAAGAAAGAGTTGGTAGGTTTATTTCCTTCGAAAACTTTGAAAGGAGTCAAGGATTTGATTTCCTCTTCGCTCTTACCCGCTTCTTTCAATTCTGCAATTACTTCTTTCTCTGTTTTTCCTTTCATAAGAGCTTCCGTCTGTGCAAAGAAATTTGCCATCAATTTAGGGTGATGGTCACCAATAGGATTATGTGAGATAGCTGGAGCGAGAAAGTCAGCGGGAATCATTTTGGTCCCCTGATGAATCAACTGATAAAAAGCATGCTGCCCATTGGTACCTGGTTCTCCCCAAATGATCGGTCCAGTCTGATACTCAACCGCTTTGCCATCTCTGCCTACATATTTCCCATTACTTTCCATATTTCCTTGTTGAAAGTAAGCGGGGAATCGATGCATATACTGATCATAGGGAAGGATAGCTTCTGTTTCTGCTCCATAAAAATTATTATACCAAATGCCGATGAGAGCGAGTATGACTGGAAGGTTTTCTTCGAAAGGGGTATTTCTAAAGTGCTCATCCATGGCATGAGCTCCTTCCAGCAATTGTCTGAAATTGTCAAAACCTATGGTGCAGGAGATTGACATACCAATGGCTGACCATAAGGAATATCTTCCCCCGACCCAATCCCAAAAGCCAAACATATTGGACGGATCGATACCAAATTCTTCTACTTTTTCTTTATTAGTGGAAAGGGCTATGAAATGATCTTTGATGAAAGAAGGATCACTGGCTGCTTGCAGGAACCATTCGCGGGCAGTACCTGCATTTGTCATGGTTTCCTGGGTTGTGAAGGTTTTGGAGGCAATCATGAAAAGAGTCGTTTCAGGATTTACCTTTTTCAGAATTTCGCTGATATGCGTGCCATCCACATTGGAAACATAATGAACATCAATCCCTTCTTTCCAATAGGGTTTCAGAGCTTCTGTTACCATCACCGGCCCCAAATCTGATCCTCCAATGCCGATATTTACTATGGAAGAAATGGCTTTTCCCGTGAAACCTTTCATTTCCCCGGCGTGGAGGCGATTGCTAAAGACTTCCATACGATCCAGTACCTCATTGACATCATCCATAATATCTTTCCCATTCACGTGGATCGGTCTATTACTTCTGTTTCTTAAAGCTGTATGTAATACTGCACGCTTCTCTGTTTGATTGATGATCCCGCCGGCAAACATGGCGATGATGCTGTCTGCCAGTTCACATTCATCTGCTAGTGAAAGCAACAGGGCAAGGGTTTCGGCTGTGAGTATATTTTTCGAATAATCGAGGAGTATATCTTCAAATTGGAGGGAGAACTTCTCAAATCGCTTGGCATTTGAGTTGAAAAGGTCTCGCATATGAGTTGTTTTCATCTGCCCATAATGCTGGGTTAATTTTTCCCAACTAGGAGTTGAGCTAGGGTTGATTTCATTAAGCATAGTTCTAATTATATAAGCTGTGGGCAAGTTATCATATAGTGGAGAGTTTTGCTATTTTGCCTGAGATTAGAAACAGAAAAATCTTGCAGCAAGATATGAAAGTAATAAGTGCAGAAATTGTCGACAAAACGATAGAATGGTTGGAATCTCCTCAAGCCGAAAATGAGATGGAAGCTCTGATCGATAAGTTTGGCGATGAGCAGCCTCTATTACTGGCATATTTGATGAGCATGGGCGAAGGGGACCTCAATGAAGAAGAGCAGGAATTACTTCTCTTTTTGGGTACCTTTTTCTTCAAAGCTTATCAGGAAGCAGGGATTGAAATTCCCGTGGTTTCTGAAGAGCAGTTGGAAGCCTTAAGCGAAGCCAATATCGCTTTATTGGAAGCGGCTGAAAGTGCGCAGGGCAAAGATTTTGATCGGGTCTGGCAAAACTCTATTGAGGACTATCCTCAACCCGAATTACTGAGCTTTTTGCTGGAAACCCTTGAAGAAGAGGAAGGCTATGGACTACGGGCTAAAAATGCCCTGATTATGCAGAGTTTCGGAAAGATAGCCTTGGATAGTTTGTCGCTTAGCTAATCTTATCCCAGATGGCACTGATCGAGTGTATTCCCAATTTTAGTGAAGGCCGAAATACTGAGGTTATTGAGGCTATTGCAAATAGTATTCGTTCTGTGGCAGGGGTAAAACTCCTGCATATTGATCCTGGTCATTCTGCTAATCGAACTGTAATGACCTTTGCAGGAAAAGTGGAAGCTGTGGTGGAAGCTGCTTATCAAGGGGTGAAAACTGCCAGCCAGCTGATCGATATGCGTAAGCATAAAGGAACTCACCCGAGAATGGGAGCGGTTGATGTCTGTCCTTTGGTACCCATCAGCGGGATCAGTCTACCAGAACTCATCCCCCATGCGGAGGCGTTGGCCAAAAGGATCGCAACTACCCTTGGAATACCTATTTATCTATATGAAGAAAATGCTCGGGAAGTCGAACGGAAAAATCTTGCCATTATACGTGCCGGAGAATATGAAGGATTTCGAGATAAAATAAAACTTCCCGGTTGGGAACCGGATTTTGGCCCTGCTCAATTCAATGCGAAATCTGGTCAAACTGTCCTGGGGGTACGGAAATTTCTCGTAGCCTACAACATCAATCTCAAAAGTAAATCAGTTAAAAAAGCTAATGCTATCGCTTTCGACATTCGGGAGATAGGCAGGGTAAAGAAAGTGGATGGGAAAATTCAGCGAGATGCCGATGGCAATTCTATCAGAATTCCAGGCATGTGTAAATCTCTTAAGGCGATTGGTTGGTTTATTGAGGAATATAAGCGGGCACAGGTTTCTACCAATCTTACAGACCTTACCCAATGCTCCATTCATGAGGCCTTTGAGGCAGCCAAACTTTCCGCAGAAAAGAGAGAAATAAAAATTACCGGTTCAGAACTTATCGGTCTGATCCCCAAAGATGCACTTTTAGCTGCAGGGGAATTTTATTCGGAAAAACTAGGGGAAAATATTCTGGGAGAGAGAGAACTCCTCTTATATGCTGTAAAGCATTTAGGTCTGGATGATTTAGCCCCTTTTAATATAGATGAAAGGGTGTTAGAATATGTGTGGGAGAAAACTTAGGCTTTTTCTTTAGCGATATAGGCAGCTCCAATCAATGCTAGCAGGAGTAAAATTCCCATAAGTTCTAAAGGAAGTAAATAAGAACTCAGCAATTGCTTTCCAATCATTTGCGGATTGTCCAAACCACTTTCTACTACTCCACTATGCTGCATCCAATCCAGACTTTCCCAATCCACCTGAAGGAATACAAATAGCAGAACTGCAGCGGTACCCATGCCTACTAAAGCAGAAGGAATACTTTGATGCAAGGCAGTTTCTGCAAATCCTGAAATACGTTTTCGGGTAAGCATGATCCCAAATACCAGTAAAATCAGAATCCCGCCAACATAAACGATGAGTTGGGCCACAGCCAATAATTCCGCTCCCGCAAAAATGAATAAAGCAGCCACTCCAAAAAGTAGGGCAAACAAAAGAAAAGCAGCATAGATAAAACGTTTGCTAAGGGCAAGCCCCAGACCTGCACCCAAAGAAATGAGGGCAAAAGCTGCAAAGCTGATATGTAGGCCGCTAAACTCCATCCATCAAGGAAAGGCTCTGCGAGCATCCAGTACTTTTTCTGCCTGCTTTAAATGCCTACGTTGATGAGTAACAAGAATATCAAATGCTCCTTCTAGTGAATAAACCAGATTTTTGCTAGCAGGAGAATAGATAACAATTCCCTTTCCTAGTTGATCCTTGCTACTTTCAAACATAGAAATCAAAGATTCCTGTTCTTCCAGAAATTGGTCCAGAATATTTTCCTCTACACTACTTTGATCTGGTTCCCAAATCGGAAATGTTTTAGTCTTTCTCGGGTTGTCAGGCTCAATAGCTTTAAGGATCAAACGCTCAAAAAAGTTTACCAGGAAGGGAATACGGCCCATAAAAGGCTTTTTATATTTTCCCTGATTTATCTTTTCAATATGCGGATAGAAACTTCTACTGGTTTGAATCAGGTGGTCAATATTTTGACCCACACTCCATTTTTGGGGATTGGGTTTCCAGTTAAGCCTGTCCTGATCCAATCCTCTGAATCTTTCCTCAAAAAGGCGACTATTCTCCTTAATCCCACTTACCCATTCTGCTAAACGATCTTCCATGTTATATACTCATTTTTGACAATCGAAGCTAGTATTTTCATCTCGTTTTTCATACTAAATTCTATTTTCCTAATTTCAGAGATGACATGAAACCGGGGTATGGAGGGTAGTACTCTCTTATGCCGCCCCTTTAGGAATTTTTGAAATGCCAGGAGAAATACGTGCATCTAAAGACAGCGAATTGGTCAGCTTTCTGAAGAAGAATCCCGTCTTCCAACAATTAGAGGAGGAAGAGTTGAAAGAACTTTGTTGTATTTCTCGCCTAAAGACCTATTCACAAAATGAGCTGGTCTTTTCAGAGGATCAACCTGCCCACTATCTTTTTGTTGTAGCTGAAGGTAATTTTCAACTCAATAGCCATAATCAGGACTATAAGGTGATGATGCCTGGAGAGCTCTTTGGTGAAATAGGGATTATCAATAATTCTGTAAGATCAGGCTCTGTAAGGGCGATCGAAACTGCTTCAGTCGTTCAGTTGGATGGAGAATCCCTGTACGATCCTTCTCAAATCTCAACCGAGCTGGCGCTTAAGCTTACCCGTCTATTAGCAAAAAGAATTACGGATTACCTCCGTACACGGGAGCAGGTTTCCTCTGCAGAACTTATAGAAGAAGGCGAAAAGGATTTTGTGGAATTTAAGTCGACGATGAGGTTTAACCTGAAAAGTGGGCAAAAGGATAAAGCCATGGAAATGTCCGTGCTCAAAAGTATGGCTGCTTTTCTGAATAGTCGAGGGGGAACCCTATTTGTTGGAGTGGAAGATGATGGAAATCCTATCGGTATTGAAAAAGACGGTTTCCCCAATGAAGATAAATACATGCTCCACCTGACCAATATGATCAAGAATCGTATGGGTAGTGAGCACTCAGATTTCATTAACTATGATGTGATAAGATATAAGGCATATAATATCTTACGAGTAGATTGCGAACCGGCTACCCAGCCCGTTTATATCAAAGATGGAGATAAAGACTATTTCTTTGTACGGGTCGGACCCTCTACCATCAATATGCGCTTGAGTAAAGTTCATGATTATGTCATGCAGCGTTTTGAAAAAGGATAAATCAAAATTGTTATAGAAAGCTAGATTATCAACCCAATCAAATCATGAGAAAGTTCATCCTCATTGCACTATCAATCATTCTTTTCCTTCCTGTATGGGCCCAGTATCCTGAGTTAGAGCAAAGGCTTTTTGAATTGCCAGATGTGAGTTTTAGCCGCATTGAAACTCCTTCGGGCTATGGGGCTGCATATTTGCTTCGAGTAAAACAGCCATTGGATCATAGCGCACCTGAGAAAGGCCATTTTTATCAGAAAGTTTACCTTTCACATAAAGGCTATAATCGTCCCAATGTCATCATCACAGAGGGCTATAACCGTAACAGCAATCGACTCTATGAGATTTCCTATTTGCTGGACGCTAATCAGATTGATGTAGAGCACCGCTACTTTGGGGAAAGTATGCCCGATAAACTTGACTATCAATATTTGAACCTCGAACAGGCTACGGCTGATTTACATAAGGTAAGAGAGATACTAGGGCAGATTTACCAGGATGATTGGGTGAGTAGCGGAATTAGCAAAGGAGGTCAAACGACCATATTCTACCGCTATTTTTATCCAGATGACGTAACCGTTAGCATTCCCTATGTAGCTCCTTTGAACCTCGAATATGAAGAGAAAAGGATCTATAAGTTTCTGGACAAGATCGGAACAGAAGAATGTCGCCAAAAAATCTATACCGTTCAGAAGCGTTTGCTGACCTATAGAAATGAAGTATTGCGGATGTTGAAGTGGTATAGCAAAGGGGCCAAATTGAGTTTCAATTACCTGGGCTTTGAAGAAGCCTTTGAATACACTGTACTGGAATATCCTTTTTCTTTCTGGCAATGGGGGGCGAAATGTGAAGACATTCCTTCTGAGACAGCTCCTTTGGAAGAGGTGGTTGACCATCTTTTATCAGTTTCCAGCCTTTCCTTTTTTGCAGATGGGGAAATTGAAGCTTATAGCTCTCATTACTACCAGGCCGCTGCACAGATGGGCTATTATGGATACGAGACGGAAGAGTTTGAAGGCTTGCTGAAAGCTTTGCCCATGCAACCGCATCCTCATGCGGCATTTACCCCGAACAAAATGGAAGTTACATTTGATGGATCTCTTTTGCCGAAAGTGGATAAATGGATCAAAGAAGAAGGCAATAATTTTATTTACATCAATGGAGCCAATGATACCTGGTCGGCTACGGCTACTTTACCTTCCAAGGAGACCAATTCCCTTTGGTTTTTCCTCGAAGGTAAAGATCATGGGCAGGCACGTATCCGAAACATGACTGCACAGGAAAGAGGACGTATGGTAGATGCACTTGAGAAATGGCTGGAAATGGAAATAGAATAAATGAAGCCTGAAACTACTTACTGCATTATAGGTGCTGGACCTGCTGGCCTCTGTGCCGCTGTATCTCTTAAGTCCTGTGGGATACCTTTTGAGATTATTGATAAAGGTAAAGTCGTTGGCGGAATTTGGGACATCGAGCGAAAGGACTCAGCCATGTATGAGTCGGCGCATTTTATTTCTTCCAAAACCCTATCTGGATTTCGGGACTTCCCTATGCCCAAAGATTATCCGGACTATCCCAAGCACGACAAAATCCTGTCTTATATTCAAGCTTATGCTCGTAAGCACGAGTTGGAGAAACACATTCAATTTGAGCTTGAAGTAATTGAGGCTAAACCTGTTAATGAGGGCGAGTATTGGCAGCTGAAATTGAGCAATGGAGAAAGTCGGATGTATGCCGGAATCATTTGCGCTACCGGCCTTACCTGGTATCCTAATTTCCCCCAAATCCCGGGACAGTTTATCGGAGAAATGTACCATAGCCAGGAATACCTAAGTATGGCCCAATTTAGGGACAAACGAGTTTTGATAATCGGAGCAGGGAATTCTGGATGTGATATAGCTTGTGATGCTGCGAAAGTAGCTAAAGAAGCATACATCAGCATGCGTAGGGGTTATTACTTTCTGCCAAAATACGTCTTTGGCAAACCCTGTGATGTATTTGCGCATGAAAGTCCGACTTTGCCCTTATGGCTAGACAGGCGAATCAATGAGTTTCTGATTAATAAGGTATTGGTGGGGGATCTGGAGAAATACGGTTTGCAGAAACCGGATCACCCTATCCTCAGTTCCCATCCCATCATGAACACACGTATCCTCTACCATTTGGGACATGGTGATATAAAAGCTAAGCGAAATGTGAGCAAGTTTAAAGGGAATGAGGTTGAGTTTGAGGACGGAAGTTCGGTGGAGGTGGATGTGGTGGTATTGGCTACGGGCTATAAACGTGCATATCCTTTCCTCGATGACGAATACCTCACGCAAAAGGAAGGGGTAATGGATCTCTATATGGAGATTTTTGATCGAAGCTATAATAACCTATTCTTTCTGGGAGGAATAGAAACCGATGGAGCTGCTTATGAGATGTTTGGCAAACAAGCCAAACTCATTGCTAAGTACCTGGATTGTAAAGAAAAAGATCCAGAAAAACATGCCCGCTTTACCCAAAAGAAAAATACCGACTACCCCAATCTCCGGGGGAAGATGGAATATGTGAAGAGCCAAAGGCACAATCATTATGTGAAGCGAGATGTCTACCACAAACTGCTCGACAAGATGTTGGCGCAATAAGTATTAGGTCAGCTGTACCAGGCTTTTTGAGGTGTCAAATTCCCCACCATACCAAAGCCGAAATGACCCAAAGGAGCACCCATTGACCTAATTTGAGGTAGTTTTTGGGAAATGATTTCGAAATGAGTAATCCCATTAACCAAAAGACTCCGTAGCCGATAAAGTAGATCATCAGGATTTGCAGGAGGAAAGTTTCGTCTTTGATCCAATCGCTAAAATTGATCAAGCCCAAAGCAAGCGTCGCAAAAAGTAAATCAAAGGAAACCATGTGCCAGCCAGCTCGGGCTTGCGTCCAGTTTTGACGTCTATCGCCTTCTGCTTCTTCTGGTTCCAGACTGCGTATTTCTTTATCTCCTATAAAGGTATGTGCTACAAAAGCAAGCAAACAAAGGAGGTTTGCGAGGACTAAGGGAATATTCATGAGGTTTGGGCTCTTTTCTGATCTACGGCTAAAAATCCTTGATCATAATCTTCCCGGATCGTTCCCATCCATCTGTCCCAGAAGAGGAAATACAGACCATAATTGCCTGTGAAGAATTTGTGGTGTTGATTGTGGTTAATAGAGGTATTGAGCCATTTGCCTATGGGATGTTTGTTGAATCCTTTGGGGTAAAGCTCGTATCCGAGGTGGCCGTAAACATTGTAGATCATCATGAACAACAGAAAGACGGCTATGGCGGAAGGATGAAAAGGAATCAGAAATACGATGGGGAATATGATTGAGGCTTCCACTACTCCTTCCAATGGGTGAAAAGCATAAGCCGCCCAGGGAGAAGGGTTGGTGGATTTGTGATGGACGAGGTGAAAGTATTTGAAAAGTCGAGGATGGTGCATGGCTCTGTGCGCCCAGTAGAAATAGGTGTCATGCAGGAAGATCATTAATACGATGCTCAGGCCCCAGTAGGCCCAGCCTCTATCCGCAATGGCATTGTATCGAAGGGTGTATTCACGTATCGGCGTGGCAAAGACCAACAAACCAATCAGGGTGAAGATGATAATGGTGGTAAGTGAATACAAAGCTTCTCTTTGCATGTCTTTTTTTCTGGGGAATTTCTCCTGAATCTTTCGGAAGCTCCATTTGTTTCGCTTGATCACATAGAAGATGAGGAAAAAGGGAAGGACTACGATGAGGTAGCGAAAGAGGTTGGCTGTGAAGATCAGGGCTGCTATTTCGGAAAGAGTGGTCGGCATAAGCAGGAATTTTTTAAAGATACGAGAAGAGGGAGAATAAAGGAAGAAGGAATGGGAAAGATAAACCACAGCTGTCAGCCAGATTCCGCTCTGCGGGAGAAGGGCCTATGGCATTCCTTTCTTTCTTTCCCAGGTTCAATTTAGGTGGAGGAAAATCGGTGGCTAGAAGAATGAGGTCCCTCGACAGGGCTCGGGATGACACGTCATTTTGAGCCTGTTTTTGTACCGCCGAACTTCGAGATGCCAGCTTTTCTATCAACCTACAACTCCAAAAAATCTTCTTCTTCGTGATTGATTATATGCCAAAAATTCTGGTACTCCTCGATCATCAATTCTTCGAAAGAGCGATAGCGATTGGCGCCGGGAATCCAACTGGCATACATCCAGGCTTCCCATTCCTCCTGAAAACGGACTTCAGGATTGAGCAAAACAATAGCTACGTCTCCCCAGGCAGATAAGGCCAGGCAGTGCTGAAAATACTCATGTCGTACGTATACCGGATCCTGCTCCTTTCCATAGACAAAGTATTTCTCATCCTCGGGCCTTACGGGGTCTTTGAGGGTAGCTGTAACAAAATCGGGATCGAGGTTGCCTAACCAATCGATTTTTTGAACAGAATAGATGTCCCAGACAAAATGGTTGAGTTGTTTGAAACCATTGCTGTTTCTAAGGAAATCTTTGTAGGAAGGTGGCAGGCTGCATCCCAGTCGCTTTTCTGCTTGCGAAATTTCCTCCTCTGTCGCTCCTGGAAATCCCAAATAGTCAGAAGTATCCTTCCGAAATTTTTCTTCTAATTCACCCTCCTCGATAATTCCTTTACTGACGTTTTGTAAAAATACCTTCCAGTTCATTTGCTTGGATGTTGAATTCCATTTGCAAGTGTAGATCAATGTTTCAACCCATAGGTTCTATGACATGTTTAGGCTCAATTTTATATTTATGGAGCTCTACCTCAAAAATTAATCTTTGGATTTCGCCTATATAGAAGTTTTTGTCAAAGCGAAAGGCATAGGTAATTTCATTGAAACTAAAATCCCAGGCTACAATTTTCTCTTCGTGGGTTACACGTACTTTCTCCCAACCCGAACAATCTGCCACTCCACATGCACAGGTAAAAATCAAAAAGTCTCCCGATCCATGTACCGTTTTTATCAGTTCCGGATAATATGCCAGACTCAAAGTATCAATGGCGTCAAGGAGGTATGATCCATCGACCTCAATGATCAAATGATGTTCGATATTGTAAACCCCCTCACTTGCTTCTATGTCCAGTTCGAGTGTGTTGAGTTCCATGATTATGAATTTAGTGACTTATACTCTGCCTGAGTCAAACGATACTGAACCAGGCTTTGAAATTCATTTCCTTTTTTGACGTGATCGACCAGTACTCCTTCCTTTATCATGCCATTCTTGATCATGACTTTTCCAGAGGCGGGATTTTCGATGAGGTGTTGGGCGAAAAGTTTGTTCATGCCCAGGTCTTCGAACCCAAATTTTAGGATTGCTCCCATGGCTTCACTCGCGTAGCCCTGGTTCCAATAGGGTTCACCGATCCAGTAGCCCAGCTCGGCTTTATAATACTCTTTATTGGGATGAATGCCCATAGCTCCGATGAAGGCATCTGTAGATTTAAGCCGAATCCCAAAACTGTATCGACCTTCACTTTCAAAATTCTGTCTGACTTTTATGATCCACTCCTCTGCATCCTTTCTTTCATAAGGATTGGGTATGTGTAGAGTCATTTGAGCAATTTTAGGATTGTTGACCAGCTCAGTAATTTTAGGAACATGGCGAGGTAGAATTTCGCCCAGAATCAGGCGCTCAGAATGGAGTTCAGGAAAACATTTCATGGTCGATATATTGAATTAATTCTGAACGAAATTTTTCAAAGAAGGGTTCAATAAATTCATCTTTAGGATGAGGCCAATAGGTTTGGATAAATTTCCATGCGAAGTCTTTTTGACCATCTCTAATGTGGGCAGCTTCTTCATATCGCTGGCGTTTTACATAGTCATTTTTCAATTCCTCCAACTTTTCAAAGGCAAATTTTTGTAAGTGCTCGGAGTTATAATCCAGGAATTTTAAGCTTTTTGAGTCTATGAAATTACGTAAAGAATCTATGTTGGAATTCCGTTTGTTCAATTCACGGGCAATGAGAAATCTAGGGATTTCTTCACCGGAAAATCCTATTTGTTTCCATCCATTTCGTTTAAGAAAAGGATGAGATAGTATAACCGAGGAAATAAAACTTTTCTCAAAACCGTCATATAGAGATTCAACTTTTTTTCTGCTGATAAATCTTTTGTCACTGGATGCTAAGTACCTGGCCAATATCCATAGATGATCAAGAGCTTCCTTTTCATCGAATAGCTTACACAAAGTTTCCAGAAATTCTTTCGAAGGGGAAAGCGACCACCTCTTTCGACTAATCCCAAAGGATATGTTCTCAGTCGGATGAATAGGAATCAGCTCATCTTCTAGCTTAATCTGGCAACTGTGAATCGAATATTGGCCACTATCCGCTATGGGCTTGATCGGCTCAGTAATAAAATCATAGGCTAAGATGATCTCGATATCAGGATAGGTCCCCTCCCCGCTGCAAAGGATATTGACTCTTTGAAGCTCCTTGTTCAAGAGACAAAGATTTGTGTATCCAAATCCTCTTAAGGAATCATTGGGCCTATAGGGCTCATACTGCCGGACGATTTGTTCCATAGGTCAGCTATACTACTCCAGTTCAAACGTGAGCTTGAGGGTACAAACAAAGGGAACATCTGTTCTTAGCGGAATGTCTTCGGGCGCTAAAGCAGAGAGCGGAGGATAAATGGTCCAACCTCCTGAATGTGAGTCCTGTATTTCTCTTGGGTCTAGCTGCTCAAGTTGTAATTCTTCTACCGACTTTAGCCCAATAACTTTTTGATTCATGAGAGATCCATAGCGTATGGCCTTCTTTTTTCCTTTGTCTAGCGTAGCTTGGAATACAGATTCTGTTGGAACAGTTGGATCTTCAATTTCTAATTTTCCTATTTGGGGGAAAACCCTGGCGTATATGCCCACTTGTTTAATACACCTTACCAATTCTTGTTTTGAGCTAAAGTTCAAGTGGATTACTTTTTCCACAAAGTTTAGTTGATACCTGTCTGGAATACCTGCATGCTTATCATAGATGTACTTTGGCTCGTACTCTTTGAGCTTTTCTTTTAATTCCTCGAAACTAATACGTGGGCCACCTAGCTCTTCGGGCGGTATCGTGTCTTTATTAAACTCTACATGGCTCAGCTTAAGTTCTAAATGATCAGCTTCAACCCATAAGGTGTCTGATATGGTGAAAATCAGTTCTGTGGAATTTTGAGTAAATCCACCTAGTAAAATCAATAGGAAAAAGGAGGAAAAGATGAGTATTGTTTTCATGTGTGTGTTGAATTTTAAACGGTAAGTAATAGTACTGAAAAAGTCTCGATTGAGTTTCAGAAATTATCCATCAAAGAGCCCTAATTGTCCGCTTTTGGTAGGTTTAGAATAGCCTTTGATTGTCCTGCCGCCATGCTTCCATGCATCTCGTTTTTCCTTGTCCAACAACTCCTCTACAGATTCTTTCGGTTTAAATCCTTCTTCGACTTTCTGTGCCATTTTCCCTAGCTTCTCGATGGCTTTTTGCTTATAGGTATTTCCGAGTTTCGCCATATCTACGGCTTTGCGTAAGGTGAAGATGGTTTCATCATATACTTTGGTGGGTACGGGGAAAGGATTGCCGCCCTTGCTACCATGAGCAAAGGCGAATCGGGCAGGATCTGAGAAACGAGAGGGTGTGCCGTGGATGACCTCGCTCACCAAAGTAAGGGATTGCAAAGTCCTCGGTCCAAGACCTTTGAGGAGGAGGAGTTCTTCGAAATCTTTGGTTTGGGTTTCATTGGCTAAATGGAGGATGCTGCCCAGACGTTTGAGGTTGACGTCTCCGGCTTTGATTCCTTTGATTTTGGGAACGAGCAATTTGGGAATCTCTTTAAGCATCTTTTCTGCATCTTCCTGTGCGATGTCCATAATGCCTTCTCTGGTTTCGCCAGCGGCCTTGGCCGTGAGGTTTAGAATGTCGCCCTGACTGCTACCGCAAACGGCTGAATGCGGTTCATCTACATAGCTGGTAATATCTGCGCTATGCCAGTGATAGCGTCTTGCACTATTGTCTTCCGGCTTCATGCCTTGCTGTACTACCGTCCAATCGCCTTCAGTAGAGATCATGAAGTTGTGCATGTACAATTGATAGCCATCCTGTACGGCCGTATTATCAACTTTAGCGACCAATTTGCTGCTACGAGAAAGCTGGTTTCCATCCAGGCCTGTGCTGTCTCCTACTCGAACCAACTCGGCTGGAGTTCTCAAAGATTCTTTGCCCTTTCCCCCACAAACATACAATCCCAATTCTTTGCCTACCGGATTGACAGAATCTCGTAAGGCCCGCATGACCGTAGTCGTAACACCGCTGGAATTCCAGTCCATACCGATAACCGCTCCAAAGCTCTGGAACCAGAAAGGATCGGACATTTTTGACAGAAAAGCCTTATGTCCATATTCGGTAAGGATAGCCTCAACTATGGCCAAACTCATTTTGGTCATGCGCTCATATAGCCAGTGAGGAATGCTTCCACCGAATAATGCCAAATCTGCTGATCCTGATCGTTTCATTTCTTTCCTTTTTGTGCGGCTTTCCAGGCCAATAAGTAGCGGACAGCTGTGGATCTATACGGAATCCATTCTGAAGCGATGGCTTTCATCTGCGAAACTTTAGCTTCAATTCCATAAACGTTGCCCATGACCAATTTTAGGTGATAATCCTGCGCGGGAAAAATGTCTTTTCGTTCGAGGCTATACATGAGGAGCATCTCTTGTGTCCAAGGACCGACACCTTTTATTCCTGATAGGATTTTCCGAATGACTTTATCTTCGAGATTTTCCCATACTGGCTGCTCATGTTGGAAGAAACCCAAAACCCTTCCCAGGGTCTCTACTTTATTCATGGACATCTTGAATCCTTCTAGTGCTTTTTCTTCGAAAATTTCAAAATTCTCGAGGCTTAATTCCTCTATCTCAGCTTTCTCCAATAAGCGAGCAAAAGTTTTCTTGGTGCTGCGATAATGGATTTGTTGTTCCAAAATGCAGCTCATAAGGTCATGGAAAAGATTACCTGTAGGCTTGATTTCGGGCAGCTCGATTTGCTCGATAATATCTTGTAGTCTTTGGTCCTTTTTACCCAGATATGTCTGAATATTTTCCACGAAAATAGAACCCAAGAGGATAGGGCATTGTTTCTGATTACATACACAAATCGTGTCATTCCGAGCAAAGTCGAGGGACCATACTAAGGTGCCCCAATTATTTTTCATCGTTCGCATAGCTTAGGGAAATTATTTTGGGTCCTTCTATTGTGGTCAGGGTGACAGCTGTGCCTTTATTTTATATCCCTAAAAGGCAGCGATCCATGCGCAATAACCCCTCTTCCATCCATTTTAGCACCTGGCAATACAAACTTTTTGAAGCTAATAGTTGACCGCAGCCCTGAATGCGGCAATTGGATGTAGATGTTATCACCATAAAAAATCCGGATGCCTCCTGTCTCTTCTCCCAGCATCTCGGCGATCTCATATTCCTTCAAGGCATTGGCAAGAATGGCAGCACTGGAGAAGGTTGCAGGCCCTATGAGTGCATAAACTTTCCCCTGAAAGCTATTTTTTCTCTTTTTTGCTTGTTTATCCTTGAATTTGATCTTATATATTTTCCCTGATTTACCAAAGGTAGCTCGAAGGACTGGATTGAGTTTGAAAAGCGGTAAGAAGGGTTTGAGGAAAAAGGGGATATAGGTTTGATGGAAATAGGCTTTTTGGCTTGCACTAGCTTTCACCTCCAACATATCCACCTGATTGTATTTACTTTCATGAAGATAAGAAATGAGGACATCACCTAGCCGTGAATCTCCCCCTCCATTTTGACGTAAATCAATGATAAGCGTATCTATGCTTTGCTCTTCGATACTTTGAAAACTTCTTTTTAAGAACTTCTTGAAGGCTCCCAGATTCGACATACGATTAAAGTGTATCCATGCCTGATTTTCCTTTAATTCTAATTCATAGGCACTTGCTTTTTGGGGTAAAGAAAGTTCTTCCCAGTTCTTTAGCTCTGACTTTTTCCCATCCAAATCAAGGGTAATGGAATGAATTTCTCCCAGCTCAAAGCAAGCATAAGACTGCCAGTTTCTTTCTATAACTACTTCTCGAAATGCTTCCCTTTCTGCACTGACGTATGAACGAATTGCTGGAAGGATTTGAGCGAGGGGCCTGTGATTGATTTCCAGGATTTCAGCTCCTTCATAGCTCGGATGATCCCTGACAAATAGCTGGTCGTCTCGGATGTCAATTGAAAAGGGAAATACATTTCCGCCAGCCTCCTTGAATGCTCGAAACTCTTTTCTAGGAACTTCGATTTCCGTATGTGCATCACCCAAAGCTGAGACCAAAGGCATGAGGAGCTTAGCGAATTCTATTGAATTCATTTCTGTCGAAAGCTTTTGTTTGAGTATTTCTACTTTTTGATAAAAATCCTCTTTGGAGAGGTAGGCATAAGGATTGGGATGAATCTCCTCCAGACGCTTGATGAGGTAGGTCAAATCTTCTAGCTGCTCTTCAGGAGTAAGTATTTTCTGCCCTATGAGGCTAGAATGAAAGAAAATGAGGATTAGGGTGAAGGCTGCAAAAGTTTTAGACATGTTTGATCGCTGTTTTTGAGTAAAGGAAGCGATCAAAAAAGTACAGAAGGTCCGAATTCAGGAAAATGGACCAAAAAGTCAGGATTTTTTTCTGTGTGCGGATCGGTAGGCGTTGGGAGTCATGCCCATTTTTTGTTTGAAAACCTGGTTGAAGGTGGACTTAGAACGGAAGCCGACCTGGTACATAATTTCATTAATGCGAAGCTCAGAGCTACTTCTACTTTTGAGTAAATCGCAAGCTTCTTCAATTCGAAAATGATTGATATAATCAAAGAAGTTCATTCCTTTCTGTTCGTTGATTACCCGACTGAGATTTTTGCTGGAGACCCCCAATATTTCCGCCAATTCCCGTATGCTTAATTCCTCATTGAGGTAAGGCTTTTCATCCTCCATACATGCATCCAGTTTTCTCAGGATTTCTCTTGCCTGATTCGGATCCAGCTTTGAGCCTTTGTATTTTTCTTTGGGGGGAGGAATGAGTTGCTCCTTCAGGATTTCGGGGTATTGCAATCCTTTGTAGAACATGAAATTTATGATCATGAGGCTGAAAAGGGAGATCAGCATAAAGTAGATGTCGCCGTAGAGGCTTGCATATGTTAATGGGATAAAGGCTTCGAGTCCCGCGAAGAGAATAATGAAAGAAACGGATAAAATCAGACTTCTTAGCCAGGCAAGTCGGCGACTTTCGATTTCAGAGAAATTGTCTTTGAGTAATTGTTGAAGACTACGAATGAGCATAAATGCCTTGCTGAGGTAATAGAAAATATGACCTAAAACCAGAATAGTAAGCAAGAAAAGGCTGTTTTCGGACTGGATCAGGCTTCCAGCGAGCAGGATGAGTATGAGAATGAAAGCAGCAGGAAGAAAATGAAGACTGTCCTTTTGTTGGAACTTTTTCCCCTTGTCCGTCAAAAAGAGGGTGTAGAAATAGAAGACCGGGCCATATAGCAAGCCGTAAACCAAGCCAAAATTATGATTCTGATTTAGGATGCCTTGATTGATAAGGAGTATGTTGAGAAAGTTGAGGGCGAATAGAGCTGTAAAGGCTGAGAGAATGCGGTTGAAAGAGGTCTGCTTTTTATTTTGGAGATAGAGATTGAGGGTAAAGAAGAAACTTTGGTAAATGATGATTAATCCGATGAGGTCCGCTATGGAAAATGAGAATTTCGGCATGAATAGCAATATGCTCAATGCCCATCATTCCCACAAAATCTGTCGCTTATCTGTTCTTTAATTTAGTAGATCAAATTTGGTCCAAAATCAGGCATTTCTCCTTTGGCTATGGCTTCTTTCCATTCCGGGACAGAATGCGGAGCAGATAGCCAAAACTCCCCACAAAGCTCAAAATAGCTCAGGACAACTTCGTCTTCATCTTGTTCGAGTAGCTTTTGGGCCAAAGACATATTTGGGCCAAATGAGTTGAGCGTAGGAGCACCAGAAACTTTGGCGGAACTGAGCAGATGTTCTTTAGCTTCTTCCAATTGATTGTCTAAAAGGGCTAATCTGCCTTTACCCGTATGAAGCTTATGCTTGGCAACACTCATCAGGCTTTTATTGGGAAAAAATTTAGGCTGATAAATGTAGGTGTCAATGATGCCTTCCAGGTCAGATAGGACTTCTTCAGCTTGTTCATAATTCCCTTCATCCAATAAAGGAATGACCTGATCTTCCAGCTCACGTACACGATTTAAGGTATATACCGTGAATGCGAATGCCAGCAAACTATAAATGAGAATTGCGTATTTAAATCTTTTGTCCTGGATGATTTCTTTCATGGTTTGAGGGTTTTGTGTTAAGGTTTGTACTTATACAATCTCGTCAATTTATCTAAATCTTTCAAAAAAGCTTATCCTATTGGATTTAACTCTAGCTTCCTGTAGTTCTGATTCAATCATCTTAAATAATTCTTTATCAAAATCTCTCTCAAATAATCCACATGGAAAAGAATCGGAAAAGTTATGTGAACCCATACTTGTGTTTGTTAATTCACCAAAGAAAGATCCAGCGGTACAACAATAGTCCTCGTATCTCTTTAGTTCTTCATCTGAAATAAGCTGCTTGATAAAACGATAAATTTGATTGGCTTTATAAAGACTAATGCTAATTTCTACCTTTGGCTTTTTCTTTATGATAGAAGATTTATCTAAGGGGTTTTCTTGCAAGACCCATAATTTTGAGGACCAAATATTGGATTCTACGATTAGGTAGTTCGGAGCAAAAGTATCCATCTTTTGCTCTGAAAAAGCATAATTGTGCAGTTTCAGTTTAAAGGAATTAGATAGAAACCCCTTGCAGGAATTTAAGAGTATAAACCCCATTATCTTCCTTGCTATTATTATCCAT